>CAYUSB010000011.1:0-91611 GCA_964447205.1 uncultured Myxococcaceae bacterium
ACGGGCGCGGGCGTCGGGGCCACGGGCGCGGGCGGCGGGGCCACGGGCGCGGGCGGCGGGGCCACGGGCGCGGGCGGCGGAGCGGCGGGCTCGGCGGGCGCAGGGGCCGCGCGGGACGACGCGTCGGGGCTCAGCGCGGGCGCCTCGTCGGTCGACGCAACCGTTCCCCGCTCGCTCACAAAGTATGCGGCGCTGGCCCCTGCGGCGAGCAGGGTCACGAGGGCCCCGGCCACCCACGGGCCCTTGCTGCGCGGGGGAGCGTGGGCGGGGGCCATGCCGAGCGAAGCCGCCCCGGCGCCCGGGACAGGACCCTCGTGGGTCCCCGCGAGGCCGTGAAGCCCGGGCAGGGCCGCGGCCACCATCGTACGCGGGATCATCCCCGCGGGCGGGGGCGTGGCCGACGCGAGGCTCGTCGGCGCCGCGGGGGGCCCCGCGGAGGCGGGGACGGCCAGCATGGGCATGGCCACGGTCGGGGCCACGGCCCCCGGGGTGTGGGTGAGGGCCACGAGGAGGGCCTGACCGCACGCCCCCGCCTCGGGGAAACGCCCCGCGAGGTCGCGGTCGACGCACCGGGCGAACCACGCGTCGAAGCCCTCCGGCACCAGCCCCGGGGCCCCAAGCTGCGCGGCCCGGGCCGAGGCCGGGGCGATGGGCTCAAAGAGCATCTCCCGCAGCAGGGCCTGCATGGGGGCCCCCTCGACGTTGCCCGCCATCCAATAACACTTGCCCGTCAGCAGGTAGAAGGCCACGAGGCCCACCGCCCACACGTCGGTCTGGGGGCCGATCCGCCCCTGGGCCTCGGTCTGCTCGGGGGCCATCCAGAAGGGCGACCCCATGGCCTGGGTGGCCGTGGCCGCCCGGGCGTCCTGCACCACCTTGGCGATGCCGAAGTCAAGCACCTTGACCATGTGCCGGGCGTCCTCGCGGCGGGTCTCGGCGAGGAAGACGTTCTCGGGTTTGATGTCGCGGTGGACGAAGCCTGCCCGGTGGGCGGCCCCGAGGGCGTGGCAGAGCTGCCGGACGATCTCGACGGCCTCGTCCCTGGGCCGGGGCCCCTGCTGCTCGACCAGGTCGGCCAGGGTGCGCCCGCGGAGATACTCCATCACCAGCCACGGGGTCCCCTGGGCCTCGTCGACCCCGGCGGCCATCACCTCCACGATGTGGTCGCTCTCGACCTTGGAGGCGATCCGGGCCTCCTGGGCGAAGCGGGCCCGCAGGGCGGGGTCGCGCACGAGGTTGGGGTGCATGAGCTTGAGGGCCCGCTCCTTGCCGGTCGAGATCTGCTCGACGAGGTACACGGCCCCCATCCCTCCTTCGGCGAGGGGGCGCACGACCCGGTAGTCGCGCGCGAAGATCGTCCCAGACTCAAGGTGTACGAGGGTCGACATGAGGCCGGGGATCGTAGCGCCTTTTGGCCCGCCCCGGGACGACTACAGGAAGTAGTCGGGCAGCAGCTCGGCCCCGGGTGTGACGGCGTAGCCCTCGAAGTCGGTCACTCCCTCGGCCCGCAAGACCTCTTCGTCGATGGCGAAGCGCCCCGTGTAGCTTCGTGATGGCTTGCAGAGGATGGCGTGGGCCGCGTCGGCCACGATCTCCACCGTGCGGCAGCCGCGCAGGGTGTCGTCGCCCCCGAGGAGGTTTTTGACGGCGGCGGTGGCGATGGTGGTGCGGGGCCACAGGGCGTTGACGGCCACCCCCTCGTCCCGAAACTCCTCGGCCATCCCGAGCACACACATGCTCATCCCGAACTTCGCCATCGTGTACCCCACGTGCCCGGCAAACCACCGGGCCTCCATGTTGAGGGGGGGCGAGATGTTGAGGATGTGCGGGTTGGCCGCCTTCAAGAGATGCGGCAGGCACACCTGCGAGCACAGGAACGTGCCGCGGGTGTTGACCTGGTGCATCAGGTCGAAGCGCTTCATCGGGGTGTGCAGGGTGCCCGTGAGGTGGATGGCGCTGGCGTTGTTGACCAGGATGTCGATGCCCCCGAAGCGGGCCACGGCCTGGGCCACGGCGTCGCGGACCTGCTCCTCCTCGCGTACGTCGACGAGGCAGGGCAGGGCCTTGCCGCCCGCGGCCTCGATCTCCGCCGCGGCGGTGTACACCGTGCCCGGCAGCCTCGGGTGAGGCTCCGCCGTCTTGGCCGCGATCACCACGTTGGCCCCGTCGCGCGCCGCGCGCAGGGCGATCCCCAACCCGATCCCCCGGCTCGCGCCGGTGATGAACAATGTCTTGCCCGCCAGGCTCATGCGTCTCTCCCTGCCGACCGGGCACTCATCCCACGGGGCCGAGCCAGGTCCGGCCCTCTCCGCGTACGGTGGCCGTGCCGTAGACCGTCACCGCGTCGTCGCGATCGGCCGCACCGGTGTACACCAGGGCGAAGCGGGCGTCGCGCCCCGCGATCACGTCGTGGCGCACCGTCACCCGCCGGGTCTCTCTCGCCCCCATCACGGGCAACCGCCCCCGCTCGACCAGGGCCCGCACGAGGGCCGCCGCGGCGAGGGGTTCGCACGGCCACTCGGGTACGCCTGCGAGGGGGCCTACAAACCGCGCCCGCAGCCCGTCGAGGTCGCACACATACGCCAGGGCCCCGAGCACCTTGGCCTTCTCGATCACCCCGGCCCACAGCCCCGGCTGGAGCTGAACCCGCCCGAGGGCCTCCACCCCCCCCACGGCCACCATCAAACAGTGCAGCCCCGCGTTGCCCGCCAGGACGGGCAGGGACGGGTCGAGGTCGCCCTCCCCCACCCCCAGGGCCCTCGCCACGGCGTCAGGGTCGGGCAGGCTCAGGGTGCCCGCCACGGGCCGGGCCAGGGCCATCGAGAACCCCTCCTCCCCCTGGGTGACCTCCGTGGCCACCACCCCCTGCTCGAAGCGCAACGAGGCCCGGGACCACGGGGCCGCCGCCGCCGCCGCGAAGGCCGCGGTCACCGACAGGGCGAGCTCCCGGATCGGGGTAAACACCCGCAGACGACGGTGGCAGTCGTCCCGCCGCGGGGCCACCACGAAGGCCGTCAAGGGAGCCCCAAGGCCCCGGGCCACGGCGGCCATCTCCGCGGCCTCCATCCCCTCGGCCTCGGGAAAGACCATCACCCCGTGGCCCTGCCACGGAGCCCCGGCGAAGACCTCCACCCACACGCTCTCGGTGGCCCTCACGCCCGGCCCTCTCGGTAGTGCCGCCCGATGGCCGCGAGGCCCGCCTCGAGGTCGACCCGCGGGGCGAACCCGAGCTCCCGGCGGGCCTTGTCGATGCAGAAGCCGCCGCGGCGGCCCATGAAGTCGACGCTCACCCGGGTGAAGGGGGGCGTCGCCCCGGTGAGGCGAGCCCCCGCCTCCAGGATCCCAGCGAGGCCCCGGGCGATGGCGGAGGGCAACGACACCCGCGGGGGGGCAGCCCCCACGGCCTCGGCGAGGCGACGGAAGTACGCCCCCATCGTGCAGCCCGGGTCGTCGTCGGTGACGAGGAAGGTCTCGCCCAGGGCCGACGGGCTCCCGAGGGCGAGGAAGATTCCGTCAATCAGGTTGTCGACATGGGTGTGGGCGAAGTGCCCGCGGCCCCCGTCGACCAGGACCAGGGTCCCCGCCCGCAGCATCTGCACCGGGCGCACCACCCACGGGACGCTCCCCACCCCGTACACGTCCCCCGGGCGCACGATCACCACGGGGCCTCCGGCCGCTTGAAGCTCCCGGGCCACCCGCTCGCCCGCGGCCTTGCTGGCGCTGTAGGGGTCGCCGTCGACGATGGGGGCTACGGTCTCGTCGGCCCGGTCGCCCGCGTCGTGGCCCATGGCCGCGATGCTCGACAGGTGCACCACGCTCCGGGCCCCGGCCGCGAGGGCTCCGTCGAGGGCCCAGCGGGTCCCGTGGACGTTGATGGCCTCGTAGGCCTCGCGGGGACCCCAGTCGCCCACCCTGGCCGCGAGGTGCACGGCGTAGTCGACCCGCTCGCCGTCCAGGGCGGCGTGGACCGAGGCCCGGTCGCTGAGGTCGCAGCGGACGAAGCGGGCCCCGGGAGGGATCACCCGCGGGGGCTCGAGGTCGACGCAGAGGACCTCGTTGCCGGCGTCGAGGAGGCGGGTGAGCATGTGGCCTCCGATGAAGCCCGCGGCCCCGGTGAGGAGTGTGCGCCCCGGCGGAGGCAGGACGGGCGAGGGGGTAACGTCGGAGGACATTGGGGTATGCATCCGTAGAGCCGCGGAGGGTGATGGGGAAGGAAAGCCAGAGACGCGGGGCCCGGGGGTGTCGTCACCCGTTCGCCACTGGGACAGGTTTGCAGTATAGCCCCTGGCACTCGTCATGCGTTTTTGTTGCTTGCTCATCGTGCTCGTCGCCCTGGGGTGTGGCCCCGCTCGGAGCGGCAGTTCCTCCCCCTCGGACAGCGGCCCCTCCGCCGACCTCTCGCCCGACGCCGGGACGGCCCCGGTCGACACCGGGACGGCCCCGGTCGACGCAGGCCCCCCGCCTGCAGACACCGGGATCCCCAGCGACCTGGGACCGCCCCCGGCGGATCTCCCCGAGTGCAACCTCACGCCCGAGACCACCGCAGGGCCCTGCTCGGACGGGATCGACAACGACTGCGACGGCCTCGCCGACTGCCTCGACTCGGACTGCCGGGCCCACTGCGCGGCCCCCGACGCGGGGCCCCCGCCTCCCCCCGACGCGGGCTGCACCCCCTCCCCCGAGAACACCAACGCCGCCTGCGCGGACGGGGTCGACAACGACTGCGACGGGTTTACCGACTGCGGCGACTTTGACTGCTCCCGCAGCAGCACCGTCACGGTCTGTCCCCGCGACGCCGGTCCCCGCGACACGGGCTGCACCCCCTCCCCCGAGAACACCAACGCCGCCTGCGCGGACGGGGTCGACAACGACTGCGACGGGTTTACTGACTGCATCGACTTCGACTGCTCGCGGAATCCGAGCCTCAACGTCTGCCGCGACGCCGGCGGACTTCCCGACCTGGGCTGCATCCCGACGCCCGAGAACACCAACGCCGCCTGCTCGGACGGGATCGACAACGACTGCGACGGTTACATCGACTGCATCGACTTCGACTGCACCCGGGCGGGCGGCCTGATTACCGTGTGCCGCGACGGCGGGGCTCCTGTCGATGTCGGGCAGTACCGCGACACGGGTCCGCGCGCCGACGCCGCGGGCTGCATCCCCACGGCCGACGAGAACACCCTCGCGGCCTGCTCCGACGGCCGCGACAACGACTGCGACGGCTACGTCGACTGCGCCGACCGCAACTGCTCCTGCGTGGGGAGCTGCCCTGCGGCCCTCGTCGGCTGCACCTGCCGCGGGTCGGAGAGCACCAACGCCACCTGCACCGACCGCGTCGACAACGATTGCAACGGCTTCGTCGACTGCAACGACTTCGGCTGCTCGCGCAACCCCGCCGTGACCGTCTGCGGCATCAACTGACCATCTCTTCCTCCTCCTCGGCCGGGACCTGGGCACGGGCCCGGATGAGGGCGGCCTCGACGGCGAGGAGCTCGGCGGGCTCCTCGGCCCGCAGGGTGCGCGTGTCGACCCCGAGGTCGGCCATCTGCTGGAGCACCCAGACGCAGTCGGGGAAAAACCGCCGGTCTTCCACGTCCCCCCGCACCCGCCCCGCCAGGATGGGGACCAGCTCCTCGACCATCACGCGGTCGCGGGCCTCGGGCTCGAGGCTCCGCAGGTCGACGGGGTGCTCCCCGAGGAGCCCCCGGGCCTTGCGGTGCAGCCCCCCGATCATCAGCCCCGGTCCGTGGGCCTCCAGGTCGGCCAGCATCGCGGCGCAGGCCTTCTGGCAGACCAGGGCGTCGGCGACCCCGACCTCCTCGGGGCTGAGCCTGGGCGGGGGGCGTACGAGGTCTCCCGTGTGGTCGATGGCCCGGCTCTTGGGGAGATATCCGCGGGCGTCCATCTTGGGCCAGTTGGCGGCGTCGCGCCGTTCGAGCCGGTCGGCGGCCGTGTAGGGACGCGGGGCCGAGACGGGAGCGGGCGGGGCTCCGAGGATGGCGTCGATGGCCTCGGGGTCGGCCATCCGCAGGGGGGAGGTGGCCCATTGGTTGTCGGCGTACCCGTGGGCGTTGGCCGCCACGAACGCAAAAGCCCGCCGCAGGAGCCTGACGACCGCGTCCATCCCGCCGAGCATCTCCGCGAGGCGCGGGAGCATTCGGGGGAGCGGGGCGACGGGGTGCACCGCGGGGCTCGCCCGCAGAGCCGCGAGGGCGGGCTGCCCGACGAGGCCGGCGTCGACCAGGCGGAGCCAGGCCCGGACGGGATAGAACACCGTGTTGGCCTCCAGAAACGCGAGGGCGCTGGGGTTGAGGGCGACCCCGGCGTCGGGAGGGGCGAACCACGTGGTCACCCCCGCCTTGGTCATCCGGCGGACCTGGGCCTGCGGGCTCGTGAGGCCGGGCACCCGGGTGTTGAGCCGACGGGGGCGCACGGACTCCAGGGCCAGGACGTCGTCGAAGCCCGCGTGCGGGCGGGGCCTGGGGTGGGGGCGTTCGGGCAGGGACGGTGCCGCGGGGCCGACGCGGGCCGCGTCGCGGGCGCACAGGGCGTCGAAGCGGAGGAAGATGGCGTCGAGCTCGGCGATGAGGGGCCCCTGTTCGTCGGGGGAGACGGCCGACAGGTGGGCGTTGAGGGCGTCGGTGAAGGCGTGCCACGGCACCGGAACCTCCCCCGTCCACCGAACCTCCCGCGGCCCGAAGACCCAGGCCAGGGCCGCGGCGTCGAGCTCTCCGTCGGCTTCGAGGGGCGGGGCCTCGGCCACCCCGGGACGGGTCACGACCTCCCCGAGGGGAAACCCCTCCAGCTCGACCGCGCAGTGCAGGAGGGCCGCAAACCGCTTGATCCCCTCGACCCCGCCGCGCCCATCGGTCGACGCGGTCCCGAGGATCGAGCGGGCGAGGTTGCGGCAGGCCCAGGAGAACAGGTCGTCGGCCACGGCCGCGGGGTCGACCTGATCAGCGGCCACGGCCCGGGCGAAGAGGGAGGTGATGCACCCCATGCTCTGGAGGCAGGCCGCGAAGGCCGCGTCGTCGAGGCTCCTGGCCCACACGGCGGTGAGCGACTGCTTGGGGCCGCTCTCGTCGAAGGCCGCCGTACCCGCTGCGTAGGGGTACGAACGATACCGCGGGAGGAGGGCCGTCGTGCGCAGGAGCCCCTGCACCTGCGGGCTCGTGTCGGGGGCGTCGGTGGGGGCCCCGAGGAGCACCGCGAGGGCCCCGGGCAGGGCCTCGGCCATCTGCGGGGCGAAGGCCGTGGTGCCCGTGCTGAGCCAGCCGATGGCCCGCTCGAGGTCGCGCATCACGTCGGGGGTGGCGGGCCCGAGCACGAGGGGGATGGCGGCGTTGTACCAGCCGGAGCCCGTGGTGTAGGGCGAGGCCATCTGACCGAGCTCTCCCCACATGAGTTCGCGGACGGCGGCCAGGGAGAGGAGGGGCTGCGGGTCGATGGGCATCCGGTCGACGTTCTGCCCGCCGGCCATGATGTTGCCGGTGGTGAGGTCGCTACGATCGGCCACGAAGGGGATGGCCGCGAGGCCCTCGGTGAGGGGCAGGCCATTGACCGGGCAGCGGGCCCGGGTCCAGACGCCGGGGGTCTCGAAGGGGAGGCGGTCGCGGGGGTCG
Organism: uncultured Myxococcaceae bacterium; assembly: GCA_964447205.1. Taxonomy (GTDB): domain Bacteria; phylum Myxococcota_A; class Polyangia; order Polyangiales; genus JAEUKH01. Next base: position 7,626 of record CAYUSB010000011.1, read on the forward strand.
TTCTTGCGGGAGAGGGCGTCGCGCCGGGCCCGGGACTCGGCCAGGATGCGCTCGACGTAACGGTCGGCCGAGCGGGTCTGGCCGTCCTGCACGGATTTGGCGGTGCGGATGCGGGTCGACAGGTGGGCCATGGCGTCGCCCGGGTCGACCTGGGTGTGTCCGAGCTGGAGCTTGAGCTCGTCAATGGCGGGCTGGAGCCACACGAGCCAGTGGTTGGGGTGGGCCTCGTAGAAGCCGAGTTCCTTCTCGAGGGCGGCCTGGTCCATGGCCTCGCGGGCCTGGCGCAGGGCCCCTTTGAGCAGGTGGCGGGCGTTGTTGAGGGCGTTGCAGCGGCTGGCCCGGGCGCGGGGGCTGAGGTCTTCCTGGTCGAGCACGGCCCGGATGTCGGCGGTGTTGGCCTCGACGGCCGCCCGGAGCTCGCCCACACGCGCGAGGGCCTCGGGGCTGGCGGTGAGCATGGCCAGGACGGCCGTTCGGGTGCCGAGGAGGGCCTCGAGGGGGGCGATGAGCGCGTTGAGGGCGGCCCGCGAGGCGTCGCGGAGGTAGGGGTTGTCGGACAGGCTGCGGGCGATGACGCGGAAGACCTCGGCCCCGTCGCGGTCGAGGGTCACGTCGCGGTGGGTGACCCGCACCTCGGCCCGCATCACCATCCGCCGCCCCCCCGGCTTCGGAACCATCTTGCGCACCACCACGGTCCGCGGCAGGTCGCGGGTCCCTTCGGGGTGCCAGCTCACGAGAAACTCCCCGTCGAGTACGGTCCAGCAGGGCAGGGCGGGCGTGACGGTGAAGGTCTCGGTCCCGCCGTCGGCGAGCTGGAGGCTCGCGCCGTCGAAGTCGGCGAGGCGCAGGACGCCCGGGGCTTCGGCCAGGGTGGAGAACAGGAGGCGGTTGTCGTACCGCTCGGGGTCGCCCGTGAAGAACCCCAAGGCCTCGGGGCTCCCCGCCGACCCGACGAGCACGTTGGCCGCGAGGAGGCAGCGGGACCGCGCCGTGAGGAGGCGCATGGCGGCCTCGATGGCGCGGGTGGAGGCGCTCGACGGGCCGCCGTCGAAGCCCCCGTCGGAGCTGTTGAGCACGACGAGCTCGACCTCGCAGCCGGCGGCGTCGAGGAGGGCCCCGAGGCGGGTCAAGAAGTCAGGGTGCGACCGGGGGTTGGTCGATCCGCGGGCCTTGTGTCCCGCGAGGGTCGTCCGCCCCATCCGCACCGCGGCCTCGGGGGTGGGGGCCTCGAACACGTTGCCCCGGCCGCCTTCGAGGAGGGCCTCGGGCCGTCCGAGGCGTCGCCGGGCGTCGCGCGAGACGATGACGTCGTAGAAGCTGTCGGACTCAAACCCGTGCAGGATGACCACGTCGGCCCGACCGCCGATCACGGCGCTCACGGCGTCGTAGGCGGCGACGTTCTCGTGGAGTCGGTTGCCCATGGAGCTCGACTCGTCGGCGTTGACGAGGAAGAGCCGGAGGGCGTCTTCGACGCGCTCGAAGGCAAACTGGAGGAGGTCGGTGGAGCAGCTACCGAGGCGGAGATCGGGCATGACGAGACTCCTGCGGGCCGACCCTACGGTCGACGAACAAGCCGGGACAACCCACGCGGCCGCCGAGTGTAGAGGGCCCGCGGCCCGGTTGCACGCCCGAGGGCGCAGAGGAGAGGCGCGGCCCGTGGTAGAAGTGCCTCGGCATGATCTCGTCCTTCACGGTCAAGAACTTCAAGTCGCTCCACGACCTGACGATCGAACCGGGGCATTTCAACGTGCTCATCGGGGCCAACGGGTGCGGCAAGTCGAACATCCTCGAAGCCCTGGCCCTGCTCGCGGGCGCGATGAGCAACCGCAACACACCGGAGGATCTCTTCAACCGCGGCTACCGGGTCGCGCGCCCCGACAGCACGCGCAGCTCGTTTCAGGGTGCTGTCCCGCAGGACGCGGTCTCGTTGCGGGTCGCGTTCGACAACGCGGGGCACCGACACGAAGTAGACTTCGCGCTCCGTCCCGAACCACGGGACTCGATCGCAGCCTCCTGGTTCGACCGAGGCAGAGCGATCATCAGCCGGGAACACCTGGCGGTCTTGCGGCGGATGCACGCGCCGGACGGCCAGCCGATGCCAGGGTTGGTCACTCTGGATGGGACGATGATTCCCTTCGACGCTGTTCTGGCCGAGAGCGCCCTCTCCGACTTCGTCATCTACGCGCCCAACACCCTGGCGCTCCGCGGGCTCCAGGTGGTGAGCCAGCGGCGTCCCATCGGCATCCACGGCGAGGGCCTCGACCTCCTCATCGCCGCGCTCCCCGAGGCCGACCGCGAGATCCTCGCGCAGCGGCTGAGCATGATCGATTGGTTCGGCGAGTTGACCATCGACGAGGGCGACCGGCTCAAGTTTGACCATCATAAGATGGGGCGCAGCCAGTCCCGGCTCTACTTCCGCGACCGCTTCATGGGCGCGGACAACGACCTCCTGTCCGCCGAGAACGCCAACGAGGGCATCCTGCACCTGCTCTTCCACCTGGCGGTGTTCCTGAGCAAGGACACCCCCCAGGGGTTCGCCATCGACAACCTGGAGACCGCCCTCAACCCCCAGCTCTGCCGCCTGCTCGCGGCCTCGCTGGCCGAGCTCGCGGTCGCGCGGGGCAAGCAGGCCTTCGTCACCACGCACAACCCCGCGGTGCTTGACGGACTCAACCTCCACGACGATCGGCAACGGCTCTTCGTGGTCTCCCGCGACGGCGACGGACACACCCAGGTGCGGCGCCTCACGGCCAAACCCCGCCTGATGGAGGGCAAGTACAAGCTCTCCGAGCTGTGGATGCGCGGCCACCTCGGCGGGCTGCCGGACGCGTTCTGACCCATGCGCGCGGGCATCATCGCCGAATGGCGCGGCGACCTCGCCGTGCTGCGCAACGTGCTGGAGGGATGGCTCGGCTTCGCGCGCGACGAGGTGCGTTTCCTCGTGCCCGCGTACGACCTCGACAACACCGACCGGCACACGATGGAGGAGGCTCAGCGGAGCAACTGGCTCCGGGTGCGCGACGAGTGTCAGGCGGCCGAGCGCATTCGAGAGTTTCTCGCCCTGCACGCCGACGACGACCCCCTCGTCGTGGTGCACCTCGACACCGCAGAGGCCTCGGAGGTCGGCTTCGACGTCGAACGCCCCGACCGGGCCGCGCCAGACTTCGCCGCGTGCCTCCGCGATCGGGTGGGCGCACGGCTCGACGCGTGGCTGCCGGAGGACGTCGTGCCTCGGGTCCGTCGCGCCATCGCGGTCGAGGAGACCGACGCGTGGGTGCTCGCGTTGTTTCTCGACAAGGAGACCACGGCATTGCCCCGGCCCAAGGAGACCCTCGACCGCACCCTGAACGGACCGGGGAGCCCCATCGAGCGGGAGAGACGTCGTTTCTTCCAGCTCGACGTCTTCGCCCGGTACGACCGGCTGACCCGGGACCTCCGCAAGCGCAAGACCCTCGCGGTGTGCGCCGCGCGCAACGTAAGCCTGCGAGCCTTTTTGGACGAGCTCTGTCCGCCCGCCGACGACGGTCAAACCCCCGCGGTTCCGCGCTGGAAGAGGTAGAGCCCGAAGCCCAGGTGGTCGCGGCGCCAGTCGAGGTACCGCCCATGCCACCACCGCACGAACTCCACCATGGCTCCGGCCTCGGGGTCGTCGGGGTGGCCCCGCGCCCAGCGCTCGATGGCCCGCAGGTAGAGCCCCTCGTAGTCGTCCCAGGCCTCGGGCCCCGCCGCGGTCGTGTACAGGGCGTGCAACCCCACCGTCCGGGCCAGGGCCACATGATCGCCGTGCCGGGGAATGTCCTCCTCCGTCCACCCGTCCGCGGCCAGATCCCCCGCGTCGGGCGGCGTCACGAAGAACCCGTCGCCCACCAGCACCACCCCCCCTGCCCCCGCCTTCGCCCACAGCCCCGCATAGAACGCCCGCCGGTCGTCGTTGGGATACGCCCCCCCGAGGCTCAGGACGGCGTCGAAGCCCTCCCCCACCGGCTCCTCCCACGCGTCGCCCTCGCGCAACGAGACCCGCTCCGCGAGCCCGCGACGGTCGGCCTCCGCCCGGGCCTCGGCCAGCAGGGCGGGGCTGCGATCGACACCGACCCCCGTGGCCCCCGGATACGCCTCCAACACCCGAAACAACACCTCCGCCTTGCCGCAGCACAGGTCAAGCACCCGAGCGCCAGGGGGAAGGTCAAGCAACCCGATCAATCTCCCGAGCTGGGCGTCGGAGACCGGGCTCATCACCCGATGATCAGCATGCGCAAGAACCGACAGGCGTGCAGGGCGCTTCATGCCTCGGTCATACACCGAAGCGACCCGCCCGCAGGTTGGCCCATCACGGGCTGAGGCGCCCGACCACCGACAGGGTCCACCCCTGCACGGCGGGCCAGTAGTCAAAGTCGACCTCGCCCCCCAACCCGAACATGGCAAACCCCGCCCGGAGCCTCAGGGCGGCGTCCGCGGGGCGGGGTCCGAGCTGCCGGGCCACCACCCCCACCCCCACCCGAACGCTCGGGACGAGGACCATCAACTCGGGGCTGGCCACGTCGATCACCAGGGACTCGAGCACCGACTCGAAGTCGGTCTCGACCGACAGGGCCCCGAAGAGATACGCGCCGATGCCCACCTCGTAGGCTCCGCGCAGCAGGAATCGGCCCCGGTCGGTGGCGAGGTCGGTGCGGGCCCCCAACCCGAGCACAGGGCCTCCGTGCTGCACGATCCCCGGACGAAATTCCCTGCCCGGCAGCACCAACGACAGGGCCCCCCCGGTCGGGCGCACCCGCACGAGACCCTCCACCGGCTGCCCATCGAAGGCCACCCGAACGACCCCGTCGCCGCGCCCCTCGACCTCCGCTTCGCCCTCGAACGAGAGGCGATCGCCCCGCGCGAGGAGCACCGAACCCCCGTCGCCTCCGCGGTCGAGGTCGGGGTGCTGGCCCAGGAGCGGGTGACGGGCGACCATCGCGGGCATCACCCACGGCCCCTCACGCAATCTCCACCGTTGCGACAGGGAGTACGTGGCCTCCACGCTCACCCGGGCCCGCTCGCCTTCGGCCAGGGTGGCCGTCCCGCCGACCTCGTCGTTGACCCGGATCGTCGCCCCCCCGACGGACCGCCTGCCCCCTTGGGACCGAACCCCGACCACCACCGGGCCCCGGGCCTCGACCTCGTACCCCACCCGCACGGTGCAGGTCGCGCTGCGGTCGGGCAGGACGCGCCCCTCGCACCGGGCCACGACCCGCACCGCGCGGAGCACGGCCTCGCCTTCGATCACGGGCCCCAGGACCCGGTTGTCGGTCGGAGGGGGCAACTGGTAGGCCGAGGCCCTCGACGGAGCCACGAGGGCGACCGCGACCGAGAGAGCCGCCGCGACGGCGATCGAGAGACGAAACCGGACGGGATGCTGCATACGGGGTTCCCTGCAACGCGTGTCCCGCGGTCTGGCTTACGGTCGGGGCCTTGATGGGAGCTTACGGAGACGACTCCAGACGCAAACGCACACGCGGGGTGTCGAGAAACGCCAGCGGCTCGCGCTCCGCGCTCCACGACCACTCCTCCCCGAGCGTGGGGCTCGCCCAGTGCACCGAGGTCAGGGTCGGGCTCCCCGGGACGCGGTCGAGGAGCATATGGAGCATCCGTGCGGTCATCGTCGGCGCTCCGCTGAACGCCCGGACGAGATCGCCTTCGACGGTGACGGAGCCCTGGACCCTGCGCCCCTCGATCCGGCTGTGCGGGGCGCGCTGCCCGGGTTTGCTCGGGCGCGTGAACTCGAAGTTCGGGACCGCGAGGTCGGTCCGCAGGTCGAAGTCGGGCCCGGCGGCGGTGAGGGCCGCGACCACCGCGGTCGGGTCGTCGGTGCGGAAGGCGGCGGTCGTGAGGAGCATGATCTCGGCGCCGTCTTCGACATCAGGCAGCCGCGAATAGCCGCGCGCGATCTCCAGCAAGGCCCGCGGGTGCATGCCCTTGCCCGCGAGCTCGAGCAGCGAAGGCGCGGCGGAGGGCGGGAGCAGGCTCACGAAGCCGCGCGCGTCCGGGGGGTACGGGCCCCGGGTTCGTGTGCCATGCGCGAGGCACGCGCGGACCAGGGCGGCGGTCTGGGTCGGGTCCGCCAACACCGGCGGTCCCACTTGGTCAAAGAGGCCCTGGAGCATCGAAGACAGCTCGGCGGGGGACGCGGGCGCCTTGCCGAACACCATCGGGACGCCGCCGTCGGTCAGGGTGAGCGGAAACGCCGCGAACGCCGCGAGGTCGTCCTTGCGACGGATCACCCCTGCGGAGCCCACCCCGGTCACCGCCCAGACCACGGGATCGGGTCCCCAGACCTCGGCGAGGGGCCACCGCGCGGCCTCGGCGAAGCTCTCCGCGTGCTTCTGGCCGGAGCTCAACCAGGTCGTCGGGCCGCCCCGCGGCGCGAGCGCAGCAGGCGACGGCGCATCGAAGCGCGGCGTGCAGCATTTTTTGTACTTCTTTCCGCTGCCGCAAGGGCACGGATCGTTGCGTCCGACCTGAGACATCCCAGGAGCATCGTGAAGGACGGCGTGACCTCTCAAGGGAATTCCGCGCCCACCCGGAGGGAAGGCTCGACCCGGGCACCGTCCCCACGGCCTACCCCAGCCAGCGGGCGAGCCGTGTGGCGAGGCTCGGATCGCGCAGGAGCGCCTTCATCCACGCGGTCTGCATCGCGTCGGCCGCGGCGTCGTCGAGCCCCTCGGCGGCCAGGGCCAGGGCCCGGGTCTCGCGTCGCAGGGCCTGCATCCACCGACCGTAGTCCGACAGCCGCGGATGGCTCGTGCCGGGCAACACGACAGGGTCGGTCTCGGGCGCCGGAGCCCCTGCGGAGCGCCCATCGCCCGGGCGCCACGCGGGGCCCTCGGTGTGGGTGAGCACGATGCACCGTCCGTCGTGGCCCTCGGCGCGAAACACCTCCACGCGGTACACCCCCGGACGCACCCGCAGGGCGTACGCCGTTGAGCCGCGGGCGTAGAGGTCGTCGGCCATGGGCAGGGCCGCGGCGTCGCGTCCGGCGAGGGTGCGGAGGGTACGTTCGACCGCGGCCTCGCCCTCGTCCCCGTCGACGAGGCTCGCGCCCCGCAGGGCCCCCAGGAAGACCAGGGCCACCCCGTGCGGCAGGGTCACCTCGGGATCGCCCACCTCCGCGGCCTTCCAGCGCCCTTCCCCGAGGGTCGCGAGGGCCTCAGGGCCCACGGGCCCGAGGTCGGCGAGCAGGACCCCATCGACGCCCATCGGGCCCGGCCGCACCGCCAGGAGCAGGGTGGCCCCCACGGCCCGGATCCCCAACGAACGGCTCCCGCCCAACGAAAACGCCATCACGTCGGCGGTCATCGCTGCGAGGGCCAGGGCGTCGGATCCCTGGTCGACGCTCAGCCACGCGACCTCCCGATCGCCCTGCACGAACGCCTCGGCCCGGGCACGATCGGGCGCGAGCCGCGGGGCATCCCCCCGGGCGTCGCGTGCTACGAGCCCCGCCACGGCCCGCACGAGGGCCCCCCGCAGGGCGGCATACGACTCCAGGGCCTCGGCCTCGGTCTTGAACACCCCTACGTCCTGCGGGGCCAACCCGAGCGACGCATGGGTGGCCTGCCGCACGAGCCACACGGTCGGCCGCGCCCCGCGCCATCGAGACACGCGCCCCGCATCGGCCAGCACCGTCGGAACCCCCGTGTCGTGCAGCACCGCCGACGCATCGCCGCCCGGCGTCTGCCGCCGCGTCTGCAGGGCCCCCACGGCCACAAACGGAACGGCCCCTTCGCCCGGCCCCGCCCCCTTCGCCTCGGGCCCGACGACCTCACGCAACGCACGCACCCGCACGGTCTCATCAGGCATCGAGGGCATCTCCTGGGGGCTGAAAGTCTTCGGAGCGGGCCAGGTCGACGTCGTCGCCGAGCGCCAGGGCCCGGCCCGGAATGTGGGCGTCGGTGAGGGTCGCACGATGCAACCTGGTACGAAACAGGGTGGCCCCCGTGAGGGTGGCCCCGGTCAAATCGGCGTGGGACAGGTCGGCGTAGGTGAGCTCGGCCCCGGTCAGATCGGCCTCGACGCACCGGGTCCGCAGGAGGTTGGCCTGGTACAGATCGGCCCCCGCGAGCCCGGCCCGCGACAGATCGGCGTCGACGAACACCCCCTGCCGCAGCATGGCCCGCCCCGCCCGTACGCCCGCGAGCTTCGCCCCCACCCACAGGGCCATCGGCGCCTGGGCGCCTTCGAGGCGGGCCCCGAGGAGCACGGCGTCCTTGAAGTTGCAGCGGTCGAGGGCGGCCCCGCGCAGATCGACCCCGGTCATCTCGGCCCCCTGAAACACGGTCATGCCGAGGGCGAGGCCCGACAGGTCGAGCCCGGTCAACGTGCACCCTTGCAGCACGGCCTGCCGCAACACCACGCCCCGCAGGTCGACCCGGGTGAGGTCGGTGTCGGTCATCACACAGCGGGTCAGGGTCGAACCGTCCAACCCCGCCCCCGCGACCCGGCACTCCAGCCACACGGTCTCGTCCATGCGGCACCGCCCGAGGCGGGCCTCGGCGAGGTTGCACCCCACGAAGGTCGACCGCGGCATCGCGGTGCCCGTAAAGTCGGCCCCCTCCAGGGTGCACTGGTGAAACGTGGTCTGGGCCAGGGTGTTGTCGACCACGACCACCTCGCGCAGGTCGCAGCGTTCGAAGGTCACCATCCGCAGCCCCGTGCCCGCGAGGCGGGTCCCCCGCAGGTCGCAGCCCGCGAGCATCGACTCGTCGAGGCGGGCCCCCGCGAGCTTCGCCCCCCGCAGGTCGCAGCGTTCGAAGACGGCGCCCTCCAGGCCAAGGCCCGACAGGTCGAGCCCCGACAGGTCGACCCCCGAGAACACCTCGGCGTGGCGCACACGGTCCACCACGGCCTCCGGCGTGAGGCGGCTCATGCGGGCCTCCGGTCGATGCGCGCGTGCAGGGCGTACACCTCGGCGAGCGTCGTGCCCGCGTCGCCCTGGGAGCGCATCAGGTCGGCGCGGAAGAGGTTGGCGTGGGTGAGGTCGGCCCCGCGCAGGTCGGCCTTCTGCAGGAGGGCGTCCATGAAGTTGGCCCCGATCATCCCGGCCCCGCGGAGCTTCGTGCGGACGAAGCGCGCGTTGCGGGCCACCGCCTGGTGCAGCCGGGCGCCCGTCAGGTCGCTGCCCGACAGGTCGGCCCCGGTGAGGTCGGCCCGCGAGAAGACAGCCTCGGCGAACACGGTGTCGCGCAGGGTCGCGTCGCAGAGCACGGCCCCGAAGAAGTCGGAGCCGGAGAAGTCGCAGTCCTTGACGATCCGTACGTTGCGCATCTGGGCCTGGTGAAACCGCGCCCCGGGGCCGACCACGGTCACCATCACGGAGCCGTCGAGGGTGGCGTGGCTGAAGTCGGCGCGCGCGAGGGGGGTCTCGATCCAGTTGGACTTCTTGAGCGAGGCCCCCGCGAAGTTGGCCCCGGCGATGCGGGCCTGGAGGAAGGTGGCCCCGTCGAGGCTGCCGTCGCGCAGGTCGACGTCGTCGAGGGCGGTCTCGACAAACTCGACGCCCGTGAGGGTGCAGCGTCGCCCGTCGATGCCCCGCAGGGTGGACTTGAACATCACCGCACGCTGGAGGTTGGCCCCCGCGAGCACGGTCTCGACCAGGCGGGCTTCGCCGAAGTTGGTCTGGACGCACACGGCGTCGGTGAGGTCGGCCCCGGTGAGGTCGGCCCGCATGAGGGCGGCCTCGGTGAGATCGGCCCCGCGCAGGCGTGTGCCGCGCAACGACGCGCGTTCGAGCAGGGTCTGGCGCATCGAGGCCCCTGACAGGTCGAGGCCGTCGAGGGCGACGCCCGTGAGGTCCATGCCGTCGAGGGGTTGTCTCGCCGCGAGGCGGGCTTCGACCTCGGCGCGTAGCCGCTGCGACGACGCGGGATCGAGGGCCTTTGCCGACGGGAAGTGATGGCCCTGGGTGCGGTACACCTCCAGGAGCTGGCGGTCGGCGTCGCGGTAGCGGGCTTCGACCGCGGGGTCTTCGGCCATGGCGAAGAGCTCGGCCATGTCCATGCCCTGGGCCCGGGCCTCGGCGGCCGTGGCCCGCAGCCGCACGAGGGCGGCCTCTCCCTGGGGCTCCGGGGGGCCGCCGATGTCGGCGTTGAGCACCGCCTCGGGGTCCATGCCCGCGGCCTCCAGTTGGGCCCGGGCCTGGGCCTGGGCTTCGGCCTTGCGCACCTCGGCCTCGGCCTGCATCTCCGCCGCCTGGGCGTCCATCCGCTCGACCTGAACGGCGAGGTTGTCCAGGGTGACGGGCTCGGGTTCGGGCGGGAGGGGCGGCGGGCCGTAGAGGTCGGGGTCGAGGCCGTCGGCTTCGAGGCGAGCCCGGGCCTCGGCGCGTTCGCGCTCCATACGGCGGCGGGCGTGCTGGTGGATGTATCCCACCTGGCGCATCGCGCGCATCCCCTCGGTGAGCGTATCGGCCACGGGCCGGGCGTCGGGCCGGGGGAGCGGCAAAAGGGCCCGATCGTCGACGGCGAGGAGGGCCCCCTTCTTCTTGTCGAGGCGGTCGTCAAGGGCCTGACGATAGTGCCCGGGGTCCTTGGGGGCCTCGAGGTCTTCGAGGCCGAGGAGCAGGTGCACGATGTCGGCCCCGTCGTCTTCGGCTACGGGGCGGGTTCCGCGAAAGACCATCACCACGCGCTCGGCCTCTGGGAAGAGGAAGACCGTGTCGCACCGCAGGGCGATCTCGGCGAAGGTCTCGGCCCCGTCAGGCTGCCGGTGGGTGACGAAAGCGCGGGGGGCGAAGCCGGGCAGGCGCCCTGTGAGGATGGGCCGCGTGGGGTGCAGGTTGGTGAGGGCGAACGACTCGTCGCCGCGAAAGAAGGCGTCGCTCCACTGGTCGTCGGCGGCGGTGTTGAAGAGGGTCCAGTCGATGTCGTCGGCGAGACCGGGATAGGAGGTCTCGAGCCACGCGGCGTCGTAGGTGCCGACCTTCCGTTGGCGCTGGGGCCAGACGAAATCGAGGGGCCCGAAGCTCGCGGGGGTGATGGGGCGACCCGGGTCCACCGAGGGCGACCGGGGGTGCTCGACGTTGGGGAGGGGGTGGAAGGATCGGTCCGGGGACTTGACGACTTCGGCGCCGCGGCCGAGGGGGTTCTCCGCGAACTTCGGGCCGCCGTAGGCCCGGGCCCAGGTGAGGGGCATGGTGGCGAAGGGGGCGGGCTCGGAGGCTTCGCCATCGCGCCACACACGATCGCCAAAGACGTGCAGGGTCTTGTCGACGGCCCCAAGCTGAACCCGCACCGCACACGCCCGGGCCTCCCCGCCGGGCGCATGGGCGTTGCCGGCCACGAGGACCTCGGCGCGGGACTTGGGCATCGCGTCGTCGAAGGCCACCCCGGTCCCCAGGGCCTCGGGGAGAAACTTCCACAGGTCGACCTCGGGCAGGGCCACCGGGTTGTCGAGCGGCACCAACACGAGCACCCCGACGGAGAAGTGGCACTGCCGCTTGTGCTCGAACACCCGGGACAACACGCTCAGACGCTGGGGTTTGACGATTTTCATGGCAGGGCGTCTCTATGTAATCACAGTCGTATTCGAACGAAAAATTCGAGCAACGGCACTCTCAATTGACATGCCAAGCGACTTAATTCTAGCGCCAACACGAGTCTGAACAAACTTAGCGTTGTCGTATTTCCAACCATACAGATCAATCTTGCCCACCGCCACACTTGTGCTTACTGCCCCAACATCAACCTTAATCCCAAATACAGTGGCCTTGGCACCAACAACATCCACCGAGAGTCCGGCAATCTTATGCCACTTCGAAGAAACCTCTTCTGCTCCCGGAGCCGCCAACACACGATACCCCATGGGTGCATTGATCTGTGCGGGCCCAGCGTAGGTGGCCGTGTGGCTGCCACGTACCGTCTGCGTCTGGTTGCCCGACACCGTGATCACCCGGTTGCCCGCGACCTGGGTCATCTGGCCGCCCGTCACCGACGTCAACTGGTCGCCCTGAACCCGGGTGTTCTGATCGCCGACGATCACGTTGCGCTGCTGACCGGCCACCCGCAGGGTCTGTTCGCCACCGATGGTTGAGTGCTGGTCGCACATCACGTTGTGGGTCTGGTTGCCGTTCACCCGGGTGTTCTGGTCCACGGCGATGGTATTATGTTGACTGCCCTCGATCCGATTGTTCTGATCGCCGGCCACCCGGGTATGATGATTGTCGTCGTAGGTCTCGGTCACCATGCCCACGACGTGCTCGCGCAACTCTCCCCCGACGGAGACGTCTTCGTCGCCGCCCGTGTGCACGAGGCCGTTGCCATCAGTGCGCAGCACCCAGTTATGCTGATGATCGCCATGATGGGCCCCGAGATGCAGCCGGGTGCGCTGGGTAGGCGTCGACAGCTCGATGCGCTCGGCCCCGCGCTGGTCTTCCATCTCGATGCGGTTACGACCACCCGTCTGGATGACATTCTGGGTCGCGTTGTCGGAGGTCACAGGCGAAGCCGTCTGCGGATTCGGAGTCGTGCCCGCGATGACGGGCCGGTCGGGGTCGCCGCCGAGAAACACCAGCATCACCTCGGTGCCCTTACGCAGCGGAAAGTGAAACCCCTCGGCGTCGCCACCATGGGGTTGCAGCATACGCACCCAGAGGCTGGCCTGTCCGCCCGTGAGGGAGCCTTCGTCGAAATGCATCTTGACCCGGTAGCGGCCCTGATCGTCGATCTGCGCGTAGGGACTGCCCGTTGGGCCGTCGACCACCCCGCTCTCGACGCCGTACACCCTCGGCTTCGGGGTCGTCCGCGGCGCACGAAACTGTACCCCGGCCTCGATGGCCTCCAGTTCTACGCGGTAGGTCCGCGACGACGTGAGCCCCATGGCCCGTGCGATCGCGGGAAAGGCCGCCAGTTGATTGCCCTCGTGGCGCAGCCCCACACACAGATACCGCGCGTTGTAGGCCGCCCGGGGGTGCTCCTCGAGGTCGAAGAAATACCCCGGACGCAGATCAAACAGACGGCCACGACCGCGATAACGTCCCGCCGTGCTCACCGCTTCGCCGGCCCGCACCGTCGCCTGACGCTCGGTCTGATCGGTGCCCGCCGTCCCGCCGCCCCAGAGCACGGTGGTCCCCCGGCCCCAGGCGGCAACCTGTGACTCGCCGGACTGCACGGTCACCTGCTGGTCGTCGTAGTCGCGCACCTGAAACCGCTGCGGTGTGGCGCTCAGGCTCTCGCGAAACACCTCCATGGCCTCGACCTGCGACTCGTCGGTGTCGGCCGCAGGATAGTACCGCACCGTGGCCCGCTCGTTGGGATGGCGGTCTTTGCTGTCAGTGAAGGTGAAGGTCTCGTGCGCTTCGCCCTGGACGAAGTAGTAGTACAGCCCCTCGCGCTCCATCCAGCGGGAGATGAAGTCGAAGTCGCTCTCGCCGTATTGCACCACCTGTTGCACGGGGCGGTAGCTGCGCTGCAACGGGGCATCCAACTCGGCGATGCCATGATCACGTACGATCGCCTGGATGATGTCGGGGATCCTGTCAGGGGCGCTGCCCTGAACCCAGGCCCGGTGGCGATTGACCAGCGACAGCAAAAACAACCGGGGTACAAGCACCGCCCGGTACACCGCGCTGTCGGCGTAGTCATTGATATACTCGATGGTCGCGAACACCCCGTGCCACCAGGTGCGGCGGGAGCCGTCGTCGCGCAGGATGGCCAGGGTGGCGGGCTGGAGCATCACCCGCGACAGTTCAAACTCGGCGCTGGCCGCGGAGGGGACCACGAACAGAATCTCGAAGCGGTAGAGCTGCGAGATCCCCTCCTGTCCCGTAAACGACAAGACCTGAACCCCCGTCGGCAACTGCTCCGAGACCAGCGAGAACGGCATGATGCACCCCAATCCTTCCCCAGTGAACGTGAGCCAATCAGCCGCGAAGCTACTCCGGCCCTCAACCGGGATTCAAGCACCGAATGCGTCCCCGACTGCGGCCGACGCCGCGTATGCCCACAACCGACTGGGTCGCGCCGTTGCAGCCGACCACCCCACGTTGGTGCCCCAATGCTACCCTCGCACGATGCTCCTCCGCCGTGTCCAGGCTGCCCTGCTCCTCGCGCAGCTCGCGAGCCTCTTCACGTTCGTCCGGGCCGCGGCGCAAATCCCCGTCCACATCCTCGCCGTGTCGACGGCCTGCGCCGCCGTCGGCATGTTCGTCGGCGCCACCGCCGCGCTCCGGGCCCGCACCTGGGGCGTCGGCCTCGTGTTCGCTTCCGCGGTCGCGTTCGCCTCTGCCGCTGCGCTCAAGATGGGCCCCCCGTTCTTCTGGGCGGTGGCTGCCGCCGGCACGATCCCGATGCTCCTCAGCACGAAGCCCTTCATGCGCTTCAGCCGCTCGGCGACGGTGCTCTTCGCGCTGATCGCGATCGCGGCAGGGGTCGGCTCGGCCCTCGCCTGGCGCGAGATCGCCCCGCTCATCTTGAACGCGCTGTCCCGAAGGTCCTGCGCGTAGCTGGGCCTTCGATGCACGATCGGCCTGAAATCTCCGACCTCGTGGTCGACTACGACCCCACCACCCTCGTGCGGCGGCCTGTGCCCAAGGCCGGGGTGCTCGCGGCCTTGCGGGGCCACGGGATGCGCGCGGCCGAACGCATCGTGGCGGGGTTTCCGGCCCGGGACGGTGTGCTCGATGCGGGCCACGTCGACGCCGTCCTCGTGCGGTCCCATCTCGAGCTGCAACGGCTGCACGAGGAGTTTCTGATGGGCTACCGCGTGTCCGAGGTGCTCGTCGCGGTGTGGGAGGGGCTCCGCCGTGCGGGGGCCCCGCGTCCCTACCACCTGGTGGACCTCGGGTGTGGCCTCGGGTTTGTGCTGCGCTGGATGGCCCGGCACGGGCGCCTGGGCCCCGACGTGACCCTCACCGGGGCAGACTACAACGTCGCCCTCGCGCGTGCGGCGGGTCGTCTGGCGACCCAGGAGTCGTTGCCGTGTCGGTTTGTGACGGGCAACGCGTTTCGGCTGGCAGCACCGACGCGGGAGGAGCGGGGCACGGTGGTGTACGTCTCCACGGGGGTGCTCCATCACTTCCGAGGCGACGGGCTCTCGGCCCTCTTCGCCCAACACGCGGCCTGCGACGCGGCGGCCGCGGTGCACTTCGACATCAAACCCACCCCCCTCGCCCCCCTCGGGGCCTGGGTGTTTCACCACGCCCGCATGCGCGAGCCGCTCGCCCGCCACGACGGGACCCTCTCCGCGATCCGCGCCCACGACCCCGACACCCTGCTCGAAGCCCTGGCCACGGGGGCCCCCACGATGCGCCGCATGATCTGGGACGGGGCGGCGGGCGTCCTGCGTCTCGCGCGGATCATGCACGCGGTGGTGGGCATCGCCCCGGCCTGGGAGGACGCGTTTCGTACAGCCCTCGGCGGGCAATCGCGTCGGCTCGGCGCGGCCGCGGGCGGCCCCCGATGATCCCCCTGGCTCTGGTGGCCCTGGCCCTGGTCGACGGAGGCCTCCTGGGGTTTCGTGCGGCGGCGGGGCGCTCGGGGATGATCGTCAAGGGCGCGTACTACCGTCGGGCCGTGGGGTTGGGCGCGGCCTACGCGGGGGCGGTGTCGCTCGGCGGGGTCGTGTTGGCCCTGGCCATGTCGGCCCTCGGGGGGCCGGGGGGGTGGCCCGCGCTGGTGGAGGCCGGGCGCGCGGCGGTGACGGTGTACGCGGGGTTTGCGGCCCTGGTCTTCGCGGCCCTGGCGGTGTGGGCGGTGCCGGTGACGGAGGTGCGCACGATCGCCTCGGTGACCGTGCTCGGGCCGGGAACGATCCTACGGCCCTGGGTGCTGCTCGCCGGGCTCGGTTGGGGGCTCTGGGCGCGGCCGTGTGTGCCCGTGGAGGTGTTGGCGCTCTACGCGGCGGCGACGATGCTGCCGCTGGAGGCGTGGCTAGCGCGTCGGTACTTCGCCCTCGACGCGCGGCTGCTCGACGATTGACTCGGCGGGCCGGGGCCCCCATCTCTTGCGGGTGACGATGACGAAGGTCCCTCCCACAACCCTGTCGACGGCTGCGAAGCTCGTGGAGCTTGGGCGTCCGGTGGTGTTGACGACGCTGAGTGTGGCGGTGGGGGCGCGGTGGGGTTGGGGCGTAGCGGTTCCGGTGGCGGTGGCGGCGGTGTTTGCGTGGTCGATCCTGGTGCACGATCTCATCCACAACGCCCTGCGGCTCGGGCCGCGTGCGGGTGGGTGGGCCCTCGCGGGGGCGGCCCAGTTTCTGCTCAAGAGCGGGCACGGGCTGCGGGTCCTGCATGGGATTCATCACCACGATTGTCTGGCCGATCACGACAGCGAGGGTCGGGTGGTGTTTGCCTCGTGGGGGCGACTGGTGCTGACGGGTTCGTGGTTGGCGTGGAAGGCTCGGGCCGAGGCCTGGCGGGCGTCGCCGTCGACGCGCGGGTGGCAGGCGATGGAGACGGCGGGCAACGCTGCCCTCCTGGCGGCGCTTCTCGGCAGCGCGTGGTGGACCGGGCACCCGGGACCGCTCGTGTACTGGGGTGCGGTGGTGGTGGTCACGGTGACGGCCCCGCTATGGGGGGCGAAGATTCCGCACATGGTTCCGTATGGGCACCCGTGGGTGCGGCGGATGGCGGGGTGGACAGGGCGGCTGACGCCCGGGCTCGCGTCGGTGCTCCTGCACGAGCTGCATCACCGGCGTCCGGGGCTCCCGGTGTCGCTCCTGCCCGCGCACCGCGGGGTGCTCGACGCGACGGCCCCGTCGCAGTGCGCCGCGCGAATGGAGGCCACGGGGGGATAGTCTGCGCGAGGGGTGACGCAGCGGCGGGGCCGGCTCCGGGAGCAGTACCTCGACGAGGGCGTGCAGAGCGCGCGGGCCGCGGTCGCCTCCCTGCCCTGGGCAGCACCGCCGTCGGGGTAGCGGAACGGCCCGCAACGGCGGCCCACGTCTTGGAGGACGATCCGCCCCACGTTGGCGTCCGTCCGTGGGCAGCGGTACGCTCGGAGCGCGATGGATCTGTTCGACGAGTTCGTGTCGATCATCGGGGTGCTCGAAGCCGGGCGAATTCCCTACGCGGTGTGCGGCGGGATGGCGATGGCGATCCACGGATTTCCTCGGGCAACCGTCGACGTCGACCTGCTGGTACCGACCGAGGCGGCCGCGCAGATCGTCGCAGCGGTCTCTCCGCTCGGTTACAACGTCGCGGCTGCCCCGATGACCTTTGCCGGCGGCGCGGTGGAGATTCGTCGCGTGTCAAAGATCGACCCCCAGGCTGGCGACGTGTTGAGCCTCGACCTGTTGCTCGTTACGCCCATCGCGACCCTGCCCTGGGCCACGAGGACGCGTGTCGCCTGGGAAGGCGGCGAACTTTCCGTGGTCTCCCCGGCGGGGCTCATCGCGCTCAAGCGCCTGCGAGGCTCCGGGCAAGACCAGGATGACATCCGGCACCTGGAGGGCCTCGCACCATGAGGGTGAGCATGGCGGCGCGCGACGTGACCCTCCGCCTCCGGCGTGTCGCCCAACTCCGACGGCTCTGCCTCGCCCTCGCCCGGAGCCGCCCGCTCCCACCTCCCGCGGCTCCCGCGGAGCCCGCCGCGGACACCAGCGCCCTCCCTGAGGCCCCCTACGAGGGGCTCGACGCCAGCATCGCTGGGGCCGTCGAAGGCCGCTGAGCGCTGAATCGAGACCTTCAACGCCGCGGGGCGCCTGGCCGCGACAACACGGAGGCCAAAGTCAGGGCAGGGCGAGGGTGGCCTGGCCGTTGGCGCAGCGCACGTGACGAAACCCATAGCCTCGCAGCGCGGCGTGTTGTGCGGGCGGGGTGATGGCGTCGAGCATCGCCTGGTTGCAGGCCCCGTGATCGAAGCGCAGCGTGGTGTCGGCCTCGCCGTCGACGTGGACGCATCCGAGGCCCTGGCCCGCGAGCAGGTCGACCTCCCGCGCGAGCGCGGCCCGCTGCACACGCTGTCGAGCCGGGTCGGCCACGGGGCCGTGTTCGGCCAGATGGGACACTACCCGCTGATGGGCGAGGCCAAAGAGGCGCGTGCGCCGTTGGGCGATCTCCGCCCGCAGGGTCTCGGCCGGGGCGTGCTCGGGCGCAGACGCGGGGATCGCCGCGAGGTGAGGTTCGGCCGACGAGACGTGGCCGCCGGTCTGGGTGGTGGGATCGTAGCCGTCGTGGAGGGCCCGACGGGCGTGGTCGAGGTGCTCGGCCGGGGTCATGGCGGCAAACCGTACCCGCGCCGCCTCCGCCCTCGCCCGGGCCTCCTCGGGCGAGACCAGGGTCCCCTCGGCGACCTCGCTCTCGGTCAGGGCCTTGCCGTACATGGCGAAGGCCCCGACGATGACCACAGGCACCCCAACGACCACGGCCCCGATGCGCAGCACCTGCCCCAATGAACTCGCCATGGCGCGAGCCTATCACCCCCACACGCCTCCTCCCCGATGGGCGCCCTCGCGGGGCGTTCAGGGCGCGACGACGCGGACGTCGGCGCAGCCCCAGGACTCCAGCGTGAGCCGCAGGTCGGAGGCCCCCGACAGGTCGAGGTTGCCGCGGCGGATGCGGATCTCCCAGGTCCGTCCGTTGGTCATCGGCAAGAGGGCTCCGGCCGCGAGGGTCTGTTGCACGTCGAGGATCTGGTCGTCGCGCATCGTGCCGAGGGCGCTGCCGAGGATCGTGCTCACCACCGCCGCGGTGCCAAACACCCAGCCGTAGCCGTCGGCGTGTTCGGACACCATGGACGCCCGGCCCGCGATGTCGTCGAGCACCCGCTGGGCCGCCGCCCCCGACGACGCGAGGAAGCAGCCGTAGGTGATCGTGATGTTGGCGATGCTGCGGTACAGGTCACCCTGGCCCCACAAGAGCCCCGCGCTCGGTGGGATGTTGATCCGGGTCGTGTTGCGATTGCCCGCCACCTCGCGCGGGGCGAGGAGCAAGAGCTCGGCGTGGCGTCCGTCTTCGGCGCTGATGGCGCAGTACAGGTTGCGCGGGATGTCGAAGAAGCCCCGCTGGATGCTGATCTCGCGCACCCGAATGCGCAGCCGCGGATCGGCGCAGGTGGTGGCCGCGGGGGCGACCCCGAGGTCGGCGCCGCAGGCGTAGTTGGTGCGGAGCGTGCCGTTCGCGTCGTTGTTGCAGGTCGCGAGGGCCGTGGTGCTGAGCGGCACAGACAGCGCCCCGGTGCAGCTTGGGGCCATGTCGCAACGGGGGCAGGCGTTGCAGTCGAGGGGGCAGGTCTCGCAGGTCTCCTGCGGTCGGGCGCACACCCCGTCGCCGCAGCGGGGCGCGGTGTCAACAGGCGTCGTGTCGCGGGGGACGTCCTCGGCGCGCGACCCATCGTGCGCCGCGACGTCGAGGGCCGAGACGTCGTCCCCGGCATCGGCACTGGCGCCCGTGGCGGCGTCGCCCGCGGCGCATCCTGAGAGCAGCGCACCCACCACGAGCCAACCACGACAGGTCATGCCCCGCACGATACCTCACCCCGCGCAGAACCCGGGCAACCCTTCGGACGTCCCATCCCCTGCCGCTGGTGTTCCGCGGCGCGCCGCAGCACGGGTTGCGCCGCGCCGACCGCGGGCCTACCCTGCGACGCAGAGGCTTCCGATGGACCCGCCGCCCGATCACCCTCCGACCACCCCGTCGCACCACAACGCCGACGCACCCCCGCGGATGTCGTTGCGCGACCAGGCGCGGGCGGCGCAGCGGGCCAAAGAGGACGTCCTCGGTCCAGAGGGCCGCATCAAGCTCGCCCTGACCCTGGGACTCCGCGCGAAGGCCCTGCACCGCCTGGGCGACCCGTGACCGACGCCGTCGAGGCCGCCCTCGACATGGCCGAGGGGGTCGCCGACGCGCTGGCCCGTCACGGCGTGGCGACGGTTCTCATCGGCGCGGCCGCGATGGCCGTGCACGGATACCCCCGGGCGACCCAGGACCTTGACCTGGCGACCGTCGACGTCCCGCTCGATACGCTCCGCGCGGTGGCCCAGGCGCTGCGCGAGGCCGGTCACGCTGTCACGCTGCGAGAGCCCGATGCGGACGACCCGCTGGGGGGGCTCCTGCGCGTCGAGGCGGGCGACGATCTCCAGGTCGACGTGGTCAACTTCGGCAACCCTTGGACGGGCGCCACACGTCGCCTCGGGCGCGCTGCGCTCGACAGCCCCACGAGGCCCCTCGCCGGACGGCGGCTCGCGGTGGTCGACGTGCCCACCCTCGTGCTGCTCAAGCTCGCCGCCGGGGCTCGGCTCGACCTGCGCGACGCCGCCGAGCTCCTCGGACGACACCCCGGCCTCGACCACGCAGCCCTCCGCGCGCGGTGCGTCGCCCTCCGCATCGACAAGAAGCTTGACCGAGTCCTCGCCGACCTCGCCCCGCCCGAAGACGACGAGCCGGTGCCGTAGCCCCCCGCACCCTCGCCCTGCACATGCCCCCACGGCGCTGCACTGCGTCGCGACCGGGGGAGTGCACGCCCCGGCCCCGTCGCCCTGCCGCTACCCCTCGGCGGCGAGCACCTCCCGAGCGGCCCGCTCCCCGGCCTCCAGGGCCCCTTCCAGGTAGCCCACCCACACCGTGGCGGTCTCCGTCCCCGCGAAGTGCACGCGCCCCGCAGGGGCCCGCAGCGAGGCCGCCCCGTGGGTCAACATCCCCGGGGCCGGGTTGGACACCGGACAGCCCCCCGCCCACACGTCCTCGGCCCAGTCATAGCTGTGCACCGCCCTCGGGCGCCCGGCCTCGGCCCCAAACCACCGCACGATCTGCGCGATCACCGCCGCCTCCCGCGCGGCCGGGTCCGTCCTCGTCCACGCCACCGCGGCCGGACCCACCACAAAACACAAGAGGGCGTGCAAGGCCCCGTCGTAGCTCCCGTTGTCGACGCAGTAGCTCACCGGCCCGTGCCCGCTCACCACCTCCCCCGACCAGCCCCGGGTTCGCCAGAAGGGCTCCGGGTACGCCACCAGGACCTTCACCGTGGCCCCCATGGGCATCCGGTCAAGGCGCCTGACCATCGTCGGGGTCAGCCCCGGGGTCCACACGATCCGCCCCCGATGCCCCGGCGGAACCGCCACCACCACCCGCCCCGCCCGCACCGTCTCCCCGTCGGCCGACACGGTGACCCCGTCGGGGTCCTGGGCGATCGTGCGCACGGGACACCCCAGGCGCACCCGATCGCCGAGGGCCGCGGCGAGGTCGAGGCTCAACGACTGGGCTCCGTCGGCGAAGCGCCTCTCCTGGGCCCCTCCCGTCACATCCACGTGGGCCCCGAACCCGTCGCCCGTACGCAGATACCAGAGGAAATACAGGAGCGAGACCTCCGCCGGGTCGGCCCCGAAGACCGTGCGTACGGCCACGTCAAAGAGGTCGCGCAATCCCCCCGGAGGCAGCCTCCCGTCGCGCCACTGCGACAACGGGAGGGCGTCCCAGGCCAGGGCCTCCGCACACCGGGCCGGGTCCTCCGGCGGAACCCTCGCCGCCAGCCGATCGACATACGCCTTCCCGAGCGACTCGGCGATGCCGGCCAGGGTGAGTCCGCGCCCCGTGGCCTCGCGCGACACCGACGACCCGAGGTGCACCGTCCGGTCGCCCGTGACGTACGTGGGAAAGGTCTTGCGCCCGAGGGTCCGGGCCAGGGCGGCCACCCGGTGTTGCCCCGGGCCGATCCACTGCCCCCCGAGGTCGATCGTGGTCCCCTCCCAGGCCACGCTGAGCGTGCGGCCTCCCACCCGGTCGCGGGCCTCCAAGACCCGCACCGAACGCCCCCCGGCTACCAGATCGCGGGCCGCCGCGAGACCCGAAAGCCCCGCTCCCACCACCACCACATCGACCTCGTTCATCGTGCGCTCCTCGGAGAGTGTATCGGCGGGGGCCGTACGCCAGCCCCGCCCAGGTCGAGCCGCAAGATGCCTCCGTCGGGGCGGAGGTGGGTTCCGAATCGGCGGCTGCTGCGTTGCAGGAGGCTGCGGGCCCCGTCGCCCTCGGGGCCTGTGGCGAGCTGGAGGGTTCCGCGACGACCCACGACCCGTACGGGGGTGAAGGTCACCGCGCGCAGGGGGGAATGCCCCGGGCCAGGGCGTCCGAGGGTGAGGGTCAGGGCCGCCGACAGGTCGCGGGGAGGAGGCTGCGGGCCGAAGAGGAAGTTGCCCAGGGAGTACACCACGGGCCTTCCCCGGTAGACCTCGACCCCTTGAAGCACATGCGGGTGATGGCCGATGACCGCGTCGGCCCCGGCATCGATCAGGGCGTGGGCAAGGCGAACCTGGGCGGCGGTGGGTTCGTGCACGAACTCCACGCCCCAGTGCAGGGACACCAGCACCACGTCGACCGTCGGCCGCAGGGCCCGCACGGCCCCCACCGGGTCGTCGTCGAGCAGGGCCACCCGGGCCCCCGCCCCATTGGGGTGGTTGGTGTCGTACGCGAAGGCCAGGAGCCCCACCCGCAGCCCGCCGAGGGTCGTACGAAACGGCGCCCGGGCCTCGGCCGCCGTGGCCCCTGCGCCCACTGCCCGCAGCCCCGCGGCCTCGACGCAGCCCCGGGAGTCACGGGCCCCCGCGGCCCCGAGGTCGAAGGCGTGGTTGTTGGCCAGGGAGAGGGCGTCAAACCCCGCCCCCCGCAGCAGTTGGGCCCCGGCGCAGGGGGCCCGCAGGATCACCGAAGGGCGGGCCGACCGCCCCCGGGATGGGACCGGGCGCGACGACAGGACGCACTCCAGGTTGCCCACGGCCAGGTCGGCCGCGGTCAGCAGGGGTCGGACCGCGGCGAAGGGATCGTGACCGGCCCGAGCTTCGGTCATCACGGCTCCGACCAGGGCGATGTCGCCGACGGCCACCACCCGCACGGGCGGATCGGCCCCGACGCTCCGGGCTCCCAACAACAGCCCCAAGGCCAGGGCGAGACGCGGGGCCGAGGGCATCGGGCTCACTCCCGCACGAGCACGAAGAGGTACTCCCCCGCCCGCGCAGCCCCTTGCGTGGCATAGGTGTCGAGCACGAAGCGGTGGGTCCCTGGGGCCAGGGTGGCGGTGAGGATGCGGTCGTCGCGGAGCACGCAAGCCGCCCCGTCGAACCCGGGTCCGCGCAGGAGGTGGAGGTCGATGTCGGTGGTCCCGCGTACGATGACCATGGCCCGCACCCGGGTGGTCTCGGTCACGGTGATCGTGTAGTGAAGCTCAGGGCCCGACTCGTCGGCGGCGCTGTTGCAGCCGGGGTACCGGTCGATGCGGTCTTCGCCCGCGGCTCGGGTGTCGCGCAGGTCGGAGAAGGGCAACCCCCCGATCACGAAGGGCGTCCGGGAGGTTCCGTCGCCCTGGAGGTGGAGGGCGGCGAGGTCGGGGTCGGGGGCCCTGCCTGCCAGGGCCTGCCGGACCCGATCGAGCGACTCCAGGGTGAGGAGGTTGCGCTGGTTGAAGCCATACCGCAGCCCGGCGGGGCTGAACACACACCCCCGGGCCCCGCCCGCGCTGTAGGTGTTCATGTGGATGCCGTCGGACCCGAGGCCGTGTCCAGGGAGGGGGCGCAAGACCCGCTCGAGGTCGACGAAGGGGAGCTGTCGACCCTGGGCCACGGCCCGCATGATGGCCACGTACCGCGGAACCCACGCGTCGGCCGTGGGGCTGTCGTCGCGCGGGGGGATGGCGGTAAACATCGCGATCACCCCTTGGGCCCGCAGGACATCGGCGATCTCCCAGAGGTTTTGCCCGTACCGGTGCCAGTTTTGAGACTGGATGTCGTTGGTGCCAAACATCACCACGGCCACCCGGGGGTCGGCGGCGTCGACCTCGCGCTGGAGCGGGGAGGGGGTTCCTTGCAGGGAAGACCACGCGCTCCAGCCTACGGTGGCCGCGAGGCTCGTGCGGGTGAAGGCCGAGGCCCCGGCGATGCGGCCCTCGCGGTTGAAATCAAGGGTGGGACGCAGGGCCTCGCGACCCCCAAGGTCGACGTTGGAGCCCGCAAAACAGTGGAGGAAATTGCTGTTGACGGTGTTCGACGCCCCGACCTTCGCGAGCACCCGATCGTCGCGACGCCGCACCCCCGCCACGGCCCGCAGCCCCGCCGCCACCGACGCCGTCATCGGCGACTGAACCCTCTCCCCCGGGTACAACACCGGCCCCGTCGCCCCGCTCGTCCCTCCCGCGTCCGCCCCCACATCGGGTGTCCCCGCGTCGGTCCCCGTGTCCGTCCCTCCCGCGTCGGTCCCTGCGTCGCGTGCTCCCGCGTCGAGCCCCCCTGCGTCCGTCCCAGCGTCGCGGGCTCCCCCCTCGGCCCCGCCCACGTCGTGCACCCCGGCATCCACCGCACCCGCATCGACTGCACCCGCATCGACCGCACCCGCATCGACCGCACCCGCATCCAACGCGGGGACATCGTCGTCCGGGGTCTCCTCGACCGGGGCGCAGCCGAGCCCGAGGACCGCCAGGGCGACCCCGCACAGCCTTCGCTCCCCGCGTTGCGCCGAAGCCAACACCGCCCCGATGCCCCTCCTCGTCCCGCGTCCCCGCCGACTCCTACTTCGCCGCCTTCGGGTCGTGCCGCACCGTCAACACCGGAACCCTCGCCTCCCGCACCAGCCGCTCGGTCACCGACCCCAACATCAGCTTCGCGAAGCCCGTCCGCCCGTGGGTCCCCAGGACCAGGAGATCGGCCTTCTCCCGGGCGGCCACGTCGAGCACCGTCGACACCGCCGGGCCGATCTCCACCACATGGCGCACCTTCACCGTCGGGGCGACCCCCGCGGCCTCGCAGTCCGCGCTCATCCAGCCCAGGGCCTGATCGCGCGTAAAATCCTGCAACGACATCGCCATCCCCGTGCCCTCGGGGCGGATCATCGTGCCCGCGTCGAGCACCGGAGGCAGCTCGGCCACGTGCAGCAGCACCAGGTGTGCGTCGCACATCACCGCGAGCTCCGCCGCCGTGTGCAGGGCCGCCCTCGACCCGTCGGAGAAATCGGTCGGTACCAGGATGGTCTTCCAGTGCAGCATCGCAGTCGTCTCCGTCTCGGCGTCAATCCCGGCAGCCTGCGGCCGCCCTCGACGCCCGTCGGCCGGGCGCATCCCAGCATACCCCTCCGCCGCATGGGGTCCACAGCCGCGGCCATGAGTGATACAGTCGCGCCCCGCGTGATCTACTACGACCCGCACCACTGGAGGGACCACTTTTTCGACATCCGCGGCTCGATGGTCCAGGCCATCGGGGCCCGTTCGCTGGCCGCCACGGGCTTCTCGACGGTCTTCGTGCTCGTGCACCACTTCGTCGTGGCCATCCCGACCATCGAGAAGGTGCACGGCTTCGTGGGGCCGGCCCTGGCCCTGCTCCTGGTGTTTCGCACCAACGCCTCGTACGACCGCTTCTGGGAGGCCCGAAAGCTCTGGGGCTCCATCGTCAACGAGAGCCGCAACGTCACCCGTGACGCCGTGGTCCTGCTCGGGTCCGACCCGGCCCTGCTCGCCCGGATGATCCGTTGGAGCATCGCCTTCCCCTATGCGGCCATGCACCACCTCCGCGGCAAACGCGGCCTCGGTCCCATGGAGGCGGAGCTCCCCCGCGACGAGATGCTCCACGTCCGCGACGCCCAGCACCCGCCCCTGGCCTGCGCCATCCAGATCTCTCGCTGCATCAACGAGGGGCGCCGGGCGGGCCACATCGACTCCGTGCTCCAGGCCGCCCTCGACCACAACAATCAGGTCCTCATCGACTGCATGGGGGCCTGCGAGCGCATCCTCAAGACCCCGCTGCCCTTCGCGTACGTCGTGCACCTGCGCCGGGCCCTGATGCTCTACTGCGCCACCCTGCCCTGCTCGCTCTTGCAGTACTTCGGCCTCGGGGCCATCCCCCTGACCCTGGCGGTGTCGTTCGTGCTCCTGGGCATCGAGGAGATCGGGGTGGAGATCGAGGAGCCCTTCGGCACCGACGACAACGACCTGCCCCTGGAGGACATCTGCGCGGCCATCGAGGCCAACCTCCGGGCGTACATCCCCAAGGACGCCCCGGCCCCCTCGCGCACCGCCGGGTCGACCCTCACCCCCGCCCACACCGCGGCCCTCGCGGCCGAGGGGGCCTCGACGAAGCCGATGCCGGGAGCCCCCGCGTGAGCGTCCCCCGACCGCCTCTCCCCCTGAGCGCCCTCGGATACCGCAGCGGCCCCGGCCACGACCCCGAGGCCTACAGGAGCCTCGCCCGTCGCCTCGCCGCGAGCGTCACCGTGGTGACCACACTGCGCCCCGATCCGACCGGGCCGTGGGTGCCCGACGGGTTTACGGCCACCGCGTTTCTGACCGTGTCGATGGCGCCCCCCATCGTGCTCGTGAGCGCCACCAACGCCTCGAGCGCGATGGCCATGCTCCGCGGGGCCCGGCACTTTGTCGTCAACCTCTTGTCTTCCGCCCAGCAGCCCCTGGCCGAGGCCTTCGCCGCCCACGAGGAGACCCGGGACCGGGTCTTCGAGGCCGTCTCCTGGGCCCCCGACGCCGCGGGTGTTCCGGTGTTGGCGGGGGGCCTCGGGGCCTTCAGCGCACGGGTTCGGCAGCAGGTCGACGCGGGCGATCACACCCTCGTGCTCGGGGACGTGACGGCCGTGCACCTCGGGCCCGACGACCCCCCCGGGTCGGCCGTGCTCCTCTACCACAACCGGGCCTACGGGACGGTCGGGGAGCCCTGACCGGTCAGCGTAGCCCGAGCTCCTGGGCCAGGGCGTACACCGTCGCCATCGACGGGGACCCCTCCCCCCGGGCCAACCCATGAACCCTCGCCTGAGCCGCCGCGTTGACGGGGGTGGCGATCCCGTGGAGGGCTCCCCGCGTGACCACCTCGCCGTTGAGGTAGTCGACCGCGGGGGGACGGCCCCGCTCCAGGGCCGAGAGCATCGACGAGCGCATCCGCCGGTAGCGGGCCCCCACGGCCAGGAGCATGGTGTGTTTGGCGAAGAGCCCTGGCGACCCGAGGCTGTGGGTCTCGCGTTCGGTGAGGGCGATCCAGTCGAGGTCGAGGGTCCCGCTCACCTTCTCCAGCCGAACCCCCTCGGCGTGGGCCACCCGCACCGTCTCGGTCATCAGGTGCAGGGCCAGGCGGCGTACGGTGAGGCTCACCATGAGCGATCCGAGGCGCTGGCCGCCGAGCGTCCCGAGGGTGCTGATGGCGCAGTTGATGGCGAGCTTGCTCCAGCGGGCCCCGGCGAAGTTGGGGGAGATGGCCACCGGGCCGATGCACCCGAGGGCCGCCGCGAGCTCGGGCAGGCGCGGGTCGTCGCAGTTGTCGAGCCGGCCGAGGGAGAAGCCCCCCCGGGCCGTGCGCTCGTACAGGCCCGGCTCGGGCATCGTAGCCCCCCAGGCCACCACCGCCCCCAGAACCCGCCCAGGGCCCAGGAGGGGCGCCACCCGGGCTTCGCAGAGGCCGTTCTGGAAGCACACCGCGGCCCCGTCGGGGCGCAGGGCCGGGGCGATCTGCGCGGCCGCCTCCTCCACCTGGGGGGGCTGCACGGCCAGGAGGGCGTAGTCAAAGAGACTCTCTCCCTCCAGGCGCGTCACGCACCGTCCCGCCACGGTCCGAACCCCGTCCACCCCCACCACCCGATACCCCCGGGCGTTGACGGCCTCGGCGATGCCCGCGTTGGTCGTGTAGCTCACCACCTCGCCGCCGCGGGGGCCGAGGTGTTCGGTCAGGGCCGCCGCGGCCACGCCCCCGATGCCGCCGCAGCCCACCACCACGACCCGCAACGGGCGATCGGGTGCTCCGCCAGGGGTTCCAGTGCTCCCAGTGCTCACGATGCCCTTCCGCATACACCAACCCGACGCCCGGCGCAGCGTCCTGTGTTGACGCGCCCCTCCCCCGCGACCAGTCTCCGACGCGATGCGACACAGCCCCGATGAGGCCCTGCGCGACACCGTGGGCACCCCCGACACCCTGGCCGAAGGCGACACCGTGCGCCTCGACGCCACGGCCGCGGCGGCCCTCCGGATGCGCAAGGTCAACGTAAAAGAAGCCTTCACCCTGCGCGACGGGGCCGGCCAGTACTTCCGGGCGGCCCTCCAGGGCCTCGACGCCAACGGGGCCAAGGCCCTCGCCTACGCCCGCATGGACCTCTGCCCCGAGTCGCCCCTGCGCATCACCCTCGTGTGCGCGGTGCTCCAGCGACAACGGATGCTCGTGGTGGCCCAGAAGGCCGCCGAGCTCGGGGTGTGGACCCTGCAACCCGTGGTGACGCTCAAGTCGGTGCAGATGGACGGGCTCGGGCACGAAAAGGCCCACGCCTGGCCGGGGCAGAGCCTCAAGGGGTCGCGGCAGTGTCGGCGCGGCAGGGTGCCGGCGGTGGGGGAGACCGTGACCCTGGAGGCGTGCTTCGAGGCCCCGTGGTGGACCTCCGCGGCCGTGAGGGTCTTCCTCGACGACCGCTCGGCCCCCGAGGCCGCCGCGGCCCTCGACGCCCTGGCCGCCGCCCCGCCGCCCCGCGACCTCATCCTCGTGGTCGGCCCCGAAGGCGGGTTCGCCGACGTCGAACGGGCCGCCCTGCGCGCCGCCAACGCCCTGCCCCTGCGCCTCGGGGGACGGGTTCTGCGGGCCGAGACCGCGGTCTTCGCCGGGCTCTCCGTGCTCCAACACCGCCTCGGCGACATGGGATGGCCGACCAACGACTGAGCCCCTGTGACCACCCCGCGGGCCCCGGCGTAGTCCCCGCACCACCCCGATGAACCCACGACCCCCTAACTCCAGATTGTGACGCGGATGGGTTTCGTTACGGCTCAAAACAGGACAGACTCCCTTCAAGAGGGAGTTCCCTTCGACGGGTACCCATGACACGCCTGAGCCAGGACAATATTCGCGCTGTCGGTGGCCGCTACGAGGTCCTCAAGCCCCTTGCCGAGGGAGGGATGGGCGCCCTCTACGTCGCCCGGCACCTCCTCACGCGCCAGGAGGTGGCCCTCAAGATCCTCGACCCGCGGTTTGTCCGCGACCCGGCCGGGGTCGAGCGCTTCTTGCGCGAGGTCAGCGTGGCGGCCCGGATCGGCCACGAGGGCGTGGTCAAGGTCTTCGACGCCGGGGTCGACGACGGCCCCGGAGGCACCGGGTCCCTCTACCTGGCGATGGAGCTCCTCGACGGCGAGACCCTCGCCCAACGCCTCGCCCGCGGCGACGTCTCCGTGGCCCAGACCCTCGCGTGGTTTCGTGACCTCCTCGTTCCCCTCGAGGCCGCCCACGACGTCGGGGTCGTGCACCGCGACCTCAAACCCGAGAACATCTTCCTCGCCCGCGGGCCGCGCGGGGAGGTGGTCAAGATCCTTGACTTCGGCATCGCCCGCGAGACCGGCGGCTCCAGCAGCGCCACCATGGAGGGCACCGCCCTCGGCACGGTCTACTACATGTCCCCCGAGCAGGGCCTCAACGCCCGCTCGGCCACCCAGCGCTCCGACGTGTGGTCGCTCGGGGCCATGCTCTACCAATGCGTCTCGGGTTACTTCCCCTTCGACGGCGACTCGCCCGCGGCGGTGCTCCTGAAGGTTCACAACCAGGCCTTCACCCCCCTGTCGGTGATGGCCCCGTGGTGCCCGGCGCCCCTCGCGGCCCTCATCGAGCGGTGCTTGTCCAAGGCCCCCGAAGACCGCCCCGCCGACGCCCGGGCCCTGCGCGCCGCGTGCGAGGCCGTGCTCGGCGACCCGTCTGTCGTCGCGGCCCTCGCCGGTCGCACCGTCGACCCGTCCACCTTCCAGGCCATGCTCACCCCCTCGGAGCACTTCGACGACCCCTTCGCCGGGCTCAGCAGCCCCGGGGTGCGTCGGCTCTCGGCCGTGCACCTCGGGGCCCTCATCCAGACGGCCTTCTCGCCCCCCCCTTTGCCCGGGTCCGCCAACGGGTCGGTGCGGCCGTCGTGGGGCCCGTCCGCCCTGCCGTCCGGCCCACCGCCCCTGGAGCCCGTGGCGGGGCCCTCGCAGAGCCCTCCGCAGGTCGCGAGCCTGACCGCATCGGCCCCCGTGGCTGCCCCCCCGGCCTCCGCCCGGCGCTGGCTCCCGATGGCCCTCGGCCTGGCCCTCGTGGCCCTCGTAGCCGCGGGGGTCCTGGCCTTCGGGCCCACGGCCCCGCCCCCGCCGGCGGCCGCCCCCCCCGAGCCCGCCGCCCCGGTCGCGCCGCCCACCTCGCCCACGCCCCAGCCGCCCCCTGCGACTCCGCCCGAGACGCCGGTCGCGGCCGCTCCCGAGCCGCCCCCCCCCGCTGCGGTCGCCGCGCCCGAAGACACCGCAGCCCCAGAGGCTCCGAGCCGGGTCTCGGGTCCCCGCCGCGGCACCTCGGGGCGCACCCCACGCGGGTCTTCCGACGTCGGGGCCCGACGCCTGCCCCCTGGGCCTGAAGCTGTGGCGGCTCCTGCCCCCGCTCCCGCACCCGTGGCGGCCCCTGCCCCCGCCCCCGCACCTGTGGCAGCTCCAGCGCCCGCGCCTGCACCCGCCCCTGTGGCGGCCCCCGCCCCGGCACCGGCTCCCGCACCCGTGGCGGCCCCCGCGCCTCGACCGGCCCCCGTGGCCCCTGCGGCCCCGCCCGCGCGTCCCACCCCTCCGCCCTTCCTCACTTTCTAGCCCCGGGCCTCGCGTCCACTCCCCCACTGCCCATGCGCCCTTCGTCGACGTTTGTTCTTTGTGCCGCGGCCGCCCTCTGTCCTGCCGCGGCCTCGGCCTCTCCCTGGACCCTCCCCCGCGGGCAGTTCGCCCTCGGGGCCGGGTACAGCTACCAGACCGCCACCCGGGAGTTCTTCGAGACGGGCCGGTCTCGGATCTTTCCGCTCAACGGAGAGTACACCGCGAGCACCTTCACGATCGGGGTCCGGGCGGGCCTCACCGACTCCCTCGAGCTCGAGGTTCAGCTCCCCATCCGCTCGGTCGTCTACTCCTCCGACCCGGTGATCCCCCTCGCCCGCCCCATGGGTGACCCGTCGGGCCAGTCGGATTTCGAGTACTACCGCCGCAACGTCATCAACCTCTCGCGCAACGCCACGGGCCTGGGCGACCTCGTGTTCGCCACCCGGTACCGCCTCCCCGTGCGCACCTCGGCCATGGCCCTCGAGCTCCGGGTCAAGGTCCCCTCGGGCTACCCCGGCCCGTCGGGAACCTTTGGCGACAACCCCCGGACCGCCGCCGAGTTTCTGAGAAACCCATACGAATACGTCAACCCGCGCAACGTGCAGGACGACGTCACCCTCGGCGACGGCCAGGTCGACATCCAGCCGGGGTTCCTCTTCGGCCACGCCTTCTCCACACGCACCTTCGTGCGGGTCGACCTCGGGTACAACCTCCGCCTCGGCGGGGCGGGCCACCAGGCCATCGGGGCCCTGCGGGCGGGCCAGGCCCTCGGCGATCGCCTCCTCGTGTACGCCTGGCTCCAGGCCGCCATCACCGTCACCGAGGGGCGGGTCCTCGGGATCTCCGTGGCCGCCATCGACCCCAGCGTCCCGGCCGAGCGTTACAGCATCGACAACCTCCTCTTGCGCGAGCTGCGCTTCGAGCGCGACATCATCGACATCGGGGCCGGGGTCATCCTCCGGGTGACCCCCACCGCCGAGCTCAACGTGGGCTACCAGCGCACCCTCTACGGGCGCAACACCGCCCTCGTCGACAGCTTCAACACCTCCTTCGCCGTGCGGACGTCGCTCTTCCCGGGGTCTTGACCTCACCCCCGCTGCCGCGCGCCCCTCTCCATCAATGGCGAGGGGCTCCGTTCCTGCTGATGTGGGGGTGTATCTGGAGAGGTCCTTCGGAGGGGGCTAACAACACTCACCGAGTTTCGGGCGAGCGGAGCCCCTCGCCATTGATGGAGAGGGGCGCGCGGCAGCGGGGGTGAGGTCACCCGGGAGACCGATCCACCATAGTTCTTATCTATCGTGACGCGCCAGGTGGGTCGACCACCCGGTTTACGTCAGCCATCGTGACGCCAGGTGGTCGACCACCCTGTGGGCACGGTGGACCTCGTGACGCCCGGTGGTCGACCACCTCGCATCCCAATGCCCCAACGTCGCGCCAGGTGGTCAACCACCTCGTGGGCACGGTTCGGTTATGTTTTGCCAGGTGGTCGACCACCGAGCAACTCATAGGTTTGTGTCACAGCAGGGTGGTCGAGGACGTAGCGGCTCAATCCGCGGGCGTGGGATCGGGGTCGGCGACGGTGCGGGTGGAGGGCCGGCGCGGGGCCACGAGCCTCGGGAGGGAGGCCTGGGCCGCGAGGTCATTCCGCAACAGGTACTGCAGGGCCGCCCGAACCTCCCCGAACACCTGAACGGTCAGCCCCCAGACCTTCCGGGCGGTGTCGTCGCCGGTGGCGGTGACCGGGCTCAGGCCGAGGGCGACGCGCAGTTCGTCGGCCAGACGGCAGGCGGTGTCGGCGTCGCGGAGGCGGAAGTCCTGCGGCAGCCGCGCGGCCAGCAGCGGCTCGTAGTCGCGGTACAGCTCGGCCAGTTGGAGCAGGTCGCGCGCGCCGTCGAGGTAACCCGATCCCTGCCGGATCGAGGTGATCGTGGCATCGGCCCCATCGACCGTGCGCAGGCCAAACGCCACCACCTCGAGCATCCCGCGACGGGCCTTCAGCGCCCCATCCCACAGGGCCGCCGGAACCCGCGCCTTGCTCGTCGGCTCCGACGACTTCACAGACAGAAGGTCGAGGTGCCACAGGGCCCAGGAGGTCTGCGACAGGTCGTTGAGCAGCGTCGGGGAGAACTCCTCCGGGGGCAGCCGCCCGAGACGCTCAGCCAGGGCGGGCTGCTGCGACACCTCATAAAGCCGTGCACACGCCACGGCGGCGTCGGCGAAGCGGACCAGACGTGGCCGCCCGTGGGTCTTTTCGATCTTGGGCAGCATCTCCTCCAGGGCCTGGGCGGCGCGGTCGGGTGTGTAGCCCTTCGGCGCATCGGCCTGATCGGCCGGAACGGACTCGTCGTAGACTTCCATACAGTGCGGCTCCCTTGTGATGCCGAGAGGGCCCTTCGCCCCCGGGGCACTCCACATTTCTAGATTGGTTTGAGTCGCGATGTCAACGACAGAAACGCCCCAGGACCGACCGGGGTTGGGGACCACCGCGGAGGGCCCCGGGGTCGGGGTTCGCCGCAGGAGTGGCATCAGCACCCGGCGTCGCTGCCGGACCCGAGACCGACCACAGGGACGGGGCGAGAGCGCCGAGTCGTCGTGCCATCGCCGAGTTGACCGAGTTCGTTGAGACCCCAACAGTATACAGTCCCATCATTCATGCGGGCACAAGTCGAGTAGAAGTCACTACCCAACGAGCTGGCTCCACGAAGTTCTGTGATTGGTACTGGCTGCGGACGCACGGTTGTCGTCCCATCGCCAAGCTGATTGTATTGATTGTATCCCCAACACCGCACAGACGAGTCTGCAAGAATCGCGCAGGCATGCTGAGAGCCCAATGTGGCGGCGACAGCGGTGTGAATACCCTGCACCATGACCGGCCTCAGTTGGTTCATCGTGGTGCCATCTCCCAGTTGATAGTAATTGATGCCCCAGCACCACATCACACCAGAGTTCATGATTGCACATACGGCGTCGCCGCCCGCGACCAACGATCGCACCCCAGCGTCGAGCCCGACCACGTCCACGGGTCGCGTCTGCCGTCCGAGCTGCCCATTACCCAGATATCCACTTCCCCAACAACGCACGCCGCCCGTTGAAAGCAGGGCACAAGTACGTTGTTGAGACGCAACCACTTGTACCACCCCTGAGCCCAATTCCATAACGGGCGTAGGCATCGTACGGTTTATGGTAGTCCCATCGCCCAACTGTCCCTCCCTGTTCAGCCCCCA
Source organism: uncultured Myxococcaceae bacterium (assembly GCA_964447205.1). GTDB lineage: Bacteria > Myxococcota_A > Polyangia > Polyangiales > JAEUKH01. Next base: position 41,359 of record CAYUSB010000011.1, read on the forward strand.
GCAATGCACACCCCCTCGGGCGACAACACATGTATGGAATCGTCCCACGGCGATATCCGTCACGCCGTCTGACAGGCCCAAAACGCGCACGGGCAGACTTCGTTGAATCATCGTGCCATCGCCCAACTGCGCCACTTCATTGCCTCCCCAACACTGTACACTTCCGCTAGAAAGTCGAGCACAAACAGCCCGGTAGGATGCTGCAAGTTGGACAACATTCGACAGACCGACAACCGTGACCGGGACGAGGCTATTGTTCGTGGTCCCATCACCCAACTGTCCTTCGATATTGCGTCCCCAGCAGCGCACGGTGCCATTCCCCATCAGCGCGCAGGCTGACTGTTCTGCCACCGCAATATTCAGCACCGAGGCGCCGCATCCCCGGCACACCCCCATGGTGTTGATGGTGCCCGTGTTGCAGGGCACGCCCGCGACACAGGCGGGCTGGCCCTCGGCGCCGCAGGGGACACAGACGCTGCCGCTGGGGTTGAAGCGGCCGCTGCACACGACCCCACACACCCCGGCCGTACAAGTCGCCGTCCCGTTGTTGGGCACCGGGCAGCGCATACACATCGCGCCGCAGTAGGCCACATCGGTCGCCGTGTTGCGGCACACCGACCCGCAGAGCCCCAGGCCCGTCGCGCACATCCCGCCCGTGCACGCCGCCTGTCCCTCTGCCCCGCAGGCGCCCGCGCAGCGCCCGGCCATGCACATCTGCCCCGTGGGACAGGGCATCGTAGCAAAACCCTGTCCGTCGGGGGTGCACACTTGCTGGGCGGTGGGGCTGGGACATGTACTTCCCGTGCTGCCCGGAGTGCACACCTGCGCACGACATTCGCCCGCCCCGACGCAGGCCTGCATCGCAGGACAGGGCGCGGGGCTGTACCCCTGCCCGTTGCTGTTGCAGACCCGACGCGTAGTGGCGTCGGCGCAGGAGAAGGCGCCCGGCATGCAGTTGGGATCGGCGCACACGCCGTCGCTGCACGATTGGCCCGCGGGACAGGCCGTTGCGGCGTATGCGATGCCCTCCGCGTCGCAGACTTCGACCCGCGAGACGTCCCCGGTCACGCAGCGGCGCGTCCCGGGCGTACACACCCAGTCCGCGCAGGCCCCGTCGATGCAGGTCTGTCGTGCGGAGCAGGGCATCGCCACGAAGGCCGTGCCCCGCGCGTCGCACACTTCCCGCACCCCGGCAACACACCGAACGTCGCTCCCGATGCATACCCGCGGAACGCAGCGTCCCCCGGCGGCGCAGGTCTCTTGGTCGGCCGTGCAGTCGGTGTCGGCCACGCACTCGACGCAGACGCCCTGGGTGGTGTCGCAGACGAGGTTGAGGTCGCTGCACTGCCGCGAGCTGGTGCAGGGGCGGGGGCGATCGACGCAGCGGTTTTCACGGCAGATCTGCGCGCTCGGGCAGTCCGGGTCGTCGTTGCAATCGACGCAGTATCCCAGGGTGGGGTTGCACACCTGGCCGGGGCACTGCCGCGAGGTGGTGCAGGCCGTGGGCGGGACGTCCATCGCGTCGGCGGTGGCTCCGTCGCGCGGGCCTGCGTCGCTGCCGCCTGCTGTGGTCGACGGGGCGCAGGCGGTCACCAGGCAGGCCAGCACTACTGCGCGATGCAGCCAACGCCACACGACGACCCCTCGCTCGATTCGCCTGGTACGCATCGTCTGCCCTCCTCCGCGTCTGGCGCCGCCCGCTCGGCGTCGCTTCGATCCACGGCTATCACGCGAGGCCGCGAGGGTCAACGCGCGGGGCAGCGTGGACCTACGCACGGTGCCATGAAGGGGCAACGTCGGCGCTCGAAGTCGATGCGGCGGCGGGGCGGCGGTCGTTGCCCTGCGGGGCCTGTACGGGAAGTCATTGAAATTGCTCGGTATTTCGGAATGTTTCAGGTCGCCGAGGATCTCGTTGGGCGCCGCTTCACGACCTCTCTCGTCGTGGTCCCTGCGATGCGGTACTGGGTCGCGCGCTGGTCATGTGCACCATCGCGTGAAACTGGCTTGATTTCAGCGGTTTTCAGAAATCGCAATGGGGGGGGGTTGATTGATTGTTCTGGCTGTGGGAGAACTTACTCGTCGGTCCCCGAGGCACTCGCGCGGTGGTCGTGCGAAGGGCGCTCGCTGGGGTCGGCGGAAGATCACGAGGGACTCATGGCACGGGTATTCAACCTGGTTCTGTTCGACGGGACCATCACGGGCGACACGATCGCGAACAATCCACCTGTCTTCTACACCTCTCAGGAGCACGCCTCACTCCTCGGCAGCGTCGAGCGCTTGCAGATGCAGATGATCATTCGAGCAAGCACCTCTCTCCCTTCTACGGTGGACGTGGTCTACCAAATGACCAACGTACCTGAATACGATGCGTGGGTTGATTCTTCTGCAAAGTCCGTATCGACTGGTGGCTCGGCATCCACTCTCCCCGCAGTCGGCTTTGACAACATCAGTTCGATCGCCAATCAGGCGGCCTATGGCCGATTCAAGATTTTCTGCAGCACCTCAAGCACCGTCCAGTTTCAGCTGGTCGTTTCGGGCTACGCCGACTAAGGAGAGATCATGGCACGCGCATTCAATCTCACGGTTTTCGACCAGACAATCTCTGGCGACACCCCTCCATCCTCCCCCAGGTTTTATACCTCTCAGGAGCACGCTTCGCTCTTGGGCAGCGTCGAGTCGCTTCAAGCGCAAATCATCTGCCGCGCGTTCACTGCGACCACCACGATCACCGTCGAGTACGAGATCACCAACGCCCCTGAGTACGATGTATGGTATCCGACAGGTACCATCAGCACACTCACAGTCTCTGTCGTCACCGATCTTCCTGGGGTTGACTTCCTGCCCGTAGCGGCGGCGAACTCACTCGCTGCATACGGACGCTTTCGTGTCTCGTGTGATGCCGGCGTGGCCCAGGTCCAGCTCGTGGTCGCTGGTTACAGCAAGTCGTAGATTCAAGCATGGAGCCGCGCGGAGTGCTGGATACTTCGCGCGGCTCTGCAGGATGGAGATGTGGTCATGAAGTCCTACGAGATTCTGCCGACGGGTTCCATTGCTGGCGGCGCGGGGCCAAGGGCGAGCGCGAAGAGCACGGGCTGCGGGTGCAGGGGGTCCGGGTGCGGCAGCAAGGGGGGTGGCTGCGGTTCGGCAGTTGGGGGCAACGGCGCGGCCGAGCCGGGGCGGCAGTTTCTTGGGCGGAAGCTCAAGGAGTGGGAGATTCTGCCTCCATCGCGGGGTAGTCTCGCCGTTCCGAATTTCGAACGCGGCAGTCGGCCGGACTTCTATTCAGATGTGTCGGACTACCACACGGGATTGAGTACAGCCATTCACTCGCCTTCTAGGGGTGCTCCCAGAATGTTCCCCTTCAAGACTTATCCCGCTCCCTCTCCTCTTCCGTGGTCGGGTTGGGAGAAGCCCATCTTTCAAAGCGGCAGATGTATTGTGCCGCCGACGGATGATGACATCTACGCACTGTTTCCCGTGATCGGACCTTGCTCTCAGTTCAACTCAGAGTGCAACAGTCTTGCCGTAAACCTTCGCCATTACAAGCGTGGCCTCAGAAGAGAAGAGGGGAGGGCCGAATATTGGGCACGATTGCGTGATGAGTGCATGCGTTTGAACCATCCTTCAAATGTGGTGACCGCATGTTCGGGCCTAGAGCTTGCGGTAGAAAGTCAAGCTATTGAAGCAGGCCGCCTCAACAGCTTCCTGAGCATCTGTCGACAGGACCCAAGGAACAGTTGCGAGAACATTGCACAAGAACTACTCACCGCCAATGTTCAATGGGCAAAACTGAACGACATGTTCAGAGAGTGTAGCGAAGCTGCAAGAGATTCACGAACCGCACGCACAACCGACAGATTCTGGCACTGGGAATGTATGCTTCGCGAGGTATACGCTGACAATCACTTTCGACTTGCGGCTTTGTTCGGAAGTTGGGTAGACTCATACGAACATGACGTTCAGGAACGTGCCCGTTCCCTTCACAGTCACGCATGTGGCATCTGCGATCCTGTCGCCCGAGCTGAGATGCGTCAGGGATGCCGGGATAGACTTTCGTACCCACAATACATGGGCCCATGAGGACCGGTTTCTGGCCTCAATCGTCACACGCACTTATGCATTTCGCCGCCTATTCCTCGCTCCCGCGCAAGGCGAGTGCCATTCGTTTTCTGCGTTGTTTCCCTGTCTTTGCCGTGCTGGGGTTCCCTGTCGGCTGCGCCGAACCCCGCCCACGACCGGCCTCCCACCCAGCGTCACCGGCCTGGCCTGAGCTGCCCGCGCAGTGCCACAACCCCGACGACTACGTCCGCTGCGCCCGGATCCGGCGCGATCAGGCCCTCGCGCACTCCGTCCCCCTAGAGACAGCCGCCAGCACGGCGCTGCACGACTGCTCCATCAGTTGTAGGTACCCCTACGGTCCACCTGCCTTCCCTGACCGCGGGCTGATCACCTGTTGCGACCCAGAGAGCTACACAGCATGCGTACAACGCCGCCAAGACGAACTCATCGCACAGGGCCTCCTCCCGGCGAGCGCGCGGCGACACGCAGGCTTGTCGTGTCGCTGGGAGGCCAACTGCCGCTCGGCACCACGAAACCCCGCCGAGCGTGATGCCAGTTGTGCGGATATGACGGAAGACGTACCCATCTACCGACTCTCGCTGCGGCAGTACTACCAGTCGCTCGAACGCGACGCTTCCGTCGAGCAGTAGCCCCCTGACGAATGTTGACCCACGCGCGGCGCACTGCGCTCAACATCCCGACGAGGGACGGGCAGCGAAACCGCCAGGGCGCAAGGGTCGCAAGGGGCAACGAGGTTTTGTGTGGGCGAGCGCAACGCGCCCCCCCTCGACGCCCCGCGTGCGACCGCGGCCGTCGTCGGCGACCCTCACCCCAATCGCCCCGACGCTCGCCTGCCCGATGCCCCCCCAAATCCCCTTCTGCCCCTTGCGGCCCTTGCGCCCTTGCGGTTTCGCTGCCCGTCCCCCGTCGCACGCGGCTCCGGCCCTGCCCGCATCCCAGGTGGATCCCGCCCACGCCCGCGGGGGAGCGCGTCGAGAACGGAGTGGTCAACCGTACCCACCGCCGGCTTCGCCTTGCGGTACTGACGGACACGGACACCGACACCTCCCGACCCCCGTGGCCCCGCCCGCGGCACAACCCGCCCCGGCAAAACAATCTCCCCTCCCCCGCCGCGCGGCCCGTGTGCGATGCTCGCCCCTGTGTCGGGCATCGTAGTCGGACGACGGACAGCACAGATCGCGGCCCTCGACGCGGGCCTCATCATGGGAGCCCTCGTGCTCTCGCTCCTGGCCGTGCGGTACAGCTCCGACCACCTCGTCGTCGCCGACATCTTCCGCGACTGGGCCGGGGCCACCCTGATCGCCCTCACCGTACACCTGGGGTCGTTCTATGTGTTCGAGCTTTACAATCTGCGCCTCGACTTCCGCCGCGGGGTCAACCTCCTGCGCTGCGTCGGGGCCGTAGGCACAGCCTCCCTCCTCGTCGCCGTGTCGAGCTTCGTAGCCCCCCACTGGAGCTTCGGCAGGCTGCTCTTCGCCGTCCACGCGGTGCTCCTGGCCGCCCTCACCGCGGGCGTTCGGGCCCTGTTCTCTCGGGCCATGCGCAGCGCCGAGCCGCCCGACAAGGCCCTCCTCGTCACCCCGGTGACCGTACCCGAGACCCTCCTCGAAGAGCTCGCCCGCTCCCCCGACGCCCGCTTCGACCTCGTCGGAACCGTCTCCGTGGGCCGAACCCCCACCACCCTCAGCACCTCCTCCCCCATGCGCTCCAGCACCCCTCCCCCAGTAGGCAGCGTGGCCGACTGCGCCGGGGTCCTACGGGCCCGCAACCTCCACCACCTCGTGGTCGCGGGCATCGACGCCCTCCTGCCCGACGACGCCCGCGAACTCCTGCGCCTCAAGGGCGAAGGGGTTCAGGTCCACGACCTCGTCGATGTCTTCCAGACCCTCACGGGCAGGCTCCCCATGGAGATCCTGGGGGACAGGTATTTTTTGCGGGTTCCGGCCTTCACGCGGGACACGGCCCCGTGGTTGTCCAACCTCCTGCGAGTCCTCGACCTCCTCGCCGCCGTCCTGCTCCTGGTGCTCTCCGCCCCCCTGTGGGTCCTGGCCGCCGTGGGCATCAAGCTCACCATGCCCGGCCCGGTTTTCTACCACCAGGAACGGGTCGGCAAAAACGAGGTCCCCTACACCCTCACCAAGTTTCGTAGCATGGGCACCGACGCCGAACGCGACGGCCCCCAGTGGTCCCAGGGCACGGGCGACCCCCGCGTGACCCCCTTCGGCCGCTTCCTGCGCCGCTCCCGCATCGACGAGCTCCCCCAGCTCTGGAGCGTCCTGCGGGGCGAGATGAGCCTCGTCGGGCCACGCCCCGAGCGCCCCGTCTTCGTGGCCGAGCTCAAGCGCACGATCCCCTACTACGGCCTGCGGTTCCAGGTGAAACCCGGGCTCACGGGCTGGGCCCAGGTCAACTACCGCTACGGGGCCAGCGTCGACGACACCCGCATCAAGCTGTCGTACGACCTCTATTTCGTGCAAGAACGCAGCGCCGCCCTGTGGACGGTCACCATGCTCAAGACCATCCAGACCGTACTGTTCAAGCCCGGGTCGTGATGTCAGGGGGAGGCGCGGGAGACGGGGGAGACGGCCACGCAGGACACGCGGCCTGAGGAGGGAGACCCTCGCGGGTCACTGGGGAGGAGGAGCCCCGCCGCCGCCGGCGCCCTGACGCCGCATCTGCTCCTGCAACTGCCGCAGGAGCTCGGGGGGGAGCTGCATCCCGCCCGGGGCCCCGCCCGGACCGCCCGGGGGGCCTCCAGGGGCCGCGCCCTGGCCAGGCTCGGGGGTGGGGGGAGGTGCAGCCCCCGCGTCGCTCACCCCGGCGTCGGCAGGCGACTGGAAGGCCGTGACGGGGGGGTTCATCGCGTCGGCTCCGGCGCGGCTCACCACGAAGGTCACGTCGCTGCCCTCGCGGCGCAGGTAACGCTCGTTCTCGCCGCGGCTGGCCCCGAGGCGGAGCACGACCGAGCTCTCCCCCGCGTCGGTCTGGGCCCGCAGGGTGACCCGCGGGGCGTTGTTCTCGATGCCGGCGTTGTCGCCCTCGCCGGCGAAATCCGCGGCCCGCAAGTTGGCCAGGGTGTCGACGAGCGTGCCCACCCGGGCCGGGTCGAGGCGCTCGACGGTGGTCCCCTCGGCCGCCGTCCAGGCGTCTCCGCTGCGGGTGAAGCGGAACGTCCCATTCGGGTTGACCCACTCCACGCTGCGTACGGTGTCGCGGGCGAGGCGGGTCACGTCGCGGTCGCGCCAGTCGCGGGCCTCGCGGCGCAGCATGAAGGCAATCGACTGGTCGATCTGGAAGGTCTCGTCGCGGCCCGTGGCCCGAACGGCCGTGCCCGAGTCGACGGTCTCGCCGACCACGAGCTCGAGGAGGTTGTTCGTGCCCGACTTCAGGGTGACCTTGATCCCGTGGGCGTCGTCGACCCCGAAGGTGTCGTAGCTGCTGCGGCTGCGGCCCGCGATGCGCACGACACGAGCCGACGAGAGGCGCTCGACGAGCTCCTCGACAGCGCGGGTCTCAGTCGGCCCGCGGCCCGGACGGACCATCCGCCAGCCTTCGCTGCGCTTCTCAAACTCCAGCTCGCGCTGGCCCTCGGCGGCGGCCGGGCGCTGGAGGATCACCCGGTCGACCCGGGCGGCCTCGAAGCTCGTCCAGGGGTTGGTGAGGGCGGCCGAGTCGGTCGCAGGCTGCGGGCGGTACACGTACGCCGTGGTGGCCCCGAGGAGGGCCAGGACGCCGAGCCCGATGGAGATGCCCTTGGAATTCATGGCTCTCGTTTTGGTCTTCGCGGTGGGTTGAAGGAGGGGGATGAGGGGAGGAGACCCGGCGGCCTACTTGCCGCCCAGGCTCGCGGCGAGGTCGGCCCGACGCTGCGCCCGCAGGCGAGACATCAGCACACCGAGGAGGCCCACCAGGAGGGGCAGACCGAAGATGCTGCCCCACTGGAAGAGGTTCTTCTTGGTCTCGGAGACCTCGCCCAGGCTGGGCTCGCTCACGTCCTTCGCGCGCACGGCGAGGAGGTCGGGGTCTTGCGACAGCCAGTCGAAGACGTTGAGGAGCATCTGCACGTTGGTGGGGATCCCCCCCTGGATGGGGGCGATGGTGCGAAGCTGCTCGATGCCAAACAGCTTGCCCGAGCCCACCACCATGAGCCGGGCCGGGTTGGACGCGCTCGCGTGGGCGGGGGTCTGCACCGGGGCCGCCGTCACGCCCGCGTCGCCCGTGGCTGCGGGCGCGGCGCCCGCCTCGGCCGCGAAGGCGCTGCGGATCTGCCCCTCCAGGGCCACGGCCACCGTGTGAGGCCCGTTGGCCCGGGAGAAGACCGAACCCCGACGCTCGATCAGCTCGACGGCGTTGAGCTCGAAATTCTCCCGCTGGGTGACCGACCGTACGGTCGTGCGGCCCACCACGGTGAGTTGGGTCCCGTGCTCGCGGGCCCGCGACTCGTTGAGGGTGAGCGACGACACGAAGGGCATCACCACCAGGGGGAGGCGAAACACGGAGGGGTGGGCCACGTTGATGCCCGGGCCCCCGTCCTCGCGCTGCGCAAGGAGGGCGGGGTAGGCGAACATCGGGATGCGCACCCGGCCCATCTCGATCTCCTGGATGGCGTCCATGCCCTGGTAGTCGAGGACCACGTCGCTGTTGAGGGTGACCCCGTACCCTTCGAGGAGGGCGTTGAGGTTGTGCTCGGCCCGGGTGGCGCTCGGGCGGGTGTCCGAGCCCGTGGTGTTGACCCCCGAGGCGAAGATGGCCACCGAGCCCCCGCGCATCAGGTACCCGTTGATCCGCCGCAGCTCGCGCTCCTCGATCCGCCGGGTGGGGTTGAGGATGACGAGGCCCTTGATGTCGGCGGGGATGTCGTCGTTGCCGCCGTTGAGGTTGACGGTGGTGGTGGTGTACCCGAGGTGGGCCTCCTGCAGGATGCGGGAGAGGTACGGCAGGCTCTGCTCGGGCGACGACTCGTCGTGGCCGGTGAGGAAGCCGATGCGCCGCTCGGGGTCGATCATCTTCTTGATGATCGAGGTGACCTGGTACTCCAGGCCCTCCACGCTCGGCGGCACAAACTCGATGCGCTCGCTGTTGCGGAGGTACTGGAAGGTCATGCAGCGGTAGACCTCCTGGAAGGTGGCCTGGCGCTCGCGCACGTTGACGGCCTGCAGGGGGCGCTTGGGGCACGAGGCGCTGTCGGCCTGGCGGCGGCGCTCGTCGTTGTCGGTGCGGACCCAACGCACGACCACCCGGTCGTTGCCGGCGGCCACGTACTCCTGGAGCTGCTCGCGCAGGAGGCGCTCGTCGTCGTTGGCGGGGGCCGGCTGGTCGGGCGACCAGTACACGGTGATGGTGACCGTGTCGGCGAGGCGCTGGAGGGTGCGGCGGGTGCCCTGGGACAGGGTGTAGAGCTCGCGTTTGGTGAGGTCGAAGCGGAGGCGCGTCACGACCTTGATGGCAAGGAGGTTGACGAACACCAACGCGGCGGCCACGATGGCGACGAAGGCGCCCGATTGGAAGCGGGCCTGGGTGCGACGTTCCATGAGGGGCTCAGCTCCAGCGGCGGCTGTCGAGGGAGCGGGCGGTGGCCAGCAGGGACACCGCGATGACGCTCACGAAGTAGATGATGTTGCGGGCGTCGATGACCCCGCGGGCGATGCTGTTGAAGTGGTAGTCGGGGCAGAGGTACTCCAGCACCGACGCCGCGCTCCCGAAGAAGATCAGGGCCTTGTTGAGGAGGAAGAAGACCGCCCCCACGATGAAGGCCACGAAGAAGGCCGTGATCTGGTCCTTGGTGTGGGACGAGACCATCACCCCGAAGGCCACGTAGCTGGCCCCGCCGAGGAAGAGCCCGAGGTAGCCGCCGACGACGGGGCCCCAGTCGAGCTCGCCCATGCGCGAGATGGCCAACGGGTAGGTGAGGGTGCACACGATGCAGATGGCCAGGAGCCCGAGGGCCCCGAGGTACTTGCCGATGATCACCTCCCAGTCGCGGACGGGCTGGGTGATGAGCATCTCGAGGGTGCCCGTGCGGCTCTCCTCGGCGAAGGTGCGCATCGCGATGGCGGGCGAGATCAGCGGCAGGAGCCACGAGATGCTGTTGAACATCGGCTGCAGCGAGGCCTTCCCGATCACCAGGAAGGCGAAGGGGAAGAACACCAGGAAGCCCACCAGCAGCAGGAACATCCCGATCACGATGTACCCCAGCGGCGAGGCGAAGTACGACCCGAACTCCCGCCGGGCGATGGTCATGGTGTTGCTGAGGTAGGAGCCCACCGACCCCTGGGGGATCTTGCCCCCCGAGCGCGGGGCCTCGTCCTCGTCAACCTTCTTGACTTCGGGCTTCTTGGCCGCGGCGGGCTTGTCCTCGGCCTTCTTGGCCACGGAGGGCTTGTCCTCGGCCTTCTTCGCCGCGGGCTTGTCCTCGGCCTTGGCGACCTCGGGCTTCATGACCACGGGCTTGTCCTCGGCCGGGGTCGCCACGGCGGGCGTCTCGGCCGCAGGGGCAGGAGTCTCGGCCGCGGTCGCGGGGGTCTCGGCCGCAGCAGCGGGCTCCTTCGCCTCGGGGGCGGTGGGCTCCGCGGGATCCTTGTTGGTTTCGTTGTCAGACATGGTCCCCGTCACTCCTTGCTCGCGGCCTTGGTGCCGTCGGCGTTGCGTCGCGTCGCCTCGCCGCCCACCGTGAGCTCGCGGAAGACCGCCTCGAGCTGCAGGGCGTCGCGCCGCAGCTCCAGCAAGGTCCACCCCTTCTGCACGGCCATCTTGAAGAACTCCTTGCGGTGGTCGGCGTCGCCCTTGGCGAGGACCTCCACGGTGTGGGCCCGCTCGTCGCTGGGCAGCTCCTTCACCGTGGCCGAGGACGCCACCCGCTTGATGGCCTCCATCACCTCGCCGACGGCCTTGGGGGCCCCGCTCTCGCGCTCGTCCACCGACAGGACATACCGAACCCGTCCCGACCGGGCGGCGAGGTCGTCGGGGGCCCCGTCCGCCACGATCTTGCCCTGGTTGACGATGAGCATCCGGGCGCAGGCCTCCTTCGCCTCGGACAGGTCGTGCGTCGAGAGCATCACCGTGCGGGTCTTGCCGATCTTCTTGATGTACTCGATGACCTCGGCGCTCTCGTTGGGGTCGAGGTCGGCCGTGGGCTCGTCGAGGATCAGGATGGGCGGGTTGTGAATCAGGGCCTGGGCCAGGCCCACGCGCTGACGGTACCCGTAGGAGAGCTCGCCGATGAGCTTGGGCAGGGCGTCCTTGAGGCCGCAGATCTCGATGACCTCGCGGATCTTGGCGTGCTGCCTGGCCTTCGGGATGGCCCGCAGGTCGGCGGCGAACTCCAGGTACTCCACCACCCCCATCTCGGGGTAGAGCGAGGCCCTCTGCGGGAGGTACCCCACCACGGAGCGCACCGCCAGGGGGTCATCGAAGACGTCGTAGCCCCCCACCCGCGCCACGCCCTCGGTCGGGGCGATGAAGCAGGTCAGGATCTTCATCGTGGTCGATTTGCCCGCCCCGTTGGGGCCCAGGAAGCCGACCACCTCGCCCCGTCGAATCTCAAAGCTGATCTGATCGATGGCTCGCTGGAGGCCATACATCTTCGTCAGCCCCCGGGTCTCGATCATCACGTCGTTGCTGGCCATTGCCTCGCCCTGTCGGTGGTGTTGTCCATCGCAGCCGCCTGCTTGAAGACCCGAAGACCCAGCCCAGATACTCGCTGGACCGCCGTCGGGTCGCCGAGGGTTGTCACGGCGTCGCCCCGAGCGTCACCCCCTCACAGTCAGGGGGCGCTCCCTCCGAGCGACTCTTCTCGGGGCGAGGTTTTCTGGGTGTCTGCGAGGAGCTTTGTAGACTCCCCGCGCGACACGGCCCCGCCGGGCGGCGCGCATCCTAGTCACGGTCGCGGCCAAGTCAACGCTGCGGCATCATCATCCGCATCGCCTGTCTCGGGCCGCGCGCGCAAACCCCCCTCCGCCGCGACCCCTTCCCAAGAATCGTCACCGACCGTAGAAAGCGCACCGCCCCGTATGTTTGTCCATCATCGCCCCGTACGATTCGCCGAGGTCGACGCGGCCCGCATCGTCTTCTTCGCCCGCTACCTGGAGTACTGCCACGACGCCCTGGAGGCCCTCTTCGGGGCCCTCGTGGGGGGATACCCCGCCCTCACCATGGGCCGCGACATCGGGATCCCCTCGGTGCACGCCGAGGTCGACTGGCGAGCCCCCCTGCGGTACGGCGACACGGCCCGGGTCGAGGTTCGGGTGCAGAAGCTCGGCCGTACGAGCATCACGTTTGGGCACCGGCTCGTGCGCGAGGCCGACGGGGTCGTGTGCGCCGACGTGCGGCAGGTGGTGGTCACCGCCCGCCTCGCCACCCTCGAGCCCGTGGCCCTGCCCGACGACGTCCGGGCCCTCCTGGCCCCGCACCTGGAGCCCGAAATCCCCTAAGGTCTCGGGCTGAGGGCCCCGCCGTCGTACGCGCGAGGGCTCTGGGCGTTGTCAATCGCCCGGAGAGGTACTAAGAGCCTCGCGCCATGCGAGAAGAGCCCTTCCGTACGACCACCCTGGAGGGCGACCTCATCGCCCGCGACCTGCGGGTGGCCATCCTCGCCAGCCGCTTCAACCACTTCATCGTCGACCGCCTGGTCGAGGGGGCCCTCGACGCCCTGCGCCGTCACGGCGGGGCCGAGGCCACCGTCGTACGCGCCCCCGGAGCCTGGGAGCTTCCCCTCGTCTGCCGCCGCCTCGCGATGTCGGGCCGCTTCGACGCCATCGTGGCCCTCGGGGCCGTGATCCGCGGGTCGACCCCGCACTTTGACTACGTCTCCGCGGAGGTGAGCAAGGGGCTGGCGGGGGTGTCGCTCGACACGGGGGTTCCGGTGTCGTTTGGGGTGTTGACCACGGACACCATCGAGCAGGCCATCGAGCGGGCCGGGACCAAGGCCGGCAACAAGGGCTGGGAGGCCGCCGTGAGCGCCATCGAGACGGCCAACCTCCTCAAGGTGCTCTAAACGCGATGGCCCAACGCCCTACGGCCTCTCGCCGCCCCCCGGCCCCGCCCGACCCCGGCCCGCGCCATCAAGCCCGCGAGGTCGCCGTCCAGGTTCTCTATGCCCTCGACTGCGGCAAGTCCTGGTCGCGCGAGGACGCCGAAGACTCCCTGCGGCAGTACTGGTCCCATATGGACGGCCCCGCCCCCGGGCGCCCCTACGGCGAGGCCCTGGTCCTCGGGGTGTTGGCCCAACACGACAGCCTCGACGCGGCCATCCGGGCGGCCAACCCCAACTGGCGCCTGGAGCGTATGGCCCGGGTCGACCGCAACGTCCTGCGGGTGGCGGCCTGGGAGATCCTGCACAACGCCGAGGTCCCCGTGGCCGTGGCCATCGACGAGGCCATCGAGCTGGCCCGGCGCTTCGGGGCCGACGACGCCGCGGCCTTCGTCAACGGCACCCTCGACAAGCTCGCCCGGCAGCACGGCAAGCTCTGAGGCGAGAGGCTACGGGCGCGGGTCATGGATGTCCGCTTCGTCCCCCTGGAGCTTCCGCGCATCGACGCCCTGCGGGCCGAGGTGGCCGTCCTGCCCTTCTTCGCCGACGAGCGCCCCCTGCGCGGGGCCGCGGGGCTGTGCGACTGGCGCCTCTGCGGCCGGCTCTCGCGCGTGCTGCAACGGGGGCGGGTGACGGGGGGGCTCGGGGAGGTGACATTGGTTCCGGGTCGGCCGCGGCTGCCGTTTGACAAGCTCCTGCTGGTGGGGTGCGGTCCGGCCCCGGCCTTCGACGAGGCGGCCCACGCCGCGGTGGTGGCCCGGGTGACCCGCACCCTGGAGGGGCTGCGCCTGCGCTCGTTCGCCCTGTCCCTGCCGGGCCGTGGGGCGGGACGGCTCGGGCCGGGCGAGGCCGTCCGGTGGTTTCTCCGGGCCCTGGAGGCCGACGACCCCTTCGACGAGGTGATGATCCTCGACGAGGCCGAGGCCCACCGGGCCATGCTCCCCGTGGTCGAGGCCGAACGCCAGCGGCTCCAGCGCGCCCGCGAACGCCGAGACGCCGCCGCGGCCGAGGGCGACGACCCCGACGCCGAGACATGAAGCAGCCCTCACCCAATACTGCTCGCACGTCACCCATCTACCCTCTCCCGTGACCGGGAGAGGGTGCCATCGTACCGAAAGAATAGATGGGTGAGGGCCGCCGGGCCTGGCGAAATCCTCCCCGAATCTGGGCACAAACTTGCGCGGCGCAGTGCTCAGTCAACCCGCGGGGTACCTCTCGGCCGACGAGAAATTCCGAGCGCAGCCGAACACCAGACATCTCCGTGGGTAAATTTCAGCACAAAAAGAGGGGAAATGGGCTACGCGCGCGCCGCAGAGGGAGACACCTCTCCCCCATAGGGGCCCTACGCGCCACCACTCCTTCGATTCTCATAGCACATGGGAACCCTCTCCCGGTTACGGGAGAGGGTAGATGGGTGACGCACGAACAGGATGGGGTGAGGGCTACAACGCCGCCCCTTCACCCCGCCACGCGCGTGAGCCCCGCGATCAGCACTGCGTGCTGGGGAAACTCCGCCGTCAGCCCCGCCCGGTCGGCCAGGACAAAATCGCGAAACTCAAACCCGGGGGCCACCGTGCACCCCACCAGGGCCCACCGTCCCCCCTCGGCCACCCGGGCCCCAAACCACCACCCCGCCGGCACCACCGCCTGCGGAACCCCCGCCCCCGCGATCGACCCCACCCGCATCACCTGCAGGGCTCCGTCGGGGGCGATGCAGACCACCTCCAGGTCGTCGCCCGCGTAGTGGTGCCACACCTCGTCGCTCGCGATGCGGTGCAGGGCCGAAAACTGCCCCGCCTCCAGCAGGTAGTAGATCGCCGTCGACGCGCTCCGGGGCCCGTCGAGCCCCTCGGCCGTCACGACCCGCGCGTCGCGCCAGGTCTCGCGGTACCAGCCCCCCTCCGGGTGCGGGACCAGGCGAAACCGCACCAGAAGCCCCGCCACCGCATCATCATCTCGGCTCATGGCCCGACCTCCCGGGTGACCGCCATCGGATACGCACAATATCGGGTCGAGAAGACCCCCGCGGGCCGGTGATTGCCGCTGTGACCGATGCCCCCGAAGGGCAGCCGGCTCGAGGCCCCCACCGTGGCCGCGTTGTGGCTCAAGGCCCCCACCCGCACCCGTCGGGCCACCTCCTCGAAGGCCGCAGCCCGGGCCGTCCAGACCCCCGCGCACAGCCCGTAGGGCGTGTCGTTGGCCACCGCAATGGCCTCGTCGAGGTCGTCGACCACGTACACCGCCAGGTCGGGGCCAAACAGCTCCTCGTGTTGGTACCGGCTCTCGGGGTCGGGCCGAGCGACCCGACGCACCCGCGGGGCCACGTAGTGCCCGCGTACGGCCTTGCCCGACCACACCACCGACGCCTCGGGCACGGGCCCCACCGCGGCCGACCCCTCGGCCTCCGCCGCCCGCTGCAAGCTCTCAAACCGCGCCAGGGCTGACGGCGACGCCAACGGGCCACAGAACGCTCCCTCCTCGTAGGGATGGCCCACCCGCAGCCCCGCAGCCCGCCGCCCCAGGGCCTCGACGAAGCGCGCGGCGATGCCCCGGGTCACCACCAGGCGCGACACGCACGAGCACCGCTGCCCTGTCGTGGCGAAGGCGCTCTGCGAGACATCGTCCAGGGCCTTGTCAAAGTCCGCGTCGTCGAGCACGAGGGCGGCGTTTTTGCCGCCGAGCTCCAGGGCCAGGATGCGCCCCGGAGAAGCCGCGTTGGCGGCCCGGAGCCGCGTCCCCACCGCGTACGAGCCCGTAAACAGAACCCCGTCGACCCCAGGGTGTTGCCCGAGGTGGGCCCCGACGCTCCCCTCCCCCTGCACGAGGTTGAACACCCCCGGAGGAAACCCCACCGACTCGACCACCTCGGCGTACCGTTGCCCACACCCGGGGGTGACCTCGCTCGGCTTGAGGACCACCGTGTTGCCCATCAGAAGGGCCGGGACGATGTGCCCGTGGGACAGATGCATCGGGAAGTTGAAGGGCCCGAGCACGGCCAACACCCCGTGGGGGCGCCACCGCCACGAGAGCCGCGCGTCGACCTCCGTGTCGCGCACGAGGTCGAGTCCCTCCCCGAGGGTGATGTCGACCTTGGAGACCAGGGCCCGGGCTTCAGCCCTGGCCTCGCGCAGGACCTTGCCCGTCTCGGCCACGATGACCGCGGCGAGGGAGTCCTCGGCGGCGACGAGGGCCTCGCGCAGGCGCAGGAGATAACCCCGACGGGCCTCGAGGCCCAGGGCGTCCCAGGCGGGCCAGGCGGCCCGGGCGGACTCCACAGCCCGGTCAGCGTGACCGCGGTGCCACGACACCTCAGGCAGGGATTGATCGAGGTCGAAGGGGGCCACCCGGGTGATGACGCTCTCGGGGGCGTCGACCGGGAGCCAGCGCCCCGCCACAAACGATCCGCGGTCGGTCGATGGGATCATGGATCAAACTGCACCACGAACCCGCCCCCCGCGCAAAGGCTCACGGGCCCTCGCGCAGGAGAGGCCCTCAGGCCGCGGCCTGGCCGTACGGGACGGGGCGGTGGACGACCGTTCCCGCGGCGAGGCAGCGGGCCGTGCCCGCGTTGGTGGCCTCGGACACCATGCCAAACCAGCCCATTCCCGGGAGCTTCGCGATGGTCTCGTCGGTCTCGCGGAGGCGGTGCCGACCCTCGTCGTCGCCGAAGAGGTAGGCCCCGACGAAATCGCGCTCCTCGCGGGGGGCCATCGATCCGCCGACGGGTTCCCACAGGGCGCGGAGGGAGAGGGTGGCCATCTTGCGGGCGAGGGCAGAGGCCAGTCGGCGCCGGGCCTGCTGGTAGTAGAACGCGAAATGCCGCCGCTCGTCCTTCACGATGCGCCGGGCCACCTGGGCGAGGATGGGGTTGCCCGACAGCTCGGCGAGGCGGGTGTACGCGTGCACGGCCGTGAGCTCATTGATGGCCCCCCAGGTCATGTGGGTGGCGATGAAGTCGGTCGACACCATCGACAGGGCCCGCCCCCCGGCGTCTTGCAAGACCTCGGTGAGCTTACGCGGCCGGGAGAACTCCTCGGTCGAGCGCTTGGACGCCGCGTGTCCGGTGGCCTCCAGGATCCTGGCCAGGGCCCGGCCGTGGTAGCACTCCTCGTAGCCCCAGCAGACCATAAAGGCCCGGGCCTCGTTGTCGGCGAGGGCGCTCGTCTCCATGAGGGCCTTCATGTAGTGGACGGTGTAGAATTCCGTGTCCTGCATGTACCGCAGGACGGCCACCTCGCTCGGGGAGATGGGATATTGGCCCGCGTCGTCGAGGTTGATCCCGGTCAGGTCGAGGGGCTTCGACGCCGTGATGAACTTGTCGAGGTTGAAGGGCGGAACCTCCTCACGGACCCCCTGAGGGGCCGTGGGAGTCGGGGTGCGTGCGCTCATGAGAAACCTTTGTGCGACCCGTCGGGCGGGGCCCGGGGATATCTGCGGTCTACTACTACGTCTCGGGCGAATCGGTGACAGGGCCTCTGGGTTTGTCGGCCTCTTTGGCCTCGCGGGCCCGGCGCTCCAGCACGTCCGTGCCGAGGTACCGAAACACGTACGTCCCGCCCACGAACATGCACAGGAAGAGGGCGATGAGCCGCCACAGGACCAGGTAGGGGATCTCGTAGACCCCCTGGACCCAGGGGGACATCAGCCGTGTGGACAGGGTCTCGGCGATGCCCGAGGCCCCCGGGGTGGGCGACAGGTACAGGGCGAAGTTAAGCATCGTCTGCACGAGGATCACCTGGATCACCGGGGGCCCGACGGTGACGAAGGTGTCGGGGGTGGTCGACAGGCCGAGGCCCTTGAGGATGAAGAAGGCCGCGGTGAACCGCGCCCAGAAGAAGCCCACCGTGAGCAGGAAGGCCATCGCGAGGGCGGCCTTTCCGCGCTGGAGGTACACGAGGAACCCCGCGTGCACCCGGTCGACGGCGGCCACGAGTTGGGTCGAGATGACCCCCGGGCGCAGGGCGTCGTGGAGCACGAGGAAGGCGAGGCGATCGACGCGGGCCAGCAGGCGCAGGATGGCGTGCCAGGCGGGGCCCACGAGCCGGGCCCCCCCGCGGAACACGCCCTTGAGGAGGGGCGGGTGCACGACGCTGAGGATCAGCATCACGAAGCAGCTCCCGAAGACCAGGAAGCTGAAGCCTACGAGGTAGTCGAGCTGGGCGGCCCCCGGGAGCTGGAGGAGCCCCTGGGAGCGTAGGATGAGCAGGGTGGCCGCGGACAGGAGGAAGAAGAGGATGGTGCAGAAGGCCGTGAGGAGCTCGGCCGTGGCGATGGCCGCGAGGGGCATTCCGCCCTCGACGAGGGTCGCGACTTGAGCCACCGGGGCCCCGAGCTGGCCCGGGGTCACGCCCCCGACGAACATCAGGACAAACTCGCTGGCCACGGCCGTCCGCGGGGTCAGGTGCGGGCACAGGACCCGCCCGAGCACAAACATCCGCAGGCCCCCGCAGACCCCCTCTTGCAGGGCCAGGGCTACGGCCAGGACGAGCCACTGGGGTTGCACGGTGCCCAGGCCCGCGGCCATGTCGGCCTGCTGCCGTGACACGGCCCGCCAGGTCAGGAAGGCGAAGGTGATCAGGGTGATCGCGACGATCCCCTGGATCCCGCGGATGAGGGCGGCACGGTTCACAAAGTGGAGGGGGGAGAGGCCTAGCCGCGACCGGGCTCGAGCCGGGCGAGGTTGTTGAGCGAGAGGCGGGCCTCGTTGACCGAGAACAGACCATAGACCCCGAGCGAGACCACCGCCAGGAGGACCCCTGCCGAGTGGCTGCACGACATGCCCGCGCTGCAGGCCCCGGCGTACCCCAGGAGCCCGAAGGCCCCCACGAGGAAGAGGGGCTCGACCCGGTTGGTCGCGCCCTGGAGCCGCAGGGACAGGGCCCGCAGTCCCAGAAAGAGGGTCCCCAGGATGGCGAAGCCCGCCGCCACCACCGCCGAGATGTGCCCGAGGGCGAAGACCAGGGCCACCGCCCCCTGGAGGGTGAAATACGCGAGGGCCGGGGCCAGGGAGTGCCCCACGGCCCGCACCCGCCCGAAGCGGCGCAGCTCGCCGAAGGCGATGGTGCACACGGGCCAGTAGTGGAAGAAGTCGTAGGCCGTGATGGGCCCGAGGTGGATCGTCCGCCACACCCCGTTGCCGTACACCGCCGCCACCACCATCGTAAACGAGAGCACCGTCACGCTCTCGATCTGGTTGAGCAGGCCGATGCGGAAGACCCCTGTCTCGGTCTGCTCCCAGCACGTCATGGCCGCGGCCCCGGGCACGAGGATGGCCCACATCACCAGGTGGCTCGGCGACGAGCCCAGGGCGTAGGCCGTCATCAGCCCGATGTACGTGGTGTTGAGGAGGTCGAGCCCGTGGTCGAGGAACTCCCCTGTGGCCGACGACTGCCTGGTCCGCCGGGCGTGGGCCCCGTCGGCGTTGTCGCACCACATGTAGACCTGCACGAGCACCATCGAGGCAATGAACATCCACCCCCGGGTCGCCTGCCCCGCCACCAGGAGGGCGATGGCCGCGAGGCACAGGAGGTGCCCCGTGTGGGTGATGCTGTTGGGGTGCACCCGCGCCGGGATGAAGGGCAGCGTCGGCTCGACCAGGAAGCGCTTGTACCAGGGCAGAAGCAGCGACCGATCGTCGGCGGTGTAGACGATTCCGTTACCCATGTCGTTTCAGCATCATGCACACATCGGGCGCACTCCCGCAAACTCCAGGAGCCCTTATTTTTGCGCAGATGGGCGAAGGCGAGGTGCGTCGCAGGCTACGCACGGAGGGCCCCTCCCGCGCGTCGCGGATGACGCAGGGAGCCCTCAGGCGCTCTCGGCCAGGACCTCGGCCCGGAGCTCGGAGGCGGTCACCCCGGCGGCCTCGGCGTCGGCCCACAGGGCGGCGAGCTCGCGGGCTCCCTGGAGGCTGGCGAGGAAGGGTTCCCACTCGGGGGGGCGCCCGGGGGCGAAGGCGAGGGCCAGGATGGGCGACCACCGGGGCCGGATGGGCTTCCGCAGGAGGCGCATGTTGGCCTCCGGGGGCGTCCGGCCTCCCTTGCGCAGGTTGCACGACCGGCACGAGCACACCACGTTGTCCCAGCTCATGGGCCCGCCCCGCGACCGGGGCATCACGTGGTCGAGGTTGAGGTTCTGGGGGCTCGCCCGCCGACCGCAGTACTGACAGGTGTGCCCGTCCCGCAGGAAGATGTTGCGTCGGGTCAGGCGCAGGGTCGACCGGGGCATCCGGTCGTAGGTCACGAGCTGCACCACCCTGGGCACGGCGATGGGCCCGCGGCTCGTGCCCACGGCGGGTTCGCCCGGCTCGGTCTCGCGCTCGGCCCAGGCGTCGAAGGTGTGGGCCACCCAGGCCCCGTCCATGGCCCGCGCGATGTCCGTCCATAGCAGCACAAACGCGCGGCGGGCGGTCGTAATGTGCACCGCCTGCATGTGTCGGTTGACCACCAGCACCTGCAGGGCCAGCTCACGGGATGTTCCGCTCATCCGTCGTCCTCAGAATCGTAGGTCGCTTCGTCTTCGCCCGGGACCTCGTCCCGCGGACGCCCTGAACTCTGCGATACGGCCGCTCCCCGCGCCACCCGGAGCAGGGCCCGCGCGAGGGCCCCCCCGAGATCGGCCACCTCGTTGTCGGCTACGGTCCGGGCGTCGAGGAGCAGCCCCCCCGCGATAACACGCCCCACCACCGCGGGAGAACCCGCCCGCAAGGCCTCGGCCAGCCCGCCCGGGGAGACCCCCTCTACACGCACGGCCGCGCTCGCGACCCGGGCCTCGGGGAGGGTTCCGCCCCCGACCCGGCCTTCGCTCGGAACGACCGTGAGCTTCACCCCCGTCGGCAGGGCTCCCTCCGCGAGGGCTCCCCCCACCGCCGCCAGGATGGCCTCGGCCCGGGCCTCCACCGCACCCACCGGGGCCCCGAGGGCCGCCAACACAGGGAGAGCCGTGACGGCCGTGCCGTCCTCGTACGTCTGCAGAGCCGCGTCGAGGGCCGCCAGAACCAGCCTCCCCGGCCGCAGGGCGCGCAAGAGCGGGTGCCGACGGAGCCGCTCGACCCACACCCCCTCCCCCGCCACCAGCCCCGCCTGAGGGCCCCCCAGGAGCTTGTCGCCCGAACACAACACCAGCCCCACCCCCGCGGCCAGGGCCTCGCGGGGGGTAGGTTCGTGCGGGAGCCCGAGGGTCCGGGTGTCGATCAGGGCCCCCGACCCGAGGTCTTCGACGAAGGCAATCCCCGCCGCCCGGGCCATGTCCGCGATGCCCTCCCGCGGGGCCTCCTCGGTAAACCCCCGGAGCACGAAGTTGCTCCGATGCACCCGCAGGATCACCCCCACCTCGGGCCCCATCGCCCGCGCGTAGTCCGCGAGGCGGGTCCGGTTGGTCGTGCCCACCTCGACCAGCCGGGCCCCGCACGCCGCGATCACGTCGGGGATCCGAAACCCTCCCCCGATCTCGACCAGCTCGCCCCGCGAGACCAGCACCGTCCGACCCGCGGCCAGGGCCGTGCAGGCCAGGAGCACCGCCGCCGCGCAGTTGTTGACCACCAGGGCGTCCTCGGCCCCGAGGAGGGCTCCGAGGCGCCGCAGGAGGGGGCGGTCGCGGTGCCCCCTGCGCCCCGTGGCGAGGTCAAACTCCAGGGCCGTGTAGCCTGTGACGGCCTCGGCGAGGCGGGCCACCTGGGCGGCCCCGAGGGGGGCCCGGCCGAGGTTGGTGTGCAAGACGACCCCCGTGGCGTTGAGGACCCGACCCCAGGCAGGCTGTCGGGCCCGGGTGACGGCCTCGACCAGACGCCGGGCCGCGAGGTCGGTGAGGGCCGCACGGTCGGGGGGGAGGGCTCCCGACAACAAAGGGCCCCGCATCGCGTCCAGGACCTCCGCCAGGAGGACCCGGGTGGCCTCGCGGGGATGGTGGAGGGCGCGCACCGCGGCGGCCCCGAGCACGGCGTGTGCGGGGGGTAGGGCGCGCAGGGCGGTGGCGTCCCGTTCCACAGGGCGAGACCCTACCACCAGGACCGCGGGCGATGCCCAATAGTTGCAGCCCGGGTCTGGTACAACGCCCGTCGGCCGAGCGCCCCCGGCGGCTTGACACCCAGAACCGATGGGGTTCTCATCGGAGTCCACTTCACGCAGCAGGGCCTCGCACCCCCCGGAGTCCGCCCACCATGGACCGTCGCCCTTCTCCCGCCCCTGCGTCCTCCCCCTTGCCCTCGCTCGACGAGGTTCGTACGGAGGGGCCGACCCCGCCCGAGCCGCGCGGGCCCGAGCCGGGAGCATCGGGTCGTCGGATGGTGTCCCTCACCGTGGCCGCCGGGGTGGCCGCCGTCGCGGGGGGAGCGGTCTATGCCGCCGACGCCCCCGTGTGCGGGACGACCCGGGTCGACGAGCTCCAGGCCCACGCGAGCACCGCAGCCCAGAGCCTGCGCCGCGGAGACGTGTCTCAGACCGTCCGCGAGATCGGCCTCGCATTGGGGTGGGTGCGCCACACGACCACGACCCCGCACGGCCCGATCGAGCCCGACATCCCCTCGCCCGGGGAGGCCCCGACGGTCACCACGGCGCCCCTCGAATCGCCCCCCATCCATCGCCCCGGGGCCGAGATGCGGGTCAACCCCACGCCCCCCCCGGTCGTCGACGGGGCCGTCCCGCGGGTGCAGCCCACGCCGCCGCGGGTGACCGCGCCTCCCCCGGGAGCCCCGCCCCGCGTGCAGCCGTCGTCGCCGCACGACGGTCGCGTCCAGCCCCACCCCGAGTCCCCCGTGCAGATCCAAGGGGGGATCTCCTCGGTCACCCTGCACCCCGCCCCCACCACCCGCCGGGGCTGAAACCCGCCCGTTTCTTCCCGCGGGATCGTCTCCTCGCCGAATGCCCGCTACACCCCGCCTCCCGCCATGACTCCCGCCCTGCCCGCGACGGCCGCTGCCGACCTCGCTCAGGCCCCGCCGCCTGCCCACGACCCCGCCGTCGTCATCGCGGCGGTCGAGGCGGCCCTGCCCGGAGCCCGGGTCACCACCATCACTCCGCTCTGGGGCGGCATGTCGGCCGAGCTCCACGCCCTCGTGTTCGAGGATGGGCGCGAGGTCGTCGTGCGCTATCCGCACCCCTACCAGGGCACCCTCCACCCCGACCCTGTGGCCCACGAGCGCGACACCCTCGCGGCCTTGTACGCCGCCGGGTTGCCCGTCCCGGCTCCCCTCGCGATTGCGGGTTCGGGCGACGACCGCTGCCTCGTGATGCAGCGCCTGCCCGGCCATCCTCTCGTCGCGCCCTCCGACCCCGATCACTACGTGCGGGTGATGGCCGAGACCCTCGCCCACATCCACACGACCCCCGTCGCGGCCTTCGGGTTTCTGCCTGAGACCCGCTCCAGCCCGAAGCCGCCAGGAGCGTCCATGGACGACGACCTGCGAGAGTCCGAGGTCCGGGCGGCCCTGGGACGTTGGGGTGCGGTGACGCTCGGCCCGACGGTGCTGCGCCACGGCGACTTCTGGCCCGGCAACGTGCTCTGGGTGGACGACCGGCTGACGGGGGTGATCGACTGGGAGAACGCCCTCCGCGGCCCTGCCCTGGCCGACCTCGCCATCACCCGCCTCGACCTGTGGTGGGCCCTCGGACGCGCGGCCATGGAGGCCTTTACGGCCCACTACCTCCGCCTCCACCCCCTCCCCCTCGACCTCCTCCCCTACTGGGACCTGCGCACCGCCCTGCGCCCCATGGGCGACCTCGCCGGGTGGTCGGCCCCCTACGCCGCCCTCGGGCGCTTCGACGTGACCCACGCCACCATGCGGGCAGACCTCCTGGCCTTCCTCGACCAGGCCCTGTCCCATCCCAGCTCCTGACTACGCATTGGCCCAAGGTGTAGGTGGATGTGGGTATCCCGGCGTGCCCCCACCCCCCGGCCCCCGCCCCCGCGGGAGCGAGGGCAGGGGGGGGGTGGGGGCACGTCGAGCTGCCTACACCAACCTACACTATTAGCTAATGCGTAGCAGCTCCTGACCAGGGGGCGAGCCCGACGCTCTCCCGCGTCGACGTGCGCCCGCGACCGTCCATCGTGGCAGCCGAAGAGGCCGTGCATGAATGGTTGAGGGCCTGCATCCAACGCAGTGAAGATGGGGAAATTCACATCGCCGCTGTGCAGAGATGCGTGGCCCGTCACCGGCCTGACACTTATAATTGCTGGACTCGGATCCGGATGCGCCATGGATGCGCCAGAAACAGCGCTCCCTGCCGGGTCGGTGCTGCCATCCGCACCGCTTGCGCTCGCGCCGAGTCAGGGCGGGGTTACGCTCCTTTGGGCGGGCCTGCAGCCGCTGTCGGCGCAGGTCACGAGCGAGGGCCTGGGGCCCGTCTCCGAGACGCGACGCGAGGCCGACGGCACAGTCACGCTGGTGCACCGCGGCGGGGTCGAGGAGCGCTGGACGGTGACCTCCGCCGAGGCCGAGCAGTCGTGGCGGTTTCCGTCGCGTCCGGCGGGCGATCGCATCGCGGTCGACGTGGATTTCGAGGGGGCGCGCTTCGAGCACGTCGGCGACGACGGGGTGTGGCTGCGTCTGCCCACGGGCGAGACGATTCGTTACGGGCACGCGACCTGGGTCGACGCCGCCGGTCGACGCACCGCGGTCCGCTCCCGTTGGAACGGCGCCCGGGTGGCGCTCGAAGTCCCCGCCGAGGTCGTCGCCGCCACCGCGTGGCCGGCGGTGCTCGACCCGCTGGTGTCGCGGGTGTTCGCGGTCGACTCGGCCATTGTCTCCTACCCCCGCACCAGAATGGAGCGCCCGGCCGCAGCCTTCAACAACGGCGTCCACCTCGCCGCGTGGCTCGCGCACGTCCCCATCGACGGACGTTTTACGACGTACCCCGCCATCCAGTTTGCCCGGGTGAGCCCCACGGGCGTGGTGCTCGACCCCTACGGCATCAACGCGCCCCATCGGACCGCCAACCGTCGTAATCCGACCGTCGCCGCGTTCGGGTCGGGTTTCCTCCTCGCGTGGGACGAGGATGGCGGCCAGTCCTTCGCCGTCCGCGTCGACGTCGGGGGCCGCGTGCTGGATCTCACCCCCACGAGGCTCAACCTCGGCCACTCGCCCGCGGCGGCCTGCCACCCCGACGGCTGCGTCGTCGTCACCACGGCCGGGGCGGTGCGGCTGGGGGCCGACGGCGCGGTGCTCGGCCCGGCGGCGAGCGCGATCCCCTCGGGCCTGGAGTCGCCAACGATCGTACGCACCGCCAGCGGGTACGTGGCCGCCTGGGCGGCGCGGCCCCTCGGGGGGCCGAGCGACGTGTTTTTCCTCCGCCTCCGTCGCGACGGCACGGCCATCGACACGGCGCCGCAGACCGCGACCTTCGCGGCGTCCAACCGCCAGACGCCCCGCATCGCGTCGGATGGCACCCGCGCCCTGCTGGTCTGGAACGCCACGGTCGGCAGCGGCTCCCGCGCCCCCGGCATCTACGGGGTGGTCATCCCGCCGAGCGGCCCCGCGCCGACCTCGCCCCTCTTCTTCTCCACGACCTCGCCGTCGCTCCCGGATGTGGCGTGGGACGGGGTCAACTACCTCGTCACCTGGCAGACCCACCCCTTCGGCACGGTGCGGGTGACGCCGTCGGGGACCATCCTCGACACCACGCCGCGCCTGGTAGAGCCCACAACCCCGCTGGCGGCGGGGGCCCCAGTGCTCAGCGTTGGCACCGGCGGGCCGCAGGCGTTCTGGCTGTGGTCTGGCGACGGCACGTCGTACACCACGCGCCTCGGGCCCGACGGGCGCTCCGTCGCGCCGCCGGTGCGGCTGTCCCTCGCCGCGACACTCCAAGTGTCACCCGCCAGCGCGTGGGACGGGAACCAGTTCGTCGTGGCCTGGCTCGACACGGTCGACCCCACGACCGCGGGCCAGCAGGTGGTGCGTGCGGCGCGAATCACCCGCACGGGTGCGGTGCTCGACCGGCCCCCGCTCATCCTCACGAGCGCCCGGGACGCGCGCGCTCCGTCCGAGATCGCGACGGACGGCAACAACTACGCCGCGCTGGCGTCTGGATCGAGCGATCCGAGCCCGGTCTCCGCGGTGCGCTTCACCGCCGCCGGGCCCTCCCCCGGGGGCTACACGCCCTTCGGCCCCACGAGCGTCAACGCCTTCCTTGGTTTCCAGTGGATCCGGGGCCGCACCAACAACCTCCTGCTGACGCGAGACCGGCGGGCGACGCGAATGAGCGGCTCCGGTGCGGTGCTCGATGCCTTCCCCATCCCGCTGGGCTGGCCCTACGCCCACCGCGGCGGCTTCGACGGCAACAACTACTTCATCGTAGGGGGCGGCTACGGCGCGCGGATCACCGCGGACGGCGACCTCATCGACACGACACCACGCCGACTCGACCCGATGCCGCTCATCAGCTCGCAGTTCAACACCTACACCTCCTCGGTCTCCTATGCGGGCGGCAGCTACCTGGTGACCTGGCGGTCGGGGGGCAATGTGTTGGGCATCATCGTTCGCACCACCGCCGAGGTGGCCGATGTGACGCCGCGCACCTTCGGGCCGGCGAACAACTACTGGCAGACGGCAGACGGCATCAACCACGTGCTGGTCTACCAATCCAGTGCGGGCGCCCTGTCGGCCCAGCGGGTCAACGCGGCCGGGGCGCCGATCGACCCCACCCCGCTGCCGCTCTCGACAGGGCACCCGTTCTACGCGACGGAGGTGTCGGTCGCGTCCAACTCCACCGGCCAGACCCTGGTGACCTCCACGCAGTTTGACCCCGCCGTCAACGCATCGCGGGTCGTCGTGCAGATCATCGACACAACCGCTACGGGCATTGAAGACGCGGGCGTCGACGCCGGGCCGGTCGACAGCGGGCCGGTTGATGGGGGCGTCGACAGCGGGCCGGTCGACAGCGGCGTGGTCACCGACAACGGACCCGCGGACGGCGGCCCCACCATGGACGACGCGAGCGCAGACGCGGGACGCGACGTCGGGGTCTCGCCGCTCGACGTGGGGCGCGATATGGGCGTGGACGTTTTCGTTGACGCCGGGGCCGTCCCCATCGGCGACGCGGCGACGGACGCGACGTCCGCAGCCGATGCGCCCGTAGGGGGAGGGGACACTGGCGGCGGGTTCTGCACGGCGCGCCCCGGGTCGTCCGGTCGGCATACCGGCGAGGGATGGCTGGTCGCAGGCATCGTGGCAGTGGCCGCTGGGCGTCGGCGCAAACGCCCCGCACAAGCGACCGGTCGCTGAGGTCTCCTGCGTACCGCTCCGCACACGTCCGAACCCACCTCAGCGGTCCCTGACCAGGGTCGAGCTCGATCCCCCTTCGCCTCGGCCCCGTGAGGCATTACCCTCCGCCCCATGACCCCACGCACGGACGTGTTTCGCGAGGGACTCCTCGTCGGCAAGAGCGCCTTCATCACCGGCGGCACCAGCGGGATCAACCTCGCCATCGCCGAACGCCTCGTGCGCGCGGGGGCCTCGGTCGCCATCCTCGGGCGCAAGGCCGACAAGGCCGAGGCCGCGGCCGAGCGGCTCCGAGCGGCGGCCTATGGGGGAGCGAAGGTCTTGCCGCTCCTGGCGGACGTACGCGACTACGAGACCCTGTCGGCCCGCCTCGGCGAGGCCCGGGCCGCTCACGGCGAGATCGACGTGCTCGTGTGCGGGGCCGCGGGCAACTTCCCCGCGCCTGCCCTGGGGATGTCGGCCAATGGGTTCAAGGCGGTGGTGGACATCGACCTCCTGGGCACCTTCAACGCCTGCCGGGCGGCGTACGAGCACCTGCGTAAACCCGGAGCCGCGGTGGTCAACGTGTCGGCCCCCCAGGCCTTCATGCCCACTGCGATGCAGGCCCATGTGTGTGCGGCCAAGAGCGGGGTCGACATGGTCACCCGGGTGCTTGCCATCGAGTGGGGGGCGGCGGGGGTTCGGGTCAATAGCATCTCGCCCGGACCCGTCGAGGGCACCGAGGGGATGGCGCGACTCACGCCCACCGACGAGGCCCGCCGCCGGGTCGAGGGGGGCATCCCCGTCGGGCGCTTCGCCACCGGGGAGGAGATCGCCGACGTGGCCTTCTTCCTCGCCTCCCCCGCGGCCTCGTACATCACCGGGGCCGTGATGGTGTGCGACGGAGGCTGGTCGCTCCTGGGCTCTGGGGTGCTGTTCGGCTGAGCCCCGCCACCGTCCGCTCAGTCGCCCCGGCACATCCGTCGGCCGTCCTTGCTCCGGCAGCGGAGGTTGTCGGCGCAGTCGCCGTCGACGCTGCAGGGCTGCCAGCAGATGCGCCCCTCGCAGTAGCCGCCGCTGGGGCAGTCGCGGTCCGACCCGCAGCCCGCCGTGCACATCCCGCGGCCGCACTTGCCCTCCGTGCAGCAGTAGAGTCCGCCGTTGCAGCTCCGGGCGTCACTGCGGCAGTCGTCGCCCAGGGGCGCGGTGCAGGCTCCGACCGACAGGGCCGCGGATACGAAGAACGCCTTCCACATGGTGCCGAACTCCTTGAAGGTTGCCGCGCACAGGCGCAGACCAGCCCACGAGAGTGCCACAGGCCATCGCCCAAGGGGGGCCCAACGCGACGGGGACCCTACAGACAGTCAAAAGCCGCGAGAAAGGTCTGCCGTGTCCGCGTCGGCCCGGAGGTCGCCCCGCTCCAGTGGACGACCAGGAAGGCCCCGTCGGAGGCCAGGGACACGCCCGTGCTCGCCCCCCACGGAGCCGCCGCCGGGACGGGCACCCGAACCCGCGCGGTGACCGACCCGGTGCCAGGGTCGACCCGGAGCAGCTCCAGCGCGGCCGAGGCCGGGGCAGCCTCCTCCCCGTGAAGGACGGCCACGAACAACCCCTGCGGCGTCGCGAGGAGGGCGGGCGGGGCGCTCCCGGGTCGGGCCGCGGTGCCGAGGTCGAGGGTGCTCCGGGTCCCGTCGGACAGGCTCACCCGCTCCAGGCGATGGGTCCCAGTCCGGGCCGGGGCCACCATCGCGAGGGTGTCTCCGTCGGGCCAGAACCCCAGGGCAGGCCCCACCCCTTCGACCCCCGGGTCGTACCGAAACCCCTCGACCCGGCGACGACGCACCGCGCCCATGCTCGGGCCCTCCACCTCGCCGAGCTCGACGAATCCCCCGGAGCGAACCGCGCTCACGAAGTGGAACCGCCCTCCCCCGGGATGGGCCACCAGGCTGACCCCGACCCCTTCCCGCGGCAGCTCGACGAGGGCGGGTCCGAGCGACTCGATGCCGCTCCCGCCGCGGTTGGTGCGGGCCAACCAGACTTCGGGCAGGCCGCGCCGCACGACGATTTCGGTGGCCATGAGCAGGGTGTCGGAGGCCGCCGCGAGCCCGACGCACCCGGTGGCTCCTACGTACGACCGGCTCTCGGCGAGGCGCTCGTAGGGGCCGCGGTACCGCACGACCTCTGCGGCCGCTCCCCCGGTTCCGGGCCATCGGCACAGGGCCAGGGCCTCGTCCTGGGCGATCGTGGGCGTCGGACCCGACGCGGCGAAGAGCACCCGGGGCGCGACCTCGACCCGAAAGCCCGCCCCGGGGCTGTACCGAAAGCGCATGGCCCGCGCCTGCGAGAAGGTGTCGTCGTCCTCGGCCAGCGCGCAGGGTGACCGCGTCTGCGTCGTCGCAGCCCTCCAGGCGCTCGACCACGGCGTCCATCCACTGGGTGAGATGCTGACGCGTCTCGCTGCGGTCCACCAACCAGCACCCCACCCGGGTGAAGCGTACAGGGCGCCCCTCTCGAAACGGACCTCGCCCCGGAGCGGGATCGGGCACCACCTGCACGTCCAGCACATCGTCGCCCTCCCGATGGATGCGGAGGTCGGGCAGGACATCACCTTCTTCCGCCGCCCGAAGCCCGTGGCGACCGAGCCAGGCCACTACGTCTGGCTGGGTGTGATCCCACCGAGGGGTCCGCTCTCTTCCCGGCCCACGATGCCCCGGGAGCGTCTCCTCCCAGAGGTACCACCCGTTGCTGACGAGCCACTCGGCCCGCGGCATCAACGGCCCCTAGATCCCGTCGCGGAGCGAACGCGTGCGGAGGTCAATCAGCGAAGACAGGGCGTCGTCGCCGTCGAAGATCTCTAAACCACGGCCAGTTTGGGATTCGTGGTTTTCGCAAGGAGACGCAAGCGCCGCAAGGAAGGCCGACGAAGGCGGGCTGTATGCCCGGCGAGGAGGGCTGACGCCGCAGCGCGCCGCGGATCTGCGGCGAAAACTACGGATCCCGAACTGGACGTGGTTTAGCCGAGCCCAGGTGCGCGCGTGGTACGGCGTGACGCCCTGTCGGTGCTCGCCAGAACTGGCTCTTCCGCACTCCGTGTGGAGGTGGCGGCGGTCGTCCCCCGGAGCGGCGGCCGCACACCCGGGTAGCAATCCATCTCGTCAGCGGGCCGCTCGACACACCGCCCACGTGAGCTGCCCTACGCGCCCGCGGCCTCGACGACGGCGAGCATACGCGCGCGCGTCATGCGCTGGTTGTCGAAGCCAAACGGATCGCCGCCCTCACCGCGCAGCGACACGTCGCTCTGCGCGGCGAGCCACGCGACGAAGTCATCACGGAGCTCGAAGCTCTGCTCCGGGGGATCGGTCGGATAGCCATCGACGATCGCGGAGTAGACGTAGCGGCCGTCGAGCCGCACCAGCCCCATGCCGCAGTAGTCCCTGTGGGCGTAGGCGATGTAGCGTCCGCCATCGAGCGCGTCGGCGACGCGCGCGGCGAGGTCGTGACCGTAGGGCGTGGGGTCGATGGCTTCCCGCTCGCGCGCGACGAGGCGTTGGAGCATCGCGCGTGTGATGAGCTCGATCGTGTCGGTGGTGCCGGGGCGCACGCGCTTGTCGAGCGACGCGGTGCTCTGCTCGGCGAGCCAGGTCACGAAGGCCTTTCGATCGAGCGAGGAGAACACCACGCGGCGCTTGCCCTTGAGCACCTCGTAGATGAACGCGCCGTCTCTGTAGATCATCCAGTGGGCGCTCCACCCCTCGTTGACGCGGCCGCCCGCGAAGAGCATGTCGGCCACGCGCGCCGCGAGCGCGCGGCCGAAGGGGGTTGTGCTGCCGCGTGGCTCGACGGGAGGGGTCTTGTTTCGGGGGCTCATTGGGTGGAGGCGCTCCGGGCGGATCTTCGCACATCGTCACGGAGCGGGGCATAGACTCGCGCGGTGAGCGGTCTGCGCGGGGGCCGCGGCGGGGTGGTTGGACTCGGCCAGCGAGCTCTGCGTCGACCGCAGAGGCCCCGCGCAGCACGGTCGAGGCGTGAGATCGCGTCGTACAATAGGGAATCTGTCAACCCGAAAGAGGGACCGGAGCTCCAGACGGGTGGCTGCTCGACGCGGCGAACCCGTTGGAGTTCCTTGTATCTTAGGGGGGTCGGGACGCAGCGTGGCAGGCCGGTAGTTCCTGGGTGCTCCACACCGTGGGATAGCAATGGTCGCCACGCTGCGGTCTCCGGCGTAGAGCCCGAACAGCTGCCAGAGCCAGAGCTCGTATCGTGCAAGGATGGGCCGAGCCGGAGCCGTTCCCGACGGGAGGACGGTCATGGAGAAACAGCCTGTTTTCGTCGGGATCGATGTCGCCAAGGGGCACGTCGACGTTGCCCTGCGGCCCTCGGCAGAGCACTGGCAGAGCCCGACCACCGAGGCGGCCCTACGCCGCGGGCTCTGAGGCGCCCCACGAGGCCCCGTCGAGGGCGGCGCTCTCGAGGGTCGCGCCCCGCAGGAGGGCCCGTCGAGGCGACAACGGGCCGCGGAGACCTCGCGGAGCACCGCCCCGGTCAACTCGGCGCCGGAGAGGTCGGCGTCATGGAGCAGCGCCCCGGAAAGGTCGGCGTCGCGCAGGTCGAGCCGCACCATCGCCGTTGACGCGGCGGACAACGCGGGCGCTGCGACGGACAGTGCGAGCGGCGGCAGGGCGGGCGCGTGCGGCTCCGCGGCCGTCGGGGACGCGCTCAGCGTGTCGAGGCGCAGCGTCGCGTTGGCGTCGGACTCGGCCGCGCGGGGCGGTCGTCGCAGCCGCCGTCAGGTCGTCGAAGGCCCCGAGGTCGAGCGACTGGGTGGCATTGGGGTCGATCTCTTCGAGCAGCGCAGTGTCGAGCTCGACGGGAGCCTCCGGGGAGGGGCCGCCCGCGAGAATGTCCGCCACCAGGGCGTCGTCGAGGTCGAGCGTGCCTGTGTCGACCCGTCGCGCATCGGGCGCCGCGGGCAACGCAGGCAGCACGAGCCGGGCGGGCGCGGCGTCCTCATCGGTCATCCACGCTGACAACCTGGGCACCTCGGGCGACGGTGCGTCGACGGGCTGCGGCGCCGCGATTGCCTCCGCCCGCACCCCCGCCAGCGAGGCCCCGCACAGCCGCGCCCTGCGCAGGGACACCCCCACGAGCTGCGCGCCCGACAGGTCGACGCCCGACCGGTCGATGCCCGAGACGTCGATGTGGGAGAGAACCACCCCGCGGAGGTGCCCCGAGCGTGCGAGGTGGGCGACGACGCCCTCGCGGTGCGTGATGATGGTCTCGTACACAGCGCTGAAAACCCAGCGCGTCGCGGCGGATGTCAAGCGCCCTGAAGCGCCCCGCCGCACGCCCCTACCGAACGTGTCGCCGGAGAGGCCTCACCCGATTTGCCATCCGTCCGCAGCCCCTCGCAGGGTCGCCGGACCCACCTTGGCGCTGATGGTCGATCCGTTGG
Organism: uncultured Myxococcaceae bacterium; assembly: GCA_964447205.1. Lineage (GTDB taxonomy): Bacteria > Myxococcota_A > Polyangia > Polyangiales > JAEUKH01. The sequence goes on from CAYUSB010000011.1 coordinate 74,110, forward strand.
TGATGGTGATGCCCGCGGGGGTGCGCCAGCCCATCGAGAGGGTGGTGACCTTGGTGGGGATGTACAGTCGCAGGCGGTCGTTGGGCCCGAGGGCGGCGTCGTCGGAGGGCAGGGCGATGTTGAGACGATCGTGGGTGGCGCGCATTGGGGGGCTCCCGGTCAGCGGGCGTCGTCGTCAAACTCGAGCTCGATGCCCGAGCGCGTGCGGATGCGGTTGCGGGAGACGTCGTCGGGGGCCACGATGGGCGACACCGTACGGGGGTTGGGCACGGCCCCGACGATGATGGGGCGGGCGGGGTCGCCGTCGACGAAGGCTACGGTCACCTCGGCCCCGGCGTGCAGGGGGAAATGAATCCCATGCTCGGGGCCCGACAGGCTTTGGAGCATCCGTACCGGGAGCGAGGGATCGGCCAGGTCGTCCTCGGAGGTGTCGACGCAGAGCCGGACCCGGTAGCGCCCCTCGGTGTCGATGGGGTCCCGACCGAGCCAGAGGGCCCTGCGATGACCCCGCGGAGTACGCCTGGGATCGTGGGACAGGGGGGTCACCCGGGCGGGACGAAAGACGTGGGTCGGGTCGCGGTCCCAGGGCACGGCCTCGAAGCGGTTGAAGTAGCTCTCGGGGGATAGGAAGTCCAACGGGTTCCCCGCGTCGAGCACCCACCCGGCTGGGTCACAATGCGACAGACGGCACCGAGGCTAGAGGTTTGTTTGGTGCGGGGGGCGTGGACCGCAGTGTCAGTATCATGCGCTGTCCGCGCCGCACGATGTTGCGCGGTGCAGCACCGAAAGGACTCGAAGTCCCCCAATGCGTACCCCTCACGCCTCGTGCTTGTTCGCCCTCCTCGCGGTGGCCCTTGGATGCTCGTCCGATCCCGAGACGCCCCCCACCGACGCGGGCACCGTCGCCGACACCCCCGCCGCCACCGACACCCCCGGCGGCTGCGAAGACTTCACCGGCGCCTTCGCGCTCGAAGGCACCTGCAGCGTCGCGGGCTTTCGCCCCTTCCCCGCGGCCTGCGTGGTGCAGACAGGATGCACCGCCGTCATCAACGTCCAGACCGGCCCCACCACGGGCACGGTGGTGGGCAACCGCTTGACCTTCACCTCCATGGTCTCCGGCATAGGCCTGGAGTGCACCGCCACCCGCGGCGCAGGCGGCGCCCTCACGGTGCGCTGTGAAGCCGCCGGCGGCATCGCAAGCTGCGACGCCACGGGGACGCCCGTGAGCTTCCCTGGCGCCACCCGTTTCTGCTGCAACGCAGGCGCCCAGGACTGCGGCGCGGGCCTTCGCTGCGCCCTCGTCAACAACGGCACCCCCAACGGCGCCGCCGTGACGGCCTGCACGCCCGCGGGCGACACCGCCGCCGGAGCCGCCTGCACCCGCGCCAACGACCGGCTGGGCGCCGACACCTGCGGATCGGGCCTCCTCTGCGCCAACTTCGGCAACGCCACGGTGAGCAACCGCACCTGCCAGCGGGCGTGCAGCAGCACGGCGGATTGTACCGGCGGCGCCGCGTGCGTCGTGGGGAGCGACGCGCCCCGTGCGGGCGTCTGCGTGGCCCCGTGTACGATCCAGGGCACCGACTGCGCGCAGGGATCGTGCCGCTACCTCGGCACCTGGGGCGCCACCGACCCCGCCACGGCCCCGGCCATTCTGCGCCCCGCGTGCCTCCCCGATGGCCCTGGCGCCGCGGGGGCTTCGTGTACCTTCGTCAACGACTGCGGCCCGAACCTCGGCTGCGGCCGCCCCAGCCCCGGCGCTCCCTCGGTGTGCGCCACGACCTGCGACGCCACCCACCCCTGCGCCGAGGGCACCTGCAACGGCGCCATGAGCACCAGCAACCCCAGCGCCTCGGGCTACTGCTTCCCGTAACCGCGGCACGTTCGTACGCCGAGCCTCGCATCTCCCAGGCTCGGCGCGATCCTCATACACGATTCCTTTCTCCCCCTCGCTTCGCGTACGCCGGTCGCCAGCCGCGCGCTCTTGTCCGCAGCCCTCGGCGGCCTGCTCTGCCTCTCCGCCGGCTTGGCCCAATCCCAGCGGGTCAAACAAGCGCCTGCGGTCACGCCGCCCTCGAACGCCGCAGCCAGACAGCCCATGAACTCCTCGGGCCGCATCACCCGATGCGTCTCACCCCGCCTCCGAACTCCAGGTGCCCCGGGTGTGCTACACCGCGAGGCCCGTTTCTCTCCCTGTTTGCGCGGAGCCCGCGATGCTCGGACTCGTCTCCTCCACCGACCCCCGTTGGGTCGACGTAGCCCTCGCCGACCTCGACGCCGTGCTCCTCGACCACCTGCACTGCGAGCTCAAGGCCGCCTCCAACTCCACGGCCCTCGTGGCCCGGTACCCCATGCACCCGCGCCTCGTGATGGGCCTCACCGCCCTCGCCCGCGAAGAGCTCGAGCACGTCCAGCAGGTCTACGCCGAGATGCAGCGCCGCGGGGTCGCCGCTCGCCCCCCCGAGGAGGACGTCTACGCCAAATCGCTCCGCCGGGCCCTCGACGACGGCAAGGGGGTGCCCCTCCTCGACCGCCTCGCCGTGGCCGCCATCATCGAGGCCCGCTCGTGCGAGCGGTTTCAGCTCCTGTCCCGCCACGCGCCCACCGAGGCCCTGCGCGGCTGGTACCACGACCTCTTCGTGTCCGAGGCCCACCACCATCGCCTCTTCGCCTCCCTGGCCGAGGAGATCTTCGGCGAAGACCGGGCCACCGACCGCATCGCCTTCCTCGCCGCCCGCGAGGCCGAGATCGTCGCGGCGGGACCCGTGACCCCGAGGGTTCACTGACCATGCGCGGGGACAAGAGAATGGGGTGGGGGGCCTTGTGGGCCGCCCTCGTGCTCGGGGGCTGCCACGGTCACGCCCAGCCCCGCACCGGGGGAGCCACCCAGTGCGTCCGGGGGCCCCGCGACGTGGCCCTGCGGCTGCAGCATACGGTGGAGTACCTCGCCGACGACGCCCGCGAAGGCCGCGGGACGGGAACGCCCGGCGACGCCGAGACCGTGGCCTACCTCGTGCGCAACCTCACCGCCCTCGGGCTCGAACCCGCGGGCGAATCCGGCTTCGAACAGCCCTTCGCCGTGCTCCCCGGCCGCCCCGGACACCACGCCAGCGCCCAACCCCTCACCGACCCGCTGCCCCCCGGGGCCTTGCGCACGAGCAACGTCCTGGCCCGCATCCCAGGAACGGCCCCCGACGCCGCCACCCGCCCGGTCTTCGTGCTCGGGGCCCACCGCGATCACATCGGCCACGGAGGGCCGAGCTCCCGGGCTCCGGGCAGCACGGAGATTCACAACGGGGCCGACGACAACGCCTCGGGCGTGGCCGCCCTCCTGGAGCTCGCACGGCAGCTCCGGGCCCGACCGGTCGAGCGCACCGTGGTCCTGGTGTGGTTCGGGGCGGAGGAGCTCGGGCTCCTCGGGTCGCGGTTTCTCGTCGAGCACCCCTTGCCGGCCACCCAGCAGGTCGGGGCCATGATGAACATGGACATGGTGGGCCGACTCAACGGGTGCCGCCTCTTCGTCGAGGGCTCCGGGCTCGGGCCCGCGGTGCAGCGGGCCGTCCACACCGCCAACGACAGCTTCCACCTCGACGCCCGCCCGTGGGAATCGTGGCGCGGCTCCTGGGGGGCCTCCGACCACATGAACTTCTCCCGGGTCCGGGTCCCCACCCTCTTCTTCTTCACGGGCCTGCACCCCGACTACCACGCCCCGAGCGACGACCCGCCCACCCTCGACTACCCCGGCCTCGCCGCCGTGACCCGATTCGCGGAGGCCGTTCTGCGCCAGATGTCGGCCCTCCCCGACGAGGCCCTGCGCTGGCAACGTCGTTCGTCGCGTCGCGCGGTTGCCTCCAGGGCGGGGAGGTGGCAGCTTCCCGCGCCATTGTCACCATGACCGCCTATCACGTTGGTTGTGCCGACTTCGCGCGCCCCCGGGCCCGCTACGTCACGCGCCTGTCCTTTGTGGAGTTCACCCTCCGCAATCCGCTCCCCTCCCCCAAGACCCTCGCCCAGTGGCGTCGCGCGGGCCCCGAGGGCTTCACCTACGCCCTGGTCGCTCCGCCTTCTCTCTACGGGGCCCCCGACTGGCCCCTGCGCGACCCGGGCCAGCTCCGGGCCGAGCTCGATCGTTTCACCAACCTCGTCGACGCCCTCGGGGCCACCGTGGCGGTCTTTCGCACCCCCATGGCCGTCTCCCCCAACAGCGTGGCCCTCAAACGCTTCGAGCCCGTCCTCGAGCGGGCCGCCCGCGTGGCCACGACCGTCGTGTGGGACCCGGCCGGCCTGTGGCACCGCGAAGAGGCCCTGGCCGTGGCCAAAAAACACGGGGTGGTGGTGGTGAGCGACCCCCTCCACGACACCCTCGACGACGAGCCCGTGGTCTACGCCCGCCTCCGCGGCCTCGGGGCCGACCGGGCCTACACCATGAGCCGCCTGGAGGCCGTGGCCGAGTCCCTCGACGGGGCTGCCACGGCCTACGTGGTCTTCGCCTCGGCCAACGCGTGGCGCGAGTCGATCGGGCTGCGTAAGCTCGTCGACCGCCGCTTCGCCGAGCTCGGAGACCTGGCCGGCGACGAGGAAGACGACGAGCAGGCCGACGACGACGGCGACGACGACGAAGAGGACGACGACGAGGACGAGGCGTGATGGAGCCCTCCGCCCCGACCACCCAGGACCGCCCCGGGCGCAACGCCGTGCGGGCCCGCGATCCGGTCACCGAAGAGGCCGCCCGACGGGCCCGGGTCGAGGGAGGCAACGCCGTCGACATGGTGCTCGCGGGCCTCCTGGCCGGGGCCACCCGGGCCGGAGAGGCCGCCCTCCTCGGAGGCGGAGGCCTGCTCGTGGTAGGCCCCGGGGTGGGTCATCACTTCATCGACGGACGGCCGCGGGCCCCGGGGCTTCGGGCCCGTCGCAGGCTGCGCAAACCCGAGGTGGTCCCCGACCATTGGACGGCCGCCGTGCCGGGCCTCCTGCCCGCGGTGATCGCGGCCCAGACCCGCTTCGGCGAGCTCACCCTGCAACAGCTCGTGCAGGTGAGCGCCGGGGCCCTGCGCGACGACGGGGCCGACCCGGCCACGCGGGCCCGGATGAAGTTCCTCGATCGGTTCGCGCGGATCGGGGTCGACGCCTTCGCCCGGGAAGGCATCTGGCGGGCCGTGATGGACGCCGCGGGCCCCGTGGCCGAAGGTCTCTTCACCGACGACGACCTCGTGGCCGTGGCCGCCCCGGTGGTCCCCCTGCCCGCCTGCACCGACGGCGAACACGAGGCCTTCACCCCCCCCCGCGGCCGCCTGCACGGCCCCCAGTCGCCCGACCCCCTGCCCGAGCACCCCATGGAGGGGGTGGTGGCCGCCGACATGCACGGGGTGACCGCCGCGGCGTGCTGGTGTGTTCCGCCGACGGCCGCAACCCTGGATACGCCGTATGCCCTGGGGCTCGCGTCGATCCTCCCGGCGCCACGCAAGGGGGTGGCACGGTACAGCCCCGGGTCGCGCCTCCCCCTCGCCCTCCCCCTGGCCGTCCTGCGCACCGGAGGCCGGGCCTGGGCGGGGTGCGCCCTGTCGGGCGGAGGGTCGCTCGTGGCCGCCCGCGATCGGGCCGTGGGCGAGCGCCTCGGGGCCGCAGGCATCGGGCTCACCCTCGGCGACGACCTCGCCGCCGCGGCCCACGGGGTCGCCGCCTGGGTCGTCCGCGACGCAGACGGCGATCGCATCACCACCGCCCTCGCCTCGGTATAGAGTAGATGACCCTGACGACCGCCATGACCCGCCCGAAACTCGACGATGGCGCCCCGGTGCGCGTGCTCTTCGTCTGCAGCCGCAACCTGTGGCGCAGCCCGACGGCCGAACGCGTGGTGCGCGGCTGGCCCGGGGTCTCCGCGCGCTCGGCGGGGACGGCCCGGGCGGCCAGGGTTCGGGTGAGCGAGCGGGGGCTCGCGTGGGCCACGGTGGTGATGGTGATGGAGAAGCGCCACCGCGAGCAGCTCGAGGCCCGCTTCGGGCCCCCTCCGTGCCCGGTGATCGTGCTCGACGTGCCCGACCAGTGGGAGGCCGACGACCCCGAGCTGGTGGCCCTCCTGGAGCGCCGCATCGCCGAGGAGCTCGCCGCCCTGGCCGAGGCCCGCAAGGCGGTCTGAGGGCCCCCGGGGGTCGGGGTCACACCACGCCCGCGACGGTCGCCACGAGCGCTGCCAGGGCCCCGAACGCGGCCAGGGCGAACACCGCCCCGCAGCCCTTCCTCTGCGCCTCCAGCGCCGCGGGGGAGCGCGGACGGATGCGCGCGGGGCCGACGATCTCATCCCAACTGTCGTTGTACCCTTCGTAGTGAATCAGCCACGCCGCGGGGCCCTCCGCGCGGAGCACCACCCCGGGATACCAGCGCTGCTTCCACAGAACATCGACGGCCGATCCGGCCGGGTACTGCAGGCCCTGGGGTTCGGGCCCGCCGCCGTGGGCTGCGTCGTCGCGGGGGCGGATGCGGTCGGGCCCCACGTCCTCGTCGTACCCGCTGCCGTACCCGTCGTAGTGGATGCGCCAACGCTGCGGCCCCACCTCGGCCAGGACCCGGGCGTCCCACCACGACCGACCCCAATACACGACCACCGCCTGCCCCCGGGTGTACTGCGCGGCCCCGCGGGCGGGGGCCGTCCGGTGCACCGCGTGGACGTGCTTGCAGTAGGCGCAGGGGATGAAGCTGGCGTCGCCCGGATCGGTCAGACCCGCCCCGCACTGGCAGCATCGAAGAGGTTGCACGATCATCGCAGGGGCTCCCGCGGGGCCGAGGATACCCGATCCGGCCGTCGAGGCGAGGAGACAAGCCTTGCGCCGGGGTCTGTGATCTGTCATACTGTATGACATGAAGTCAATCGGTATGCCATCGGCACCTCGCACCTCCGGACTGCGTGGCGAGCAGACCGATGCGGTGCGCGAGCGGCTCCTGGTGGCGGCCCTGGCCGTGATCGAGGGCGAGCGGGAGCCAACCATGCGCGCGGTGGCGGCGGAGGCGGGGGTCGCAGAGCGCACGGTGTATCGGTACTTCGCGAGCCGCGACGCGCTCTACGAGGCCCTGCGGCCGCGGTTTCAGGGGCGGGCGGGGGTGCCCCTGTGCGCGGAGGCCCACGGGCTGGAGGCGTACGTTCGGGCCCTCTACACGACCTTCGAGGACAACCGGGCCCTGGTGATGGCCCTGGTGATGGCCCCCTGGGCCGTGCCCTTCCTGCAACGGAGCCGCGCGGACAACCTCCGGGCCCTCGGGGCCCTGCTCGACACGGCCTTCCCGGGCGCTCCGGCGTCGGAGCGGGCCTCGGCAGCGGCGGCCCTCCGGATGCCCCTGTCGGCCGCGGGGTGGAGCTACCTGACCGCGGCGGGCCTCGATCTCGAGGCCTCCATCGGGCACGTGCAGTGGCTCGTGCGGACCGTGCTCGACGCCCTCGGGCGCGCCTCGACGGCGCGTCCCAGGCGTACGAAGTCAACCTGACCGAGAGAAGGAGGAGCCAATGCGTCCAGGAGAGGTCTTGAGTCCCCGGGCCGGGGAGATTTTTACCTGCATCCGTTCAAGTGACGACGGCGGGGTTTTTGTCTTCGAGATGGAGCTCGGGCCCCAGGGGAGGGGTCCGCCGATGCACTCGCACGACGACGACGAGGGCATCGAGGTCCTCGACGGGGAGATCGTCTTCGAGGTGCGGGGGGAGGCGAAGACCCTGCGGCGCGGCGACGCCCTGACCCTCCCGGCCGGCACCCCGCACCGGTTCTGGAACCCGTCCCGGTCACAGCCCGTGCGCTGCACCGTGACGCACGGGGCGCGTTTTGAGCGGGCCCTCGCCCAACCCGACCTCACGCGCATGGCGATGTACCTCACCTTCGTCGACCCGGGGGCGTCGCGGATGACGAGCCCCTTCGTGCGCGCGGTTCTCTACGTCGTCGCGCAGGTGGGACGCCTGCGGGGGCGGAGCCCGCTGCCCTCGACGTGACAGACCTGGCAGGGTCGTCCTGGTGTGTAGGTGGGCGGCGTGCCCCCCCCCGACATCCGCCCCCTTGCGGCCCTTGCGCCCTTGCGGTTCGTCGCTCGCCGCCCCCCCTCTGCGTGCCGCCTACCGACGCGGGCGTCGGCGCAAGAGGGCCCGGTCGAAGGTCGCGGGTGCCCGCCGTCGCAGCAGGATCACGGTCCCGCTCCGGTGCAGCACCTCCACCCCCTCGCGCAGGGCGACCGTCTGATCGGGCCGGGCCGCGACCCAGGCCTCGCCGTGGTGGACGCTCTCGACCAGAAGGTCACCCTCGCGGAGGCGGGCCGGGTTGCGGTCGACGTAGCGCGACCACGGAAGCCCCGCAAACGCCATCACCAGCGCGTTCTGCGAGAACACGGTCGCATCCGGGAGGCTCTGCCGCCGGAGGATGTCGGCCGCGGTCCGCTCGGACACAAAGGCCGCCGTGGCGGCGCGCCGGTACACCCGCTCGGCCGATCGCACGCGCCACCGTACGAAACCCGCCAGCGACAACACCAGGGCCACGGCCACGGCCCCCCGCACGAAGCGCCCGCCCACACGCCCCGCGGCGAAGGCCACGGTGGCCACAAGGCCCGCGGCCGCCATCGTGGCGTACGCCGGGACGAGGGCCGCGAAGTGGCGATCGAGCCCGAGGTTGCGCCGCGTGACCCACACCCCCGTGACCGTAGCGAGGAGCACGAGGCTGCTGACGGTGAGAGCCCGAGGGCCACGGCGAACGAGCCACACGGCCCCGGGCACGAGCCACACGGCCCACAGGTGCAGGGCCCCCACCGGGAGGACGACGGCGTACCACAGAGGCGCCAGGTAGACACGGGCCTGGGGCCGCGCTGCGAGACGAAACTCCTGCCAGGCGCGGGCCACGTACGCGCGGTTTTCGCGCACAAAACCGAACCACTCCCCCATCCCGACCCGGTGCACCACGCACCACATCGCCACCGCCGCCGCGGGCAGAACCCACGCGACGGCGGTACGGCGGCTGCGCTCCCCAAACCACCACAGCCCCGCAAAGGCCCCCACGAGGGGCCACCCCTCGTACCGCAGCATCACCGCGACGGAGAGGGCGACCCCCGCGGCCACCGGACGCCGCGCCTGCCACGCGAGGGCGGCCCCGACCACGACGAGCTGGAAGAAGGCCTCGGGCTCGGCCGAGGCCCCTCCGCGTAGGTTGAGCGGCCACAGGGCAAACATGGCCCCCGCGGCGAAGGGGATCCCACGCTCGGCGACGTCCAGCCACGGGGCCTCGGCGGGCCGGGCCGTGAGGTGACGACGGAGCAGACACGTGAGGGCGACCGAGGAGGCCGCGGTGCACGCCACCGAGAGGTACCGCACGACGACGATGCCGCCCCCGAGGGCGATCACGGCCGCGTCGACGAAGTGCCACAACGGGAGCCAGACCCAGTGGCCCGCCAGACCGACGCGCTCGGCAGAGGCCAGCCGCATCCCCACCTGGAAGTGGAGGTAGGCGTCGAGGTCGGGGTCGGGCCCCGCGGCGATCAGCCGAAGCCGCAACACGGTCGTCCACACCACCACGAGCCCGAGGAGGATCCACGGGACGACGCGAGAGACCTCTCGGGGAGTGGGCGACACGACCAGGGCCCGACGGTACCCGACTGGACGGGTCCCGCGTCGGTCGACGTGCGGTCGAGACCACCGCCCCGACCGCACCGACACGGCGTAGACCCCGGCCCGGCGATGGGTCAGACTCCGCGACCGACGGCTCCCCCGCACGATGTCCACCCACCCCTCGATCCTCTGGCCGGTGCTCGCCGCCTCGCTCGTCGCCTGCGCCGCCAACGTACACGGGAACAACCCGCCCACGACCCGCGACGCGGGCCCTGACGACGTAGCCCTCGGCCCGATCGAGGGCTGCCCCGCGCGGGCAGGACGGCCCCTGGGGCGGTGGGAGACCGTGGCGGTTCCGGATGGGTTTTCCGAGCGGGCCAACGCGTCGGTGGTCGCGGCCGGGCGTCAGCTCGCCGTGATCGGGGGCTACGACACGCGGGCCGTCGTCACCGACACCTGGGTCTTCGACCCGACAGGCCCTCGGTGGTCGCGCCTCGCGTCGGCCGGGCTCACCGCCGAGTCCCGATACCTCTCGCTCGTGTGGATGCCCACGTCCCAGGAGATCTTCCTGTGGAGCGCCCTCGAACGGCGCGGGGTACGCCTCGGGCTGGACGGATCGTCACGAGAACTGCCCACGGACCAGGCCCCCCAGACCCACGTCCATCAGGCGGTGTGGGTGGCGGGCATGGTGTTTGTCGGAGGCGGCACGACCGACGGGGACCACAATGAGTTTGCCCTGTACGACCCCCGCACCGACCGCTGGGAGACCGTCCTCGCCCCGCGCGAACAGACCGCTCGGGCCTCGTACACCATGGTGGCCGACGGGGCGGAGGTGGTCGTGTGGGGCGGCAGCGATGTGACGACGGACACAGGGGTTCCGCGCAACGACGGGTGGCGCTACGACGTGGCCGCCCGCCGATGGAGCAGCGTCACGCGCACCGGGGCCCCCGCTCCCCGATGGAGACACGGCGCGTGGTCGATCGGAGACTCCGTGCTCGTCTGGGGCGGCACCAACGGGTCGACCACGCTGCGTACGGGCGGCAGGTACTTCGCCGGGCCCGACGTGTGGATGCCCGTACACTCTCTCGGGGTCCCGGGGCCCGCGCAGCAGTCAGGCTCGTTCGAGCACCCCGGCGTCTGGACCGGGAGCGACCTGTACGTCTGGACCCTCACGCCGGGCGGGGCGGTGAGCGCGGGCCGCTACGACCCGCGGGTCGACCGTTGGTTCGAGGCCGAGCCGCCCCCCGAGGCGTCGCGTCGGCGAGAGTCGGCGAGCGTGTGGGTCGACTGCGGGCTCTACGTCGTGGGCGGACGCGACGTCCAGCGGTGGGAGTTTACCCGCGAGGTGGTGCGATGGGTTCCGTGAGCGGGGCGGGGTGGGTGGCCCTCGCCCTCTGCGGTCTGTGCGGGTGCGGGGCCCGGGTGGGGCTCGATCGCGAGCAGTACCTTCCCCCCGACCTCGACAGCGGGCTGGACGATCGTCCCGTCCCGCTCGACGGCGCGGTCGATCGTACCTTGAGCCGCCCTCCGCCCCTGGAGGCCGGCTGCGACGGCGCGGCCCTCCCGTCGCCGCGTTCGGTGCGGTCGGTGGCGGCCCCGACGCGGCTGAGCCCGATGGTCCTGCACGACCCGACCCGACAGCGGGCCCTCGTGCTCGGGGGGCTGCCCGTCGGCGGTCGGTCGACCCGCGAGGTGTACGCGGTCTCGACCCGCGACGGCCAGGCCCGGCCCCTCGGGTCGAGCCCGGTCGAGCTCGGCATCTTTACGGGCCTCGCCTGGATCGATCCGCCCCGCACTGCGATCGTCGTGGGGGGATCGTTCCTCGGCGGCATGTGGACCCCGCGGGTGCTGCGGGTCCAGGTCGACGACGACGCCCTGCAGTTTGCGACCGCGGGCGAACACCCCGGGGGCCCCTGCACGGGCGTGACGGCGGTGTTCGACCCCGGGCGTGGGGCGGTCGTCGTGCACGGGGGACGAGGGATCGACACGGCCGATCCGCAGCCCTTCGCGACGACCTGGCGGGTCCGCCTCGACGGGGCCACGACCCGCTGGGAGGTCCTCGTCCCGGCCGCCCAGAGCCCCCCTGCGGCCAGCGCCCGGGTGGCGGGCGTCGACCCCCGCACCGGGGCCGTCGTGATGCTCGGGGGGTCCAACCCCGACGGCCTCGATCGCAGCGTGTGGTCCCTGTCCCCCGGCGATCGACCCGTGTGGACCCGCCTCGACGGAGCGGCCGATGTCCTGCCCCGGTCGGGCGATGCCCTCCCCTGGGACCCGGTGGGCTGCGGGTTTCTTGTGGTCGGGGGGCGCTGCGCCGAGCAGGTGTGGCTCGTGCGCCCCGAGCCGACGGGGGTTCGGGAGGCCCTGCTCGGCACGATGCGGGCCGACCCGATGACCGCGGGCCTCGGACGGATCGGGGCCGGGGTGGTGTTCGACCCCGGGCTCCGTAGCCTCGTGATGATCGCCGGGAGCACCTGCCAGGTGAGCGGCGGCACGGTGGCGACCAACGCGGTGGTCGATCTGCGGTAGCGGTCGCGACCGCGGGCAGAGGCTCCCTGACTTGACGTACTTGACAGAGTCGACAAGACCGTCAAGGATCTCCCCATGACGATCCCGAAGGCATCCTCTGGCGCGCGCGTTGTCGGCGAGTCGAGCCTGGGCTCCTGGACGGTCACCGCCATCGACCCCAAGGGGAAGACCGTGCTCCGCGAGACCTTCCGCCCCCAGTCCGGGTCCCCGCAGGCATCGGAGTCCGGCATCGCTACCCTGCTCACGATCCTCCAGACCAGCGCCGTCCAGGACTATCTCCGCGAGCACGACGCGCTCGCCGCGGCCCGCGCCCGCGGGATGAAGCGCCAGTTCGACCTCCTCAACGACGAGGGGGGAGCCATCGGGGCCCAGGAGGTGGCCGAGCTCCTCGGCATCTCGCGGCAGGCCGTGGACCTCCGTCGTGCACACGGGAAGCTGCTCGCGATCGACCTCGGCCTCCGCAAAAACCTCTACCCCCGCTGGCAGTTCACGGAGGAGGGCGTGCTCGGGGGGCTCGAGGAGACCCTCGCCGTTCTTTACGACGTAAAGAACTCGCCCTGGTCGTGTCTGCGCTTCTTCCTCACGAGCAATCTGCGCCTCGACGACGACCGCCCGCTCGACCGCTTGCGGCGCGGCGACACCGCCCCCGTCCTCCACGCCGCCAGGGCGTTTGACACGCACGGCGCGGCGTAGTGCTGGCGTGCATTCCGCGGCAGTTCTTTGATCGCCCTACCCTTGTGTCATGAAGCCCTTCACGCCCCACCCGCATCCGCCGCGAGACCTCTCCGCCCGTCCTCTCCCCATCACACGCGTCAAGGCCACCTGGTGGCGTGTATACCCGATCGCGCACCTCCCGATCTTCTTCGGCAAGACGGGCGACAACCGCTACGACGCGCCCGCCGCCGTCTCCGGCGCGCGTGACTACGGCGTCCTCTACCTCGCCCGCGACCCGCACGGTGCCTTCATCGAGACCTTCGGTCACACAACCGGTGTCCGCGCCATCGACCGCGCCCAACTCGCTGCCCGCGGGCTCGCGAAGGTCACGGCGAGCCGTCCGCTCCGCCTCGTGGACCTCCGTGCCCACGGCCTCGCGCGCATCGGCGCCGACGCGGCCCTCTGCGCGGGCTCGGACTACGCCCTCAGCCAGGCCTGGTCTGCGGCCCTGCACGAGCACCCCAAGGCCCCCGACGGGCTCATCTACCGCGCGCGTCACGACCCTGCACGCTTCAGCGTCGCGCTCTTCGACAGAGCCAGCGCCGTCGTCCTGGCCCGCCCCTTGGGGTCATCCTTCATGGACCCCCGAAACGCCCGCCTCCTGGGCCAACTGCTTGAGACCTACGACTTCGGTCTGATCTAAACTCGTGTTCCATAACGAATGCATCGGCTCTGCCCCCAGTGGATTGTTGGCTGCCCCGGTGGTCGATCTGCGGTAGCGGTCGGCTGTTGTAGACTCACCGCCCCAATGCCCAAGTCGACCCCCGAGGGAACCTCCCGCGCGACGGGCGCCATCTCGGGCAAGGTGCTCTTGCGGCTCGTAGACTTTGTCGCGCGCCACGGCCACGACCCCGAGGCCCTCTGCCGGTCCGCAGGCGTCCACCGGGCCTCCCTCGCCGAACCCGGGGCCCGTGTTCCGTACACCACCGCCGAACGCCTCGGAGCGCGGGCTGTGGCCCTCACGGGCGACGACAACCTCGGGCTGCACCTCGCCCTCGGGGTCGGAGAGGCCCTGCCCCACGACCCCGGGGCCCTTCTGCTCATGGCGAGCCCCACCCTGGGGGTGGCCCTGGAGCGTATGGTTCGATACCAGCGATACTGGGGCGACGGACCGCGGAGCGCCCTCGCAGCGTGTCCGGGCGGCCTCGCCCTTCGGTACGTGCACCCCTGGTCGGAGGGCGCGCTGCGACGGCACGCCGACGAGTGCGCCGCGGCCGAGATCCATCACGCCTTCAAGCGCTGGACGGGCCAAACCCCCGAGCAGGCCCGATCGTCCCGCCGCCCCGTGCCGTAGGCTCCAGGGCTCTGGCGCGCCTGATCAGCCCATTGGCGTGTTTCCGCACTGCGCTGGAGGGCCGCACGGGGCGACCCTCATCCCGATGCACCCCCGCACCGTTCTCTTCTTTGGCGCCGCGTTTGGACTCACGTGGCTGTGCCAGCTCCCGGCCCTGCTCGCGACCCTCGGGGTCATCGCGGGCCCTGCGGAGAAGTACCTCCCGCTCACCGGTCTGGGCGCCTTTGGTCCGCTCCTGGCGGCCGTGCTCGTGGCCCGCGGAGAGCCCGAGCGCGGGGGTGTCCGTGGGCTGTTTCGCCCGCTCGGGAGGTGGCGGCTGCACCCGGGGTGGTACCTCGTGGCCCTGCTCGGCCCGGGGGCCCTGTACGTGGTGGGCAAGGCGGTGTTTGTGCTGTTCGGGGGGCAGCACTCGGGGCCCTGGTTCTGTCTCCCGGTCGAGCCCGAGCGCCTGGTGGCCATGGTGGTCTTTCCCCTCGGCGAAGAGATCGGCTGGCGCGGGTACGCCCTGCCGCGCATGCAAGAGGGCCTCGGCCCGATCCGGGCGAGCGTGGTGCTCGGGGTGCTCTGGGCCCTGTGGCACCTGTTCATGTTTCAGATCGTGGGCGTCTCGTTCGGGGGCCTGGCCGCGTCGATCCCGATGTTTGTCGCGGGGAGCGTGGCCTACACCTGGCTCTACAACCGCACGGGGGCGAGCCTGCTCATGGTGGTCCTCGCCCACGTCGGGGCGCACCTGAACAACACCCAACGGAACTTCCCAACCGACCCCATCCCGATGGCGATTCACACCGCGGCCTTCGTCGTCCTGGCCCTCGCGCTGATCGCCCTCGACCCCACCCTCGGCAAGGGTGAGCGCGACCGCCTGGGATCGCAGGGCCCGTAGCGCTCAGCGACGGCGGCGTCGACGCCGCACCGACGCCGCCACCAGCATCGCCAGGCCGAGCACCCCGCGCCCACACCCCCCGTCTTCGCACCCGGGCCGACCGAGCACCCTCCGTCGTCGTCCAGGGGCGGCATGACCGGGTCGCCGACGTCCGACAACCCCGTGCAGGGGACAGCTCGTGGTCAAACACGCGATCGACAAGGAGTCGGTGGGCTGGCCCGGGGTCGAGATGGCGACGCCCGCCACGGGGTCGAGCGGGGCACCCGCCGCGTTGACCCGCACCACCCGCACGACGATCGCCCCGCCCCCTACGGAAGGCCACGCGACCAGGGCCCCGCTGCCAAAGGCCGCGAGGGCGGGCCCGCTCGTGGGCGGATTGGAAATCGAGGGCCCGATCGTGGGAAACACCGTCGGGGAACCCATCACGGCTCCGGTCGAGGAGAAGGCCCCGATGTGAAGCGCCACGACGGGGTGGCCGACATTCCACGCGCCCAGGAGCGTCGACCCCTGCCCTGCCACTACGCCCCAGGCCGCTGTCATCGGAGCCCCTGCAGAGCGCACCGTCCACTGGTCGTCGACGGTCACCCGCTGGAAGCCCGCGCCGCTGGCGAAACCGACCCAGCGACGGTGGGCGAGCGGCACGATCGACACGGGCCCCGGGATCGCAGCGATCGGACTGACCGAGGGCGACGGAAACGACACCTCGTTTCCTACGATGAGCCACTGCACAGCCCGCCCAACCTCTTCCGGAGAGAAGGGCGAGATGCACGCGCAGACCATGCCACACGCCACCACCACCAGCCGTCGCCCCATGGCTCCCTCCCGCGCGTGCCTCGGTGCCATTGGGGCGTTGGTTACGGCCCGGTTTCAACGATTCATCCAATGGAGACGCTTGTTACGCTTCCTCAGCGATCGCCCCCCGTCCGGGTGACCTCGCCCGCGCGGTCGAGGGCTGCCACCTCCTCGGCGAAATCGGCCACGCGGTACCCCTGCCCCTGGGTCACGATGCGCACGAGGACCTTGCCTTCGGAGCTGGGTTCGATACGAAAGTGCTCGACCCTGCCGGCCTCGACCGCGGCCACGAAGGCCCGTCGTTCCCGGTCGCGCCACCAGGCCAGGGCCATGGCCGCGAGGCCCAGGGCCATCCCCGTCGCCGCCAGAACCGCCACCGCGGAGCCCCCTCCCCGCCGCGCGGTCTCCGTAGTCGCCGACACCAGGGCCCCGAGGGACACCAGGGCGCTCGCCGCCCCCACAAACCCGTCCCCGCGCTCCTGCCCCACCAGCCCCCGAGCCGCCATCCGCTGGGCCCGGGCGATGGGAACCCCGAAGAGCACCAGGGTCGCGACCAGCCCCGGGATCCAGAACAGGGCCCCGAAGCTCGCCCCCATCAGCATGCCCAGGAAAAAACGCCCGAGGGCCCCGTCCCGAGGGTACTCGGAGAGCATCAGGAGGCCCGCGGCCAGGGCCCCGTTGAGCGCGGCCAGGGGCACCGACAGGAGCCACCCCATCCGCAGCGACGAGCTCCCGACGGTCTTGCGCCACCGCAGGAGCACCGCCCATACCGTGCCCGACACCAGGGTCGGAACCGCCGTGTACCACACGAAGGCCGCGCTCTCCCCGTGGCTCATCATGAGGCGAAAGACCGCCCCCGTGGCCGCCGCCATCGACACCCCCACCGCGGCCACGGCGAGGGCCTCCAGGCGCTGCCGCGCGCGAAACAAGCTGGGGGTGGGGGCCATCGGGGTATTGGCCCTCAGTGGTCGTCCATAAACTGCTCGAAGAAGGGCGGGAGCTCGGGGTCGACCCCGCCCGGGATCTCCAGCCCCACGAACTGCGACCCGGTCGTCAGGTCGACGTGAAAATGGTCGCGGTGGGCGCTGTTGTAGTTGGGCGTGAGGATGATGTGAAAGACCCCCGAGTCGTACATCCAGCACGCGATCTCCTTGAGGAGCCGGTCGCGGGGGTTGGAGGCCCGGGGGGGGCAGGTGGGCCGACCGTTGGCCACAAACTCGGTGACCAGGGAGTGGGTGACCCCCGCCGAGGTGCGGAAGTTGTTGAGGTCGATGGCCGTGGCCGTGGCGTGCTGGCTGAGGGTCATCGTGCCCGAGATGAACCGGTAGTTGTACACCCCGAGGTGGATCACGTCGGTCACGTCCCAGCGCGTCCGCAAGGCGTTGGTGAGGTGCCACAGGGCCACCCCGAGGCGGCAGTCCATGAGCATCCGCCCGGGCGACCCCGTGAACGTGTTGTAGCGGAAATTGACCCCGTTGATGGGCGTCTGGACCGTCACCGGGTTGGCGATCCCCATGGTCGGGCCTGACACGGTGTAGTTGACCCCCAGGCGCGTCAACAGGGCCCGACACTCGGCCCCTGAGGGCGCGTCCCGCGGCAGGGGCACGGTCGGACCGGTGTCGAAGCCTACGTCGAAGCCCACATCGCGTCCCACGTCGAAGCCCACGTCGCGCCCTACGTCGATCCCTGTGTCCCGGGGCACGTCGATCCCTGTGTCCCGGGGCACGTCGA
>CAYUSB010000011.1:91711-185353 GCA_964447205.1 uncultured Myxococcaceae bacterium
ACGTCGATCCCTGTGTCCCGGGGCACGTCGATCCCTGTGTCCCGGGGCACGTCGAAGCCCACATCGCGCGGCACGTCCGTCCCCGTGTCGCGCCGCGCGTCGACGCCCGTGTCGCGTGGGACGTCCTCGTCGTGGCCCGCGTCCACCCCGACGTCCTCGGGGGCCGCGTCCTCGACCGCGGCCGCGTCCTCGCCGGGCTCGCTCAACGCGTCGATCGGGGTGTTGGCGGCGCAGGCTGCGAGGAGGCACGCGCCCAGGAGGGCCAAGGGGAGTCTCTGCATGACGGAGAGATTCATCTAGGCCGGGTCTCCGCGCAACCACCCCGCCGCGCTGTCGGCGGTCTCGAAGGCCTCGAGGTCGGACGAAAACACCGCGGACACGTGGGCGGCGGCCCGTCGGGCCACGGTCTCCATCGCGGGCGAATCGTGCACCCCGAGGGCCTCCAGGGCCTCGAGGGAGGTCATCGGGTGCTCGCGGATGCCACACGGGACGATCAGGTCGAAGTCAGCGAGCCGGGTGGTCACGTTGAGGGCGAACCCGTGCATGGTCACCCACCGGGCGAGCTTGACCCCCACGGCCCCGATCTTGGCGGGCCGTGCGGCCGCCTCGTGGCCCTCCCAACGGGCGGGGCGGTCGGCGTCGACCCAACACCCGATGAGGTCGCTCCGAGGCCCCGCGGCCACCCCGTGGTCGGCGCAGAGGCGGGCCATCACGGTCACGAGGTCGCGTACGTAGCGGCGTACGTCCTGGCGGTCGGGGTGCAGGTCGAAGAGGGGGTAGCCCACGAGCTGGCCGGGGCCGTGGTAGGTCACGTCGCCCCCGCGTTCGGTCTCGACCACGTCGATGCCGCGGGCGGCCAGGAGCGCGGAGGCCGCGAGCACGTGGTCGGCCTTGGCCCCGCGCCCGAGGGTGATCACCGCGGGGTGCTCGACCAGGAGGAGGGTGTCGCCCACCGTTCCCGCGATGCGGCGGGCCATCAGGGACCGTTGTAGCTCCAGGGTGGGCTGGTACGCGGCCCGTCCGAGCCAGACCGCCCGAAACCGTCGGCCCGCGGGGGCGAGGGTCATGGCACGAGGTCGGGCAGGTCGCCCGCGATGGGGAGTGGGCGGCTCATGTCGCGGTAGGGCACGTCGGGGGCGATGGGGTGGAGGTTGTCGAGGGGCACGAGGTGGAGCCCTCCGCTCGGGTACGACTGCCCGAGGACGGCGAAGCTGTACCCCGGCATGAGGTCCTCGAAGGCCGTGCCCGCAAGGTCGCCCGGGGGCCCGTCGCCGCGCCAGGCGATGGCCACCGTCGGGGCGGCCCGGGGGCCGTCGGCGGCGGTGTGGACGTTGTTGTTGTCGCGGTCGACGTAGGCCGAGGGATAGGCCACCGCCACGGGGGTCGCACGCACGCGGCCCCGCACCGAGGGCGGGGGCAGCGGGAGCATCGGGACGTTGAAGTACACGAAGTCTTCGGGGCCGAAGCGCAGGGGCGCGGTGAGAAACTCGGAGTGGCCCGTCCCGGACACGTCCCAGAAGAGGGCCGCGTGGATGGAGTCCCCCCGCGCAAACGCAGGGCGCTGCACGATCCCCCGCCCCTGCACCGAGCTCAACCGTACGGGAAACACGTCGCGGGCAAAGACCGTGGCGTTGCCGTCGGTCTGGCTGACGATCGCGACCGTCCCGTCGGGGCGAGCCTGGAGGCGCACGGCCCCTTCGTCGCCCGGGGCAAACCGGAAGACCCCGGTGGTGTCGTCGAGGGTTCCGGCGAGGGCGGCCCCTCCGGCGTTGAGGCCTCCCCCCGACCCGTCGTCGGGAGACCCCTGGATGTGCTCCTGGACGAGGAAGGCCACCCCGTACACGAGGCGCCGCGGCTCCACGAGGAGGGTCCCGTTGATGCGGGCGGTAAACGGCGGCCCCCCGGGTTGGCTGACGTTGGTGGGCGTATCGAGGATCCGACGGGCTCTGCCCTCGTCGTCGGTAAACTCCATGGCCACGGCCCGCCATCGCCCCACGAAGCTGAACCCCACGGAGGGTCGGTCGCCGGAGGCGGACACATCCCGCGGGAGGAGCGGAGCGTCGGGCCGCATCACCACGCCGTCGGAGACGAAGACGTCCTGCCTCGGGATGCCCCCGTCGAAGGGCAGAGGCGTCCCGGTGTCGTCCACGATCCCGCCATCGACCGGGATCGTGACATCGTTCGATGCGGCGTCGGAGCCAGTGCCGGGACCGCCCTGCACGGTGACCGCGCAGCCGACGAGAAGCCCGAGGACCAGGAGACATCCGAGGAGGGGCAGCGGGCGCATGGGGGACCTATCGGGAGGAGGTGCAGGGAGAGGAAATCGGGGCGATCAGCCGGGCTGAACGACGGCCACGTTGAGCTCGGCGAGCTGCTCGGGGGTGACGGGGCCCGGGGCCTCGGTCATGAGGTCGGTCCCCTTCTGGGTCTTGGGGAATCCCACCACGTCGCGGATGCTCTCGGTGCCGGCGAAGAGCATGGCCATGCGGTCCATCCCGAGGGCGATCCCCCCGTGGGGCGGGGCCCCGTACCGCAAGGCATCGAGGAGAAACCCGAACTTCTGCCGGGCCTCGGCGTCGCTGATCCCGAGGGCCCGAAACACCTGGGCCTGGACCTCGGGGTCGTGCAGGCGGATCGATCCCCCGCCGATCTCGAACCCGTTGAGCACGATGTCGTACCGGTGGCAGAGCACCCGTCCCGGGTCGGTGCCGAGGTACTGGACGCAGTCGTCGTGGGGGCGGGTGAAGGCGTGGTGGGCCGGCGACCACTGCCCGGTCTTGTCGTCGTACTCGAACAGGGGGGGGTCGACCACCCAGAGGAAACGCCAGTCGTTGTCGCGGGTGCCGAAGGCCGGGATGAGCCCGAGCTTCTTGCCGAGGTGCAGCCGGAGGTTGGCCATCACCGTGTGCACGAGGCTGGTGGCCCCGAGCTGGAAGAGCAGGAGGTCGCCGGGCTTGGCCCCCGTGGCGGCGTTGATGGCCTCGCGCAGGGCCGGGGTGATGCTCTTGGCGAGGGGCGACTGGGTCCACGTCCCGTCGTCGGCGAGGCGGGCCCGGGCCAGGCCCCGCGAGCCCATCGACTTGCAGAACTCCTCCAGCTTGTCGGCGTCGGCCCGGGACAGGGCGGCGCGCGACGGGACGACAAGGGCCTTGACGATCTTGCCAGGCTGCTCGGGCCGGTCGGCCCCGCTGCGGTACCCCTCGGCGATCTCGGCGAACATGGGGACCCCTCCCCCCGCGTGTTCGGTGACGAGGGCGGTGAGGTCGGTGTGCTCGAGGCCGAAGCGCAGGTCGGGCTTGTCGTTGCCGAAGCGCCGCATCGACTCCTCGAAGGGCATCCGCGGGAAGCGGCCGTCGGGGTAGAGGGTGGCGAGGTCGACCCCGAAGACGGCCCGCCACAGGGCGAAGATGAGCCCCTCGACGGTGGCGAAGATGTCATCCTGGTTGACGAAGGACATCTCGATGTCGACCTGGGTAAACTCAGGCTGGCGGTCGATGCGGAGGTCCTCGTCGCGGAAGCACTTGACGATCTGGTAGTAACGGTCGAAGCCCGCGACCATGTAGAGCTGCTTGAAGAGCTGCGGGGACTCGGCCAGCGCGTAGAACTTGCCCTGGTGGAGCCGCGAGGGGACGAGGAAATTGCGGGCCCCCCCGGGGGTGTACTTCACCAGGACGGGGGTCTCCAGGTCGAGGAACCCCGCGGCCGCGAGGTGGTCGCGTACGGTGTGGTTCATCAGGGCCCGGGTGCGGAAGATCTTCTGCAGGCGCGGGCGGCGCAGGTCGAGGTAGCGAAACTCGAGGCGCTTCTCCTCGCCGGTGGTCACGTCGTCCTCGATCTCGAAGGGCGGGGTCTCGGCGCGGTTGAAGACCACGGCCTCCTTCACGAGGATCTCGACCTCTCCGGTGGCGAGGTTGGTGTTGTGGGCCGAGACCATCTCGCCCTTCTTCTTGGAGAATTGCATCCCCCGGCTGCGCACGACCCCGCGGACCCCGACCACCCACTCGTGGCGGAAGGTGTCGGCGAGCCCGTGGGCCTCGGAGCTCACGTCGGGGTCGAAGACCACCTGGGTGAGCCCGTCACGGTCGCGCAGGTCGACGAAGCGCAGGCCGCCGAAGTCGCGGTAGTATTGCACCCAGCCAAACAGCACCACCTCTGCGCCGATGTCCGACGCGCGCACCTGCCCACAACTGTGGGTGCGCTTGAGCTCATCGATAAACCTGGCCACGCGAACGCTCCTCGGGAAACGCCGCAGACGTCCCCGTCGGCGGCGCAAGGCGGCGGACTCTAGTACAAACCCCGAGGGGATTCGACCCGCCTCGTACGGCGGCCCCTCCGCGGCCCTACACCCCGTGGCAGCGCTTGTATTTTTTCCCCGACCCGCAGTGGCATGGGTCGTTGCGTCCGGGCTTGGGACCCGCATGCACGGTGGGGGCAGGCCCCTTGCTCGCCGGGGGGGTCACGGGCTCGTCGCCTTCGATGAGCTCCTCCAGGGCGGAGTCGTGCTGGTCGTCGGGGACGGTGTACACCTCGGCCCGCACGAGGCCCGTCTGCCCGAGGAAACTACACAAGCGCTCCCAGCGGGTGATGCCCTTCAGGGCCAGGCTCCCGCGGTGTACGGTCCCCCCGGAGTCCTTCCAGGAGACCCGCAGCCCGCACCAGACCCCCGCCTCGACGGCGTCGCGCAGGACCTGCACCAGCGGGCGTACGGCGAGGCTCCGGACCCGGGGCGTGGCGCTGCTGTGGGGCAGGGCCTCCAGGATGGCGGGCAACAGGTCGGTCCCCTCCCGAACCCGTCCGCGTTCGAGCAGGAGCGAGAGCAGGGCCGACGGGGCCTCGAGGTGTTTGGGCCGCAGGGCCATGGCCCGGCGCAGGGCCTTGGCGGCCTCCTCGACGCGGTCGTTGGTCTTGTACACGAGCCCCAGGCGCAGCCAGGCCTCGGCGTCATTGGGGCTGCGGTCGATCTTCTGCAGCCAGTGGCGCAGGGCGTCCGAGGCCCGGCGGATGGACGTCCCGTCCGACAGGCGGGCGTGTCCGAAGGTCATGGGGTCGGCCCCGGCCCCCTCGGCCTCCGGGCGGGAGCCCTTGGTCCGCTGCTGCAGCGACTCCGTCACGATGGACAGGAGGGCCGTGTTGCCGAGGGTGTAGTCGTCCTCGGCCCCGCAGTGTTTGCACACCACGATGCGGGAGAAGGTCACCCCGTCCCAGCCCTCCCGTTTGCTGCACAGGGGGTCGGGGTGCACGAGGGCCGGGCCGAGCACGTAGCGCCCCCTGCGTTTGCAGCGGTTGCAGCGGAGCTCGACGGTGGACGAGGGGGTGCTCCCGACGACGGCCGCGGCCCTCCCCAGGACGCTCGGAGCCCGGGCCTGGGCGGCCTTGAGGTGGGCCCTCTCGGCGTCGGCCACGAGGGCCGGGGAGAGGGTGTCGGCGCTGCCCGCGATGCGGGCCAGGTGCCGGGCCGTGTGGGCGATGCGCTCCTCGCCCGGCTTCCACGCCGCGACGAGGGCGGGCAGAAACGACACGTCG
Organism: uncultured Myxococcaceae bacterium; assembly: GCA_964447205.1. Lineage (GTDB taxonomy): Bacteria > Myxococcota_A > Polyangia > Polyangiales > JAEUKH01. The sequence goes on from CAYUSB010000011.1 coordinate 97,235, forward strand.
CCGAGGTGCTCCAGGGTGGTGAGGAGATGTTCGGGGTAGTCGGTGTGCAGGAGGGCCTCGAAACGCGGCCGCAGGAGCTCGGTCACCCAGGCGGCGTTGTGAAACCCCAGCGACTGAAGGACCTCGTGTTGGGCGCGGCCCTCCCGGGCGTCGAGGGACCCGGGGCCGAGGGCCCGCAGGGCCTCGGGTTGGGCCTCCAGGTAGCGCCGCAGCTCGACCCCCTCGCCCTCCGGGTCGCGCTCCACGAGGTCGAGGGTCGACGCCGGCAGCATCAGCCCGGGCAGACGGGCGGCGAGCCGCAGGAGGATCGCGTGGGCCGACGGGGGCGCCTTCTCCATGGCCTCGACGGCCCGGGCCACGGCCTCCTCGACCGCCACGCCCCGGGGAGGGCCCCAGCGCAGGGCCACCGTGGCCGCCTGGGCGTGCCAGCTCGGCTCGGGGCTGATGCAGGTCCGCACGATCTGCTCCTCCAGGCTGCATGCCGCGAAGGGGTGGGTCCGCTCCAGGGCCCGCTCGCTCGCGGCCACGGCGAGGCTCACCGCCGCGAAGGCGTGCCGACCCCGCAGGGCCCGATCGGACCCCATCAGCCGCAGGACCCCCCGGGCCCACTGGGCGGCCTCGTCGTCGCGGTCTTCGTCGTCCTCCAGGGCGGCGCACCACTGCCCGCACCACGCCACCGCAGCGCCCCACTGTCGAGCCCTGATGGCCTTGAGCGGGACCTCGAAGGCCTTGCGCGAGAACCACCGCGCGACCGCCTCGCGGGTGGGGCCCGTGGCCACCGCGACCCGGCCCTCCAGCCAGCCCGCGAGGGCCTCGAGGTCTTCGGCCCCCGGGTCGCAGACGTGCTCGGCCCCGGCCCGCAGCAGGAGCTCGTGCAGGAGGACCTCGCCCCAGCCCTTGTCGTCAATCGGGTTGATCTTCGCGTACAGGGCGGGCAGGGCCTCGCGGGGCGCCACCCGCGGGAGCATCAGCACGGCCCCGACGGGGTTGATCCGCGGCGAGGACAGCAGCCCCAGCTCCGTGGCCCGATGCAAGACCCGCCCGGGAGCCGTCTCCACGAGGGCAAACCACAAGGCCCCAAGCTCGACCTCGTCGCGGAAGCAGGTCTCCAGGACCCGCCCCGCGGCCTCCTCGTCGCCCGCCCGAAGCAACACCTGCTCGGCCAGCCGGGTGACGCTGTCGGGCTGGCCGTCACCGCGGGTGGCGATGCTGCGCAGGGCGTCTCGGGCGGGGGTCGTGTCGACGCGATGGCCGAGGGTCTGGAGGGCACGCAAGGCCTCCATGAGCACCCCCGCGAAGGGGTCGTCCAGCGCCCGCAGGAGGGCCTCGTACGCGGTCGGAGCGCGGGCGACCCCGAGGCGTGCGGTGGCCCAGGCCCGCACCGCGTCGTCGGGGTGTCCGCCGAAGCGCAGCAGCTCGTCGAGCGTCCAGACCGGGGAGTCGACCATCCCTTTATCGCTATCGCGAGCCGGGCCCCGCCACAACTTGTTTGGTACGAACGACTCCGAACACAACCTTTGAGAATCCTCGCACGACGTCGCTCTGGCTGCGATGTACGGCCTCCGCTTCATTTCGGCACGCCACCCGTGGTACTCCCCCGGGCCATGCGTCCCGCGGCGCGCGCCCTCCCCCTCCTCGCCCTTCTCGTGGGCTGCCCCTCGGGGGTGGCCCAACCCGCGCGGGACGTCCCCCATGTTCCCCGGGCGTCCACGCCCGCGACCCCGGCCCCGCCCCCGCCGACGCCTCCCGACGTCCCGGCCCCGGCTCCCGACGCCCCGGCTCCCGATGTTTCCGCCCCGGCTCCCGATGTCCCAGCGCCCGTGGAGACCTCCGCGGAGCGCTCCTTCGGGCCGCTGCCCGAGGCCCAGATCCTGGAGGCCATCCGGTCGCAGCCCATCCTCACCCGTCGGCCGGTGGGGAGCACCTCGGTCAACCTCCACCTCGACCTCGAGGGCGACATCGACGCCGGGTGGAAACCCCACGCCACCACACACCGGGAGCGGTACCGGGCCGAGATCGCGGCCTTCCGGCTCAATCGGCTCCTGGGGTTGAGCCGGGTTCCGCCGGCGGTGTCGCGGGCGATCGGGCGGACGACCCTGCGCCTCGCCCCGGACAGCCCCGTGGTGTTCGAGCGCGACGGCAGGGCCCGCGGGGCCGCGATGTACTGGGTCCCCGTCCTGCGCGACTCCGGGGTCGACCGGCCCTCGGAGATCGAGCGCTGGACCCGACAGCTTCAGCTCTCCACGGCCCTCCGCCCCGACCAGAGCGCGCGCCTCGAACAGATCTCGACCCTCCTGGTCTTCGACCTCCTCACCGGCAACTGGGACCGCTGGAGCGGGGCCAACATCCCCGCCGACGCCCAGGGCGAGCTCCTGTACCGCGACAACAACGGGGCCTTCGACGAGCCCTTCCTCGATTCCCAACTGCGCCAGAGCCTGCACTGGCTCCGGCGCACCCAGCGGTTTCGTCGCAGCGTGATCGACCGGGCCCGGGGCCTCACCGAGGCGTCCGTTCGGGCCGAGATGGCCCTCGACCCCGACCCCGAACACCCGCCCCTCAGCGACGCCCAGATTCGTTCGCTCCTGCGGCGCCGGGACGCCCTCGTCGGGTACGTCGACGGCCTCGTGACCCGCTTCGGCCCCGACCGGGTCTACGCCTGGTAGGGCCTACGTCCCGCTGTCGGCCTTGGGCACCCCCAGCCCACCCCCCAGCCCAGGCATCCCCGGCGGAACCTGCGGAGCCGGCAACGACGGCAACGACGGATGCCCCGTCGGAGCCGGGGTCGGAACCGTCGTCGGGACCGTCGTCGGGGCCCGATGGGGCCGCGGAGGCGGGTCGCCGTGGAGGTCGATCGGCCAGTCGAGGTGCCACCCGTGGTACCACCATCCCCAGGCTCCGACCCCTGCCGACACCGCGACGAGCAGGAGCAGGAGCACCCCCACCGTCTTCCACCGGGAGGGCCGCCGTGACGGAACCGCCGAGGGCCTCTCCGGGCGCCATCCGGGCCCCCCGCCCGCTACCACCTGGGTGGGAGGCTGCGAGGCCGAGGTGAAGCCCTGGGGAGCCCCCGGGAGGCTGTCCATGACCACCGTGGCGCTCACCCCCGAGATCGACCCGGGATGACCCCGGGCGGGGGCCGTCGGAGCCACCATCACCTGGCCCCGGGCCTCGGCGGGCGAGACCCCGGAGAGCCACCCGTCCATGGCCCGGACCATCTCCGCCGCGGTCGGAAACCGGTGGGCCGGGTCGCGGGCCACGCACCGCCCGAACCACGCGTCAAACCCCGGGGGGATCCGATCCTCGCAGCCGAGCTCCCGGGCCCGCCCCGAGGCCGACGGCAAGGGGTTGAACATCATCTCCCCCAGGAGGGCCGCGATCACCAGGTTGTTCTCGTTGGCCGCCCGCCAGTAGAACCGCCCGGTCAACATCAGGAAGGCCAGGAGCCCGACGGCCCACACGTCGGCGGGGGGGCCGATCTCGCCGTGTTGGTTCTGCTCGGGGGCCATCCACAGGGGGGTGCCGAGGGCCTCGGTGCTGTTGGCCCCGGGCCGGGCGAGGTCGATGAGCTTGGCGATGCCGAAGTCAAGGAGCTTGACCGTCAACGGGCCGTCGTGCCGGGGTTGGGGCACGAGGAAGACGTTCTCGGGCTTGAGGTCGCGGTGCACGATGCCCCGGGCGTGGGCCGCCACGAGGGGCTTGCAGAGCTGCCCGAGGATGGTCCGAACCTCGGTCATGGGCATCCCCCGCCCTCGGTCCTCCCGCATGATCTTCATGAGAAGGGTCTCGCCCTCCAGGAGTTCCATCGCGATCCAGGGGACCCCGGAGGGGGCGTCGATGCCCGCGGCCAGGACCTCGACGATGTGCTCGCTGCCGATCCAGGCTCCGACCCGGGCCTCCTGGGCGAACCGGGCGCGGTTTTTCGGGTCGTGCACGAGCCGGGGGTGCATGACCTTGAGGGCCCGTTTGCGCCCGGTGGAGAGCTGCTCGACGACGTAGACCGCCCCCATCCCGCCCTGGGCCAGTGGGCGCTCGACGCGATAGTCCTGTGCGAAGACACTCCCGGCCGGCAGTTGTGCGGTCATCGCGTGGCGCGGGACTGTATCCCGTCCCCGGGTCGGCCACCATGGTCCTGCCTGGGCCCCCGTTCACTTCCCGCGGCGACGCGCGTGGCCCCGGGCGATGGCGGAGGCGCCTCCCTCCGCCCCCTTGCGCCCTTGCGGTTTCCGACCGCACGCATCCGTTCACCTCCCAGAGGCTCGCAGTGACCCACAGGCCTCCCAGGCCGCGGGGGCGTGGCATTCCTCCCCACGTCCGGGGTGGTGGCATCCCCTCCCCGCCGCTATCACTCTCCAGAGATCCCGATGCCCCCCGCCGCACCCGACGACACCCCCGCCCCCGCGCCCCCTGCCGACGCGACGCCCCACCTCCTGCCGCGGCCGGGGCGGGCGGTGCGGTGGGCTGTCCTCGGCGCAGCGGCGGCCCTGTCGGCCCTCGGCCTGGTGACCACGGCCCTCTCGCCCGCCCTGGCCTCGCGGCACCCGCTGTGGCTGCTGGCCCTCGAAGCCCCCATTCGCAACATGCTGCTCGCGAGCCGCGTGGCGATCGTCCCCTTCCTGCTCGTCGTGACGCTGCGTCGGCTCTTCGGGGCCGTGCTCTACTTCCTGCTGGGGCGGTGGTACGGCGACGCGGCCGTGCTCTGGCTTGAGCGGCGGGCCGGGCGACACGGCCCCAAGGTGCGCAGGGTCGAGGGCGTCGTGCGGGCGGGGGCCTGGCCCCTCGTCTTCGTGTCGCCCACGGCCGTGGTCTGCACCGTGGCAGGGGCCATGGGACTACGCCTCCCGGCCTTCGTGCTGGTCTCGGGGGCCGGGTCGCTGACCGTCGGGGCCGTGGTCTACCTCGCGGGCGGGGCCCTCAAGTCCCCCATCGCATCCCTCGTCGGCGGCTTCGAACAGCACCTCGTCGAGACCACCCTCGCCGCGGCCATCCTCGTCGCAGGGTGGGCCGCGTGGCACTGGGCTCCGCCGCGCGCCCGAGGCCGCACGCCGGGACCGTAGGCACCCGCGGCACCAGAGGCTGAAATCGTTTGGTTCGCCCGCCTGCGACGCCCTACGGTAGACGCTCGCACCGGAGGGAGTCGATGGCATCTCGCAACCAGGGTGATCCTGCTGGCACCAAGGGTAGTTTGCACGAGCCCGTGGCCGCGGACCGCACCCATCGCCACCGGACGGGCCCGCGGGAGGAGCTGTTCCCCGAGAGGCACCCGGACCCGGCTCTGGACGGCGCGGCCCTCGCGCACTGCGTCCAGCAGGGGAGCGCCCACAACTGCATGTTTCTCGCAGCCCTGGCCGCCCTCGCCCACGGTCAACCCGACTTGGTGCGTGCGATGATCCGCGACAACGCCGACGGCTCGTTGGGGGTACGCTTCTTCCGCCAGGACGGGGAACCCGGGGAGCCCCCCGATCCCCTCTGGATCGATGTCTCCCGGAAGATCCTGCGCGCCGCCGACGGCAGCCCCGTCTTCGCCCGGACGCGCGACGCGGACCGGGACGGCCTCGCCGAGCTCTGGGTGGCGGTGGTCGAGAAGGCCTATACCCTCTACATCGACCGTTACCTCCGGCCTCCAGACGACGTGGCCCCGGCGTACACGCTCCTGGACGGCATCCACCCCACCCAGGCCCTCAAGGCCCTGACGGGATGGACGTACCGCTGCCTCACGACCGGCTACTCCAGCGGCGACCCGGAGGCGGTCCTGGCCAGCCTGCAACTCGTACACGACGGGGTGGCCGTCCAGGCCTCGTGCGGTCGTGTCGTCATCCCGGGCCTGATCCCAGGGCACGCGTACTCCGTGTTGGGGATGTACACGCGCGACGACGGCACGACGATGGTGCGCCTGCGCAACCCCTGGGGAACCCACCCCGCCGAAGACCACCCCGACCCGACCCCGGGGGCCGATGAGGGCACCTTTGCCCTGACCTTCGAGGAGTTTGTGGCCGCGTTCTGGGACTACTACGTCCCCGTGGTCCGTCCCTGGCCGCGTGGCCCCGGGGGAGCGAAGCCCGAGAGCCACGCGGTGCGGGCCCTCCGCCGGGCGGCCCACGCAGGCGACCCGGAGGCCCGGTACCGGCTGGGCGTCTGCCTCGACCACGGACACGGTGTCGCCCAGAATGCCGCCGAGGCGGTCCGCTGCTATCGCCTCGCGGCCGACCAGGGGCACGCCCACGCCCAGTTCTATCTCGGGGTCTGCCTGGAGAGCGGGACGGGGGCCGCGCCGAACAAAACCGAGGCCATGGCGTACTATCGCCGCGCGGCCGACCAGGGGCACGCCAACGCCCGCCACAACCTGGGCCTGGAACCCGCAGGGAGGCTCCGGCATACGACCCTGGGCTCCGATCGCCAGGGGTTCGGCTCGGAGCCGGTGGACGCGCAGAGAGCCCTCCCGGGCCCCGTCGTCGTGCTGACGGCCGCAGCGGGGGCCTCGGGGGCAATGCACGTGCTGTTTACGACACCCGCAGGGCGTCTGTGGCTCACCACACGCGCCGTGGAGGGGGCCTGGTCCGACGTCGTTCCCATGGCCAGCCAGATGCCACTGCCGGGGCCTGTCGTCGCCCTGGCCGCGGCGGAGGGACGGCCGGGAGACCTCCACCTCGTGTTCGCGACCGGGGACGGGCGCCTGTGGCACAGCATGCGGGGCAGCGAGGGGGCCTGGTCGCACCCCGACGATGTGAGCGGCTCCCAGGGGCTCCCGGCCTTGGTCACCCGGGTGACGGCGGCCGAGGGGGCGGCGGGGGAGGTGCAGTTGATGTTCACCACCCGCGACGGCCGCCTCTGGCACACGATCCGGTACGCGGACGGGGCGTGGTCAGGCCCTGGCGATGTGGCGAGCGTGGTGAGGCTCCCCGGCCCCCTCGTGGCCCTGGGGGCGGCGGGCGGACTCCGGGGCGAGGTGCACTTCGCGCTGGCGACCGAGGACGTGCGCCTGTGGCACACGATCCGGTACGGGGACGGGGGGTGGTCGGGCCTGGGCAACGCGGGAGTCCAGGTGGGGCTCGACGCCGCCGTCACCGCCGTGGCCGCCGCGACGGGGCCTCGGGGCGACGTGCGGTTCGTCGTCGCGACGCGACAAGAACACCTCTGCCACACGACCCGAAACGCCGACGGGGCGTGGACCAGGCTCGACCGCGTGGCGGACGCGCGCAAGCTCCCGGGGCGCGACTTCGTCCTGGCGGCGGCCGGATGGGCCTCGGGGCAGGCGCAGCTCGTGTGGGCGAAACGCTAGAAAACTCACCGCCTGCGGGAGTCCGTCGCGTCGTGCGCCGCAGCCACACGGTGCGCGTGAAACCGCGCGATGCCCTCCGCGACCCGCTCCGGCTGGTCGAGCGGAACAAGCAGTCCGGCCCGGTCGAGCACCTCCACCTGCGCGTCGGCGAGCGCCCCGGCCAGGCGGTGGGCCAACGAGAGGGGGAAGAAACGATCGTCCTTCGACCATAGGAGGAGGGTCGGCCCGGGAAAGTCCTTCAGGCGCTCCGCCGCCCCGAGGGTCACGGCGGGTCCGGCGCCCCGCAGGATGGCCTGGATGTCCCGGCGGATCTCGGGGTGCTCCGCCGCGGGCTCGATCCAGGAGCGCAACAGCTCGGGGTCGAGGCGGCGGTAGGTGAGGCCCCCGTAGCCCCACGGCAGGCGCAACAAAAACGGCATCGCCCGCAGGGCCTTGAACGCGAGCCAGGGCACCCCCGGGATCCGCGGGGCCCAGAGCAGGTAACCAAACATCCTGGTAACGAACCGTACCCCGCGAGAGCTCGACGCTGCGCATGCGGACCTCCTGTCGGCGCAGGCTCCCGCGGACGGCTCCCCCGCGCAATGACCTCCGAGGTCATGCGGGTCGCCCCCATCCCCCCGCTAACCCGTGGCGCGCGGAGTCAATCCGACTGGCGCCTGCGGTCCTCGTCAGACCCATGGGGGGACGCGCATGTTCTGGGGTGTCGCGGGGGCGAAGCGCGCTCCCCGCACCCCCGGGAGCCGCCACCATGAACGCATCGCCCACCCTGCCCGCCCCCCTCACCGCGCGCCACGTCGTGCACACCGCCTGCCCCCGCTGCGCCGCCTCCATGCCCGTGACGGGTCCCTCCCTCGGGGCCCGGGCGGGCTGGTATGCCACCTGGGTGTTCCTCGCCCTGGGCCTCTGCGGGGTGGCGATGACGGGCCTCCTGGTGGTCGTGTTTGGCCCCCTCCTCTTCGTCCTCGGGATCCCCGTCCTCGCGTATCTGGGCACCCTCTGCGACGCCCGGGCCACCTGCACCCGCTGCGGCAGCTACCTCGCCGACCGCGCTCCCGGGGCTTGATCCCGACGGCCCCGTAGCCCACCATCGGCCTTCTCCGGGAGGCGAGGCAGGGTCATCGATGGGCTGGGAGGAACAGGGTTATGTGTCGGCGCAGATCCTGCGGGCCCTGCTGGGTTTTGTCGCCGGGCGCCACGGCCTCGACGTCGCGGCCCTCGCGGCAGAGACCGGGGCCCCGGGGGCGATCCTCGACGACCCCGACGGGCGGGTTCCGTTGCCGGTGATGGTGCGCGCGTGGGAGATGCTTCCCCAACGCTGCGGCGACGACGACCTGGGGCTTCACCTCGCCGAGGCCGTCCATCCCGGGGCCATCACGGTGGTGGGATACCTGGTGTGTACGGCCCCCACGGTGGGCGAGGGCTGGCGCAGGGCCCTACGCTTCGAGCGCCTCGTGCAGGAGGCCACCCACACCCACATCGAGCACACCCCCAACGCCCTGCGGCTCGTCCAGCGCAACGACGACCCCTCCCTGGAGACACCCCGCCACGCCGCCGAGTTTGGCTTCGCCGCGGGGCTCCTCTACGCGCGGAGGGCCTCGGGGCAGCCGATCGTTCCGCGGGCGGTGCGCTTCGCCCACAGGGCTCCCCGGAGCGACGCCGAGCACCGCCGGGTGTTTGGGGTCGCCCCCCGCTTCGGCTGCGGCGAGACCGTGATCGAGTTTGACCCCGCCGTCGCCGACCTGCCCCTCCTCACCGCCGACCCCGACCTGTTTCGGATGCTCGAAGCCCAGGCCGACACCCTCCTCCGGCGCCACGCCCCCGCCCCGGGGTTTGTCCCCGCCGTGGTGACCGAGGTCGAGTCCCTGCTGCCCAGCGGCGACTACTCCCTGCCCCGCGTGGCCCGGGCCCTGGGCCTGTCTCGCCGCACCCTCCAGCGCCGCCTCGCCGACGCGGGGGTGACCCTCCACGGCCTCGCCGACGACGCCCGGCGGCGCATCGCCCTGCAGCTCCTCGGCGACCCCCGCACCCCCATCGCCGCGGTGGCCCTCGCGACGGGCTTCAGCGAAGCCAGCGCCTTCCACCGGGCCTTCGTGCGCTGGACGGGCCAGAGCCCCGGGGCCTGGCGACGCGCCCCGTCGAGCGCCACACGCTGACACCGCGACCCGAGCGCCCCCGCACCCCAACGATGTCCACCCCGACCCGACAGAGCCTGCTCGCACAACTCGGCGACCTGCGGAGCGCGCTCCGGCACCACCTCGTCCGGGAGGCGCCCACCGCGTACCCCCACCTCTGGCCCGAGCCCCGCGACTTTCTCGCCTGCTGGGGGCGCACGCCCGCGATGGCCTTCTCGGACTTCGAGGCTACGGGGAGCCTGCAGGCCACCGAAGCCATGGTGCTGGCCGAGCTGTCGCTCCGTGACCTCCACGACGACTCGGGGGACAACGACCGCGACGTCCAGGTGGCCGTCGTCCGCGTCGCCGAGGGCGACCTGTGGCTGGTGGTCGACCTGTGGCGCGATCCCGAGACCGACGAAGCCCGCGCCGATCCCGGGGTCTTGCGTCGCCTGTGCGCGGCCTGCACGACGGCGCCGCAGCGGGTGGTGCCGACGTACGTGCTCGGCCACGGTTGATCCCCTCCCCCACGACCGCCTCCACCGACACGCGGTCGGATCAGCGCGGGCGATCGAGCCGCGTCGACATCGTGGCCCGACCCCCCGTCGCGCGCTCGAACGAGTACAACGACGGGTGGGGGGTGTCGTTGCCGAAGATGGACGCCCATCGCTCCAGGGCGTCGAGCCGGGCCGCGGGCACGGGGGCCGCGGAGAAGAGCACGAAGGCCGCACGAAAGGCCCGCTCCTCGGCCCCCGCAGGGGCGCGGGCTCCGTGGGCCGCCACGATCTCCCCTACGGAGACGGTATGAAACCCCGTCACCTCGAAGGTCATCCGGCGCGTGGCGCTGTCCGTGGAGGCGTAGTGGGCCCCGTCGAAGACGAGGAAGGGTCCGCCCGCCTCCGAGGCGGGCACGAGGCCCATGAGGTACAGCTCGAGGGGGGCGTAGGGCACCGAGTCGCCGCGGTTGGCGTTGGGGCCGAAGCTGTCGACGGTGACCCGCACGACCCCGTCGGGGTCGGCCACGCAGGCGGGAGGGGTCGCGCCCGCGGGGCTGTTGCAGCGCACCGTGGAGGGATCGAAGCCCCCGTGCTGGCCGTCGATGCCGGCCACGCCCCAGTGGGCCCCGAAGCTCTGGTCGCGGTCGCGGCCGAAGCCGAAGTTGGGGCTGAGAAACATCGACCAGTAGTGCAGGGTCTCGTGCAGGGTCGGGCCGTTGCCCACCGTGGTGAGGCTGTGCCCCACGGCGCCACGGAGCCGCGTCGCGGACATGGGGTAGCCGGGTTTGAGGACCGCCCGCGTGATGCCCGTGCCCCCGATCACGGGTCGACGCACGGGGGTAAACCGCGCCGACGCCGTGGCGTTGCTCACGGGCCCGTCGCTGAACACATAGAGGAAGTCGTACCGGTCGGCGAAGTACCGAGAGAAGACCTCGGCCCCGCGGTACAGCTCCGGGGTCTGGCCGCGGACGTACCGCACGATCTCCTCGGCGGCCTCGGGGTCGACGATGTTGACCGCGTGGTCGCGCAGCTGGAGCCCCGGCGGGGTGGGGGCGTCCTCGGAGGCGGCGTCGAGGGCGTCGGTCGGGGCCGAGGCGTCGGAGTTGGGGGCGGTCTCGTCGCTGCATCCCGTGGCGACAAACCACAGGGAGAGCAGGGCGGCGGGCCACGGGGCGGGGATCTTCCATGCACGACGCCGGGACATCGCCCGCGAGGGTACCATCCCCCGGCCCACCGCGTCGGCTCAGGAGCCTCCGAATACCAGACACGCGTCGCCGAACTGATGCCCGAGGTGGCAGGCTGGTCGGTGGTGATGCTCGAACCCGTGGGGTAGCGCTCCGCGAGCGGCCCGACGGCGGGGCCCGATCCTGCCGCAGGGGGAACAACCCCGGCCGCATTGGTGCGTGAAGCGCACAGGGCGCGCGAACGTATGCTTCCCTATGCGCCCCATTGCCCTCCTGCTCGCCGTCGCCCTGGGTTGTGTCACCACAAGCCGCGAGGCGACCGCGTGGCCCCGTGTGCCCGCGCAGGTTGTGACGGTTCCGGGCTGCGACACGTGCGGGGTGTTGTTGGCCCCGTACCGCGTCACCGTGCCCGACGAGCCGCCCGCCGAGCCGCCCGCCGAGCCGTCGGCCCCGCCCGCCGCGGCCCCCGACGAGCCCATGGGGATGCTCCACGCGGCCATTCCGCAGGCGTCCCCCGGGCCGCGGCGCGTCCTGGAGGTGATGCGGCAGATGCTCGACGAGGGGGTGGTGGTGCGGGGCTCGTGCAACCGCTGGGTCGAGGAGGTCTTTCGCCGCGCAGGGGGCCGGGCCCGCACCGTGTACTCCGCCAGCCGAAGCGCGTCCTTCACCGACACCACACGGCTCCGTCCGGGCGACTGGGTGCACTTCATCAACCACTCGTACGGGGGTGGCACGCACAGCGCCGTCTTCGTCGGCTGGACCGACGAGGCCCACCGCACCGCCATGACCGCGAGTTACCCCGGCGAGAACCGCGACGCCCCCGGGCGCTTCCGTGACTACGACCTCTCCAACCTCTACCGCATCGTGCGCCTCGACGACGCCGTGCCCCGCCCCGCGACGGTCGCCCGTCGACGCTGAGGTCTCCGCGACGACCCCCGTCGGACACAATCGCCCCGACCGGCGCGCCGCCGACCGGCTCTATCTTCTGGCCGACGGGGCGCTCTACGCCCGCACCGCGGGAGCCGCCTGGGTGCCCGTGATCGCACGCGCGGAGAGCCTCACGGCCTCGGTCTCGAGCCTGGTCTCGGTGCCCCTGCTGGTCCACCGCGGCCACCTCTGGGCGGCCTCGTCGCGCACGGGCGAGGTCTTCTGTTCTGCACGCTGGTCGTCGCCCTGATCGTGCTCGCGCGCTGCATGGTGCGGGTGGGTCCCCACGAGGCGCTGGTGGTCAACACCCCCCGCGGGGCCCGCGTGCACTTCGACAACACCCTGGTGATGCCCCTCGTGCATCACGCCGCGCGCTTCGACCTCACCCCCCAGACCGTGGTGATCGAACACGCGGGCAAGGAAGGGCTTGTGTGCCGCGATGGCATCCGCGCCGACCTCCGCGCGGCCTTTCGGGTGAGCGTGCCCCGCACCACCGAGAGCGTCTTGTTGTTCGCGCAGAATCTCGGCCCCAGACGGGCGGGCGACCCGGAGACCCTGACCGCCCTCTTCGCCGCGAAATTCTCCGACGCGCTCAAGACCGCGGCGCGGCAGCTCGACTTCGTGGAGCTGGTCGATCATCGCGACCGCTTCCGAGACGAGGTGATGCGCGGCATCGGGGCCGACCTCCATGGGTTTCACCTCGACGACCTCGTCCTCCAGCATCTGGAGCAGACCCCCGGTGCACATGCTCGAGCCGAACAACCTCCTCGACGCCCAGCGTGAGGCGAAGGTAGAAGCGTTGTCCGTGGCACGCCAGCGCGGGTCGTGACGGAGAGGCGATGCTCCGCGGCCGCTCCTCGTTGGAGCGCGAGTCCGCCGCCCGCCGTAGTACGATGCACGCCCCGTGCGTCGACGCCTCCTCACTCCGGGCCCGTGTTGGGCGCTCCTGGCCCTGCTCGGATGCAGTCGAAGCGTACGCGGAGACGACCCCCGCATTCGTTACGAAGGCCGGGTCCTTCGCGCCGCCGACGGCTCCGTCCGGCTCGGGTGGCCTCGGACCGCGATGCACCTGCGCTTCCGCGGCAAGGCCCTGACCCTACGCGTTGAAGAAGAGGGACACCCCCGGCCCGATCCGCAGCCCGACGTGATCGAGGTGCGGGTCGACGATGCCCCGGCCCGGCGCGTGACGCTCGTCCCCGGCATGCACGAGCTCGTCCTGGCCCAGGGGCTTCGTGCGACCGAACACCGCCTCACCGTCACCAAGCTCACCGAGGGCGAGGCGGGCACCCTGCGCGTGCAGGGGCTCCGTCTGGACGACGGGGGGGCGATCCTCGACCCGGCCCCTCCTCCTCCGCGACGGATGCTCGTGGTCGGCGACTCCATCTCCGCGGGCTACGGGGTGCGTGGGTCCGACAGCACCTGCCGCGCCGTCTCGGCGATGTGCGACGCCTCCATGGCCTGGCCGAGCCTCGCCGCCGAGGCCCTGCCCGCCGCCCTGCACCTCGTCGCGTGGTCGGGGCGCGGCCTCACGCGCAACTACGACCCCACCCAGGTCGAGACCCTCCCAGACCTCGCGACGCGTACGTTGCCCACGCAGGCCCGGCCGCCGTGGCGCGGCGCGGCATGGCCTCCCACTGACATTCTCATCGCTGTGGGGGCCAACGACGTCGCCCGCCCGGGCTTCGACGACGCTGCCTACGGCCGCGCCCTCTTCACGCTCATCGCTCGCACGCAGGAGCCCGCGACGGCGGCCAACGTGCTCGTGGTGGTGGGCCCGATGCTCTTCGACGACGCCCCGTATCCAGGAGCCGACTCGCATCGGCGGGTGCTCGCGGCCACCCGTCGGGTGGTGGAAGAACGGCGACGGGCGGGGTTCGCGCGCACGGCCTGGATCGACCTCGCCCCGGCCCCCCCCGACGAGGGACTGGGATGCGAACAGCACCCCAGCGCCCGCAGCCATCGCCGCATGGCCGCGGAGGTGGTAGCGCGACTCCGCACGGCGCCCTTCGTCGACCCGACGGCTCCCTGATTGAAGCCGCGGGGCGGCGCTCGCCCCGATCTCCAGCGCCGCTGGTCAGTGCGGTGTCCACTGGCGCGCAGGTCCAGAGAGGTGTCCACTCAGCCGGGCGTGGAGGTGTCGAGATGAGCCGGAGGTACAACGGGTTCGGGCTCGTGGGGGCGGCGTTGCTCGCCGCGTGCGCCAACGAGGGGTCGGTCGGCGTCGACCCGGGCGGCGTCCGTGACCCCTGGCCTCCTGCCAACGACCTCGGAGGCGGAGCCCGCGACGGAGGCCCCTCCCCCAGCGATGCGCGCAGCGGGAGCGACACGGGCGGCGCGCCAGGTTGGGACGCCGGGGCTGCCGCGCACGACGTCGTGCCCTGGGTCACCGTCGACGGGGCCACCACCGGCGGCAACCCGCGGGAGCGCTGCGACGACGGCCTCGACAACGACGGCAACGGCCGCGTCGACGACGAGTGCCCCTGTCTTCCCGGCGAGACCCAGCGGTGTTTTCCGGGCCCACCGGGGCTGGCCGGGCGGGGACCCTGCGTGTGGGGCACCCAACGCTGCGAGGGCGAGAACGAGTTTGGCCTTTGGGGCGCGTGCATGGACCATGGCGAACCCGGGCGCGAGGTGTGCGACGAGCAGGACAACGACTGCGACGGGCAGGTCGACGAGGGCTGCGCGTGCCGCGCGGGGGAGCGTCGCCCGTGTTACTCGGGGCCTGCGCGGACAGGGGGCGTCGGGATCTGCCGCCCGGGCATGCAGCCCTGCGTGACCGACGACCACGGCGCGGCCACCTGGGGTCGCTGCGAAGGAGAGACCCTGCCGCGGCTGGAGGCCTGCGATGGCATCGACAACGACTGCGACGGGCGCGTCGACGAGACCTGCGCGTGCCCCCCGGGGCAGACGCGGCTCTGTTACGAGGGGCCGATGGGGACCTCGGCCACGGGCACGTGCCGCGTGGGCACCCAACGATGTGTGCCGGGGCTGGTGATCGGGTCGCGTTGGGGTGCGTGCGAGGGACAGATCCTGCCGTCGAGCGAGGACTGCACCGACCGCGTCGACAACGACTGCAACGGACGCGTCGATTGCAACGACCCGGCCTGCGCGACCACGGCGGCGTGCAGGCCCTGCATGCCCGGGGGCGAACGTTTTACGCTCTCGACAGCCCCTGCCGACGTGCTCTTCGTGGTCGACCGCTCGGGCTCGATGACCCTCCCCACGCTCGACAACTCCACCCGGTGGAACGCCCTCGTGTCGGCCGTGCGGGCGGTGCTCCCGCCGCTCGATGCGTCGCTCTCCATGGGGCTGATCGTGTACCCCGACCCCGACCAGTGCGCGGTCCCGTCGACGCCGACGGTTCCGCTGTCGCCCATGGCGGCGGGGCGCATCGCGGCGGCCCTGAGCCAACGGGGGCCGTACCGTTCGGCCCTGACGCCGACGTACTCGGCCCTGCTGGCGGCCGAGGCCCACCTGCGGGCGACACCCTCGACCCGGCGGCGCTTCATCGTGCTGGCCACCGACGGGGCCCCCAACTGTGGCGTCGGGGTCGGGCCCGTGGTCGGTCTCCTCGCACGCATCCGAACCCTCTACGGGGTCGACACATTCATCCTGGGGATCCCCGGGGCCGACCTGTCGCTCTACCCGTCGCTCAACACCATGGCCGAGGCCGGGGGGCGCGCACGCACAGGGGCGATACGGTTCTACGAGGCGGGTTCGACGGCGCAGTTGGAGTCCCAACTCCGCGCCATCACCTCGGCCACACGGAGCTGCACCTGGCGCTTCAACACCGCCCCGTCACGCCCCGACCAGGTCCTGGTGCAGTTTGATGGCCGCCTGGTTCCGCGCAACGGCACCGACGGCTGGGTCTACACCGACGGAACCCATCGGGAGATCCGGTTCAACGGCCTGTCCTGCGGGCAGCTCAGCGGCGGCGGGGTGCGCACCGTGACCGCCAGCTTCAACTGCTGACCCTTCCCGGCAGCGCGTGCTGGCCCGCGTGCCAGACCCACGGGTTGACTTCGGCGGGCAGCCCCCCCACACACGCGGGATGGTGGCAATGTACGGTTCTCCTCGTTCTGCGCGAGTTGGGCACGGGTGGGGTCGACTCCCGCGATGGCTCACAGCCGCGACCGCCCTCGCCATGATGCCCGCCTCGGCCCTGGCGCAATCCAGGGACGCCCCGGCCCCGTGGAGCCCGTCGGCGAAGCCGCCCCTGCGGGGCTCGCGTACGGGCGCGGGGGGCTTCCTCCGCGTCGATCAGTTGATGCTCCCGCGCGGCGAGGTTCACCGCACCCGCGGGGAGATGGGCCTCGTGCTTCGCCCCCTCGACCGCCTCGCGTTCGACATCGGCCTCGGGATGGGGGGCGGTTCGATGCGGCGCCCCGACAGCCCCGACAGCTTCGTCGACTTTGGCACGACCCTCGACGCGCGGTTTTTCCTCAACCCCTTCCACACCGTGCAGGTGTTCGTCCTCGGGGGCGTCGGGTTGGGGGCTCTCAGCGCGTCGCTCCGCACTCGCGCGCCGCTTCCGGGCGAAGACTGCCCCAGCGACGCGATGTTCTTCTTCGATGTGTCGGCGGGCCTCGGGGCCGAAGTGGCCCTCGGGCGCTCGGCCAGTCTCGTATTGTCTGGGCGGGTCGTGCGCCGCGCGCGTTTCCTCGGCGACCTCACCTTCACGGCCAGCCGCGTCAACCCGCCCTTCGAAGCCGCCGACCACCTCGTGGGCGCCTCCGTCGGCCTCAGCCTCGTCGGCTACCTCCAGCCCTGACCCATGCCGCAGGATGCGGGGGAAGGCGCCGACTGCAAATCCGTGGCGCTGGGCCACCCCGATGCTCACCCGGTGGCACATCGGGCGGCTTCGCGCGGACCGACGCGCCGATCAGCGTCCGCGGTGCAGGATCGTGTGGTTTCCGCCCACGACCCAGAGGTCGTCGGGGCCGCTGCCCCAGATGTCCGTGAGGGTGTGCTCGGTCCCGCTCGCGGAGCGTGACCACCGGGCCCCATCCCAGTGAAGGATGGTCCCCGTGGCCCCGACGGTCCACACGTCGCGCGGACCGGTGCCCCAGATTGCGTAGAGGCGCTGGGTGTTTCCCTGGGTCACGTCGGTCCAGGTGGTGCCGTCGCCGTGCAGGATCGCCCCGGACACGCTCACGACCCACACATCGTTCGGGCCGCTGGCCCACACATCCACGAGCGTGGTCTGGCCGGGCAGAGAAGTGGCGCTCCATGTGCGACCGTCCCAGTGCAGAACCCGGCCGCCCGTGTTGTTGTACCTGGGTTGACCGACCGCCCACACGTCGTCGCGGGCGGTGGCCCACACGCCCAGGAGATAGTCTCGCTCCTCGGCCCCGGGCGAGGCCGACCAGGTGGTTCCGTCCCAGCGTTGGATGGCCGCGGGGTAGCCTACGGCCCAGACATCGCGCGGGGACGCGCCCGCGATGGCGAAGAGCGCGAGCGGGACCGGGTTGGGACGCGCGGTCCACACCCGACCGTCCCAGTGCACGACGGCGGTGTCGCCCACGGCCCAGAGGTCGTCCGGGCCACTGCCCCAGAGCCTACGCAGAGGGGTCCGGGTGTTGCTCGGCACATCGGTCCAGAGGGTTCCGTCCCAGTGGAGGGTCTCGCCGCGGATGCCCACGGCCCAGACATCGTCCGGGCCGCTGCCCCACACGCCGTTGAGGGTGTCGACGGGGCGGAGCTCGGGAGACCAGGCCTGGCCGTTCCAATGGGAGATGGCTCCACCCTCCCCGACGACCCAGACATCGTCGGAGGACGACCCCCAGGCCGCGTAGAGGTCCGGGGCGGGCGGCATCCGGGGGGTGGAGTCGGTCCACGCGACCCCATCCCACCGGCGGATGGAGCCGAAGTCGCCGACCACCCAGAGCCCGCCGTCGGGCCCGGCCCAGGCCCCGGCGAGCTGTCCGTAGCGCGCAGAGGGGGCGGCGGTCCACACGCTCCCGTCCCATCGTACGAGGTCCCCACGCGCCCCGAGGAGCCAGACGTCGGTCGCGCTCCGTCCCCACACAGCCACCCAGTGCCCGCCTGCAGGGGGAGTCATCGGGCTCCAGCCCCGTCCGTCCCATCGACGCACGCTCGAACCCACCGCCCACACATCCTCGGGTCCGCTGCCCCACAGGGCATCGATCGTCCCATCCATGCCCGACGAGACCGCCCTCCAGGTGCCGCCGTCCCAGCGCAGGAGGGTGCCGCCTTCGCCCGCGGCCCATACATCGGCCCCGGAGCTGCCCCACAGGGCCCGGAGGTTCTGCGTGGTGCCCGTGGGGACCGTACGCCACCCGCGCCCGTTCCAATGGAGGGCGGTGCCCTGGTGCCCGACGGCCCAGAGGTCGTTCGAGGCGCTGCCCCACAGGGCCCGGAGGTGGGGTGTGTTCGCGGGGGGCCGGTGGTGCGTCCAGGTTTGTCCGTTCCACTGGAGGACGGTGCCGAGGTCGCCGACCGCCCATACGTCACGAGCGCTGCTGCCCCACACGGCGTGCAGGGCGTTTCCCTGGGGGCGCGGGTTTGACCAGCACCAGCCGTCGGGGCTGCACTCAGGGCCGAGGCGCGGGCCCGTCATGCTGGAGGCGTCAGGCCCTGTGTCAACGGCAGAGGGAGCGTCGACGGCGGGCGGGGTGTCGACGGCGGGGGGAGTGTCGACGGCGGGGGAGGCGTCGAGGCTCACGACATCGGGGAGGGGCGCGACCGTGCCTGCGTCGAGCTCGCCGAGGCTGCCGGTGACGGCGCTCGAACAGCCAACACACTGAAGCGTGAGGAGCAGGGCAACGAGCCAAAGGCGCAGAAAGGGCATGGGCGGATCCGAGCGCGCGTCGCGGGCGTCAGGGTCGTCCTGCGCGTCTGCGTCGCGTAGCGGGTGGAGAGTGGTTGCGGGTGAAGGGTGGCCGGGGCGCGGGCGATCCGTCATGGAAAACGGGAGGCGCGCAATCTGGGAGGAGGCTACGACGCGTCCCGCCCGGCGTGGATACCTTGAAGCCGACAGCGCAGGTGGATCGATCCGCCTGGGCACGACGTCGGCGGCTCCGTCGGCGTGAAAGGGTCGACGGTCATGTTGTCTCGTTGGCGTTGGCACTTGCTTCAGATCGCGCGCACGCTGTGGCTGCGCGCCCTGCTCTACGTGCTCGCGGGCACCGCCGCGGCGCTGGTCAGCCTGTTCATGCAGCCGATGGTGCCCACGGGCATGGCGGGCACGATCGGGTCCGAGGCCGTCTACGATCTTCTGAACATCATCGCCACCAGCATGCTGACGGTGACGACCTTCTCGCTCGGGGCGATGGTCGCCGCCTACGCCTCGGCGACCAACAGCGTCACTCCGCGGGCCACGCGCCTCCTGATGCAGGACCCAACCTCGCAGAACGTGCTGGCGACCTTCATCGGGGCGTTTCTGTTCAGCCTCGTCGGCATCATCGCCCTCAGCACCGGCGCCTATGGCGAACGCGGGCGCGTGGTGCTCTTCATCATCACGGTCGGCCTGATCGTGGTCATCGTCGTCGCCCTGCTGCGTTGGGTCGAGCATCTCGCCCACCTCGGACGCGTCGGCGAGACCTCCGCGCGGCTTGAGTGCACCGCCCTCGAGGCCATGCGACAGCGGGTCGAGACGCCCAATCTCGGCTGCGACCCGTACGATCCCGACACCCTGGACACCGCGGGCCTCACGGCGGTCATCGCCCCCGCGACCGGATACATCCAGCACATCGACATCGCGGCCTTGCAGGCCCTCTGCCGTCCGCCCGTGGGGCGCGTCTATGTCTGCACCCCGCCGGGGGCCTTCGTCCATGCCGGCGAACCGCTCGCCTGGTTCGAGGGGACCGCCCCGCCCGACGAGACCCTGGGCGAGATCGTCGAGGCCTTCCTGATCGACGCCGAGCGGTCGTTCGACCAGGACCCCCGCTTCGGCCTGTGCGTGCTGTCCGAGGTGGCCTCGCGGGCCCTGTCGCCCGCTGTCAACGATCCTGGCACCGCCATCGACATCATCGGCCGGGCCACCCGCGTGCTGCTCGTGGCCGCCGAGGCCCGGGCCGGCGGCAAGGCGGCGTCCTGTCCCTCCGTACGCGTGCCGGCCCTGCGCCCCGACAACCTGTTCGAGGACGCCTTCCTCCCCATCGCCCGCGACAGCGCCGGCATGATCGAGGTTCAGCTACGCCTGCAGAAGGCCCTGGAGGCCCTGGCCCGCACCGACGACGGGCCCTTCCGCGAGGCGGCCCGGTCTCTGTCGCGGCAGGCCCTGGCCTATGGCCTCGGGGCCCTCTCCAGCGAGACCGAACGCACGCGCCTGACCCGGGCCGCCCAACGCGTCGGCTTCCCCAACGCCTGACCGCAGCAAGAACTCTGCTCACGCCCCCTTCGTCCGCGCCCGCCGACGGCGACGCACCACGAGGGCGAGGCCCACACAGCCGACCCCCACGGGCCCCGCGGCCCGCCCCCACCGGACACCCACCCCTTGCCGGACCGCGCAGAACCAGCCGGGCTCCGATGAGCCCCGCCTGGAGCCAGATCCCGCGTCGGGCGGGCTCCACCCCGGACCGGCGTCCGGTTGCTCTGGGCACGGCGGGACGTTGATGGCGTTGGTCACCGACCGCAGCGGCGGCAGCGGGGGCCGCTGCGACGCCCTGAGCTGGAGGTCGCGCGAGAGGTCGACCCGCCCGAGCTCGGTGCGCATCCGGGTCAACATCACCCGGCCGTCAGGGAATCCCGCGAACGCGATCCGGCGGTCGACAAACCGGTCGGAGCGGTCGAGGGTCACCCCCCCGTCCCCCATCTCCGGGGCGCTCGCATCGGTCCCTGCATCGGCCCCTGCGTCGGGTTCGCCGATCATCATCGCCATCATCGGCGGGGTCACGTGCTGGACGCTCTCGGTCACCCACACGCGCCCGCGGCCCTGCAGGATGGCGGCGTCGAAGAGGCGCCGGTAGTTGGAGGTGTTCGACGAGAAGTTCCACACGAGGTCGCTCGTCGGGATGACCACGTTTTCAAACCACTCGGCCTCCACGGGCGACGCGGCGAACACCATCAACGACAGGCCCACCTTGTCGGCCACGCCCGCGGCGATCATCCGGAGCGGGAGCTGCGGCACATACCCTGGGTACGAGATGCGGACGGGCTGCATCTGCTGGATCCCGACCTCGGGGCGTAGCCGAAGCACGAGGAAGTCCATCGAGAGGGCGGCGTAGTGGTCGACCGCCCCGCGGGTCTCGTTGGGGATGTCGTACCCGTTGCGCGCGGCCCAGCGGGAGAAGCCCTCCTCGCCCGGACCGTTGCCAATGCGAGCCACCGCGTAGGGCCCGACCACCGCCATCTCCATGGCCCCCACCATGACCGCCTCCGAGCCGCGGAACTGGTCCATGGTCATGCCTGTCGGGGGGGTTGTCTCGTTGCCGCCTCCGCGGCTGCCCGGGGTGTAGTCGATCGAGGGGGGCGGGCCACCGCCACAGCCGCCCCCGCCTCCGCCTCCGCCTCCGCCCCAGGGGTCTGCGGTCGACACGGGCGGTCCGCTGGGGCCCGCGCCGTTGATCGGGCAGAGGCGTTGGAAACTGGCCTCGATGCGCGGCAGGCTCGTGGACTCGACGGCGTCGACGAAGGCGTTGTCGCCGAGGCCGAGGTCGAGGGCGACCCCCCGCGGCACGGGGAGCACCCAGATGAAGTCGTCGGGCGACCCGGCGTAGCGGATCTGGTCCCAGAGGGTGGTCCCGGTCGCAGAGAGCGACAGGATCATCCGGTGGTCGGTGATCACCTGGGGGGTCTTTCCGCCCGTCGCGGTCACCTGGAAGCACCCGCCGCACGCCTCGGCGCGCGAGAGGGGTGCCGTGGTCGCGAGCACCGTCGCGAGCACAACCCGTTGAAGCAAGCGCATGGTCGACTCCTTCCCCGTCGAGATGCACGCGACAATGCACGTCGCACACCAACGAGTCTGCGGTGTTTCTCCCGCAGAACGCGGCGTCGAAGCCTCCGTCGCCTGTGAACGAGGGCCACAGTCCGGACACGGATGTCACCCTGGGCGCCAGGTCAGTGAGGCGACACGTCTTCCTTACGCACGCGCGGGAGTCCGTCGCGGACCGCGACCCCGCGCGCCCTTCGGCTTCGCGTCCATCGCGCCCGACGACAGGGCCCCCGCGACGTCCCACACCCGCAGGACCGGCTCCGCGCCCCCGGTCGCCACGCGCGTCCCGTCGTGCGAGAACGCCGCGCACCAGACCGGCCCCACCGCCGCACGAAACGACGCCCGCACCGCCCCCGCCGCCGCGTCCAGGAGCACCAGCTCGCCGGTCGACAGTCCTACCGCGACCAGTGTCCCGTCGTGCGAACCCGCGACGGCCATCACGCCTCCCGCCTCGGGGCTCGCCGGCATCTTCACCGTACGCCCCTTGTCGGCGGCCTCGACATCGACCAGCACCACCCGGGCCCCCGAGAGGCCCACCACGAGGCGGCGCCGGTCGAGGGCGGCCACACACGACGCGCGTCCGATCGCGCGCTCCAGCACGAGCTTCGGCGTCACCGCGTCGAGTACGGCCAGCTTGTACCCGGCGTGCAGCACGAACACTCGCGCCCCGTCGGGGGTGGCCTCGAGGCCCTGGAGCGAGAAGTCGCGCGCGATCACCTGGGGGCGTCCGAGGGGGACACGGGCCAGCACCGCCCCCGTGGCCAGGTCGAACACGAGGGCGTAGTCGCGCCAGCCTCCCGCGACGAGGCGGGCCCCGTCGGCGGCAAACGCGAGGCGTTCGACGGAGAAGCCGGCCGGGGTGGGGATCCAGCGTAGGACCTCGCGCGAGTCGGCGTCGAGGAGCACGATCCAGTCGCCCAGGTCGCCCGCGAGCAGGGCCCCGTCGGGCGAGCGCACGAGCGCATTGGGGAAGGCCCCGAGGCGCAGGCGACGGTCGCCCAGGGTGGCGGCCAGGAAGGGCGGCGGGGGGAAGGGGACGGCGGAGGTCATCGCGCGGGAGGGTACATGGGGCGTGAGCCGCGCTGCACCCACAGGCCAACCTCGAGACCCGCGGGGTGTTTGTTCGGGCCCTGCGGCCCATCGAGAACAGCGGGCGCGGAATGGTCCGCGGTGACGACGCCCGAGGTTCCGGCCTGAGGGAGAACCCTGGAGGGTCGATGAAGGGGAGGCTCCGGGGAGGATGGGAGCCCCGGGGAGGTCAGCGCGACGTTTGAGAGGCGCCCGCAGAGGGTACACAGGCTGCCGACACGAGAATGAAACCGGGGACAAAGCCCTGGAGGGGTCTCGGAGGGCGGTTCGGATCAGGGGGAGAGCCCAGAGGAGGTCTCCGGGTGAACGCGACGGGGAAGGTGTTGGACATCTTCTCCCCCAAACGCCATCCTCCTGCCGGTGCCGCCCAACAACCCTCGACCCCCGCATCTCGAACGGCGCCCCGAGGTCCTCTCCCTCACGCTGGAAGACCTGATGGCGGAGGTCACGGCTGGACGGCTCCGATCTCCAGCGTTTCAACGCCAGATTCGTTGGCAGGACGCAGACTGCGCGAAGCTCTTCGACAGCGTGTACCGTGGGTATCCCATTGGCACGCTCCTCTTCTGGAAGCGGAAGGTATCCGAGGCCACTTTCTCGCTCGGACGGTATCGTGTGGAGGCCGAGCCGCGCGACGATGCATGGATGGTGATCGACGGACAGCAGCGTCTGGTCTGTCTTGCGGAGGCCCTCTTGTACCCGGGGGAGCCCCGCGAGCGGGTCATGGTATATCGCGTCGACACCGACGAGTTTGCATGGGAACGAGTGCCCGAGGGGCGCGGGCCCTGGCCGCCGGGGATTGTGCCCGTGGCGGAGGTACTGGATTCGGTGCGGCTGTTTGATTGGGCCCGGCGGCAGCCTGATGTGGACGGAGCGCTGCTCAACAAGGCGGCCGAGCTCGGCAAGTGTATTCGGCAGTACAAGATACCTGCCTATGTGCTGGACGTAGAGGACGATGCCATTCCTCGCGAGGTCTTCGGGCGGGTCAATCGACAGGGCTATCGTCTGTCTGATGCGGAGGTCTTCGAGGGGAAGTACGCGAAGGCAGGCGAGGGTCTGGGGCTTGGGGAGATCGCCGCGACGGGCGAGCCGTCGTGGGGATGCGTGTCCAATGATGTCGCCCTCCAGTCCCTTCGGGCTGTGCTCGGGAAACCGCTGAGTGGAACCCTTCCCGACCTCGCGCCCGAAGAGTTGGAAACCGGGACACAACGGGTCGACCGGGCGATGTCGCTGACGTTGTCCTTTCTCGCGGAGGCTTGTTCGATCCCTCATGTGTCGCTGCTTCCGTCGTCCCTGCTCGTGACGATTTTGTGCGTGGTGTTTGATCGGACGCCGCTGCTGGCGGAGCGTCAGTACACGCTCCTCCGCCGCTGGGTCTGGCGCTCACTCCTTGGGCATGCTCTCACCGGGAGCATCACCGAGTTGCGTCAGTGGATCCGACGTTTGCGAGACGCGGACGGCGATCTTGCGTGGACCCTCCTTCGGGCTGCCCCCGCGGCTCCCACACCCAGGCGCACCACCTTCCTCACAGCGTTTCGGATCACCACCGCGGAGACCAACATACTTCTCTGTGCCATGGCATCGCTCGGCCCCAGACGACTCACCACGGGCGAACTGCTTCCATTGACGGAGTGGATCAGGGAGGGACAGCCCGTACTCCCCGCGGTGACTACCGAGAAGAACCTCCTCGCATCACGTTTCCTCCTCCCTTCCCAGAAGAGGGCGGACCTTCGACGGGATGTACTTCAGGGGAAGGAGGAGGCTCTGCGCGCCCATGGGGTCGACGCCCTCACGCTGGCAGCGTTGGCGCGTGGAGATGAGGAGACATTTCTGCGGGGACGCGCTGCATTCCTCTCGGAGCACGCCGAGAGATTCTTCGACAGCATGGCCGAGTGGGGCGCAGACGATAGCCCTTCGCTGCGCTCAATGCTCGCGATCGAGTCGCCGCCATGATGATCGTTCATCTTCATGGTGTGCTGGTGGGGAGCCTTCACCAGCGGGCTTCGGGTGGCTGGGACTTCTCGTTCGCGCCCTCGTACTGGAGGCAGCCTGCGCGCCCCGTGCTGAGTCGCTCCTACGAGGACGTAGCCCGTACCCACGTGGACTTCGCCACCGAGGCGACGGGCGTTCCGTCCTTCTTTGGCAACTACCTGCCCGAGCGGGGAAGTCCGCTCCGCGAGTTGCTCTCAAACCAGGTGGGCATCGATCCCACGGACGATGGGGCCCTTCTAGGCCACCTCGGGGAAGACCTTCCGGGGGCGATCACAGTACGCGTCGCACCCGAGGATGCAGACCCAGAGACGGTGCCACCGCCGCCCAGACGGCAACGCCCCACGAAGCACGAACCGCTTCGATTCTCCCTCGCAGGCATGCAGCTCAAGTTTTCTGTCAACCGGGCGGGGACGGGGTTTACGGTGCCCCTGCGCGGTCTCGGTGGCCGATGGATCGCGAAGCTCCCGCACTTCGAGTACGCGGGCGTTCCGGGCAACGAGTTCGCGATGCTGACCCTGGCCCGAGCCTGCGGGATCGTGGTGCCAGAGTTCGAACTGATCCCCTGGAGAAAGATCGAGGCCTTGCCGGACGACCTCGCACTCCGCGAGGAGGATGCCCTGGTGTTGCGACGCTATGATCGCGCCGACGATGGAACGCCCATCCACCAAGAGGATTTCGCACAGGTGTTGGGCGTCTCGACCGCCGAGAAGTATCCCGAGGGACGCGCAAGTGGAAAGAATACCAAGCTCGTTCTTCAGTTTCAGCACATGGGTCGGCTCATCCGGCTGCTGTGCGGGGACGACGACTTCGAGGCTTACCTCGTTCGCCTCACCTTCATGGTGCTCACGGGCAACTGCGACGCCCACCTCAAAAACTGGTCGCTCGTGTATCCCGACCGGCGCAACCCTCGACTCGCCCCCGCCTACGACCTTGTGGCCGTCCACGCCATCTCCGACAGCTTCCGAAGGCTGGCCCTGAAGCTCTCGGAGGTTCGCGAGCCTCATCGTGTGAGCGCACGACATCTCGTGCGGGTCGCGGCGTTCGCCGGGTTCAGCGAAACGCGGGCACGCGAGGTCGTTGGGACCACCGTCGAACGGTTTGTTGCAGCCTGGAAGAAGGAGGGCCCCGGGCTCCCGATGTCCCAGGCGCAGGCCAAACGACTTGACCAGTACCTCAGGACATTGTCGCTCCTCCGACAACCCGTCGGCTGACGATCCCAACTCGTGAACGGGGGGCCTACCGCCCGCCCTCCGCCATCCGGGGAAACACCCGCGCCGGCACGCCCCCCTTCGGGCGCAGGGTGGCGAAGTGATCGACCGCGATCACCCGCCCGGGGTCGATCTCGACGCGGGCCCGCTTGAGCACGGTGGCCAGAACCAGGGCCCCCTCCATCAGCGCGAAATGGCTGCCGATGCACACCCTCGGACCGGCCCCGAAGGGGATCCACGCGCTGCGATGCCGGGCGGCCTGGGCCCGGGCCAACACCGCGGGGTGCCGGGCGAGCAGGTAGAAGGCCCATGACAACGCCGTAGCCGTGGTCTCGTGACCCGCCACAAACAACGTCACCGCCTCGTCCCGAACCTGCTTGTCGGTCATGCCCGCCGCGTTGTGGTTCTCGTCGTCGCGCGCGGCCAGGAGGCGGGTCAGCAGGTCGTTGCGGGTGAGCCCCGAGGCCCGCCGCTCGTCGATGAGGCCCTGGATGTGGGCCTCGAGCTGGGTGATGGCGTCTTGCAGGGCCGGCCCCCGAGCCCCCCGCACGAGCACCGGGGCACGCAGGGCCTGACGGGCGCGTTCGACCGCGGGTTTGAGCCCCTCGGGGCAGCGTTCGCCCACGGCGGCCACGAGGTCGCCGAGCTCGATCTGGGCCACGAGCCCGAGATCGGCCGAGTGCTCGCTCGCCCACGCGAGGGCCACGGTGAGGCAGTGCCCGAGGCTGTCGGCCTCGTCGAAGGTGTCGCTGTCAAACAGGGTCTTGCCGACCACCCCCATGGTCACCCGGGTCATCTCGGCGGCGAGGTCGAGCGACTGCCCGGGGTCCATCGGTCGAGGGCCCGGTGCGTGGTGGCCACCATGTCCGCGGTGTATCCCTTGAGGGCCGCGGGCTGAAACAGCGGGGCCATCAGCCTTCGCTGCCGACGCTACAGCTCGCCCTCCGAGGTAAACAACCCCTCCCCCGCCAGGTAGAAGAGCAGCAGCCGGATGCCCGGCGACTTCTCAAACCGCTTCGCCTGCGAGACCAGGAGCTCGTGGGCGGCCCGCGGGGTGTTGGCAAACACCACCACCCGGTGCAGGAGGCGCACCGAGGACAGCTCCCCAGTGTCGGCGAGGCTCTGAAACAAGGCCAGACGGTCGTCGCGAAAGAGCTGGGCGTGGCCGATGAGGCTGGCCCCGGGCGCCTCGGGGATCGTGCTGGTCTTCGACATCCGGCGCATCTGACCCGGTCAGGGCGTGTACCGCAACACCGCGTCGCCCGAGGCCACGCGGATCACCCCGTTCGTGTCGCCCCGCACCTGACTCCAGTGCAGGTCGGTCATCTGGGGAATGGGCAGGGTGCTCGCCCGGCGACCGTCGGCGGTCCACACGTACACCCTGGCTCCATCGGTGCCCACCACGCGGCGGTCGGAGAGCACGTGCAGGTCAAGGGGGGTGACCTCGGGCTCCACCACACGCACACCGTTGCCGTCCCAGAAGCGCAGCCCGCCGAAGGCCACCCACACCGCAGGCAGGGCCCCCGCGACCACCGCCTCGGCGCTCGACCCGAACACCCCACGCAACGCGCTCACCGGGGCCGCCACCGCCCCGCGCAGGGCGTAGACGTTGACGTACACCTGCTTGTCGCCGGTGACGAGTTCGGTCGAAAACACCGCCACGTCGGGCCCCACCCCGTGAAGGGCCCGGACCTGCGGGGTCTGTCCCGGAGCCTCGGGGATCCTGGGAAGCGTCACGGGCTCGGCCCAGACCTGATCGCGGTACCGCTCGATGCCGCGCTCGGACACCGCCCACAACGAGGCCCCCCACGCCCCCAGAGGGCCCTGGCGGCGCCCCCCTGCGGGCCAGGAGATTGTTGCCATGGGTCGCCGATTGACGACGTGCACGGCCCCCGTGCTGGCCGCGAACCATCCGCCGTTGTCGCCGTCGGCGGTCCACCCCTCGGCCGGGGCGCCGTCGAGCATCGGGGACACCGTCCAGACCCCGCGGGACATCACGTTCTGGGTGGCGAGCCCCCCTGGGCGAAAGGTGACCAGGGCGGGGCTCGGGTCACGGTCGCGCCAGAAGCCCGCGGCCCCGTCGAGGGGAGAGGAGAAGCTCTCCCACTGGCCCGCTCGAAGACGGGCCACGACGTTGCCGAAGAGCCACACGTCTTGCCCCGCTCCGAGGATCCGGGCCCCGAAGCCGAGGCTGTTGGTGGGCTGGGCCTGCCACTGGCCGCCCACACGCCGCCACACGCGGTTGGCGTAGGTGGCCCAGAGGGAGGTTCCGTCGGTGTGCAGGTCGACCCCGCCGTCGACGGGGGGCGGGGCGATGAGCTCGCTCTCACCGCGGGCGAGGTCGTAGCGTACGATCCGAGGCCGCGACGCCCCGGAGTCCCACGCCCGGAGGTAGAGCGCGCCGTCAAGGACCACCAGGGGGGCCTCGACGCGCACACGGAGGCCCTCGAAGCTGGTGAGGAGGGTCCAGGTGGTGCCGTCGAAGCGGTGGAGACGCCCCGTGCCCGAGCCCGAACCCCAGTTCTCCAGCACGAGCATGTCGCTCGGGCCGCGGACATGGAGCCCCGAGAGCAGGACGTCCCCGGGGCCTTCCACGGCCCGCCAGGTGGTGCCGTTCCAGTGGAGCATGCCGCGGTTGCCGAGGGACCAGAGGTCGTCGGGGCCGGTGCCCGCGAGGCGGCTCGCGAAGCCCATCACGGGCCCCCCCAGCACGGTCGGAACATCGCCCCGCACCCGCACCAGCCACGACTGCTGCACCCCGCCCGGGGCGTTGTCCGACACACAGAGCAGGAACACCTCGTCGCTGCGCCGGGCCCACACGCTGCGCACCTGCGCGGGGAGCTGGAGGATCACGGTGCGCCAGCGGGTTCCGTCCCATCGGGCGAGGGTTCCGCCGACGGTGGCGAAGACGACCTCGGTGGGGGAGATGGCCTGGGCGTCGGCGATACGCTCCCCGCTGGGCAACGGGCGCTCCCAGCACCACGAGCCCCGGGCGCAGTCGTCGGTGACCAAGGGCCCGCCGTCGGAGGGCGCGACGACATCGGGAGGAGGCGGGCTGTCGAGGGAGACGGCCGCGTCGGTGGGGGTGGCGTTCGGGGTGACGGTGCTCGCGCACCCGAGGAGGGCGAGCATGGGGAGCAAGAGGGGTCGCAAGAAAGGCCTCCAAAGGGCTGAGAGGGTCGGCAGGGTGTGTTGCCCGGATCGCGGCGAGATTCAACCTGCCCCGTAGGAGCGCGGGGCCCTCGCGCTGTGTGACTTCCGACGCTTGACACCCACGCCCACGCGGGCTTCCCCTCGTCGCGCGGTACACCGGGAACGCGCCCCGTCGCCCGGCGCCTCCCCGCCGCGTCGAGCAGCACCCTGGCCGCCCCTCAATTCATTTCGACCCCCGAATCCCGCCGTGGTGAAATCCAGGCCATGGTCGGAACCCCCTCCTTCCTCCTCGAGACCGCGCCGGTGCTCTTCGGCCTGCTGTTCGCGCTCGGCGGCCTCACCGTGGCCGTCCGGGGGAAACGTAGGCAGGGCCTCGCCCTCTTCGTGGTGGGCGCGCTCTTCGGCGGACTCCTCGGGGCACGGTACTTCCACCAGTGGCGCACCCACCGATACCTGACGAACCTCGACCCGGCCTCGGTCCGCGCCATCACGGTCGGACACGCGCGCATCGACGACGCGGAGCACCTCCGGGCGATCGTCGGCGCCCTCCGGGCGGGGCGCTGGTTCTCCCCGAACCACGGCGGTTGGAGCACCGAACTCCCCCTTGTGATCGCGTCGACGCCCGCGGCCCCCGTGCGTCTGCGCGTGGCCCTGTACACCCGCGCGGAGGGGGCCGTGCTCTCGCTCTCGCGCGGCGGGGGCTGGTCTGACGGCTATGTCTTCAGCCCCGATCTTCCCCGCGTCCTCGCCGAGGCCGGGGCCCCCTTGCCCGGTCGACGCTGGCAGCCACAGCTCGCCGCCGAGGGCTGGAGCGTGGAGATCGACCTCGACAGCGTGACGACCGGGGCCGACGCCGTACGGCGGGCGTGGGTCCGTCTGCGCATGGGCACCTGGATCGGTGTGACCCGCATCCACGTCGAGTGCGCCGCGGCCAGGATCCGTTACGAGGCGTTCCCGGGGATCCCGACGGCGTGGACGCAGGGTGCGTTCGAGATCCGGCCGGGCTCGGTCAGCGCGGGCCTGCGCGCCGCCCTCTGCGACTGAGCCCGAGGGCAAGTGGGCATCGGCCTGCCCGGGTTGGCTACGGGATCCACTGGGTGGTCGCTCCGGGCTGCACGGTAGGGCGGCTGGCCACCCCGACGAGCCAGGTCGCGAATCCCAAGACGAGCCCGACGCCCAGGAGGAGGCCCGCCGTGGGGCGCAGGTCGCGGCCGGCGTCATCCTCGCCCACCGCCAGAAACGCCACCCCGATCAGGGTCGAGACAAACGTGGCGCTCCCGAGCAGGATCGCGACGCTCACGCCTCCGTCCGATCCGCCGCGACGGGAGAGGAGGTGCCGCACCACCCGAGGACGGGCCCCGACCTCGACGGTCACGGTGTCGGAGTGTTCGCGGGCGGGGTCGCGGGGAACGAGGCGGAGGACGTGGCGACCGCGGGGCAGCACGAGGGTGCAGGGCGTCTCGCAGGAGAGGGCGGAGTGGTCGGACGCTGTGTCGACAGCCTCGACCCGGGCCGGGCCGTGGGGGGTGTCGACGGTGACGGTTCCTTCGGCGTCGCCCACGGTGCGCGGCGGGGGGGGCATGGCGACGAAACCCCGGGCGGGAGGGCCTTGCGGGCGAAGATGCTGCGGTCCGCAGCCCGCCAGCGCAGCCAGGAGGCACCCGAGACGCGCGCACGAAGACCAGGACATGCCCAGGGAGAGGCCCATGGCCCCAGAGGATGCCCGCGAGCCCTGGCGTCGACCAGCACGGCCCTCCACGCCGTGCGGACCCTTGCGGCCCAAATCAAGGCGGCGAAACCTATGGCGCTTGGGGGGGGCACGCCGGTTTCGCCGCGCGAGACCCTGTTGCGGGCGCCGTGCCAACCTCGCGGCCTTGCACAATCCGGGGGGTCGACCGTGGCCCCCAGGCCTCGCGCATTGCGCCCCTGCACCACGAGATTGCAGGGGTGAAACACGCCCGTCGCCCGCGCACCCGTCGCCAGGCACGCGGACGGAGTCAGGGCCAGCCCATCCCTTGTGCCAGACAGCCCATCCCCAGAACCCGACGGGCCATCGCCGGAACGATTTGTGCCATCAGTTGGGCCAGATAGGCCATCCTTGGGACTGAATGTGCCATCTGTTGGGCCAAACACGCCATCTCCAGCATCGACCAGGCCCTCTTTTGTGCCATCCGAGCCGTCCCCCGCGTCGGAAGGGGCCTCATTGCTCCGTAGTCATCTATCCATGGCGGTAATTGGGCGATGAGATCAAGATTTTCGTTAGTTGCCGTCGCTCTGTCCCCACACGAAGCCCATGGCCACGATCGCGTCGAGCACGTCGTCGGTCGGGCGCCCTGCTCCACCCAGGGTCACGAGTCGATCGCGGGCCGCGTGGACGGGCGGCGACCCGTCGGGCGAGACCGTGTGAAACACCACCGACTCCAGGCCCGCGAGGCGCGCCGCCACGAGCTGCACGAGGGCCATCAGCACCCGATCGCCGCCGTAGGCCCCCGTGCCCCAGTGCCCGGTGTGCAGGACGGCCCGGGCCCCCGGGGCCAGCCGCTCCGTCTCCGCCCGAACCGCGGCAAACCCCGCGTGGGCCGTACGCAACACGCCCTCGATCTGCGACCGGGTGTACGGACCCGCTCCGCCCGGGGGGGCTTCCATCGCGACGAGGTTGCTGCGGGTCGGCGGATCGAGCACCCGCAGGGCCCCGAGCACGGCCTCGGTACGCGCTCGCCCGAACTGGTTGCCATACAGCCCCAACGGACGCCCCGCGGACGCGTCGGGATCGGTCGCGAGGGCACACCGACGCTCGACCCCCGACAGGAGCACCGGAGTCGCACGGCCCGCGTCGCGGGTGACGGGGCGCAGCCCCGGGTCGTTGTTGCCCTTGAGGGCCTCCCGAATGGAACCGAGGGCCGGATGTTCGAGCACCTGGAGCTCGTCCTGGGCGAGGAGGGGGCCCCCGTAGGCCACGAACAACACCGTGTGGGCGAAGTTGAGGTACCACGGCACCGCCCCGTCGCCTTCGGGGCCGTAGCCAAACACGTCTTCGCGCACCTCCACCCGCGGCACGTCCGTCGGCAACTCCGCGGGCAGCGGGGGTTCGTCGAAGCGGGCGTAGTCGATGGTGCCGCGCGGGGGGCCCGAGGCCATCGCACGGGCGTACACGAGGCGCTTGTGGGCGTGCTTGAACACCGGAGGATGGTCGCGATCGAGCGCGGCGGCGTCGAAGCTGCAACGGCCGAGGCAATGCGGTGGGGTCATGGTGGGAGCACAACCTCGCGAGGGGCCCGTCTCATCCGCGCCCCTCGGGCGGCGTGTTACCATCGGGCGGGATGACGCGCTGGTTCAACATCGCGGGGCCGTGTTTTGCGTCGCAGCACTACATGATCCCGGCCGAGCGGCGCGCTGCAGAGACCGCGACCCTGCTCGATCAGGGACGGTGGTTCTCGCTCGTGTCGGGGCGGCAGACGGGCAAGACCACGGTGGTCCGGCACCTCGCCCGCACGCTCACCGCCCAGGGACAACGCCTCGTCCTGTGGATCGACCTGCAGACCGCCCGCGACCTCGACGACCCCGCCCGGGCCTTCGCCGTCATTCTCGACGTGCTCCACGAGGCGGCTTCCCGCGCAGGGCTGACGACGCCTGACACGAAGAGGCTGGCCGAGATGCTGACGGTTCCTGAGCGCTGCGTTCAGGCGTACCTCTCGGCCCTCTGCGCCGCGAGCGACCGGCCCCTCGTGCTGCTCTTCGACGAGGCCGACGTGCTCCGGGGCGCGGCCATGGTGTCGTTCCTCACGCAGCTCCGAGCCCTCTACCTCGCCCGCGAGGATCAGCCCGCCCCCTGGAGCGTAGTGCTCATCGGGGTGCGCTCCATCCGTGACTACGTCGTGGGCGACGGGCGTCAGGGCATCGCCTGGCTCGGCAGCGCCTCGCCCTTCAACATCACGGTCGAGAACGTCACCCTCGCCGCCTTCACCGAGGCCGAGGTGGGCGAGCTCGTCGCCCAGCACACGGCGGAGACGGGGCAGCGCTTCGAGCCTGAGGCGGTTGCGCGCGTGCACCATCTCAGCGCGGGCCACCCCTGGCTCGTCAACGCCCTTGCCGATCAGGCCACCCGGCGCGACGTGACCGACCGGGGGGTGCCCATCACCGCGGCCCACATCGAGTCCGCCAAGGAGACGATCATCCTGGAGCGGCGCACCCACATCGACTCGCTCCTCGCACGCCTCCGCGAGGACCGCGTGCGGCGGGTGCTCGACCCGATGATTGCGGGCGTCACGGTCGCCGGCGGGTCGCTCGACGACGACGTGGGCTACGTCGCGGGCCTCGGGCTCATTCGCCTCGTGCAGGGCGGCTGGACCATCGCCAACCCCATCTACCGCGAGGTGATCCCGCGGGCCCTCACCTTCCCCACCCAAGCCGCGCTCGCCCAGCAGACGGCGTGGTACCTCGGGACCGACGGGCTGCTCGACGCGCCCAAGCTGATGGCCGCGTGGCAGACCTTCTGGCGCAAGGACGGCCACCTCGCGGCCGAGGGCTTCTCGTACAAGGAGTCGGGGCCGCACCTGATGCTGATGGCCTTCCTGCAGCGGGTGGTCAACGGCGGCGGGCGCATCGACCGCGAGTACGCCCTCGGCAAGGGGGCCCTCGACCTGCTCATCACCTGGAAGACCCAGCGCATCGTGGTGGAGGTCAAGCTCCGGCGCGACACCGAGACCGCGGACGAGGCCCTGGAACAGATCGTCCGTTACCTGGACCACCTTGGGATGGACGAGGGCTGGCTGGTGCTCTTCGACCTGCGCTCGACCGCGCCCTGGAGCGAGCGCCTCTTCACCCGCACCGAGACCGTCGGGGCGCGGCGGGTTCACGTCCTCGGCTGCTGAGAGCGACCGGACCGGTCAGGCGGGGCCGTTGCGCAGGAGGTCGACGAAGCGCCCCGGGAGCGTGGCCCCCTCGTGGAGGAAATAGGGCGTCGGCTGGCTCAGCAGGGTGTGGAAGAAATCCCACCCGTCGCGCGCGATCACGATGTGGTCGTCGACCGCCTCGCGGCGTACGTCGGGAATGTACACGATCCAGTCGAGTCGATGGGGCAGGGCCTCGGAGACCTCGAGTTCGTCCTTCAGGAGGACACCGTTCAGACGGGCACCTCGAACCACATGGGGACGCTTGCTCACATGCGCGAGGGCGCCGTGCTCGCCGACGCGCGCGAAGGTCCAGAGGCCGTAGCGGCTCCACCGCGGGTGCTCGTAGGCGGGGCCGAGGATTGCCTCGTTTTCGAGACTGGGGGTCACCGTGAGACCCTGGCGCCTCCGCCGAGGCGGATGCCGAGGTGGATGCCGTGTCGTGTGCCCGTCGATCACGACGGCGCCGTCAAAGAGCGAGGCGCTCACGTAGCGCTGAAAGAACGACCGCAGCGCCCCCCGTAGCGGACGACCCTGGCTGAGGCGTCGGCCCGGGGACGTCACGGGTGTCATCTCGTGATCGCGCTCGAGGAGGGCCCACACCGCCGTCTCGGGCGCCTCTTCGACGCGCCAGGCCACCGCGGGTTCGAGCGTCGTCCCGCCGGGCGACTGGGCGACGCCGAGGAGACCGCCGCCCGCGAGGTACCGCCGCCCCGCGTCCAGGCCAGCCCCACGGATCTCCGCACGCGACCAGCTCGCGGGAAGGGCCTGCGGAGACACCCCGACGTGCGACCACGGCACCTCGTCGCCGACCCCCTTCTCGACGGCCAGCCGACGGAGCACGAGGCGCTGCTGGGATTCTTGAAAATTAGCGGGCTTGATCGCGTCAAGGGGGATCCGCCGCGCCGGTCGGAGGTCGTTGCGCCGCCACCCGTCGCCCACCTCGACGTACGGGAACAGTCGCGCGAGCCAGCCCGTGATCACGTGGCCGCCGTACACCGCCGCGGGGCGGTGGATGGCCTGCCAGAAGGCGACGTCGGCATTGCCCTCGGCCGTGGAGATCCACTGGTCGCACACCGGGAGGAGGGCGTCGGTCCACCACTGCAGGTCGTACTCGCCCATCATCTCGACGCGGCGTTTGAGGTCGCGCCAGTCGTCGACGGTCCCCGCCAGCGTCACCTCGGGGATGCCGCAGATCAACACGCTCTCGTACTCGAAGTAGTCCTTGAAGGTCTCCATGAGCGTGATGTGAAACACGGCCTGCGCGTCGGCGTCGGTGGTGCTGAAGGGCCGCGTGAGGAGCGCCACGAGGCCGGGCCCGAGCTCGCCACACATCGCGTCGCCAAAACGCGCGAAGAGGTCTCGCCACGCCGCGCCGTGCGGGGCGCTTTCGACCTCGGCGCGGAGGGTCTTCGTCCCTTCGTGACGCACGAAACGAGGGCGGAGCGCCTCGGCCTCGTGGCGCACGTGGATCGAGAATCCCTGTGCGAGGGTGATCCAGATGGCCTCGGGGGTGATACGCAGCGGCCGGTGCTGGTTGAACGCGAGGTCGACAGCCTGCACGAGGGCGTGCATGCGGTCGTCGGGCGGACCGCCGAAGCGACGCGTCGTGGGCCACCCGTCGGCGACGAGGGTGAGGCGCTCGCCCGAGCACCCGAGCGGCGGGCTCGCGGTGAGTGCGGCGAGCTCGAACTCCCGCTCGGCGAGGCGTTCGCGGGCGGGAGCCACGTCGTCGACGGCGAAGGTGATGCTCATGGGGTCATCGGAGGGTACGCGCCCGGCGGCGTCGCGCACCTGACCCGACGTGACGAAATGGCCCTCGACCCGCTGGGCCCTCCGCAAGGGGAGTGGTCAACTGTACCCTCCGCCGGCTTCGCCTTGCGGTACTGACGGAGACAGAGACGGCGATGCGCAACAGACCGCTGCCGGGCGGTGTCGTCCTGCGCGCCAACGCCCGTCCAACGACCTCTATACCAAGCCCCGGAGGGGCGCCCAAAACTTAGCCGGAGGGCGCTGGCGCGGACGCGACAAGCCCCGGCGCGAGAACCCCACGTACTTCCCTCGCTACCCGCCCCGAACCTCCCCTCCCCGCCCCCGCGGATCACTTCCCCCGTCGTCCCTTCGGCCCGGCCCCGGCCCCCGCGGCCCCGCCCAGCAGTCCCCGGTACCCGGCCCGCTCGATCCAGCGGGTCACGCTGTCGGGCGGCCGTTGTAGCTCCCGGGCCACCGCCTCGGCGCTGTACCCCGCCGCCACAAGCCGACCCGCCAGGTACGCCCGGTCGGTGTTGGCCGCCGACAACCACTGAACCCACACCACCGCCGCCTCCCCCTCCCGGTCGAGCACCACCTCCCCAAGGTGCTGAACCCCCGTCCGCCCCAGATCGCTGCGCACCCGGGCCAGCCGAAACCGATCAGCGCTCGGCTGCTGCGTCCACACGAGCGGACCGTGATCGAGCCCCTGCCCCAGGTCGGGCGTCCCTGCCTGGGAGCGCGCGCGGTTCCAGGCCAGGGCGGCCCGGAGCTGGACGAGGGTGCGAACGGCCGTTCCGGGATACTCCGCACGAAACGGGGCCGCCTCGTCGCCCGCGTGGGCGAGGCCATACCGCCGCAAGGCCCCCCCGAGGAGCCCCGTCACCACCGCCCGGTGCACACCCGCCCAGTCGGCCGCGTTGGGCAGGACCAGGGCCAGGAGCAGGAGGTCGCCCGCGTACACCAGAACCCCGCACTGCCCCGCCACCCGCTCAAACACCCGCACCGCCTCGTCGACGAGGCGCCCCGGCCCCGCCCCATGCACGGCCCGGCGTACGGTGGCGTCGTGGAGCACCGTCTCCCAGTGCATCGCCGAAGCCCCCGCCTGCTGCAGGATCTGGCCTTCGAGGCACGGACGCTCCGGGGCGAAGGCCCATCCCCGGTCGCCCGGGAGATATGGCAACGACAGGTCGGCCGTGACCACCCGGGCCGCCCGCCCGTGGCGCCCGCCAGCCCGCGAGGCGATGAGCTGCGTGCCGTAGACGCAGCGGGCCCGCCCGGCCTCCGTACGCCCCACCCACAGCCCGTGCGGCACGTAATAGGTCACCCGCGCATCGTCCGCGTGCGCAGCGTCGGCGGTCTCGGGGTCTGCGAGGAGTTGGGCGGGAAACAGCCGCAGGTCGTTGCAGTCTCCCGCAGGGCGGCCGAGGGCCACGAGGCGCAACCCCCCGAGGCGCTGAACCACCAGGGGAGCATAACGGCCGAGGGTGATGCGCTCGGGTTTCATCGCGGGGCTCGGTGCAGGAAGTCTCGAACCCGCGCGGCGAGATAGTCCTCGAGCTCGGAGAGGGTTCCGTGTCCCTCGGCGAAGCGGGCGAACCCGAGGGCCGTGGGCAGGTCTTCGGCCTCGCGTAGCCCCACGGTGGGGATGGCCCCGCCCAGGGCCCGAGGGCTCAGGGCCTCCTGGTCGAACACGGGGTTGACGTGCACCACGCTCACCGGTCGGGCGGGGGCGACATGCGTACGAAACACCCGCAAGACCTCGCGGGCTCCGCCGGGCGGGTCGTTCTCGTAGCCGTCGCTCACGACCAGGACGAGGTCGACCGGGAGGTCGTCGGCCAGGGACTCCAGCAACGGGGTGGCGAGGTCGGTCTGCCCTGCGGCTTCGACCCCTTGGAGGGTGCTCTCTCCGTCGGGCAGGGGCGGGGTCCAGCGTACGACCAGCTCCCGGGCCGCCGCCTTCATCAGGTGTCGCACGGCGAGGGCCACCGCCAGAGGAACACGGCTCCGGGCCTCGCTCCCGCTCGCGGAGTCCGACCGGTCGAGCACGAGGGCCACCCGCTGGAGGCTGAGGGGGGCCCGGCGCAGGGCCCGACGGGCCGCGGCGTCGAGGGCGGCGGTGAGCTCGTCGGCGCGGGCCTCGCGGGTCGCGGGCGGGAGCGAGAGGACGTACCGGGCGAGGCGGGTGAGGCCGACGGTTCCGAAGTCGAGGGCCACGTCGACCCCGGCCTCTTCGGCCTGTCCCTGGACGCGCAGGCGTTCGGCCCGGGTCATGTCGGGGGCGGTTCGGGTGAGGAGCTCGGCCCGGTCGATCCCGTGTTGTCTGGCGAAGCCCTCGGCCACGGTGAAGGGCAGGGCGAACACGGCCTCGCGGTCGTGGGCGGCCCGCTGCCACGCGTCGAGGAGCCGATGGCCTGTGGGAGCGTCGGGGGCGTCCTTCTTGCGGCGACGGCTCGGGAAGAGGAAGGGTCCGATCGCGGGGGGCAGACGGGGGTGGGTGTGTCGTACGGCGGCGCGGAGTCCGGGGCGGTACTTGAGGGCGTCGAGGGTGAGGTCGCGGCGGCCCTGGAGGTAGTCGCGTACGACGGCCCGGGCCCGGCGGTTGTTGACCCGGCGCGGGCCGAGGTCGTGGAAGAGGCGGTAGACCCGCGGGGGCGGCAGGTCGCGCAGGGTGGCCGCGAGGAGGGCCCCTTCTTCGCGGCGGTCGTCGAGGTCGGGGGGGGAGCCCGCGGCGAGGAGTTCGAGCACGATGGCGGCCCGGTTGGTGTGGTTGATCCCGGCCGCGAGGCAGCGGGCGTAGAGCCTGCGGTAGTTGCCGGCCACGTAGGCGTGCAGGAAGTCGACGGAGAGGGCCACCCCGCGGGCGTCGGCGTAGTACTCGGACTGACCCGTGCACACGAAGCAGGCGTTGAGGAAGGTGACGAGGTCTTCGCGGGCCACGCGGTCGGCAGAGAGGGGAGGCATCGCGGTGCGGTACTCTACCGCCGATGAACCCCTCCGAAATCGGTCAGTTGCTCGGCGACATCCGGCGCGGCGATGAGGTGCTCGCGGCGATCGATCCGGCCGCAGGCGTGGAGCTGTCAAAAGCCATTCGCGCGAGCTTCACGCCGGGCAACGAGCAGGGCAACGCACGGCGACTGCGGGCGGTGGTCGCCCTCGAAGGCGACGGGGCCCTCGATCTGCTCGCCGCGGTCCTCGAAGACACCGTCGTGGTGGGCGGGATCTACTCCAACCTCCGCAACACGGCCCTGGCCCTCATGGCGGAGCGTTTCCCCGGTCACCCGCGTCTGGCGGACCCCCTCTGGCGCGCGATCGAGATCGACCCCTTCCTCAACGTCCTGACCCTGTACCCCGTCGCCGCCGCGTACGACCCGGCCCGGGCGGTGGCCCTGCTGATCCCGATGGCGACGTCGTGTTTCCCGGGGGCCTTGCAGCTCCTCGCGCGGGTGCCGGGCGGGCGGGCGGTGTTGCACGAGCTCCTCGACGCGGCGATCGCCCCGAGCGCGGCGCGGGCCAACATCTTCGTCGAGGCCCTCGGCCCGGTGGCCCTCGAACCCGACGTGTTCGAGAAGATCCTCCCGCTTGCCGATCGCCTTCCCGCGGCCTCGGAGGTGGCTGCCGCGAGCGACCACGCACGGGCCCTGGAGGTGGTCGCCGCGCACCTGCGCGCGAAGGACACGGGGTGGCAGATGGCGGCGGTCCGGTCGCTGCGGTTTTTGTCTGCGGAGGAAGTCTTCGTGCGGGTGTCGGCGCTGTTTACGGGGCCCGATCACACCGGCATCCAGGGCCGCAATCGGGTGGGCGCGGTGCTCTGGGCCGCGACGCCGATGGAGTCTCCGCGGTGGATGGGGTTCCTCACGGAGCGGCTTGCCGTGGAGGCGCACCCGAAGGTGCGCGGCCTGATCGTGGCTGCCTTCGGGGCCCTGGGCCTGCCCGCGGTGGAGGCCATCGTCGGGGCCGCGCAGGACGCGGAAGACAACGCGGTGCTGCGGGAGGTCCCGAAGGCTCTGGATCGACTGCGGAGCGACCTCGCGCGGCGTGGGCAGTGGGAGGACGAGGGCGAGGGCGTGATCGCCGTGGTGCGCGCGGCGGAGGCGCTCGCGGCGCCAAAGGGACCGCGGCAGAAGGTGCTCAGACGGGCGCTGCTGTCGCTGCAACGCTGACGGCGACGTTGGGGGAATTCCTCGGGGGTGATGCGGGGGGACAACGGGGGGTGAGAGCGGTTCCCGGGAGGTTGCGGGGGGCGAGGAGGGCTGCGAGGGTAGAGGATAGGTTGTGATGCATCGGAGCGCGTAGATGAACGTGTCATTGACGCCGGAGCTCGATCGCTGGATCGAGGAGTGTGTGAGCTCGGGGCTGTATGGCTCGGCCAGCGAGGTCGTGTACGAGGCCCTGCGGTTGTTGCGCGCGCAAGAGGAGCAGCGTCAGCTCCGTCGGGAGGAGCTGCGGAGCGCGTTACGGGCCGGGATCGACGCCTCGGACGCGGGACGCGTGCACACGGCCGACGATGCGCTGTTTGACGGTATCGTCGCCGAGGGCACCGCCGCGCACTCCGCGAAGGGACCCGCGTGAGTCTCCATGCCCCGGCCCTCAATCGGAATCGTACGCCTCCCCGCGGTAGTCGCGCAGCGTCAGGGTCATCGCAGAGAGGCGTCGCGCCCGACCTCGGCCCGTGAAGACCCACTCAAACTGCGGGACGATGTGTTCGTCCCCGTACACGCGCACCGAGCAGCGGTGCACGGCGCCCCGCGTCGCGCAGACGGGTCGCGGAGGGGAGACCTGCAGCGCGGCGATCCCTTCGAGGAGCGGCGGGTCCCCGAGAAACGGGTCCTCGAACCACACCCGCGGCGCGAAGGGCCCTTCAGTCTCGTCGGGGTCGTCGGGGTCGTCGGCGTCGGGCCGCGACGTTCGCACCGGGCGGACCCCGAAGGTCTGCACGACCGTCACGGCGTCGGCGTCGGGGAGGGCGCCCAACCGCCAACTCCAACAGCGTCGGCGGGCACCTCGCCTCATGCGGGACAGGTCGACCTTGCAGAACCTCACCCCCTCCGGCCGCGCGACCGCCCGAAGCTCGGCGGCCGTCGCCATCTGGAGCCGCAGCACGAGGGACTCGGTGGGTGACGCGTCGGTCGGCGCAGCGAAGCGCTGGAGGGTCGCTACCCGCTCCTCCACCTCCGCGCGCGTGCGGGCGCCTACCAACAGCCAGGAGGACCGCCGCAACCGCCGCAACCGCGTCGGCTCGCGGGGTGTCCCGCTGCGCGTCCAGGCAACGACCTCGTCGCCGCCGTCGGGCGTCGTCAGGAAGAGCAGCAGTTCGGCCTCGCCGTCGCCGTTCAGGTCGAGCGTGTCGAAGCGGGGGGCGACGTGCTCGATCGCGACGCTGTCGTCGAGGTTGTCGGTCCCGCTGTGGGGCGTCCCCCAGCGACGCGCCCACAGCAGCGACGTCCGCCCGAGGGCCACCAGCAGGTCATCTCGCCCGTTGCGCGACGGCCACACGAACGCCCCGCGTGGCGCGTGCGCCGGGAAGTCCTGCTCCACCAGGATCGCCGCCATCTCCTCGCGACTGCGCTCCACCTCCGCGGGCGGCGTCGGTGGCGGCTCGACGTGGCGGACCTCGATCGACGGCGCCGCGCGAGGTCGCGCCGCCCGCGGCAGGGGCGCACACGCGACGAGCATGAGCGCGGGCAGCAGTCGTCGCGTTCGGGTAACCCCATCGCCGGCAGCCGCGCGCACTACGACCTCGGTCGGGGGAGCATTCCCGGCGATGTTCTCGATCGTCGCCATGAGCCAAACCTCGGTCGCACTGCTCGGCACTCTTCGGGACCACCCTCCTCGCTCAGAAGGTCCCCCCGAGGCCCACGCGGAGCCCCGTCACGTCGGCGCCCACCGTGGGCAGCACCCGCGCCGAGACCCTCGCCCGCGGGCTACGATGCGCGTCGTTGCTGAGCTCGTAGCCCAGCACCGCCCCCGCGACGCCGCCCGCGATGCCGAGCACCCCCGTCAGCCCGCCGCGGTCGTCCACCGCCGAAGCCAGACCGCCCAACACCAGCGTGCCCCCGAAGCCGCCCAACAGCGCCCAGCCGTATCCTCCGTTGCCGCCCTGCGCGTTTCCCGCCAGCGTCACCGCCAACGGCAGACCGAAGACATAGCCCGCCGAGGCACCCAGAACCACGCCGCCGAGCGCAGACCAGGACCCGTCAGGACGCGCGATGGCGAGACCCAGGAGGCCTCCAGCAAACGCCCCGCCGAACGCGCCGGCCACGCCCGCCAGCGACGACAGCAGCACCCTCCGCCCCTGGTGCGGATCGCGCTCCTCCACAGCCTCAGGCGACGGCGCGGCGAGCACCGGGGCGGGCGCCTGCGACAGCGCGAGCACCGGGGCGGGCGCCTGCGACGGCGCGAGCACCGGAGGCGGCGGCACCGCGGCCCAGGGCGGGGGCAGCACGGCAGACTCGGGCGCAGGAGGCGGAGGCGGCGTCTGCGCCGCGCACCACGGCGACACGCACCACAACGTAGAACACAGCGCGCTCCCCACCCACCTCGCAGTTCTTGGCATCGAGCTCCCTCTCGCGGTGAGGGGACGACACCCCGACGGCGCTGTCAATCCGGCGCGGGGCGTGATCAATCGATTGACCAAATCCCTCCGACCCCCTCCCCGATGCGTCGTCGCCACCGGGACCGCGACGTGTCACCCTCGGCGCCATGGACTTCGGCGCGTACCTCGAGCTGGAGCGCGCGGAGGGGCGCAAGCTCGAGTGGTTTGGCGGGAGGGTCTACGCCATGGCGGGTGGCACCCTCGCCCACGCAGAGCTCGCCGCCGCCATGATCGCCGAGCTTCGCGCCCTCGTGCACCCGAAGGGCTGCCGGGTGTACACGTCCGACGCCAAGGTGCGCGTCGTGGCGACCGGGATGGCGACGTACCCCGACGTCTCGGTCGTCTGTGGCACGGTCGCGCGCGACCGGGATGACGCCAACGCCATGACCAACCCGATCGTCCTGGTGGAGGTGCTCTCCGAGGGCACGGAGGCCTACGACCGCGGCGACAA
Source organism: uncultured Myxococcaceae bacterium (assembly GCA_964447205.1). Taxonomy (GTDB): domain Bacteria; phylum Myxococcota_A; class Polyangia; order Polyangiales; genus JAEUKH01. The sequence continues at coordinate 140,248 of CAYUSB010000011.1, forward strand.
GTTTGCCCACTACCAGGAGCTTCCGTCGCTCCAGCACTATGTACTCGTGTCGCAGTACGAGGCCCGCATCGAGGTGTACACGCGCGCCGACGACGGGTGGGTGTTGCGGGCGGCCCGTGCGGGCGGACAGGCCGAGCTCAGCGCCCTCGGTGGCGCCGTCTCCGTCGACCGCGTGTATGCGGGGATCATGCTGGAGCCACCCCCGCGACCGGGGGCCCTGTCCCGGGCCTGACACGCCCCTCTGCGAAGGCCCACAGCGCCGCGCCCGCCATGCCAGCCAGGGGAAGAGGTCAAGACCGCCCCTGGACGACGTCGCCGTCACCCGTTGTCGGTCGGGATCTGGATGGCTCGGCGCTCCACGTCGCGGACGAACGCCCCGAGGCTCGGGTTGTGGTCGCGGTGCAGCTCCAGCGTCTTGCGCTTCGTGTAGGGGAGGGACGCTGCGCGATAGCCCTCGGGATCCTTCCCGTCGACGCCGCGCTTGAGCCGAGGCTCGCTGCGCTTCCCGAGCTCGTTGTCGGCCGCGTCGAGGCACCCCATGATCTTGGCGCGCTTCGCCGTCTTGTTAGGAAACAGCAGCGGCAAGAGCCAGCACTCGATCGAGTGCACGGCGACGGCGAAGATGATCCGCTCGCCGTACGCTTCAAGGACATCCCCATCGATCAGCTCGCGGAGCTTCGCGACCACGGCCTCGCTCATCGCCTGTGGGTCGTGGCCATCGGGCTTGGCGACGCCGTAGTCCTCGGACACGTCGCTGTCGATGTGGACGACCAGATAGCCATTGGTCTGGAGGGCCTCGCGGTATTTTCCCTCCCGGAGGTACCGAATGACCTGCGACCACCCACCCGGGCTCGGGGTCCCGGCCTTGCCGGTTTCGTCGTCCAGGGGTTGTTCGAAGACAACAAGGGGCTCGTCGTTGGCATCGGCGAAGATGCCCAGCAGGACGTTCTTGATGACCATCTGGTCGGTGCGCCCCTCGGCGACGATCGCGAAGTCCCCCATCGACGTAGGCTCCGGGTCAGAAATTCTGCGGGAGGCCGCCGAGCAGGCCGCGCAGGAAGGCCTCGGAGAGCTTCACCGGCGACTCGCCGCCGAGCGGCTTGGGCGGGCGTACTCGCCGCGCTCTCGTGTGCCCCTTGCTGTTCCGGTAGACGACGTACAGCCGCTGATCCTCGTCGTGGAGGTTCAGCCCATCGAGGATCGCGGGGTTGTGTGTGGTGACGATGACCTGCTTGCCGTGCTTCGCGGCGAGGACGGACAGCCGTCGCATGAGCTCGGTGCAGAGCCTGGGGTTGAGCGACGCGTCGACGTTGTCGATGGCGAAGAACGCGGGCGTATTCTCGCTCACGAAGAGCGCGAAGTAGAACAGCAGGAAGAGGAAGCCCTCGTTGGCGCTGCGCTGGTCGAAGTACGCGAGGGCCTCGCCGCCGGACGCGCCGAGATAGCGGTCCTTGATCTGGAGGGTGCGCTCGAAGGGCGCGAGGTCCGACGCAACGCGGAAGTCGTCGAACCAGTCGATCAGCCGGAGGTTCTCGGTGAGCTCTCCCATGCGCGCGGCATCTGCGCTGAGACTCTTGAGGAGCTTGAAGAGCCCCTCACCCTTGATCCCAAGCGGCAGGATCTGGCCCTCCAGCTCGAAGCTGCGAAGCGACGTGTTCTCCGGCGAGTAGACGAGGAAGTCCGCGAGCGCATGGTCATCCACCACCGTGAAGAGGCGTTCAAGCAGGTGCGAAGCTAGCATCTCTGCAAAGCTATTGAGGGAGAGTTTCGGCTGCCCTTGCGCGGGCGACTCCTGAAGTTGGGGAAGGGCTTCCAGGAGTTGGCGTGCGATCTGTTCGACCCCCGCCTGCCGATCGATCCCCTTGGGAAGACGGAGCACCAGTTCGGGCAGGTGGCCGCTCTTTCCAGGAACCAGTTCGAGCCCAGGTCGCGCAGTGCTCCCCACCAGGCGGACGTAGCCGTCTTCGCCCTCGCTGACGAGATCGAAACCGACCGTCTCACCGTCCACCTGCACCCCGAGGTGGATGGGTTCCTCATTCGTTGTCTCGGCGAATGCCGATCGCATGAACCTGGGCGCCGTCATCCGGATCCCACGGCTTGCGAGGAACTCGTGATCGAGCTTGTTGGCCGCCGCCGCGGCAGCGACCGCGAGGGCCTCGAGGATGTTGCTCTTGCCACACCCGTTCTCACCGATGAGAACGGTCACCCGTCCGGGTTTGAGCGTCAGGTCTCGAATAGACTTGAAGTTCTTGATCGTCAGTTCGGTCAGCACAGGCAAGCCTCGCATACCGCAGCAGCGCAGGGGGGTCAACGCCCGCCACTCCCGGCGTGCGCCCTGCTCAGCGCACGTAGACGGCGCTCGATCGGGCCTGGAAGGGGACCTCCACCCCGCCCCCCTGCACGGTCACGGAGGGGCCCCCGAGGGCGTCGCGGAGGGTGGTTCCGTCGGGGGTCTCGAGCTCGGCCGGGAGGGTCACCCGGACGCTCCGGGCGGTGCCCCCGCGGTTGAGGGCCACCAGGGCCAGGTCGGCCCCGCGGCCCCGGGCGTAGACATACCCGTCGCCGTCCGTGTGGAGCGAACGCCGGACTCCCCGCTGGAGGCCCAGGTGCGAGGCCCTGAGGGCCCCCACCCGCTGGACGTGGGCGAGGGTCTGCCGCTCGCGGGGACTGAGGTCTTCGCCGAAGCGCATCGGGCGGCGGTTGTCGGGGTCGGCCGCCCCGGGCAGCCCCACCTCGTCGCCGTAGTAGATGAGCGGAACCCCGGGTTGCGTGAGCACGAACGTAAACGCCAGGGCCAGGCGCTGGTAGGGCTCGTCGCGGTCGGGCGGCGGGGGGGGGTTGTCGAAGGCCTGGGTGCGGGTGTCGCCCGAGAGCTGGCCCGCGGCCTCGCTGATGAAGCGCTCGATGTCGTGGTTGCCCAGGAAGGGGCTCATGGGGGCGTCGCCGTAGGCCCGCTCGCCCGCCTGGACGGCCCCCTCCAGGTCGCCCATGGAGCCGTCGCCCCGGGCGAAGATGCGCCGGATGGCCCAGTAGAGCGGGAAGTCAAACTGGGCGTGCAGGGCCCCGCGGCCGATGTACTGCCGGATGAGCTGACGGCCGCCCTCGTCGCCGCCCGTGAAGGTCTCGCCCACCGTGTACACCTGCGCGTTGCCCGTCTCGTAGTCGTCGAGGCGGGCCCGGAGGTTGGAGGTGGCGGTGAAGTTCATGTGCTTGACGGCGTCGACACGAAACCCGTCGGCGTCGGTCTCGGTGAGCCACCACCAGGCGTCGGCCACCATCTGATCGGCCGCCCCCATGTTGGCCCAGTTGACGTCCGGCAGGTAGTTGGTGAACCAGCAGTCGAGGGCCCGGTCGTCCCACGAACACATCGGCCCCCCGCACACGCACGACCCGTCGCCGTTGAACCAGCCGTTCCGCTGGTTCTCCATGAAGTAGGGGTGCTCGCGGTGGAGCTGGTTGTTGACCAGGTCGTAGAGCACCCGGATGCCGCGGCGGTGGGCCTCGGCGGTGAGGGTCCGCAGCTCGTCGAGGCTGCCCCAGTGGCGGTCGGTGTCGCGCGGGCGATTGACCCAGTACCCGTGGTAGCCCGCGTAGTTCCGGCCGTCGCCCCCGCGCCCGAGGTTGGGGGTGTTGCTGTTGACCGGCGAGAGCCAGAGCGAGCGCACCCCGAGGCGGTCGAAGTACCCGTCGCGCAGGGCCGCGATGACCCCGGCGAAATCGCCCCCGTGCCAGTCGGCGATGGGGGTCGTGCCCGCCCGGCCGTCGTTGGTCGGGTCGCCGTTACGAAACCGGTCGGTGAAGACGAAGTACAAGGCCCCGTCGGTCCACTGGAAGGGCCGGGGCTCGACCCACATGGGCACGATGAGCTCGTCGGACTCTGCCCCGCCCGCCGATCGCCCACGGATGCGGAAGGTGTACTTGTTGGGCGCCAGGCCCGTCAGGCGCACCGTGGCCCGCCCCGTGGCCCGGTCGAAGCGCACCGCCTCGGGGCCGACCGAACCCGGCGACACCGTCACCCGCAGCCCGTCGGCCGCAGGGCCGCTGCCCGCGCGGCTGTCGAGGTACTGCAGATCGAGGGAGACCTCGCCCGCGGGGGTGGCCTCCCGGGCCAGGACCCGCACCGCGGGGCGGGCGCAGTCTGCGACGGTCACGCGGCTGTTCTCCTGGCCGTCGACGTACTTGCGGGCGATGACCCCGGGGTCGAGCTGCCACTGGGTGCCGTCGACCACGAACTTGTACCCGTAGTCGCCCGGAGGGAGGTCGAGCTCGACGCGAAACACCCCGTCGCCCCCGCGATCGGCCATCGGGTTGGCGGTCGGCGAGAAGCGGTTGAACTCCCCCGCTACCGCCACGCTCCGAGCCGGTCGGCCAAGGTTGAGGACAAACCGGGCCCGACAGCTCCGCCGGGGCACCCCGCTGTCGCCCGCGGGGCCCGCGTCGACCTGGATGAAGGGCACGTCGGTCGGCCCCTCCCCCGCGTCGGGGGTCGTCGCGCCCGGGTCACCCGTGCACGCCGCATGAGCCAGGGCCGCGCCAAAGACAAGCATCCATCGAGTCAGCCGCATCGTACACAGACGGAAACCACCCCTCGGCCACGCGGTCAAGGCCCCGCCCGACCCACCGCAGCCCCGAACCCCCTCCGCACGGCCCTGGGTGTGTGGCAGACTCCGCCGCCGCGCGGGTCAGCGCAGACCGAGCCCCGAGCCTCGGGCGCGCCCCTGCAACGAAGGACAGACCCCCCATGAAGATCACCCTGGGCACCACCACATCGAGCAGCGCCGTCGACCTGCTCGCCCTCCTCGTGACCGACGACACCCTCGCGCACGACCCCGCCGTCGATGAGCTCGACGCGGCCCTCGAGGGCACCCTCCGGGCGGCCCTCAAGGACGAGGACTTCACGGGCAAGAAGGACAGCACCCTGCTCCTGCCCACCTACCGCAAGATCGGCCCCCGCAAGATCCTCCTGGTGGGCCTCGGTCCGTCGGAGAAGGTGGGGCCCGTCGAGCTGCGCCTCGCGGCGGCCCGGGTGGGGCGTACGGCCAACGCCGAGAAGGCCACCACCGTGGCCCTGTGCCTGCGCGACAAGGGCGAGTCGAGCTCCCTGCGGGCCGTGGCCGAGGGGGTGACCCTCGGGTCGTACCGCTTCACCCGGTACCTCACGGGCGACCGCAAGCCCAAGAAGCACATCGAGCGGGTGACCCTCGGGTGGCCCGGGGCCAAGGAGGGCCTCAAGGCCAGCTCCGAGCAGAAGAAGGCCCTGCACCGGGGCGAGGCCGTGGGGCAGGCCGTCTGCCTCGCCCGCGATTTCGTCAACGACCCGCCCAATGAGCTCACCCCCGCCCGCCTCGCCGAGGCGGCCCAGAAGCTCGCCGAGGACCACGGCCTGGAGTGCAAGGTCCTCGGGATGCCCGAGATCCGCAAGGCCGGGATGAAGCTCCTGGAGGCCGTGGGGCGCGGGTCGCGCAACGATCCGCGGCTGATCCACCTCACGTACCGCCCCGAGAAGGGCCGCAAGGGCAAGCGGCGCGTCGTGCTGGTGGGCAAGGGGTTGACCTTTGACTCCGGGGGGCTCTGCATCAAGCCCGCGGCGGGCATGGGCGACATGAAGAGCGACATGGCCGGGGCGGCCATCACCGTCGCCGTCATGGCCGCGGTGGCCCACCTCGCCCCCGACGTGGAGGTTCACGCCGTGGTGGCCTCGGCGGAGAACATGCCCGACGGCGACGCCTACCGCCCGGGCGACGTGTTTGGCAGCCTCGACGGCAAGACCGTGGAGATCGTCAACACCGACGCCGAGGGTCGGCTCGTTCTGGCCGACGCCCTGGCCTACGCCCGCAAGCTCGAGCCCGACGCCCTCATCGACCACGCCACCCTCACCGGGGCCTGCCTCATCGCCCTCGGGACCGGGACCGCGGCCGTCTACGGCAACGACCCCGACCTCACCCAGCAGTACGTCGGAGCGGCCAAGGCGGCCGGCGAGGCCGTGTGGCACATGCCCCTCATCGAGGAGCTGCGGGACGGCCTCAAGAGCGACATCGCCGACCTCAAGCACACCGGCGAGCGCTACGGGGGGAGCATCTCGGCGGCCCTGTTTCTCCGGGAGTTTGTGGGCGACTGCAAGTGGGTCCACCTCGACATCGCGGGCCCGGCCTTCGTCGAGCGCCCCACCCCCCTCGGGCCCAAAGGGGGCACGGGGTTCGGGATCCTCACCATGCTGCAGTTTGTAGAGTCGCTTACTGAGTGAGGAGGGCGTCGATGCGGGCCCGCAGATCGTCCAGGGAGTGGGCCCCTTCGAGCATGTGCCCGTTGACCAGGAGGGTGGGGGTCCCCACCCGGAGCCCGGTGCTCTGCAGGGCTTGCATGTCGGCCCGGACGGCCGGGGTGTGGACCCCTCCGTCGAGGGCCCCGCGGAAGCGGGCGAGGTCGAGGCCCACCTGGCGGGCGTAGCGTTCGAGGGCGGGGCGCTCGAGGCCTCCGGTGTCGCGCTGGTGGGCGAAGAGCAGGGCGTGGTAGGCCCAGAAGGCGTCGTTGCCGCGCTGGGCGTAGGCCTCCCGGGCGGCCTCGGCCGCGGGCAGGGCGTCGGCGTGGGAGGCCAGGGGGTAGTCGCGCCAGACGATCCGGACCCGCGGGCCGTAGTGCTCCCGCAGGGCCCGCAGGGTCGTCTCCAGGCGGCCGCAGAAGGGGCACTGGAAGTCCGAGAAGACCTGCACCGTCACGGGGGCCTCGGGGCTCCCCAGGGTCGGGGCCTCGGGGGGAGGCGGCAAGGTCCAGACCCGCTCCCAACCGCCGCGGGCGCGGCTCCCCGGGGGAGGCGTGCGGGCGGGGGCCGGGAGGGGGTCTTCGGTGGCCCGCCGGTAGCCCTGGCGGGCGTCGGGGACCCGGGCCGCCCGGGCGAGGCACTCCTGCACGAGGGTCTCGAACACACGAAACGGCTGGGCCCCCGCGAGCACGGTCCCGTTGATGACGAAGGCCGGGGTCCCGGTGATGTTGAGCCGCTGGGCCAGGGCCAGATCGGCCTCGACGGCCTCGCGGTGGGTGCCCTCGTCGAGGGCCCGTCGCAGCCCCGCCACGTCGGCCCCGACCCGCTGGGCGTAGCGCTCCAGGTCGGCCCGGGTGAGGCGGTCCTGGTGGATGAAGAGGAGGTCGTGGAAGCGCCAGAAGGCCGCGTGTCCGCGCTGGACGAAGACCTCCTGGGCGGCCTCGGCGGCGGGGCCCGCGTTGGGGTGACGCGGCAGCGGGTGGTGGCGCCACACGACCCGGACGCTCTCGGGGAAGGCCGTCCGGAGGTCGGAGGCGATGTGTCGGCCGCGGGCGCAGTAGGGGCACTCGAAGTCCGAGAAGACCACCACGGTCACCGGGGCCCGGGCGGGACCCAACCGCGGGGCTCCTGACACGGGGACCCGCTCGCTGTCCTCCAGGGGGTCGCCCTCGTCGGGGTCGTCGCCCGTCGCCAAACGGGCGTCGCGGAGGCCTGCGTCAGGGGCCGTCACCGCCCGGGAGGGGGCGCATCGGACGGCGGGTTGATACCGCGACGTACACGCCGCGAGGAGGGCTACGATCCACCACCAGTACTTCATCGTCGGGTGGGGAATGTACCCCGAGGCGTGGGCCCGCGGGCCCCTGCTTTGCCTCGGCGGGGGAGGGGCAGTACCCTCGGCGGCGCAATGGGCACTGGCGTACGGTTGTGGGCGGCGGCCTTGGGGATGACAGCCTGGGTGATGACGGCCCTGGGGGGATGCGGAGCCCGGACCGGGCTCGAGGCCCCGGAGATCGATGCGGGGCCCGACGCGGGCTTCGACGTCCCCGATGCGCCCGACGTGGTCGATGGGCCCGACGTGCCCGACGTGGTGGACGCCCCCGAGGTCTGCGCGCCGACGACGTTGCCCCTGGAGCGCTTCACCGCGGAGGTGCTCCTCGTCATCGACCGCTCCGGCAGCATGAACGACCCCACCCCCACGGGTCAGCGCCGCTGGGACGCCCTCACCAACGCCCTCGGGACGGTGCTGCCGACGGTCGACTTCGAGCTCTGGACGGGCCTCCTGCGGTACCCCCAGGGCACGGCCACGGACGGGACCACCTGCGGGGTGGCCACCGTGGTGGAGCTTCCCCCGCGGCCCCGTAACGCCCAGCAGATCCTCACGTCCCTGCGCAGCGCCCGCCCCAACGGCGGGACCCCCACCTACGAGGCCCTGGCCACCGCGTCGCGGTACTACGACGCCAACCCTGCGGTCGGTCGGGTGCGGGGGCGCTTCCTCGTGCTGGCCACCGACGGGGGGCCCAACTGCAACCCGGCCCTGTCGAGCGCGACGTGCGTGTGCACCAACCCGCGCGGGTGCAACGTGGTCCGGGGCAACCTCTCGTGCCTCGACGACGATCGCACCGTCGGCCTCCTCAGCGCCCTCGCCCGCGAGAACATTCAGACCTTTGTGATCGGGGCCTCGGGCAACGACGTGACCCTGCGCCGCACCCTCGACCGGATGGCCGTGGCCGGAGGGCAACCCAGGCCCGCGGCCCTCGGGGGGGCGCGGTTCTACGCGGCGGAGGACACGGCGGAGTTTGCCGCGTCATTTCGGCAGATCACCACGGCCCTGGCCCGCTGCCGCTACGTCACCAACCCCCTGTCCGACCCCGGCTCCGCCCGGGTGACCGTCGACGGGACGGAGCTCCGCCGCGACCCCACCCACGTCGAAGGCTGGGATTGGGAAAGAGCCGCCACGGGCGAGCTCGCCCTCTACGGCTCCGCCTGCGAACAATCGCTCCGCGGCGTGGTCCGGCTGCAAACGGGCTGCCGTCCGCTCGCCCCCTGAGCCCAATCGCCAGCGCCCTCCGCCCCATCTCGCCCCCGGGTCCTTCGTGGTGCGGCGTTCGATCCGCACCGCCCCGATACTTTTTCTGACATCCCACGGCGAACGACGTTATCCTCACAGCCCAGTACGGGGTCGGCGTCGACTCACTTCTGTCCTCGGTCCTCTGTGGCGTTCGTTCGCCCCTCTTCGACGCCGGGCACCCCACCGTCCTAACTGACAGCACCCTGCATGTTGGGTCTGTCCACGATCTACGAGGTCTTCGCGTCATGATGAAGGGACCCAAGTCAGTACGGAGGCGCTGCGCTCAGTTCGCGGGGCTCGCCGCCGCCATGGCCGCCATGGCCGCCGCCCCGAGCGCCGACGCTCAGGTGCTGTCTCGCTTCACGCTGCGGGGTGAGTTTGGCGTGGGCACGATGCTCCCCGACCACCAGCAGAGCGTGCTCGGGTATGACTCTCTGGCCATCCAGGCCACAGGGCGCCTCGGGATCACCCTGGCCGATCCGCTTGTGCTGCAGGTGGGAGTGGCCAACTGGTTCTTCCCGTCGGCCAACGACCCCAACACGGGAGCGGCCCGCGAAACCGGCCGCGTCCTGGCCCCCATGGGCGGCCTGCGCCTCGAGCCCCGCATCGGCACGGTGGGTCGCCTCTTCATCGAGGGCAACGCCGGCTGGGCCTTCACCGGCGACGACCAGCGCTTCATGTTCGACGCGGGCCTCGGCTTCGAGTTCGCGGTCACCCGGGCCTTCCACATCGGCCCCGCCCTGCGCTACGGCATGGTCTTCCAAGAGGCCGGGCAGCCCTTCGAGAATGAGCCCGCGATGTTCTTCTCCGCGGGCCTGTCCATCGCCCTGCGCTACCCCACCGACGAGGCCGCCCCGAGCGACCGCGACGGCGACGGGGTGATCGACCCCGACGACCAGTGCCCCGACACCCCCCAGGGGGCCACCCCCGACCCGGCCCGCCCCGGCTGCCCCATGGGCGACCGCGACAGCGACGGGGTGCTCGACCCCAACGACGAGTGCCCCGACACCCCCGCGGGCCCCAACCCCGACCCCGCCCGCAACGGCTGCCCCCTCGGCGACCGCGACAGCGACGGCGTGCTCGACAACGCCGACCAGTGTCCCGACACCGCCCAGGGCCCCACCCCCGACCCGGCCCGGGCCGGATGCCCCGCCGGCGACCGCGACAGCGACGGCGTGCTCGACCCCGACGACCAGTGCGTCGACGTGCCCGCAGGCCCGCGTCCCAGCACCGTACGCCGCGGGTGCCCCGCCCCCGACGCCGACCACGACGGCATCATCGACACCCCCGAAGGGCCCGACCAGTGCCCCGACCGGCCCGAGACCTTCAACGGCGTCGACGACGAAGACGGCTGCCCCGACGGCACCGCCCTCGCCGAGCAGGTGGGCACCCAGATCCGCATCCTCCAGCAGGTCAACTTCCGCACCGACAGCGACGAGATCACCGGCCCCACCAGCTTCCGCGTCCTCGACTCGGTGGTGAGCATCCTGCGGGCCATGACCAACATCACCCAGATTGACATCCAGGGTCACACCGACGACCGCGGGGCCGCCGACCACAACCGCGACCTGTCCAACCGCCGGGCCGCCTCGGTGGTGCGTTACCTCACCGAGCACGGGATCGACGCCAGCCGCCTGACCTCGCACGGCTTCGGCCCCGATTGCCCCCTGGCCCCGGGCCGCACCTCGCGGGCCCGCGCCATCAACCGCCGCGTGCAGTTTGTGATCGTCTCCCCCGAGACCCCCGCGGGTCAGTGCGTGGGCGGGACCCCCGCCGGCGCCGGGACCCCCGTGCCCACCCCCGAGGAGGGCCGCCGTGGCCGCCGCGGTCGGCGCAACCGCCGCTAGTCTCTCCCCCCCTCCCCGTCGGCTCCCTCCGCCCCGCGCGTGAGGGAGCCGCCCCGCTCCCCTCTCCCTCGCTCGACTCCGACTCCCCCCGTCACTGCCCGGGACGGGGCCTCCGCGCGCCCCGCGCGGCGATCAGCAGACGCAGCGCAAGAGGAAGTTGGCGAGGCGGGCTCGATCGTGCGGCGACAGGGCCGTAAAACGCACCCCCATGCCCCGCTCGCCCTCGTGGTCGATGACCTCGCCCGCGGCGCTGAGGGGCGGCTGCCCGTCGGGGATCCGCAGGGTCAACGCCACCTCCGTGCCCGGGGCGTGCGGCAGGGTGCGCTCGAGGTACACCCCGCCGAGCGACAGGTTGGTGGCCCGTTGGTAATACAACGCGCCCTCGTGCAGCTCATCGACCCACACGTCGACGGCGGCCCGCTCGCGGATGCGCCGATCGTGCAGGTCGACCCCGCGCCTCACCGTGTCGGTCGATGGCAAGCTCTTATACATGTCGGTTCTCCCTCTGCGACGACTCAGCCCGGACGCCTCGACGCGGCGGCGTCGCCCGCCCCCGCGTCGCCCTCAGGGACGGCCGCGAAGACCCCAGGGTCGCCCGCGATCACGGCCTCGGCCGAGAGCTGCCACACCCCGAGGCGGGCCTCCCACAGCTCCTCCACCACGCTCTCGCGGATGTCCGTGCTGTCGTTGCCGCGGGTCCACGCGACCCGCACCCGGGCCGTGCCTCGCCCGGAGTTCTGCCGCAGGTGCACGATCTCCAGGTCGACGACGGTGACCTCCGTGCCCCAGCCCCGGCGACGGGCGTGAAAGGCCGCCCGGAGGGCTCCCCCCACGCTCCCCTCCGCCGCGGGCAGACGCCCCCATCGCAGGTCGTCGTGGTAGAGGGCCGCGGTCTCGTCGAGGCCGACCCGCGTCCCCGTCGAGCAGGCCGCGCAGAGTATCAAACCACCCAGGAGTCCAGCGAAGCGTGTCATCGGGTCGTCAGGGCCTTAGCCCAGGAGACCCGCGGGGCGCGAGTTTTCGGCGGTCTCAGGCCCGGGCGTCGATGCGGGCGATCTCGCGCCAGGCCTGGGCCTCGGCCTCCAGGGCCTCGCCTTCCTGCACGGCCACCCGCACGGCCGTGTCGAGCCCCCCCACCTGCCGGGCGTTGCTCTCGGCCGCGGCGTCGTGCACCCGACGAAGGGCCTCCACCCCCTCCACCATCCGCGTGTCGACCCATGCCCGGGTCCCCGCCGGAACCCCGCCCCGCTCCATCTCCACCCGCCGCCCCGCGGCCTCGACGAAGGCGTCCCAGGCGGCCTCGACCCGCCTCCGGGTGGTCGCGTCCATGCGCCCGAGGAGGCCGCTCCCGAAGGTCTGGGCGTGCAGAGCCGCGGCCTCGGTGAGGGTGGCCGACAGGGACGGGCCCACCCCGGCCGCCGCGCACTTCAGGGCGAAGGTCTGCGGGTGCTCCGCGGGCACCATCCGGGCCCCGAGGGCCACCACCCCCGCCACCACCACAGCGGCCACCCGCACGACCCCGTCGGGCGAGCCGCCGTAGGCCGCGCTCACGGCCGCCGCCAGGGCCCCACCCAGGGCCGCGAGCCCGAAGGCCACCCCCCGGGCCATCCCCGTGGGGGCCCGCAGGGCCCGGGCCCCGTGCAGGGCCGTCCCGAGCAAGGCCCCGGCCACCACGGGAACCCCCGGGCCCAGGGCCACAAACCCCAGGCCCCCGAGGGCCCCGAGGCCGAGGGGAAGGGGCGAAGCCCTGCCCGCCAGGACGAGGGCGAGGCCCATCGAAGCGGCCACGAGCCCGAGGGGCCCGGCCACCCCCGGGGTGTCGAGGGCCACGGGGGCCCCGACGAAGGCCGCCCCCAGGAGCAAGGCTACGAGCGCGAGGTGCATGACCGGTCTCTCTTTCTCAATGGCGGGTGCGGGCGGAGGGGAGGAGGGGTTCAGTACGCGTTGGCCGAGCGTTGGGCCCGGCGGTGCAAGACGTTGGACTCCATGCCCCAGGTCATGCCCGCGGAGGAGCCCGGGGCCATGGTGTTGACCGCGGCCCGGTCGCGGTCGTAGCGGGCGATCTGGGCCGCCCGCGCCGGGGTCGGAGCCGCGCCCTGGAGCACCCGGAGCTGGGCGACGTTCTGGGCCATGATGCCGTCGGCCTCCTGGGTGCGTCCCTCGCGCCAGGCCACCACGGCCTCGGACTGGCGGGCCGCCAGGGCCGTCGAGGCGGCCTCGGCGTATACGGACTCGTCGCGGGAGGCGAGGGCCTCGGCGGACGTCGCCGCCCGCGCGAGGGGCAGGGTGGGCGGGGTGAGGGCCGTCATCGCGAGGGAGCCCGCGGCCCGGTACGACACCCCCGTGGCCATGGCGCCGAGGCCCTCGCCCGCGCGCTGGGCCTGAGCGGTGTCGACCCGCAGGTCGAGCACGATGCGGCGCTCCTCGCCGGCGTAGAGGGCCCCTACGGGCAGGCGCACCCCCCCGGACTCGCGGGAGACCTCGGCCCCGTAGGCCCGGGCGAGGGTCCAGCCCTGCGGGAGGGCGAGACGCACCGAGGCCAGGTCGACCCGGGTCTGGGCCGACTGCTGAAGCTCCCGGGCGAGGAAGGCCCGGAGCTGGGCCCCGTCGCGGAGAAACTCGTAGTTGCCGCGGCCCGCGTCGGCGAGGCGAGACATGAAGGCCTCGTCGTAGTCGGCCCCGATCCCGAGGGACGACAGGGTGACCCCGCGGTCGGCCCGGGTCCGGGCGTCCTGGGCGATCTGCTCGAGGGAGAGCCCCGATCCGTCGCGGCCGTCGGAGATCAGGACCACCCGGCGGACGTGGGTGCTCGGGGCCTCGGACGCGGCCGCGACGCCCGCGGAGAGCCCGGCGGGGATGTTGGTCCCCCCTTCGATCCCGAGGGTGGGCACGACCATCTGGAGCTGCTGCCGGACCGACCCGACCCGGGCCATGGGCTGGACCACCCGGGCTGCGTCCGAGTAGGTCACGAGGGCGATCTGGTCGTTGTCGCGCATGCGGGCCACCACATCGAGGACCGACTGCCGGGCCTGGGCGATCTTGTCGCCCGACATCGAGCCCGACACGTCGAGGACCATCGCGAAGGCCACGGGCCGGGGCTCGGCCCCTGCGGCCTCGTCCGCCGCGACCCGAACCTCGGCGTACACCTGGGACACCCCGTCGGTCACGCTGCCCTGGGACAGGGCCACCGACCCGTGGAGCCCGGGGCCGCGGAAGGTCGCCCGCGGGGCTGCCCCCAAGGGACGGGACTCCAGGGCCGTGGAGGAGGCAGGTCCCGAGGCCGGGGTCGGGGTCGCCGTCGAGCTCCGCGGGGCCCGCAGAAGAACCACTCCCCCCACGGCCAGGGCGACGCACCCCGCGGTGAGGGCCCGGAGGGTACGACGATCGGAGAAGAGCGTGATGAGTGCGTGCATGGCAGTGCGAGCTCCTGGCACACCCCGTGTGCGGAGAGAGGGTTGACGAGCGAGACCGAGAGAGCGCCGTGGCCGCGGTGAAGGCCTGCGACGCGCCAGGGGGAGAAAAGTTGTGAGGTTCTTCACGCCCTTCGTGGGAGGGCTGTTCGGGAGGGGTTTACGGGGGCCGGAGACTGTGACATTGACTGTCCCGATGCCACGCCGACCCTCCTCGGGCCGCCCTGCGGGCCAGTACACGCAGGCCGTTCGACTGTTTGGGCTCTATCAGCTTCTGGAGAGTCACCCCGAGGGGGTGCGCCTCGACGACGCGGGGCGCGAGCTCGGGGTCACGGCCCGCTCCATTCGCCGCGACCTCAAGGCCCTGGAGGTGGCCGGGGTGGAGATCGAGCACGTCGACGTGGGCAACGAGCGCCGGGTGCGGCGCACCCGCTCGCTCAAGACCACCGAGCCCATCCGGCTCACCCGGTTTCAGCGCTACTCCCTCGCGGCCGTACGGCGGGTGTTCGACGTGTTCGCGGGCACGCCCCTGCACGACGACTTCTCGCAGCTCTTCGCGCGTCTGAGCCCGAGCGGCGACGACGAGGGGGCCATGGTCGACCGCTTTCTGTACATCCCCGAGGCCCCGAAGAACTACCGCAAGCTCAAGGACCAGATCTACGAGATCTACGACGGCATCCTGCGCTCCCTCACGCTCCAGTTTTCGTACGAGGGCGGGACCACCCCGGGCTCGCGCAAGATCGAGCCCTACGCCCTGGTGATGTATCAAAACGGCTTGTACGTGGTCGGTCGCGACATCCAGAAGAACGCCGATCGCACCTTCGCCGTCGAGCGCATGAAGCGGGTCAAGGCCCTGGTCAACGCCCCCTTCCAGCGCAACCCCGACTTCAACGTCTCCAAGCTCTTCGAGGGGGCCTTCGGGATCTTCGGGGGGGGCGGCGAGCGGCACCACGTGGTGGTCGATTTCTCGCCCCGCCTCGTGCCCCTGGTGGAGCCCCGGGAGTGGCACCCGACCCAGAGGGTGACCCGGCTGGAAGACGGCGGAATTCGGGTGGAGTTTGAGATCACGTCCCTGACGGAGATTCAGGGCTGGGTCTTGCGCTGGGGGGCGGGGGCCGTGGTGCGGGCCCCGGAGGTGTTGCGTCAGCGGGTCCGCGACGAGCAGCGCAAGGCCCTGGCCCGCTACGACGAGCCCGACCCCTTAGCCTCCTTGGGCGGAGTCGCGGTCGGGGTCGCGGAGGCGTCGAGGCTGTAGGGGTTGTCCGGGCCGTGGGGCCACGGGGGCTGCTTTCGGGCCTCGACGAGGATGGCCACCCCGAGGGCCACGAAGCCGAAGCAGGCCCACTGGGCGGGCGTGAGGCCCGCGTACCGGGGGTCTGCCTCGGGGCCGAGGTCCGTCGCCCGCAGAAAGTCCAACGGGAACCGCACGAGGGGATAGGCCACCGCCAGGGCCCCGGCGATCATGCCCGGGCGTCGGGTGCGGCGGGAGACCACCACCACGAAGGCGATGAGGAGGGGCGTGAGGGCGAACTCGATGAGCCCCAGGTCGAAGCGGGCCCCGTCGGGGAAACGCACCGCGAGGGGGGAGTCAGTGAGGTGCCCGGGGTGGTCGTGCACGACCGCGCAGCCCGCCCTGCCCAGGAGCCACCCGAACGGGAACGCGTAGGCGCAGAGGTCGGCGAAGACCCACCCGGGCAGGCGCTTCCACACGATGAAGCCCACCCCCACCAGGATGGCCCCCACGATGCCCCCGAAGGACGACAGCCCGTGGTGCACCATGAAGAGCTCCCACGGGTCGCGGCGCCACGTTTCAGGGTGATAGAAGAGGGTGTCGAAGAAGTGCCCGAAGAAGAAGCCCCCCACGTACACGGCGAGCACGAAGGCGTCGACGGTCTTGATCGGGACGAGCCCCATCACGCGGGCCCTCCGCACGATCACCATGTGCCCGAGGAGCACCCCGATGGCCACGAGGAAGCCGAAGGCGTGAAAGGTCACCCCGAGGATGCGCACCTCGGAGAAGTCGATGTAGGGGATCACCAGGGCCTCAATGCCGTGGCGTACCCTGAAACCGCGCCCCGCGCGACCCTCATTGCCAGCGACCGTCTGGGAGGACGGTGACCGAGACCCGGCCCTCCAGGTCGGTGCGACGTAAGGGGATCGCCCGGGCCCGCAGCCGCTCGAGGACCCAGGGGTGGGGGTGTCCGAAGGGGGACGGATGGCCGCAGCTCACCATGGCCACTGCGGGACGGACCCGGTCGAGGAAGGCCTCGGTGGTGCTCGTTCGGCTGCCGTGGTGGCCGAGCTTGAGGAGGGTGGTGGGGCCGAGGAGAGGCAGCAGGAGCTGCTCGCCGGCGTGTTCGAGGTCGCCCGGGAGGAGGGCGCTCCCGCGGCCGACGGAGAGCCGCAGCACGAAGGACGCGTCGTTGGCCGGGGTGGAAGGCTCGACCGCAGGACACGGGGCCAGGACCTCCAGCCACGCCCCATGAAAGGCCCGACGCCCGCACAGAGCGCCAGGGCCCCGTACGGGCACGCCGCGCCGACGGGCTGCGGACAGGGCCGCCGCGTAGACCCCTGTATACCGCAGGGCCTCGCCCTGGCCCGTGTCCCAAAGGGCGTCGACCCGCACCGCGTCGAGGACCGCGGCCATGCCCCCCGCGTGGTCGGGGTGCGGGTGGGAGAGGACCATCGCGACCAGGTGGGTTCGTCGGTGCAGGCGCAGCCACGGGACCACCACCCGGGCCCCGGGGTCGGCCTCGCCGTGGAGGGCCCCGCCCGCGTCGACGAGCATGGCCGACCCGTCGGGAAGGTCGACCAGGAGGGCGTCCCCCTGGCCCACGTCGAGGGCCGTCACCCGCAAGACCCCCAGAGGGTGACAGACCCGTCGGTGACGCCACTCCAGCACCCCAAGGAGAACCGCCCCGAGGCCGAGGACCACCAGGGCCCGCCGCGGGGGCCAGCGCATCGCCAGGAGGAGGGCCACCACCGCGGTGAAACACTGCCCCGCCGTGAACATCGGGAGCTCGACCGAAGCCCCCGGCAGACGCATGGCCACCCGAGGCAACACAAACAGAACCTCCAACACCCGCCCCGCGGGCCAGGCCACCACCCGAGCGGCCTCGGGCGGCAGGGCCCAGGCCCCGAGGGCTCCCAACATCGTCAGGGGCAGCCCCAGGACCTCCCCGAGGGGAGCGGCCAGGGCGTTCATGCTGAGGGCCGTCCCGGGGGCCCGGGCGAAGTAGGCCGAGAGCAGAGGAAGGGTCGCCAGGCCCGCCCGGAGGCTGGTCACGAGGGCCCCGCCCAACTCGCCCACGACCCCCCGCGCGAGCGACGGAGGCGTCTCCGGGCCTGGGGTCGCAGGGGCTTCGGCCGAGGTCTCCCGGCGCTGCACGAGGGCCCAGGAGGCCACCACCGAGAGCTTCCACCCGAGGTCGTGCACGAGGGCCGGGTCGACCGCGCTCATCCCCAGGGCCACCGCCGCCAGGGTGGCCTCGGGGTGGGCCCTGCGCCCCGCCAACGTACACACCGCCCCGAGGAGCCCCGTCCACAAGGCCCTCTGGGCCGCCGCGGACTCGCCCGTCACCAGCACGAAGAGCCCCGCCGCGGGCAATGGGAGGGCCGCCGCCAGGACGTGCCCGAGGTTACGCCGGAGCACCCACGGAACCCGCCCGAGGACCCGCCGCACGAGCCAACCCAGGGCCCCGAGCATCAGGGCCACGTGGGCCCCGCTGACGGCCAGGAGGTGGGCGAGGCCGCTGTCTCGAAAGGCCTCGGTCTCGTCGTCGCGGAGGGTCTGGGTGTCGCCAAAGAGGAGGGCCCGCATCCGACCCGCTTCGGCCGCGGGCAAGGCCCTCCCGAGGCTCGCCTCCATCGCCCGCCGAACCCGCAAGGCCAGCCCCCGGGCCCGGTCGAGGAGCCCAGGGTCGCGGCCCACCCGATCGCAGCCCGCTGACTGCATCCGCCAGCGTATCCCGCGCCGGAGCCCCACGTCCCCGAGGGCCTCCAGCGGGGCGTTGCGGGTCGGGATCGACACCCGGGCCCGCACCACGGCCGTCACCCGGTCGCCCGGCAAGGCCTCACACGCCCCCGCGGGCACCAGCAGAACCGCCCCCCCGTGGGTCTCCGTCTCCAGCTCACACCGGGTCCACTCGCCCCCCCGGGTGCACCCCCGACGGACCGTCCCGGTCACCCGCAGGCTGTCCTCGGGAGGAATGGCCCGCCAGCCCACGGGCTCGGACTGTCCACCCCGGGACGCCCCGAGGCACCAGGCGGCACCCAGGAGCCCCAACGCGGCCCACCCCGGGGCCCGGGGCCCTGTCCTCCAGGCCAGGAGCACCAACCCCACCCCCGCCCCCGCCGCGGCCCCCCACGAAACCATCCCCGCCCCCAAGACCAGCCCCCACAACCAACAGAGCGTCACCAGCGGCAGAGGTCCCATCCCCGGGGCCCCATCGCAGGCTCCGGGCCAACCGTCACAACCCCTGAATTCAGGGGACCGAGCCGGTGTCCACCTGTCCACCCGGGGGTGTCCACCCCTGGCCACTGCCCTGTCCGCGGACAGCCTCCCCGGCCCCCACCCCCACGGCCTCGGCCCGTTGGCGCTTGACGGGCGACGACCCTACCCTTACGTATGCGTCAGGTTTCTCCCCAGTCCCAACCCGTACGTAAGGGTTGGAGTTGAGTGCACACCATGGCTCACCGTCTCCCCATCGCTGCCACCCTGCCCTTGTCGGTAGAGCCTTGCGCGGCGTCGGGCGACCGGTTGAAGGTGGGCGAGCTGGCCGAGCGCACCCAGAAGACCGTGCGGGCCCTGCACCTGTACGAAGAGCTCGGGCTCCTGCATCCTGAGGAGCGGACCAAGGGCGGGTTTCGGCTGTACGGCCCCGACTCCGAGCTGCGGGTCCGCTGGATCGCCCGGCTCCAGGACATGGGGTTCTCGCTCCCTGACATCCGCGAGATCCTCACCCAGTGGGAGCACTCGGGGTCGGCCGTCGACGCCATGGCCCGCATCCGGGTGCTCTACCGCGAGAAGCTGGCCGAGACCGAGCGGCAGCTCCAGCGCCTCACCGAGCTCCGCCACGAGCTCCACGAGAGCCTCGCCTACCTCGACAGCTGCGAGGTCTGCGACCCGGCTCGACTCATCTCCGCGTGTCCCCACTGCGACACCCATCACTGCGACGCCCCCGACCTCGTCGCGGGCCTGCACGGGGCGCGGGCCCCGGTGTCCCCCTAATGGATCCAAAGACCGCCATGGCCCTCAAGCTGCCCATCTACATGGATTACCACGCCACCACCCCGGTCGATCCGCGGGTGCTGGAGACCATGCTGCCGTACTTCACCGACGAGTTTGGCAACGCCGCCTCGCGCTCGCACCGCTACGGCTGGGGCGCCGAGGCCGCCGTCGGGGTCGCCCGGGAGCACATCGCCGCCCTCCTCGGGGCCGACCGCCCCGAAGAGATCGTCTTTACGTCCGGGGCCAGCGAGAGCAACAACCTCGCGATCAAGGGCGTGGCGGAGTTCTACCGCGACCGCGGCAACCACATCGTCACCACGAAGATCGAGCACAAGGCCGTCCTCGACACCTGCAAGCGCCTGGAGAAGGAGGGCTATCAGGTCACCTACCTCGACGTAGGCCAGGACGGCATCGTGCGGGTCGAGGACGTGGCCGCGGCCCTCACCGACAAGACCATCCTCGTGTCGGTCATGCTCGCCAACAACGAGCTCGGGACCATCCAGCCCATCGCCGAGATCGGGGCCCTCTGCAAGGCCCGCGGGGTCCTCTTTCACTGCGACGCCGTCCAGGGCGTGGGGCGCACCGAGTTTGATGTCCAGGCCATGGGGGTCGACCTCGCCTCCATCACGGCCCACAAGATCTACGGCCCCAAAGGCATCGGGGCCCTGTACGTGCGGCGCTCCAAGCCCCGGGTTCGGCTCACCGCCCAGATCGACGGGGGCGGTCACGAGCGCGGGATGCGCTCGGGGACCCTCAACGTCCCGGGGATCGTCGGCTTCGGCCGGGCCGCCGAGATCCTCAAGGCCGAGTGGCGCGACGAGGCCCGCCGGGTGGCCGCCCAACGCGACCGCCTCCGCGACTACCTCTTCGCCAACCTCGACGAGCTCTTCATCAACGGGGCCTGGGGCGAAGGCAAGCGCCTGCCCAACAACCTCAACGTGTCGTTCGCGTACGTCGAGGGCGAGGGGCTCATGATGGCCATCAAGGACGTGGCCGTCTCGTCGGGCAGCGCCTGCACGAGCTCCTCCCTGGAGCCGTCGTATGTGCTGCGGGCCATCGGGGTCGAGGAGGAGCTGGCCCACACCAGCATCCGGTTTAGCCTCGGACGCTTCACCACCGACGAGGAGGTCGACTATGTCGGCAAGCTCGTGGTGGAGAAGGTGCGCAAGCTGCGCGACCTGTCGCCCCTCTACGAGATGGCGAAGGAAGGCATCAACCTCAAGGACATCGCGTGGGTCGCGCACTGACGCGTCGGCGCATCACACGCTTAGGAGCATTCGGTCATGGCATACAGCGACAAGGTCATCGAGCACACGGAAAACCCCCGCAACGTCGGGACCCTCGACAAGGACGACCCCAATGTGGGGACGGGCCTCGTGGGGGCCCCCGCGTGCGGCGACGTGATGCGGCTGCAGATCCGGGTCACCGACGAGGGGGTCATCGAGGACGCGAAGTTCAAGACCTTCGGGTGCGGGAGCGCCATCGCGAGCTCGTCGCTGGCGACCGAGTGGCTCAAGGGCCGCTCCCTCGAAGACGCCGAGAAGATCAAGAACACCGACATCGTCGAGGAGCTCAACCTGCCTCCGGTCAAGATCCATTGCTCGGTCCTGGCCGAGGATGCGATCAAGAGCGCCATCGAGGACTTCCGCAAGAAGCAGAGCCTGCGCCGCGGGGTCGTGGGCTGACGGCCCGCCCCGCGAGGAGGGACACACCATGGAGACCCAAGAGCACAACGTCCCCACCGCCGAGACGGCCCCCAAGGCCGCCCCCGCGATGCGTGTGACGGTCACCCCCAAGGCCGCCCAGAAGGCCCGCGAGGCCCTCGAAAAGCGCGGCACCCCCGAGGCCATGCTCCGGCTCGGGGTGCGCGGCGGAGGCTGCTCGGGCTTCGCGTACGTGATCGAGTTCGCCGACGACAAGGGCCCCCGCGATCAGGTGTTCGAGTACGACGGGGTGCGCATCGTGGTCGACCCCAAGTCCCTGCTCTTCCTCAACGGGACCACCCTCG
The DNA here is from genome assembly GCA_964447205.1 of uncultured Myxococcaceae bacterium. Taxonomy (GTDB): domain Bacteria; phylum Myxococcota_A; class Polyangia; order Polyangiales; genus JAEUKH01. Next base: position 161,571 of record CAYUSB010000011.1, read on the forward strand.
ACTACGAGACCAAGCTGATGGGTCACGGGTTCAAGTTCGTCAACCCGAACGAGGCCGCGGGCTGCGGCTGCGGCTCGTCCTTCGGGGTCTGAGCCCGCCGCCGTCTCTCCCCCCGCGTACCCCTTCGATGGACGACCCCTTCGCCACCCTCGGCCTTCCCCGCCGCTTCACCCTCGCGCGGGGTGAGCTCGAGCAGCGCCACCGCGACCTCTCCCGCACCCTGCACCCCGACCGCTACGTCGAGGCCCCCGCGGGAGAGCGCCGCATGGCCATCGAGCGGGCCATCTCCGTCAACGAGGCCTTCCGCACCCTGCGCGACCCCCTCACCCGGGCCCTCGGGCTTCTCCGCCTCGCCGGAGCCGAGGTGTCCGACCGGGCCCGCCCCGACCCGGCCCTCCTCCTGGAGGTGATGCAGCTCCGCGAGTCCCTCGACGCCGTCAAGGCCGACGCCCACCGGGTGGCCGCCCTGCGAGCCCGGGTGGCCGAGGCCATCGCCGCCGAAGAGACCCACCTGGCCGCCGCCTTCGACCGCGACGGCGAGATCCCTGCCGACCTCCTGGCCCGCGCCCAGGAGGCCGCCATCAAGCTCCGGTACTACCGCCGCTTCGACGAGGAGGCCGAGGCCCTCGACGAGGGCTGAGACCATCGCCATTCCAGGCCGTTCGTCGATTCATTCTCAGCGAGATCCACAGCGTATGTCCCTCTTGCAGATCTTCGACCCGAAGGCGCGCCCCGCCCCCATTGGCATCGACCTCGGGACCACCCACTCCCTGGTGGCCCACGTGATCGACGGCCGCCCCTTCTGCATCACCGACTGCAACCTCACGCCCCTCGTCCCGAGCGTCGTGCACTACCTCGAACACGGCGGGGTCCTGGTCGGGGCCGAGGCCCGTCGCAAGGCCCTCCTGCACCCGCGCGAGACCATCGTCTCGGTCAAGCGGTTTATGGGACGCGGGGCCGACGACCCCGAGACCCGACGCCTGGGGCCCTACGACTTCGCCCCTGCGGGCGAGGGAGAGGCCAACTCGGTGCGGTTCCGGGTGCGGGGCCGGACGGTGACCCCGGTGGAGGTGAGCGCGGAGATCCTGCGGGCCCTCAAGGCCCAGGCCGAGGACGAGCTCCGCAGCGTCGGGGGGGCGGTGATCACCGTCCCGGCGTACTTCGACGACGCCCAACGCCAGGCCACCCGCGACGCCGGCCGCCTCGCGGGCCTGGAGGTCCTGCGCCTCGTCAACGAGCCCACCGCCGCGGCCCTGGCCTACGGCCTCGACAAGGGGCACACCCGCGGGACCTACGCCGTGTACGACCTCGGGGGCGGCACCTTCGACATCACCGTCCTGTCGGTCGACGACGGGGTCTTCCAGGTGCACGCCACCGGCGGCGACGCCCAACTCGGGGGCGACGATTTCGACCGCCTCGTGGCCGAACACCTCCTGCGCACCCACGGGCTCGAAGGCACCGACGACCCGTCGCTCGTACGCGGAGCCCTCGACGCGGCCCGCGACCTCAAACACCAGCTCACCGACGCCCCCGAGGCCTCCGTGGCCCTCGCCACCCCCGCGGGGGCGGTGACCTGCACCCTCACCCGGGCAGAGTTCGACGCCCTCGCCCTGTCCGTGGTCGAGCGCACCGGGGTGGCCGTCCGGCGGGCCCTGCGCGACGCGGGGATGAAACCCGCCGAGCTCGACGGGGTGATCCTCGTGGGGGGCTCGACCCGGGTTCCGCTCGTGCGGGACTATGTGCGGTCTCTCTTCGGCAAGGAGCCCCTCGCCGACATCGACCCCGACCAGGTGGTGGCCCTCGGAGCCGCCCTCCAGGCCGACCTCCTCGCGGGAGAGTCGCCCCGGGACGACGCCCTGATCCTCGACGTGATCCCCCTGTCCCTGGGGATCGAGACCGTGGGGGGGGTGACCGAGAAGATCCTGCCCCGCAATACGACCATCCCCGCGGGCCGGGCCCAGCAGTTTACGACCTACGCCGACAACCAGACCGGGTACGTCTTGCACATCGTGCAGGGCGAGCGGGAGATGGCCGCCGACAACCGATCGCTCGCCCGGGTGACCCTCAAGGGCATCCCCCCGATGACGGCCGGGGCCGCCCGGCTGGAGGTGACCTTCCGGGTCGACGCCGACGGGCTCCTGACGGTGCACGCCCGGGAGCAGACCACGGGGGTCGAGCAGACCGTGGAGGTGGCCCCGTCGTATGGGCTGTCGAGCGACGACATCGAGCAGATGCTCCTGGCCTCGTACGAGCACGCCGAGGAGGACATCGCCGCCCGGCAGCTCCGCGAGCGGGTGGTCGAGGCCGAGCGGGTGCTCACGGCGACCGAGCGGGCCTACGGGCAAGACGGCAACCTGCTTGACGAAGACGAACGGGCCGAGCTGGAGGGGGCCATGGGGGCCCTGCGGGAGGCCATCGCCCGGGGCGACCGGCAGCACATCCTCCTGCGCACCGAGGGCCTCGACGCGGCCTCCCTCCCCCTGGCCGAGCGCCGGATGAACCGGGCCGTACGCGACGCCATGGCCGGTCATGCCCTGGCGGAATTTGAGGACGCGGTGCGCGACCGACCGACGCACCCGCACCTGGTCGCGGCCCCGCCGCCGACCGACGAATGACGGGACGAGGCGAGACGATGGCGACGGTACGGTTTCTCAATACGGACGACGGGCCCATGACGGTGGAGGTCCCCGTGGGGACGAGCCTGCTGGAGGCGGCCCAGAAGGCTCATGCCCCGGAGGGGTCGGCCTGCGGGGGGGTGTGCGCGTGCTCGACCTGCCATGTGTATGTCCGCAAGGGCTTGAATCTCTTGCAGGAGATGGAGGACGAGGAGAACGACATCCTCGACAAGGCCTTCGCGGTGGAGTCGACCTCGCGCCTCGGGTGCCAGGCCCGGATCGAACGCGAGGGGGAGCTGGAGGTGGAGATCACCCGCGAGAGCTACGAGGCGTACTACAACGAGCACCCCCAGGAGCGCCGGGCCCGCGACGAGCGCCGCAAGCAGGCCGAGCCCTGAGGGCGGCTGCGGGGCCTCACCACAGGGCCTCAGACGCGAGCCGCAGGCCTATCGTGCCCCAGAGGGGGGCCACCCGGTCGCCCCACAGGCCGTGCCCGACCGTGGCGTCGACCTGCACCGCGTCGCTGAAGATGTACCGAAACCCCGCCTGCGACGCCCCGCCCGCGCGGCCGTCGTAAGGGTCGCCTGAGAACACCTCCGCCACCAGATTGAACCCTGCCACGACGTGGGCCTGGATCCCCACCCCCCAGGTCAATGAGACCGCCCGCGACACCGGGGCTGTCGTGCCGTACACGCCCACGTTGGCGTGCAGAAACATCCGCTCGTGATTGCGCAGGGCCTGGGTGAGGGCCACGAAGGCGAACCCGTCCCAGCCCGGGGCCCCAAACTCGCCGACGTGCCACGGCGGGACCCCGCCTGCCGACACCGCCACCCCCGGCCCCGCCCCGAAGCGGGTCTCCCGCAGCAAGAACTTGCCCTGCACGAGCGGGCCCGTAGCCCCGAAGCGCCCCCCCCCGTCTCGGAACGTCGCCCCGTACACGCCCCCGAGGGTGAGCTCGACCGGCCCCACCGGCCCGAGGGCGAAGAGGGCCCAGTGTTGGAAGCCCCCGCGATCGGCGCGCAGCCACGTCTCGATCTGACCGCAGTGGCGCCCCACGACCCGCGCGTCGTCGGTGACGAAGGGCCGGATGGCGTAGGCGGGTCGGGCGCCCAGGACCGTCGCGAGCGCCACGCCGCACAAGACAGCCCGGGGAGTGCACGACATCGCGGCGTCTAGCGCAGGGTGGTCACGTACTGCACGAACACGGGCGAACGCCAGTCGATCGTGCGATCGAAGCGGGCCCGGATCACCCCGCGGCGGTCGATGACCCAGGTCTCGGGGAAGAGCCGGGTGCCGAAGCGCCGCTCGACCACCGAACGCGACGGGTCGAACAGGAGGGGAGCCCGCACCGAGGCCGGCACGAGGGGTGCCACCGCGGCCCAGTCGCGGTCGACGGTGACCATGAGGAAGACCAGGTCGTTGCGGGCCCGGACGAGCTCGTCAAACTCGGGGATGGCGTCGTTGAGCTCGGCGATGCAGGGCGGGCAGTCGCTCGACCAGAAGTGCAGGACCACGGTCTTGCCGCGGTAGTCGCGGAGGTTGACCGCCCGGCCGGTGCGGTCGCGGAGGGTAAAATCGGGAGCCCCGAGGGAGTCACCCGTGTAGCTCGGCTGGAGGATGGCGAGGAGGGCCCCGTCGCGGCGGGACTCGCCGTCGAGGGCCGCCCGCCCGAAGGCCACCCCGGCCACGAGGGCCGCGGCCACGAAGACGCCCATCACGCCGTAGGTCGAGGGGCTGCGCTTCACGAGGCGACCTCCGCCCGGGCGAGACGCTCGAGGAATTCGGCCGGGTCGAGCCGATACTTGAAGGCCTTGCGCCCCGCCACCATCACCACCGGAACCTCATCGCCATACCGCCCCACGAGCTCGGCCTCGGTGTCGACGTCGACCACCTCCAGGGCAAAGGGGTGCCGCCCCTGGGCCGCGTCGAGCTGGGCCTTGACCACGTCGCAGAGGTGGCAACCCACCCGGGTGTAGAGCGTCACCGAGACCATCACGGGATGGCTCTTAGTACCTTCAGGCCCGCGCGTCGACGGGTCTCGGCGGGGGAACGGTCCCCGGGGGCAGCGTCGAGAGGCCCTGAGGGTCGGCCCGGTCGAGCAGGGCGAAGGCCGCCGCGCGCGAAAAACGCGCGAGGAGGGTGCCCCCGCGGACATACGCGAAGACCTCCCCGTCGTCGCGGACCCGCACCGTGTCGAGGCGCAGGGGCTCGGAGGTGCCGTCGTTCAGCTCGACTTCGACGCCCTCCCCGGGGCTTTTCCAGCGGCAGCTCCGCACCACGAGGGGGGCCGCGTCGACGGTGATGAAGCACCAGTCGAGGCTGTTGCGCATGACCCAGCGGCCCGTGTCCGGGTCGAGGTCGATCCAACGGGCCAGGGCCTCGGCGAGGCGCGGGTTGTCGATGCGTTCGCCCTCGTGCCAGATGTGGCCGTCGGGGTCGACCCGGATGCGGCTCTCGCGGCTGAATCGAAACGGCGGGCTCTCAGGGGTGTTCATGGCGTGGGGTGCCTCCAGAGGGTCAGTGGGTGGGCGCGGCCCGCGGCGAGGGCCAACGTCGCGGGGGGCGAGGTTGTTCCCAAGAGGGACACGGCGAACCTCTCGGTCAATGGGGGGCGGACAGGGCGCTTGACCCGAGGCGAGGGTGCGCCTACACCGCTCGGGCCATGCATCCCGTGATGCTCACGATTCCCGGGTGGGCCTTCAAGCTCCTCGTCCCAGCCCTCATCCTCTGGGGTATGTACTCACTGGTGGTGTCGGCCAACCGCGCCGCCCCAGCTCCGCCCGCCAAGGGCGCGAAGAAAGAGGGCACCGCCGACGACACCGCCGACGACGCCCCGACCCCAAAAAAGAAGGCCTTCGAGCTCCCGGCCGACTCTCCCAGCAACGCCGTCATCTCCATCCTGATCGGCCTCGGAGTGTTCGCCTTCGCGGCCCCCCTCGGGCTCACCGGGGGCCCGGCCGACAAGGTCGTGCGGGTGCTCCGGGGCTTCGTCAACGGCCACATGTGGCGGGCGGGGTGGGAGTCTCTCCCCATCTACTCGTACGGGGTGATGCTCGGGTTGTCCCTCGTCGTGGGGTGGTATCTCGTGCTCGGCCTGACCGACCGCCAGGGCCTGCCCCGCGACAAGATGGCCGATTGCTACGTGTTTACGGCCTTCATGGCCGTGGCCGGGTCGCGGGTGCTCTACATCCTGACCAACCTCAGCGAGTTTCCCACCATCTGGTCCATGCTCCAGCTCCGGAGCGGGGGCCTGGTGGCGTACGGGGGCTTCCTCGGGGGCCTCCTCGGCAGCGTGATCTACCTGCGACGCAACGGGTTTTCGCTGTGGAAATGGGCCGACGCCGCCGTGCCCGCCCTGGGCACGGGCATCATGATCACCCGCCTCGGGTGCTACATGTACGGCTGCGATTTCGGCCGGGCCCTGCCCCCCGCCGCCCCGGGCTGGCTCAAGACCCTCGGGACCTTCCCCCACTGGCACGACAACCACGGCTCTCCGGCGTGGCAGCAGCACGTCCAGATGGGCTTCCGCAGCACCCGGGCCACCTGCGAGGCCGCCTACCACGGGATCTGGAACACCGCGGAGAACCTCTGCCACATCCCGGTCTCGGCCAACCACTCGGCCCCCGTGCACCCGACCCAGCTCTATGAGTCCCTGGTCGGGGCCACGATCTTCCTGATCCTCATGCGGATCTTCAAGCATCGCCGCTTCGAGGGCCAGGTCTTCCTCTCGTTCTGGATCTTGTACGGGGTGGCCCGGTCGGCCCTGGAGATCATCCGCGACGACGCCGAGCGCGGGACCATCGGCAACCTGTCGACCTCCCAGTTTATCGGGCTGGGGTCGCTCCTCATCGCCGTCCCGGTCTACCTGTACATGCGCAAAAACTCCCCGCCCGCCCAGGGGGTCGACCTCCTGGCCCCGGTGCCCAAGACCGATCCCGAGCCCGAGGCCACCGCCGCGTGATGGCCGGGCCCCGCCCCGTCCTCGTGCTCTTCCTCGCCGCCGCGACCTGCGGGTGTCCGCGGGGTCGCCCCGCCGCCCGACGCCCCCCCGTCGACGCCCTGGCCCACGGCCCCGTCGACGCCTCTACCGACGCCACCCCCGAAGCCTCTGGGCCCGCCTCCGAGGCCGCCGACGTGCCCGCCCCGGGGTCGCCCCTGGAACCCGTGATCGCTGCCGTACGGCGCCGCGATTGGTTGGAGGCCCACGTGGCCCTCGGGGGCGTCGGGGCGGAGGTCCTGGCGACGCGCGAGGGGCGGTATCTGCGGGCCCGGGTGAGCATCGAACGCGGAGATTGCCAGGGGGCCCTCGGAGCCCTGCACGGACTCGACGCGATGTTGCCCACGTTTCGGGTCGACCTTCTGCGCCTCGAGGCCCGATGCCTCGGACGCGTCGGGCGCCACCCCGAGGCCCGGGCCCTGTACGAGCGCATCGCCCGCGAGGGAGGAGGCGACCGCGACCGGGCCCTGGCCGCCCTCGAAGCCTGGGAGATGGGCGACCACGCCGCCGCCGCACCCGTCATGCGGGCCTGGGCCGAACACCCGCCCGCCGGGATCGACCGGGCCCGGGCCTGGCGGGCCGCTGCGCAGTGTCTGGAAGCCGCCCAGGACCCCCGCGGAGCCGTGGCCGCGTGGCGGGCCCTCGCCGTACGCGAACCCGACGCAGGGGCCGCCCCCGAGGCCCTCCTGGCCCTGCAACGGCTGGGTTCGCCCCTGACGCCCGAGCAGCTCCTCGACCGGGCCGGGGCCCTGCTCGAACGGGCCCGCCACGCCGAGGCCATCGTCACCCTGGAGCCCCTCCCCGTGGCCCGCGGACGCACCGAGGGCCGAAGGCTCCACCTCCTCGGCCGGGCCTACTTCGGGGCCCGCAGCCGCTACGCCGACGCCCATCGCCTCCTCGGCCAGGCCGCCCTCCACCCCGACAACGAACACCGGGCTGAGGACGCCTTCCTCGCCGCCCGGGCCCTGTCCCGGGCCGACCAGGACGACGACGCCATCCGCCGCTACGACGAGGTGGCCCGCACCGACCGCGGGCGTTGGGGCGACGAGGCCGCGTATCGGGCCGCGTGGCTGGAGGTTCATCACCGCCGGACGGACAACGCCGTGGCCCGGCTGCGGGCCTTTCTGCGCGACCGCCCCGAGGCCTCCCAACGGCTGCGGGTCGAGGCGAGCTGGCAGCTCGGGTGGACCCTCTTCACCGCGGGACGTTACGCCGACGCCGTGAGCCCCCTGGAGCAATCGAGCGCCGTGGCCACCCACCACCTCGAACGCGGCCGCGGACGCTACTGGGCCGCCCTCGCCCGGGCCCGTCAGGGCGACCCCGCCGGGGCCGAGACCGCCTGGCGCGGGCTCATCGCCCACCGCCCCCTCACCTGGTACGCCCTGCTCTCCGAGGCCCGCCTCCGCGAGCGCAACCTCCCCCTGCCCGCTCTCGCCCCGCCCCCCGAAGCCCGCCCGGGGCCCACCGCCCCGCTGCCCGCAAAGGTCCGATGGCTCGTGGCCCTGGGCTTCGACGACGAGGCCGCCACGGCCTTCGACGCCAACGACGACCGGATCCGGGCCTCCCTGCCCCGCGACCGGGCCGACGAGGCCCTGGCCCGAGCCTGGTTGTCCCTCGGGGCTGCCCGGCGGGCGTTTGTCCTGTCCTCCCGGCACGCCGACGACCTCGACGTCCTGCCCACCCCCGAGACCCGCTGGGTGTGGGACATGGGCTTCCCCCGGCCCCACGCGGCCAACGTCGAAGCCGCCGAGGACGCCTCCCAACTGCCCCGGCACTACCTCTTCGCCATCATGCGCCAGGAGTCGGGGTTCAACCCCCGCGATGTGTCGACGGCCCGGGCCATCGGGCTGCTCCAGATGATCCCGCCCACCACCCGCCGGGTGGCCCGCACCCTGGGCCTGCCCTTCCGCGAGGAGATGCTCTTCGACCCGGCGTACAACATCCGGGTGGGGGGCTGGTACATCGGCAGGCTCTACGCGCAGTACGGGGCCGTGCTCCCGCGCTCCATCGGGGCCTACAACGCCGGCCCCGGGGCCATGGGCCGCTGGGTGCGCGAGTTTGGCACCGAACCCCTCGACGTCTTCGTCGAGCGCATCCCCTTTGACGAGACCCGCACCTACGTCCGCCGGGTCGTACAAAACCTCGCGCGGTACCGCTATCTCTACGGCCCCCGGGAGGGCGACAGCCCCCTCGTGCTCCCCCTCACGGCCGAGGCCCCCGTCACCACCCTCGTCGACTACTGACCGCTGCTCACGCCACCCGACGACGCCCCCCCCGGCGCGAGGCCGGGGCCGGGGCCGGCATGGCCCGCGACAACCACACCAGGGCCTCCTCCTTCGTGGGGAAGACCGCCGACTCCATCCACGGGCACATCACCGTGCCGATGTGAACGAGGGTGGCCAGCCGCGACGACCGCGTCACCAGGGCCGACCGCCGAAACCACGTCCGGTGCTCGATGGCCCAACGAATCCCCATCGAGACCACCGCCGGGTCGTGGCTCTCGTGCTCCGTCGCATCCCACAGGATGCCCGTCACCGCATGCGGGGCCTCGACGATCAGATCGTGGCCCGTCCGCAACAAGCGGGTCACCTCCGCCTTCGTCACGTGGCCGCGAAGCGTGAAACATATCGTACGTTCGGCCTCGTGGAGCGCCACTCCCCGGTACTGAACTCCTGTAATCGGCCCGCCCATGTGCCAACCCCTCCGGGCGCCCCCCACGGGCGCGACTCCCAGAGTACACCCCCTTTCAAGTCGACTTGCAAGTCCCCGCTGGTGCGGCTTACTGTCCGCACCCCTGGTGCGGTGACGGTGAACTCGAAGACCCCTATTGTACGTGGGCGATGCGCCTCACCCGACGGACAGCATTCGGCTTTGGGGCTCTGCTCGGAGGGGTCCTCGGGCTGGTCGGCCTGGCCCGGGCTCAGTCTCCGCCCCGCGGTGCGGGCGACGCGGGCGAGGCCGACGCAGGCACGCCCGACGCGGACGAGGCCGACGCGGTCCTGGGTTGGTTGCCGCGGCCCACGGGGCAGGGGGCGGCCGGGGCGGGGCGTGTGGCCCTGCCCGGGGCCGTGTTTCGGATGGGGAGCCGGACGGTGCGTGTAGGGCCCTTCGCCCTCGGGCGCACGGAGGTGACGGTGGGGCAGTACCGCCGCTGTGTGGAGGCGGGGCGGTGTCGGCCCGCCCCCGACCCGACAGGGCAGATGACCCTCCCGGCCCATCGCGACCACCCCGTGGTCAATGTCACGCACGCCATGGCCGCGGCGTACTGCGCGTGGGAGGGGGGGCGGCTGCCGACGGACGCGGAGTTCTCCCTCGCGGCGGCGGGGGTGGAGGGGCGGAGGTTTCCCTGGGGGACCCGCGCGGCCGACTGCACCCTGGCGGCGATGGCGGGGTGTACGACGGGGCCCCAGCGGGTGGGGCAACGGGCCGGGGGCGCCACCCCCGAGGGCATCCACGACCTCGCGGGCAACGTGGCCGAGTGGGTGGCCGATCGCCCCGCGACGGGAGGCCGCCCCTCGGTGGGCGAAGGCCCCGTGCGCGACCCGGTGGGGGCCGGCGGAGGCGAGATGCGGGTCGTGCGAGGCGGGTCGTTTCGTGCGGGGCCCCGCGGCCTCCTGACCGTCTCCCGGGAGGTCGTGCGCGAGACCGAAGCCCGCGTCGACCTCGGGTTTCGCTGCGCCCAGGCCTTGTAGCGGGCTACGACGGACCCGGGAGCCCGTCCCTGGTACACTCCCGCGGCCCCCCGATGCATGCACCCGATATCCCTGCGGCCTCCGCCCGCCTCCGCGAGGCCCTGGCCGCCGCCTCCCGCGGCCTCGTCGAGCGCGAGGCCCTCGTCGAGCTGATCGCCCTCGCCGCCGTGGCGGGCGAACACGTCCTGGTCCTCGGCCCCCCCGGGACCGCCAAGAGCGAGGCCGTACGCCGCGCGGCCCGGGCCCTCGGGGGGCGCTATTTCGAGTACCTCCTCGGGCGCTTCACCGAGCCGGGCGAGCTCTTCGGGCCCATCGACCTGCGCCGGCTCCGCGAGGGGGTGGTGGCCGTCGAGACCGCGGGCATGCTCCCCGAGGCCGAGGTGGCCTTCCTCGACGAGGTCTTCCTCGGGTCGACGGCCATCCTCAACACCCTCCTCAGCATCCTCAACGAGCGCACCTTCCGCCGCGGATCGACCCGCCTCGCCTGCCCCCTGCGGGTCTGCGTCGGGGCCAGCAACGCCCTGCCCGACGACGAGGGCCTCGGGCCCTTCGTCGACCGATTTCTCGTGCGGGCCTTCCTCGACCCCGTGGCCGACCCGCGGCTCGAAGACCTCCTCGCGGGGGGCTGGCAGCTCGACGCCCGCCCCGAGGCCGCCTCCGTGGCCTCCCTCGACGACCTCGACCTCCTCGCCCGCACCGCCCGCACCCTCGACCTCGCCCCCGTGCGCCCCGCCCTGGCCCACGCCATCCGCCTCCTGCGCCGGGCCGACGTACACCTCTCCGACCGCAGGGCCGTGCGGGTCCAGCGCCTCGTGGCCGCCGCGGCCGTGCTCGCCGGGCGCACCCAGGCCACCGAAGAAGACCTCTGGCCCCTCCTCACCGCCGTGCCCACCCGCGAGGCCCAGACCGCCGCCCGGGACGTCCTGCGCAACGTCCTCGCCCGCAGCCGCAACCCCGCCCTCCAGGCCGCCACGGAGGACGCCTCGGCCGGACCCCTGGCCCGGGCCGCCCGCCTCGCCCAGTTGGCCGAGGAGCTCCTCGCCCGCGGCCCCGAGGCCCCAGGGCTTCCGTCCGTCGGCGATCCCCAGGTGGCTGGGCCCGACCCGCGGCAGGCCTGGGGCCTGCGGCTCGAAGGGATCCTGCGCGAGGTGGACGCGGGGTTCGCCCCGGGGATGCTCCCGGCGGTGCTCGTTCCGCTGCGCCCGAGGCTTGTGGCCGCCGTCGACGCTCTGCGCGGGTGAAGGCCCCGATGGCCCTGTACCGCCGCCCGCCCCCATCCCCGCCCCGGGCCGACCCCGACCGCATGGCCCTCGGGTGGAACCCCCGGCCCGTGCCCCGCCCCGTCACCGCCCTGGCCGCGGAGGGAGCCGCCGCGGCGGCCCTCGTACGATGCCTCCTCGGCCGCGACGACGCGTCCCTCGGGACCCTGCGCGGGGTGGCCAGCACCGACCGGGTCGTCGTCGAAGGCCCGGCCGAGGCCCTTCCCTGGGTCGACGGGGGGCGTTACCTCGGACGTTGCCCCGAGGCCCCCGGGCTCTCCCTGCCCACCGCCGAAGACCCCACCGTACCCGTCGGGCTCCTCGAACGGGCCCTGCACGGGCGCGGACCTCAAACCCTCCCCTGCGCCCTGTGGCCTGGCCCGGACGGGTCCACGGTGCTCTGCCCCCTGGAGGGGCTCCGACCCCTCGACCGCGGGTGCCTCCTGGCCTGGATGGGCGATCCGTGAGCGCGGAGATCCTGCGGTCGTTGCCGCCCGAGGTGATCCACTCGCTCGGGCCCTGGGTCGACCGCATCGCCCTGGCCCTCGGCCCCCTGCGGGCCCGCACCCGCCGCGGAACCGGGACCCCCGACGGCTACGAAGGCCTCGCCCGCCGGGGTCCCCTCGACCGGCTCACCCTGAGCGAGTGGGCCCTGGCCGAGGCGGTCCCGGACGAGTTTGTGCGCCGCGCGGCGATGGACGAGCTCGGGTACTACCAGCTCGCCCGCCGCGAGGAGGCCCAGGCCCGCACCTCGGTGGCCCTCTTCGACCCCGGGCCCATGCAGCTCGGGGCCCCGCGCCTCGCCCAGTTTGCGACCCTCCTCGCCCTGTCCCAACGGGCCGAGGCCGCCGGGGCCCGCTTCGGCTGGTCGACCCTGCAGCGCCCGCCCCAACAACACGGCGACGAGCAGCCCTCCCTGCGCCTCGGGGCCGACCTCCCCGCCCTGCGCGACTTCCTCCGGGGACGTCTAGCCTTCGCCCCCACCCCCGACGACCTCGCCGCGTGGCTCACCCGGGCCGAGCAGGGCGGTTGGGAAGACCTCTGGATCGTCGGGGCCCCCGCCACCCTCCCCCCCGGGCGCCGCCTGCACCAGGTCCGGACCCCCGTCGGCCGCATCGAAATCACCGAGGTCGTGACCCCCGGCGAGCGGGCCCTCGACCTGACCGTCGCCCGCGGCGGACACCACCGCACGCTGCGGCTGCCCCGACCGCCCGAGGCCCTGTGCATTCGTCTCCTGCACGGCGACCTCGGGAAGCCCGCGGCCCCGGTCCCCACCCGCAGCCCCGCCCGACCGACCCCCGAGGTCCTCCCGGCCGTCGTGCTCCCGGCCCCCGAGGGGCCCGTCTTTCTGCTCGCCGACGGGCACAAGGTCGCGTGGCGCGACGCGACCCACACCGTCACCGTGCTCAACGTGCCCGATGTCCCCTCCGCGCGAAGGCCGTGGTACCGGCGGCACGGCCCGACCCCGGACCGTCGTGTGGTGGCCCTGGGATGGTGCCGTCGCCGCCTCCTGATCGTCACGGCCACGGCAGACGGCTTCTGCGTGGAGGACTCGCCGCGACTGTCCTTCCCATCGGGCGGAGCGCGCATCGCCGCCCCGTCGTTGTCGTGGGTGACCGAGCCGGGGGCGTTCGCGCTGGGCATGGCCGCGGTGTGCCCCCAGCCTCGGACCCAGGTCACCCCGACGGTCTGCTTCCTCGACGGACATCGTCGTCTGGTCGTGCTCACGCCGGAGGGCGTGCGGGTCTCCGGGCCCGGGGTGCTGGCCCTGCAGGCCTTTCCCGTGTGCGTCGAGAGCGTGCTCCCCGAGGGCGTGGCAGCCCCCGAACCCCGCGGAGACATCGCGGGCCTGCGGGTGCACCCCGTGACCGCCTCCGCGACCGGGGCCATGTCGGGGACCAGCCCGGGGGTCGTGGCCACCCTGGGGCCGGAGGGCTGGCAGTATGCGGAGACCCTCACCGAGCGCGCGACGGTGCGGCTCCCGGTCGGCGACGAGGTCCTGGGCATGGCCCCTTGGCCCGCCGAGCCCGGCATCCGCACGAGCCTCCTCGTGCTCCGGGACGACCGCCGCACCCTGGTAAACGTGAGCTCCCGCGGGGTCGCCGCCCGGCTCACCCTCGACCAGCCGGCCGAGTACGCCCACGCCTCGGCCCGGGGCGACCGGGTGGCCTTCGCCCTCCGAGACGGGCGCGTCGAGGTGTGGTCGACCCTGTCCGGGCAGCGCCTCGTGCGCACGGAGCCCAAGCGGTGAACGACCCCCTCCGTCCCCGAAGCCTCGTGCACCACGGGTGGGTCGAGGCCGTCGGGATGCTGCTCCTGCGCGGGGCCCACGAGGCCGAGGCCCGTCGGCGGGTCCTCGCGATGTGGACCCCAGGGACCCGGGTGTTCGCCCTCGGAGCCTGGTACGCAGTGATGTTTCCCGCCGCCCGCAGGGTGCGCGCGGAGGCGTCCCCCGGGGCGGCCCTCGTGCGCGGCCCCGGGCCGACGCCCCTGACCGCCACGGCCCCCCTCACCCCCGCCGAACAACGCCGCCTCGTGGCCCAGGGAGCCCGCCCCGAGGGCCTCGTGGTCGTGCACGGGGGGCAGGCCGAACCCGTGACCCTGGCCGCCTCCAGCCTCGTCGACCCGGCCGCCTGGATCGACCTCGACGACCTCGTCCCCCTTACGGTGTCGCCCCTCGGGCTCCCGCCCCCCGTGGTGGTCCTGCCCGCGACCGGGGCGACTGTTCCGGCCCTGCGCCCGGAGACCCCTGGGGCCATCGGGACGGCCCTGCAGCGCACCCTCCAGGCCCTCGTGTCCCGCTCGGGCTCCACGGGCCTTGCGGGCCTCCCGGGGGGCGACGTCGGGGCCGCCTCGGCCGCCCTGTCGCAGGCCGTGCGGGCTCTGCCTCCGTCCGCGGAGGAGGGAGCCGACCCCAACGCGGGCGTGGCCCTGACCCCGACCCGGGGCTGGTGGTCACGGGTTCGGAACTGGGTCCAGCGGGCCCTCCTCGGGGCGCGGGTGCGCAGGCTCTTTGGGGCCCAGCAGGCCCGGGATCTCCAGTCCATGATCGAGATGTTTCGGGCGGGTGACCTCGACGCGGCCCTGCGCCGGGCCATCCCCCTCGGCGGCACAGCCGCACCCGACGCGGAGCCCAAGCCCGTCACCTGGGATCCCATCGCCCCGCGGGCCCGGCTCGACATCGCCCTGCGCCCGACCACCCACAGCACGGGGGCGGGGGGAGGCTCGCTCCACGCCCTGCTCACGGCCCTGTACCGCGAGGCCGCCCAGAACCTCGAGGCCGCGGGGCGCTTCGACGAGGCGGCCTTCGTGCTGGCAGAGCTTCTGCGGGTTCCGGGCGAGGCCGTGGCCTTGCTGGAGCGGCACGGGCGCTTCGTGCTGGCCGCCGAGCTGGCCGAGACCGCGCGGCTCGTGCCCGAGCTCAGGGTGCGGCAGTGGATGCTCGCCGGGGCCACCGAGCGGGTCCTGGGCATTCTGCGCGAGCACCAGGGCTTCGCCGCGGGATTGAAGGCCCTGGAGCCGAACCCCGAGGTCGCCCAGTCCCTGCGCCGGCTTTGGGCCTGGCACCTCGCCTCGGTGGGAGACTACGCCTCGGCCCGGACGGTCGGAGCCCCCGTGCCCGACCTCGCCGACGCGGTGGAGTCGTGGGGCGACGCCCTGATGGCCCTTGGGGGTCCGGCGGCCATTCGGGTGCTGGTCGAGCGACTGTCCGAACACCCCGACCGATGGGAGTCCCTGCGCCCCCGGGTCGAGGCCCTCGCCCTGGCCGAGGGGCACTCGGGGTTGCATCACCGCGAGCTGTTCGCGACGGCGGCCCAGCGGGCCCCCGCGAGCGTGGCCCTGGTGTCCGCGGCCCGGAGCCTCGTACGCCCCCAGGCCCGCGACGCCGCCCGAACGAGCGACCCCACCGACCTCCAGACCCTCCAGGTCTTGTTGACCGTGGCCTCCGACCCGGTCCTACGCACCGACCTCCCCTACTGGCCCACCTTCGCCCGGGCCCCCCTCTCGGCCCGCACCGAACCCCTCGCCCTCGTGTTCGACCCCGCCGATACGGGCCCCACCCCGGTCTCCGACGCGGCCCTCCTGCCCGACGGGTCCATGCTCCTGGGACTGGGCGAATCCGGGGTGTCCCTGCACGCACCCGACGGAACCCTCCGCCGCCACGAGGACGCCCCCTGCCACCGCCTCGTGCTCTCCGATCGGGCCGACCGGGCCCTCCTCCTGGCCGCCCGGGGGACGAGCTGGCGGGTGGCCCGGCTGGTGTTGCCGGATGGCGCTGCGAGCCTGTGGGGGGAGTGCACCCTCGACGCCTTCGCGGCCGACTACGACGGCGACGTGTGGGTGGTGGGACAGGCCGGGGAGGTGCTGGCCCTCGACGCCCAGGCCCCAAGGATCAAGGCCCTGCACGGCCCTGCCCAGACCCCCCGCACGGACGGGACCCGGGTGCTCTCGGTGGCCCGCGACGCGGCCCGAACGGCAGCCGTACGGCGCCTGCAACGCACAGAGCGGTGGCGGTGGCGGCTCCCTGGATGGGGACTGGTCGAGCGCACGGCGGAGCCGAACGCGGAGGAGGCCATGGCCGTACACGCCAGCGGGGCGGCCATCCGGCGCGGGGACGGGCGGGGATTGTGGCTCGACCCGGGGACGTCGCAGCCCGTGGTGGCCCTGCCGTGCACCGTCGGGGCCGTGAGTGCGGTGAGCCACCTGGCCCTGCCGTGGGTGGTCCTGGTGGAGTCCACCCCAGAGGCCACGACCGTGGTGGCGTGGCACCAGACGGCCGCCCGTACGGTGTTGACGGTTCGGCTGGAGGGAGCCCGGCGAGCCTGGGGCCGGGTGTGCGACGAGGCCCTCGTGGTGTGCGACGACCGGGGCCGGGCCGTGGCCATCCACCTGCGCACGGGCCAGGTCCTGCACGACCTGCGGGTGTAAGCGGGAGGGGGCGCAGAGACCCAGGGCGGAGGGTCACGTCATGCTGGCTCGATGCGCGCTGCGGCGGCTTGTAGGGCGTCCACGAAGCACCGCAGGCTCGCGTTTCGGGTCATTGCTTCGCGAAGCTCCTTCCCCTTGCGCAGCGGGGCGGAGAGGGCGTCGTACCGCCGTAGCATCTCGGGTTCGCGCAGGATCGACAGCCGCTGCTGCTTCGTGAAGCGGTTGGTGACCTGAAGGCATCGGGCGAGACGCTCCTTGGGGTTGGGAAGGGCGCCGCTGTCACTGCGTCTCTCGGTGTCGTAGAGCGGCAGGAGCCAGGCGTCGGTCTCTTCGACGGCCACGGCTTCGACCACCCACGGCTGCATCGAGGCGTTGGGGCCCTCCAGAATCCACGCCCGGATCGTGTCGACCACGGCCTGCTGGCACGCTGACACGTAGTCGTCGCGGCCCCGGTCGGGACGGACGACCCCGAAGTTCGGGAGTTCGCACTCGGCCGCATCGATCTGCACCACGACGAGGCGAGCCTCGGCGAGCTCGCTGCCGAGGTACTGCACGATCCGCGCGAGTTCGCGGCACTCCTTCTTGACGAGCTCCCAGTTGCTGAAGACGCGCTCGTCGGGCGCGTTCAGGTCGGTCTCGTCGGCCTGAAGGTCCGGGCGGATCGAGTCGACCTCCGCCGCGTCGAGACCGAGGGCCGCCTTGAGGATGCTCCGCACGACCGCAAAGTCTGCCCGCCCTTCGGAGATGACACCGACGCGCACGAATCCTCCGTCAGAAGCTCGTCGGGATTCCGCCGAGCATGCCACGCATCCACATCTCGGAGAGCTTGAGCTTGGGGCCGTCTGCGGGAGCCTGGGGCTTGACGGCCACCCGCCGCGCACGGGTGTGCCCCTCGTCGCTGCGGTAGACGACGAAGAGGCGCTGGTCGTCGTCGTGCAGGTTGAGGCCGTCGAGGGCCGCGGGGTTGTGGGTCGTAATCAGGGCCTGACGGTCCTGCTCCTTGGCGAGCTGCGCGAGGGTCTTCACGAGGTGGCGAAGGAGGTGCGGGTTGAGGGCGGTCTCGATGTTGTCGATGGCGAAGAGGCGCGGAGTCCCGGGGGCGAGGAAGAGCACGAGGTACATCAGCAGGTGCAGGATGCCCTCGTTGGCGTTCTCCGCGGAGAAGAGCCGATCCTGCTCGGAGAGGAAGCGGTCGACGAAGTAGAGGTCGGAGCGGCTGCGGCCGGGTTTGTGGCCTTCGAGCTTGCGTCGCCCCTCGCGGTCGACGTCGAGCCCCTCAAACCACGTGATCACCCGCGCGTGATCGGTGATGCGCTGGCGGACCTCTGCGGGAAGCTGAGCGAGCACGACATCGAGGGCCTCGCCGTAGAGGCCCAGGGGCTCGCGGTGGCTCTCGACGAGGAGCCCGCGCAGGGCGAGGGTGTCGGCGCAGTAGATGCCGTAGTCGCGGAGGACATCCTGCCAGTGTTCGCGACGCGCCACCGCGCTGACATGCCTGTTGAGCTCAGGGAGAAACCTGATGTCCCCGGCAGCCATGTATTTCAGCTGCAAAGATCGGCTCAGCTTCCCCTCCGGGTCGACCCAGGCTCCGTCCTGGTGACCCAGTTCAAACCGGGTCTCGGGCTCGTCGTTCGGGGCGCGCAGCACCAGCTCCACCGTGTCCGCCACGGGGTGGTCGGCGAAGGCGTTGAAGGTCATCACCGAGCGCGCCACCCGAACGCCGCGCGCGACCAGGTCCTCGTTGGTCAGGCGCTGGGTAGCCGCCCCCGCGGCCATGGCGAGGGCTTCAAGAATGTTCGTCTTCCCCGCGCCGTTCTCCCCGATGAAGACGTTGAAATGCCCAAGCTCCAGGGTGAGATCGACGATCGATTTGTAGTTTTTGATGGTGAACGACGAGAGCATCTGCCTTGCGAACATACCCCTGCGCCTTCTCGCCTGTCGAGCCGCCCCGCGCCCCCTGTCGAGCTCAACAGATCCGCGGCAGGGCCTCCCCCGAGAGGAAGTCCATGATGCGCCGTGTGCCCAGCGGGGTCACCAGGGTCACGCGTCCGGCCGGGGCCGCCTCGACCCACCCGATGGGGGTAGCCCCCGCTCCGAGCGGGTGCGACCGCAAGATCGCCACCGCCCGATCAGCCTCGGCCTCCGGCACGAAGGCCACCAGCCGCCCCTCGCAGGCCATCGAGAACGGGTCGAGCCCCAGGAGCGCACACGCCCCCTCCACCCCCTCGCACACCGGGACCGCGGCCTCCTCCACGGTGATCGCCACCCCTGCGTCGAGGGCCATCTCGTTGAGGGCCGCCGCAAGGCCCCCGCGGGTCGGATCGCGCAGGGCATGGACCTCCACCCCGGCTTCCAGGAGGGCCATCACCAGCTCTGTCACCGGGGCGCAGTCGCTCTCCACCGGGCTCTCAAACGCGAGGCCCTCCCGCACCGACAAGACCGCCACCCCGTGCCGCCCCACGTCGCCGCTCAGCACCACCGCGTCGCCCGGCCGAACCTCCCGGGGCCCCAACACCGCCCACTCCCCCACCGCTCCAATCCCCGCCACCGCGGCGTACACCCCGTCGCCCCGCCCCCGCTCCACCACCTTCGTATCCCCCGTCACCACCCGAACCCCCGCCCGTTCCCCCGCCCGCGCCATCGACTCCAGGACGGCCCGCACCGTGTCCAACGGAGTCCCCTCCTCGAGGATCAACGACAGGGACAACGCCAACGGGCGGGCCCCCATCATCGCCAGGTCGTTGACGGTGCCGTAGACCGCGAGGGTTCCGAGGTCGCCGCCGGGGAAGGACCAGGGGCGTACGACGGCCCCGTCGGTGGAGAACACGAGCCGACACCCCGCGGGCGCGTCCAAGACCGCTGCGTCCAGACCCGGGGCCGCGGGGTCGATGCCGAGCGCGGGCAGGATGAGGGTCTGCAGGAGGGTCCGGGCCGTACGCCCGCCGCCTCCGTGGGCGAGGGTCACCACGGCGTCGGGCCCCGAGACCCCACACTCAAGGGCGAAGCTCACGCCTCCCTCCGATAGCGGAAGTAGGCCGCGCAGGCTCCCTCCGACGACACCATGGTGGCCCCGAGGGGCGTGTCGGGGGTGCAGCGCGTCGCGAAGTGCGGGCAGCCCGTGGGTTTGATGCGCCCGAGAAGGACCAGGCCGCTGCGGCACCCGTCGGGGTCGATGGCCTCGGCGTCGACCGGGTCGAGCCTGAAGCGCCGGGCAGCGTCCATGCCGACATAGGCCGGAGACAAGACGAGACCGCTCGCGGGCAGGTCGCCGATGCCGCGCCACCGCTGGGCCGACACCACAAACACCTCGGCCATGAGCCGCTGCGCAGCCGCGTTGCCCGCATCGGGAACCACCCGGGTGTACGCGTTCTCCACCTCGGCCCGGCCCGCCTCGAGCTGTCGCACGCAGGCCAGGACCCCCTGAAGGATGTCCACGGGCTCAAACCCCGTCACCACGATGGGGACCCCGTACCGGGCGGCGAGGGGCTGATAGGCCTGGATTCCCATGATGGCGCAGACGTGACCCGCGGCGAGAAAGCCGTCGACCGCCCGCGGGACATCCCCCGCGATGGCCTCCAGGGCCGGCGGAACCAGCACATGCGACACCAGCAGCGAGAGGTTGGCGAGCCCTTCGCGCCGGGCCGTGGCCGCGACCATGGCGTGCCCCGGGGCCGTGGTCTCAAACCCCACGGCGAGGAAGACCACCTCGCGGGCGGGTTCGGACCGGGCGACGGTGAGGGCGTCGAGGGCCGAGTACACCACCCGAACGTCTCCCCCCGCGGCACGGGCCTGACGCAGGTCGTGGCCGCCCGTCCCGGGCACCCGCAGCATGTCGCCGTAGGTGCACAGGATCACCTCGGGGCGACGCACAAGCGCGAGAGCCCTGTCGAGGGTCTCGGCGGGCGTGACGCACACCGGACAGCCCGGCCCGTGCAACAGCCGAACCTCCGCGGGCAAGAGGTCTTCGAGACCATACCGCGCGATGGCGTGGGTCTGTCCTCCGCACACCTCCATGATGCGCCAGGGCCGCGTGGCCGAGCGCCCGATGGCCTCGGCCAGGGCCCGCACCGTGCCCGGGTCGCGGTACGCTTCGAGGGCCCTCACGGGCCCGGTTCCTGGGCGAGGGCGGCGAGGGTCTCGAGGGCCTGGCGGGCGTGCTCGGGGCTCACCACCGCGATGGCAAACCCCGCGTGCACGAGCACATGGGCCCCGACCCCGGCCTCGGGCGCGTAGGCGAGGCACACCTCCTTCACCACGCCCCCGAACGACACCCGCCCCATGCGCAGCGGATCCTCGCCGACCGACAAGACCTCCCCTGGAACCGCCAGACACATCGCCCGTCCGTATACCCCATCCGCGACCCAGGGAGGGGTTCGGCCCTCGTCCGAAGCCCGGCGGGGTCTGCCGTCAAGCGACGGTCCCTGCGACGCGGGGCCCTCACCCCAGGAGCTGTGATAGCCTCGGCCCCAGCGCATGGAGGCGTCGGGGTCATGGCACAAACACGTTGGGTCTTCGCGGCAGTAGCCCTGGGCATCGGGGCCCTCGGCGGATGTGGTGGGAGCGGGTCCTCGCCTGGGATCGACAGCGGGGTGGAGATCGACGCAGGCCCCGACGACCTCGGGACAAACGACACAGGCCCCGCAGACACAGGCCCCACAGACACAGGCCCCGCGGACACGGGACCTGGGGATACGGGCCCCGTGGACACCGGACCGGCCCTGGACGGGGCCCTCGACGGCGGAACGACAGACGGGCCCTCCCCCGACGGGGCGGTGGGGGTGTGCCAGAGCAACGCCGACTGCGCGAGCAACGAGCTCGGGCAGCGGGTGTGCGACACCCTCACGGGGCGCTGCGTGGTGTGCTCCGGGAGCGACCGCTCGGCCTGCGCCGCGGGCGAGTTCTGCGGCCCGGACAGCCGGTGCGTGGCCGGGTGCGCCCAGGACAACGACTGCGCCGCCGACGGCGGCCCCCGCTACTGCGACACCCGCCGCAACGTCTGCGTGGCCTGCACGACCGACACCCAATGCCGCCCGGGCACCGTCTGCGACAACGGGACCTGCGTGCCCGGCTGCACCCCCGCCCAGGCCTGCCCCGCAGGCGAGTCGTGCTGCGTCGGGGCCTGCCTGCGCACGGCCTCCGACCTCTCCCACTGCGGAGCCTGCGGCAACGTGTGCCGCGCCGCCAACGGCACCCCGGTGTGCGCCATGGGCCAGTGCGGCGTCGGATCGTGCGCGGCGGGGTACGGCGACTGCGACCGCGACGCGGCCAACGGCTGCGAGACCGACACCCAGGTGAGCCCCGCCCACTGCGGGGCCTGCGGAAACGCGTGCCGCCCGGGGGCCAACGCCACCGCCCAGTGCAGCAACGGCCGGTGCAGCGACACCTGCTCCATGGGCTTCGGCGACTGCGACGGGGCCCCGAGCAACGGCTGCGAGACCGACACCCGCACCACGGTGGCCCACTGCGGGCGCTGCGGGGCGGCCTGCCCCGCCCCGGCCCACGCGACCGCGCGGTGCGCCGGGGGCGTGTGCGGGTTTACCTGCAACGAGGGCTTCGGCGACTGCGACGGCGACCCGAGCAACGGCTGCGAGACCGACACCCGCACGAGCCCCCGGCACTGCGGGATGTGCGACAACGCCTGCCCCGCCGGGTCCAACGCCGCGGGGGTGTGCGCCGCGGGGCGCTGCGGCCTGCGCTGCGTCGACGGCTACGCCGACTGCGACACCACCCCCGGCAACGGCTGCGAGACGAGCCTGTCGACGAGCGCCCACTGCGGGCGCTGCAACGCGGCCTGCGGCGGGTCGGCGCCCTTCTGCGCGGCCTCGGGCGAGACCGTGGCCTGCGTGAGCGGATGCGCGGCAGGACAGGCCCGCTGCGGCGGAGCCTGCGTCGACACGGCCCGCGACCCCGACCACTGCGGGGCCTGCGACACCCCATGCCCCGCGGCCCCCAACGCCACCCGGAGCTGCGTGGGCGGGCGCTGCGGGGTGGTGTGCGCGGCCGGCTACGGCGACTGCGACGGCAACGCCACCAACGGCTGCGAGACCGACCTGCGCACGAGCACCCAACACTGCGGGGCCTGCCGGACGGCGTGTCCGACGGGGGCCAACGCCACGGCCACGTGCGCGATGGGGGCCTGCGGCCTGTCGTGCGCCACGGGGTTCAACAACTGCGACGGCAACGCGGCCAACGGCTGCGAGTCGGTGGCCGCGAGCGACCCGAGCCACTGCGGGGCCTGCGGCCGGTCGTGCGACGGCGGGACGTGCCAGGGCGGCACCTGCGTCGCATGCGGGGTGTGCGGCAGCGGGCGCGACGGGGCCTTCTCGCCGAGCGGGTCGGTCACCATGCGGGCGGGCACGTATCGGTTCACGTCGTTGACGATTCCTGCGGGGGTGACGGTGCGCGTGGAGGGGGCCGAGCCCCTGCGGATCTTCTCCACGGGCCCGGTGCGCATCCAGGGCACCCTCGACCTGCGCGGGCAGGCGGGGGGGACGGGGGCCGCGGGCAACGGCCAGGTCAACAACGAGGGAGCCCCGGGCCCCGCGGGCGGTCTGGGCGGACGCGGGGGGTACTACCCCAACAGCTACATCGCCGGCACCAACGGCCAGGGCCCCGGAGGCGGCCTCGGGGCGGGCGTCGGGGGCAACACCTCGGCAGGCCCCGGAGGCGGCGGGGGCGGGCATGCGGCGATGGGCGGGGCGGGAGTTCGGGGGACCTGCTGCGCGGCCCGCTGCGGCAGCGACCTCACCTTCCCGGGGGCGGCCGGCGGGGCGGCCTACGGGACGTCCCTGGTGGACATGCTCCGCGGCGGATCGGGCGGCGGCGGCGGAGCCTTCGGCGGCGCGGACAACGGCGGAGGCGGCGGGGGCGGCGGGGGCGGCGGAGCCCTCCTGGTGGTGGCTCCCAGCGTCGAGGTGAGCGGTTCGGTGTTGGCGGATGGGGGCAACGGCGGCGACGCGGCCACCAACTACGACGGCGGCGGAGGGGGTGGCGGGTCGGGCGGGACCTTGTGGTTCCGCGCCGATCGGGTGGTGGTGACGGGCACGGTGCGCGCCGAGGGCGGCCGCGGCGGCATCACCAACGTCGGCCCCACCTGCGGGCTCGGCGGCCCCGGCGGGACGGGTTCTCCCGGGCGCATCCGCGTCGACGGGCGCACCGTGATGGGCGTCACGGTGCCGATGTTTGCCGCCGGGACCTTCGCCTGCACCGGGGCTCCCTGCGAGTAGTCCTTCCGTTAGGGTCTGTCTCAAAATAAACTGTTGACATTGTTGCCGCCAGAGCTCCAGCTCTC
>CAYUSB010000012.1:0-179976 GCA_964447205.1 uncultured Myxococcaceae bacterium
CCCCGCGGCCAACAAGCCCAAGAACCCCGGTCCAGCCCGAAGGCTTCATGAGCGAACCTCGTTGCCCCTTGCGACCCGAAGCGCCCTGGCGGTTTCCGTCGCCTTCCTCCACAGGGTCCACCGGGTGTTTCAGGGCGTGTAGGCCCACTGCGCCTTGCGCCTCGACCGCCGACACCGCGCCACAGCCCGGTGCCGACGCCCATCGTTCGTATCGTCAGGGGGCGAGCGTGTACACGCGTTGGTCGCGTGCGCCCCCGTTCGTGTCAAACAACGTGAGGGTCGTGGCCGTAGCCGTGTACCCGAAGCTGGCCATCACGGTACCCGGGCAGGTCACGTTCAAGGTCAGCTGCGTCCCGCTGGTCGACCATGTACCGCCAAAACGCATCCCACCGTCGTACGAGACAAACGTGGAATCTGAATTGAAGCGCACCGCCGTAACGCGCGTCGCCGGGAGGGCCGAGTCGGGGGCGTAGACATTCCACGCAGTGAGCACATAGTGCCCCGGCACGATCGTTCCGCCCGCGGCGGCGGGGATGCTCCCAGGCTGCATCATCTCGCGGACCCCGGCTGGGACCGGAAGACTATTGCACAGCCCCGCGGTGTCCACCGTAGGACCCGCGTCCGTGCCCGCGTCCACGATAGAACCCGCGTCCGTGCCCGCATCAATCCCCGGGCCCGAGTCGATCGCCACGCCGGTATCGACCATCGACCCCGCATCCACCATCGACCCCACATCCGTGGGCACGCCGGCGTCCATCGCGGAGCCTGCTGGAAACACGCAGCCGGGCCGCCCGCTCCGAAGGGTGCCGCACGTCCCCCCCAATGCGGTGCAGTCAATGTCGCGGAAGTTGCCGCTCAGGCAGACACGCAGCGTATTGCCCGTGCAGGTGTCCCCGACGTCAAACCTGCACGCGGTCCCATTGATACAGCCCATCGTGTTGGAGCAGGTCTGGCCGGCCGCGCCGCAGTCAATGGTGGCCTCCACGCCCCGATCGCAGTACGTCAGCACGCTGCCATCACAACGCCCCGAGCTCCCGCCGGTGCAGGTCCGGACCGCACCCGCCACGCACCGGGCCCCGGTTCCGGTGGTCATGCAGGCGCCCCCGGGATCGCCGTCGGCGCACGCGACGCTGCGAAGCCGCATGTCCTGGCAGGACTCAATACGCCTGCTGTCCGTCGAACACACGGGCGAACCGGGCGTACAACTCGGGCTGCACTCCGCACCGCACGTCCACGTGCCGTTGGCACAAGGGATCCCGGTCTGCCATTCAAACTCGGCCCCGCACATCGCGTTGTTGGCGAGCATACAGGCCCGAAACTGGGAGCAGTCCGTCGAGGTCGCGCGGCACGTCCGGTAGACACCCCAGGGTTTTGTCTGACCGTTGGTCCCAGGGGTCATTCGTTGACTAAAGAAGCTCGCGAGACACGAACTTACTGCCGTGTTGGGCGCCCCGCCGCCGAAGCTATCTTCCGGATTCAAACATCCGGTCGCCCATGTGCAGGTGGAGATCGCCTCCTCGATCAGCGTCGACATGCTCGTGCCACTGTCGGTCACTGGCACATCCACAGCGGGAACATCCTGGGGCGGCACGTCCTGCGGAGCCGCGTCGGGAAGGCTCATCGTATCGCTCGGCCCCCCATCCGCGTTGTTACTCCCGCTGCTGCATGCCGTCCCCAATACGCCCACAAGTAACATCCATCCAACGTGAACCCTGTGCACCTCTGTCCCTCCCGATGATGCCGCGATCCGACCTGGCACGGCCCAAAGAACGGTCCCTACACCAGCGAAGACGCGCATGTCAACTTCGTATTCGTGATGCGATGTCACCGCGATGTGGCACGGTCCACCCCCTGCCCCATGACCGCCCCGCCCCCGCCCCGGGGGCAGCCCTCTTCGCCATCCGCAACGGCCTCGTCACTGACGAGCAATGGGCCCTTCGACCCATTGCCTCTTGGGTTCCGCCGGTGGGATCGTCCCCCATCTCCGATGCCCACCGTCGACCCTCCCTCCCCCAGACGCAGAGCCCTCCGCGGGGCCCTCGCCCTCGCGGCCGCCGTCGCCGCAACACCCTCCGTGGCCCATGCCCAACGGGCGGAGTACGCGCGCCCCGACGAGCTCAGGAGCGAGGTCCCGTACCTCCTCGATGTGTCGCTGCGCCTCGGCTACACGCGCGTCCTGGAGGTCGGCCACGCGGCCCCCCTCGCCCACACCGGAACCTTCTCCCTCCGCACCCGGGCCCTCGTCGGTCGTACGGTCGCGTGGTGCGGGGGCCTCGACGGCGAGGTCGGCGGCGCGGACGCGGGCTTCGTCTACGGCCTCACGGGCTACCTCCTCGGGGGGGCCCTGCGCTGGGGCCGGTCCAACGGGGTGTGCCTCACGGGGGGCGCGGGCTTCAGCGGAGCGGGCGACGCGGTCCCCTTCGCGGGGCGTTTCCCGGCCGAGCTGAGCGTCGTGCAGCAGCTCGGGCCCGTCCGCGTCCAGCTCTGGGCCCACGCGGCCTGGGTGCTCGGCGACGACCGCCGCAGCAACGGCTCGCAGACCCTCAGCTTCGCCGACGAGGCCGAGGCGGGGCTCTCCGTGCGGATCGGCAAACAGCGCCAGTACTGGTCGACCACCAACGCCGGGGCGGGGCCCTCCCTCGGGGTGGTGTACCGGGAGTTTATGGGGGCCCGCTCGGTGGGCTTGGTCCTGGGCCTCGACCTCACGGGGGCCCGATGAACCCGTCCCGCCTCTCCCTCCTCCTCGCCGCCGCCCTCGGCCTCTCCGGGTGTGGCGGACCGCCGACCCTGGGGCTCCGCCCGCTCAGCACCCCCGCCGACGACCCCTCCCACCGCCACGGGAGCTTCGTGGGCTCCGACGGGATAAGCCTCTTCGAGCAGTCCTGGCACCCCCGCGGCGACGCCCGGGCGGTGCTGGTGATCCATCACGGCCTCAAGAGCCACAGCGGCCACTACGACGCCCTCGCCGAGCGGCTCGTCGCCCGCGGGTTCGTGGTGTACGCGTACGACATGCGCGGCCACGGGCGCTCGGCGGGACCGCGGGCCAGCCTCGACCGCGTCGACGCGGTGCTCGACGACCTCGGGATCTTCATGGACCGGGTCCGGGCGCGGGAGCCGGGTCGGCCGGTGTTCCTGCTCGGGCACAGCGTGGGCGGGGCGATGGTGACCCTCTTCACCCTGGAGCGTCGCCCGGCCCTGGCGGGACTCGTGCTGCTGGCCCCCGCGATCCGGGTCGACCGGGCCCCCATCGAGGCCGCGGCCACGCCCCTGGCGGCGATGCTCACCCCCAACGCGGGCCTGCTCGTCACCCCCGACGAACAATACTCCCGCGACCCCGAGACGGTGCGGGCCATGGGCAACGACCCGCTCATCTACCACCCCAACGGGCCCGCCCGCACGGCCGCCACCGTCACCGTGGCCATCGAGCGCATCTGGGCCCGGGCCGACACCCTCGATGTTCCCGTGCTCGGGGCCCACGGCACGGACGACCGCCTCACCGACCCGCGCGGCACGGCGGAGCTGATCCGCCGCACCCGCCACGCCGACCACACCCTGCTGCTCTACCGCGGCCTCGTGCACGACCTCCTGCACGAGCCCGAGCGCGAGCAGGTGACGGCGGACATCGAGCGCTGGCTGGAGGCCCGCATCCCCGCAACGACGCCCTGATACCACCGCTACACCAGACCTGGACCTTTCCGTTGCCCACCGCCCTCAGGCTGAAGCCTGGGGCTACCCAGGTTGAAGGCGTCGCCTCCGCGAGCCTGCTCGAGATGGAACACGCGATGCTGCCCGAGCACTGCGGCTCACTCCCTCGGAGGCCCACAACGGTGGGCCTTCCCCTTGGGAGCCTCCGAACATCAACGTCTTCATTCGCGCCCGATCCGTCGCGTCGATCCTGCGAGCGCCCCCGGAACGAGGAAGTGCCGCCCCGGAAGACATCCTTGTGACCGATGTGTTCGATGGGTAGGCAGCCCGTCTCTGACGGGCTTTCTCGACGGTGCCGTGGGCTTCACCCCGCGGTCCGTCTATCTCTTGTAGTCACGGCATGCAGGCGGGGCAAGAGCACGACCGTCTTGCGGGCTCAGCCCCCCCTCCGGTACGTTCGCCGCCATGACCCCCCGAACGAAACCTCAGGACGACCCCGACACCCTCCCCCCCGCCCCCGCGGACGACAGCCCGAAGTACACCTGGGCCCAGCTCGATGCCGTGCTCCCGGAGCCCTCCGAGGCCGATCGTGCGGCGTTTGACATCACCATGCCCGCCGCCCAGTTGCAGGCCCGCGGGGCCCAGATCGCCAGCTCCCGCCTCCTCACCGACACTCAACGTTGGCTCGGCCAGCTCGTCGACTTCGAGCGTTCGGTGTCCAACCCGGGGGCCGTGGTGCTGGGGTACCAGCCTGGGTTGTCTCGGGTTCTGGCCTCGTACGCCCGCGCCCTGCGCACCCTGACCAGCGACCAGAAGCTCAGCGCCTCCGAGCTCAAGCTCCGCCGCGGGTCGGCCGAGAAGCAGCTCCGCCGCGTCGTCAGCGACACCCGCCTGCGCTACGAGACCGTGCTCGCCTCCCTGCACGGGGCCACCCGCAACGACCCCGCCCTGCACGACCGCGTGGCCGCCATGCCCTCCCGGCCGGGACAGACCGCCCTCGCAGGACAGCTCCAGGTGCTCGCCCGACTGCTCGAACAGGCCCTCCTGAGCGGCCCTGCGATGCAGGTTCGGCTGAGCGCCCGGGGGTTGAGCCGCGTGCACGTCGACGACCTGCGCACCTTCGCCGACGACCTCACCGCCGCCCTCGACCTCACCCGCGGCGGCACGCCCACCCAGGCCTCCGTCCAGAGCCAGATCGATCAGATCGACGGGGCCATCGTCACCCTCATGGAAGACCTCATGGCCCTCTTTCCCCGCGGTCGACGCGACGGGGTTCCGGTGTTGCAGCCCCTGGCGTCGCGGACGTTCTTCACGACGGCCCGCTACCGCCGCGCCCCGTCGGCCCCCGCCGCCTGAACGCCCCTCCGCCCCCGCGGGATGCCACCCCGCGCCCTCTGGGAGGCACCCCAAGTGCCCGGCAAGGGCACTCCGCGGTCGCGGCAAGGGCACCCCGGGCTCTCTGCATGGCACCCCCGGGCTCTCTGCATGGCCACCTCTGCACGCCGGGCCCCGCGCACTGGATGCCACCGAGGCACGCTTGGAGCCTGAGGGCCGCCCTCTGCGTGCCGTGCTGTCCTCTCTGCGCGGCCTGCGTCGCCGTCACCACGACCGCCGCGGATGCCCGGAGCACGCGGGGTGGGGTCGGGGTATGCTCTCCGCACGATGGCAGGCGAAGCGGCACCCGCAGGGCTCTCCTACGACGCGTACCTCGCGCTCGAGCGCGACACCCAGCAGCGCTACGAGTGGCTCGACGGCCAGGTGTACGCGATGGCCGGGGGCACCCTCCCCCATGCCGCCCTCTCGGCCGCGATGCTCCGCGAGCTCGGCAACCTCGCCCAGGGATGCGGGTGTGTGGTGTTCTCTTCGGACGCGAAGGTTCGTGTGGAGGCGACGGGGCTGTCGACGTACCCCGACGGCTCGGTGGTGTGCGGCCCGATCGAGACGAGCCCCCTGGACCGCAACGCGATGACCAACCCCACGGTGCTGGTCGAGGTGCTCTCCGACAGCACCGAACGCTACGACCGCGGCGAGAAGTGGGCCCACTACCGCCGCATCCCCGGGCTGCGCCACTTCCTCCTGGTGTCGCAGTACAGCCCGCACATCGAGCTCTACGACCGCACGGGAGACTCCTGGCTGCTCCGCGACGGCCGCCCGGGCGACACCCTGCGGCTGGAGGCCCTCGGGGGCGAGGGGATCTCCGTCGACCGCGTCTACGCGGGCATCACGCTCGAAGCCCCGCCGCCGCCCGTCTCCGCGGGGAGGTAGGCGGCGGAAACCGCCAGGGCGCAAGGGGCGCAAGGGCCAGACGTTGTCGGGGGGCCATCGGGCAGGCGAAGACCGACGTGCGCGGGAGAGGGGGCGCGAACCAGGGCAGGGGTCGTCAACGATCCGTCGAGGTCGTCACCCCATGCTCTCCCACAAGACCTTCTGCCCCTTGCGCCCCTTGCGCCCCTTGCGCCCTGGCGGCTTCCGCCGCCGTCCTCCACCGGGTGTTTCCGGGCGTGCCGCGAGGAGGCGACCGGGGTCGGCCCAGGAGCTGTTGACGAGGGGATGCGGAAGCGGCAAGCCCCCTACGCTCAGAAGCGCGGGGTGAGCGCGATGGACGCGTAGAAGTCGAAGATAAAATCCTCGGTCGAGCGGAACCGATTCCCAGGCTGATCGATCACGGGCCGGTGCTGGGGGTCGGGGGCGGAGTTGGACACACACCCTCCGCGCCACTCGGGGTGTTCGGCCGGGGGGGAGGTGTTGGGGTTGCACGCGTCGGTGGCGGTGATCAGATGCGGCGACACCCACGCAAGCGAAGCCCCGAGGTTGAACCTCAAGAATTTCGCAGGCTGAATGGAGATCCCGAGGGAGCCCGAGAGCACGATGTGGGAGGCCGTGTTGGTGAGGCCGTCGAAGTACACCTCGCGGCCCGGCTGGCACGACCCGTCGGCGTTGCGCACGTTGGACGGACAGCCCGGCGCGAGGAGGGCCCGGGAGGTGCTCGTCCCGAGGGCGTCGTAGAGCTGCGAGTAGTCGCGGCCCAGGGAGCGGTAGGTGCCCTGGAGGCGCAGATCGACCACGAACCGCTGCCAGGTCTCGCGGTTTTCCCAGGGGATGATCTCGGTCCCGACGGTGAGCGAGCTCACGATGGGGGGGAAGTTGCCGAGGAGGCCGTAGGGGGTGTCGATGTACCGGAAGGGCGACTCGCGGGTGGGAAACTCGCCCAGGATGTCGAAGCCCGCATAGGGCTCGAGGTACCCCATCCGGCGGGAGATCATGGTCTGGAAGTAGATCCCGTGTAGACCCCGGGAGATGCCCGGGGACAAGCCCGAGGGGCTGCGGCTGGTGGCCCCGGTGCTGTTGGTCCCGCCGCCCATGGGGGCCGACGGGATGCTGTTGACCGACGGGCAGACCACGTCGCCCCCGGTCGTACGCTGGCAGGCCCGGATGGGGTCGCCCACGGGGGGCCTCCACTCGAAGCGCACCATCCAGGTGGGGTACGTCCGGTCGCGCTGCTGATTGAGGATGGCCCACTGGAGCCCCAGCCGAACCTGATCGATGCCCGAACGCTCGGGGCTGTCGAAGTTGGGCGAGAAGAGCTGGGAGGGCATCCCGTTGTGGGTCCAGCCGTCGGCGAGGGTGCGCTGGAGGTCGGCCTGGGACACGCCCCCCGGGGCCCGCAGG
This sequence comes from uncultured Myxococcaceae bacterium, assembly GCA_964447205.1. GTDB lineage: Bacteria > Myxococcota_A > Polyangia > Polyangiales > JAEUKH01. The sequence goes on from CAYUSB010000012.1 coordinate 7,315, forward strand.
CTCCGGGTGTTGCTGAGCACGACCGGGGCCCCGAAGGTGAGGGCGAGGTCGCGGAAGAGGCCCACCTCGGCGTTGAGCATCAGGGTGTGGGTGCTCTCGCTGTACTCCGCCACGCGCTGAAACCCTGTGGTCCCGAGGGGGCTGGTGGAGGTGCGCAGCTCGCGGTCGATCCCCGTGGAGCGGCTGGTGTAGAGGTACCCCGCGGTGAGGCGAAAGCTGAAGGTGCTCCCGGCGTCGAAGCTGTCGACCACGTCGACGACGCGGGCGGTCTCGTTGAGCATGTGCAGGGCTGCGGAGCCTCTGCCCTGCTCGCCGCCCGATGTCATCTGGGCCTCCGCGGCCTGTGCCGAGAGCAGGGCCCCGAGCCCCATGGTCGCCGCGATTACAGCCCGCATCTGCGTCGAATTCTCCCTGTCTTGCCGACTGGTGCCTCACGCACGCTACGCGAGCGCCGGAAGGCCCGTCAAGACTATGCGCCGGGGGTGCCCCGGGGAGGCGAACCCGGGGCAGGAGCCCCGACCGGGGGCAGGAGGGTGTGGTACTCCTCCAGGAAGAGGTGGGCCGTGAGGTCTTCGGCGAGCAGGGCCTCGCGGGCCTCCCCAAGCTGCGTCGAGGTCTCGCGGAGGCGGCCGACGAGGATGGTGATGAGGTTCCACAGGAGGGTGATGCCGGTGTTGGGGGAGGAGCGGAGCACCCGAAACAGGTCGGCCCGGGAGAACTCCAAGAGCCGGGTGTCCTCTTCGGCCACGACGCTGGCGCTCCGGGGAGCCCGCTCGACGAGGGACATCTCGCCGAAATTCTCCCCGGGCCCGAGCCGGGCGAGCTCGACGTCTCCCTTCCGCACCACGCACCGCCCCGCCACGATGACGTACATCGCGTCGCCCTCCGACCCCTCCTGCACCACGGCCTCCCCGGGGCCCACCTCCCGCAGCCGGGCCATGGCCTGCAGGTGCAGAAGCTCCCGGGCCGGCACGTGCCGGAAGAACGGCAGCCCCGACAGGGCCTCGTACTGATGCTCGAGGTCGCGCAGGACCTGGGCCCGGGCCGTGGTCTCGGGCAGGGTCACCACCACGGCCGTGATGTTGTCGACCCCTCCGCGGTGGTTGGCCAGGTCGATCAGCCCCTGGGTGACGGCCTCCTCGCTGAGATCGCTCAGGAGGCCCACCAGCTCGGCCTCGTCGGGGATGTACCGGGAGAGCCCGTCGGAGCACAGCAGAAACCGGTCGCCCGGGGCCGCGAGGAACATCTGCGCGTCCACCTCGACGGTCTCGAAGATCCCGACCGCGCGGGTGATGGCGTTCTTGTGGCGGACCTGGGCGAGAGCCTCGGGCTGGAGCCGACCCCGTCGGCGCAGCTCGTTGATGACCGAGTGGTCTTCGGTGAGGAGCCGCACGGACCCGCCCCGCAGGAGGTACACCCTGGAGTCGCCGACGTGGGCGATGAAGGCCCGGTCGCGCACGAGGAGGAGGGCCGTGAGGGTGGTGCCCATGCCCCGTTGACCGTCCTGGCCCCGGGCGGCGTCGAACACGGCCGCGTTGGCCTCCCGCACGGCCTCGGCCAGGAGCCCCTTGAGGGCCTCGGGGCGCACGGCGGCCTCCCCCCGGGCGAAGCCCTGCACCAGCCCCTCCCCGCGCCGCACCGCCCCCGCGAACACCTCCACCGCCAGGGCGGCCGCCACCTCGCCCGCGGCGTGTCCCCCCATCCCGTCGGCCACGACGTAGAGCCCGAGGGCCGGGTCGGCCAGGTACCGGTCTTCATTGTGCTCGCGGGCACGCCCTACGTCCGAGAGTGCGTGCTGTCGCTGCGGGTCGAGGCTCATCTCGGGGCGGTATCACGCCCCCCCAGGGAGCGTCAACGCGACCTCCCGCAGGGCCGCGGCCCGGAGCCCGAGGGCAGGGTCGTCGTGTCGAGATTCAGTGCGGGTCGGGCGTGTTGGGCGGGGCGGCGGCCAGCACCGCGTCGGCGTTGGCGGCGGTCACGGCGGCCATCAGCCACGCGTCGAGCTGCGGCATCTCCATGGCGGCCTCGATCTGCGCCCGCTGGGCCTCGGTGAGGGCGATGCCCCGTGCGCCCAGGAGGGCGAAGAGCGCGTGACGTACACCCGCGAGTTCGCCCTCGCGTTTGCCTTCGCGTTTGCCCTCGCGCAGGCCCTCACGCTTGCCCTCACGCTTGCCCTCACGCTTGCCCTCACGCTTGCCCTCACGCAGGCCCTCACGCAGGCCCTCCGCGCGGACCTCGTCGCCTGCCTCGGGCAGGATCTTGAGGAGCTTGCGGGTCATCTCGGCCTTGAGGCGGCGTTGTGCCTCCTCGTCTCGGTAGAGGGCAGCGTACTTCTCGGTGCTCTCCTGGTCCATGGGGAGGTGTTGTACCACGTGGAACACCCATGCAGGGCCCTTGACCTCCACGGCCCAGTCCAGAAACTCGGCCAGCGCAGCGCCCGAACGTGCGACGAGGAAGGGCAGAAGCTCCTTCTCCAGGGGCAGGGCGTTGGCCGCGATCCAGAGCAGGTCGAAGGGGCGCGGGCCCACTTGCCAGATGCCGTCGTCGAGCGCGCAGAGCGTGTGCAAACCCGCCGCGGCATCCTCGTTCACCCAGTTGGGGAGGCTGGCCGACACGATCCAGCAGGCGTAGTCGCGGGCGTCGTGGGTCGCGGGGGGCTTCTCGGGGGCGTCGCGGGCTTGTTCCAACTGGCGGGTGAAGCGGACCTGGCGGCGTAGCTCCGCCCGGGCGAGGGCGGAGCGGTCGGTGTGATCGCCTGGCATCTTGATCTCCGTCGTCGCATCAAAGCGCAGACGACGCCACGGCAGGGGCAGACGCACGAGCCCTACCGCGTCGAGCACCCGCATCACCCCGTCCGGCGCGACAAACCCCACCGGGACCTCTACCGGAACCTCGAACACGACGCACGACCCCGACGACGACACCGTCTCCGTCGTCATCACCTCCTTCGCGATCTGATCGGCCTGACCCATCGACGGGGCGGTATCACGCCCCCTGACGGAGGGTCAACGCGACCTCCCGCAGGGCCGCGGCCCGCGCCGCGAGGGCAGGGTCGGGATCGTCGCAGGCCCGGTCGATCGCAGCCGCGAGGAGGGCGGGGTCGCACTCGGCGAGGCTCCGCGGGCCGAGCGATTCGAGGGCCCCGAGGGCGGCCGCGCGCACGGGCCCCGGGGCGCACCCGAGGGCGGCGGCGAGGCTGTCCACCGACCCCAGGGCGTCGAGGGCCCGCACGACCGAGGGGCCGAGGGCGCTGTCTCGTCCGCGGAGGGGGGTCCGGGCGATGGCCGAGAGCACTGGCCCCGCGGGCTCGCGCCAGCGGCGCTGGAACATGGCCAGGACCCTGGCCCGGGTGGCCTCCGAGGGCCCCCGCAGGACGGCCACGAGGAAGGGCAGGAGGGCTCCCCGGGCGACGTCCTCCAGGGGCGGCAGGAGCCCCGCGAAGAACTCCCCCGTGTCGCCCACCAGGGCCCCCACCACCGGGTGGATCTCCCCGGAGGCCACCTCGCGCAACACCTTCTGCCGACGCAACATCCCTTGAACCCCCGCCCGAACCTGCCGGGCCGCTTCGCGCAGGCGCTCGGCCTCGCGCAGGGCCTCGGGCTCGGCCCGCGCGCTCAGGGCCGCGAACGCGCGGAGGCTCTGGGCCCACGGGGGCTTCTTGTCTCCGTCCGCCAGGTGCCCGAGGGCCGCCAGGGACGCCCCCGCGGCAGGGCCCTGCCCCAAGGCCTCGGCCGCCGCCACCCGCACGGCCGCCGCGATCCACGGGGCCAGGACCACCGCACACAGCCCCTCGACCCCGGCCGGATGCTCCGCCAGGGGCCCGAGCTCATCAGCCCCCGCGAAGGCCGCTGCCCCCGCCAGGATGACCCCCGCAGCCCGGTCCCCTCGCCCCGCCAACACCGCAGCCGCCGCGAGGGGTGCCTCGCCCCCCCGAACCCGGGCCCACAGCCGCGCGGCCGGAACCTCGACCAGAGCCTCCCGCGGCCCGCGGACATCGTCCAACCCAAACACCTCGGGCTCCATCCTCCAACCCTACGCCCGATCCGCAGCCCCCGCACGACGACCGCCCCCCACGCATCGCGCCCCTTGACAGGCACCGAAGGCCCTGATAGCCCTCGGCCAGAAAGCAATCTTGAGTGTCGTTATCACAACCAACCCCTGGGGTGTGGTTGGCGAAGGCGGTTGGGCGGATGGTGACGAATCTGGACGGGGTGATGACGGCGCTCGGGGGGCTCGCAGCCCCGGCGGCGGCCCTGTTCGATCCGTCCAAGCGGGTGTTTGTGGGGTATCTCCTGGGGGCCCTGGTCTTGGGGTTGGGCCTCGGGGTCGTACGCGGGCAGGGCCTCGGAGCCACAGGGAGGGCCCTTCTGTCCCCGCGGGTGTGGTGGCACCCCTCGTCGCGCGTGGACATCCAGCTCATGGCCCTCAAGGGGCTCCTGCAGGCCGTGGTGTTGGGGGCCTATGGCGTGTCGATGTTTGCGGTGGCGGGGCTTACGGCCGGGTGGCTGCGGCGTACGGCGGGGCCTCTCGACGGGCCGCTCCTGCCCGCGGGAGCCGCGGCGGCGGGGTTTACCCTGGCCGTTTTTGTCGCCGAGGACTTCACCCGCTACGCCCTGCACCGGCTGATGCACGCGACGCCTATCTTGTGGGACTTTCATAAGGTCCACCACTCGGCCGAGGTCCTCACGCCCTTCTCGCTCTACCGCACCCACCCCGTGGAGTCGTGGCTCAACGCCGCCCGGGGGGCCCTCACGGTGGGGGTGGTCACCGGGCTCGGGGTGTGGGCCTTCGGGCCGTCGCTCCGGGCCTGGGAGGTGGTCGGGGTCGACGCCCTGGGCTTCGCCTGGACCCTCCTCGGGGCCAACCTCCGCCACTCCCACGTGTGGCTTTCGTACGGCCCCCGGGTCGAGGGGTGGCTCCTCAGCCCGGCCCAACACCAGGTGCACCACAGCGCCGACCCGCGGCATTTCAACGCCAACTTCGGCACGACCCTCGCGGTCTGGGACCGCCTCGGGGGCTCCCTCCTCCGCACCTCGGGGCGCCCCGAGCCCCTGCGCTTCGGCCTCCCCCCCGACGACGCCCTCGCGGGACGCGGGGCCGTGGCCCTTCTGGTTCTCCCTGTAACGGCGGCCGTGGGCCGCGTGGTGAAGACGATGGTCGGTCTGATCACTCCGGGTCGTAGGCGACGCGGCCTCGCAGCGGGCGCCGCGGTTCTCTCGGTGCTCTCGGCGGGGTGCACCAACCCCACCCCCGTCAACCGCACGGAGGTGGTCCGTTCGTTCGCCCGGTGCAGCGTCAGCACCTTTCAGGAGGCCGCCGCCGCCGCGACGACCCTCCTGGGCGCAACCGAAGCGCACGCCGCAGCCCCCACCGACGCCACCCTCCGCGCGGCCCGGACAGCCTGGGGCGGGGCCATCGACGCGTGGCAACGCGCCGAGCTGCACCGCTACGGCCCCATGGGCGACCTCAACGCCCTCGGAGGGCAAAACCTCCGCGAGCGCATCTACGGCTGGCCCAACGTCAACCGCTGCATCATCGAGCGCAACCTCGTCTCGCAGGGCTACCAGGGCGAAGGCATCGCCACCCTCGCGGTGAGCGCCCGCGGCCTCGGGGCCCTGGAGTACCTCTTGTTCTCCACAGAGACCGCCAACGCCTGCGACCCGAGCGATCCCATCAACGCCATGGGCACCTGGGCCGCCCTCTCCGCCGACGACCTGCGGGCCCGACGGGCCGCCTACGCCCGCGCCCTCGCCGCCGACGTGCGCACCCGCATCCAGGCCGTGATCACCGCCTGGGAGCCCAACGGCTTCGGAGAGCAGCTCACCACCGCGGGCACGGGGAGCACCACCTTCGCCACCCTCCAGCTCGCCATCAGCGCCGTGGCCGAGGGGGTCTTCTACCTCGACACCGACACCAAAGACCTGCGCCTCGCCCGCCCCCTCGGCATCCCCCCGTGTATGACCGCCACCTGCCCCCAGCACCTGGAGTCGCCGTGGGCCGACCGCGGCAAGCAGCACGTCCGCAACAACCTCGTCGGGGCCCAACGGCTGCTGGAAGGCTGCCCCGCGGGCAACAACCTCGGCTTCGACGACCTCCTCGACGCCACCGGGGCAGCCTCCCTCGCGGCCCAACTCCGCGCCCTCCTCCGCGACGCCATCGCCGCCGTCGACGCCATCCCCGGCGACAGCCTCTCGGCCGCCCTGCGCGACAACCCCATGGCCGTACGCCGGGCCTACGACGCCGTCCGGGCCGTCACCACCTTCCTCAAGATGGACCTCACGGCCACCCTCCAGATCCGGTCTGCGCGGGTCGAAGGCGACAATGACTAGAGCCCGGTCGCGCGCCCAGCTTGTACGCCTCCTCAGCGTCGGAGCCGTGACCCTCGGCCCCCGCCTCGTATGGGCCGATCCGCCTGTGGGGCCTGAGACTCCGCCGCCCGCGGAGGCGGCCCAGACCCCGCCCCCCGCGGAGGAGGAAGTCCCAGCACGGACACCGCGGCCCCGTCCGGCCCCGCCCCCTGCCCCCGAGGAGGAGGCCAGCGCCACCGTGGTCGGGTCGGCCTCGCGGACCCTGGAGCAGACCCCCGGGAGCGCCACCCTCCTGCGCCGCGAAGACCTCAGGATGCTGGCCCCGGTCCACGCGGGCGACGCCTTGCGGATGGTTCCGGGCGTCAACGTGGCGAGCGAAGACGGGATGGGCCTGCGGCTCAACATCGGCATCCGCGGCCTCGACCCCAACCGCAGCCGCAAGGTGCTCATCCTCGAAGACGGACTGCCCGTCTCGCTCAACCCCTACGGGTCGCCCGAGCTCTATTACACCCCACCCATCGAGCGCATGGAGCGGGTCGAGGTCGTACGCGGCAGCGGGCAGATCCTGTGGGGCCCGCAGACCGTCGGGGGGGTGATCAACTACATCACCCGCGACCCGCCCCGGCAACCGAGCGGGGGGGTCGACCTCCGCTACGGCAACTACGGGTACTTCCTCGCCTACGCCCGGGCCGGGGCCACCCACGGGCCCATCGGCTGGTCGGTCGACGTGATCCACCGCCGCTTCGACGGGCCCCGCCGGATGGACATGGCCATCACGGACGTGACCTCGCGGCTGCGCCTGCAGATCTCGCCGCGGTCGGTGCTGCGGGTGAAGTTCAACCTCTTTGACGAGTCGTCGCGGGCCACCTACGTCGGGCCGAGCACCCCGCAGTTTGCCATCGACCCGACCTTCAACCCCGCCATCTACGACCAGTTTCTCGTGCGCCGCTACGCCCTCAGCGTCGTGCACCAGACCCGCCTCTCCGAGCGGGTCTCCCTGCAGACGAGCCTCTACGGGTACACCACCGACCGGGCCTGGCGACGCCAGGACTTCGAGCGCGAAGACACCGGGAACGCCTACGAGCGCGTCTGCGACGACACCGGCCGCTGCGGGGCCCCCGACGACCCCACCCTCAGCCCCAACAACCGCCGGGGGAGCCTATTTTTCAGGCAGCAGTCGGCGATACGCAACCGGAATTTCGAGGTCATGGGCCTGGAGCCGCGCTTGACCTGGCGGTGGGGCAATGTCCGTGGGGTTCATGGCGAGCTGGTGGCGGTGGCCCGGTACCTGCGGGAGACGGCCCACGAGCAGGTGTTGATCACCGCGTTTCCGACGGCCGGGGCGGGCGATCCCCACGACGAGGAGCGCCGCACGGGCAACGCCCTCTCGGCCGCCGTGCAGAACCGCATCACCCTCGGCCGCCGGTGGCACATCACCCCCGGCCTCCGCGTCGAAAACTTCTGGCAGCAGCGGCGGATCCTGCGCGCCCCGGTGACGGACCCGGGCGGGATGCGCCGGGGCAGCGACGTGGACGTCTCCGGGTCGGCCTTCTCCTCGGCCCTCATCCCGGGCCTCGGGGTCGCGGTCGATGTGACCCGCCCCTTCACCGTGTACACCGGGATTCACCGGGGGTACGCCCCGCCCCGCACCCGCGACGCCGTGTCGGCCACCGGGGCCAACCTCCAGCTCGACCCCGAGCTGTCGTGGAACACCGAGCTCGGAGCCCGCCTCCGCCTCGGCCGCTGGCTCCACGCCGACGTGGCCGTGTTTCACCTGGAGTTTCAAAACCAGATCATCCCCCCGAGCGAGGCCGGAGGGGCCGCCGCGGGCGCGTTCAACACCGGCCATAGCCGACACACGGGCGTCGAGGCCACGGCCACCGTCGACCTCGCGTCGCGCCTCGGGAGCCGCAGCTTCGCGATGCCCCTGATCGTCAACTACACCTGGCTCCCCGTGGCCGACTTCGTCGGGGGCCTCTTCGGCGGCAACCGCCTGCCCTACGCCGCCGAGCACCTCGCCAACGCCCAACTCCGCGTGATCCACCGGGCGGGCGTGTCGGGCCAGGTCTCCGTCAACTACGTCGCCAGCCAGTTTGCCGACAAGGAGAACACCGTCTTCCCCTCCACCGACGGCCTCGTCGGGGAGATCCCCGGGTACCTCACCCTCGACGCCCGGGTGGCCTACACCCACCGCCGCTCGGGGCTGACCTTCTCCCTCACGGGACGCAACCTCACCAACCAGATCTTCATCGCCAACCGCGCCCCGCAAGGCATCCAGCCCGCGGGATGGCGCCAGGTGTTCGCCGGCGTCGAGTGGACCTGGCCGCGCTCCTGAGCGCGCCCACTCCCCCGCACGACGCACGGAGAAACCATCCTCCTCCGCCCGTATAACGACAACGACTCTCACTCTTACAACCATCCAGGTCTCCCACGCATGAACCGCCCCTCCCCCACTTCGACTCGTTTCGCCCTCGTCCTGGGCCTTCTCGCCGCCGCCGGCCTCGCGGGATGCAGCGACGACCCGGTTGCTCCCACCGACGCGGGGTCCACCACCGACCTCGGCACCCCCACCGACCTCGGCACCACCACCGACCTCGGCACCACCACCGACGCGGGCACCCCCGTCGACACGGGCACCCCCACCGACGCGGGCACCCCCACCGACGCGGGCCCGGTGATGATCGCCCCGCGCAACATGGCCCTGTCCGCCGCCGGGCACGACCGCTTCTACGGCGTGGCCTACGACGCCATGGGCAACTTCTACGCGGTGGGCACCGTGGCCCCGAGCACCGCCGCCACCGACGACCAGCAGACCGTGGTGGCCAGGTTCAACGCCCAGGGCCAGCTTGACACGACCTTCGGGACCATGGGCATCGCCACCCACAACTTCGCCATGGGCGGCAACGGCGAGGTCTTCCGCGGCATCGTCGTGCAGCCCTCGGGCCGCATCGTCATCTCGGGCAACATCGAGCACGCCGGGGCCACCGACGCCCGCGACCGCGACATCGGGGTGGCCCGCCTGATGCCCAACGGCAGCCGCGACCCGAGCTTCGGCACCAACGGCCTCGTGACCCTCGACCTCTCCGACGGGGTCGTGGCCGGCACGGGCTACACCGCCGACAACGTCTGGAGCATGTCGATGTACCCCGACGGGCGCCTCGTGCTCTGCGGCTCCGTGGTCCGCACCGGCGGCACCGACTCCGACTTCGCCACCATCCGCCTCTCCGTCGACGGCGTACGCGACATGGGCTTCGCCACCAACGGGGTGTACACCCTCGACATCGACAACCTCAGCGGCACGCCCCGCACCTCGACCATTCTCCCCGATGGCAGCATCATCTCCAACGGGTACATGAACGAGAGCAACGTCATCCGTCCGGTGATCTACAAGCTCACCCCCGCCGGCGTGCTCGACACCACCTTCGGCACCAATGGGATCTTCCAGACCCCCGTGCTCGCCGCCATCAGCGAGACCTACGCCGCCGTCCTGCAGGGCGCCAACCTCGTCACGACGGGCTACGGCCGCAACGCCGCCCCCGACAACCTCGACTGGCTCTCGCTGCGCCTCACCGCCGCGGGCCGCCTCGACACCACCTACGGCACCAACGGCGTGGTCCGGATCGACCTCGCGGGCTTCAACGACAACGCCCGCACCCTGGTGGCCCTGCCCGACAACCGCCTCTTTATGGTCGGGGGCGGGCGCCCCACGGAGACCAACTCCGACGGCATGGTGGGCATGCTCACCGCCAACGGGGCCCGCGACACCACCTTCGGCACCAACGGGGTGATGAGCTTCGACCTCGGCGGAGGCTCCGACTTCTTCTGGGGCGTAGCCCTCTCCCCCAGGGGCACCCACGCCGCCGTGGTGGGCTCCAAGGGCGTCGGCACGACCGCGGGCGACGACGACGACGCCGTGGTCATGGTCGTCCCGATGAACCGCTAGAGTGCCGACCGGAAAGTCTCCCTTCGCCGCGCTTCCGATCCGCGTCGCATCGCTGCGTTGCGGTGTCTCGACGGGCATTGAGCCCGTCTTCGCCCCCGCGCCTGGCGATGCTTGCGTCTCGTTGCGCAGCTCGGTCCGACTTTCCGGTCGCCCCTCTAAACCGCGGCCAGTTCGGGATGTGTAGTTTTGTCAACGAGACGCAAGCCAGGCAAGGAAGGGCGACGACGGCGGGCTGAATGCCCGGCGAGGAGACCTGACGCCGCATGGCGACGCGGATCGGCAGAGAAAACTACGCATCCCGAGCTGGACGGGGTTTAGTCACCCCCTCCGGGGCGCCGTGCAGGGCCTCCAGCAGGCCCCTCACCACGGCTCCCAGCCTCCCCCCCGGCGGCCACCGTACGGCCGCCACAAACCCCTCCCCCAGCGGCATCCCCGCCCGGGCCTCGGCCTCCGCCGCGAGGTCGGCGTCGCGGGCCGGGTCGGGAGCGTCGTCGCGCCGCACCCGCCCCTTGACCCACAGGGCCGCCGCCATCACCCGATGCGAGGCCTCGATCCGCACCGCCCAGGACGGCACCTCTCCCCCCGCATGGACGGCCTCCCGCAGGGCCTCCCGTCGCGCGGAGAGCTCGTGGGGGCAGAGGGTGTCGAGCTCGCGCACGGCCCCCGGCCACTGCCCCGCCAGGGCCGCCACGGCCGCGCGATCGACCACGCCCCCGCTGCGATCGTAGGCCTCTCGCAGGGCGGCGATGCGGTCGTACTTGGCCAGGAGCGAGGCCGCCGCGCGGCGGGCTTCGTCGGGCCCAGGCTGCGACACGCGGGGCATCACCCGGGAGGCGCCCCGCACACGTTGGCCACGCAGAAGAGGCCCTCGCAGCAGTCGGCGTTGTTGGAGCAGGAGCTGCCGATGCGGCGGCACATGGCCGGGGGCGGAGGCTGGCAGGCGTACATCCCGTCGGGCTGGCGCTCGCAGGTGCCCGAGCAACACTCGCTCGAGACCGTACACCGCTCGGTGTTCATCCGGCAGGCGATGGGGGCCCACTGGGCGGAGATGTTCTCCACGGCGGGGTTTTGCCCGGGGAGCCAGTAGGGCACGGCGCTCGGATCGCTCCCGGAGGTCGGGGTGTTGCGCACGGCCGTGACCCAGATCTGCCGCCGCCGCGAGCCGCGGGTCCCGGCCTGGGCGTTGCCGTAGTCGCGCCGCGAGTAGAACGCGAGCCAGTAGTACCCCCCGGCGTTGAAGGGCGAGAAATTGGGCCAGTACCCGTCCATGTCCCCGCTCGCGTTGGACAACACCAGAGGCGTAGCCCCCTCCATGGCATCGGCCGGGAGGATCTCCAGCCGGGCCGGGTACCGCATCCCGTGCTCGTCGCCGCTGCGCGAGTGAACCCCATGCTGAAACGCCAGCCAGCGCCCGTCGGGCGAGAAGCTCGGGTGGGCGTCGACGGTCCCCCCGGGCGAGCTCGTGGCCCGATGCACGACCCGCGGCGGGCCGAAGGTGGTCTCGCCCGTACGCGGGATCAGGCCGAGATCGCCCGCGGTGAAGTCCACCGCCCAGGGGCCGACGATGTTGGTGGCCACCGCGATGGTGTTGCCGTCGGGCGACCAGGTGGGGTGGGCCGTAGCCGTGGTGGGCAGGCCCGTGTTGTCGACGTAGACCCCGCCCCCCTCGCGGCGCAGGAGGCGCAGCCCCGTGGCCCGGTTGACCGCGAGGTACGCGCTGTCGGGCGAGAAGGTCGAGAAGAGCCACACCCGATCTTCCTGGGGGGCCACCACCGTCGGGGCCGGATCGTTGCGGAGGGCGGTGTCGGTCAGGTCGAAGACCGCCCCGGCCCGGTCGCCGCCCCACATCTCCACGCTCATGTAGCGCCCGTCGCGGGAGACCGTGTGGCACGCGATACAACGCGACCCCTGGTCGGGGGCCACGGGCCGCGGCGGGGGATTGGGCACCGCGCTCGTACGCTCGGCCGTGATGGCGTCGATGCGCTCGATGCGCCCCCCGGAGAGGTCCCAGAAGTAGATCGACCCGGACAGGGCCGCCCGGGCCACCGACAGGCTCACCGAGGGGCCCGCCACGTGGGTGTTGGTGGCCGCCACCCAACGCTCGACACTCACCGTCAGGGGGTCGCCCGGGTCGGACTCGAGCAGGGCCCGCCACAGGGCCTGGGTCACCGACCAACGGAAATCGAAGCCCGCCCCGGTGTGGGTGACGTAGCCCGAGACATCGACGTGGGGCTTACGCAGGCGCACCCGGAAGACGTCGCCCGGGGCCCCGCGCTCCCACTGCACGTCGATGGGAGCGAGGTTGTTGGGGATCACCGCCGCGTCGAGGGGGTAATGCAAGAGCACCGCCCGGGCGGGGTCGGTCACGGCCGTGCCCGCGAAGCGCGCGGCTACGTCGGGCAAGAGGCCCGCCCCCACCGCCGACCGCTCGACCCGAACCACCGCCCGCGCGGTGGCCCGCAGGGTCTGTCCCCCGACCACGAGCTCGGCCCCGAGCGCCAGGGTGGCCCCGGCCTCGCCCGTCGTGCGCAGGGCCCCGGTGGCCCCGTCGAGCACGGCCGCCCGGTTGGCCGCGAGGGTATACGTCGGCTGACCGATGCCCACCTCGGCCCCGTCGGGCAGGATCCCCACCACACGAAACGTCTCCGTAGCGGGGGCGTTGTCGCGATGCACGAGGGTCGCCATGGCCGGCCGCAGGGCGATCGAGACCACGGCCTGATGGCCCGGCCCGGTGTCGATCGGGCGAATCCCGAGGTCGCTGTGGGTGCCTGCGTCGGGCCGCACCCCGAGGTCGTCGGGCGGGGAGCACACCCCCCCGGGGCAGTCGAGTCGAGGGTCCTCCGGGGAGCATCCCCCGGCGAGGGCGGCGAGGAGGCCGGCGACGTGGGTCCAACGGGTGTTCACGGCGATGGCGAAGGATCGCACCCTTCGCGGGGCGACACCAGCCAGCGGCTCGTGGGTGTACCCTCGGGGGCTATGATCGAAGGCGCACTGGAGGTTCCGCCCGTAGAGAACGCGGCGGTGTTGGGGTACGGGCCGGGGAGCCCCGAGCGGGCGGCCCTGGAGAGCACCCTGCGGGGTCTCACCGCGAGCCCGGTGGAGGTCTGTCCCCACATCGGCGGCAGCGACCTGCCGACGGGCAAGACCCACCCGATGCGGGCCCCCCACCGTCACGACCTCGCGCTCGGGGTCTGGCACGCGGGCGACGCGGGGCTCATGCACCAGGCCATCGAGGCCGCCGCCCGGGCCAAACCCGACTGGGAGCGGATGCCCTTCAAAGAGCGGGCGGCCATCTTCCTGCGGGCCGCGGAGCTCCTGGCCACCCGGTGGCGCCCCATCCTCAACGCGGCCACGATGCTCGGGCAGAGCAAGACCGTGTACCAGGCCGAGATCGACGCGGCCTGCGAGCTGATCGACTTCTGGCGCTACAACGTCGCCTTCGCCGCCCGGCTCTACGCCGAGCAGCCCCGCTCGGGCCCCGGGGTGTGGAACATGCTCGATCACCGCCCCCTGGAGGGCTTCGTGCTCGCGGTGTCGCCCTTCAACTTCACCTCCATCGCGGCCAATCTCCCCACGGCCCCGGCCCTCCTGGGCAACACCGTCGTGTGGAAGCCCTCCATCAACGCCACCTACTCCGCCCACTTCATCCTCGGCCTCCTGCGCGAGGCGGGGCTGCCCGACGGGGTGGTCAACATGGTCCTCGGCGACCCGGCCCCCCTGGTGGAGGCGGCCCTCGAACACCCCGACCTGGCGGGGGTGCACTTCACCGGGAGCACGGCGGTCTTCCAACGCCTCTGGGCCACCGTCGGGGCCCACGTGGGGGCAGGGAAGTACCGCAGCTATCCCCGCCTCGTGGGCGAGACCGGCGGCAAGGACTTCGTCTTCGCCCACCCCTCGGCCGACGTGGACAGCCTCGCCGTGGCCCTCCTCCGCGGGGCCTACGAGTACCAGGGCCAGAAGTGCAGCGCGGCCTCCCGGGCCTTCGTGCCCGCGTCGCTCTGGCCCGCCCTGCGGACCCGCCTCGGCGACATGATCGCGGACGTTCGGGTGGGTGACCCCACCGACTACGGCAACTTCCTCGGGGCCGTGATCGACCGACCCGCGTACGATCGCCTCGGAGCCCGGGTCGACGCGGCCCTCGACGACCCCGCGTGCGAGGTCCTGCATCACGGGCGCGACGACCGGGAGGGGTTCTTCGTGCGACCGACCCTCGTGCGGACGGACGACCCGGGCCACGCCCTGATGCGCGACGAGCTCTTCGGCCCCGTGCTCACGGTGTGGGTCTACCCCGACCCCGACCTCGACGCGGCCCTCGAACGCTGCGACCGCGGGACCCCGTACGGCCTCACCGGGGCCTTCTTCGCCCGCGACCGCGGGGCCATCGCCCACGCCACCGCGCGCCTGCGCCACGCGGCGGGAAACTTCTACGTCAACGACAAGCCCACCGGGGCCGTGGTGGGCCAGCAACCCTTCGGCGGGGGGCGCCTGTCGGGCACCAACGACAAGGCCGGGAGCGCCCTGAACCTCCTCCGTTGGGTCTCCCCCCGCACCATCAAGGAGACCCTCTGCCCGGCCACCGACTGGCGATACCCGTCGATGGGCTGACATGGACTCGCCCTTGGGCCGCGTGTGCGAGTACCCTCCCCTCCGCCATGCTCACCATTCGCTCAAGGCGCGACCTCTCTCTGCTCCTGGAGAAGCAGATGACCGCGGCCTCCAACCGCGGGGCCACCCCGGGCATCGACGAGGACATCGAAGGCCGCACGGCCCTCAAGACCTACCTCCTCGAAGCCCACGACCGGATGCGGTCCGAGCCCCTCGCGGCCCTGACCACCCTGTGCCGCGACCTCGGGATCACCGTCGAGGCCACCCAGGACCCCGAGCTCCTGGCCCTCACCCTGGGCGAGCTCCAGCTCTGGCTCGACACGAGCGACCGCAGGGTGTGTCGGCTCTACACCGTGGGGGTCGCCAAGGACGCCGACCGGGTTCATCTGTCGCTGGTGTCGGGGTCGGGGCTCCTGGGGTGCGTGTGGCTGCCGCCCGAGACCCTCGAGCGCCTCGCCCACAGCCCTGAGGCGAAGATGGTGCTCTTCTCCCTGCGCCACGACCGCAGGCCCCTGCGCCGGGCCCCGGACGAGCACGGGGTCGACTCGGTCACCCTGCGCTTCTGGGGACCGCGGGCCCGCGACACCCTGCAGAGCCTCCGCAAGTCCGACGTCCTCCCCGACGCCACGAGCGTGTACTCCGTGCGGGTCCGCCTCGGGGACGAGGCCCGGTACTGCCTCGCCGAGGTCTTTCACAACGGCAAGCTCACCGCCGTGGGCACGTCCTTCCACGAGCACGAGTCCATCGTACGCTTCCTCGTCGAGGAGCACGTGCGGCAGGGCGAGGTCATCGCCCGGGCCCAGTCCGAGGGACGCAAGCTCATGGTCCCGGTCTGCTGGACCACCGACGACCTCGGGTACGCCATGGCCCGGATGTTCTCCGGGGCCGAACCCTTCCGGCTTTGGGCCATCCCCGAGCGCGAGGGCGACCCCGCCCAGGGCACGGACGTCTACCGGGCCCGGGCCGTCGACCTCGACGTGGGGCGCACGGCCCGCTTCGTCCTCGACCGCCGCGGGGTCTCGCTGGAAATGTCCCCGGGCACGCCCTCCAGCACCGCCGTACGCTTCGCCGCGGCCCTGCAGTACCACGTCTCGTCGCGGGTGACCTTCGACCTCGGCGACGAGCCCCTCCTCGCCCGAGCCCTCCCCACGGCCTCCGAAGCCCCGGCCTTCCGCGAGACCGACTCCCTCGCCGAGGTGGCCCGAGCCTGCCTGCCCGAGGTGTGCGCCCTTTGGGTCCGCGGGGCGATGCAGTTCTCCTCGGGGTCGGTGCTCGAGACCACCCACGGCCACGAGCTCGGCACCCCCGCCCTGCACGACCTCGTACGCAGGGTCATCGACGAGGCCACGGCCCAGGAGCTTCGCCCGTGGCTGCGCCGCGTGGTGAGCCCCGACGGCCGGGTGGCCTGGCGCTTCGCCGACCCCCTCCCTGTCGACGCCACGGCCCGCCTGCGCGAGCTCGTGCGCTTCAACCGGGCGGCCCAACAGCTCGTAGCCCGGATGGGCGGGACGGGCCTGGCCCGCTGGCTCCAGCTCTCCCTCTTCGGGGCCGCGGAGATGGTCGCCACCATCACCGACGTCATCGATGACTGAGACCGTCTCTCCGCCCCCACCCGTCTCCGCCCGCCTCGCCCTCAACCGCACGGTCCTCGCCCTCGGGGCGGTGAGCCTCCTCACGGACGTCTCGGCCGACATGGTGACCCCGTACCTCGCGGTCTTCCTCACCCGCCACCTGCACGCCCCGGCCGCCGCCGTGGGCCTCCTGGAGGGGGCCGCCGACAGCCTCTCGGCCTTCACCAAATACCTCGCCGGACGGGCCTCCGACACGGGCGGGCGACGCAAGCCCTGGGTGGTCGCCGGGTACGCCCTGGCCAACGCCGTACGCCCCCTCCTGAGCCTCGCCACGGCCCCCTGGCACGTCTTCGCGGTCCGCATCACCGACCGCATCGGCAAGGGCCTGCGCACCGCCCCCCGGGACGCCCTCCTGGCCGCCTCGGTCGACCCCGCCCTGCGGGCTACGGCCTTCGGCATCCACCGCGGGATGGACAACCTCGGGGCCGTCTTCGGCCCCCTGGCCGCCATGGGGGTCCTGGCACTGACCCACGGCGACCTGCGTTCGGTCTTCGCCGCCGCAGCCATCCCCGGGCTCCTGGCCGTGGTCACCCTGCGCCTCGCGGTGCACGAAGCCCCCGCTCCGACCGCCCCCACCGCACCGACGGCACCGACGGCACCGCGTCCTCCCGCGGAGCTCCGAGGGCCCATGCCCGGGGTCCTGCGGGGGTATCTGGGGTGGGTGGGCCTCTTCGCCGCGGCGGGAGCCAGCGACGCCTTCCTGCTCTTGCGGGCGGCCGACCTCGGGGTGGCCACCCGGCACCTGCCGCTCCTGTGGGGGGGATTGTCGCTCCTGCGGGCCCTGGCCGCGGGCCCCGGAGGTCGCCTCGCCGACCGCTACGGAACCGCCCGGGCCGTCAACCTCGGATGGACCCTGCGGGCCGTGGCCTGGGTGGGGTTTGGCCTCGCCCAGACGCCCCTGCACCTCGTGGGGGCCCTGCTCGTCTATGGGGCGTACTACGGCCTCACGGAGGGCACCGAGCGCGCCCTGGTGGCTTCGCTCTGCCCCCCGGAGCGCCTCGGTGGGGCCTTCGGGGCCTTCAACCTGGTCACCGGGGTGATGGCCCTTCCAGCGTCGTTGGCCTTCGGGGCGTTGTACCCGATCGACCACGGACGAACGGCGTTTGTCTTGTATGCTGGGGTGGCCCTCGGGGCCGCGGGGGGGCTGTGGCGTTGGCGCCGAACGGTCACTCCTCGGCGCTGATCGGCGCCGCAGGGGGGGCAGCCTCGACCTCCGGGGCGGAGCTCTCGATCACGACAGGAACCGTCGGGACAACCTTCTTCGCAGAAGACCGACGGGGCTTCTTCGCGCCCGCCGTGGCCCTGCCGCTCGCCCTGCCGCCGGTCTTGCCGCTGACCTTGCCGTTGGCCTCGTAGCGGGCCATGCGCCGCTGGCCCACCTGACGGACCCTGCCGTCTGCCTTGAGCTTGTTGAGGGCGTACTGAAAGGGGCCCGCCTCGACCTTCAAGGCGGCTTGAATGTCCTTGGCGGCGGGGCGCTTGCCCGACTTCTTGATGTAGTCAATGATGCGGGTGGAGAGGGCCTCGACCTCCTCGGGGCTGCTCTTGACGAGGGGGCGGCCCTTGCGCGAACTGCGGGCCTTCTTGGCGCGCGAGGGGGTCGCACGCGGGGCCCTGGGCGAACGGGCGGGCGCGGCGGACTCGGCCCGCGGGCCGCTCCCCGTCATGGCCAGGGAGGCGATCACGGCTTCACGGTAGAGCCCCAGAAGCTCTTCCGCGAAGGCCTTTACAAGCTTCTCGACTTCACGTTGCATCGCAGGGGTCATCACGTTTCTCCTCTCAAGACCGTGTTAGCTTTCCTTCCTACATCGCAGTTTGTCAAGCGCCAAGACCATTCCTCGTGTCGCCGCTGCCCTCACGACAGGGGTCGACATGGGTTGAGCGTGCGCCCCTCGCACCCCTCCGAGGTATCCACGGTGTCCACGGCGTCCCCGGGTGGCAAGGCCCCCCCCTCCGCGCGGCCCGCGGGGGCCCCCGGGATGGCTTCGTGAACGAGGGGCGACGATTGCGGGCCCAATTGGCGCGCGGCTTGGGGTATCTTCCCGACCGGGCGAGCGATGTCTGCGGGAGCCCGTGGGACCCTCCGCCTGGCACGACGGAAAGGACTGAGGTGCATGAGCGACGCAGAGCAAAACGAGCGTGACGCGCCGACCTGGCCGGTGGTGGTCGAGGAGGCCTTCACGAAGAGCCCCGAGGGTTGGAGCTTCGCGGCCACGACCAAGACCCCGCCCCTGCGCTTCGACGCCCCTGGCATGGTGGTGACCCTCCCCGGGGGCGACACCTCGGTGGCGGCGTACTGGTACGAAGCCCGGCAATTTACCGACGTGGCGGTGACCGTCACCCTCGTCGTGCTCGCGGCCCAGGAGCCCACCCAGAGCTACTGCGGGGTGAGCTTCCGGGCCAAGTCCGACAAGGACAACTACCGCCTCTTCATCGACGGCGACGGGTACTACCGCCTCACCCGGCGCGTCGACAACGCCTCCACGGCCCTCGTCGACTGGACCCGCCACGAGGCCATCAAGCCCGGGATCGGCGAGGAAAACTGCGTGTCCATCGTGGCCAAGGGCAACCGCATCACGGTCATGGTCAACGGCCAGACCCTCACCTCCCTCGAAGACGACACCTTCGCCGGCGGGCACATCGCCCTGCAGGCCCAAGGGGGGTCGCCCGAGACCGAGAGCGCCACGGTGTTCTCGTTTCGGTCGCTGGAGATCTCGGCCCCCGACGCCGCCTGACCGCCCCGCGCCCCGGCTCAGTATGGCGCGCTGAAGAGGCCGTAGAGCTGGTCGGTGCCTCCCTCGGACAGCCCCCGGGCGTAGCCGATCCGCAGGGTGAAGGGCACGACATACCCCAACACCAGATCAAACAGGAGCTCCGCCCCGACGCCCACGGCCACCCGGCTCGGGTCGAAGCCCCCGTAGTTGGCGTTGCCCACGTCAGCGAAGACGTCACCCGTCACCCGCTGCAGGAAGAAGGGCAACGAGGTGAGGCCCCGTTGGGCCTGCCAGACGGGGAAGCGGTACTCGGTGTTGAGGAGCTGGTACTGGCTCCCGACCCGAGATTGAATGGGGTATCCGCGCAGGGCGATCCCGCCTTGTTGGGCCCCAGACCGAAAGGCGTCGATCAGCGATTGGGCCGACAGGGGGGGGAAGCCCCCGAGGGCGAAGAGGGCCCGCTCGCCCCCGTCGGTCAGCCCGAGGCCCGCCCCGAGGTGCAGGGCCAGGACGTGACGCCTGCGGTTGTTGCTCCAGGGCATCGGGACGTAGCCGGCCACGGCCCCGGAGACGTCCGCGGCTCCCGTGGCGCTGCCGAAGAGGGGGTCGGTCACGCGCACCGACACGAAGGCGCTGACCCCCTGCTGGGCGCTCACCGAGTACGCAAACCGCTGCACCCGGTTGAAGAACCACGAGGCCCGCACCCCCGCGGTCCACCCCTCGAAGGGGATCGACGGGGGGGCCTCGTTGGGGTCGGCCCGCTGGGCGAGGGAGGGCAGTCCCCCGAGGGCCCGCACCCACTGGGCCTCGTACCCGAAGGCGAGGGAGTGCCGCTCAAAAACCTCAGGAAACCCTGCAGAGATCTCGCTCTCTCCCCCCCACCGCTCGGCCACCCACGGGACGGCCTGGCCCGACACCCGGTAGCCCCCCCCGGCGTCGACCCCGCGATAGAGCCGGAGCCGCAGGGTGGGACGGATCCCGCGGTACACGTAGGTGACATCGGCCTGGGGGTCGCCCCGGACGAGCCCCACCCCCACCCGAGCGCTCCAGCTGTGGCGCCCCACCACGTCGGCCCCCTGGGTACGCACGGCGAGCTGCGGGCCGAAGCCGTCGGTGACGTACTCGGCCAACCATGTTCGGGGGTAGAGGGTGGGCCAGGGGTTGTACGCGGTCACCCGGTGGGGCATGGCCAGGGTGGGGTCGTCGGGGTCGTCCTCGGTGTGGGGGGCGGGGTCGTCGCGCCCGAGGGGGTCGCGCTCCACGGGGATCGGAGGGCTCCATCCGGCAGGCTGAAAGGGCATCCGGAACAGGTCGTACCCGCGCGGCCCATACCCCACGTACACGAGGCTCTCGGCGTCGGGGCTCACCGCGGGCTGAAAGGCCCCTCCGAGCACGTTGGTGATCTGCAGGGTGCGCCCCGAGGCCACCTCCCGGGCGTAGAGGTTGGACACCCCCGTGCGGTCGCTCGACCAGAGGAGATACCGCCCGTCCGGGCTCCAGGCCGGCGACAGGTCGAGGGCCACGTCGTCGGTCACCAGCTCGATCCGCCCGCTGTCCCGGTGCCACAGGGCGATGTCGCGATGGCCCCCGCGGCGCCACCACGAGAAGGCCACCGTGCGGCCGTCGGGGGCGTACCGCGGGGCGTACACCTGCTCGTAGCGCCGCGGGCGAAACACCGCCCGGGGCGTACGGTCGGCCAGGGACATCTCAAACAGGGCCGTGGTCCCGCGGTGGTTGACCGTAAAGGCCACGTGGTCGCCGTCGGGAGAGACGTCGGGCTGTTGGGCCCTCCAGCCCTGGGTGAGCCGCTCGCGAGAGGCCACCTCGACGGTGCCGGTGGGGCCGCGGCGGAGGTTCCAGCGATGGAGGTCGTGGTAGAAATAGATGTGCCGGTGGGGGGCCACATCAGACACGAGGAGGGTCTCGGGCGAGACCACCGCGAAACCCGAGGGGTTCCCCGTCCAGTCGAGGGAGTCGGGGGTACCCCGGGGGGCGTCGGCCCGCAGGGCCCCGGGCGGAAGGGCCCGCAGCCGCGCCTGCGACTGCCCGTCGGCGCTCTCATACAGCAGGGTTCCGTCGGGCAGAAACCGCGGGTTGCGCACCACCTCCCCTTGCGACGTGAGGGCTGTCCCCTCGCGCAGCCCGGCCGCCGTGATGGCCGCCCGTTGGGCCTGGTAGTACCCGACCGTGTAGGCCCGCCAGTCGTCGTAGAGCTGCTCCCAGCTCTGGCCGATGGTGCGCTGGGCCGCCCGGTTGAGCTGCCACGGGATGGTCATCCCGCCGTACTCCCGCGACAGCCGTGCGAGGCTCTGGGCCCCGTACCGATCGGCCACGTACTGCATCAGGTACGAGCCGTAGAGGTACCAGAGGTTGCCGTGGGGCCAGCGGTTGGGGCCGTTGCAGAGCTGATCGAGGGTGAGGAGCGACCCATGCAGGGCGTCAGCCCGGAGGTACATGTCCCACTGCGAAGACCGCAGGCGCCCCCCGCGGGTGTGCAGGCTCTCTTCAAAGACAGCGATGCCTTCGAGGATGAAGCGCGGCTGCACCTGGTTGGGCGACCACTGCTTGCCCACGATGGCGTTGACCAGGGCGGGGATGCCCGAGATGTTGTCCGTATGGAGGATGTGGGTGTACTCGTGGGTCACGAGGTTGACGAGCCAGTCGTCGTACTGGTGAAGCACCGAGAGGTCGTCGGGGGCCGTGAGAAACAGCCGGATGGTGTTGAAGGGCAACGACGTGGCGCTGCCGTTGGCGTCGTCGGTGTCGTCGCTCAGGACCACCTCGGTGCGTTGGGTCTGTCGCCACCCGAGGGGGCCCTCGAGGCGCGTGACCACGGCCTCGGAGACCCGGGCCACGCGTCGGGCCACGGGCTCCATGTCTTGATAGAAATGCACCCGGAAGTGCGGAGTCTCCAGGGTCTGCCAGCGCAGACGCGGGTCTTGCTGGCACAGGCCCCGGGCGGGCACGACCAGGAGAGCCGCCGACGCGATCGCCGCCACCCAACGCGACGTCACGGTGCGCCCGACGCGCCCCCGTCTCGGGTCGGGAGGGCCCCTGCGTCGGGGGTCGGGGCCGCCGGGTCGACCTGGGCGGCCACCCCTGCCGTAGACAGCCAGGTGGCGGCCACCTGGGCCTGCAGGGCGTCGTCTTCGAGGGAGTCGGCGGAGACGGCCACCTGGGGCCCCGCGGGCCACTGCCACCGGGCGGCCAGGACGGCCTGGTGCGAGGCGAGGCAGAGCGAGAGGTGCCCCGAACACCCAGGACCGACGCGGTTTTCGGCGTGGGAGGGGGTCCCGAGGTCGCGGTGGACCCACTGCCGAAGGGCGTCGAACTCGCGCTGCAGGAGGGCCTCGTCGCGGGTCCGGGTGGCGTCGAGGGCCACCCCGCACAGGGTGGCCCCGCAGAACTCATAGGTGACCACCGCCCCGTCGACGGGCAGGGTCACGAGCGACCGGGTGCAGAAGGTGTAGCGCCCGTCGTCGCGGCACTCGCCCGGGCGATGTTGGCCGAGGACCTCTGGGCGGGTCATGCCGAAGCGCACCCCGAGGGCCCCGGCCACGGGGGGGCGGTCGGTGATGGGGTGTACGGCCACCGCTCGACCACGGCGCGACGGACCGGCGTCGGGCGGCCCCGCATCGGCCGACTCGAGCCCGGTCAGCGGAACGAGCCGCTCAATCTCTCCGATGGGGGCCCGACGGGGTTTGCAGGCCACCGCCGATCCCAGGAGCAGCACGAGGGCGAGGCGGGAGCTCCCCGCGGTCGGAACGGTCGCCGCACGCATCATCGCGGGCCGAGGGTAGCACCGTTTTCGCGGAAGGTTTGCCCTCACCCGCGGAGCTCCGTACGGTCGTGGGGTGCGCCCATTGCTTGCCCTCGCCGCCGCGGCCCTGCTTGGCTGCCGAGAGACCCCGGAGGCCCCCCCCGAGGCCCCGGAGGCTTCGCTCGTGGTCGGCCTCCGCCCCACGGCCCCCGACCCCGCGCCCCCGACCCCTCCCCCGGACGGGTCGCCGTCGACTGCGGAGACCCGGTGCCCGTGGCGTTGGCAGCCCGAGACGGCCCTGCGGGTCGAGGCCGCGGGGCCCGTGAGCGACCTGGTGGCGACCTGTGCGGGGGGCTCCCTGGCGGCGGCCTGGCGCGAAGGGGCGACGGTGCGGGCCGTGACCCGGGCCCTGCGCCCGGAGGCCCCCTGGGGCGACCCGGTGACCGTCGGCGACGACGCCACGCGCCTCGGCGAACCCACGGCCGTCGGGGGCGACCTGTGGCTCGCCTGGGAGACCGCGGGCCTGGCGAGCATGAGCGGGGTGCGGGTGGCCGTGGTGCGCAACGGGGTGGTGGTTCGCAGCGGGCCCACGATGCTCGGGCGGGGGCGGGTCAGCCACCTCCACGCCCTGCACGGCACCGACGACCTGGCCCTCGTCGCCGCCACCCACCAGAGCCGCGAGGGCCCCACGACCCTCCTCCTGCGCATCAGCGCCCGCGGAACCCTCCCCACCGCCGGGGCCCGGCTTTCCTCGGGCATGGCCGTGGCCTCAGCCCCCGGGGGAACGGCCTTCGTGGCCGTGCAGCGTCGGGCGGGTCCCGTGGAGGGAGGCCCGTGGGTGTTGGAGGGGTGGAGCCTCGACACCCGGCTCGCGGCGGCCTTCGGGCAGAGCATCCGGCCGGGCGTCTGGGGGGCCTTGCCCGAGGGGGCCGCCCGCCCCTTGGGAACCCTGGGGCTCGGCCCGGGCAGCTTCGCGTGGTCGCCTGGGGCCACCGACGACGGGGCGGTCCTGGTGCAGACGGTGATCGGGGCCGAGCGGGGCATGGCCCGGGTGGCGTGGTTCGCGGGGGCGGACGGGCGGGAGGCGAGGATGGTGGCCCTGCGGGTGGCCCCGAGCGCCCTGGCGGCCATCACACGCGACGTCTCGGGAGAAGTGCGGGTGCGGTACTGGGACGAGGATCACACCCTGGTCGAGCGGCGGGTGGGCCCTGAGGGCATGGACGATCCGCGGCCCCTGAGCTCGCCCCTTCCGAGCGCCCCGGCGGTGCTGGCGGTGTCGCACGGGACGCGGACGGTGCGGTGCGACGGGGTCTCGTGGCGCCTCGCCCTGGTGACGGCCGCCGAGGGGGAGTCCCCCGTGCTCACGGCCGACCGGGACGACTGCGACCCCTGAGGAGAGTGGCCGCTTCCGGCGGTGAAGCCCATCGGGCGTTGTGGTACCACCCTCCACCATGACGCAGACGATCGTGGTGTGTGGGCACGGACCGGGGATCTCGGACGCGGTGGCCCGTCGGTTTGGCAAGGAGGGCTTCGCGGTGGCCATCGTGGGGCGCAACCTGGAGCGGCTGGAGACCGCGGCGGAGGCCCTGCGGAAGGCGGGCCTCGACGCCCGGCCCTTCGCGTGCGACCTCGGCGACGTGGCGGCCGTGCGGCAGCTCCTCGCCGCGGTGTCGGCCACCATGCCCCCCATCGGCATCCTTCACTGGAACGCCTACGCCATGGGCGCGGGCGACCTCACGGCGGCGGGCGACACCCTGCGCCCGCTCTTCGACGTGGGGGTTCACGGCCTGCTCGCGGCCGTCGAGGCGACCCTGCCTTCGCTGGAGGCGCAGCAGGGCGCGGTCCTGATCACCGGCGGCGGGCTCGGCGTCGACGACCCCAAGGTCAACGCGATGGCGGCCGCCTGGGGCGCGATGGGCCTCGCCCTGGTGAAGGCCACGCAGCACAAGCTCGTGGGGCTGCTCTCGGCGAAGCTCGCCGACAAGGGCGTGTATGTCGGCGAGGTCGTGGTCACGGCCATGGTGAAGGGGACCGCCTGGGACAAGGGCGGCGCCACCCTCGCGCCCGAGACCGTCGCCGAACGGTTCTGGGAGCTGTTCACGGGGCGGACCGAGACCGTCGTGTTTCAGGGCTGACGGGTGGCTCCCCGTCTCGGGTGCTCTCGAAGGTCCAACGAAGGAGCCTGACATGGCCGCAGAGCAGGAGTGGGTCGACCTCGGCGCGGTGGCCGAGCTCGAGAAGAAGCCCTTGCAGCAGGTGAGCGTGGGGCGGACCCGCCTCGCGGTGTCGTTTCGGGCGGGGCGGTTCGGGGTGATCTCGGGCGCGTGCAACCACGTCGGCGGGCCGCTCGGGGAGGGCGTGCTCGCGGGGGAGTACGTCGAGTGCCCCTGGCACTACTGGAAGTTTCACCACACCACGGGCCTGGGCGAGCCGGGCTTCGAGGAAGACGCCGTGCCCGCGTACGCCGTGAAGGTCGAGGACGGCCGCCTCCTCGTCGACCTCGCGAGCGCCACGCCCCGCACGAAGAAGCCCCACACGAAGCACCCCCTCGCGCGAACCCCCGTGCGCGAAGACGGCCCGGTGCGCGTGCTCGGCCTGTCAACCACGGCCATGACCGCGGGGCACCCGAGGTTCAGCACCTCCGAGCTGCTCCTCGACGAGGCGGTGCGCCACGCGGGGGCGAGCGGGCTGGAGACGCGCACGATCCGCCTGCGCGACCTGAGCTTTCGCGCGTGCGAGGGCTTCTACTCGAAGTCGGCCAGGGCCTGCACCTGGCCCTGCTCGATCACCCAGATGGACCCCACCGACGAGCTCGAACAGGTCTACGAGGCCCTCGTGCACTGGGCGGACGTGTACGTCATCGCCACCCCCATCCGATGGGGCTCCGCGAGCAGCCTGTACTTCAAGATGGTCGAGCGGATGAACTGCATCCAAAACCAGGAGACCCTCGCCAACAAGCACCTCCTCAAGAACAAGGCCGCGGGCTTCATCATCACCGGCGGGCAAGACAACGTACAGGGCACGGCGGGGCAGATGTTGGGATTCTTCGCCGAGCTCGGCGTGCAGTTCCCGCAGTTTCCGTACATCGCGCACTCCCGCGGATGGAGCGCCGAGGACATGGAGAACAATACCCGCATCGTCGCCGAGAGCACCGCCCTCCGGGAAGGGGCTCGGGCCCTGGTCGACCGCTGCGCCGAGATGGCCCGCCTGATGATCCACGGGCAGATCCCGCCCTACGCCCTCGTGCGGGGCGGACGCAAGGCCCACCGCGCCCCCGTCGAACCCGCGTGAGATCGATGCAGCCGCACGGGGTCTCCGGGGGGCCCTGCGGCCTGCGATCGTGGGGTCGGTCTGCGCCGCGCGGTGGCGTCCGCGGGGAGCGGCCCTGGACGGGGAGCGATCAGCGAACCGCGCGGGTCGCGCGGGAAGTACCTCGGCCCGTATCGAAGCGGCCGACGTCCCACCGTTGCATGGCGTCGGCCAGGACGGAGGCGTCCCCGATCATGTAGGCGTCCCACCCCATGGAGGCGTCGCCCGTCATGGCCATGCCCCCGTCGTTCATGCCCATCGCGCCCGTGGGGTTGGTGCCGGCCCCCGTGCCCATGCCCTGGTTTCCACTGCCCGTGCCCAGGGTGCCCATCCCCCCCGTGCCCATGCCCGTGCCCATGCCCCCGGTGCCCCCTGAGCCGGTGGTGCCCATGGTACCTCCCGTGCCCATGCTGCCCGTGCCACCGGTGCCGGTGGTGATGCTGCTGGGAGCCCCCATCCCCGTACCGCCCATGTTGTCGTTCACGCCCGTGCCGCCCGAGGTAGGCGTCGCCCCGGGGGGGTTGGTCGTCGCCGGGTCGTTGGGGGGCGGGCCATTGTGATCGCACGCGAGGGCGATCCCCACCACGGCCAGTGCCCCAAACAGAACTCCTACGTCCGATTGAACTCTCATGATGTTTCCCCCTGTCAGTGTCGTGTGGTCGCCCGTCGGGCGCCGCGCACTGCCGTCAGCACTCGCCGTGCCGGATGGGGAGATCTCCTCTCAACCCCCATGGATTCCTTGATAACATGGCGACCGGGGCGCGACACACGGGGACCGGTCGTGCGCCGATGACACAATGTGTGTAGCAAAATGTCGCGACGGGTGTCGGAACCAGCCGAGTGCCCCCGCGGAGAGCCGACGAGGCGCGGCCGCGCATCTCCAGACCAGGCATCGCCCACGGCGCCCCCGTTGATTCTGGCACACGCGTGTTTATGATGCCGGAGCCATGGTCCGGCTGCCCCGTCCTGACCGTCCGCCCCAGGTCTGCGCCGCAGCGTGGTTCGTGGCCGCGATGTCGCATCCAGCCGTCGCGTTCGCCTGCCCTGATTGCACGTCGTCCCGTCTTGTCCGTGCCTCCGTCTTCGACGGCGAGTTCTTGACAACCCTCTTTCTGATCTCTACGCCTCTGATCGTGCTCTGCGCGATCACGGCACTGCTTTATCGACTTGATTTCAAATAAGAGCCGCGATCAATCTCCACCCACCAGGACGTTTCCCATGAACAAACGACCCCATCGAGGAGCCCTCATCGCCGCGGGAACACTACTGGGCATCGGACTTGGCGGCTTCATCGACGGAATATTGTTCCATCAGATCCTTCAGTGGCACAATATGTTGTCGAGCAGGGTGAGCCCGACAGACCTCGTGGCGATCAAGTACAACATGGTCTGGGACGGGCTCTTTCATGCGTTCACCTGGATCATGACGTCCGTCGGTCTCGCGTTGTTGTGGCGCGCGGGTCAGAGGCCCGACGTGCCCTGGTCGACCCGTACGTTTGTAGGTTCCCTGTCGTTGGGTTGGGGTCTCTTCAACGTCGTCGAGGGTATCATCGACCATCAATGGCTCGGCATTCATCATGTCCACCCCGGCGCCCACCAGATCGCGTGGGACATCGGCTTCCTCCTCTTCGGGGCGACCCTCACCCTGACGGGTTGGGCCCTCATCCGCGGGGGGCGCCACGATGAGACGCCCCGCGGGGCCCATCGCGTGTCCCCGCCCTCGGGCACGTCGGTTGCGAGCCCCACGGCGGCCTGAACGGCGCGGTCCCGGGAGGCTATGGGCCCCGCGTCTCAGGGCATCGCCCGAAGCTCTCGGACCCCAGGCTCGGCCACGATCCGCGCGCAGTCGAAGGTCGTCGTACGCCCGGGGGCCACGAAGAACCGCACCCGCCTCGGAGCCCCCGGGGGCACCGTAAACAACCGCGTGGTCGCGCTCCCCACCGGAGCCGTCCACGACATCCGGGCCCCGCGGAGAAAGGTCATGCCCTCGCTGTCGCAGCGTGTGATCGAGCTCACGACCTCGACCGTGCCCTCGGTGTCGGGCAGACCCGCCAGCCCCCCCACGACCCACGCCCCGAGCCCCGCCGCGGCCGCCACCAGGAGCCCCGACGGGCCGAGGCGCCGCACCCCCGACGAAGACCCCGCGCGGGACCCTCCGCGCGACGAGGCCCCCCGCGACAAGGCCTGATGGGCCCGGGCGATGAGCCCGTCGAGGGTCGGGCCGTGTTCGACCGCGTGACCGGTGAAGATCGGCAGCGAGGCCCCCCCCTCGCCCACCACCCGCACCATGGGCAGATGCGGCGGACCCGGAGCGTCCGAACGCTGGAGCCATACGTGGGCCCCGAAGGCGACCTCTCGGGTCAGGGACGGCCCCCCGAAGCCCACCGAGCGGGACCGCGCGATGCGGAGGTTGGGGTCGACCCAGAGGTCGAGGCGCCGCGTCTTGCGTTCGGCCCACAGCACCGCCGCCATGGCCCCCAGAGGGCCCAGGAGCAGCCACGCGGACGCCAGGGGAGAATCCCGACCGAGGGAGACCTGACGGACCTCGAAGGCGCCCCGGCGGCCCTGGAAGAAGCCTCGGGCGGTCTCAAAGAGCGCGCCGTCGTGGCGCCAGACGCCGTCGGGGTCGCGGTAGATCCCGCGGGTGGGCAGCGGGAGGTACGACCCCTCGCTGGCCCGTGCGTGAAGGGCCACCGCACGTCCGAGGGGGAGGTCGGGGTCGGTCGTGGTGCTCACCCCGCGCAAGCCGCGTAGGTCGATCGGGCGGCGCGTGACGAAGAGCGGGCGGTGGATGATCAGGTCGCAGGCGGGGATCCCCGCCCGATGGACGCAGGCCAGGGTGGTCGCCCAGGTGCGGAGGGCTCCCGCGAGCCCGAGGAGGAGCAGTCCGAAGGCCACAGGCCGCCCGATGCCAAGCGGCGCGGTCCACGCCCCGACCTCGACGATCGGAGACTCACGCGGGACGGGGCGGTAGGCCTGATGCATCAAGGGCGAGGCCGATCAGCCTCAAAAAAATCCCTCGTTCCAAACGTGGAAACCTGCCTTCACCTTGGTCTTGATCTTCATCGGATTTCTCCTTCTGTAGTGAATCTCAGACGCCTCCCTCGTCGCTATCGCGCCTTCTGCCCCCTGTCAACACGTCCCCCAGAGCGCGCCGCGCTTGACAGAGGCCGCCCGATGGAACTCTCGTATCTGGTGATGGCGCAGGAGACCACGCGGTTTGGCGACGGAGACGACGAAGACGACGGCCTCCCCAGGGAGGACGCGGAGGCCACGCGGCTCTGCGAGCCCTACGCCGACCTCGGCCTGATCGCCCGCGGAGGCATGGGGGCGGTGCGTCGGGCCCTCGACCAGCGGCTCGGCCGACACGTGGCGGTGAAGCGCCTGCACGACTCCCTCCTCAACCGCCCCGACGTGGTCCCGCGCTTCGTGCTGGAGGCCCAGATCACCGGGGCCCTGGAGCACCCCAACATCGTGCCGGTGCACCTCCTCGGGCACGACCCCGACGGGCACCCGTGTTTCTCGATGAAGCTGGTGGAGGGTCGCACCCTCTCGGCGGAGATCCGCGACGAGGCGGGGCTGCCGTGGCCCTCGGGCCGGCTCGACTCCCTCGTGCAGGTCCTGCTCAAGGTCTGCGACGCCGTGGCCTTCGCCCACTCCCGCGGGGTCGTGCACTGCGACATCAAACCTGACAACATCATGGTCGGCGAGTTTGGCCAGGTCTACCTGATGGACTGGGGCGTGGCCCGGGTGATCCGGCCTGCGGCCTTCGAGCGCCACGCCGTGACCCCCCCCGAGACCCCCGAGGCCCTCGACGCCGACCGCACCCACGCGGGCATCTACGGGACGCCCTCGTACATGGCCCCCGAGCAGGCCCGAGGGCTCCAGGAGGCCATCGACGAGCGCACCGACGTGTACCTCCTCGGGGCCGTGCTCTACGAGGTCCTCACGGGCAGGGCCCCTCACCAGGGGCACAATGTGATGGCCATGGTGTGGCAGGCGGCGAGCGGCGAGGTCGTGCCCCCCAACGAGCGGGTGCCCCACCTGGAGCTGCCCGAGGGATTGTGCCTCACCGCGATGAAGGCGCTGGCGGCGCGTCCCGAGGACCGCTATCCGAGCGTAGTGGAGTTTCGCACCCAGCTCGAGACCCACCTGCGCGGACTCGACCGCTTCCCGCGCGTGACCTTCGCCGCGGGGGCCCGGGTGGTCACCGAGGGCGAGACAGGCGACGCGGCGTACATCATCGTGGCGGGGCGCTGCGAGGTCTTTCGAGAGGTCGAAGGGCGACGGGTCACCCTGCGCGAGCTCGGGCCCGGCGAGGTGTTCGGAGAGACGGCGGTGTTCACGAGGAAGCCGCGGACGGCGAGCGTCGAGGCCCTCGATGCCCTCACCGTGATGCAGGTCACGGGCGAGCTCCTCATCGAGCAGATCGGGCTCTTCTCCCACGCAGGGGCCTTCGTGCGCGCCCTGGCCGAACGCTTCCGCCAGGTCGACGCCCAGCTCGGCCAGTACGAGCGCGACGCGACGTCGTCCTCCGCGCCGCCGCCGGACCGCAAGCCCTGAGGGCCCCGGCGGGGCGGTCGTTACGCCCGCATCTCCGCCGCCAGAACCGCCGCCCCAAGGAGGCCGAGCTCGGGCTCCAGCACCACCGCCAGGGGCATCTCGGACAACAGCGGGCTCAGCCTCCCCTTGGTCCGGAAGGCCGTCAGGAGGCCCCCCTGGAGGATCCGGGGCAACACCTTGGCGGCGATCCCTCCGGCGAGGTACACCCCGCCCCGGGCCAGAAACCGCAGGGCCATGTTGCCCGCCTCGGCCCCGTACACGTCGAGGAACACATCGAGGGCCTGGACGCACAACGGGTCGCGTCCCGCGGTCCCGTACTGGCCCACCACCGCGGCCGGGTCGCCCGCCTCCATGGCCGCCCGAACCTCCGGGGCCTCTGTCCCCCCCATCTCCCGCAGGCACTCGTACACCGCCGCGAGCCCGCGCCCGGACAAGACCCGCTCGAAGCTCACCCGCCCGTGCCGCACCCGCAGCCGCCGCAGGATCTCGTCCTGCACCGCGTCGCGGGGCGCGAAATCGGCGTGCCCCCCTTCGCCTGCGACCACCCGCCACCCGCCCCCCTCCTCCGGGAGCACGAGGGCTTCGCCGAGGCCCGTCCCCGCCCCGAGGAGGGCCCGCGGAGCCGTAGGGTCGGGGGCTCCCGCCTGGAGCACGGCGAGGTCGTCGGGCTGGAGGGCGTCGAGCCCGTGGGCCGCGGCCTCGAAATCGTTGCAGAGGGCGGTGGGCCCGAGCCCCAACGTGGCCCGCAAGGCCGCGGCGTCGATGACCCAGGGCAGGTTGGTCGCCACGCAGCGCCCGTCTCGTACGGGACCCGCCACCCCGAAGCACGCGGGAAGCCCCCGCACGTCATGGCGCCGGGCGTAGTCGGCCAGGATGGACTGCAGGTCGGGGTGATCGCGGGAGGCGAAGCGCTCGACCTCGCCCCGCACGATCGTCGAGCCCGTGACCTGGGCCCGGCACACGATGGTCTTGGTGCCCCCTACGTCCGCCGCCAGCACAACCGGTGAGTGTGTCGCTCTCATGGCCTCGTCCGTGAAGGGTACCATTGACCGCGCCCCCGCATCGGGGCGATGCACACCCCTCGTGAACGGCCGCCCCCCCTCCCTGGAGTCCCTCCTCCGCCCCGAGCTCGCCGACCTGCGGGCCTACGTCCCTCACCCTGCGCCCCCTGGGGCCGCCCGCCTCGACGCCAACGAGTCGCCCTGGGCCCTCGACGACGAGGCCCGGGATACCCTCACCGAAGCCCTGGGACGAGTCGCCCTGCATCGGTACCCCGACGTGCGGGCCACGGCCGTTCGGGAGGCCATCGCGGCCCGGGAGGCGTGCCACCCCGACCAGCTCGTGCTCGGGTCGGGGAGCGACGAGGTCATCGCCCTCGTGCAGAGCGCCCTGTCCGCCCCGCGCCCCGGACGGGACCGGGCCACCGTGCTCGCCCCGGCCCCGAGCTTCGTGATGTACGGGATCACCGCCCGCACCCTGGGTCTCACCCCCGTGACGGTGGACCTCGACCCCTCGTCCTGGGACCTCGACCCCGCGGCCGTCACCGCGGCCATCGACGCGCACCGGCCCAACGTCACCTTCCTCCCGTCTCCCAACAACCCCACGGGCAACCTCCTCGGCGACCCGGGCCTCGACGCCGCCATCGCCGCCACCGACGGTCTGGTCGTGCTCGACGAGGCCTACGGGGCCTTCGCGGGGGTGACCTACCGCCCCCGACGCGAGGCCCACCCCCACGTGGCCCAGCTCCAGACCCTGTCGAAGGTGGGCCTGGCCGCCCTGCGGGTGGGGTGGGCCATCCTGCCCAGGGAGGTGGCCGGGGCGGTGGAGAAGGTTCGGCAGCCGTACAATCTCAACGCCCTGTCGCAGACCGCCGCGGCCCTGTGCCTGACGACCCTCGCTCCGTCCCTACAATCCTCGGTCGATCGTGTGATCGCGGCGCGCGCGACCCTCGCCGACGACCTGAGGGCGATCGACGGGGTTCGGGTCGATCGTTCGGACGCGAACTTTTTGTGGGTGGAGCTTCCCGTCGCGGCGGGCCCGGTGCACGCGGCCCTGATGGCCCGGGGGGTCTTGGTTCGGTCGTTTCACGCGGGGGGTCCCGCCCTGGCCCGGCGAGTGCGGGTGACCGTGGGCACCCCCGAGGAGTGCCGCCGCTGCGTCGAGGCCCTGCGGGCCGTGTTGTAACCTCTGCCTTCAGGGCTACGGCCCGACGGCCCCGACCGAACGCAGCCACTCCAGGTAGTAGTCGTTGGGCTGCTGGGCGTCGAGGTCGCCGCCCTCGACCGCGTCACGGCAGCGCTTCATGAGCTCGCCCAGGGCCGGCGACGGGGGCACCCCGAACCGCGCCGAGATGGCCGTCCCCAGCCCCTTGGGCAAGGGCGGAACCCGGGCGTCCTCCTCCTGGATCGACCGCACCCGGGCGGCCAGCTCGGAGATGGCCTCCAGGCCCTTGCGCTTGCGCTCGGGGCGTTTGGTGGTGATGTCGGCCCGAGACAGGTCGAGCAGGTCGCCCATGCACCCGCCCATCTCCTTGGCGAAACGACGCACGGCGCTGTCGGTCCACGACGGGTCGTACTGGCTCGCCCGGAGGTGATGCAAGATCAGAAACCGCACGCTCTCGGCCAGGGCCTCCTCGCCCTTGAACAGCGGCATCCGGCGCATGAGGCGGTCAAACATGCTGGCCCCCACCTCGGCGTGGCCGAAGAAGTGCACCTCGCCGTTGGGCTCGATCCGGCGGGTCTTGATCTTGCCGATGTCGTGCAAGAGGGCCGCCCAACGCACCTCCGTCCGCGGAACGGCCTGCAGGACCACCTGCTTGGTGTGCTTCCACACGTCCTTGTGGCGCCACTCGCCGTCGCCAAAGCCCACCATGGCCTTCACCTCGGGCAGAAGGGCCTCCAGGGCCCCGACCTCCAGGAGAGTGTCGAGCCCCGCGTCGGGGTGGCGACCCATGAGCACCCGCTCGATGGCCCCCCGCACCCGGGGGGTCTCCACCGACGCGAACCACGCAGGCGTACAGCGCACCACGCCCTCTGGACGCTGGCCCTTCTCCGCCGTCTGCACCGCGGCCTCCAGGGCCATCACGGCGAGGTCGACGGGGCGCACACCGAGTGCGTCCACGGCGTCAGGGTCGAGCGTCGGGTCCATGTCGAGTTCTCCTGCATCCCTATCGTAGCGGCCTGCGGCGGATCGCGCCGCCCAGAGGGGCCCCGCTCAGGGGGCGCGGACACTACGCGCCGACTCCCAGCCGCGCAACCCACTCTGCGCCCGGCGCCCTCCCACCCGACGATCCCCTCGGCCCGCCCGACGGTGTACCCTCCTGCCTTGTGATCCCGCGCTGGCTGCTCCCCGCCCTCGCCGCGTCCGCCCTCGGATGCAGCGACCCCCCCGCCCCCGCCCCCGCCGACGCCGCGACCGACGCCGCCGCGACCGACGCCGCCGCGACCGACGCCGCCGCGACCGATGCCGCGATCGACGCCGCGCCCGCCGACGTCCCCCCCGTGTCGACGACGGTCCCGTACACCTGCATGCCCTGCCAGCGCGACGCCGACTGCGGCGACGAGGCCCTGTGCGCCGAGGTCGACCGGATGCGGGCCCCGGGATTCCGCGAGTGCCGCCTGCCCTGCGCGGCCGAGGGGGCCCCGTGCGCGGCCGCCGTTCCCGCCGCCTGCGCCCCCGACCGGGTGGGGCGGCTCACCTGCACCCCCGAGGTCGCCTTCGGGTGCGTCCCCATGGGGTCGCGTCGCGGCGAGACCTGCCCCTCCGCGGGGTGCCTCGGCCGCTACGCCCGCTGCGCCCGCCTCGACGACCCCGCCCTCTCCCTCGGCCGGTCAGGGCCCGTCTGCCTCGCGGGCTGCACCACCGACGCCGACTGCGAAGACGGAGCCCGACGCTGCCGCGAGGTTCCCCTCCGGGACGGAGCCCGCGGACGGGTGTGCCTGCCCGACCCCCGGATCGGCCCCGAGGCGTGCGGCGCGGCCCCGGTCAACCTCCGCGGGATCGGGGGCCCCTGCGGGGGCCCGGACGGGGGCCTCGGGTGCTCCGCGGGCCTCACCTGCCTCGCGGGCGTCGACCCGGCCGTACGCCCCTTCTGCACCGCCCCCTGCACCGCCGACACGGACTGCGGCGACGGGCCCGTCCGCTGCCTCCCCGTGGCGGGTCAGAGCCGCTGCGTCCCCACCGACTGCGCCTGCCTCGCGGGAACCCGCGACGCCCTCATCGACCGGGCCCTGGCCGCCGACCCCATGGCCCCGGCCACCCGGTGCGACCTGTTCTTCTCCGGGGCCACCCTCGACGCCTTCGGGGCCAACGTGGCCCGCGACCGCTACCGCCTCCCCGTCTTCGATCGCGTGCACCGCGACTGGCTCGCCGGGGCCGCCTGGGCCCGCGACCTCGGCCCCGCCCTCGACCGCGCGGCCACCAGCCTCGCCCGGGCCCTCGCCGCCGCCGCCAGCCTGCGCCACGACGGGAGCACCACGGCCGTGCCCGTCCCCGCCCCGCAACCCCCCGTGACCGACGGGGCCCTCGTGGCCGCCCTCGCCGACTGGATCACCTACGGGGGAGCCACCCCCGACCGCCCCGCCCTCACCGCCGCCGCGGCCGCCCTCCCGTCCGACCTCGGAGCCCCCGTGGCCCGCATCCTCGCGGCCTCCCTCGCCGTCGCCCGAGCCCGCGACGCCGGCCTCGCGGCCTGGGACTCCCCCGAGGCCCGCGACCGCCTCTTCCGCCTCGCCCCCACCCTGGTCCTGCCCGGGACGAGCCCCCTCGACCGCTTCGATTTCACCAGCCCCGACGACCTGGGCCTTCTGCGCGGCGAGGTCACCCTCCCCACCGAGGCCGCCCTCGCCCTCGCGGCCACCGTCGAGTCCATCGACTGGGCCCCCCTCCGCAATCGTACGGGCCCGAACTTCTCGGTCGACACCCCCGCCGGCCAGGTGATCGTACGCGACGCCGGGGCCCACCGGTACACGGCCGCGGAGTTCGCACGGACCCTCCTCGTGATCGACCTCGGGGGCGATGACACCTACGAGGCCCCCGTCGGAGCCAACCAGGACGCCCGCAACCCCGTGAGCGTCCTCGTCGACCTCGGGGGCGACGACACCTACGGCTACCCCGTGGTCGCGCACTCCCTCGACACCCCCGACCTCCTGCCCTCCGACGCCGACGGTCGACGCATCGGAGCCGCAGGGGCCCCCTCGTACTCCCGTACGGCCCGTCAGGGAGCGGGTCGGCTCGGGGTGGGGCTCCTCTACGACCTCGGAACGGGCCGCGACCGGTACCGGGGGCTGCGCATGAGCCAGGGCTTCGGGGCCCTCGGCCTCGGGGGCCTGTACGACGAGGGGGGCGACGACACCTACGAGGCCGAGGCCGGAGCCCAGGGGGCGGCCATGGCCGGACTCGGGGTCCTCGTCGACGGGGCCGGCCGCGACACCTACACGGTCTGGTCGTACGGCCAGGGGTTTGGGTACGTCCAGGGAGTGGGCCTCGTGATCGACCGCGACGGCGACGACCGCTACACCGCCCGGGTGACCCCCGTCCTGTACCCGTCGCCCCAGTCCCCGATGAGCAACACCAGCTTCGCCCAGGGGGCGGGCTTCGGGCGGCGGGGCGACGCCTTCCCCGACCGCATCAACATGTCCGGTGGGATCGGGATCCTGCGCGATCGTACGGGCTCCGATCAGTACACGGCCGGGGTCTTCGGCCAGGGGACGGGCTACTGGGGGGGGATGGGCCTGCTCCTCGACGGGGCCGGCGACGACCGCTACGACGGGCGGTGGTATGTGCAGGCGGGTTCGGCCCATTTCGCCTACGCGGCCCTGGTCGACGGCGGAGGGCGCGACGACCACAACGCCCTGGCCACCCGGCAAAACATGACGGCCGGGGCCGGGCACGACTTCTCCCTGAGCGTCTTCCTCGCCCAGGGCCCCGAGGGCGACACGTACCGGGTCCCCAACCTCGCCCTTGGGGCGGGCAACGCCAACGGGGCGGGGATCTTCGCCGACGAGGGGGGCGACGACACCTACGAGGCCGCCAGCGCCCTCACCCTTGGCAACGCGGCCCTGGAGTCTCTCACCGACCCCGGGCGCCTCATGCGGCCTACCGTGGGCCTCTTCCTCGACGCCGACGGGCGCGACACCTACACCCGAAGCCCCGCGGGCCCCGTGGGCAACGACCGTACGTGGACCCAACGGATCCACCCCGAGGCCCCGAGCGAACGTGGGTTTGGGGCTGACGCCACCGGGGCCCGCACGGGCCTGGAGGCTCCCTGACCCGATGGCCCGCGTGGTGTTTGTGCGCACGGGGCTGGTGGTCGAGGCCCCCGACGGAGGCCGGGTGGTCGACCTCTGCGACGACAACATCCTCGCGGGGGTGGCCTTCGCGTGCCGCCACGCCAACTGCGGGATCTGCCGGGTCACCGTCGAGGCCGGGGCCGAACACTGCGCCCCCCCCGAGGCGCACGAGCGGGCCCTCACCGAGGGGGTCTTCGGCCACGGTCCCGGGGTGCGCCTCGCGTGTCAACTCCAGGTTCTCCCGGGCGACGGGACGGTCCGGCTGCGCGTGATCCGGTGAGGGACGCGCGGATGGGGCTTGTCTCGCCCAGGGGCCTTGCGCGATGGTCGGCCCCGTGAGTCTTCGACGCGCGGGTTGGATGGGGTTGGGCGTAGCCCTGTCGGCGTTGGGATGCGCCATCTCCGCGGGGCACACCGTGCGGCGCTTCGACGACCGACGGATGGCCGCCGCGGGGCCCTGCGAGTCCCCGGAGATCCTCGCCGACCGGGGAGGGGCCCGACCGCGCCAGTCGCTGGCCATCGTGTCGGCCCAGTGCGCCCCGTCCAAACCCGAGGAGTGTCGACGCGAGCTGCGGGCAGGGGCGTGTTCGGTGTCGGCCGATGCCCTCATCGAGGTGAGCGACCGGGTGCAGCGCCGCACCCGACGCATGGTCGGCATCGCCGTGGCCTGGACCGACGACGAGCCTCCAGTCCCGCGACCGCAACCCTGAGGCGCCGCCACCACACCACTAGACTGCGCTAACATGGAGATGTCGACAGCGCGCAGCGCTCCATGTAGTGTCCCAAACACTAGGGGAACCCCCCTAAGAGAAGTCTCACGAAGTAACGTGAGCACTGCAGGGAGGAGTGATGTGATGCATGCCTACTGATGCCGCGTTGTGTGTCAAAAATCGTCGTTCTGTCGGGATCTTCTCCCGCGTGACCTTGGGCCTCCTGCTCGTCACCCCGAGCGCGTGCACTGTCGGGCGGAGCGTGCTCGCTCCCGCCGACGACGCGGGCGTCGGCCTCGACAGCGCCGTGACCCCCGACACGGGGATGCTCACCGACAGCGGCACCCCCTCGGACGCGGGCAGTCCGCTCGACGGCGGCGGCGGCGCGTCCTGCGGCGAGACGCTGCGGATGAGCCTGCCGATGTGTTCGGGCTCCCCGAGCTTCTGGCCGTGCATCATCGGCTTGCGGCCGCGCTTCGTCGGCGACGAGCTCGCGCGCTTCAACGCGCTCACCGCCTGCGTCGAGGCGGCCTGCGGCCCGGCCCCGACGGAGATCTGCGCGATGTCCAACTGTTTCCGCGAGCTTGCGGCCTGCGACCGCACCTGCGCGAGCTCGGGCGCGTGCGGGTTCACCTGCACCGCCAACGACTGCCGCGACCACCTCCTGCGCTGCAGCGACGGCCTCTCCGGCGCCGAGGCGACGCGCTTCGCGGACCTGCGCGCCTGCCTGGAGCAGACCTGCGGCCCCACCTTGCCCTCCAGCTGCCTCGACGCGCCCAGCACCCTCAGCGCCTGCGGCGCCCAGGCTTCGGCCTGCGGACTCTCCTCCCCGCCGTCCGA
Organism: uncultured Myxococcaceae bacterium; assembly: GCA_964447205.1. GTDB lineage: Bacteria > Myxococcota_A > Polyangia > Polyangiales > JAEUKH01. Next base: position 45,987 of record CAYUSB010000012.1, read on the forward strand.
CGCGGGCGTTCCCCCTACGGACGGCCCGCCCACCTGCGGCGCGGGGCTCTCCCTGTGCGGCGTCGACTGCGTCAACCTGCAGACCAGCTCGGCCCACTGCGGCGTCTGCAACGCCGCCTGCCCCGTCTCCACCACCTGCATGGGCGGCACCTGCGTCGGCACCGGCACCTGCATGCCGCCCCAGACCGCGTGCATGCAGGGCGGCGCCAACGTCTGCGTCAACACCCTCACCAACTCCGCCCACTGCGGCACCTGCGGCACCGCGTGCCCGAGCAGCCAGACCTGCGTCAACGGGGCCTGCGTAGGCACCGGCGCGCTGCGCTTCACCCTCACCTGGGATCGCGCCAGCGACGTCGACCTGCACGTCACCCCGCCCTGCGGCACCAACATCTACTTCGCCGCGCCCCGCGCCTGCGAGGGCGAGCTCGACCGAGACGACACCACCGGCACCGGCCCCGAGAACGTCTTCTTCACGAGCCAGGCCCAGCGCGGCGTGTACCTGCTCTGCATCGTGCCCTTCTCGGGCATTCAGGCCCCGACGGTGGCCACGCTGCGTGTGTTCGAGGGCACGACGCTCCGCCGGACCTTCACGCGCACGCTCACCACGAACAACCCCGCACAGCAGTGTTCGCGGACGAGCCCCGACTTCGTGGGCGAGTACACCTACTGAGGACGACCCGGTGAAAAGGTACATCCCCATGCTCCGCGCACCCGCCCTCCCCCTCGTTCTTGGTGCCCTGCTGGGCGCAGCCGCCCTGCACTGCAGCGACGCCCACGCGCAGACCCTCTCCCGCTTCGAGCTCCGACTGGAGCTCGGGGCGGGCATGATGTTCGGCGACCTGCAGCGCGCCACTCTCGGGTACGACACCGCGCACGTGCAGATTACGCCGCGCCTCGGCATCAACCTCGCCGACTGGCTCGGCTTGCAGCTGTCGGTCAACAACGGCATCTTCCTCGCCGACGGACAGCGCGAGACCGGCCGCACCCTCGCGTTCCAGGGTGGTCTGCGGCTGCAACCGCAGCTCGGCACCGCGGGAAGGTTCTGGGTCGACGTCAACGCCGGCCTCGTGCTCACCGGCGACGAGAGCCGCCTGGGCTTCGACGCGGGCCTGGGCTTCGAGTTCGCCGTCGGCGGCGGGCTCCACGTGGGCCCCTTCGCACGTTTTCACACCGTCTTCGCACAGGAGCCCGACAACCTCCCCGGAGACGCGCGATATCTGTCCCTCGGGGTCGTGGGCAGCTTCGGCAGCCCCCGCGTCGTGCGCCCTGGCGACCGCGACGGCGACGGTGTGCTCGACGCCGACGACCTCTGCGTCGACATGCCCCAGGGCGCCACGCCTGACCCCACGCGCCGCGGATGCCCCCGCCCCGATCGCGACGGCGACGGCGTCTTCGACGACGAAGACCTCTGCGTCGACATGCCCCAGGGCGCCACGCCCGACCCTGCGCGACGCGGATGCCCCCGCCCCGACGCCGACGGCGACGGCGTCTTCGACGACGAAGACGCCTGCCCCACCACCGCCCAGGGCCCCACGCCCGACCCCGCGCGACGCGGATGCCCTGACGGCGACGACGACCGTGATGGAGTGCTCAACTCCCTCGACCAGTGTCGCGCCGTACACCAGGGCGCCACGCCCGACCCGGCACGCAGCGGGTGCCCCGCGCCCGATCGCGACCGCGACTACGTCATCGATGCCGACGACCGCTGCCCCGATCAGCCCGGCATGCCGCAGCCCGGCACCAACCGGCACGGTTGCCCCGGCGAGGTGATCGTGCAGGCGGGGTCGATTCGTATTACGCACCCGGTCTTCTTCGCCACCAACGAGGACACCATCCTGCCGCAGTCCTTCCCGGTGCTGATGGCCGTACGCGACACGCTCGCCGCCGTGCCGGGTGTGCGCCTCGTCTCGGTCGATGGACACACCGACGACGTCGGCGACGACGCGTCCAACATGGACCTCTCCAACCGCCGGGCCGCCAGCGTCGTGCGCTGGCTCACCACCAACGGCATCGCCGCCGACCGCCTCCAGGCCCACGGCTTCGGCGAGACCCGCCCGCTGCAGAACGTCGAGGGCCTGCGCCGACGGCGCCTCGAGGCGGCCCGGGCGATCAACCGTCGGGTAGAGTTCAACATCCTCGACCCCGCCCCCGCGGCCTCAGGGGTGATCAACGCCGCGCCCGCCGAGGCGCCGCCGCAGCCGGGCCGACGCCACCGCCGACGCCAGCGCTAACCCCGCCGCAGCTCCGTAGCACCCGCCGCGTCCGCGCCGCAGCGTGACCCGCCCCCCCGCCCCTCGAGCTGCCACCGCACCGCGCGGCGCTCGCTCTCGTCGTAGGGCAGGGCGTAGTACAGAAACAGCGGGCTCCGTCGTCGCCCCCGCAGCCCTGCAGGGGACGCCCCGTAGGCCCGCGAGGCGGCCCGGAGCATGCCGCCGAGGAGCGGATCGCCCCAGCCGCGGCGCCCCGCCAGCACGTCGCCCAGGAGGCTCGCGGGGCACTGCACGAGGAGGTCCCAGTCGGGCTCGAACGACCGGGACACCCGGCACGACCCATCGCCCGCGAGGAAGGTCCACGCGTCGCGGGTTCCGCCCGGGTAGACCACCTCGGCCACGTATCGGAGGGGAGCCCCGCCCGTGGGGAGGGCGGCCCGCACAGCTCCGCACATCCATGCGTCGAGGGCGTCGCGTAGGGCGGGGAGGGCCTCGACGGGCCCCGGGTCGACCAGGGGACCGAGGCCGAAGGGGCGAAACACCCGCGGGTCGTCTCCCGAAGGCAGGACCGTCACCAGGGAGGCTCCGCCCGTAGGGTCGAGGGTGCACCCGTCGGGGTCGACCGTGAAGCACCCGCCCGTGCGGCACGGAAAGGCCCGAAGGCCCGGCTGACGCGCGGTCACGTCGGCGAGGAACCTTGACTCGGGGACGGGGTACACGAGGGCGTTCATGGCCTCGTACGGGGCCGCGTGGACCACCCCCGCGGCCGTCGGAACCACAGCCCGGGCCCCCACCCCCGCCACCTCGTCGAGGGTCCGCCCGTACGCCTCCAAGGGAAACCCCAGGGTGCCCCCAAGGGCCGCGTCGACCTCGCGCAGGGGCTGCCACCGGGCCAGGAGCAGATCGACCCCAGGGCGCCCCGTGGCCCGGCACAGGCCATCCCGCACGGCCTTCGCCGCGGCGGGCGCGGAGAAGGTGGTGTCGACCATGTTCCACACGAGGCCGGAGGGGTCGCAGAGAGCCGCCCCCCACTCGTCGGAGCCCTGAGAGGGAGTGGTCACGAGGGTGAGCCCGTCGAGCTCCACCCGCTGCCCGGGGGCCGTACGATGCACGGTACGAAACCCCACCGCCCGCGCGGCCTCCTCCACCAGCGGGTCGGGCGTCACCACCACGCTCTCCGGGTCGATCGCCGCGAGGCGTCGCAGGCTCGGCACGTCGAAGTGGTCGGGGTGCCGGTGCGACACGAGGATGAAGTCGGCCCGCAGAGCCTCGGGGTGCACCCTCCGGGGCGGCCACACACGAAACACCCCGCCGTGGTGGAGGTCGTCCAACAACGGATCAAACAGCACCCGGAGACTTCCCGCCTCGGCGAGCCACATCGCATGCCCCAGGGGGAACCATCGCATCGTCCCCGGACTTTACAGCCCCCCGGCCTCGCGCCCACACTCTCGGGCCATGGGGCCTCGCGCCTTCGTCGTCGTCTCCCTCCTCGGCCTCGGCTGCGCCCGACCCCGCGACGTCCCCGACGTCCCCGACGACCCCTTCGTCGACGCAGGCCGCGACGACCTGCCCATGGCCCTCGACCTCCCGATCGCCCCCGACGCCACCGCCTTCGACGCCGCCCCCGACGACGCCTTCGACGCCGCCCCGGGGCCTTCCCCCGACCAGCTCGACCCCGCCTCCGACGGGTCGCCCTCTCCCGATCTTCCGGCGCCCGACGACCGCGGGGCCTCGTGCGGGGGGGCCCGCGAGGCGTGCTGCAACGGCACCGCGTGCAACGTCCCCCTGCGGTGCGAGGCCGGGCGCTGCGTGGCCCCCGCCTGCGGGGCCGACGGGGAGGTCTGCTGCGACGGGACGACCTGCGCCACGGGCCTGGAGTGCCGCGGGGGGCTCTGCGCGGTCCCCCTCCCTCCTCCCTGCGGGGGTGTCGGAGAGATGTGCTGCGGATCGGCCTGCAACAACGGCCTCACCTGCGACGGTGGCCGCTGCCAGATGCGCTCGCCCACCTGCGGGGCCCGGGGGCAGCCCTGCTGCCTCGACGGGAGCTGCCACCCGGGGGTCGCGTGCCGCCTGGGGTTTTGCCAGGACCCGGTCATGGGCACCTGCGGGGGGGCCGGGCAGCCGTGTTGTTCGGGGATGTGCGGGACGGGGGCCTTCTGCTCGGGGGGGCAGTGCCTGGCCTGCGGGAGCCTCGACGGGGCCTGCTGTCCGGGCCAGACCTGCCTCGGGGGGGTCCGGTGCGTCGGGGGGTTTTGCCGCGGGTGCGGGTACCCCCAGCTCCCGTGCTGCGCGGGGATGTGCAGCCAGGGGACGTGCCGCAACGGGACCTGCCAGTAAACCCGTAGCTACCGCGCGGGCTCTGGGGTCGTTCGTACGGGCTGAAAGCTCCGGCGCTGCTCGGAGGCCCGGGCCCGGGACAGGGCCAGCTCGGCGAAGAGACGGGCCACCGGGCGCGAGGCCACCACGTCGCTCTGCCCGAGGGGGTCGTCGGCCGGGACCAACAAGGCCACGCCCCCGCCCAGAGCCGCCGAGCGCGGGGTGGCCAGGAGGTCGCCGAAGCGCAGCCCGAGGTCGCCGCGCACCGTCGTCAGTACGGGCACCGAACGATCGGACAGAAGCTCCGGCCGCAGGAGCGATCGGCCTTCGAGGGCGGCCGGGCGCTCGATCCCGAAGGCGTCGAGGGCCGTCACCACGGGGTCCATGGCCGTGAGGGTCACGCCCCGGAGCCGGCCGGGGTCGATCCCGCCTCCGCGGGCCAGCAGGACCGTCGAGCCCACCACCCGCATCGACAGGGGACCGTCCTGGATGATCCGGGCCTCGCCGAGGGCGGTCCCGCGGTTGCCCACCACCATGACGAGGGCGCTGTCGTCGAGGCCCCGCTCGTGGAGCCGGTCGAGGAGCAGGGCCAACGAACGGTCGACCCCCAAGAGGGACGCGTCGTAGAGCAGGGCGAGGCGCTCCTGGTCGCGGGGCTCGATGCGGACCTCGCCGCGGCGGATGCGCCCGAGGATCACCCCGGTCTGGGCCGGGGTCATGGTGCCCTCGTAGGGGGTAGGGTCGAGGGCGGTGATGTTGTCGCCCGCGGGGTCGAGGGGGAGGACCCCCGCCCGGGTGATCACCACGGTCACGCTGCGCCCCCGGGGGTTGGTGGGCAGGGCGTCGGCCGCGGCGGCGAAGAGGGCCTCGGGGCGACAGGTGGGGGCGGCGTCGGGGCAGGTCTGGACCAGGGTGTCGCGCAGGGCCCCCGTGGCGAGCACGGCCCCCTCGTCGGTGAACACCCGCACCCGCACCCCCATCTCGGCGAGGAGGCTCAGGGCCCGGGGGGCGTCGGCCGCGAGCGACTCGGTGGGTTCGGTGACGCGGTGTACGTCGGGTCCGAGGCCCGTGGCGGCGCTCAGCAGGGCCGACCACTCGCGGGAGGCCGGGGACGCGCACTCGAACACCCCGCCCTCCTCCATCACCCGGGCGAACCCGCCCCCCGTGAGGCGGGCCGAGCGCTGGGGCACGAACCGATCGAGCCGGGCTCCCCGCAGGAGGACGAGCACGACGTGGCGGGTGGGGGCCCGGGCCGTCGGGGGCGGAGCTTGGGGCAGCTCGATACGCGGCGAGGAGACGGCGAGACGGACCTCGGGGGGCCCCGCAGGACCGGCGTCCGCGCCCTCTGCCGCGGGGGGCGACGGGGCGGGCGGGAGGGCCGACAGGGAGAACCGGGCGGGCCGTCCGGCGAGGGGGCCGAGGTCGAGGGCCACGTCCTGCCAGGGGCTGTTGGGGACGACCTCGAGGCGGCGTTCGACCGGGGCCACTCCGTCGGCCTCGACCCGCACCCGGAGGCCGGCGGGGGCGGGCGGGCGGCTCGATCCGCGCGGGGCTTCGGCGGCGACGGAGGCCCGAAACACGGCCCCGCGGGGGACCACCTCGAAGGTCGACAGGGTGGTCGGGGGGAAGAAGGTGAGGGCCCGGCGGGGAGTCCGCTCGACGGCCACGTCGTTGAGGAGGTCGTTGACCCGGGTGACCACGGAGGTCCCACGGGTGACATGGACCCAGTCCACCTCGGCGGCCACGGGGACCGCCCCGCCGGGCAACGGCCGCACAGGGAACCGCAGCTCCACCTCGGACATGGCCTGGCGAAACCGCTCGGGGGGCACCGGGAGCGACACGAGGGCCGTCTGGGCGAAGGGGGGCAGCAGGGCGGTGCGCACGAGGAGCCCGTCGACGATGAGTGCCACGCTCCGGGCGGCGGCGTGACGCACCCGGAAGCGTACGGTGTCGGGCGGTTCGGGTGGTTCGGCGGTGAGGTCAGCGAGGCCCGTGGGGTCGATGGGCACCCGGACCCGAACCCGGCCCGCCACGCTGGCCCAGGAGTCGCCGTTGAGGGTCTCCGACCGCAGCCTCTGGCCGCCCGTGAGGAAGGCCGCGGCCTGATCCTCGCCGAGGTCGACCACGGGGCCTCGCACGTCGATCACCCCGCGTCGGAAGGGCTCGAGCAGGTCGATGACGTTGCCCGCGGCCTCCTCGGGGGAGCTCGCTCCGAGCGGATCGTTCGGGCCCAGAACGACCGCCGCGGCGTCGTGGTTCGGGCTACGGCGCGCGGGTTTGCATGCCCCCGACCCGAGCAGCCCGAGCACGGCCGCGAAGGGACCCAGCCTCATCGGTCGGAGGGCGGGTCGAGCACCACGGCGCGCCCGGCCCGCACCGACACAAACTGGAAGCTCGTGATGATGCCTGCCCGGTACCGCAGGGTGTGCAACCCCTCCGAGGCCTGGGTCTGGACCGGGGCGGCCCCGAGGCTCTGCCGGTCGAGGTCGACCGTGACCCCCGAGGCTCCCGGCCGCGGGGCGCGGATCACGACGAGGCCCGTCCCCGCGGCGAGGGTCCCGCCGTCGAGGAAGGGGGCGGGGTCGATGTAGCGCGGGTCGGCGTCGGCGGGGCCTGCTCCTGCGTCCGGATCGACCCGCTGCCCCGGGGCGGGCTCCCCAGGGGCCTCGGTCCTTCGCGGCTCGGCGGGGTCCGCGGGCGCCTCGGTAGAGCGCGGGGCAGCGCCCGACGGGGGTTCGGGCTCGACCTGAGGGGCGGGGGCGACGAGGTGCTTGACGGCGAAGTAGCTCCCCGCGAAGGCCGCCGCCACGGCAAGCACGAGCAGGGCCGGGCGCACCCACGAGGGCCCCTCCTCCGGCGCCGAGAGGCGGGCCGGGACCGCGTGCTCCTTCTCCTCCTCCCGAGGCTCTGTGAGCAACGGCAGGGCCAGCCCCACGGGCTCGGCGGGCTCGGCGGGCGCGGGCTCCGAAACCGCGGCGGACGCTGCGGGCTCCGCGGGTGCAGGAGGCTCGGCGGGCGCAGGAGGCTCGGCGGGCGCGGGAGGCTCGGCGGGCGCGGGAGGCTCGGCGGGCGCGGGAGACTTCACGGACGCGAGCGGCACGACGAGATCGGCCAGCTCGGCGAGGGCCACGGCCTCGTTCGGCGCATCGGGCTCGGCGGGCCCCTCCGGCGCCCCGGGCTTCTCGACGGGAACGTGCTCCGCCCCCTCCGGATCGGCCGTGGCGCGCAGGAGGTCGGCCATCACGTCCACGGGGATCATGGCCGTCGAGTCCATCGCCTCGAAGTCGGTGGAGGCCGTGGCCCCGTGGTCCTTCGGCGGGTGATCCGACTTGCGGGCCACGAGCAGAACCGGGACCTCCTGATCCCTGGACGGGGGGGGCTCCCGCGACGGTCCCGGAGGCTCGTTCGGCCTCGGAACTACCGAGGCCTCCGGGGCGGAAGGAGCCGGGGTCGCGGGGGGCGGGACCAGCGTCGGCGCGAGGGAGGCGGGGACCGGCGGGGCCGGGGCCGCGACGACCCGCAGCCCATGCGGCGGGGTCTCCGAACGAAACGCGAGGTCGCTGAGGTCGGGCAGGGGCTCCTTGGCGGCCGTCGGTTCGCGATAGGAGGGCGGGGTGGACGAGCTGCGGCGTTGGGACTCGTGCTCGCGTGGGTTCGAGGCCACCACCCCCGCGTCGAGGACCATGGCAGACCAGCTCTCCTCCAGGGCCTGCAGGGACGGGATGATGCGCTTCTCGGCCGGGCCCTGCATCTCCCGCCACACGGCGTCGGCCAACGAGGCGATGGCCTCGACGTCGGCGGGCGGAGCCAGGGGGCTCAGGGCCTCGGGCAACGGAGACGGGGCCCGGACGGCCTCAGGCGGCGGGGGCGGGGGCGGGGGCTCCGACGGGTCGTGCGGGACCGAGGCAAACGAGGTCTCGGCCGAGGCGAAGGCCCCCGACACCGGGGCCACGGCGAAATCGAGGGTCTTGGGCGCGACCCGCGGGGCGTCGGGCTCGTGGGCCGACCGCTGCGAGGCGATGTCCTCGCCGCGCGGACCGAGGGCCCGCAGGATGGCCCCCCCGCGGGCCAGCTCCACCAGGATGGGCTCAATCTCCGCGGGGTCGTACCCGTCGCGAAACACCAGCTCGCGCGGGGCGTCGCCCTGGGCCATCCGCTCGACCGCGGTCCGCAGGGGAGCGGGCAGGCTGCGGGCGTACCCGAGGGCCACCTCGACGTCGAAATCGACGCGCAGAAGCTCGAGGAGGGACGCCCCCGACACGGCGGCCTCCAGGGCCGACAGGCGCCGGGCGCAGCGCTGCAGGAGCGGCCCCACGGGCTCGCGCAGGGTGCCCCGCACGGGGTGATCCGAGCGACGCACGGCGAACCGGGCCCCGCTGGTGGCCAGGGCCCGGGTGACGGCCGCGTCGCCGCGTACGAAGCCGCCGTCCTGGGCCGTGCGGACGGCCGAGACCACGTCGGCCCCGCGGAGCTCGATCTCGGTGACGCTGACGGCATCGGAGAAGGTCACGGTGGCGTCGCGGAGGTGCCGCCCCACGGCGTCGAGCAGGGTCACCGCCCCGAGCTGCTCGACCCGGCCGCGGACCTCGGCGTCGGCCCCGAGGTCTTCGATGCGCTGCAAGAGCCGAACCCTCACCCGCAGGGCTCCCCGAATGCGCGCGAGGACCGCCTCGCCCGAGGTGTCTTTGCGGAGGTAGCCCGCGGCCTGGGCCCCGAGCTCTCGCATCCGTTGCAGCAGGTCTTCCTTCCAGGATAGCAGGATGACCGGAGTGTGTCGCAGGGCCACGTCGCGCCGGATGGCCCGGCACAGGCCGAAGCCGTCGAGGCCCGGCATGAGGATGTCGCTCACCACCACGTCGGGGTGGCTCTGCCGCGTCTCGCGCAGGGCCTGGTCGCCGTCGGTGCACTCCACCACCACCATCCCGGCGTCGCGCAGGAGGCTCGCAAACTGGGCCACCACGGCCGCGTCGTCGTCGACCACCACGGCGCGGCGCCCGGGCAGGGGGTCGTCGTCGAAGCGGCTCTCCAGGGCGTAGGGGGCCTCGCCGAGCGAGAAGACCTCCGTGCCCGGAAGGCCCCGCGGGGCCGACGGGAGCTGAAACCGGACGCCCCCGTGGGAGCTTCGCTCGACCACCTCGCGGATGCGGGCGATGGCCTCCCAGGTGGCGGCCAGGACCTCGCCCCCGGCCCCGAGGGGGATGCGGGTGCTGCGGGCCCGCGGGGAGACGGCCCCTACGAGGCCGCGGCGGATCTCGTCGGACAAGGCCCGGGTGAGCTCGTCGAGGGTCACGTCCCCGAGGTCGCCCATGGCCACGGGGGGCACGCTCCCGCCCGCGTCGGCCCCAACGGCCCGCAGGATGGCCCTGCGCAGGGTCTCGCCGTCGACGCTGTCGGCCAGGACGTCGTAGGCCTCGACCAGACGAAACCGCACGCTCTCGGTGTCGTCCCCGGCCGAGGCCACGAGGAGCACCGGGAGAAACTCGGTCACCGGGTCGCTCTTGAGGGCGTCGAGCAGGGCCACCCCGTCGGCGGGCGGGTCGAGCTCGGCCACGATCACGTCCGGGGCGGTCTCTCGGGCCCGGGTGACGGCCTCTTCGTAGGTGCGCGTGAAGGCCACCTCGACGTCGGCCCCGCAGGCCTCGAGGAGGGAGGTGGCCCGCCCCGAGGCCCCGCAGAGCAGGACCTGGATGGGGGCTCCCGGAGCCGGGGCCGCGACGGCGCTGCGGGCCGCGGCGATGGCCCGGTACGAGCGGGTCGAGCGCCGGGCCGTGGACTCGTCGGCAGGCCCGAGGGAGTCGGCGGCGGCGGGGGCCGCGGAGGGCTGCGGGGGCGCCGGGGGCTGCGTCGAGACCGTGCCCGCGGGGGGCATGACCAGGGTGGGGTCGAGGGTCGGGTCGACCTGAACGCCCGGCGGAAAGAGGGTCCGGGTGGTGGGCAGGTCAGACCGGGTCCCCTGGGGGAGGGCCATCCCGTGGGCCTCGGAGCCGTCGCGGGTGTCGAGGGCGGCCCGGGCGGTGAGGGACGACACCAGGGCCGCGAGGCGGTCGAGTTGGGCCCGCGGCAGGGCGGGGTGGGGGCGGCTGCCGTCGAGCAGGTCGAGGATGACCTTGAGTCCGTCGCACACCGACGGGAGCTGGTACGAGCGGGCCAGGGAGTAGACGGCGTGCACGCGGCGGCGCAGCTCGTCGCGCATGCGGGCCGAGCGCGGGTCGGCGATGACGGCCCCGAGGGTCGCCTTGATTTCCACAGTCTTCCTCGGCAGGCTTTTGAGGAAGGCAGCGCGGGGGTCGTCGGCAGCGTCGCGCACAGAGAGCTCGGGGTAGGGAGTAGCGCAGCAGAGCACCACCGTGCCAGAAATGTGCACCAGATCGCAGGGCCCCCCCCGCGGAAACGGGGGTGGGTGTGCTAGGAGGGCGTCGTGAAGTTCATTGACGAAGTGGAGGTCACGGTCGCAGCGGGCGACGGAGGCCCCGGGGCCGTGTCGTTTCGCCGGGAGGCCCACGTGCCTTTCGGCGGTCCCAACGGGGGCGACGGAGGCCGCGGGGCGGATGTGATCATCGAGGCCGACCCGCAGCTCGGGACCCTGCTTGAGTTTCGTTTCCGTCCGCGTTGGGCTGCCCCCAAGGGGGAGTCGGGGCGCGGGAGCGATTGCAACGGCAAGGGCGGCGAAGACCTGGTGATGAAGGTCCCCGTGGGGACGGTGGTGTACGACGCCGAGACGGGCGACTGCGTGGCCGACCTGAGCGAGCCCGGGGCCCGGGTCGTGGCCGCCCAGGGCGGTCGCGGGGGCCTCGGCAACATGAACTTCGCCACCCCCTGGGACCAGGCCCCGCGGCACGCCCAACCCGGCGAGCCGGGGGCTTCCCGCAAGCTGCGCCTCGAGCTCAAGCTCCTGGCCGACGTGGGCATCCTGGGGTTTCCCAACGCGGGCAAGAGCACGTTTATCGCCGCGGTGTCACGGGCCCGGCCCAAGATCGCCAACTACCCCTTCACCACCCTCATCCCCAACCTCGGGGTGGCCCGGGTCGATGAGTTTCGAAGCTTCCTCATGGCCGACATCCCCGGGCTCATCCCGGGGGCCTCGTCGGGGGCGGGGCTGGGGATTCGATTCCTCAAGCATGTTGAGCGGACCCGGGTGTTTTTGCACCTGATCACCCCCGAGGGCGACGACTTCGACCTCCTGGCCCGGTACGACATCCTCCTGCACGAGGTGGCCACCTTCGACCCCGACCTCGCGAAGCGCCCCCAGGTCGTGGCCGCCTCGCAGATCGACCTGCCCGACGCCCGAGCCGCCTGGGAGCTGGCCCGCCCGGCCTTCGCCGCCCGCGGGATCGAGCTCTACGGCGTGAGCGCCGTCACGGGCGAAGGGGTCCGGGAGATCGTGTACAAGCTCGACGCCCTGCTCCAGACGGCCCCGCAGGTCGCCCCGCGGCCGACGGCCCTGCCCAGGGAGCTCGGCCGTCGCCCCCGCACCGAGCGCCCCGACGACGACGACGACGACGGCCCCGGCGAGCTCGAGGTCCTCAGGGGCTGAAGTGTGTGGCGAGGCGGCTACGGGCGGCGTGCCGTTCGAGCCCGAGGGCCACGAGCCGGTCGAGGAGGGCGGGGAAGGGCACCCCGCTCGCCTCCCAGAGCTTGGGGTACATGCTGATGGAGGTAAACCCCGGCAGGGTGTTGGCCTCGTTGACGAAGATGGCCCCGGTCGTACGCTCGACGAACAAGTCGATACGGGCCAGGCCCGAGAGTTCGAGGGCCGCGAAGACCCGCAGGGCGATGTCCTGCACCCGGGCGTGGGTCTCGGGGTCGAGGAGGGCGGGGATGTGCATCCGGGCCCCCTCAGCGTCGAGGTACTTCGCCGTATACGAGTAGAACTCGTGGGTGGGGTTGATCTCCCCCGCCACGCTCACGACAGGGTGGTCGTTGCCCAGGACGGCCAGCTCGACCTCGCGTACATCGTGGCCCCGCTCGACGATCACCTTGTCGTCGTAGCGCAGGGCCTCGGCCAGGGCCCCGGGCATCTCGTCGGGGCCCCGCACCTTCGACACCCCCACCGAGCTCCCCATGTTGGCGGGCTTGACGAAGACGGGCCAGCCCAGGCGCTCGGCGGCCTCGGCGCTCACCCCGGCAGGGTCGCGGCCGTCCCGCCTCCGCACGACGAAGCCCTCCACCACGGGGAGCCCTTCGGCCCGAAGGAGCTTTTTGGCAATGTCCTTGTCCATCGTCGCGCTCGACCCGAGGACTCCGCTCCCGACGTAGGCCACCCCGAGCATGTCGAGGAGCCCCTGGAGCGTGCCGTCCTCGCCGTAGGTCCCGTGCAAGACCGGGAAGATCACGTCGACGGCGGCGAGGGTCTCGCCCGTGGCCGAGACCACCCGGGCCCCCGGGGGCCCTGCCCGGAGGGTGACCTCGAGGGCCGCGGGGTCGAGGGAGAGGGGCGTCCCGACCGGGGTCGACCGGGCCCGGGCGAGGTCTTCGAGGCGCCACCGGCCGTCGGGGTCGATGGCGAGGAGGACCGGGTCGTACCGGCTCGGGTCGAGGTGATCGAGGACCGCCCGGCCCGAACGCAGCGACACCGCGTGCTCTCCCGACCGCCCCCCGTAGACGAGACCCACCCGCAACCGATCTGCCATAGACCGCGTGGGGTAGCACCCCTGCGGGGAAGGGCGCCAGTTGTTGCGCGGCCGACAATCGTGTGACCCCCACCGGGTTGATTTCCCCCGAGGGCGGGGCCCTGCGGTGTAGGCTCCCCACCCGATAAGGGAGGTCGAATCTCGATGACAATGATCCGATGGGCTGTGGGGATGGTCCTGGTAGCGGGGGTGGGCTGCGGCGACGCGGTGAGCAGCAGCGGCACGAGCGGCGGCGTCGACAGCGGCACGAGCGGCGGGGGCAGCAACCTCTGCAACGACGCCTGCGCGGCCCAGGCCCGGGCCAACTGCTCGGCCTTCCAGATGGGTACCTGCGTCTCGGGCTGCCAGGGCCAGTTGTCGGCATTTCCCCAGTGCAGCGCGCAGATCGAGGTCGCCGCGCGGTGCGCCGCGGGGGCGACCTACACATGCAACAGCGGCAACCGCCCGACCACCATGATGTGCCTCTCGGAGGGCGTCATGGCGTTCCGATGCACCCAGGGCGACGCGGGGCCCTGAATCAGTCGGGGCGGGGGCCGCGCTCCATGCGCCCTTTGGGGTCCTGGCGGTAGAAGTCCGCGAGCAGGGCGTAGAGTCCGGGAGGCTCCGGGCCAGAGGCTCCGGCCGCTCGAAGAACGTCTCCGTCGCCACCGCGAAGAACTCCGCCTCGTTCGTGGCCCCGTACGGGTCGAGGACCCGGCGTACGGCGGGGTCTTCGTCCTTCAAGGCGAGGTAGATCTTCGAGCACACCTCATCCCAGGCCCGGCGTGCGGCCCGGTCGGGCAACGGGGGCGTGCCGTCTGCCCCGCCGTCGCGCATGTCGATCTTGTGAGCAAACTCGTGAAACGCCACGTTGTGACCGTCCTCGGCGTGACGGGCCCCCCGCAAGACGGCGTCCCACACCAGGATCACCGGCCCGCCCTGCCAGGCCTCCCCCGAGAGGGGCCCCGGGGCGTGCACGAGCTCGGCCCCCCCGCGCGAAGAAGCTCAACGGGCGCTCCGGGGGGACCACCGTGCTCGGGTACACGAGGATCGACTCCACGCCGGCGGAGAGGGTCGGGAGGGTGCACCCCTCGCACCGCGGGACGCAACCGCGGTGCAGGCCATTTGCGCCAGCGCCCGCCTCCGGCAATGCTACCGTCCCGGCACACGAGTTGCTCTCTGCTCCTGAGCCCCCCACCGCGCCCCCCGGGTCGCGGCTCAGGGTGGCACAGTCTCTCACGAAGGTTCCCGCGTATGGCTGAGATCGGACCCAGGCCTCGTACGGCCCTCCCCATCGCCCCCAAGGCGGCCCCTGCCCGGCGCAACCTCCCGCTGGCCAACGAGGTGCGCCCCATCGACCAGCGTTGGCAGCCCATCTACGCCGTGTGGGAGATCACCCTGCAGTGCGACCTCGCGTGTCGCCACTGCGGCTCCCGGGCGGGCAAGACCCGCCCCGACGAGCTCACCACCGCCCAGTGCCTCGACCTCGTGCGCCAGATGGCCGAGCTCGGGACCCGCGAGGTCACCCTCATCGGCGGCGAGGCCTACCTCCGCGAAGACTGGACCGACATCGCCCGGGCCGTCCGCGAGCACGGGATGGAGTGCACCATGACCACCGGGGGCCGCGGGCTCACCCCCGAGCGGGTCAAGGCCGCCAAGGAGGCCGGGATCCGCTCGGTGAGCGTCAGCGTCGACGGCCTCGAGGCCACCCACGACGCCCTGCGCGGGGTCAAGGGCTCGTACCGCTCGGCCTTCGAGGCCATGGCCAACCTCAAGGCCGCCGGGGTTCACTTCTCCGCCAACTCCCAGTTTGGTCGGGCCTCCCTCTACGAAATGCCCGCGGTCTTCGAGCAGCTCGTCAAGGCCGGGATCCACTCCTGGCAGACCCAGCTCACCGTGGCCATGGGCCGGGCCGCCGACGAGCCCAAGCTCCTGCCCGAGCCCTTCCAGGTCCTGGAGGTGATGGCCATGCTCGCCCGCCTCAAGACCCAGGTGGCCGACCCGAGCCGCGTCCGCATCTGGCCCGGCAACAACATCGGCTATTTCGGCCCCTACGAGACCGTCCTGCGGGGCACCCTCCCCCGGGGGCACATGGCCTCCTGCGGGGCCGGACGCTCGACCCTGGGGATCGAAGCCGACGGCAGCATCAAGGGCTGTCCGTCCCTCCCCACCGAGGCCTACACGGGCGGCAACATCCGCGACCACAGCCTGCGCGACATCTGGGAGCGCTCGAAGCCCCTGCGCTTCACCCGTGACCGCACCGTCGAAGACCTCTGGGGCTACTGCCGCGACTGCTACTACAACGACACCTGCCGGGCCGGGTGCTCGTGGACCACCCACGTCCTGCTCGGCAAGCCGGGCAACAACCCCTACTGCCACCACAGGGCCCTCGAGCTGCTCCGTGAGGGCAAACGCGAACGGGTCCGCCGGGTCTCGCCCGCCCCGGGAGAGCCCTTCGATCACGGGATCTACGAGGTCGTGCTCGAAGACTGGCCCGAGGACGAGCTGGCCGGGGCCCGACGCCTCGCCGCCACGGGCGAAGGCTGGCTCACCGACGGCCCCACCCCCCCGGAGCCCCTCCCCAACCGGGGCTGACGGGAGCCCGCGGCGGGGGAGTATTTGTTCCGTACGCTTGACGATGTTCTCGAAGAAGGAGCCTGAGACCGATGACGTACCGTCCGCTTGTTCCGTGTAAGGGATGCGCCCGCCATGTGCTGGCCGGGGAGGCCGCGTGCCCCTTCTGCGGGGCCTCCCTCCAGGCCCCGAGCGCCCTGCGCCGGGCCGACCTGCCCCGTCGCCCCACGCGGGCCATGCTGTTCACCTTCGGGGCGGCCCTCAGCACGGCGGCCTGCGGCAGCACCGTCGTGGGCACCGACGGAGGCGGCGGCGCAGACGTGATGATGACCCCCGACACGGGCACCCCCACCGACCGGGTGACCCCCGTCGACACGGGCACCGACACGGGCCCTGGCGATACGGGTGTGTTTCCCAGCGACACGGGCATGGGCGACGACGTCACGGTCGCCCCGCCGTACGGGGTCCCCCCCAAGGACGCCGGGCCCGACGACGACGGCGGGATCATGGCCGAATACGGGGCCCCCCCGCGGGACGCCGGGCCCCCCGCTGCGGACGCCGGAGCCCCCGACGACGACGGCGGGACCAACGCCGACTACGGGGCCCCCCCCGACCGCGACGGAGGCGGCGGGATCATGCCCCTCTACGGCTCTCCCCCCGCCCTCGACGACGCCTGGATCTGACTCTCTTTCTTGAAGGACCCCGCACGATGAAGAGCCTCGTCCCCTGCCCCGGCTGCGCCCGCCACGTGCGGGTCTCCGAGCCCGCCTGTCCGTTCTGCCAGTCGGCCCTGCCCGACGACCTGTCCGCCCGGGCCATCCCGGCCACACGGCAGCGCCTCGGCCGGGCCGCGGCCTTCACCTTCGCCGCCACCCTCGGCCTCGCCGGGTGCTCCGACGACCCGGCCCCGACCGCCGACAGCGGCACCGCGGCCGACACCGGCACCGACACCGGCAACGCCCCCGTCGACACGGGCACCCCGGGCGACACGGGCACCCCGGGCGACACGGGCACCCCCGTCGACACCGGCCTCGTCGACGACACCGGCGGCCCGGTGGCCGCCTACGGGGCTCCCCCCGACCGCGACGCCGGTCCCGTCGACGCCGCCGCTCCGCCCGACGACGGCGGCGGAGCGGCCCCGGCCTACGGCCTGCCGCCCCCGCGCGACGCAGGGCCCCCCGATCCCGACGACGGCGGCGGGGTGGCTCCCCTCTACGGCCTGCCGCCCCCACGCGACGCAGGTCACTGACCGACACCTTCTTAGACGAAACGAAGAGAGATCCCCATGAAGAGCCTCGTCCCCTGCCCTGGTTGTCATCGCCACGTCCGCGTGGCCGAAGCGGCCTGCCCCTTCTGTCACAGCGCCCTGCCGACCGACCTCGCGGCCTCGGTCGTGCCCGCCGCCTCCGGTCGCATGAAGCGGGCGGCGGCCTTCGCCTTCGTGGCCACCCTCGGGATCGCCGGATGCTCCGACGACCCGGCCCCCACCCCCGACAGCGGGGCCGTGGCCGACGCCGGCACCGACACCGGCCCCGCCCCCACCGACACGGGCCCTGCGGACACCGGCCCCGCCCCCACCGACGCCGGGCCCTCCGACGACGGCGCCGTGATGCCCCTGTACGGCGGCCCCCCCGTCGACGTGCCCCCTCCTACCGACGCCGGGCCCGACGACGACGGCGGTGCCATGGCCCTGTACGGCGGCCCCCCCGCCGACGTGCCCGAGCCCACCGACACCGCCATGACCGACACGGGCGGAGCCGGGGTTCGGTACGGAGCCCCGCCCCCGCCCGACGCCGACTGGGTGTAAGACCCTCTCAATGAGTTCGCAGCTCCCCGACCGCCCGCGTACGGCCTTGCCCATCGCCCCGCGGGCGGCCCCCGCCCGACGTCACCTCCCCCTGGCCGATCACGCCCGCCCCATCGACCGCGACTGGCGACCCACCATCGCCGTGTGGGAGATCACCCTCCAGTGCGACCTCGCGTGCCGACACTGCGGCTCCCGGGCCGGCCGCACCCGCCCCGATGAGCTCACCACGGCCGAGGCCCTCGACCTCGTGCATCAGCTCGCCGAGATCGGCTGCAAGGAGGTCACCCTCATCGGCGGCGAGGCCTACCTCCGCCCCGACTGGGTCGAGATCGCCAAGGCCATCCGAAGCCGGGGAATGGAGCTCACCATGGTGACCGGGGGCCGGGCCATGACCCCCGACCGGGCCGCCCAGGTGCGCGACGCCGGGGTCCAGAGCCTCAGCGTCTCGGTCGACGCCCTCGAAGCCCTGCACGACCAGCTCCGGGGCGTGCGGGGCTCGTGGCGGGCGGCCATGGACGCCATCGCCAACCTCCGGGCCGTGGGCATCCCCGTGTCGGCCAACACCCAGATCACTCGACCGGCCCTCACCCAGATCGAGGCCCTCACCGAGCTCCTCTTCGACGCCGGGGCCCACTCCTGGCAGGTCTCCATGACCGTCCCCATGGGCCGGGCCGCCGACGAACCCGACCTCATCCTCGAACCCTTCCAGGTCCTGGAGGTCATGCCCATGATCGCCCGGGTCAAACGCCGGGCCACCCCCCGCCGCATCCGGATCTGGCCCGGCAACGACATCGGCTACTTCGGCCCCTACGAGACCCTCCTGCGCGGGACCATGCCCCGCGGACACATGAGCGCCTGCGGGGCCGGCCGGCTCACCCTCGGGATCGAAGCCGACGGCAGCCTCAAGGGCTGCCCGTCCCTCCCCACCAAGGACTACGTGGGGGGCAACATCCGCGACAACACCCTGCGCGACGTGTGGGAGCGGGCCGCGGCCCTGCAATTCACCCGCACCCGCGGCCGCGAAGACCTCTGGGGCTACTGCGCCGAGTGTTACTACGGCGACGAGTGCAAGGCCGGCTGCTCGTGGACCTCCCACGTCACCCTCGGGCGCCTCGGCAACAACCCCTTCTGCCACCACCGGGCCCTCGAGTACCTCCGCGAGGGCGTGCGAGAGCGCCTGCGGCAGGTGCAGAAACCCGACGGGACCCCCTTCGACTACGGGGTCTTCGAGCCCTACCTCGAACCCTGGCCTGACGATGAGCTCGCCCACGCCCGCCGCCTCGCCGAGACGGGCGAAGGGTTTCTCCTGCACACCGAGCGCGGACGCTGACCGAGGGCCCTTTCCTGCGCGGAGCCTCGGTCCGACGGGGCCCTGAAGTGCTACAGCTCCCGGGCGCGTCGGCGGGTCATGCCGACCCCACACGGAGGCTCCCAGACGATGGACAAGGTACGTGACGATCGGCGGCGTTTTCTGGCGGTGAGCGCGGGGGCCGCGGTGGTTCCTCTGTGTGTGGCGGGGTGCGGGGGGGACAGCGACCCGCCCGCCCAGACGCGCTTCGACGTGGCCGCGGCGGGGGCCCTCAACATCGGCGACCGCCTCGCCAACCGCACGGCCCGGGTGGTCCTCGTGCGCGACGCCATGGGCCTGTTCGCCTTCTCGATGGTGTGCACCCACGAGGCCTGCACGGTCGAAGACCCCGCCTCCGACGGGGCCATCGTGTGCCGCTGCCACAACGCCCGCTTCGACGGCGACGGACGCCGGGTCTCGGGCCCCGCCACCCGCGATCTGCCCCGCCTCTTCGTCGAGGTCTCGGCCGGTCGGGTCTTCGTCGACACCGCCCGCACCGTCGACGACAACGCCCGGGCCCCCGTGGCCTGAGGGCGCGTCGTACACGCGGGCGTTGACACCCGGGTCCGAGGCGTGGACAGATCGCGGCCCCAGGAGGCTCTCATGGACAAGACCGTACCCGACGCAGACTCCGCGTGCGCGGACCTCCCCGACGGGGCCAAGGTCCTCGCCGGGGGCTTCGGCCTCTGCGGGATCCCCGAAAACTGCATCGCGGCCCTACGCCGCAAGGGCGTCCGCGACCTGTGGGTGGTCAGCAACAACTGCGGGGTCGACGACTGGGGCCTCGGGCTCCTCCTCGGCAACCGCCAGCTGCGCAAGATGACCTCCTCGTATGTGGGGGAAAACAAGGAGTTTGAGCGGCAGTTTCTCCAAGGCGAGCTCGAGGTCGAGCTCGTGCCCCAGGGCACCCTCGCCGAGCGGCTGCGGGCGGGAGGGGCCGGGGTCCCGGCATTTTATACCCCCGCGGGGGTGGGGACCCAGGTGAGCGAAGGCGGGCTTCCGATGCGGTACGGGCCCGGCGGCAGCATCGTCAAGGCCAGCGACCCCAAGGAGACCCGCACCTTCGACGGCCGGGCCTACGTCCTGGAGGAGGCCATCACGGGCGACTTCGCCCTCGTGAAGGCCTGGCGCGGCGACCGCCACGGCAACCTCGTGTTTCACGCGAGTTCGCGCAACTTCAACCCCCTGTGCGCCATGGCCGGGCGGGTGACCATCGCCGAGGTCGAGGAGCTGGTCGAGCCCGGGGTCCTCGACCCCGACCTCGTGCACCTGCCCGGGGTCTTCGTGCAGCGGGTGTTTCAGGGCAGCGGGTACGAGAAGCGCATCGAGCGCCGCACGGTACAGAAGGGCTGAAGGGGGCGTCGACCAATGCTCACACGCGAAGACATCGCCCGCCGCGTCGCCCGCGAGCTGCGCGACGGTTACTACGTCAACCTCGGGATCGGGATGCCGACCCTCGTGCCCAACTACGTGGCCCCCGGGGTCGAGGTCGTGCTCCAGAGCGAGAACGGCGTGCTGGGTGTGGGGCCCTACCCCGCCCCCGATCGGGTCGACCCCGACCTCATCAACGCCGGCAAGGAGACCATCACCACACGGCCCGGGGCGAGCTTCTTCGACAGCGCCCTGAGCTTCGCCATGATCCGCGGGGGCAAGGTCGACCTGGCCATCCTCGGGGCCATGCAGGTGAGCGCCGCGGGCGACCTGGCCAACTGGATGATCCCGGGCAAGATGGTCAAAGGCATGGGAGGGGCTATGGACCTCGTGCATGGAGCCCGGCGCCTCATCGTGATGATGGAGCACGCGGCCAAGGACGGGACCCCGAAGATCGTACACGCGTGCAGCCTGCCCCTCACGGGCCGCGGGGTGGTGCACCGGATCATCACCGACATGGCCGTGATCGACGTGACCCCGGCGGGGCTCATGCTCCGCGAGGTGGCCCCGGGGGTGAGCGCCCGGGAGGTTCAGGAGCGCACCGAGCCCACCCTGCGGGTCGATGCGCCCGTCACCGAGATGGAGCTGTAACCGCTCCCCGTTACAGGGCCAGGAAGGCCGTCATCAGGCCCCGGAGCTGGGTGGCGGCCCGCTCCCGGGCGGCGTCGAGGGAGCCGTCGGGCCCGACCTCCCCGCGCTGGTCGAAGTAGTACTTGATCTTGGGTTCGGTCCCCGAGGGGCGGACCATCACCCGGGCCCCGTCGTGCAGGTCAAACCGCAGGACGTCACTCGGCGGGAGCCCCGTCGGGCGCTCGACCCCGCGCCCTTCGACCACCCCGCGGAGGTAGTCGGCCCGCTCCACCACCTGGCGCCCGTCGAGTTCGGCCACGGTCATCCCGCGCAGTTGGGCCATCCGGGCGGCGATGGCCGCGGCCCCGTCGGCCCCGGGCAGGGTCTCGGTGTGCTGGCCGGAGAGATAGAGCCCGTGGCGTCGGGCGATCTCGTCGAGGCGGTGGGCCAGGGTCTGCCCGCGGGCCTTGAGGGTGGAGGCCAGCTCGGCCAGGAGGTAGGCCGCGGAGATGCCGTCCTTGTCCCGGACGAGCTCGCCCGCGCAGTAGCCCAGGGCCTCTTCGTAGCCGAAGACGAAGCGGGCCCCGGTGGCCGCGGCCAGCTCGGCGCTGCGGTGCATGATCCATTTGAATCCCGTGAGGGTCTCGGCGTAGTCGGCCCCGAGGTCGTGGGCGATGCGCCCGAGGAGGGGCGACGAGACAATGGACGTAGCCACCATGGGGCGCCCGAGGGCGGGGCCTTCGGTGAGGAGGTAGTGCCCGAGGAGGACCCCGACCTCGTTGCCCGTGAGGGCACGGAAGCCCCCGCCGGGCAGGGGGATGGCCGCGGCGAGGCGGTCGGCGTCGGGGTCGTTGGCGAGGACGAGGTCGGCCCGGATCGAAGACCCGAGGGCGAACACCCGGTCCATGGCCCCGGGCTCCTCAGGGTTGGGGAAGTTGACCGTGGGGAAGGCCCCGTCGGGTTGGGCTTGTTCGGGCACCGAACGGACCTCCCCGAAGCGCCCGAGGACGGCCGTGGCCAGGGCGTCTCCGACCCCGTGCAGGGCCGTGTACGCGATCTTGAGGGGGCTCCCCTCTCCCGGGTGCAGGGCCATGGCCCGAACCCCCTCCAGGTACGCCCCCACCACCGCCTCGGGCACGGCCCGCACCCGCCCCGCGACCCGGGCCTCCTCCAGGGTGGGAAGGGGCAGGTCGGACACCCCCGGCAGGGCGGCCATGGCCGCGGCGATCTCCACGTCGAGGGGCGACACGATCTGGGCCCCGTGCTCCCAGTAGAGCTTGTACCCGTTGTAGGCCGGGGGGTTGTGGCTCGCGGTGATCATCACCGCCCCCGCGGCCTCGAGGTGCCGCAGGGCGAAGGCCGTGAGGGGGGTCGGGCCCTGGGCGTCGAAGAGGTGGGCCACCAGCCCCTGACCGGCCAACACCCGGGCGGCGTCTTCGGCAAACTCCCGGCTCATCCGTCGGCCGTCGTAGCCCACCACCACCCCTCGCTTCGCGGCCCCCGGCACACGCCCGACCAGAACCTCGGCCACGGCCGCGGTGGTCCGTCGCACCATGGCCCGGTTCATCCGGTTGGGACCCGGGCCGAGGAGGCCGCGCAGGCCCGCGGTGCCAAACACCAGGGCCCCCGCGAAGCAGTCGGCCAGCTCGGGGTGCCCCCCGGCCCCAGCGGCCAGGAGGGCCCCGAGGGCGTCACGGGTGGCGGGGTCGGGGTCGTCGGCCAGCCAACGGGCGGCCTGCTCGTCAAGTGCGTTCATGGGCCTCGGTGGGTACCATAACTCGCCCGGGGCGGTATGCTCCCGGCCCACCATGTTGCCCATTCAACCTCGCGCTGTCATCACCGGCGCCGCCAGCGGCCTCGGCCGCGCCTTCGCCCTCCAGCTCGCCGACCGCCGGGGACGGATGTTCCTGGCTGATGTCGACGAAGACGGCCTCGACGAGACCGTTCGCCTCGTCGAAGCCCGGGGCGGTCAGGCCACGGCCCGCCGCTGCGACGTCGCCAGCGAGGCCGACATGGAGGCCCTCGCCGCCGCCGCCTTCGAGGCCTTGGGCTCGGTCGACCTCGTGATCAACAACGCCGGGGTGGGCGTCGGCGGGCCCGTCGGGGAGATCCCCCTCAAGGACTGGGCCTGGATCATCGACATCAACCTCCGCGGGGTCGTGCACGGCTGCCACTTCTTCCTGCCTGCCATGCGGCGCCGGGGGGCGGGCCACATCCTCAACGTGGCCTCGATCGCGGCCTTCGCCTGCGGGCCCATGATGGCCCCCTACAACGCCACCAAGGCCGCCGTGGTGGCCCTGTCCGAGACCCTCGCGGCCGAGCTTGAGGGCACGGGGGTCGGGTGCACCGTGCTCTGCCCGTATTTCTTCCGCACCAACATCGCGGCCTCGTCCCGCAACAGCTCCGAGCAGGTGAGCACCGAGTTCATCCACAAGCTCATGGACCGCAACCGGGTCCAGGCCGAGGACGTGGCCCGTCTCGCCCTCAAGGGCTGCGACCAGGGCGAGCTCTACGTCTTTCCGCACATCGAGGCCAAGGTCATCCAGACCCTCAAACGCGCCATCCCGAGCACCTACCACGGCCGCCTGACCAGCTCGGTCATGCGGCGCTTCGCCCGCCGATGACGCACCAGGCCCGCTGGTACCTCGACACCCTCCCCCTGGCCGGAGCCCGGGTCGTCGATGTCGGGGCCAACGTCGGAGCCCTGTCCGCCTCCTTCTTCGACGCCGTCGGCCCGGCCGGGGGCCTCCTGTCGGTCGAGCCCCTTCTTCCCAATGTCGCCGCCCTGCGGGCCCTGTCCGCGGCCTCGGGCGACCCGTCCCGGTGGCAGGTCGAGGCCTGCGCCGTGTGCGCCCATGATGGCGAGGTCACCCTGCGCCTCGGGGGCGACGCGGAGACCCCCCACAACGGCGTGGTCGTGCCCGCTGGCCCCGACCGGGACGGAGGGTACTGCGTGGTCCCGTGCCGGCTCTTGGATCGGGTGACCATGCCCAGCCCCCGCATCCACGCGGGCCACCTCGCGGTCAACACCCGGGGCGACCTCGCCGTCGTGTCGGCCCCTCGCGACGGGGCGAAGACCCTCAAGCCCACGGGGTTCTCCCTGAGCCCGAGCTTCATCTCGGGGTCGCACCTGGGTCTGACCACCCTCGGTCCGACGTAGTCCGACCGCGACTGAGGAGGGGCTTCATCCCGGGCGGGGAATGGGTTCATACTCGCGGCCATGAGCCAGCGGGTGGTGGTCGTCGGGGGGCGGGGCTTTCTGGGCAGCCGGACCGTGGCCTTCCTGCGAGGGGTCGCCGACCTCGAGGTGGCGGTGGCCGGGCGGAGCGGTCCCGACCTGGTCGTTGATGCAGGCAACCCCGAGACCTTCGCGGCCCTCCGTGCGGGGGATGTGGTGGTCAACGTGTCGTCGAGCCACGCGGCTCCTCCGGACGCCCTCGTGGCCCACTGCCTGCGCGAGGGCCTGGTGATGCTGGAGGCCAGCTCCGACCGGGCCGTGGTCGAACGCCTCCTGCAACGACGCAAGACCCCCGCGGCTGGGACGGTGGTCCTCGGGGCCGGGATCTTCACGGGCCTGTCCAACCTGGTCGGGCGGGCGGCGGTCGAGGCCCGACCCGGGGCCACGGGGCTGGAGATCGGGATTCGTAGCTCGCCCTTCTCGGGGGCGGGACAAGGGACCATCGACCTGATGGTCGACGCCATGGCCCTGCCGGCCCGGGTGGTTCGGGCGGGGGTCTCGACGACCGAGGAGGCAGCGTGCCCGGGGCCCGTGCTCCCCTTCCCGGGCGGGGCCCGGTGGACCTTGAGCTTCTCGTTCCCCGAGGTGGCGATGCTGCATGCGAGCACGGGGGTGTCCGATGTCTCGTTGGGGTTCGCCCCGGCCCCGTCGTTTCTGTGGCCCTCGTTTCGATGGCTCCCGGGGTGGCTCATGCGCTCGGGGCTCTTTCGCAAGGCCCTGGGGGCGTATTTCGTGCTCCTGCGGCGCTTCGTGCTGCACGGGGTGGGGTCGCGGGTCGAGCTGGTGGCCCGGAGCCGCGACCCCTCGGGAAAGACCTCCGTGCGGGGTCTTGTCGCCGAAGACGGGATGGCCGTGGGGGGAGCCGCCATCGCGGCCTTCGCCCTGCACCTCGCGCGGACCCAGCCTTTGGGGCGGGGTGTGGTGCTCATCGACGAGGTCGTCGGCCTCGACGAGGCCCTCGCGGGCATCCGGGCCCTCGCGCCCCAACTGACGGTGCGTCTGAGCGCCCAGGACGGCTGATCGTTCTGGGTCCGAACGACCCCCACGAGGCCCCTGCGTTTACGGCGTGAGGACCTCGATCACGAGCTCTCCCGGCGGACCGACCCGCATCACCCGGGTCTGGCCTCCGTCGCAGACGGCCACGGCCCCGCCGCGGTTGAGCTCCACGGGACCACACCCGGGCAAGACCGCGGTCACGTCCTCGATGGGGGTGTCGGCCCGCACCTGCAGCGTCCCCACCCGCACCCCTCCCGGGTGACGCGCCACCGTCACCGCCACCCGGGTCACCCGGTCGTTTCGCACCGTCAGGGCGTACGGCTCGAGGCTGTACGTCACCTGGTCGACCCGGCGCGAGGTCTCCTGGAGCGCCCCGAGGGCCCGCAGCTCGGCCGTGGTCATGCCGAGGCGTACGGCCCCCAGGGAGCGCCCCGACACCAGCACGAGGGGCTCTCCCGGAGGCGCGGGGGCGGCGGGAGCAGGACGAGGCGCAGTCGCCGCGGAGGAGGGCGCCGGGGCTGCGGTGCTCGCCGCGGAGGCTCTCGCCGGGGACGGATCACGGCGGTTGCACGCCACGGCGGCGAAGAGGGACAACGAGACGAGGGCGGGTTTCCACATGGGGCGGGGGACCTTCGGGGCGATGGGGGGCGACGCGGAGGCTGTTGATCGCACACCTTGGCCGACCCTTGGGAGCCTCTCAGCGGGCGAGGTGGCGGGCGATGGCGGCGAGTTGGGCGAGACGGCGGCCTGCCCGACCGTGTCCAAGGGGCTGTAGGTCGTCGGGGGTCTCGCCGAGGCGGGCGAGGTAGTCCGCGGGAGCCCCGACGTTGCCCTGGGCCTCGATCCGGCAGAGCCGACGCAGGTCGACCCGGGCCCCGGGAAGAGAGCCCCCGGAGGCCTCGAAGAGGGCGGTCCCGAAGTCACCCCACCCGCACACGAGGTCGGTGTCGCGAACCCAGGCGGCCCATCGTGCGAGGGCCTCGGAGCGAGGTTCGCCCTGGAGAAGCTGCTCGGGAGAGAGCCCGGTTTGCACCTCGGTGGCGGGGGCCAGAGGGGTTTCGGGGAGCACGAGGGCCTCGAAGGTCTCGCCGGTGGCCGGGCGGTGGGCTGTCCACTGGATCAACTCGTCGGGCCATCGGGGGGCCGATCCGTCGGGGCCGTAGGGCCAGGTGTTGGCCTCGCCCGCGACGCACACCACGTCTCCGAGGCGCCCGTGGAGGGCAGAGGGGGCCCGCGGGCGGGGGGGCTTCGGGGGGCGCGGTCCGCGGCCGCGGTGGTTGCGCAGGGCGCTCTCGCACGCGATCTGGGCGTCGATCATCGCGTGGAAGGGGTTGAGCATCGCGTGAAAGCGTTCGGGGTCGCCTTCGAGGGCCCCGAGGGCGTGCACGAGGGCCTCCAGGGTGGAGACGCAGGCGGCGGAGGGTTCGCGTCGGATGCGGTAGGCCCCGGGGGTGGGGGGCGTGAAGGCGTACCGCGGCAACGCGGCCAGGACGGGGTTTCGGGCCACGACCTTGCGGGCGGTGCTCCAGGTTCCGTCGACGACCACGAGGGTGACGGGGCCTCTCGGGGGGTGGGCCAGGATGTCGACGGCCCCCTCGCCCGGGTAGAGCAGGGCCGCGGGACGGTCGGGGTCGGACAGGGCCCGCCCGAGGGCGGCCGAGTCGCCCCAGGAGACGCCGACGTGGAGCTCGGCATTGGGCAGGCAGAGGCTGGCCATGTAGGCCGTCCCGATGGCGAGCCCGCGCTCGCGGGGGTGCTGCAGGAGCACGACCCGGGTTCGGGTGGGCAGGGAGACCAGGTGGGGGCACCAGCAGAAGCCCACGGGCCGCAGACAGCGGGAGCAGGTCGCGCGGGGCGTACACGGGGGCGGAGGAGGCGGTGCGGGGGCAGGACGATCCATCAGCGAGCGGCGAAGGGTAGCCGGTTTTGGCCCTCGCGCGACCCCGATGCGGAGACCCTCAGCCGCCTCCGCCCCCGGCGAGCTTCGCCTCCTGGGCTCGGATGCGCGCCTCCGCAGCCTCTGCCCTGGCCAACGCCTGGTCACGCTCCTGCGCAGCGCGATCACGCTCCTGCGCAGCCTGGTCACGCTCCTGCGCTGCCCGGTCACGCTCAGCCTCGGCCCGATCGCGCTCCTCGGCCGTGGTGGGCCAGAGCTTCGTGCCCTCGCGATCGTCGGCCACGCGCAGGAGGTCGCCGACCACGACCAGCCACGCGTCGAGCTCGGTCGAGCGCACGGGCCCGTCTCCCGCGTACACCCGGCGAAAACCGCTCCGGGTCTTGCGCCACACCTGCAACACCCAGGGACCCTCCTGGGCGTCGGTGCGGCCGTACCCATCGGGGTCAAACACCCACAGCTCGCGCGTGCCCGACGCGGCGTACTTGGCCGGACCCTGGTTGTAATCCTTGTGGGCCGTCTCGCCCCCCACGATCTCCACCGCGATGCGCGGCACCCCGACCCCCTTCTCCCAGGTAATCACGCTGGGAATCCCCTCGGGGACGGCGGGCTCTACCCAGAGCAGGTCGGGGTCGACGCCCACCCCGGGGTGGGCCTGATCCCAGCGCAGGGCCACATTGGCGGCAATCGTCGCGTCACCCTGCGTGCGTGCGATGCGGGCCTCGAAGGTCTGCTGGAGCGTGTCTCTCCGACGCTGCATGCACCAGGTGATGGGCATCATGAAGCCGTCCGAGAGGTACCAGTGTTCCGGCGGGGAGGGCTCCCACAGTGCCGCTGCAGCCGCGCGCGAACGCATGCCTCCGACGATACCCCACCGCCTCCGACGCCGTCCAACCAGGGCCCCTCACCCCCAGGCGTCGAGCACGGAGGCTACGGCTCGATCGGCGCCTGACGACCGTCGCGGACGCGGAGCACCACGATGCCCTCGTGGTCGCGCTGGTCGTAGATCACCAGGGGCCGCTCCACGAGGCGAAAGGCCGTCTGCCCCCATTGCCTGCGAGATCGTCGCGTGCCTCGGGCGCATACCGGACGGTCACGCGCCACGCTGGGTCGGCCGTTTCGCCGCCAGCATCGCGTCGAGTTGGGCGTAGACCGCCTCCGCAGGAATCACCCGCCCCGCCTGCGCCGAGGCGAGGCCCGCTTCGAGGGCAGCCTCGTCTTCGGCCGTGAGTTGATCGTTGGCCGCGAGTATCACGAGGACCTCGTGGACCTGTACGAGCGCCCCGTCAGGGATCTGGTCGAGGAGCAGGTGGAGCGCTGCGCGGGACGACATCCCCGGGATTGTGGCCACGCGACGGGCGTGTTGTCGATCCCAGCAGTCCAGTTCGCGCACCTGCTCGACGTGATGCCCCCCTGCCCAGAAGGCCGCGCGTCAGGCTCATGCGTAGTCAGGCCCTCTCACCCCCAAGCGTCGAGCACGGAGGCCACGGCCCGGTCGCCCTCGGCCGCGAGCTCGGCCAGGGCCGGGGGAACAGGCAGGTCGCGCGGAGGCACCGCGGAGAGGATCACCTCCGAGCGGTTCAACAACCAGCTTGGCGCCGCCGAGAAGCTGGTAGTACAGTCCCGAGCTGGCTGCGTCGGAGGGACAACACCAACCCTGACGGGAAGACGGGCTGAGGCAAAGAGAGCCATGGAGCCGAAGGGCAGCGCGAGATCGATCGTCGCCGTTGTGATGCTGATTGGCGCCTGCCAGGGATCGCTGACAGGGGGCGCTGCGAGCGACGCAGGCGCTGACATCGTCGTGATCGACACACCCATCGACGCCCCGCTGCCGTTGCCTTCGGTGCCGATCGTTCAGATCGCCGCGGGCATCGGACACACTTGTGTTCTACGAAGGACGGGGCAGGTTTTGTGTTGGGGCTTCAACCAGGACGGCCAGCTTGGTGATGGCACAACCAACTCGCGTGTCGGACCATTACCCGTCGCCGACCTCGACGACGCCGTCGAAATCGCCGCGGCGGGTAATTTTTCGTGCGCTCGACGACGGAACGGCACTGTCTGGTGCTGGGGCAGCAATGAGCACAGCCAACTTGGCATCGGTTACTGGATCGAGCGGCGGCGGCTGAGGCCGGGTCAGGTGCAAGACATCGACGATGCAATCACGTTTAGCATCAATTCCGCGGGTCTCTGTATTCTGCGGAGATCCGGTGAGATCCGTAGCTGGGGCTCAGGCTGGACATTTCTGGTGGATGCTGGGCACATTCCGCACCGCACTGTACATCTTGAGAATATTGTACAGTTGGCCGGCGGGGGTGATTTCATATGGGCATTGAACCGCGATGGCACGGTGCGCGAATGGGGAAGTCCATACATGCCACCGTACGATGGGGTGCCTACTGTGATGCCCGAACTTTCAAACATTGTCGCAATCACCAGCCAGTGTGTAATACAGCGTGGTGGTCAGGCTCTATGTTGGGGTGATAATACTGGTAGCCTGACACCAGTTCCGGTTGTTGGCCTGACAGATGTAGTGCAGATCGCAAGAGGCGGCGGCCATGCGTGTGCACTTCGCGTTCACGGGAACGTGGTGTGTTGGGGAGCAAATAACGTAGGCCAACTTGGCGACGATACTCCAATTGACCTGGATCGCAACTCCAGACTCCAACGTTGGACGGTGGGCCCCGTTGTTGAGATCAATAACGCTACTGCCATCGCTGCCGGTGGCGCACATACTTGCGCATTATTGCGGACCGGCGTCGTTTGCTGGGGAAGGAATGTAAGTGGACAGCTAGGAGACGGCACCAGGATGAGTCGCAGTCGACCGGTCGCAGTGGTGGGACTTTAACAGGTATTGCGCGCAGTGACCTGTCGCCCACCCAATGATGCCGCGCGAGACCTCTGCGCTCATGAAGCCTTCGGGCTGGACAAGGGGTTTGGGGGCGAGTTGGCCGTGCAGCCACTGTGGATTGTGGGAAGGATGGGGAACTCTCCCTCTCCCCCATTGATTCTCGTGTAACGCGCGCCCCCTCTCCCGTGGAGCTGAGGTTTACCCACGGATTTTCCTTGCTCTGTCGGCCTGGAAGTGAATCGGCGCCCCCGAGCTATAGCGTCGGCCAGCACCCGACGGCCCTCACCCAATACTGTTCGTACGTCACCCATTTCCCCTCTCCCGTGACCGGGAGAGGGGGCCATCGTACCGTGAGCATAGAGTGGGTGAGTCGATATACCAACACTTCTTCGATTCTCACAGCATGACGGAACCCTCTCCCGGTTACGGGAGAGGGTAGATGGGTGACGTACGAACAGGTTGGGGTGAGGGCCGTCGGGCCTGGCGCCATCGATCCCCGATCGAGGCACGAACTTGCGTGGTCCGGTACACGGCTGACCCGCGGGGTACCTATTGGCCGGCGAGGAATTCCGAACGCAGCCGAACGAAAGACATTTCCGCGGGTAAACCTCAGCCCGTGGAGAGGGGAGTTTGGTGACCCGTGTGCCGCAGGGGGAGAGGAAGGTCCCCCAACACATCTCCTGAATCCCAGCCTCTCCCTCCCTCCTGGTTTGCCCTCGTACCGAGGCGTTCCAGCCCGAAGGCTCCATGAGCGGCGCGCAGTGACCTGCCGCCCACCCATTGGTGCCGCGCGATGCCTCTGCGGTCGACGCAGAGCTCGCTGGCGAGCCCGCGCTCGCGGGGGTGGTGCAGGAGCACGACCCAGGGCCGGGGGCATGGGCAAGTCGCGCGGGGCGTAAACGACGGCGGGTGCAGCGGTCGGGGGCCGCATGGGCCGGGGTTCGCAACGGGCTTGCTCGGGGCTGGCGCGGTCGTTAGTGTCCTGCCATGACCCCGCAGGCCTGGGCCGTCGCGATCCGAAGTGCGCGTGCGCTGACGGGTCTGTCGCCCGAGGAGGTTGCGGCGCGCTCTGGGGTGGCGACGACGCGCATCAAGGCCCTGGAGCAGAGCGGCGCGGACGCGACCGTCGGCGAGCTCTACGCCCTCGCGCGGGTGCTGCGGCTCGACATCAACGCCCTGCTCTACGGGGAGATGCGACGCGAAGCAGGCGCGACCCTGGCCTTTCGGAGCCGCGATGCGGAGTGGGCCGCGCTGTCGGACGCCGACCTGCACGCCTGCGAGGTGGCCTTGCACGCAGGCCGCAGCCTCCTCGAGGTCAACGAGCGCCTGGGTCGACCCCGCGCACGGCGATGGACGCTAGAGGCCGTGGCGCCCGGCGCCAACGTGGAGACTGAGGTTCGGATCCAAGCACGGGCTGTACGCGAGCTCCTGGGCAACACCGAGGGCCGCCTGCCTGATCTTCTCGGCGTGTACGAGACCCTCGACGTGGTCGTCGTAGCACACGGCTTTGAGGCCCCGGACGTGGAGGCGGTGGCGGTGATCGAGGCCGGTGGGGCGGGGAGCGCGGCCGTCCTCGTGTCGACCGCCGCCCACGCGTGGCGCAACGACCTACGTCGGCGGGTCTTGCTCGCGCACGAGCTCTGTCACGTGCTCTTCGACCGGGCGTCGGAGGGCACCGAGGCCATCGTGGACTTCGACGCGGAGGCCCCCGCGGCCCCGAACGCGGCCGAGCTCACGAAGTCGCGCTACCTGCCCCAGGAGCTGCCGCGCGAGCGCCGCGCGCGGGCTTTCGCGGCCGAGTTTCTGATGCCGACGGCAGCCCTGCACTCGCTCCTCGGCCCGGCGCAGGGCGTACACGACTTCACGGACTGCGCGCGTATGGTGGACACCGTGCGCGACCACTTCGAGACCCCCCTGGAGATCGCCCTCAACCAACTCTGGAACCGACGCTACCTCGCCCCGCTCCCAGGCTTCGCCACCGAGGACGGCCGCCGCAACCTGCTGGACTATCTGCGATGGCGCCAGGGGGCCGCCGCGGGGCTGCGCCCGAGCACCACGCCGCCGCTCGACCTGCTGTCGCGTCGAGTGCGAGAGGCCTGGTACGCGGGGCGTTGTTCGGATGGGGAGGCGCGGCGGTGGTTGGGGTTGTCCCGCTTTGATGCGCTCCCCTTCGCGCCGTGCGGGTCTATTTGCGGCAGCGAAGCACCTCTACGATGCGCGGGCGATGAGCCTGTACGGCATCCTCCGTGAGCTTGTCGAGCGGCATGCCCGCCCCGTCCGGAGCGTGCGGCCCCTGATTCACTACGCCGACTGTGGGGGTTCGCTCCGCCCGACCTGGTGGACGCCGTGGCTGCTTTCACGCCTCGCAGCCTCGACAGCCGCCTGAGGTTCATCCATCGTCGGCCTCGCGGCGGTCGACCGCAGTGTGGCGACCCCCACCGCGACGCGCGACGGGCTGCTGGCGACGGGCAGCGAAGCCGCAAGGGCGCAAGGGTCGCAAGGGGCAGAAGGTTTTTTTGGGGGGAGGCATCGGTGTAACACCCCCGACGCTTTGCGGGCGACAGGGCCATCATCAGCAACATCTCTCCCCCCGCGCGCCGACCTTCGCCTGCCCGAGGCCCCCCATCACGTCTGGACCCTTGCGGCCCTCGCGCCCTTGCGGCTTCGCTGCCCATAGCCCCGATACCGGTTTTGATCCCGCGACCCGGATGCGGAACCCTCAGCCGCCTCCACCCCCGGCGAGCTTCGCCTCCAGCGCTCGGATACGCGCCTCCGCGGCCTCCGCTCTGGCCAACGCCCGGTCACGCTCGGCCTCGGCCATGTCGCGCTCCTCGGCCGTGGTGGGCCAGAGCTTCGTGCCCTCGCGATCGTCGGCCACGCGCAGGAGGTCGCCGACCACGACCAACCACGCGTCGAGCTCGGTCGAGCGCACGGGCCCGTCGCCCGCATACACCCGGCGAAACCCGCTCCGGGTCCTGCGCCAGACCTGCAACACCCAGGGGCCCTCCTGGGCGTCGGTGCGGCCGTATCCGTCGGGGTCAAACACCCACAGCTCGCGGGTGCCCGACGCGGCGTACTTCGCCGGACCAGTGTTGTAATCCTTGTAGGCCGTCTCGCGCCCCACGACCTCCACCGCGATGCGCGGCACCCCGCACCCTTTCTCCCAGGTCATCACGCTGCGCGACCCCTCGGGCATGGCGGGCTCTACCCACAGCAGGTCGGGATCGACGCCTACCCCGGGGTGGGCTTGATCCCAGCGCAGGGCCACATTGGCAGCGATCGTCGCGTCGCTCTGGGTGCGCGCGATGCGGGCCTCGAAGACCTGTTGGAGCGTGTCTTCGCGGTGCTGCGTCTTCAAGGTGATGGGCATGTTGAAGCCGTCCGCGAGGTACCAGTCTTCCGGCGGGGAGGGCTCCCACAGTGCTGCCGCGGTCGCGCGCGAACTCATGACCCTGACAGTACCCCACCGCCTCCGAGGCCGTCCAACCCGCGGGCCCTCTCACCCCCAAGCGTCGAGCACGGAGGCCACGGCCCGGTCGCCCTCGGCCGCGAGCTCGGCCAGGGCCGGGGGAACAGGCAGGTCGCGCGGGGCAACCGCGTCGAGCCCCACGGTCTCGCTCACCCGCTGCCCGATCTGGTCGATCTCGGTCGGGATGAACTGCGTAAACGCCCGCCGCAGGTCAGGCAGGATGCGCTTGAAACGCGCCCAGTCGAGGGCCCCGAGCACCTCGTTGACCGCACGCAGGAGGCGGGTCGAGCCGAGGAAGATGTTCTTCGCGGACAGAAACAGTCCGTCGAGGAACGGGCCCGCCGAGAGGGCCTCCTCGTCGCCCCCGCGCAGGTACACCTCCAGGGCCTCGGCCACCACCCGCTCGCGCGTGGCCCCGAGCGAATACAACACCCCATACCCCGCCCCCCGCAGGGTGGGGTTTCCGTCCTGGGTCGACACCATCTCCTGAAGCCGCGCGATGAGGAGCCCCCGGTCGAGGCGAGCCCCGTCGAAGGTGAGGGCCACCCGCACGAGGGTCTGCATCCCGTCGAGGACCTTCGGGGCCATGTCGCCCTGGGCATAGACCACCGCAGGCAGGGTCGTGGCGCACCGCGCAAACAGGGCCTCGATCGTGCCCAACACCCGCCCATGCCCCCGCGTGGCCAGGGTGTCTCGGTAGGCGTAGAGCATCACAAAATCGCGCAGGGCCGCGGCCAGGTGTTCAAACAGGGTGTCGTCGGTGATGGCCTCCTCCACCGCCGTGAGGGCGTCGTCGAAGACCTCCGTGAGCCCCATCTGGGCAGCACGCAAGAGCAGCCGCGTGGTGGCCGCCGCGTCCCCCGCCTCCTCGGCCAGCGACACCCGAACCCGCTCCGCCGCCGCCGCCGCTACCGTGGCCCCGCGGTCGGACAGGTCCAACAGCCGCTCGTCGACCCGCTCGGTCCAGCGTAGGCCCCAGGTCTCGCCGAGGAGGTGCATGTTCTCCCCCGTGGCGAGGTCGGGGCCCTTGTAGAAGCCTCCGGGGTAGGCCGCGTTGGCGTTGCCCTCCGCCACCGGCACAAACATCGGAACCTCCAGCAGGGCGCACTGATGCAGAAACGCGCTCTTGTGGCGGTGCTCGGGCGAGCGCCCCACGTCGCAGCGCAGGGTCTTGTTGGCCCCGCTCACGTCGATGCGGTGGGCCTTGCACTGGGCGTAGTAGTCGCGCAGGAGCGAGACCGTTCCTGCCGCGGGGGTGACCTGTCCGCGCAGGGAGCCCACCATGACCTCGCGGGCCACCCGTTCGACCGCGGCCCCGTGCACGCGGATGTCGCCCTTCACCAGGGTCATCTGCACCGCGTCGAGGAGGTCGTCGCGGGTGACCTCGCGGTTGCCGCGCAGGGTGGCGAGGTCTTGAGCCGAACGCCACGCGGCCACGGCATCGGCCGTCGAGGCGGGCTCGCGCAGGGCCCGCAGGCGCCGCATGGTCTCGGTAATGAGCACGAGGGCCGCGGCGTCGTAGGGGCGGGCCTCGCCTGCGGTGAGGGCCTCCCACACGGCGTGCTGGTATCCAGGGAGGCGGTTGAGCTGGTAGAGCCCCGCGAGGGCCTCGTAGGAGTGGGCCGTCACGAGGGTGTCGAGCTGCTTGTCGCGGCGGAGCTTCGTACGAACCGGGGTGGTCCAGGGCAGGGCCACCGTGTGGAAGGCCCCCGTCACCACCGCCACGGTGCCGCCCTTGTGGGCCTTGAGGGCCGCGTCGATGCGGTCGCGCATGAAGGCCTCGCGGGCGAGGGTTCCGTCGGCCACGAGGGCCGGGTCGGGGGGGGCCGTGGCGGGGCTCTGGTCGGGCCCCAGGGTGCTCCAGCGCACGCACCACGCGAAGGTCAGGACAGCCCGGCGGAAGGCCTCGGGGGCGGCGGCGTGGCCCGCGGCTTCGAAGGTGGCGTTCCAGTACTCCTCGAACGAGCGGCGGCGCTGTCGGGTGCGGAGGGCCTCGAAGTAGGCGCTGCGGGCGAGGTGTCCGTCGTCGACGGCCTGCGAGGTCTCCCGGGCGGGCAGGTGTTTGTACGGGATGGTCTCGGACAGCGGCAGGTCGCAGAAGCTCAGGCTGGCCCCGATCTCGTGCCCCACCGTGAGGGCCACATGCTCGGGGGCGTGGGCCGTGAAGGGCCACCAGCCGCGGTACCGCACGGCGATTTCGGGCGAGGCCGAGAGGGTTCCGTTTTGACCGAAGCGGTTGTCGGCGTCGGTGTACGACGAGAACAGCGTGAACGGGGCCTCGGTCTGCGGGTCGACGAGGTGGGGAATGAGCGGGTCGGCGTCGGCCGGTCCCTCGACCAGAACCGCCGCCGGGCGCGCGGCCCGCAGCATCCGGGCGAGGTGCCACGCGCAGGCCGGCGAGAAGTGCCGCACGGGGAACCACAGCACCCTCGGGTCGGCCACGATGGCCTCGACGGCCTCGGCGGCGGTGGCAGGGGGGCCCGACGGCGGGGCGGCCTTCTTGCGCGCGGCCATCGGGTGCGACTCAGCCGCCCTTGAGGTGCGAACGGGCTTTGTAATAGGCCTTCCACAGCCCCACGTCGCGGGTGGCCCGGGGTTTGACCGCCACCTCCCAGTACGAGCGCAGGGCTTTTACGTCGTCGCCTCCGTCCTTGGCCGCGGCCCCGGCGAGGTTGATCACGAGGTGCTCGGGCTCGATCTTCCGGGCCCCGAAGAAGGCCGCGAAGAGGGCCGCGTGGTAGCCGACGCTGACGGCCTCGGCGGTGCTCATCACGGCCCCGGCCCGGTCGACCTTGACGCCGTCGAGGGTCTTGCCCGAGCGCAGCTCGTGGAAGGTGGTGACCAGGAGGTCGAGGACGTCGTCGCCCAGGCTAACCCCTTCGGCTACGCCCCCCTGGAGGAGGGCCGTGACCTGACCCCGCACGATCTTGACCTCCTCGTGCAGGTCGTCGACGGGGGGCACGGTCTCGAAGTTGAAGCGGCGTTTGAGGGCCGACGACATCTCGTTGACCCCGCGGTCGCGGGTGTTGGCCGTAGCGATGACATTGAACCCGCGTCGGGCCAGGACCACCCCCTCCTCGCCCGGCAGCTCGGGCACGAGCATGACCTTCTCGGACAGGGCCGACAGGAGGGTGTCCTGCACCTCGTGGGGGGTGCGGGTGATCTCCTCGAAGCGGGTCACCTGCCCCCCGCGCATCCCGAGGTACAACGGCCCCGGAACCAAGGCCCGCAGGCTCGGCCCCTCGGCCAGGAGGAGGGCGTAGTTCCAGCTGTATTTGATCTGGTCTTCGGTGATCCCGGCGCTGCCCTGGATGGTGAGGAGGGAGGTGCCCGAGACGGCGGCGGCGAGGTGTTCGGAGAGCCAGCTCTTGGCCGTTCCGGGCTCGCCGATGAGGAGGAGGCCCCGGTCGCTGGCCAGGGTCACGATGGCCCGCTGCACGAGCACGTCGTCGCCGTAGAACTTCCGCGACACCGCCACCGCACGGGCCTCCCCGTCGACCTCGTACGAGAGCGATCGACCACCGCTCCCGAGGATGAAGCTCTCCACCGCCCGGGGCGAAAGAACCCACCCCGCGGGCCGGGGGTCAGTGTCGTTGGCCGCGAGGGCGGCGAGCTCGTCGGGGTACCGCCGTTCGGCCGGCAATCGTAGGGCGTCACGCACGGCCCGGAGGCTACCACGGCCACCGTGGCACCCGGCCAGTGATGGATTCGCGTCCCTCCGACGTATACCGCTACACTCCCGATGCCCATGCCCCCGTCGCTGCTCACCCGCTCGGTTCCTCTGCTCCTGCTGGCCGCCCTTGGGGCCTCGGCGGGCTGCGGGCACACCCTCAACGTGCCCCGCCCCCCCGCCGGGACGCCCGCGCACCCTCCCCCGTTGCCCACCT
Organism: uncultured Myxococcaceae bacterium; assembly: GCA_964447205.1. Lineage (GTDB taxonomy): Bacteria > Myxococcota_A > Polyangia > Polyangiales > JAEUKH01. The sequence continues at coordinate 83,184 of CAYUSB010000012.1, forward strand.
CGCGCATCGAGGCCCCGTTGTCGGCCGAGCTCGGCGACACGCTCCAGAGCCTGGAGTCCGAGGTCCCGCGCACCTTCGACACGGGCGGGCAGTTTCGGATGATCGGGGTGACCCCGGTGGGCATTCGGTACACGGTCCAGCGGGCTCCATTTCGGTTTACGGCCGAGGGGTCGCACATCGTGGCCGAGACCACCCTGGAGATCGCCGCCGAGGCCTGCGTAGGCACCCCCGGGGGCCTGCCCATCCCCCTGCTCGGCGGGATCTGTCAGCCCGTGGCCTCCTGCGGGATCAACGAGGCCCGGCGCCGTGTGGTGATCCGCACCGAGACCGCCCTGGCGCTGTCGCCCGACTGGCGGGTGGTGAGCGAGACCCGCCCGGGGGCCGTACGCTTCCTCGACCGATGCGAACTCACCGCGTTTCGTGTCGACGTGTCGGGCATCGCCTCGCAGTTTGTGATGGAGCAGGTGGCCACGGCCACGCGCCAGATGGACAGCCGGATCGCCGCCCGAGGCGACCTGCGGCCGCGGGCCGAGCAGTTCTGGGCCGCGTTGCAGACGCCGATCGACCTGGGGGAGGGCTTCTGGCTGCAGCTCGCGCCGGAGTCTGTATTTGCCGCGCCGTTTACGGTGACCACCGCGCGGGTCGAGACCCGGGTGGGCATCGTGGCGCGTCCGCAGGTGACGGCGGGGGCGGTGCGGCCGTCGGTTCCGCGCCCGTTGCCGCCGCTGGAGCCGGCTCCGCCGCCGGGGGCGGGGGGACAGGGGGATGGGGGTTTTCGGATGACCTTCGACGCCGCGGTCGACTTCGCCGAGGTGACCCGCCTCGTGGCCTCGGAGTTTCAAGGCCGAACCCTGCGCCTGTCGGGCCACGACGTGCTCGTGCGGGGGGTGCGGACCCGGGGTTCGGGTCAGGCGTTGTTGATCGAGATGGACGTGACCTTCACCGACCCGCCCTTCGGCAACACCACGGGCACGGTGTACCTCGCGGGCCTGCCGGCGTACGACGCCGCGAGCGGCAACCTGGTCGTCCGCGAGCTTGACTACACCCTCGACACCCGGAGCGCCCTCTTGCGGATGGGGGAGTGGTTTCTGCGGGGCTCCCTGCGGGAGGACGTAGCGCGCAGGGCGGTCTTCCCGATGCGGGCCCGCATCGACCGGCTGCGGGCCCAGGCCCAGGCCGCCCTGTCGCGGGAGCTGGTGCCGGGAACGCGGCTGCGGGGAGAGATCACCGGGGTGCGGCCGCAGGAGGCGTACGTCACCGAGGAAGGGGTCGTCCTGCGGGTCGCGGTCGAGGGAACGGCCTCGGTCACCCAGGACCTCTCGACGCTGAACCTCGTGCGGTAGCCGTGGGCCCAAGGCGGGATAGGGGCGAAGGGCGGGTTTGAAACTACCGCTGTCAACTTTGGGCTCCGAGGCCGTGGATCTGCCGGGATGTCGTGGTGGCCAGCGACCGGCGGCCCTCACCCACTCCTGTTCGCGCGATCCTCCCGGTGCGCGGGCTTCAGCCCGCGGCGCGGCGCCCCGAGCTTCCAATCGGATCGATTGTCGGAGTTTGGCGGGAGGCCGGGCAGGCTGAATCGCTAAGTTGACAGCGGTAGTTTCAAACCCGCCCTTCTGCGTTCACAACCATCTCTCGCTGGCACTGCTCGATGGGCACCGCCGGGCGCCTTGTCCCCCGTCGCCTCCCGCGCGACGCTCTCGCCGTGCCTGACGCTGACCGCCCCGACCTCGACACCCTCTTGCTCCGGCTCGGCCAGGGAACGCCCGAGAGCCTCGACGCTGAACGCGCCCTCGCCCAGGCGGGAGACGCGGCCCTCGAGCCCTATACCGCCGTGTTCTCGGAACTCGAACGCAAACGAACCCTGCGGGCCCCCCAAGGGTTTGCCGACGCCGGTCGGAAGCTCGCCCGAGGGCTGATTCGGCTTCGCCTCGCGGGCTGGACAGAAGGGGCAGAGGCAGAGGCAGATCGGACCGCCGCCCTATGCAGCCAGCCTGTTGCGCGGAACTCCCCGCGGGCGTAGCACCGACCGTGTGCTCGCAACCCCCCACCTCTCGGTCCTCCGGGGACAACCCAGCATGAACCTCGGGCCCGCCGATCTCTCCCGCCTCGAAGGCGTGGTCGCTCCGGAGGTGCTCTCCGCGGCCCGGGTCGCCTCGCAGCACCTGACGGCCCTCGGGCTGCGCCATGCGCTCGTCGGAGGCCTCGCGGTGGGCGTGCGTGGTGTTCCTCGGGCGACCAAGGACGTCGACTTTCTCGTCGGCGACGAGGCCTTCGAGCACCACGCAGGCGGGCTGGTCACCATGAAACCCGGGGTCCCCATCCAGGTCAACGGGGTCCTGATCGATCTCCTCACGGCGCAGGCAGAGGACGGGGCCCTGGCCCTGGTTCCGGTGCTGCCTGGGGCGGGGGAGGTTCCGATCGCGTCGGCGGAGGCGTTGGTGCATCTCAAGCTGAAGTCGCCGCGGCTCAAGGATGCCAGCGACATCGTCGAGATGGTGAAGGCGGGCATCGACACCGGGCGCTGCCGCCGCTGGCTGTCGGACAACGCCCCGTCGCTCGTCGCGCGCTTCGAGGAGTTGGCTGCCCGCGCCGAGGCGGAGTCCCAGTAGCGCGCCCATCGGGGCCGTCACCTACCGCGACTGAGCCCCCCCACCTCCCCCACCTCGGAGCCCACGATGCCCACCCTGGAGGACTACCTCCGCCCCCTGCCCCCCGCCCCCGACCCGGGCCTCGTCGCCCTCGAGCTCGGCCAGGACCCCCCGTCGCTCCCTGAGCCCCCCGTCCTGCTCGCCCGGCTCGTCCAGGTGGTCGAGAGCATCGGCCCGGTCCACGAGGCCTCCACCGCCGAACGCCCGGTCTACGAGGCCGTCTTCTACGCCGCCCAGATCCGCATCGCCACCCTCGACCGACTGGCCGCCGCAGCCATCACGATCTTCACCCCGGAGATCGAGGCCGCGATGCTGGAGGTGTTGGCGGCCAAGGCACAGCTCTCGCAGGGGCTCGCCGCGACCCCCCATACGGTCGACGGGGCCCATGTGCGCGTACCCCTCGGCTTCGTGGGGCAGCTCCGGCTCGAAGAGCTCGCGCCCCTCGACACCGAGGGCAGACTCCCGCCTGCGGGGCTTCTGTCGTTCTTTGTGCGCCAGGACATCCAGGTCGGCGACCATGGCGACCTCTTCCAGGTCGCGGCCCGGGTGCTCTTCACGGTGGGCGAGGTGGCCCCGCTGACCCCTCCTCCCGAGGTGCAGGACTTCGACCGCCACAAGGCCATCGCCCTCCGCCTGTCCCGCGAGCTCCCCCTGCCGCCCCCACAGCAGGCCTACGGGGTGGGCCTTCTCGCCGAGGAGTCGAGCCTCTACGACACCGTCTACGGCCAGCGCACACGATCGCCGCTGTTCGGGGCCCTGGGCCTCGGCCGGGCGGCCTACTACCGCGGGCTCCCTCCGCCCGGAGAAACCCTCCTCCTCCAGCTCGGGAGCGGAGGCGGAACGAAGTTCAGTTGGGGGGACGCCAGCTCCATCTTCTTTCTCATCGCGGACGCTGCGTTGAGGAAGCACGACTTTGCCAAGGCCCTCTGCGTCGCCGACGAGTGCTGACCGCCCCGGCCCCCCGCGCTCTGCGGGCGGCCTCGTTCGGCCCTACACTCCTGGCCATGGTGCCTTCCCCCTCTCCTGAGCACGCGCCTCCCTTGCGTTCGCCCACGACCTGGTTGTTCCTCGCGGCCCTGGCGATGTCGGTCGTCTCGATTCGCCCCTACCTCACCGAACTCGGCGCAGGGCTCGTGTTCGGGTACGTCTCCGAGCGCCCGATCACCTGGGTCCTGCGCCGCATCAAGCGCGTGGATCGGCCGGGGTGGAAGTGGGCCATCGCCACGGCCTTCGCCCTCCTGGTGTCGCTCGTCATCCTGGTGCCCTCGGTGATCGCGGTGTGGGTCGCCCTGCGCGAACTCGGGGCCCTCATCAACACCTCGAGCGCCGCGTCGCTCGACCGTTCGTTGGGCGCCCTGACAGTCTGGATCCGCCATCGCCTCGGCCCGATGAGCAACGAACTCCCCGTCGGCGAGCTCTCCGCACGCGCCCGAACCCTCGCCGAGGAAGCCGGGACCTGGCTCGCCCGCACCACCGCCCAGGGCCTCTCCGCGGCGCCCGACGCCCTGTTCTCGGTCTTCGTGGTGTTGACCGCCTGGGTGACCTTCGCCGTGAGGGGCCGAGGCCTGCGCGACCGGGTGCTGCCGCGGCTGATCCCGTGGCCGAGGCAGCGCGCCATCCTGCGCCACACCACCGCGGAGGTGATCGACAGCGTGGTCCTCGCCAACGTCGGCGTGTCGGGGGTGCAGGCCGCCATCATCAGCATCGCGAGCATCACCCTGCGGGTGCCCCACGCGATCGTGTGGGGCGTGGCGAGCTTTATCCTGTCGTTCGTTCCGATGGTGGGCACGGCCCTCGTGACCGTCACCGCGACCATCTACCTCTACCTCTCGGGTCGCCCCTGGGCGGCCATCATCATGGCAATCATCGCGGTGTTCGCGGGCGGGATCGACAACGTGCTCCGGCCCATGCTGGCCCGCGGCTCGACCGAGCTGCCCTTCCTCTGGATGCTGGTGGCCTTCGTCGGCGGCCTGGTCGTGTTCGGGGCCCCCGGGGTCATCCTGGGGCCCCTCTTCCTCTCCTGGACGGTCGCCCTGTGGGAGGCCCGCGAAGAAGAAAACCCCGTCCCCGGGATCCATGCCGACGACGCCGCGCTCCAGACCACCTCGCCCCCCAGCACGCTCTGAGCCTCGACGCCCACCCACGACATGCGGCACACGCCCCGCGCTACCCCGGCGCCTCGGGGCGTGCTCCTATCGAGTGGTAGGAGGTCAGTGCTGTATGAAATTCTTTTGGTCTCGATGGGGCGCCACGTTGGCAGCCTCCCTGGCGCTTAGCCTCGGCTGCAGTAGCGGCAGCACGGTGGTCGGCGGCAACGACGCCGGGGGCACCCTCGACACCGGCATGGACGTCGCGTGCGCGACCCCGGAGACGCGGTGCGGCGCGAGCTGTATCAACACCCAGACCGACCCCGCCCACTGCGGGGCCTGCGGCACGCGCTGTCAGAGCTTCGAGGCGTGTATGGCCGGGCGCTGCACCCTGCAGTGTCCGCCGGGGCTGTCGGTCTGCAACGGCCGCTGCGTCGACCCCGCCACCGACCGCAGCCACTGCGGGGCCTGCGGCACGGTCTGCCCCGCGGGGCAGGTCTGCTCGATGGGGGCCTGCGGCGTGGAGTGCGCCAGCAACCTCGCCACCTGCACCACCCCCGGCGGCGGGGCCGATGGCGGAGGCGAGCGGTTCTGCGCCAACACGCGCACCGACAACGCCCACTGCGGGGCCTGCGGCAACGCCTGCCCTGCCGGCCAGGTGTGCCAGGCCGGGGCCTGCGTGACCTCGTGCCCCATGGGCCTCACGAGCTGCGACGGCACCTGCCGCGACACCCGCGTCGACTCGGCCAACTGCGGGGCCTGCGGCACCGCCTGCCCCGAGGGCCAGCTCTGCTCGGCCGGGACCTGCCGGGTCTCGTGCGGGGCGGGCACCACCAACTGCGCGGGCACCTGCCGCGACACCCAGACCGACAACGCCCACTGCGGGGCGTGTGGCACCGCCTGCCCCGCGGGCCAGCTCTGCTCGGGCGGGATGTGCCGCGTGAGCTGCGCCGAGGGGACCACCAACTGCGCGGGCGCGTGCCGCGACCTCACCACCGACAACGCCAACTGCGGGGCCTGCGGCACCGCCTGCCCCGCCGGACAGGTCTGCGCGGGCTCCATGTGCCAGGTGTCCTGCGCCGCGGGCACGACCAACTGCGCGGGCACCTGCCGCGACACCCAGACCGACAACGCTCACTGCGGGGCGTGTGGCACCGCCTGCCCCGCCGGGCAGCTCTGCTCGGGCGGGATGTGCCGCGTGAGCTGCGCCGAGGGGACCACCAACTGCACCGGGGTCTGCCGCGACCTCACCACCGACAACGCCAACTGCGGGATGTGCGGGATGGCCTGCGCCGCGGGCGAGCTCTGCTCGGCCGGGGCCTGCCGGCTCTCGTGCGGGGCGGGGACCACCAACTGCAACGGGGTCTGCCGCGACCTCGCCACCGACAGCAACCACTGCGGGATGTGCGGAGCCGGGTGCCCCGCGGGCCAGCTCTGCTCGGGCGGGGTGTGCCGCGTGAGCTGCGTCGCGGGGACCACCAACTGCTCGGGCGTGTGCCGCGACCTCACCACCGACAACAACCACTGCGGGGCCTGCGGGACCCGCTGCCCGACGGGTCAGGCCTGCGTGGGCAGCGCCTGCGTCGTGCAGTGCGGGGCCGGTCAGACCGACTGCGGGGGCGTCTGCCGCGACACCCGCACCGACAACAGCCACTGCGGGGCCTGCGGCACCGTGTGCCCCGCCGGGCGGGTCTGCGCCTCGGGCATGTGCTCGGTGTCGTGCATCGAGGGGCAGACCAACTGCGCGGGCGTCTGCCGCGACCTCACGAGCGACAACAACCACTGCGGAGCCTGCGGCAACGTGTGCCCCGCGGGGCGGAGCTGCTCGGGCGGGATGTGCGTCGTGTCGTGCGCCACGGGGCAGGTCAACTGCGCGGGCGTGTGCCGCAACCTCGCCAGCGACAACAGCAACTGCGGGGCCTGCGGCACGGCGTGCCCGGCGGGGCGGAGCTGCTCGAGCGGGCAGTGCCTCGTGTCGTGCGGGTCGGGGCTGTCGGACTGCAACGGGTCGTGCCGCGACCTGCGGAATGACCGCTCCAACTGCGGCACCTGCGGCCTGACCTGCGAGGGCGGGCGCATCTGCGCGGGCGGCGTGTGCGTCGTGTCGTGCAGCTCGGGACAGACCGACTGCAGCGGCGTGTGCCGCGACACCCGCACCGACCGGGCCCACTGCGGGGCCTGCGGAAACGCCTGCGGGACGGGGCAGATCTGCACCAACGGGGCGTGCGTCCTGGACTGCGCGACGGGGCAGACGGCGTGCAGCGGGCGCTGCGTCAACACCCAGACCGACCCCTCCCACTGCGGCGGGTGCGGGATGGCCTGCGCGAGCGGCCAGGTGTGCGCCGCGGGGCGCTGCGCGGGCGTGTGCGGCAGCGGCCAGGTGGTGTGCAGCGGGCAGTGCGTGACCACGGCCACCGACCCCGCCCACTGCGGCGGGTGCGGCACGGTGTGCCCGGCCCGGGCCAACGCCCGCGTCGCGTGCGAGTCGAGCGCGTGCACCTTCGCGTGCTCGACCGGCTTCGGCAACTGCAACGGGACGGCCGGCGACGGCTGCGAGGTCGACCTCACGAGCACCCTCGGCCACTGCGGGGCCTGCAACAACGCCTGCCCGACCCGGGCCAACGCGACCATCGCGTGCACGTCGTCGACGTGCCGGTTCACGTGCAACTCGGGCTTCGCGGACTGCAACGGGTCGGCGGGCGACGGCTGCGAGCGCAACCTCCAGAACGACAACGCCAACTGCGGGGCCTGCGGCACCGTCTGCGGCTCGGGCACGACCTGCGTGGCAGGGCGCTGCCAGGGCCCCACGGGGTTCCGTTGGGTGCTCATCGAGCCCTCGGCCTGCAACGCCTGGTGCGGGGCCGGGGCCGGAGGCTGCACGAGCGGACCCTTCGTGTGCGACAGCGTCACCCTCGGGCGCACCGTGTGGCGCTACGGCAGCGACCTCACCGCCCCTCCGGGCACCACCATGACCGGCAGCCTCTACGGCTGGAACGAGCGTTACTGCGGCTCTCTCGGCTGCGGCGGCCCCGGCCCGAGCACGAGCAGCTGCTCCGGCGGCGGCCCCAACTCCGTCTGGCGCTGCGTCAGCAACTGACCTCACGCCCCTCCGGCGTCACTCCCTCGCCCCCCCGACAGACTTTCGCCCGCGCCCGGGGTGTCAATCCCGGTCCGCGGGTCGTATACCGTCCTGCGCGTCCCCGGGCGCGCAAGACACCAACCGAGAACAAGGAGCGGTAGCATGCATAGGACGTTTGGATCGGTGGGGCTGGCGGGGCTGATGACCTGGACCCTCGCGGGGTGCGTCGTGCGATCGCACCCCCCGCAGCCCGTGGCCGTGCACCATCAGCAGCACCCGGGGTACGATAACGGGCACGCCGTCGCGGTGGCCCCTGGGGCCCCGATGGGGGCCGGCACGCACATGGGCGTCCAGGGGGGCGGCGGGGTCGGGGTCGGGGCGCAGATGGGCGTCCAGGCCGGTCCCGTGGGGGCCAACGTGGGCGTGCAGGTGGGCCAGATCCCGATGCCGATTGCGGCCCCGATGCCGCCCGCGGCCCCGATGCAGACCTGGGGACCGGTCGGGGTCGGCCACCCGGGGCAGAGTTGGGTGGAGGGGCACTACGACTGGGTCAACCAGCAGTACCGCTGGATCCCGGGGCACTGGGACAATCCCCCGCAGCCGGGGATGGGCTGGCAGCAGCCCGCGTGGCAGGGCAACCAGTGGATGCCGGGGTTCTGGCGGGCCTCGACGACGGCCGTTCCCCCGGCCTACGAGGCCGCCCGCGGCGCGTGGAACCCTGGCGCAATGATGGGGGCCCCGCCCACCCAGACCGTGTTCGTGAACCCCAACGGGGTGATCCAGGGCTTCCAGCAGGCCATGCCGGGCATGCGCTGAGCGCCTGACTCATCCCGTCGGCAACAGCCCCCGCACGACCACCAGCACCCCCGCCTGACGCTCCCCGACGCACACCGGCACCCCGGCCGGATCGAGCACGAGGACCACCCCCTCGGCCCCCTCCCCCGCGACCCGTTTGCCCACCCGCAGGGCCGCGGCGTCTTCGTCCGAGACCGTCACCGCCCCCATCAGGGTGGCCGCCCACGCCACGGGACGCAGGGCCGCCATCACCTCGGCCCGGGCCTCGGGGTCGCCACGCCCGGCCTCGCGCAGCCGCTGCCCCGACACAGACTCCGCGACATCGAGGGCCCCCGACCGGGTGCGACGCAGGGCCGTCAGGTGCCCGAAGGTCCCGAGCGAAGCCGCGAGGTCGCGGGCCAGGGCCCGTACATAAAACCCCTTACTGACCGTCATCGACACGTCGGCCTCGGGCGGGTCGGGCCGCACCGCCCCTACCCCCGCCGCGTGCAAGACCACCGCCCGCGGGGCCAGCTCCACCGTCTCACCCCGCCGCACCCGGGCGTGCATGGCCTCGCCGTCGACCTTGATCGCGCTCACCGCCGGCGGAACCTGCTCGATGGGCCCCACCATGGCCGCGAGGGCCGCCTCGACCGCCACAAAGCTCGGCGGGGCAGCCCCTTCGGGCGATCGATGGGTGACCGTACCGTCGGCGTCGAGGGAGTCGGTGGCGACCCCGAAGCGCACCGTGGCTTCGTACGATTTCGACTGGGCCGTGAGGTGCCCCGACAGCTTCGTGGCCTCTCCCACCAGGATGACCAGGAGCCCGGTGGCCATGGGGTCGAGGGTGCCGGCGTGTCCGACGGCGCGGGTCCCGAGGGCGCGTCGGGCCCAGGCCACGACGTCGTGGGAGGTGCACCCCGCGGGTTTGTCCACCGCGAGGATCCCGTGAGGCTGAACCCTGAGAGCCGTCGGGAGGCTGTCCGTCACGAGGGCTTCTTGAGCTCCTCGGCGACCTCGTGGAGCAGGGTCTCGATGCGAACGTCCTCGGGGCGGGTGTCCTCCTGCTCCCACAGGAGGTCGGGCACCCGGCGCATCTCCAGCCGCGGGGCGAGCTTGGCCCGCAGGGCCGGGACCAGGGCCTTGAGCCGACGGCCGGCCTGCTTCCGGCGGATGCCCTCGGGGTCGTCGCCGAGCAGGGTAAACCGCAGCCAGGCCAGGGACAGGTCTTCGGACACCCGGACCTCGCCCACGAGCACCTGGGTCAGCCGCGGGTCGTTGAACTCGTGCACCAGGATCCGGGCCAGCTCCTCGCGGATGCGGGCGGCCACGCGGCCGGCCCGGCGATGGGGATCAATCTTCTTCGTCGGGGTCGGCATCGGGGAGCCTCGTGTCCAGAGGGGGCAGAGAATCGCGGGGGGTCAGGGGCTCGTCGTCGCCGTAGGACATCAGCTCGAGCTGCTGATCGAGGATCGAGGCCTCCCCGGCGACGGCGCTGGCCACCAGGGCCAGGGCCTTGTCGAGGACCTCATTGGCGTGGGACCGCTCGTTGGAGACCACGCTCACGGCGAGGGAGGCCACCTGCCAACGCTCGAGGTCGCCCACCTCGGCCGCCGAGACGTTGAAGCGGGCCCGCACCCGATCAAGGGCCCGTCGGACCAGGGCCCGGCGATCCTTGAGCGAACGGGCCCCGGGGAGGTGGAGACGGATACGAAGCAGCCCGACAACCATATGAGGGGAAGGATACCACCGCGTCCGAGCGCGAACTATTCGACGCGCCAGGACACGCGCAGCCCCCCGCCGCACTCGCGGGCGCTGCGCAGGGCGCTGCGGAAGGCCAGGAGCATCTTCGCGGCGTGAAGCTCGGGGCAGGACTCCAGGGCCTCGTCGCCCGGGTCGTTGTCCCCGGACAGGACCGCGAGCACCGCGGCCGGGTCGACCACCCGGCGAGAGCGCGGCTCGAACTCGTCGCGCACTACCCGGGCCAGCACGGCGGCCACCCGGGGTCGGAGCGAGGCCCGCAAGACGTTGTTGACACGCACGGCCATGGCCCGGGCGCGGGTGGGGGAGAATCGTCCGCCGCGTGAGCTGCGGGCGGTGTAACGCCACGGACGGCCAGAGACCTCCGTCACCGCGGCCATGACGGCCTCGAAGGGGTCGCGCCCCTCCCAGAAGAACTCCCACGTCCCGGGGAGCTCGTCGCCGTCTTCATCCAACAACTGAAACCGTGTCCGTCCCGAGCACTGAACCGCCACCGCAGCCTCCCGGACGCACCTCACGCGCCCCAATGCCTCCGCCGACACCCCGATCGCCCCCCACCCCACGCGCCCGGTCGATGAAGACCGAGCGCGCCCGATGCGGTCACAGCGTCGCGGCGACCTCTTCCAACTCGTACGCCTCAAGGATGTCACCGGGCTTGAGGTCGGGCGTGTTCTCCAACGAGATGCCGCACTCGAAGCCCTGGGTGACCTCCTTCACGTCCTCCTTGATGCGGCGGATCGAGCTGATCTTGCCCTCCCACTTGACCGCCCCGTCGCGCAGGAGCCGCGCGAAGGCGTTGCGGCGCATCGTGCCGTCGGTGACCATGCTGCCTGCCACCAGACCCGTCTTGGTGATGTTGAACACCTGACGGATCTCGGCGCGCCCGAGGGGCTTCTCCGTGAAGGTCGGCTTGAGCTGGCCGACCATCAGGAGCTTCATCTCGTCGACGGCTTCATAGATCACGTTGTAGAACTTCAACGGGACCTTCTGCTCCTCGGCGGCGGCCTGGGCCTTGCCCGCGGGGCGGACATTAAACCCGATGATCACCGCGTTGGAGGCCGAGGCGAGCTGCACGTCGGTCTCGGTGATGGCCCCCACGGCGCCATGGATGACCCGGACCTGGACCTTCTCGGTCGAGAGCTGGGTGAGGGCCTGCTTGAGGCCTTCCACGGCCCCCTGGGCGTCGGCCTTGACCACCACCGCGACGGTGATGGCCCCGTCCTTCTGCAGGGCCCGGGCGATGGCGTCGAGGCCCGACATCTGCTGCTGGGCCGGGCGGGACATCCGGTCGATGATCTGCAGCTGCTCGCTGACCTCCTGGGCCTTGCGGAGGTCGGCGCAGACGTAGAGCCTGTCGCCGGCGTTGGGCACGCCCGACAGGCCGAGGATCTCCACGGGGGTGCTCGGCCCGGCCTTCTCCAGGGGCTTGCCCCGGTCGTCGAACATGGCCCGGATGCGCCCGAAGGCGGAGCCTACGAGGACCACGTCGCCGCTGCGTACGATGCCCTCCTGCACGAGGACCCGGGCCACGGCCCCGCGGCCCTTGTCGAGCTTGGCCTCGAAGACCGTGCCGATCCCGGGCTTCTTGGGGTCGGCCTTGAGGTCGAGGATCTCGTTCTGCAGGGCGAGGCTCTCGAGGAGGGCCTCGATGCCGGTGCGGGCCTTGGCCGACACCCGCACGACCAGGGTGTCTCCGCCAAACTCCTCGGGCACGACATCGTGCTGCATGAGCTGCTGGAGGACCTTGGTGGGGTTGGCGTCGGGGCGGTCCATCTTGTTGAGGGCCACCACGATGGGCACCTTCGCCGCCTTGGCGTGGTTGATGGCCTCGACGGTGGTGGGCATGACCCCGTCGTCGGCGGCCACCACGAGAACGGCCACGTCGGTGAGCTTGGCCCCGCGGGCCCGCAGGGCCGTAAAGGCCGCGTGACCGGGGGTGTCGAAGAAGATCACGGGGCCCTTGGCCGTGGCGACCTTGTAGGCCCGCACCTCCTGGGTGATCCCGCCGGCCTCGCCCTCGGCCACCCGGGAGCCGATGATGGCGTCGAGGAGGGTGGTCTTGCCGTGGTCGACGTGACCCATCACGGTCACCACCGGGGGCCGCGACACCATCTCGCCCACCGTGGGGTTGAGCGACAGGGCCTTGGCGATGATCTCGTCCGTGTTGAGGGCCACGTCCTCGACGGTGAACCCGAACTCGCTCGACAGGAGCTTGGCCGTGTCGGAGTCGAGGGTGGAGTTGATGTTCTTGCCCGTCTCGCCCATCTGAATGAGCTTGATGAGCACCTCCGTGGCCCGGATGCTCATCCGTCGGGCGAGCTCCTGGAGGGTGATCTGGGCCTCGATCTTGATGACCTTCTTGTGCTGGGCCATGTCCGGGGCGCTTTGGGCCGTGCTGCGACCCGGCCCCCCGAGGCCCCTCTGCCCGAACCCGGGCCGACCCCGCATCATGCCAGGGCCCATGCCCGGCATCCCCGGACGGCTCTGTCCCGGGCGGGCCACCGGCCGCGTCCCCGTGGGCTTCTCGACCGTGTAGATCCGTCCGCGCCCCTGCGGGCCCTGACCCGGCAGCGCTCCCGGAGCCCCCGGGGCCCCCATCCCAGGGCGCGAAGGCCCCCCGGGGCCCATCGTGGGCCGCATCGACCCGCGGTTGCTCTCCTCGTACACGATCTTCTTGGAGATCGGATCCCAGCGGGCGATCCCCGTCCGCCGCTCGGTCCCCGGGGCTCCCGGAACCCCCGCCGCGTCGGTGGCCGCCGGGGCCACGCTGCCCCCCGGCCCCGGAGCCGACATGGGCGCGGACAGGGGGGCCGAAGCCGCCGGGGCCGCGCGTACGGGCCCCTCGGGAGACGGCCTGCGCGACCCCTCGCCCGACGGACCCGAGGTCACCGGGGCGGGCCCAGCCTCCGCCGGAGCCTCTGCAGAAGCCTTGGGCGTGTCGGCCGGGGCCTCCGCCGCAGGAGCCTTGGGGGCCGCGGGCTCGGGGGCCTTGGTGACCGCAGGGGCCTCGGCCGGGCGGGCCTCCGCCGAGGCCCTGGGGGCCCCCTTGGCGGGGGCGTTGCCCTTGGCGCGGGTCGACCCCGACGCGGAGCCCTTCGCAGACCCCGCAGGGGCCTCAGCCCGAACGGGTTGAACAACCTCGGGGGCCGCCTCAGGAGCCCGGGCCGCGACCGCAGGAGCCTCCTCCTGGGAAGAAGCCGCGGGAGGGCCCTGGGGGGACACAGGGGACGCCGCGACGGCCTCCGGGGCCGAGGCCGAGGGGGCGGGCTCGGACGGGGACGCCGCGACCGGGGCGGGGGGCGCAGGCTCGGGGGCCGCGGGGGCCGCGGCGACCGGGGCCGCCTCCACCGGGGCAGGAGACGACGGGGGAGCGGGGGCAGGAGCGGGGGCCACCGGAGCGGCCACCACCGGCGGGGGCGGCGGAGCCGGGGCCGGGCGTGGGGGAGCCTCGACCCGCTTCAGCTTGCGGATCCCCGGGGCCACCTCGACCTCGACGAAGCTGGCCTCATGGTCCTTGAGGATCTGAGACTTGATGATCTCGACATGCGAAGATTCAATCTTCGACATCTTGTTCTTGGCGTTGATCCCAAGGTCGCGGATCTTGTGGAGTACGGTCTCCGCATCCATCTTGAGATCCGCAGCGATCTCATAAACCTTTACCGTACTTGACATCATTCCTCCACTCCCGCAAGCCGATCAAAGCTCGCCACAAGCTCTGCTGCAATTCGAAATTCTACAACTGCCAACACGGCAACCTCGTCACGGCCCAGCCAGTTGCCGAGGGTGGCCTTGGTACCATAGGTGCGCACGACAGGCCCGGGTCCCTCGGCGGCTTCCTCGGCGAGGGCTTTGGAATTGGACCCCGCGTCGCGGGCCACGATGACCAGGGGGACCCGCTGCCGCTCCAGGGCGTCGGCCACGGCTTCGGCTCCGACGGCGAGGCCCCGGGTGCGGGCGGCCACCTGCACGAGGGAGGTGATCTTCTGGCGAATGGCGGCGGCCAGGTCGCGGAGGATGACGGCCGCATCGAGGTCGCGTTGTACGGCGACCTTGAGGGTCCGCTCGGCGGCGTGCCGTTGGACCATGGCCTTGACACAGCCCCGGGTGGGGTGAACCCAGGCCCCGCGTCCTCCGCGGGACGTCCGGGCATCGATGCACAGGGCCCCGTCGGGCCCGGAGACCACGCGGCACATCTCGCCGGGGGCTCCCTCCTGGCGACAGCCGACGCAGGTGCGCCGGGGCCCCAAAACACGCGGGGGTGCGGCTTCGGCGGGGGGGGGCCTACGCGGAGCGCGCCGACCCTCCGCAGGGGGCGTCGGCGAGGGGCCTCGGCCCGAGGGGGCCTTGGCGCGTTGGGGGGCTTTGCTGCGTTCGGTCGCCATCTGCATCCGGTCTGGGGTCTCCCGCGTGGGGCGCGTAAGGCGCAGGCGATCAGGCCTGCGTCCCGCCCTCGTTGTGTTGGGGGGGGTCGGCCGCAGGGGCTTCTGCGGCTTCGGCGGCTTCGGCGGCCTTGGCGGCCTCGGCGGCCTTGGCGGCCTTGGCGGCCTGGGCCACCTCGGCGGCCTCGTGGCGGGCCACCTCGAGCACCTGCTGCTCGCTGTGGAGGAAGGTGGCCGCTCCCTGCTTGATCTGCCGCACCTTCTTGAGGCTCAGCCCCGTGTCGTGCACGAGCTTCTCCTCGGGGGTCCCGTGGAGGGCCTCGACCGAGCGGACCCCCGACTGCTCCATCAGGTGGATCGTGTGCTCGCCCACGCCCCGCACGAACAGCAGGCGGTCGCGCTCGGACAGGGGCTCGGTGCGGCCCCCGGCCACGCGGATGCGGCGCTGACGCTCCTCCTCCATGGCCACCTCGGCCGCGGCCTTGATGCGCTCGGCGCTGTCGGCCCCTCCGAGGCCGGGGATGCCCGCGAGCTCGTCGACCCCCGACTCGGCCACGTCCTCGAGCGACCGGAAGCCGAGCTTGTACATCGTCTGGGCCACCGCCGGGGTGAGCCCCGCGATGAGGGACAGGGCCTCGATGCTCTCGTTCTCCATCTCCTTGAACTTGGACTCGGAGATGATGTCGAGCTTCCACCCCGTGAGCTGCGAGGCGAGGCGTACATTCTGCCCCTTGCGCCCGATGGCGAGGGAGAGCTTCTCGTCGGGCACGACGAGCTCCATGCTCTTGTCGCTCTCGTTGATCACCACCCGGGCGATCTCGGCCGGGGCGATGGCGTTGCAGACAAACCGGGCCGGGTCGCGGTCGAAGGGCACGATGTCGATGCGCTCGCCGCGGAGCTCCTGGACCACGGCCTGAACCCGCGAGCCCTTGACGCCCACGCAGGCCCCCACGGGGTCGACGTCCGACTCGCGGCTCGTGACCGCGATCTTGCTACGAACCCCGGGCTCCCGGGAGGCCGCCACGATCTTGACGATGCCCTCGTAGATCTCCGGGACCTCGGCCTCGAAGAGCTTGATGAGCAGCCCCACCTCGGTGCGCGACAGGATGATCTGCGGCCCCTTGGCCTCGCGGTCGATGTCCTTGACGAAGGCCACGATGCGCTCGCCGGGGCGGTAATTCTCCCGCGGGACCTGGTCGCGGCCGCGCAGGATGGCCTCGGTGCGCCCGAGGTCGACGATGATGTCGTTGCGCTCAAACCGCCGGAAGATCCCCGTGATGATCTCGCCCTTGCGGTCTTTGTACTCGTTGAAGATCAGCTCGCGCTCGGCGTCGCGGACCCGCTGGATGATCACCTGCTTGGCGGCCTGGGCGGCGATGCGCCCGAAGCCCTTGCGGGCCGACTGCAAGAGGAGGAGGTCGCCGAAGCGCTGCTCCTGCTCCTCGGCCTTGCGGCTGTCTTCCTGGCGGTAGAAGACCTGAAACTCCAGCATGTCCCCGACCTCGACGTCGAGGTTGAGGGCCCTGGCCCGATCGAGGCCGATCTCCTGCTCGGGTTGGGTCACCACGTCGACCACGGTCATCCGCTGGAAGAGGTCGACCCCCCCGTCGCGGTCGTTGAACCTGGCCACGAGGTCGCGCGTGCCGCCGAGGTGCTTGCGCGCCGCCGAGAGGATCGCGCTCTCCAAGGTCTGCACGAGCACCGCGCGGTCGATGCCCTTGTCCTTGGCGACGATGTCGAGGGTCGCCGAGAGGTTGGGGATCGCGTTCGGATTCGCGGGGGCCTGGATTTGCTTCGTCGCCATGTGGGTGTCTGACCTTCCAACTGTCGCCTGAGCCTTCGCTCAGGCCGCGTCGCCGCCGTCGGTGTTGGGAGCGCGGGCTTCTCCCGCTGCGTCGACGTCACCGCCCGTCGCACGCTTCTTCCCGGTGTGCTTCTTGTCCGCTGCCTTGCTTCCGCCGCGCCCCACGCTCGGGGGCTTGATCTCCGCCAGGCGCGCTTGCGTAAGGACCGCCTCGGCGACCTCCCGCGTCTCGGGGCCCGTGGGCGTCGCCACCGCGACCTGCACCACAAACGCCCCCTCCTTGTCCGTCCCGTCGCGCACCCCGAGGAGGGTCCCGTGCACCACGCTCCGGGCCCCCCCGGGCTGCTTGACCCGCAGCCGGATCTCGGCCCCGACGAAGCGCTCGAAATCCCTGCGCTTCTGCACGGGCCTCTCCATCCCGGGTGAGCTCACCTCCAGGTCGAAGGGGACCTCGATGGGGTCGAGCTCGTCGAGGAGGGCCGAGGCCGCACGGCTCACCGCCGCGCAGAGGTCGGCCGTGACCCCCGGGCCCGCGGGGTCGCGCGGCAGCCGCGGATCGCCCCCCGGGGTGTCAATGTACACCCGCAAGAGCCCACGCCCCCGGATCTGGAGAAACTCCAGGGCCACCAGGTCGGCCCCCAGAGGCGCCGCGGCGGCCTCCAGGGCGGTCTGTAGTTGGGTGAGATCGAGACGCAAACGAACACCGTGAGCCGGTCCGGGCCACGGCGGTCATGCTGGACGACCTGTGCCACCCCGGCAACGGCCCCGACGCGTGTAGCGCCTAAGTCGGGAAGAGGGGTGAGACCCGCCGTACACCCGGAGGACCCTCTGCACGAGGAGGCCACACAGGTGTATCGACGACCTCCGAGGATGGGCCCGAACCGTTGGTTGCGGATGGAGACCCCGAAGGCGCGCGGAGTCCTACCACCCTTCTGCCTCCACGGCAAGACCCCGCGGGGTGGCTCGGGCCTTCCTCGGGCCGCCTGAGAATCTCACCTCGGGGGGCGACGATGCCCGTTGCCAAGGTGCGGGCCCGGTGACTACCCTCGTGCCCGGCCGGACTGCGGTTGCCACCGGCCGATGTGGCCCATCGCCCCCTCCGCGCGCGAGGGAGGCGCCGCCACTTTCACGATCATGAGGGACTGTCATGCGTTCACCGGGACTCCTGCGCTTGGGGCTGGTCGTTTGCCTTGGGCTTGCCGCTTCGGTCACCACGGGCTGCGAAAACGAGAATGACCCCAAGACCTACGTGAGCCGGCTCGGCACCACCAACAAGCGCCCCGGGGCCATGCGCAGGCTGCGGCAGCTGTGGGAGTCCCAACTGGCCTCCACCACCCCGCCCAACAACCTCCAAGACCCGGCCGTCCAGGCCTTCCTCAACAGCTCCATCGTGGCCATCAACCAGTCCTTCCTCGACCATCGCGAGGAGATCGCCACCCGCAAGGAGGCCATCGAGATCCTGGCCAGCTCCCGCGACCCGCGGGCCATCCCGGCCCTCCTCGCGGCCCTGGAGTTTAGCCCCGGCAACAGCGAGAGCGAGCGCATCGCCCTGCGGGCCGCCCAGGCCCTGCGCGAGATGCGCCCCGCCAACAACCCCGAGGTCGTGCGTCGGCTCATCGCCACCATCGACCGGGCCACGGGCAACAGCGGCTCGGCCCCGTCGATCCGCGAGGCGGTGATTCAAGCCCTCGGGGCCCTCCAGGCCCGCGAGGCCGTCCCGGTGCTCGTGCGGGTGCTCAAGCGCCCCGTCGACCAGCAGGAGATCCGTACGGCCCGGGCCGCGGCCGACGCCCTCGGGGTCATCGGCGACGCCAGCCAGGAGGTCGTCGACGCCCTCATCTACGGGCTCTTCCTCAACGTCCGGCGGGCCAACGCCTTCAACAACTGCTCGCGGGCCCTCGTGCGCCTCGGCCCCGACGCCTCGGTGCCCCGCCTCCTCGCGACGGTGCAAAACCAGAATCCCGAGGTCACCCTCCTCATCAACTCGTACGCCAACCTGCCGGGCATGACGGCCCCCCCGCCGGGCTACCAGCAGGCTACGTCCATCGATGTCCTGCGCAACTTCGCTGACCCCCGGGCGATCGACCCCCTGCTCACCCTCCTGCGCGACCGGCAGACCCCCGGGGGCATCCGGGCCGCCGCGGCCGAGGCCCTGGCCTACACGGGCCTCACCCTGCCCGACGCCGACCCCCGGAGGGGGCAGATCTTCGACGCCATGGCCACCGTAGCCCGGGAGGGCACCCCCGGGGGCGAAGACGACATGGCCCCGTCGGTGGCCCCGGCCCTGGTCCTCCTCGGCGACCCGCGGGCCGTGGACATCCTCGTGCAGCGCCTCAACGCCCCGCAGTTTCGTGGGGCCGACACGGTGGCCTACCGGCTCGGGCTCCTGATGCCCCTGGCCTCGGCGGTGCGGCACGGGTCGTACGATGTCTTCGACCGCCTCGCCACCACGGCCCAGAATCACATCGAGCAGCTCACCCGGGAGAACCCCGACGCCGCCGACTCGATCCGCCCCGTGGCCACCCAGCTGGCGACCATCCGGGCGGTGGCCGCCGTGGCCCGCGACTGCGCCGACGGCGACCTCGCCTGCTACCAGTCCAAGCTCACCGACCCGGAGAAGAACGTCGTCCGCAAGGCCGCCTACATGATCGCCTGGACCCACAGTGAAAACCCCGCGGCCCTGCAGAGCCTCCTGGCCCGGGCCGACCACCCCGACCCCCTCGTGCGGCGTTCGATCCACACCGCCATCGACAGCGTCTCGCCCCACGGGTGCGCCCCGTGCATCGCCCGCCTGGAGGCCGTGATCGCCGCCGAGCAGGGGCAGGAGAGCAAGTCCCTCATGCACCTCGAGGCCCAGATGCTCATCGCCCGCCTGCGCGCCCGTCGGTAGTGGAAGACGCGCGGAGGGATGGGAATTCGGGTGCGGGTGTACTAGTGTCCGCGCCGTGATCCGACTGGAGGTCGAACAAGGCGAGGCGCGCGGGCGCGTGGTCGAGCGGGACGCGGCCGAGGTCTGCGTGGGACGGGCCCCCAACGCCGACCTCCTGCTGCCCGACTGGCACGTCTCGGGGGCCCACGGGGTGCTCCGGGTGGCCCCCGACACGGGGGCCGTGTTCTACCGCGACCTGCGCAGCACCAACGGGTCGCGGGTACGGCGCGGGGGGGCGGTGCTCCCGGTCGACGCCTCGGTCCAGTTTGAGCGAGAGCTCCAGCCCGGCGACTGCCTCGACCTCGGCGACCCCTCCCACGCCGTCCTCGTGCGCGTGCGCTTCGAGCTCGCCCGGCCCGCCTTTTTGCCCCCCACGGGCTCGGTCCTGTCCGTCACCATGCCCTCGGCCGAGCTCCAGGGCCCCGCCCAGGCCGCCCTGCGCGGCGGGACGGCCCCGGCCCTTTCCCCCGCGGCACCGCCCCCGGCACCGCCTCCCGAGGACGAATCCCGGGTGGTGGCCCTGCGCCCGGTCTCCTCTGTCGGCGAGGCCCGGCAGTCGGTCGAGAGCGACCCGGTCTCGCTCAAGACCGTGCTCGCGGCCATGCAGCGCCTCTCCGGGGCCCTCGAGCTCGACGAGGTCCTCGACGCCATCGCCGAGGCCATCTTCGAGATCGTTCCGCGGGCCACCCACCTCACCGTCAACCTCCGCGACGACAGCGTCCCGGACAAGCCCCAGTATGTCCCCGTCACCACCCGGCTGCGGGGCAGCGCGGGGGTCCCCGTCGAGGCCGTCCCCGTCTCCCGGAGCGTCGTGCGCCGAGTGGTCGAGCAGCGGGCCGCCGTCCTCGCGGCCGACGCCCTGCGCGAGGTGGGCGAGACGGCCAGCATCATGGGGGCCCGCATCCAGTCCACCATGGGGGTCCCCCTGTGGAAGGGCGACGAGATCCTCGGGGTCATCCAGGTCGACAACCGCACCTCGGCCGGCATCTTCCGCGAGCGCGACCTCGACCTCGCCATGGTCATGGCCCAACAGGCCGGGATGGCCGTGGCCAACGCCCGGCTCTACCAGCGGGTGAAGTTCGCCGAGGCCAGCGCCCGCAGCGAGAATAGCTTCCTCAAACAGCGGGCCCAGAAGAAGTTTGAGCGTATGGTGGGCGACTCGTCGGCCATGCGGCAGCTCTACGACAAGCTCTCCAAGGTCATCGACACCCGCGTGACCGTGCTCATCGAGGGCGAGACGGGCACCGGCAAAGAGCTCGTGGCCAGCACGGTGCACTACCAGTCGCGCCGCAAGGACAAGCTCTTCATCGCGCAAAACTGCGCGGCCCTGCCCGAGACCCTCCTGGAGGGCGAGCTCTTCGGCCATAAGAAGGGCGCCTTCACCGGGGCCACCGAGGACAAGAAGGGCCTGTTCGAGCTGGCCGACGGAGGCACCCTCTTCCTCGACGAGATCGGCGAGATGCCCCTCGGGCTCCAGGCCAAGATCCTCCGGGTCCTTCAAGAGGGCGAGGTCCGCCCCCTGGGCTCGGCCCTGACCCGCTCGGTCGACGTGCGCATCGTCACGGCCACCAACCGCAAGCTGGAGGACGAGGTCGCCGCGGGGAGATTTCGTCAAGACCTTTACTATCGCCTCCAGGTCTTCCCCGTGCGCATCCCCCCCCTGCGCGAGCGCCGCGAGGACATCCCCCTCCTGGCGAGCCATTTCCTCAAGCGGTACGCCGCGGAGATGGGCAAGGCCATCCAGGGCTTCTCGCAGCAGACCCTCGAGCTGATGATGTCGTACAACTGGCCCGGCAACGTCCGCGAGCTGGAGAACGAGGTCCAGCGCCTCGTGATCCAGAGCGAGCCCGGGGGCTATGTCATGGCCGAGCACCTGTCGCCGCGGATCCGTAACATCGAGGGCATCCTCGACCGCATCCGTCCGCCCCGGGGGACCCTCAAGGACATGATCGAGCACATCGAGAAGTGGCTCCTCATCGAGGCCCTGCGCGAGCACGGCAACAACAAGTCGGCCACGGCCAAGACCCTCGGGATCACCCGCGAGGGCTTGCACAAGAAGCTCAAGTCCTACGGGATCTCCTAGCCCACCTCGCCGAGGCGACGGAAGGCCTCGGGGGCTTCGAGCAGGGCCGCGAGCTCGGGGGTCACCCGGGTCACCCGTCCCTCCCGCGAGACCAGGGCGTGGCGGGTGGTGGCCGTGGCCACGAGGGCCCCGTCGGCGATGCGCCGCAGGGTGTACGAAAACTCCAGGGAGGCGTGGCGCAGGGTCCGGAGGGTCACGGTGAGGTCGGCCTCGTCGTCGAGGCGTAGGGGGGATTTGTACTGGAGCGAGGCCTCGACCACGACCACGAGGGTCCCGCGGTCTTCGAGGTCGCGATAGCCGATGGCCCGGCGGCGGCAGTACTCCTCGCGGCCCCGTTCGAGCCAGCGGAGGTGGTTGCTGTGGTGGAGGAAGCCCATCCGGTCGACCTCGGCGTAGGTCACGCGGAGGCGCAGGGTGGTCGCGGGGCGAAGGGCGGAGGCGTCCTGGGACATAGAGGCCCCGGAGCCTCGCACACCCCGAGGCCACAGCGGGCAAGACCTTGGGCCCTCCACCGCCTCGGTGGTACACCCCGTGGCCTGAACGATGGAGGATTCGCCGCGGTACAGGGTTCCGGCAGGGCAGTGTCGGGTCGAGCAGGAGGTGCTGCGGAGCCGGTTTGTCACCACCCTGGGCCGCACCCCCCGGGCCGACGACGCCCGGAGCCTGCTCGCCCGGGTCCGGGCCGAGATGCCCGACGCCTCGCACCACTGTTGGGCCTTCGTGGCCGGGCCTCCGGGCTCCACCGCCTCCATCGGCCTGAGCGACGACGGGGAGCCCCACGGGACCGCGGGCAAACCCATGCTCACGGCCCTGCTCCACAGCGGGGTGGGCGAGATCACCGCCGTGGTCACACGATATTTCGGCGGGACCCTGCTCGGCAAGGGGGGCCTCGTGCGGGCCTACACCGCGGGGGTCGTGGCCGCCCTCGGGGCCCTGGAGACCGTCGAGCGAGTGCGGCGGGCCCGGGTGGCCGTCGAGGTCGAGTACGCCCACTACGAGCTCGTGCGACGGCTCCTGCCTGGCTTCGAGGCCGAGGTCGTCGACGAGACCTTCGGGGCCACCGTCGGCCTGCGGGTCCAGCTCCCCGCGGCCGGGGTCGAACGTTTTGCCCAGGGGCTCCTCGACGCCACCGCTGGCGACGCCCTCTGCGAGACCCTCGACGTCGACCCGCCTTGACGGAGGCCGCAGGGTTTGGCAGTGGGTGCCCCCTCGCCATGCGCCCGCGCCCCCCGTGTTGCCTCGACCCCGCCCATCGCTGCGGGACCCGCTGGCCCGCCCTCGTGACCTGGGTGGGCCGTCACGTCGGAAAGGCCGTTCGGCTCGTGTCCCTGCAAGGGGCCGAGCAGGGCAAGGCCCCGTTTTATGCCCAGCCCGTAGGCTACGACGGCCGGGCCTTCTTCATCGCCGCCGACGGCCTGTGCGACACCGAGAAGCTCATGCACGAGGCCTGTCATTTCCTCGTGGCCCCCAAGGAGCGGCGAAACACCATCAACTACGGCCTCGGTCCGGGGCCCTTCCGCCCCGTCGACGACGTCGTCTCTGACAACGAGGAGGTCACCGTCTCGCTCGTCCAGCTTGAGGTGGCCCCGTACTTCGCCCTGCCCCGGCACAAGCTCCAGGCCCCCGACTACAACGTGGCCAATCGCCGACACCTCGACTGGGCGGCGTGCGAAGCCCGGGCCGCCGAGGTGTGGTCACGGGTGAAGCCCACCCTCGAGGCCGCCGGGCTCCGCCGGGCCTGGTGACGGGGCGACGACGGCCCTTCGCGGGCGGTGGCCCTTCGGGGTAGGGTCGCGGCCCCCCGCACGACGCGGGCAGGAGCCCAGGCCATGCAACAAGACACCACCGCCCCCACACCCCCACCGCCCGTCTTCGCCGAACCGACCCCCCTCGGGCTCCTCGGGCTCGCCGTAGGATGCGCGGCCCTGCTCCCCATCGCATTCGGACAGAGCCTCACCCCGGCCGGGTTTCGTACGGCGGCGGTGTATTGTCTGCTTTTTGGCGCCGGCTGCCAGTTCCTCGCCGGCCTCATGGCCCTCGCCAACAAGAACCTCCTCGGCGGCACCCTCTTCACCACCTTCGCCTTCAACTGGGCGGTCAACTACCATGTGCTTTCGGGCCTCGCCGAAGGCCGGATCCCCGACCCGAAGATCGTGCTCAGCATCGACCTCTGTTTCCTCATCATCTTCGTGGTTCTTACCTTTGCTTTCGGGTTCTTCTCCAAGCTCCTCGTTGCGTTTCTCCTCGACATCGACATTTTGTTCGGGGCCCGCATTCTCAAGGAGCTGACCCACTCCACGGCCTTCGCCCTGCCGATCGCCCTGGCGACGGTGGCCCTGGCCGCCATCGCCCTGTATCTGGCCTTCGCGATCCTGCTCAACAACGCCGCCGGGCGTACGATCTTGACCATTCCCGGGCCCCTCTTCCGCCCGGGGGCCCCCTCCGCTCCCACTCCTGCTTCTTAAACCACGGCCAGTTTGGGATTCGTGGTTTTCGCAAGGAGACGCAAGCGCCGCAAGGAAGGCCGACGAAGGCGGGCTGTATGCCCGGCGAGGAGGGCTGACGCCGCAGCGCGCCGCGGATCTGCGGCGAAAAC
The DNA here is from genome assembly GCA_964447205.1 of uncultured Myxococcaceae bacterium. GTDB lineage: Bacteria > Myxococcota_A > Polyangia > Polyangiales > JAEUKH01. The sequence goes on from CAYUSB010000012.1 coordinate 107,324, forward strand.
TACGGATCCCGAACTGGACGTGGTTTAGTACAGGGTGCTCATCGCGGCCCCGTGTGCGCTGCGCACCGCCGCCGGGGCCTCCTGCGGCGTGGGGGCCTCATCCGCCGTCGGCGGGGCCGACATGCTGGGGGCCACCGAGGGCAGGGCCCGGCGCAGCCCGCGTACGGCCGACACCCGCTGCACGAGCTCCGGGTCGTTGCGACGACGGGCCGCGGCGTCGGCCTGGGCCACCACCGCATCGAGGCGCTGCTGGGCGAGGGCCACCTGGCCCGCCCGGGCGTCGCGGATGGCCGCGAGCGTACCGGCGGCGAGCTGCTGGGTAGCCGCGGTGCGCTCGACCTCCTCGTCGCGCCCCCGGGCCCGCTCCTCGGGGTTGGCCGAGGCCCGGGCCCCCAGAAAGGCCCGACGTTCGATCTGCCCCGCGTTGCCGACGGCGTCCTGGTACCGCAAGACCACGTCGAGGAGCTCGACCGCGGCCCCTGCCCGCCGCGACGGGGCCGTCAGGCGCACGACCAGATCACGTTGGACCCCTTCGGTCACCTCCCCGAGGGTCACCGTGACCCCCTCGTCGGTGCGGGTGGCGTCGACCCCCACCACCCCCTCGATCTCGACCCCAGGGCCCGGGATGAGTTGGGCCACGGCGTTGCGGCCCACCACCCGCTGCATCCGCAACACCTCGTCGCGAAACACGGCGGCCACCGCCGACGAGTCCTCGATGAAGTGGAACCTCCCCCCCGAGCGCTGGGCGATGTTGCCCATCAGGGTCTCGTCGTAGTCGAGGCCCAGGCCCAGGGCCGTGATGGTAACCCCCCGGGCCCCCGCCATGGCCGCCGTCTCCACGATGCCCGCAGCGTCATTGGGAACCCCGTCTCCGAGCAGGACCACGCGGTTGATCCCGGTCGGGTCGAGGTGCCCGACGGCCTCGACCACCCCGAGGCGGAGCCCCTCGGCCATGGCCGTAGTCCCGCGGGCGACGATGCCCCCGAGGCGGGTCATGGCCGTCGCCCGTGAGGCCGTGTTGATCACCGTCGAAGGCAGAAGCACCTCGGCCCGGGAGTCGAAGGTCACCACGGCGAGGCGGTCGCCGTCGCGCAAGGACTCGACCAGGGCCCGCCCCGCGGCCCGGGCGTCCTCGATGGGCCTCCCGTCCATCGAACCCGAGGTGTCGATCACGAGGGCCAGGTTGAGGGCCGGGCGCCGCAGGCTGGCCGTGGAGGGGACCGAGACCCGCACCCGGGCCACCACCTCGCTGCGCTCCCCTGCCGGCACGAACCGATTGCCGAGGGCCCCGTCGAGGGCCACCAGGTCGGGGGTGGTCGCCCGGCCCCGCGGGACCGTCGCGCACCCGAGCGACGCAAACACAACCGCCGACACACCCACCCGAATCAGATTGTCTCGCATGATGGCCCCAGAACGGCCCCGGCCCGGCCCGGCTTACACCCCCGCCGCGGACCTCCTGCAGAACGACGCTCAGGACCCGTTGCGTCGCGAGGATACGTCGTCCAGAAAGACCCCGGCCTCGTCGAAGGCCTCCAGCGACGGGGCCACCGGAGCCCTGTCGCGGACCTCGGGAGGGAAAGCCCCCGCGGGCTCGAAGCGGACCCCTGTCCGGAGCTGCTCGGTGAGCTCGGCGGTCCATTTGGTGTCGATGGCGTCGGCGGCCTTGCCGAGGAGCCGCGCGTGGAAGAGCGAGATCAACGCGTAGACGGTCACCGCCCCGGTGATGGCCAGTCCACCCAGGGCGTCGCCGTGGGGGCGCCACAGGCCCGGGGCAAACACCAAGGCGGCGATGGCGCAGGCCACAAGCACGATGACATTGAGCACGACGGCGTAACGCGCGGCCGAGCGAGCTCGCGGGGCCGCGTCGGGCTCGCCCCGCAACAAGGGGGTCCCCAACAGAAAGAGCCGAGCCGCCAGAATCAACCCCGGAACCGCCACCAAACCCAACCCCGCCGCGAAGAGCCCCACCAGGCCCAAGAGGAGCCCCGGGACAAACATCGTCCCCAACACCCACGACCCCACCGCCGCCGCCCGAACCTCCCCCGGGGGACCGGCCTTGCCAAACACCGGGACCTCTGTCTCTCGATACGACCCCGTCTCAAGCCGCCGGGTACCCGTCTGCTGGGGCACCCACAATCTCGAAGCCTCGGGCGAACGGCGAAACCACAGCCAGGTCGGCACCACGAAAGGCAGCGCAGAGATCAGGCCGAACACGAGGAAGATCATCGACAATGTCTCGTACGCATCGGACGCGGGAGCGGGGGGCGCGCCTCGGACTCACAACCTCCCACCAGTCGCCCCGCGGAGCAATGGGGGAGGCCCGGAGAAAATTGGGATCGGAGCTCCGACAGCAGTTTTCTCAACTTGCTTGACAACCCTCGCAGCGCTGAGGTACTCCGCGGCCATGGGCACCTCTGACGTAATCTCCGATTCCAGTTCCACTCCCGCCGCCGGCACTTCCGTCACTGTTGATGGACTCTCGTACACGGTCGGCGCCACGCTTCCGTTTGGTCGGCGCAATGTTGTCGTGGTTGGCGTCGCCAATCTCGAAGGCAGCGCGAAGGCTGGGGTCACCCGCGGCGACTATCTCGTGGTGAGCGAGCAGGTCGGCGAGCAGACCCGCTACCGCGCCCTCGTCGGCAACGAGCTGTACTCCATCCGGCAGTACGGCACCCCCAATGCGGTCATCGCCAAGCACCGCGAGTCGGCTGGTCCGCGCCGCGGCAAGGGTGACAGCGACGGTCCCCAGGGCGTCACCCTCGGGGCCCAGGCCCAGCGCACCCTCGACAACTACCTCTCGCTCAGCCGCAACACCAACGGCGACGACATCGTGAGCCGCCTCGTGGTCGAGCACCTCGGCCCCGAGGTCGACCGGCTCCGCAAGGCCCAGGCCGCCATTCAGCAGCTCCCCATCGATCTCCTCACGCTCCTGTCGGGCCTCACCGACGACCAGCGCGCCAAGCTCATGGCCGACCTGCGGTCGTAGCCTCTCCCTCCGTTCGCCTCCCTCCCTCATGCGCCCCGCCCTCCCCGTTGTCGCCCTCGGGCTCGTGGTGTCCTGCGTCGCGGCGCACCCTCCCCCCGTCCTCACGGTCGCCTCCTCCCCCGAGCCCGCGCTCGACGGCCGCCCGTTGCATCCTGACGGGCTCAACGAGCTCACCCGGACCCGCTACTGGGACGAGGTGCAATCCCAGCGGGCGGAGCGGGCCCCGACGGGAGGGACCTCGCGCGAGGCCCTCGCGGCGTGGCTTCGGCAGCGGGTCGAAGGCCTCCGCAGGCTCCACCCCCTCATCGCCCAGCTCAACGCCCGGACCCCCGACGACGCCCTGTTCGCCGCGGTGCTCTATGGCCGCACTGTGGACGAGCTCCGGGCCGAGGTCGAGGCCCTGCCCCGCCTCGACGGGGTCCAGGCCGATCAGGAGAGCCTGTGGCGTACGGCCCTGTCGTCCGCCGCCACCCCCCTCCTGCGCGGAGCCCTCGACGCGTGGCGACGCTGCGCCGCCGTGGCCCCGCGGACCGCCTCCATCCTCCATCCCTGGGGGCCCGTGTGCGCGGCCCAGGCCGAGGTCCTCGCGGCCCGCCTGGTCGCGTCCGAGTCCACACGGCGCCCCAGGGGCCCCGCGGCCCCGGCGGTTCCGCCCGAGGGCGAAGGGCCCGAGCTGCAGCAGACCCCGGTCGACCCCGAGGCCCCTGTCCCCGCCGCGCCGCCTACGCCGTGACCCGTCCCTGATACCGCAGCCGGCCGAGGGCCCCGGCCACGTCGTCGCGGGTGACCGCTCGAAACCGCATCGGGGCGGGCCGGAGCACGTCGGGGTCGAAGTCCATGCTGCGCACCCGCACCCCGCGGCGGGTGAGGGTCGCGAGGAGCCAGCGCAGCCGCTCGGACTCCGTGGTCTGGGCGAGGGCCGGGCCGCCCTCGGCCACGAGGTCGAGCAGGTGTTCGTCAATACGTTGACGATCGAGCTCGGCGCTCGCGGCCCCGACGATGAAGGGCACGAGCAGCGAGGCCTGGCGCAGCGGGAGGTACATCCCCCGGGTGGTCTCGGCCACCTTCTTGAAGACGGCCTCGGCCCCCTGGAAGGCCCGCAGGCCCGGGAGGCACCCGATGGCGTAGACGGCCACCCCCATCTCCTGGCACGACTCGGCCTGGGTGAACCAATGGTGTCCGCAGGGGCAGCCGTTGGGGAAGCTGTCGCCGTGCGGCTCGACCCCATGGGGCGGGGCATCACCGAACCACACCACGGCCCGGGCGGCCTGGGGGCGCCAGTCGAGGCGCACGAGGTCGTAGAGGCCGTCGGTGACCGACTCGGGTCCGTCTCCCCCGCCGGCGGCCCGGAGCTTCTCCACTTCGCGGCGCACGGCCTCGATGTCGTCGGTGAGGGGCACCACCCGGCTGGCGTAGGTGTGATCCTGCGGGGGGTGGTCGCGGTAGGTGACGATCCCGAGACGGAGCCGACGACACAAGGGCGAGGCCTTGAGCTCGGCCACCAGGGACAGGAGGTGGGTGCGCACCTCGGCGATGTACGCGCCCATCGACCCCGTCTCGTCGACGAGGAAGACCAGGTCGAGTTCGCCCCGGCCCCGGGCGGCGAACCACGCGAGCTCGGCCTCAGGGTAGGGCTCCGAGCCCGGCAGCGGGACCGCGGCGGGCGGGGGCGGAGGCTCGAAGGGGGTCCGCGGAGGAGGCGGGGCCAGGTTGGGCGGAGGCGGGGCGATGTTGACGGTCGCCATGGGCGGACCGAAGGGCGTCGGGGTCACGGGCTTCGTGGGCGGGGGCACGGCGGGCGGAGGCATCGCGGGCGGAGGCATCGCGGGCGGAGGCATCGCGGGCGGGGGCGCGGCGGGCGGGGCTTCGTCGCGGGAGCCGCCGGTGATGGCGTCCACGATGCGCGAGAAGAACCCACCCTTCGCGGGCGCAGGCGGAGGCGCCACGGCCGACACCCGGGACGCCCCGAACGATTGTGGAGCCATCGCAGGCGGAGGCGGCGGAGCTCCGTACGCGGAAGACGGCGGTGGTCCTGCCCCCCCAACCGGAGCAGGGGCCATCCCCGGAGGAGGCGCTCCCAGAGAAGGCGCAGCCATCCTCGGCGCGGCAGGGGAAGGACGCATCGACGCGGGCATCGGAGCGGGCATCGGAGCGGGCATCGGAGCGGGCATCGGGGCCGCCATCGACGCGGGCATGGATGCGGGCATCGGGGCGGCCTCCTCGAAGGGAGCGTCCATGTCGAGATACCGCTCCATGGGCTCGGGGGCCCCTCCTTCGGCCCTCGCCCAATCGCGCACGGCGCTCAGGTCTTCCTCCTCTTCCTCCTCCCACGCGCCCCCCTCGTCGTCCGCGCGGTCGGCGTGAACCTCGGCCCTGCGGGCGTGCGGAGACGCTGCGACCTCTCCCTGGGAAGGAGTCCGCTGCGGCGCGTCGACGCGTTGGGTGGGCACGGGGGGCTTCTTCACCGACACCGTGAGGTCTTCGGCCACGAGGGAGGTGAAGGGTCCGACGATGCTGTGGGCCAGCGACAGGGCCGTGGCCTCGGCCCGCAACGCGGCCGCCTGGGCGGGCTCGGCGGCGGCCCGGGTGGCGAGGTCGTCGACCCGGCGACGGGCCCAGAGGCGCGTGAGGCCCGACGGGGCGGTGGAGGCCGGGAGCTGCACGGAGAGGTCTTGCCGGAAGGGTCGGCCGTCGGCCGTAGCCCCGGTGAGCACGAGTTTGGTGGCCCCGATGTGATCGAAGCGGCCGAGCACACGGAGGGGCTCTCCCCCGAAGAGGTCGGGCAGGCCCTTGGGGTAGACCTCCACCATCTCGGCTCCCTCCCAGTACATCGTGAGGTTGGTGAGGACGGGGCCGCCCTCGCGCACCCGGCGGGCGAAGCGTACGAGGGTCTCGTCGCGGTCTTCGGGGCGGTCGCTCGGGGTGACCACGTCGCTGGCCCCGCCGCCGACCCGGGCGAGTCGGGTCACGAGCCGACGGTCGACCGCGGCCCCCACCCCGAGCACGAAGAGGCGGGTGGACACGCCCAGAAGCTCAGGAACCCTGCGCAGAAGCCGCCCCTCGTTGCCCACCGCGGCGTCGGTGACCACCACCACCACCCGGGTGCGCCCATCCCGAGCCGGAACCCGCGCGGCCCGCTCCAGGGCCTCCTCCAGCTCGGTTCCCCCGCGGGGACTCAGCCCGTCGAGGAACCGTTCGGCCAGGGTGACGAGCTCGGGCGAGACCACGGCGAAGCGCGACCCGTCGCCGTCGAAGGCCAGGTGGTCATGGTCGAAGGCCATGAGTTGGGCCCCGTCGCCCGGCGTGAGCGCGTCGAGGAGGGCCCGCACGGCCTTGCGCACGGTGGGCATCGTGCCCCGCATGGAGGCCGAGCGATCGACCAGGATGAGCACGTCGCGCAGCCGGGTGGCCCGGGTCGTGACCTCCGTGCCCGGGGCGAGGATGGCCCCGCAGTAGGCGCAGGGCACGACGGGTCCGAGGCCCGGGATCTCGCGGATGGCGTCCATGTTGGTGACGGCCCCGCCGCAGTTGCCGCACTTGACGGTCTTGAGGTCGCCGCGGCCTCCTCCGCGTTCGGTGAGGTCTTTGGGGACCGAGGGGGTGACCAGGAGCAGGAAGGTGCCCCGCTCGCCGGCGACCCGCTCGAAGCGCAGGGAGGGCCGGACCCCGGTGTCGCCCGCCTGCCAGGTGAGCACGAAGTCCTTGTTGGGCAGGGAGTCTCCCGGGCTGAGGACCACGAGGGGCACCCCGTCGTCGGTGTATCGGGTGCGGGTCGGGTGGGTCACGCAGCGCAGCGACTCGATGTGCTCCTCGCCCCGGACCATCACCTCCACGGACACGTCCGGGGACCGTTCGCCCGTCGGAATCCGCGGGGGGACGACGGCTCCCGGACGCGCCGGGGGCCCCGGGTCGCGGTACCGCTCGGGGGCCACCATGGGGAATACAAACCGCCACCGCCCATCGTCGTACCCGACGACCTCCTGGTATCCGAGCTCGACCTCGATGGTGGCTCCCGGGGCCACGTTGGCCACCGACAGGGTAAACAGGGCCGGTTTGTCCTCTTCGAGCAGGGTGGCCGCCCGCCCCTCGGCCCGGGCCGCCTCGTACACCCTGCGGGCCTCGGCCTTGTCCTTCACCACCCCTTGCACCACCCGGTCCTCGATGCGAAACAGCATCCGGTAGACGCTGGCCTCGTGCGGCAGGGGGAAGAGGTACACGGCCTCGATGGGGCTGTCGGTGTCGTTACGAAACACCTGGCGCACCGAGACATCGGCCACGGCCCCCGTGATCGAGGCCCGGACCTCGGTGCGGTCGAGGGGCAGGGAGCGCCCCGTCCGTGTTTGAAGACTTCCCTGCGTGACCGGCTCCAGTTCCATCGTCGAGGCCCCTCCGTCGGTGATGCGGAGCGGGAGTCTATCACCGGCTTTCGGCGGAGGGTCTACACCCGCCGCGGCCCCTCGTTGACGGGCCGTCCGCTCCGTCTGCGCCGCCTGGGTTACAGCGAGGACGAGGCCCGGAGTCTGTCGTCGCTGCACACCCGCAATTTTATGTGAGACCGACCCACGCCGCGCTCTTGTCCCACAGGGTGCGGGCGAGGGCGGGGTCGTCGGCGAGGGGCGAGGGGGTGCGCTCGGCGCTCTCGTCGTAGTAGCGCCCGTCGTGATCGGCCACCGCCGGCGAGGTGGCGCAGTACAGGGTGGTCTGGGCCCCCTCGTCGTTGCTCTTCATGAAGCGCTTCATGATCGACCGGAACGGCCACGGCACCGACCGCCACACGTCCGAGGCGATGACCCCGGGGTGCAGGGCATAACTGTGGACCCCCTCCCCGGCCCTTCCCCGGGCGAGCTCCTTGGTGAAGAGGACGTTGGCGAGCTTGCTCACGGCGTACTCGGGCAGCCCCGTGACCGAGCGGGTCGACTGGCGCAGGACGTCGAAATCGATGCCCCTGGCCTGGTAGTGGGACTTGCTCGACACGTTGACGATGCGGGCCGGGGGGCTCTCGCGCAGCCGCGGGAGCAGGAGCATCGTGAAGAGGAAATGCCCGAGGTGGTTGGTCCCGAAGGCGATCTCGAACCCGTCGCGGGTGAGGCCCCGCTGCCCGGCGAGGCCGGCGTTGTTGACGAGGAGGTGCAGGGGTTCGCCCGTGGCCAGAAACCTCTCGGCCGAGGCTCGGACGGCGGCCAGGTCGCCGAGGTCGAGGGGGAGGTACGCGGCGCTGCCCCCGGCGGCTCGGATGCCCTCCACCACGGGCTCGGTCTTCTCGGCCGAGCGGCCCGCGAGGAAGACCCGGGCCCCGCGTCGGGCGAGGGTCTCGGCGGTCACCCGTCCGATGCCTGTGTTGGCCCCGGTCACCAGGGCGACCTTGCCGGCCAGATCGTGTGTTGTGTCGGTCATGTCGGGCCGCGGAGGGTACCGCCATTGCCACCACCCCGCGAGGGTCGAAACCCCACGACCCTCATCGCTCGCACAGGCCGCGCTGGAGGAAGCTCTCTGGAGCTGATATCCCACGGGTCGTGCACACGGGCCGGGCCACCGTCCGGGCCTCCTCGGTGGCCCCCCGGGCGAGCAGGACCCGCGTGAGGTCGATGCGCACCCTGCGCTCCATCGTGCGGTCGGAGGCGGGAGCCCCAGGGCGTACGGCGAGGTCGAGGGCCATTCGGAGGTGGCGTTCGGTGGCGGCCCGATCGCCCGCCTGGCTCTCGCGGAAGGCCTGGGCATACAGGCCCGGGGCGGTCATCGGGCCTCGGCCTCCTTCGCCGCCCGGGTACGGGGTCCGTCCCATCCACCAGGCCACCAGGGCCATCAGGGCCAGGATGGCCAGGAGGCTCCAGACCGTGCCCTTGCGGTTGTACATCCCCATCGGGTCTACGGCCCGGCGAGGAAGGGCCCGAGAGGCGCCGACCAGACGGCGACGCCCGCGGGTCCGAAGCCCATGGCCCAGGCCGACCCCGGGGCCGCCGTGCCCACCACCCGGGCCGCCCCACGGGCCTCGTTGCGGCCGCGCAGGATGGCGCTGGCTTCGGCGGGGGACAAGACCGCCACGGCCCCCTCTCCCGCGGGATCGGGGCTCACCGCCAGGATGGACGTGAGCCCGTAGGCGGCCCGGGCCACCAGCACCGGAGCCCACTGCGCCGCGTGGCGCCGAAGAACCTCTACAAACACGGGGTCGACCCCCTCGGCCTTGCGCGTCGATGCCATCGTCGGGTGGCCGAGAGTGTACACCGGGCCCCCAGACAGGCTACCACCGACCACCGACCATCATGCGCTCCCCTGAGGCCTCGTACGTGTTCGCGCCGCCGCCTGTTCCCTCTCTGTCTGTGCACGGGGCCGCGGGGCGGTTTCCGGTGCGGCGGGTGCTGTGTGTGGGGCGCAATTACGCCGCCCACCGCCGGGAGATGGGGGCCGACGCCCGGGAGCTCCCGTGTTTCTTCGCCAAACCCGCCGACGCCGTGGTGGCCGCGGACGAAGCGGGATGGTGCGGGGTGGTGCCGTACCCGCAGGCCACCGAGTCCCTGCATCACGAGGTCGAGCTGGTGGTGGCCCTCGGGTCGGGCGGGGTCAACGTGTCGGCCGAGGAGGCCCTGGGCATGGTGTTCGGGTACGCCGTGGGGGTCGACCTGACCCGCCGCGACGTGCAGAACGACCTCAAGGCCCGACGGCACCCCTGGGAGGCCGCCAAGGCCTTCGATCACTCTGCCCCGCTGAGCCAGGTGTTTCAGACCGAGGGGGGCATCGCCCCGTTGGGCAGGCTGTGGCTGTCGGTCAATGGGGCCTTGCGCCAGGAGGGCCACACCGCGGACATGATCTGGAGCGTGGCCGAGACCCTGGCCGCGGCCTCGGCCTTGTGGAGCCTCCACCCGGGCGACCTGATCTTCACCGGAACCCCCGAAGGCGTCGGCCCCCTCGTCCCGGGCGACCGGGTCGCCTGTGGCCTCGAAGGCCTCGGGGGGCTGTCGTGTGTGGTGGGTCCGCGGGCCGCTCCCTGAGACCCCCACTACCCCCGCGAGGCCCCCGTATGGTATCCCTCCCCGCAGACGGAGCCCCATGTGGGCAGACGGAATTCAATTAGCTCAGTCGGGTAGAGCAATCGGCTTTGGGGCCGATGGGGCGGAGGTTCGAATCCTCCAGTGAAACCAACGCCGTCGTCGGGGGCTCCGTCTTTTTCTCCCGCCACGGTCTCCCGGCCCAGGCCCCAGGCCCTGGCCGCGTGACGGCCGAGACAGACCGCGGGCGCTGAAATCGCTGGTGACAGGGATCGAGTTCGGGCATGAATCCCGCGCGGCTTCGGGACGATCACGTCGGCAGGGACGAAGCCGCAAAAGAGGGAAATCATGGTATCCTGGAAGCAGTACAGCGACCCCGGCGCATGGAAGAACACCGTGACCGGCGTCGGACACCGGGGCGGCCTTTTTACCGTGGAGCGTGACGGTTCGCTCTACAAGACGGGGCCCCGTTCGGGCCGCACCGACCAGCTCGACGCCGGATACGACACGAAGTTTCTTGTGTCGGACGGCGACATCCTCGTAGCCATCGAGAAGAATGGTACACTCTACAAGGTCGACCCCGCCGACGGCACCTGGGAGCAGGTCGGCGACGAGGCCGCCTGGGCAGGGACCGTGGCCGCCGACGCGGTGAGCGGCTCGCTCTACAGCGTCGAAGAAAACGGGACTCTCTACCACACCGACCTGGAGACCGGCGAGTGGCAGGAGATCGGCGAGGACTACGACACCCGCTTTTTGTGGGCCTGGCACAACCACGTCTACGTCCTGGAAAACGACGGGACCCTGTACAAGGTCGACCCCGAGACCTCGGAGTACGAGCAGTTTGGCGCCGACGGGGCCTACGCCTCGGTCACCGCGGCCACGATCCACAACGGGATCCTGTACACCATCGAGGACGGCAAGCTCGGGGCCACGGACATCGAGGACGGGGCCTTCACCGAGCTGTCGGGACCGGACTACACCAACACCCGTCACCTGTTTGGCGCGGGGGCCTCGCTCTACACGATCGAGACCGACGGGACCCTGTACAAGATCGACCTCGACTGACGTCCCTCCGCCCTCTTCAGCCGCGCATCCACGCGGGACGAGGGCCAAGCGCAGCCCATCCTCGGCCGATGTCGTGGCCGCCGGACACACTCGTGGCGGCACGCCACGGGCGATCGAGGCGCCCCTCATCCTCGTCTTCCGCGCAATCGTAGGCCCCTGCTGCGCGGCACCCTCCCTGCAATGCCCCTTGCGTCGCGATGATCGCGGAATCCTCCGCGCACCGCGCTCGCACATTGTGTGTGACGACACCCTCTCTACGAAACACACCAGCCATGAATATTCGAAACATTGGATCTGACATCGCTGACGCGGCCCGCGACGTGGGCCAGACCATCGAGGAAAAGGGATCGAGCGGGGTCTCCGCGGCCTCGTCGGGGTTCGAACATCTCTCCGATCGCCTGCGCACCCTCGCCTCCGTGGTGGGCTCCTACGCCTCGATCCGGACGCTCATGCACGCCGCCGAGGGGGTCGTCCCCGGCCAGCGTCTCCTGGGCTACATGGGCCTCCAGCGGCGGCCGAGCGTCCTGTCCCGGGTCGCCACGGGCACGGGCTTCTTGATCGGCGGGGCGGTCGTCGGAGCCGGGATCGCGCTCCTGGTGACCCCGCAGACCGGGTCCCAGCTTCGCAGCCGGATCGGCCGGGGCTGGAAGGCCCTCAAGCACGACACCGAGGAGGCCGCCACCCAGGCCGTGGAGACCGTGAAGAGCACCATCGGCCAGGTCGGCCAGACCGTCCAGGGCGGCCAGAGCGGCCAGGCCGGGCAGGGCAGCCAGACCGGCCAGCAGCAGGGGTCGTCGCAGGACAGCTCCTTCGGCTCGAAGTCCAACGTCACCCGGGGCGAGACCACGAAGAGCAACGACCTGCCCCGGAGCTCGTTCGACCCGATGAAGTCCAACCACTGAACGGGGCGGGCCGCCTGCGCCGGGTCACCCGGGGGGGGGGCCCAGGCCGGGGGGGGTCCGTTCGCGGTCGAAGATGCGGTACAGGGTGCGGCGGTCGAGGCCCAGGATGCGCGCAGCCTGGGACTTGTTTCCGCCCACCATGGCCAGCACCTGGTGGATGTAGCGGCGGTCGAGCTCGGCCAACGAGACCAGGCCCTCGGGGGTCTCGGCCAGCGGATGAACCCCCTCGGGCCGATGGGTGTACACCCGCTTGGGGAGATCTTCGACCGTGATGTGGTCGAAGCGGGTGAGGGCCACGGCCCGCTCCATGGCGTTCTCGAGTTCGCGTACGTTGCCGGGCCAGGGGTACGCGAGGAGGCGCTGGAGGGCCGACGGCGAGATGCCCACCACCAGCTTGCCGAAGCGCTCGGAGTATCGCTGCACGAAGTGCTGCGCGAGCCCGGGGATGTCCTGGGTGCGCTCCCGCAGCGTCGGGACATGAACCCCCACCACGGCCACCCGGTAGTAGAGGTCTTCCCGAAACCGCTTGGCCCGGACCTCCTCTTCGAGGTCGCGGTTGGTCGCCGCCACGATCCGGGCGTCAAACGGGACCTCCACGCTCCCCCCCACCGGCCGCACCGTGCGCTCCTGGAGGGCGCGCAGGAGCTTGGCCTGCATGTCCGCGGGCATCTCGCCGATCTCGTCGAGGAAGAGGGTGCCTCCCCGGGCCTCGACGAAGAGCCCGGCCCGCGCCACCCGGGCGTCGGTGAAGGCCCCGCGGATGTGCCCGAAGAGCTCGCTCTCGATGAGCTGGGGCGGGACCGCGGCGCAGTTGATGGCCACGAAGGGCCCCTCCCGGCGCGGGCTCGCGTTGTGCAGGGCCCGGGCGGCGAGCTCCTTGCCGGTGCCGCTCTCTCCCTCGATGAGCACCGTGGCGTCGGTGGCGGCCACGCGGGCGATGAGGTTGAGCACGTCGCAGATCACGCTGCTCGTGCCGAGGAGGGTGCGGGTGGCGAGGGGCCGCTCGACCTGGTCGCGGAGCCGGTGCACGTCCGAGCTGAGCCGCCGATGCTCGAGGGCCCGCTCGATGGACAGGGAGAGCAGGGCGGGCTCGATGGGGCGCACGAGGAAATCGTACGCCCCAGCCCGCAGGGCTCGCACGACCGTCTCGATCTTGCCATGATCCGTGAACACGATCACGGGTGTGTCCGGGATGACATCGCCCAAGAGGCTGCAGAGGGTGATGCCGTCCATCTCCTCCATCTCGAAGTTGGTGAGCACGAGGGAGATGTCCTGGTGCTCGCGGGCGAGGGCGAGGGCCTCGGCCCCGCTGTGAGCCACCACGGTGCGACGATCCTGTCGACCGATCAGAAGTGCCAGAAGCTCGCCCGCGTCAGGGTCCTCGTCGACGACGAGGACGCGGGGGGATGCCTCGGTGGCAGGGAGTTTGGCAGAGGCGTTCATCGGAGACACAGGGTAGGGACGAATTCTGGTCCCCGCAATGGCGCGAGCATCGCACTCCCTGCAATTGGACCCGTTCGCCGTCGCAACTGTGGATCAAAACTAGGTTCGAGGACCCTATGATGGGTCGTATACCAACGTGACGTGTCACGATGGATGCACCGAGAGCCATGGTGTCCCATGGTTAGCGCGTACCATCGAATCTGCATCGAGATTTCCCCGAGGCGCCTCGACAATCAACGAATAATTTCGAACCTCCGTGTGTGGACCGTCTGGGTCGGGCACGGCGGCGTCGGGTGATGGGGTGATGGAAGGTCTGCACCCTACGACCTCGTGCTCCTCAGAAGGGGAGGACCAAGGGGGGTTCAAGGTGGAGACGGGCCCGCCGACTCGCCGGACCGCGCGGGTGGCGGCCGGGGAGGGGGTCCACAGGGGGATGGAGTAGGGGTGGAGGCGCCGGGAGTCGAACCCGGGTCCGCAAGCGCTCGGCGAGGACTTCTACACGACTTAGTCGATGATCAGATCTCGCACCGGATCGAGCTCATCGACAGGCTCTCCTCGGCGCCAGCTCCCCCTGCATCTCACCCCCCGCGCGGAGAACCCTCGCGGAGGACCAGCCCGTTCGTTTACACCCCTACGTCAGCACAGGCAGGCTGAAGCAGGCGCGTCGCTGGCAGTTTTTCAGGCTGCGGCAGCGAAGGGGAGTGCGTTATCGTTCGCAGCTCTTGGGTCTCGTAGTATTTACGTCGTTACGAGCCGACGGTCGCGCCATCTTTCACGTCACTGCCCACGTCGAAACCGTTTCGCCCCCTTACAGTACAAAACCAAGGTGTTTGAGGTTGAATGGATCGTCTGCGCCCTCGCCGTCACCGCCGAGGACACCGCTTGTGTACGGCCCTCGGGGCCCGTCGTCAACCGCCCGATGCGATCGCCCCCACGAACTGCTCCCTGGGCGCCGCCCCCCAAAGCGTGATAGGGTCTCGGCCCCTCCATGCCGCCCGATCCCCCGCCGAAGAAGGACCAACTCCAGAAGCTGCTCGCACGCGGCAGCGTGTTTGTGCACCTCGACCCGCGTCGCGAAGGGGTCACGGTGCCCGAGTGGCTCGCCGGTCGGCCGCAGCTCGTGCTCCAGCTCGGGCTCAACTTCGCCATCCCCATCCCCGACCTCGTCATCGACGAGCGGGGCGTGCGGTGCACCCTGTCGTTCAACCGGTCGCCGTTCTATTGCGTCCTGCCCTGGGGGGCGGTGTACGCCCTCGTGGCCGAGGACGGGCAGGTGACCGTGTGGCCCAAGGAGGTTCCGCCCGAGCTGGTGCCCGCGTCGGCCCCGGTGCGACGGGCTCCTCCCGGCTCCCGGAGCGAGCGCAACAAACCCCAGCGTCCGCGGATCTCCGTGGTGCCGACCCTCGTCGAGCCCGACGCCCCCGCCCCCGTGGCCCCGGCCGCCAAAGGCGACAAGAAGGGTGCCGTGGTGCGCTCCATCCGCGGCCCCAAGGCGGCACCCCCGCCCCCCGAGCCCGTGCCCGAGCCCCCGCCCGAGGCGGAGCCCCCGCCCGAAGCCCCCCGGGGCAAGAAGGGCAAGGTCCTGCCCTCGTACCTCCGGGTGGTCAAGTAATCCGACGGCCCCACAGGGCCCGACCTCGCCTACGGGCCCGCAGCGAGCTCATCGGCCAGCAGGGTGAGGATCACCTCGTCGAGGCTGCGCGCGTATCCCGCGTCGGTGCCCGGAGCCCGCACCACCCACGGCGACCGCAGGGCCGGGTTGCTCGGCGGAAGCACCGGCCCCTCCCGGCCCTCGCTGCGCCCGGGCCCTGCGAGGCTCGCCACCGAGACCCCGTCGGGCATCGTATGGCGGGCCCCCTCCTCGGCCGGGGGCTCGAACGCGATGGCCCCGAGGGTGTCGGGCAGCACTTCGCGCAAGCCCTCGGGGACCTCCGCCAACATCGCCGCGACCTCGACCGAGGCCTCGGGCTCAAACCCGATGAGGGCGTCAAACTCCCCCGCCCGCAGGGCCAGGAGCATCGCCTTGTGCTGCTCCTGCATGAGCTTCTTCACGCGGGCGATGAGGTCGGGGGCCTCGAGCTGGTCGGCGTAGGCGCGCTTGACCGACTTGATGATGCGCCCCCCGTCCGCGAACAGATGCGAGATCACATGCGGCCGGGTGACCCCGGAGTCCTCGGTCTGCACGTGGAAGACCCGGGTCTTGTACCGGACGTTGGTGTTGTATCCGAGCTGTGGAGACTGGGCGATCGCCATGCGACTCATCCCTCCCTATCACGCCCCGCCCCGCCCGTCACACCCGAGATCCCGGCTGTCGCCTTGAGGGGCCTCAGGGCAGCCGATGCCCGACCCACCAGGTCGCCGCGTACACCACCAGCAGGGCCCACCAGACCACCACCCGGGCCCGGGCCCCGCCCCGCCAGGCCCCCGGCCAGGGGACGAAGGCCGCGGCCAACCAGCCGCTCCCGGCCCGCCGCGACCGCACGCCGAGCGACAGGTGCAGAGCCACCACAAACGCCGCCGACAGCGACCGCACCCCCCACACCAGCAACGCCGAGCTCAGCGACACGTCCACACCGCGACCGAGAGTACACCGCGTCCCCACCCCGTCCAACGCGGGATGGGGTTTACATCCGCGGGATGGTCACGTAACGCACCCCGCTCGCGTCGCCCCCCAAGGCGATCTGCCACACGCCCAGGGTGTCCCCGCGAAGCACCGAGCGTACGCCCCCCCCGGGATCGCGCACCGGCCGCAGGACCGCCCGCCACACGCCCGCGTCCGAGGCCCGGGCCACCACGGCCAGGAGCTCGCCCTCGGGACCGGCCACCGCAGGGTTGAGGTCCTCGACGATGATCGTGGCCCCCGACAGGGCCGTCCCCTCCAGGGTCACCACCACGCCCCCCTCCGGGCACTGCCCCGGGTCGCAGGCCGTCACCGACTGACTCGTCAGGCTCGGAGGAGGCAACGGCAACGAACGCCCAAGGCAGCCCCCCAAGACCAGGGCCAACCCCAAGACCCCGACCCTGAAACGACCCGCTCTGTCCATCACAACCCAAAGGGCTTAGCACGTGCGAGGCCGTTCGGTGTTTTGCGACGCCGTGGGCCCACTGACCCGTCCCAGACCTGTTCCCGAGTTGACACCTCCGTCAACCAGGTTGTCACCCGGCCGTCCCCGGGACCTCTCCCGCCGACAGCCTCGGGAGACATTGTCTGTCCCAGAGAGGCTGCGTGGCGATGGAGCTTTGGGAGGGAGTCTGGTAGGAGTCCCGGCCGCGCCATGAGTGATGAAGAGATTCCGACGCCTCCGCCGCCCCCCCCCGAAGCCCCCGGAGGCGATGGGGGGGACGACCGGGGGGGCAACGTGCAGGACATCCGTCTCGAAGACGAGATGCAGTCGAGCTACCTCGACTACGCGATGAGCGTCATCGTGGGCCGGGCCATCCCCGACGCCCGCGACGGCCTCAAGCCCGTCCACCGCCGCATCCTCTACGCCATGCACGACATGCGCCTCGTATGGAACCAGCCATACAAGAAGGCCGCCCGTGTCGTGGGCGAGGTCCTGGGCAAGTACCACCCCCACGGGGACATGAGCGTCTACGACGCCCTCGTACGGATGGCCCAGGACTTCGCCATGCGGATGCCCCTCATCGACGGGCAGGGCAACTTCGGCTCCGTCGACGGCGACCCCGCGGCGGCCATGCGGTACACCGAGGTGCGCCTCGCCCGGCTGTCGGACGACCTCCTGTCGGACATCGACAAGGAGACGGTCGATTTTGGCGACAACTTCGACGCCAGCGAGCGCGAGCCCCTGGTGCTCCCGGCCCGGTTTCCCAACCTGCTCGTCAACGGGTCGGGGGGGATCGCCGTGGGGATGGCCACCAACATCCCGCCCCACAACCTCGCCGAGGTGGTCGACGCCACCCTGCACCTCATCGACAACCCCGAGGCCACCCTCGACGACCTCATGGCCTTCGTCCCGGGGCCCGACTTCCCGACGGGGGGGTTGATCCTCGGGCGGGGGGGCATCCGGCAGGCCTACGCCACGGGGCGAGGTTCGGTGACGATGCGGGCCCGGGCCACCATCGAGCCCCTGGGCAAGGGCGACCGCGAGCAGATCGTGGTCACGGAGATCCCGTACCAGGTCAACAAGGCCTCGATGCTCAAGCGCATGGCCGAGCTCGTGCGGGAGAAGAAGATCGACGGGATCTCCGACATCCGCGACGAGAGCTCGCGCGAGGGGATGCGGGTGGTGGTCGAGCTCAAGCGCGACGCCGCCGCCCAGGTCGTGCTCAACAGCCTCTACAAGAACACCCAACTCCAGGAGACCTTCGGGATCATCAACCTGGCCATCGTCGGGGGGCAGCCCAAGGTGCTGTCCTTGCCGTCGATGCTGCGGGTGTTCGTCGACCACCGCCGCGACGTGGTCACGCGCCGCACCCGGTACGAGCTCCGCCAGGCCGAGTCGCAGCGCGAGCTGGTCCTGGGCCTCGGGATGGCCACCACGGAGATCGACCTGGTCATCCAGACGATCCGGGACAGCCCCGACCCCGAGACCGCCCGGGAGCGCCTCATGGCCCTGCCCCTCAAAGGGCTGGAGGAGTTTGTCCGCCGGGCGGGCCGGCCCGAGTCCGAGATCGCCGAGGCCGCCCTCGTGGTCGACTACCGCCTCAACGAGCGCCAGGCCAAGGCCATCCTCGACATGCGCCTCGCTCGCCTGACGGGCCTCGAGCGCGAGAAGCTCGCGGCCGAGTACGGGGCCCTGTCCGACACCATCGCCTGGCTCAAGAGCGTGCTCGGCGACGAGTCGGTGCTCTTCTACGTGATCAAGAAGGAGATCCTCGAGGTCCGCCAGCGCTTCGCCGACCCGCGGCGCACCGAGATCGTCGCCGACGAGGGCGAGATCAGCATCGAAGACCTCATCCCCCAACACGACGTGGTGGTGACCTGCTCGCACCACGGGTTTATCAAGCGCACGGCCCTGAGCGACTACCGGGCCCAACGCCGCGGGGGACGGGGCAAGATCGGGATGGAGGCCCGCGAGGAGGACTTCATCAACAAGTTCTTCATCGCCCGGTCGCACGATCATGTGCTGTTCTTCACCGACCGGGGGCGGGTGTTCTTGAAGAAGGTGTGGGAGATCCCGGAGGGGTCGCGCACCTCGAAGGGCAAGGGGATCGTCAATTTCGTGGGCCTCGACGCCACGGGCGAAGAGCGCGAGAAGATCGCCGCCATCCTCACGGTGAGCGAGTTTCGCGACGGCCTCGACCTCGTGACCTGCACCTCCCGGGGCCTCGTCAAGCGCACCGAGCTCAAGGC
The DNA here is from genome assembly GCA_964447205.1 of uncultured Myxococcaceae bacterium. Classification (GTDB taxonomy): domain Bacteria; phylum Myxococcota_A; class Polyangia; order Polyangiales; genus JAEUKH01. Next base: position 126,017 of record CAYUSB010000012.1, read on the forward strand.
CTATGGCAACATCCGGGCGACGGGCATCATCGGGGTGGCCATCGAAGAGGGCGACACCCTCCTGCGGGCCGTGGTGGTCGACCCCGCCCACGAGCTGATGATCGGGACCCGCCTCGGGATGAGCATCCGCTTCCCCTCCGAGGACATCCGCCGGGTGGGCCGCGACGCCCGCGGGGTCAAGGGGATCGAGCTCCGCGACGGCGACGCCGTGGTCTCGATGGACGTGATCAACGACCCGGTCGGGCAGCAGGTCTTGAGCGTGTGCGCCAACGGGTACGGCAAGCGCACCCTGGTGTCGGAGTTCCGCACACAAAACCGCGGCGGGCTCGGGATCATCGCCATCGAGGCCAGCGAGCGCAACGGGGCCGTGGTCGACCTCGACCTCGTCACCGAACAAGACCAGCTCATGGTCATCACCAACCGCGGCCAGATCATCCGCACCAAGGTCGCGGAGATCCGCCAGGCCAGCCGCAACACCCAGGGGGTGCGCATCATCCGCCTGGAGGTGGGCGAGCAGGTGGTGGGGGTCGAGCCCGTGGCCGAGCCCGAGGACGACGCCGAGGTCGCGAGCCCCCCGCGACCCGACGGCCCTGCGGACCCTGACAGCCCCGCGAGCGCCGACAGCCCCGCGGACGCCGACAGCCCCGCGGACGCCGACAGCCCCGAAGACTCCCCGTCGACGGACAACCCCCCCGAGAGCGCGTAGACTGCCGTCCGTGCGACGCGCGCGGCCGAGCTCCCTCCTCGTCCTGTCGGGGGCCCTGGGGTCGGTTTCGGCACGAGCCCAGACGCCTCCGAGCCCACCCCTCACGGCCCCGTGGTCGGCCACCCCGGTGGCCGTCCCGACCGCGACCGAGGGGCCGGGCGAGGTCCTCACCGTGCACGACACCGACCTCGTGCTCGACGGCCGGAACGGCCCCCCCCCGGATGCCCCCCCGAGGGCCCTGCGGTGGCCGCGGCGGACCCTCCCTGCGCCCCCCACGGCATTGTATCCGTGGCCTCCCGGGCAGAGCCTCGCCCCGCCGGGAGGGCGCCCGGAGGACACCCCCGACCTCGGGGTGGTGCAGGTCTTCCAGATGCCGACGGCCCGCCTCCTGCGTCTCGGCGACGTGATGGGGCAGTACGTGGGGCACCTGGGGTGGGTGGGCCTGCGGTACGGACTGTCCCGCCGGATCGACGTAGGCCTCGGGGTGCCGTACTACCTCCTCGGGCTGAGCGTCGACGTGCGGGTGGCCTTTGTGCAGTCGTCGCGGTTCGCCGCGGCCTGGTGGGGGTACGCCTCGGTGCCCTTCGTGCCCTCCGCCGACCGCCCCACGGCGTACCTGGGCTTCACCTGGTCGTACGCCGGCCTCGGGTGGGCCACCGGACCCCTCCTCACCTGGTGGAGCACCCGCCTCAGCGTCAGCGTCGGCCTCCACCTCGCCCAACGCACCGGCCTCGGGGGCGCGTGGTTTCTGGGGCACCTGAGCGCCGACGTCCGGATCCTCGACGGGGTGAAGCTCCTGGCCCAGGCCGTCGTGCTCACGGAGGTCAGCCCCGAGGCCCACGATCGGGCCGCGCCCCTCCTCCACGAAGGAGGCCTCCGCACCCTGCCCTACGCCCTCGGGGGCATGCGGCTATACACCCGGCGTTTCTTCGCCGACCTCGGGGTCCTCGTGCCCCTGAGCCCCGCGGCCCCCCTGTGGTCCGACCGCATCGCGGCCCTGCCCTGGATCACCCTCTCGCACCTCTTCTGAAAGGCAACGGGTTGACCATTGCTCTCCGACGCAGAAGTCTCCGCCCGGCTGCAAGGGCTCCTCGACGATTTCGCCCGGCGCCCACGGCCCGTGGCCCTCGTCCCCAAGCGAGGGGTTCCGCTCCAGCGGGCCATCGACCGGGCCCTGCGGGTCGTGACCCTGGGGGGCCAGGACCGCTACCTCACCGAGTACGTCACCACCCTCGGGGACACCATCTACCTGCCCGACGGGTGGGACGCCCTCCCGGCCCGGACCCGGTACCTCATCCTGCGCCACGAGACCGTGCACCTCGATCAGTTTGTACGCTGGGGGTGGCTCGGGATGATCGTGCTCTACGGGCTCGTCCCGCTGCCGGTGGGGCTCGCGTACGGCAGGGCCCGGCTGGAGTGGGAGGCCTACGCCGAGACCCTCCGGGCCACCGCGGAGGTCGATGGCCCCGAGGCGGCCCGGGCCCCGGAGCTGGCCGACGAGATCGTGGCACGCTTCACCGGGCCCGATTACGCGTGGATGTGGCCCTTCCCGGGGCAGGTTCGCCGGTGGATCGCCGCGTGCCTCGGCACCCTGCCCACCCCCTGAAAGCGTCCCCCCGTGGGCCCGAACACCTCTTGTGATGGCCCCGGATCTGCTACTGTGCTGACCAAGATGACGGCTCCGGCAGTGGGCATCGACCTGGGTACTACCAACAGCGTCGTAGCAGTGTCCCTCGGGGGACGACCTCAGATTCTCACCGACACCGACGGGACCTCCCTCATCCCGTCGATGGTGTCGTTTCTGGAGGAGGGCGGGTTCGTGGTCGGCCGGGAGGCCCGACGGCGGCGCACGGTCGACCCGGCCAACACGGTGTACTCCGTCAAGCGCCTCCTCGGCCGCCCCTTCAAGAGCGAGGAGGTCAAGCGGGCCATCTCCCGGATGCCCTTCCCCCTGCGCGAGGGCCGCGACAGCGCCGTGGTCGTGTCGACCCGGGCGGGAGAGCTCACCCTGCCCGAGCTGTCGGCCATGGTCCTGCGCGAGGTGCGCCGGGTGGCCGAGCAGGCCCTCACCGCCAGGGTCGAGCGCTGCGTGGTCACCGTGCCCGCCAACTTCAACGAGCTCCAGCGCTCCAGCACCAAGATCGCGGGCAAGGTGGCCGACCTCGAGGTCGTGCGCATCCTCAACGAGCCCACCGCCGCCGCCCTCGCGTATGGGTACGGCCGCGGCACGCGCGAGAAGATCTGCATCTACGACTTCGGGGGGGGCACCTTCGACGTGACCCTGCTCGAGCTCTCGGGCAACGTCTTCGAGGTCCTCGCCACCGCGGGCGACACCTTCCTCGGGGGCGACGACGTCGACATCGCCCTCGCCGACGCCCTCGTCCCCCAGTTTCAGCGGGCCACCCGCATCGACCCCCTGCACGAGCGCGTGCTCTACGACGTCCTGCGCGAGTCGGCCGAGGCCGCCAAGTGCCGCCTCGCCGCCGCCGACTCCGCCCGGGTCGGGGTCGACTTCCCCCTCCGCGGCCAACGCGTGACCTTCGAGCAAACCCTCTCCCGGGCCGACCTCGAGCGCATCGCCAACCCCTTCATCAATCGTACCTTCGACGTGTGCGCCGAGGCCCTCAAGCTCGCCGGCCTGCGGGCCAGCGACCTCACCGCGGTGATCCTCGTGGGCGGCTCGACGCGCATCCCCTCCGTGCGGGCCCGGGTGGCGTCGTTCTTCGGGCGCGACCCGATGACCCACCTGCCGCCCGAGGAGGTCGTGGCCCTCGGGGCCTCCATCCTGGCCGAGGCCCTGACGGCCTCGCGCCGCGGCCCCACCACCCGCGGACACGGGGCCGACGGGGCCGACCTGTCGAGCCCCAACCTCCGCCCCCCCGGGGTCATCGGGGTGGGGGTCCCCGCCGTGGCCACCGCCGGAGCCCCGACGGCTGGCATCACCGAAGGCAGCACCCGGACCACCCTCACGGGCGTGGCCGGGAGCCCCACCAAGGCCGCCCCCCAGGGGCCCCCGTCGTTCGTCACCGCGGGGCCCAACACCGCCACGGCCCGGCCCCCCCCGCCCCCGCCCGGGGCCCTCTCCAACAAACCCCCCGCCCCCGCCTCCACCCCAGGCGAGCGCACCGTGTCCGTGGCCTCCGCAGGCCTCGACCTCGACGACCCCTTCGCCAAACCCGAGACCCGCGCGGGCACCCTCCAGGGCAGCCCGAGCGTCCTGCGGGGCAACACCCAACGCAACGCCCTGCCCGGGGCCCAGCCCACCGCCCAGGGCGGGGTCAACCCCCTGCGGGGCAACACCTACCGCACCCTCCAGGCCCAACAGGCCGGCCTGAGCCAGCTCGACGAGCCCACCCAGGCCCACAACGTCGACGCCCTGTCGCCTCCCCCGGGCCCCACACCCCTCGGGCCCCCGCCCCTTGCGCCTCCGCCCCTGGGGCCCCCGGCCTTCCCCCCCCCGCTCCACAAGGCCCCCGCAGCCCCGGCCGCCCGCGAGGCCTCGGCTCCCAATTTCCGCCTCGACGACCCCTCCGTGGTCGCCGCCAACCCCACGGGCGAACACGGGGCAGCCACCGTGGCCATGGTGGTCCCCCCGCCCCGCCCGGCCCTCGGGGCCCCGCCTGCCCGGCCCGCGGTCCCTCCCCCTGCGGCCCCTCCCGAGGCTCCGCCCTCGCACGGCCTGCCCGCGGCCCTGGCCTCCGTGCTCCCCCCCTCCATCGCCGCGGCCATCACCGCCCCGCCTCCGCCCGCGACCGATCGGTTTGCCCGGGCCGTGGCCGCCACCATGCCCTCCGCCGAGCGCAACGACGCCTCGATGTCGTTTCGGGTCGAGGCCGACGTGGTGGTCGACGCCTTCGGGACCGTACAAGACGACTTCGGCCCCGGCCCCGACGACTTCGCCTCTGGCCCCGACGACTTCGCCTCTGGCCCCGACGACTTCGGCCCGAGCGGGTCGACCCCGCTCCCTCCCGAGATCCCTTCGGGCATCAAGACCCAGACCCTCTCCGTGGCCCCTCCCCCCGCTCCCGGCAGCGGCACGGTAAAACCCGGCGGGGCCCCGCCCCCCGCGGCCCCTCTCCCCCACGACCCCCGCCCCGGGCTGCCCCCGGCCCGCAGCCTCACCCCGGGCCCCCAAAACCTGAGCCCCGCGGCGACCAACCTCGCCCGCTCGTCCGGGATCGGGCTCCCGGCGGTGTCCACCGGCCTGCCCTCGGTGGCCGCAGGCCTGCCGGCTCCCCTCCTCGTCGACGTGACCCCCCTCAGCCTCGGGGTCGAGACCGCCGGAGGGCTCTGCGAGCCCGTCATCGAGCGCAACGCCACCATCCCCGTGGAGAAGTCCCGGGTCTTCGCCACCACCAACCACAACCAGACATCCGTACTGATTCGTATCGCCCAGGGAGAATCAAGAAAGTTCGCAGAAAATCAGCCCCTCGGCGAGCTGGAGCTTCTGGGGCTGCGGGCGGCCCCCCGGGGCGAGGTCTCGATCGCCGTCACCTTCGAGCTCGAAGCCGACGGGACCCTCCTGGCCCGGGCCCGCGACACCGAGACGGGCCTCGAGCAGGCCATGCGGGTGAGCCTCCTGACCCTCCCCTCGGAGGCCCAGCAGAAGGCCATGACCGACAGGCTCCGGGCCAACCCCGCCGGTCCCGGGGCCGCCCCACGATGACCCCCTTTAGAGGGCCGACCGGAAAGTCTCCCGTCGCCGCGCTTCCGATCCGCGTCGCCTCGCTGCGTTGCGGTGTCTCGACGGGCATCGAGCCCGTCCTCGCCCCCGCGCCTGGCGACGCTTGCGCCTCGTTGCGCAGCTCGGTCCGACTTTCCGGTAGGCCCTCTAGGCGAAGGAGCTGATCGTCATGCTCTCGGACAAGATGCTCGACGAGCGCCTCGACAAGGTCGACTACTACGCCCTCCTCGGGGTGGCCCGCGACGAGGGGGTGGCCCGGATCCGCGACGCGTTTCACAAGTTTGCCCTGCGGTTTCACCCAGACCAGCACCTCGACGACCCTGACGCCCAGAAGCGGGCCCTGCGGATCTTCAAGCGGGGCTCGGAGGGCTACAGGGTCCTGCTCGACCCCGTGCTCCGGGCCCGATACGACGACGCCCTGGGGCGGGGCGAGGTGCGGCTGTCGGCCGAGGCCGAGCGCCAGGAGACCGTACGCGAGGCCCAGGTGGCCCTGCCCGACGAGGACCCGCTGCCTCCCGAGGTCCAGCCCATCTTTGACCAGGCCACCGCGGCCCTGGCCCGCGGCGACCTCAAAAACGCCAAGGCCTTCCTGCTCCTGGTGGCCAAGCGGTCGTCGCAGGCCAAGGTCAAGCGCTTGACCAAGGAGATCCTGGAGGCCGAGCGGGCCCGGGGCCCGCGTCGCTGAGGGGGATTACTTGCGGAGGCGGGACTTGAGGGCCGCGAGGTCGTCCTCGAGGGCGTCCTTGGTGTCGCCCCGCTCGAGGCGCCGGAAGCGCTCCTCGAGGTCGGCCTTCTGCGGGTCTTGCAAGACCTCGTGGGCCTCGACCTCGGCCTCCATGTTGGCGATGCGGTCTTGCATCTCCTTGATGCGCCCGATGGCCCCGGAGTTGGCCCCGCCTACGTCGGTGTTGCCCGCCGCGGCCCGGGCCCGCCCCACCTGGGACGAGAGCTGGGCCTTCTTGGCCTTGAGCTCCTCGACCTTCTTCTCAAGCTGGTCGATGGTGGCCCGCAGCTCGTTGGCGTAGGAGAGCTGGGCCTCGCGCTGCTGGTCGCCCTCGACCGCGTCGCCCTCGGCCTTCTTCTTGCGCTTGAGGGCCTCCCGGGCCAGCTCCTCGTCACCCTGCTCGAGGGCCATCACGGCCCGTCGCTCCCACGAGGAGGCCTCGTCGAGCAGGTCGCGCTGCTTGCGCTCCATCACCTTCACCGAGGCCACCGCGGAGACCACCTCCTGCCGCGCCTTCTTGAGCTCGTCCTGCATGTCCTCGATGGTCTGGGCGAGGACCTTGCCCGGGTCTTCGGCCTTGTCGATGAGGGAATTGAGGTTGGACTTGAGGGCGCGTCCGAAGCGGTCGATGAGGCCCATACGGTGCTCTCCTGGTAGTGGCGTTCGCCCGGGATCGTGGCACCTCGACCGGGCGGTGTAAAGTGCGCCGCGCGCCGCGAGAACCTCCGCCGGGCGGGCGGCGGATGGGGTATGGTTCCGCCGCGTGATGATCCAAGGTCAACGGGTGCTCCTCACTGGCGGGGCGGGCTTCATCGGGACGGCCCTCGTACGGCGCCTCTGCGAGGCCAACGAGTGCGTGGTGTTCGACATCCTGCGGCGCAACGCCCTCGGGCCCGCGGGCCTCGCCGACCACCCCAATGTGCGCCTCATCCAGGGCGACGTCCGCGACCCCGCGGCCCTCGACGCCGCCATGGACGGGTGCACCCACGTCGTGCACCTCGCCTCCATCGCCGGGGTCGACACGGTCCTTCAAAACCCCGTGCCCACCATGGAGATCGCCCTGGAGGGCACCCTCAACGCCCTGCGGGCCGCCCGGGCCCACCTGCCCCGCGTGCAGCGCTTCGTAGACTTCTCCACCAGCGAGGTCTTCGGCCGCTACGCCTTCCGCGTCGGCGAGGGCGACGTGACCACCCTCGGGGCCGTCGGCGAGGCCCGCTGGACGTACGCCGTCAGCAAGCTCGCCACCGAGCACCTGGCCCACTGCTACCACAAGCAGTACGGCCTCCCCACGGTGAGCGTCCGGCCCTTCAACATCTTCGGCCCCGGCCAGGTCGGCGAGGGGGCCGTGCACGCCTTCGCCCTGCGGGCCCTGCGCAACGAGCCCATCGCCATTCACAACAAGGGCGATCAGATCCGCTCCTGGTGTTACATCGACGACATCGTCGAGGCCATCCTGCTCACCCTCTCCCGCGACGAGGCCGTCGGCCACGCCTTCAACATTGGCAACCCCCGGGCCACGGTCACCATCTACCAGCTCGCTCGCATGATCGTCTCCCTCGCCCAGTCGTCGAGCCCCCTGGAGTTTGTCAAATGGGACTTCGCCGACGTCGAGCTCCGCATCCCTGACACCCGCAAGGCCGAAGATCTCCTCGGGTTTGCGCCCCAGGTCGAGCTGGAGGACGGCCTCTTGCGCACCCTGGCCTGGTACCGCGACAAGCTCGGGCGCGAGGCATAGCCGTGAGCGCTCCGGAGGACGGCGGCCGCAAGGCGCCGGGAGAGGCCCGGCGGTACGACCTCGCCGCGGTGACTGCCGACGGGTGGTTCGAGCGGGTCCTCGGGTCGGTCCCGGCCCTCGTGCAGCTCTGCAACGCCCTCGGAGAGCCCCTGGTGGCCCTGTCCCTGGCCGCGGGGGTGCGCATCCTGTCGGCGGCCGTCGACCCCGGGGCGGGGGTGGTCCGGGGCCTCCAGTGGGCCCGCGACGAAGACGGCCTGGAGCAGTCGCGGGAGGGCTCCCCCGAGACCCTGCGCGCCGAGGTGATGGCCCTCCTCCTGGCCGAGGGCGACCCGGCCCTGCCCGTCACCCACGACGACCCCACCCTTCTCCGCGAGGCCATCGGGCTCCGCACCACCCTCCTGGCCCCCCTCTTCGGGCTGCGCCTCCTCACCCTGCACGTCGGCGAAGACGAGACCCGCATCACCGTGGCCCACGACCGCGGCGAGGAGACGGTGTCGCTCCGGCAGCTCCGGCGTTTTCTGCGCTCCCGGGCCGTGGAGGCACTCCAGCCTCGGGGGCGGGGCTTCTCGATCGACCTCGGCGAGGTGGCCCTGGCCCGCGAAGAGCTCGCCGCGGGGCGACACGAGGCCGTGGTGGCCCGCCTGGGCACCTGGATCACCCCCCTCACGATGTACCTCCGCTCGGCCGAGGGTCAGTCGATGCCCCCGGCCCAACGGGCCGAGCTCGCCCGGGCCCTCGGGGTCCTCGGGGCCTCCCTGGAGGCCCTCGGTCGGGCCGACGAGGCCGAGGAGGTCTTGCGCCTGGGCACCCAGTGGGCCCTCGACGGCGAGGCCGCCCCCGACGCCTACGGGGCCCTGGCCCTGTGCCTCGTGCGGATGGGCCGCCGGGCCGAGTCGATCGGCCTCCTGCGCCGGGCCCTCACCTTCGACCCCGCCCGGGTCGCCCTCCGCCTCGAGCTCGGCAAGGCCTACCTGGCCTCGGGTCGGGCCGTGGCCGCCCTCGGAGTCGTCCGGGCCCTGCGCCGCGACGGGGTCGCCGAGGCCGCCCTGCACGACCTCGACGCCGAGGTCCACGCCCGCCTCGGCGAGGCCCTCGTCCGCTACGAGGCCGCCCTCGTGCCCGCGCCCTGAGGGACGCCCGCGGCCCGCGCGTCGCCACTGGCGCCGCGGGAGCGAGTGTGGCATCGCTCCCGCGGCGCGGGGGGGCCCTCGACGGCCCCGCCCTCAATCCCCTCTTCACGGAGCAAAGGCCCTCATCCCCATGCGTACGGTCACGCGGCGCGCCCTCGCCGAGTCGCTCCAGTCCCTGCGAGACGCCGGCTGGACGATCCCCCTCGACGTCGAGATCCCCCTCGAGCGCCCCAAGCGCCCCGAGCACGGCGACCTCGCCACCAACCTCGCCATGACCCTCCCCCGGGCCACCGGGCGCAAGCCCCGCGAGATCGCCGAGGCCCTCGCCACGGCCATCCGCCAGCGGGCCGCCGACGACGGGGGCACGGGGCCCATCGAGTCCGTCGAGATCGCCGGTCCCGGGTTTCTCAACCTCCGCCTGCGCCCCGCGGCCGTCCACGGGGTGATCGCCGAGGTCTTGCGGGCCGCCGAAGCCTTCGGGCGGCACCCCCCCCGGGCCGACGGGGGCCGCACCCTGGTGGAGTTTGTGAGCGCCAACCCCACGGGGCCCATGCACCTCGGGCACGCCCGGGGGGCCGTGGTGGGGGACGTCCTCGTGCGGCTCTTGCGGGCCGCGGGCTACGACGTCTCGACCGAGTACTACATCAACGACCGGGGCCACCAGGTGGCCATGTTTGGCCACAGCGTGCGGGCCCGGGCCGCGGGCCGGGAGGCCCCCGAGGGGGGCTACGGCGGGGCCTACGTGGCCGAGGTGGCCGAGGCCCTGCGGGCCACCCAGCCGGAGCTCCTGGCGGAGGGCAGCGACGACGGGGCCCTGTCCCGGGCCTGCGTGTCCCTGATGATGACCCAGATCGAGGGGACCCTCACCGACCTCGGGGTGGTCTTCGACCGCTTCGTCTCGGAGCGGGCCATGAGCGAGGCGGGTCAGCTCGACGCGGCCGTCGGGGCCCTGGAGTCGGGCGGGTTTCTCGAGGCCCGCGACGGGGCCTTGTTCTTCAAGAGCGCGGGCAAGGGCGACGACGACAAGGACCGGGTCCTCCGCAAGTCGGCGGAGAAGGGCGGAGACTGGACGTATTTCGCCACCGACATCGCCTACCACGCCGACAAGATGCGCCGCGGGTTTGGCCACCTGATCGACATCTGGGGGGCCGACCACCACGGGTACGTGGCGCGGGTCCGGGCCGCCCTCGAGGCCCTCGGGCTGCCCAAGGCCGGGTTTGAGGTGCTCCTCCTGCAGCTCGTCAAGCTCATCAAGGAGGGCAAGGAGGTGAAATTCTCCAAGCGGGCGGGCAATTTCATCACCATCGACGAGGTCCTGGAGGAGATCGACGCGGCCACGGGACACCCGGGGGCGGGCCGCGACGCCCTGCGGTTCCTGATCTTGTCGCGGTCGCACGACTCCGCGGTCGAGCTCGACATCGACGTGGCCAAGAAGCAGTCGGTCGAAAACCCCGTGTTCTACGCCCAGATGTCGCACGCCCGGATGTGCTCCATCCTGCGGCGGGTCACCGACAGCCCCGAGATGGCCGCGGCCCGCGAGGCCGGGGTGCTCTTCGTCCCCGAGGCATACGACCCCGCCCTCGGGGCCCGGCTCACCCTGCCCGAGGAGCGCGACATCCTCGCCCTGTGCGACGGGTTTCCCGAGCTCGTGCGCGAGGCCGCCGAGTCGCGGGGGCCCCACCGGGTGGTGTTCTTCGTGCTCGAGCTCGCCCAGGCCTTCGCGAGCTATTTCACGCGGATGCAGAAGGTCTACAGCGCCCCCATCCTGCCGCAGAAGAGCTTCCGCGAGGCCCACCCCGACACCTGGGTGAGCCTCTGGGACTGGGAGACCACCCGGGCCCGGCTCCTGTGGGTCACGGCCGTGCGCCAGGTGTACGCCAACGCCCTCGGGCTCCTCGGCATCGAGGCCCCCACCCAGATGTCCCGCGACGAGGACTGAACCCCCGTCCCCGCCCCTGCTCCCCGCCGCACAAACCCTGTCGAAAAGCTGACACCCACCTACCTCCCAGGGGAAGGTGGGCACCGCCCTCGCCGCGACGGCCATTCCGGCCGCGGCGCGAGGGCGATCACAGGGACACCCCATGGGTTCGATGCGAGACCTCGACCAGATTCAAGAGCGCGACGACGCAGGACGCTCGTCGAAGCTGATGTCCATCGCCCTCGGCGGCATGGCCGCTGCGTGCGTGCTCTTCGCGGTCGGCGTGATCGTGGGTCGCGAGTCGGGCGACCCCCACCCCGTGACCCGCGAAGACCCCCTGGCCCGCCTCGACCAGCTCGCCCGGCAGCCCGAGCGCGGGGCACCGGCCCCGAGCGCCTACGCCGAGCACCTCACGGGCGCGACCGCCGGGGCCCCCCCCGTAGTGGCCGCCACCGAAGCCGCCCCGGCCCCAGGGCCTCTCCAGGGCGCTCCAGAGGGCCTCGCGGGGCCGTCCCTGGCCGACCCGGCCAACCGCCCGGTCCTGCTCCCCTCGGCCACGGTTGGGGCCGCTCCGGCCGCTGCCGGGGGCATCCGGCTGAGCGACCTCGGTCCGGAGGTCCCCGGGGCCCCGGCGAGCGCGGGCAACGACGGCAACCTCACGGTCCAGGTGAGCGCCTTCCGCAACGAGGCTCCGGCCCAGAGCTTCGCCCAGCGGCTCCGCGAGCGCGGGTACCACGCCTACGTGGCCCAGCCTGCCACGGGCCCGGGCAACATCCTGTGGCACCGGGTTCGGGTGGGGCCCTTCGCCACCGCGCGGGAGGCCCACCAGTTTCGTACCCAGTTTGAGCAGCGGGAGCACATGCCGACGCTCCTGATCCGCCGCCCCCCGCCCGCCGCCGCAGCAGCAGCCGCCGCACGGCACTGATCCCCGCCCCTTCCATCCGCTCCAGGGCGAGTTTGAAACTCGTCCCTCCCCCGGCGAACACAAGCTTCGGGCGAGTTTGAGACTCGCCCTCACGCCCACGAAAACGAGCCCCGGGCGGGTTTGAAACTACCGCTGTCAACTTTGGGCTCCGAGGCCATGGATCTGCCGGGATGTCGTGGTGGCCAGCGACCGGCGGCCCTCACCCACTCCTGTTCGCGCGATCCTCCTGGTGCGCGGGCTGAAGCCCACGGCACCGTCGGGAAAGCCCGTCGAAGACGGGCTGCCCACCCATCGAGCACCACGGTCCCCAGGGTGTCTTCCCGGGCGGCATTTCCCCGGCGGTGTCGAGCAAGGACCGAGCAACAGCGGACGCCACCCAAGGCTTCGCGGCGTGAAGCCCGTCTTTGACGGGCTTTGCCAACAGTGCGGTGGGCTTCAGCCCGCGGCGCGGCGCCCCGAGCTTCCAATCGGATCGATTGTCGGAGTTTGGCGGGAGGCCGGGCAGGCTGAATCGCTAAGTTGACAGCGGTAGCTGTAGGGCCCTCCCCGTGTAACGTGGCGCGATGTCTCGCAGCCCGTTTGACACCTTCGCCAAAGACCTGGTGGTCGCGTTGTTGTCCCCGTTGGGGCACGCCAAGGAGGACGCCCGGATCACGTCCGACCCGCAGTTTGCCGACGTGTACTTCAAGCCCTCGGAGGGGCTCGACGTTGCCACGCAGGGGCGCGGGTTCGTGCACCAGCTTGCGTCTGTGGGGCGGTCGATCTTTGAGGTGGCGTACCAGCCTCCCGACCTCGCCGAGATGGCCTCGTGGCAGCGCAAGCAGCTCGCGCTGTGGCAGTCCGAGCAGAACGTGGCGCGGCGCAAGAAGCTCGCAGGACCCCCGTTGCCGCCCGTGCTGTGGGGTCTGTCGTCGGGTCCGCCGGAGCGGGCGATGAAGGGCTACAAGCTGGAGCCCATGGACAGCGCCCTCTGGCCCCGCGGCTGCTACGCAGGGACCCCCGAGGGCACCCACCGCCTCGTCGTGATCTCCGAGCTGCCGCGCACCCGGGACACGCTCCTCGTGCGGACGATGGGCAGGGGGGTGACCTTTCGCGAGGCGATGGAGGATCTCGATGCGCTCCCCGCCGACGCGCCCGAGCACGAGCTCGCGGGGCCCTTCCTTGTAAGCCTCACGCTCCAGTTGCAGAATAACCCCAACGACGAGGTGCAGGAGATGGCGACGCAGTCCCAGAAGCTCTACGAGGCATACACCCGAAAGGTCCGCGCGGAGGGCCGCAAGGAGGGCCGCAAGGAGGGCCGTCAGGAGGGCCGTCAGGAGGGCCGTCAGGAGGGCCTCGAGAAGGGTCTGCGCGATGCGATCGTCGCGGTGTGCACGGCACGTGGGCTCAAGCTCCTCGCGGTGCACCGCGCGAAGCTGGCCGCGGAGGCTACCCCCGCCCTCCTGCGCCGCTGGCTCGCCCGCGCCGCCACCGCGCCTCGCGCCGCCGACATCTTCGCCGAAGACTGAGCAGATCCTCCGTGGGGTGATCGCTCTGCAGCGTCGCCTCCTCGCGGCAGCGGGGTGTCCCGGTGTACGCTGCGCCCCGCCCGCGTACGAACCCCCGGAGACCCTCTCGATGACCCACCCCCAGGCCCCGCGCATCGTCCTCGCCCTCTCGATGCTCGCCCTCGCCGGATGCGGGAGCAGCACGGCCACGCCGCCCACCGCGGACGCAGGGACCACCCCGGACACCCCCGCCGTGATGGACACCCCCGCGGCAGAGGACGTGGTGACGGCGGTGGACGCGCCGGTGGCGGTGGACGCTGCCCCGCCGGAGGACGTGCCCGAGGCGCCCGTAGAGGTCGGCGGCTGCGACGCCCTCGCAGCAGGAACGGCCACGGGATTCACCGTCGACGGGACGGAGCGGTCGTTTATCTTGACGCTGCCGGCGGGGGCCACGGGGACGGGGGGGAGCTGGCCGGTGGTGTTCAACTGGCACGGCCTCGGCGACAACCCCGCCAACATGAACCAGCTCCTGGCCGGTCAGGTCGACAACCCCACGATGCCCTTCATCCTGGTGACCCCGGCCTCGACGGGTCTCGGACCCACCACCAACCCCCTGGGCCTGGAGTGGGAACAGCTCCGGGCCCGCAACCCCAATCGCGAGGCCCGCCTCTTCGACGCCGCCCTCACCTGCCTCGACCGCCGCTGGGGCGTCAACCGCGACCGGGTGTACACCGTGGGGTTCTCGGCCGGGGCGATCATGTCCGACCTCCTGGGGGTGCTCCGGGGCGACCAGCTCGCCGCCGTCGTGACGTACTCGGGGGGCTATTTCTCCAACCCCGCCAACCCCGCCACCCTCGGGGCCCTGCGTAATTTCGTGGGCTGGCCCGCCCTGTCCCCCGCCGCCCGGTACCCCCAGCTCCTCCTGCACGGGGGCGCCCGCGACACCTTCAACCTCACCCTCGCCACGGCCCGCTTCGATCAGTTTGCGATGAACGACCTCGCATACCTCAACGCCGCGGGCCACGACGTGGTCCTCTGTGCTCACGGGGGCGGACACACCGTGCCCACGGGGGTGCTGGGGGGGCGGCTGGTGGAGTTCTTCGCGGCGCACCCGCGGACGACCCCGCGGACGCCCTGGCGCACGGCCCTTCCTACGGGATGGCCGAGCTACTGCCAGGCCCATCCCGCGCCCGGAGGATGAGAGATCAGCGCTGGTTGAAGAGGGCCTTGCGGGCCTCCTCGTCGAGCTCGGTGGTCTTGCTGTTCCACAGGTCGCGGCCTACGGCCCGGCCGCGCTGAACGGCCTCGCGGGACCCGACCCGCTCGATCCACGCGCGCACCAGGGGGAAGGGGGCGATGTCGACCCCGAGGCGCTCGTAGGCCACGGCCCAACTCCACGCGGCCATGTCGGCGATGCTGTAGTCGCCCGCGAGGTGGTCGCGGTCGGCGAGGCGGCGCTCCATCACCCCGAAGAGGCGACGGACCTCGTCCATGTACCGGTTGATGGCGTAGGGGATCTTGTCGGCGGCGTAGAGGGCGAAGTGGTTGGCCTGGCCCATCATCGGGCCGAGGCCTCCCATCTGCCACATCAGCCACATGTTGACCTCCGTCCGGGCCCGCAGCTCCTTGGGGTAGAACTGGCCCGTCTTGTCGCCCAGGTACTGCAAGATGGCCCCCGACTCGAACATCGACAACGGCCCCCCCCCGTCGGGCGGGTCGTGGTCGACCAGGGCGGGCATCCGGTTGTTGGGCGAGAGGGCCAGAAACTCAGGCGCAAACTGCTCCCCCCGGCCGATGTTGATGGGCTTCACCGTGTACGGCAGGCCCGTCTCCTCCAGCATGAGGGTGACCTTCCACCCGTTGGGGGTGGGCCAGTAATAGAGGTCGATCATAGGGGGCGGAGACTAATCCCTTTCGGCGCTGTGTGCAGGGGCTGCGCGCGCGCGTTGACAGGGCCCCGGGGCAAAGCCCATCCTCCCGCGCACCGACCCGTGCGCGCATCGACCCTGGCCCTGTTGTTTGTCGCTGGTGCGCTCGTGGCGACGGGGTCGCTCCTGGCCCAGACCCGCCCGCCCGACGCCCTGGCCACGATGGGGGTCGATGAGATTCGCCCCGGGATGCAGGGCTACGGCCTCACCGTGTTTCGCGGCACCCGACCCGAGCGCTTCGACCTCGAGGTGGTGGACGTCCTGCACGGGTTTCGCCCGCGGCAAGACCTGATCTTGATCCGTCCGCGGCACCCGATCATCGAGCACGCCGGGGTGGTCGGGGGGATGTCGGGGTCGCCCATCTACGTCAACGAGCGGCT
This sequence comes from uncultured Myxococcaceae bacterium, assembly GCA_964447205.1. Lineage (GTDB taxonomy): Bacteria > Myxococcota_A > Polyangia > Polyangiales > JAEUKH01. The sequence continues at coordinate 141,634 of CAYUSB010000012.1, forward strand.
CATCGGGGCCTACGCGTACGGGTGGGAGTTTGGCCGGGACACCGTCGCGGGGGTGACCCCCATCGCGTCGATGCTGGCCGTGCTCAATCGCCCGAGGCGGACCCCGGCGGGGTTTGTTCCAGGGGTAGGGATCCCGATCTCGGCGGGTCCGCGGGCGGAGGAGCCCCGGACCACGTGGGCGGCCCTGGCGGCCCGGGCCCGGGCCCAACGGAGCCAGGTCGAGACGCCGTATGGGGCCCTCGTTCCGGCCATGACCCCGCTGGCGGTGGGGGGGATGAGCCCCGGGGCCCTCGGCCGCCTGGGAGAGGCCCTCGAACCGTTTGGATTGGTCCCGTTGCAGGCCGGCGGGGGGACGGCGGCGGCGCCCGCGGCCGACACGCCTACGCGGTATGTTCCGGGCGGGGCGGTGTCGGTGCGGATGCTCCAGGGGGACATCACGGGCAACGCCACGGGCACGGTCACCCACGTCCGCGGCGACCAGACCCTGGCCTTCGGGCACCCGATGATGAGCGGGGGCGAGACGGCCATCCCCGCGGGCATCGCGCGCATCGTGTGGATCCTCGCCAACCAGCGGCGGTCGTTCAAGATCTCCGAGGCGGTGCGGGCCCTGGGGGCCATGGTGCAAGACCGCGGGGCGGCCATCGTGGTCGACGCCAACGCCGAGGCCCCGACCCTGCCCGTCCACGTCGAGATCGTCGGGGCCGACGGAGCCCCCCACCACGACTGGAACGTCACCGTCGCCGGCTGGCGCCCCGTCGTGACCCGCCTCGCGGGCAGCGTGGTCGACTCCGTCCTGGAGGACACGGCCACGGACATGGGCGACATCGCCTGGACGGCCACCTCGCGCCTGACCCTGCGGGGACGACCCCCCGTGGAGTTTGTGGAGGTGGGGTCGAGCGTCGACGGGGTGCGCTCGATCCGTGGGCTTGGGGCCATCGAGCTGCTCGGGCGGGTGCTCGACAACGCCTACGAGGCGGCCCCCGTCGAGCGGCTCGACGTGCGGGTGCAGCTCCGGTGGGTGCGGGAGTTCGCCTTCTTGCGGAGCGTGACGGCCCTGCAGGCCGAGGTGGCCCCGGGGGGCTCTCTGCCGCTGCGGGTGGTGATCGCGCGGTACGGAGCGGGCGACGAGGTGCGTACGGTGGAGGTCCCCGTCCCGCTGAGCCTGGCGGGGCGCGAGATGGAGGTCGAGGTCGCCGGGGGCCACGAGACCCCACCCGATGTGGCCGAACCCGAGAGCCTCGACGACATCCTCCGCAACGCCGCGGTGCGGTATCCGCCCGACGCCCTGGTGCTGTCGGTGCGGGTCCCGGGGCAGGGGGTGACCCTGCGGGGGCGGGTGCTCCCGAGCCTGCCGGGCAGCGCGTTTCAGATGTTGCGCCCGTCGGCCAGCAGCGACTCGGGCGACCCGTTACAAAACTACGCCCGCACCCTCGTGCCGGTGGGTCGGATGGTGCTCGGTCGCGACCGGGTTCGCGTGCGTGTGCGTGAGGTTGGACCGTGAGTGTGGGACGAAGTCTGCGCGTCTTGGCGGGGGTGACCCTCGCGGTGGTGGGGGTTCTGGTGTCGACGACCGGCCAGGGGGTGACCACGCGCACCTTCGTGCTCAACGCGTCGGCCGATCTGTCCGCGGGCACCCTCGACCGGGTGAGCGTGCGTTCGGACGGGACGGTGGTCGTCGGGGTCGAGCTCACCCGCATCGCCCCGGCGGAGCCGATCGGATCGGTGTGGTCGCTCCTCGACCTCGGCGACGGGTCGGTCCTCGCGGGCACGGGGGTCGACGGGCGCGTCTACCGGGTGGCGGGCGGTCAGGCGACCCTGTACGCCCAGACCGACGCCGTGGTGGTGACCTCCCTCACCCGGGCCGACGACGGGGCCGTGTACGCAGGGACCCTGCCCGACGGCAAGCTCTACCGCCTCGTGGGGCCGGTCAACGGCCGCCCCCAGGCCCCCGAGCTGGTGGCCGACCTGCCCGGGGTTCAGCACATCTGGGCGGTCGTGTGGGACCCCTCGCGACGGGCCGTGCTCTGCGCCACGGGGCCCGAGGGCAAGCTGTTCGCGGTCGACCCGCGGGCGACCCGGGGCAACAACGCCACCGTGCTCTTTGACAGCGACGAGGGCCATTTGTACAGCCTGGCCCTCGGGCCCTCGGGCACCCAGGGGACCGGGGGGCGCGAGGTGTTCTTCGGCTCGGGCGGCGGTCGGGCGGTGGTCTACGGGCTCCGCGGGACGCAGGCCCGGGTCGTGGCCCGGCTCGTCGGCGACGAGGTGAAGTCCCTGGTCGTGCAGGGCGACGCCGTGTGGGCGGCCTCCAACGAGTTTACCGAGCCCCCGGAGGCCCCGCGGCGCTCGTCTGGGTCGGGCAGGCTCCCGTCGCCGGGAGGGCCCTCCACGCCCCGTCCACGGCCCGGCAAGGGGCGGGTGTACTACATCGCCGCGTCGGGCCTGGCCGATGTCCGGTACTACAACACCGAGTCGCACATCATGGCGTTGGAGTGGGACGGGCGCGCGTCCGAGCTCCTCGCGGGGCTCGGGGTGGGGGGCCGGGTGGTGGCCCTCGCGGACGACCGCACCCATCGGGTGGCCATCGACCTCGACGAGGGGGCCGTCACGGCCCTGGGGCTCACGGGGCGCGGGCGGATGCTCGGGACGGCCGACACGGGGGTGTTTTATACGCTTCGGGAGGGCAGTCCCTCGGGGGCCACGTGGCACAGCAGGGTGCTGGACGGGACGGTTCCGTGTCGGTGGGGGGCCTTGCGGTGGCGGGGCGAGGGGGCCCTCGATTGGGAGGCCCGGAGCGGCAACAGCGAGCTCCCCGACGCGACGTGGTCGGTGTGGCAGGGGCTCACGGCCGAGGGGGTGATCCAGTCGCCGCAGTCGCGGTACGTCCAGGTGCGGGCCCGGTTTGGCCGCGGGGCCGACGCGGTCTTGCGGGCGGTGACGGTGTTCTACCTGCCGGAGAACCAGCGGGCGGTGTTGACCGAGGTGACGGCGGCGACGCCCGAGACGAAGGCCGGCGACGCCCCCCGCCCGAGCGCCCTGCGCCTCGCGTGGAAGGTCGAGAACCCCGACGGGGACACCCTGCGGTATCGCCTGCGGTACCGGGGCGAGGCCGAGCGGGCGTGGCGTCCCATCTTGCGCAACCAGGAGTTTGTGACCGGGACCTCCCACGAGTGGTCGACGGACGGCCTGCCCGAGGGCTGGTACCGGGTCGAGGTCGAGGCCTCGGACGAGGCGTCCAACCCCGACGACGGGGTCGAGCGCGACCGGCGGCTGAGCGCCCCGGTGTTGGTCGACAACGGTCCCCCGGTGGTGCGGGTGGCGGTCCAGGGGGGGCGGATGACGGGCGAGGTCGAGGACGGGGCGAGCGCCATCACGCGGCTGGAGGTGTCGCTCGACGGGGGCGAGTGGCGGCCGTTGCGGGCGGCCGACGGGGTCCTCGACGGCCGCCGCGAGCGCTTCGTGTTGCAGCTCACCCCCGCGGTCCGGGCCCCGGGCGAGCACAGCGCCGCGGTGCGGGCCTACGACGAGGCGGGCAACCTCGGGAGCGGGAGCGCCCGCTGGCGGGAGTAGTCGGCCCGGACCGGGTGCCTCGCGCGCAGGGCGCCCTGGACGCTCGGGGCGCCCAGGCTGCGGAGGCTCGGTCGCTGCGACCACTGCCAGGCGAAGATGGCCCCGAGAACCCCCAGGACGATGGCCAGGAGGAGCCAGGCCCGGGAGGCCCGGGCGGCTTTGCGTCGGGTCATCGAGCGCGCCGCGTGGTTTGGGCGCGCGTTGGGGCTTGAGCGCGCCCCGGGGCTTGAGCGGGTGAGGAGGAGGGGTTGCGAGGGCGGATCGCTCGGGAGGGCCTCGGGCTCGTGCTCGTGCTCGTGGTACGCGGGGGGCGGATCGCTCGGGACCCGGCGGCCCGTGTGGCGGGTGAGGAGGAAGGCGGCTTCGGCGTCGGTGATGGGGTGGGTGGCCGAGATGTCGGCCTCGGCCTCGATCTCGGGCTCGTTGGGGCGCGGAGGCGGCGGGGGGAGCACGGGGGGAGAGGCGCTCTGCCACACCTCGACCAGGTCTTCGACGGGGCCCCGGGACTCGGCCCCGCGGCGCAGGAGCTCGTCACGGAAGGCCTTCTGGTCGGCGAAATACGTCTGCATGAACTCCGCGAGCTCGGGCGCCCCGCTGGGCAGCCCCGCGGCGGCCACCCAGCCGTCGAGGGCCCGGGCAAACTCCTGGGCCGAGGGGCAGCGCTCGGCCGGGTCGCGCACGAGGGCCCACATCACCACGGCCTCGAGGCTGGCGGGGTACCCTCGGCGAATGGACGAGGGCCGGGGGATGGGGTCGCGCAGGACGGCGAAGAGGGTCTCGGCGTCGCTGTCGCGGCGGAAGAGGCGTTTGCCGACGGTGACCTCCCAAAGCACGACCCCGAGGGCCCAGACGTCGGTGCGGCGGTCGGTCCCAAGCTCGCGGATCTGCTCGGGGGACATGTACGCCACCTTGCCCTTGAGCTCGCCGGTGTGGGTGTGGTCGGCCTGCTGGTTGGAGCGGGCGACCCCGAAGTCGACGACCTTGGTCGTGCCCGTGTAGGTGACGAAGAGATTCTCCGGGGACACGTCGCGGTGCACGACCCCGGCGGGGGAGCCGTTGGGCAGACACAACTCGTGGGCGGCGTGCAGGCCTCGGGCGGCGTCGGCCACGGCCCGAGCGGCGAGCTCGTAGGGCATGGGGGAGCCGCTCGACCAGACGTGCCGGGCGAGGCCTCCGAGGGTCTCGCCGTGGAGGTACTCCATGGCCAGGAAGTACGTCCCGGACTCCTCGCCGAAGTCGAAGACCGAGCAGAGGTTGGGGTGATCGAGCCGCGCCGCGAGCCGGGCCTCGTCGAGGAACATCGTGACGAAACGCGGCTGGGTGGCGATGTGCGGGTGGATGGTCTTCAGGGCCACCCACTTGCCGAAGGCCCCCGAGGTGGTCTGGGCGGTGAGCCGCGCGAGGTACACCGAGGCCATGCCGCCCTGCGCGACCCGATAGCGCAGGGTGTAACGACCGAGCCGATGGGTCGGACCGGGGTCGATGTGTTGGGCGGCGGCGAGTCCCATAGGAATGTTACCCCGAAGCAGCCGGGAGCTTAGCACCTCCCCGGGAGATGTCCCAAAGTTGCGCAGCTACGGATTTCTTGACCCGGTCGTGGTGCGGGTCATGCCGCGCAAGAGCTGATATCCCACGCGAAACTGCAGGTCGCGGATCTCGGACCCGGGGGTCGGGGTCGGGGGGGTGTCCCCGCTCTCGGTGTGGGGGAGGTGTTGGGCGAGGTCGCGCTCGCGCTCGACGGGGGGGTCGGGCGCGCCTCCGTCGGGGGACGGGGTGGCGGGTCGGGCGGGGTCGGGCAGCTCGACCTGTTCGACGACGATGTCGGGGGCGATGCCCTGGGCCTGGATGCTGCGTCCCGAGGGGGTGTAGTACCGGGCGATGGTGAGCTTGAGGGCCCCGCCTCCGGGCAGGTCGATCACCGACTGGACGCTGCCCTTGCCGAAGGTGCGGACGCCTACGAGGGTGGCCCGGTGGTGGTCTTGCAGGGCCCCGGCGAGGATCTCCGCGGCGCTGGCGCTGGCCTCGTTGACGAGGACCACCATGGGGAAGTTTGGGCGGGTCCCGGCCCGGTGGGCCCGGGCTTCGTCCTGGGCCGAGCCGTCGCGGCCGCGGGTGGAGACGATGAGCCCGTCGGGGAGAAACTCGTCGGCCACGACCACGGACTCGTCGAGGAGGCCCCCGGGGTTGTTGCGGAGGTCGAGGACGAGTCCCCGGAGGGTGCCCCCGGCGGCTCGGGTGAGCTCGTCGAGGGCCCGGGAGACCTCGTCGCTGGTGCGCTCCTGGAAGGACTTGAGGTTGAGGTACCCGTACCCGTCTTCGAGGGGGTGGGCCTCGACGCTGGCGACGTGGACCACCTCGCGCACGAGGTCGAGGCGGAGGGGTTCGCGCTGGCCGCTGCGTTGGAAGGTCACCCGGACGTGGGAGCCGGGGGCCCCCCGCATGCGGCGTACGGCGTCGTCGATGGACATCCCGCGGGCGTCCTGCCCCTCGATGGCGCTCAGCTGGTCGCCGGCCCGAACCCCGGCCCGGGCCGCGGGCGACCCCGCGATGGGGGCGATGACGGTGAGCCACTCGCCCCGGGCGTCGATCTCGACCCCGATCCCGCCAAACTGCCCGGCCGTGTCGCTCTCGAGGAGGCGGTACTCCTCGGCGTTGAGGTAGGCGCTGTGCGGGTCGAGGGCCCCCACCATGCCGCGGATGGCCCCGTCCACGAGGCGGTCTTCGTCGACGGGGTCGACGTAGCTGTTCTCGATGTGGGCCATGACCTGGGAGAGGACCCCGAGGCGGCGGTAGGGCGAGGCCCGCGGGGGGATGGCCGTGGCGTCGCGGGCGCTGAACGACCCGGCCCCAAAGGCCGCCCCGAGGCAGAGCCCCCAGGCGAGGAGTCGGCGGGCGCGGGGCGTGCGGGGGGGCGAGGGAGAGGGTTCGGTCATCGGGAAGCTGGCGGGGAGTGTACGGGATCGTACGGTCGGAGCGAGCCGTCGCAACGAGAGAAGCGCGCCCCCCGACTTGACGTCGGGGTGAGAATTGAGAGACTCCGCCGCCGCGTCCGAGAACAATCGGAGGGCAACTTGACCGGCGCCGAGGGCCCTCGGCCCGTCGCGCGTCGGAAGGAAGAGCGTACATGAAGCGTTGGAAGATTCTTGCGGTGCTGTTTGCAGGCGGCTCCGTTGCGGCCTGTGGGAGCGAGTCCACCCCGCCCGCGGACTCCGGGGTGAGCACGGACATGGGGCCGGCGATCGATGCGCCCGTGGTCACCGACACGACCCCGGTCACCGATACGCCCGCGGCGGACAGGGGGGTTGACGCCGGCGGCCTGCGCTGCGGCCCCCTCGCGGCGGAGAACCTCAACATGGTCGGCACCCGGATGGGCACCGTGACCCGCGTGATGGGCGACTCCACCGCGGCGTACATGGCCCAGACCATGGGCCGCCCGGCCACGGGGCGCACCCCCGTGCTGCCGCCGTCCAACAACGCGACCTGCATCCGGATGTCGGGCCAGGTGGCCTACGCGTACACCATCGGGTCGGCGGCGGCCTCGCTGCGGATCAGCACCACCAACCCGGGGACCCCGCGCAACTTCGACACCGTGGTGTGGGTCACCACGCGCTGCGCCACCACCCTGACCAGCGCGGCCTGCAACGACGACGACCCGGCCTTCGCCGCCAGCAGCGATCGGCGGGTGTCGTCGACGGTGACCACCGAGGTGCTCCCCGCGGGCACGCAGGTGTTCATCCTGGTGGGGGGCTTCTACCCGCCGGGGACGGGCACCATCGACCGCGGAGCCTTCGAGCTCACGGTGTCGGAGAATGTCCCCGTGGCGATGGGCGGGGCGTGCCGGGTGGACGGCTCGGCCCAGCGCTGCGAGACGGGCCTCGACTGCGTGGGGGCCGACCCCGGGGCCGACATGGGGACCTGCCGACCCACCGGGTCGGTGGCGGGCTCGCGCTGCCGCACGGGGTCGGTGCAGTGCGACATGGGCCTCACCTGCGCGGCCTCGGGCTTCTGTGTGACCACGAGCGCGGTGGGGATGCCCTGCAACGCCTTCGCGGCCTGCCCCGCGGGGTCGAGCTGCCTCACCACCGTGTTCGGGGCCATCGCGGGCGTCTGCCGCACCCAGGGCTCGGTGGCCGGCTCCCCCTGCCGCCCCGCCGGCGCGATGAACGGCCGCTGCGAGATGGGCCTCGTCTGCAGCGGCGACATCGACCCCACCGATCAAGCCCCCACCTGCCGCGTCCCCGCCGCTCTCGGCGAGCCCTGCGGCATCGGCATCGGCGGGGCCCTGTGCCCCGCGGCCTCCACCTGCGTCACCGTCACCGGCGGGGCCGTCGGCACCTGCCGGGCCAACGGGACCGTGGCCACCACGGCCTGCCGCCCCGTCGGGATGACCCCGCGCTGCGACGGGATGCTCCAGTGCCTCCGGGCCGGCGACGGGGCCCCCGAGCTGTGCGTCAACCTCGCCATGTCTGGCGGGGTCTGCGACGGCCAGACCACCTGCCCCGACAACAACACCTGCTACCTCACCGACCTCAGCGACCGCCTCCGCGGCCGCTGCGGGGCCGAGGGCACGGCCGGCGGGGCGTGCAGCTCCGGGGCCACCCGCTGCACCGCCCCGGCGGTGTGCAGCACCACCGAGGCCGCCGAGGCGGGCCTGTGCCAGACCGTGGCCATGGCCGGGATGCCCTGCGAGCGCCCCACCTCGCGCTGCGACACGGGCCTCACCTGCGTGCTCAACATGGGCAGCCAGTCGACCGGGACGTGCCGGGCCGCGGGCACCGTCGCCGGGGCCGCCTGCCGGGCCACCGACCCGCCCTGCGACATGGGCCTCTCCTGCGCGGGCACCTTCCTCTCCGGAGGGGTGTGCCAGAGCACCGTGGCCATGGGGGCCGCCTGTGACCCCCTGCACGGCACCACCCGCTGCCCCGGCGAGCAGGTCTGCATCCTCAGCGCCTTCAACGCGGGCACCTGCAGGGCCCTCACCGGCATGGAGACCGAGCCCAACAATACCCCCGCCGAGGCCGCCGCCCGGGCCGTGACCGCCCCGAGCGCCTTCCGGGCAGCGTTGCCCTTCGGCGACGTGGACTGCGTGGCCGTGACCGTGCCCGCCAACGGACGCATCGCGGCCCAGGTGAGCGACGGCAACGGCCGCTGCCCGGCCCCCTTCCAGGGCGCCATCGCCCTCGACATGTACGACGCCAACGGGACCACCCTGCGCGGGGTGGTCACCCGCACCGGGCCCTTCGGCCTCGGGGCCTGCGCCACCCTCGACGGGGCCCGGGCCGGGGTCCACGCCTTCGCCGGTGGCCTCGCCGCGGGTACGTACACCGTCTGCGCCCGCGCCCTGCGCGACGCCACGACCACCACGGGCCCCGTCCCGAACTACGTCCTCTCCGTGGCCCCCTCCGCCGCGCCCTGAGCCTCCCGCCCCCCCTCTCCCTCAGCCTCTCCTCCCCCCGCTGCGCCGCCTCGGACGGCGCGCCTTGTCTCGGTTTTTCCAGGCTCTGACCCGGAAGGACGAAGACCGGGGCGCCTTGCGCCTGGTGTGCGCAGCGGACCCTTGACAGATCGGGCAGTGGTCGGTAGGTGCCCGAGGGTCGCGTCGGCGGGTGAATCACCCTCCGAGGCAGGGGCTGCGCCCCGTTACCGCAGGATCGTGAAGGTGTGTGATGTCGCAAAGCGACAAGCGCAAGCAGAGCCTGTATTTCCCCGATGTGATGCTGCTGGAGATTCAGCAGGAGGCCACGCGGCTCGACCGTTCGTTGTCGTGGGTGATGCAGCGCGCGTGGAAGATCGCCCGGCAGGAGATTCGTCGGCTTCCTTCGGTCAATGACGTGCCCGACATGGAGGAGGAGGACGACATCCGCGGCCGCGACGAGGTCGCCGACGGCTGAGGTCGTCACCCGCGATGGAGGGCTTCCTCGAGAGCGTGGACGGCACGCGGATCTTCTACGAGCGCACGGGGCGCGGGCCGACGGTGGTGCTCTGCGATGGCATCGCGTGCGACGGCTTCATCTGGAAGTACGTCCGCCCCGCTCTGGAGTCTGAGTACGACGTGGTCCACCTGCACTGGCGGGGTCACGGGCGCTCGGGCCCTCCCCGCGACCCGTCCCGGATCGGGATCGTCGACCACGCCCGGGACGTCCACGCCGTCCTCGACGGCCTCGGGGTGTCTCAAGCCTGTCTCATCGCCCACTCCATGGGCACCCAGGTGGCCTTGGAGGCGTGGCGCCAGGGCCCCGACCGCGTCGCCGGGCTCGTCCTCGCGTGCGGCAGCTACGGGCTCATCACCCGCACCTTCCACGGGACCGACCTGCTCTCCCGGGCCCTGCCCCAGGCCCTCGCGTTTGCCCGGCAGCGGCCCGGGCTCGTGCGGGCCCTGTGGTCGCGGGGGCCGGTGCGGCTCTCGGTGTGGTTCGCCCGGCAGATGGGGGAGGTCGACGCGGCCCGGATGCGCTCCGAGGACCTCGCCCCGTACTTCGAGCACGCCATCCACCTCGACCCCGAGATGTTCCTGGCCATGCTGGCCGCGGCGGGGTCGCACACGGCCGAAGACCTCCTGCCCGACGTGTCGTGCCCCACCCTGGTGATCGCCGCCGAGCGCGACACCTTCACCCCCGTCCGCTACGCCGAGCAGATGGCCCGGCAGATCCCCGGGGCCGTCCTCCTGCCCATCCCCGGGGGCTCTCACGCGGCCTTCCTCGAGCAGCACGACCTCATCCTCGCGGGCCTCACGGACTTCCTCCGCACCCGCGTCTACCCCATCCCCCCGTGACCCCGGCCCTCGGCCGCCGCGGGGCCGTCCTCGCCGCCCTGGCCCTGCTCTACGGGGCCCAGGGGATCCCCTTCGGCTTCGCGGCCGAGTACCTCCCCGTGCTCCTGCGCTCCCAGGGGATGAGCCGGACCCACATCGCGGCCCTCTTCTGGTTGCAGCTCCCGTGGCAGCTCAAGCCCCTGTGGGCCGCGGCGGCCGATCACCCGCGGGTGCGCCCCCACGCTCGGGCCCTGCTCCTGGCCCTGCAGCTCGGCCTCGCCGTCACCATGGCGGCCTACGCCCTCTTTGAAGGCCCCGAGGCCCTGGGGCCGTGGTTCGCCCTGACGGCCCTGGCGGCCCTCCTGGCGGCCACCCAGGACATCCTCGTCGACGCCTTCGCCGTGCGCTCCCTGTCGCGCGACGACCGGGGGTACGGCAACTCCGCCCAGATCGCGGGCTACCGCGTGGGGATCATCGTCGGAGGCGGCGGGATGCTGGTCTTGTCGGCGGCCCTGGGCCCGGCCGTGACCCTGCTCTGCTGCGCGGGGCTCATCGCCCTGGCCGGGGTCGGGGCCTTCGCCCTGCGCGACGAGGGAGCCCCGTCCCCGGGGCCCGTGGGGCCGTATCGGGTCGACGCCCGGGTCCCCGCGGAGGCCGAAGGGACGCCCGGACCGCGAGGCCTCTGGGCGATGCTGGGCCATGTGTTCGGGCGGGGGACGTGGCGGGTGGCGGCCCTGGCCATGACCTTCAAGCTCGGGGCCCACGCGGCCTCGGGGTTGATCAAACCCCTCCTGGTCGACGCCGGGTGGAGCCACGCCTCGATCGGGGCCACGGTGGTCACCTTTGGGACGGGAGCCGCCGTGCTCGGGGCCCTGGGCGGCGGAGCCCTGCATCGGTCCCTGGGCGAACGACGGGCCCTCGCCCTCGCGGCGGGCCTCCAGGCCGCCACGATCGTGCCCATGGTGGCGGTGGCCGCCCTCGGGGCCCCGCACGCCCTGACGGCGGCCGTGATCGCCCTGGAGCACGGGGCCAGCGGGCTCGCGACCACCGTGCTCTTCGCGGCCCTGATGACGGCCACGTGGCGCGACCGGGCGGCCCTGCACTACACCGTGCTCACGAGCCTCAACGCCCTGGCCATCGGGCTCGGGGGGCTCCTCGGGGCCGTGGTGGGCGACCTGGCCGGCAACCGTGCGGCCTTCGGGGTGGCCGCCGTGGCGGCTGCCGCACCGCTGTTTTTGTTGCCCGGATGGGAGGTCGCGGTGGCCCGGAGCGCGCGCGAACCCAAGGAAGGTGATGCAGAGAGGGCGGCGGGGGTGTAGTTCATTTGACGGCCTGCGGGGAGATTGCCTAGTCTCCGCGGGGCGGTTTGATGGTCTCGCCGACAGCGGGGATGCACGAAGCGCATGGAGCTCGATGTCGGGTATGTTTGCGGCCGATGTGACACCTTCGCCCCGCTGGGAGCGCTTCGGTGCGGCACATGCGGCAACCCGCTTGGGTTCGTGGCGGCCACGGCGGAGCAGCCCGGGGCGGCGGAGTCAGCCGCGAGGCGAGACTCCAGCGAGGAGATCGATCGGCTCTTGGAGGCCATGGAGCTCCCCGAGGACGATCTCCTCCCGATGGGAGTACCTCCGGCGTCGGGGGGAGGGCCTCCGGGCCCAGAACTGCGCCCGCCCATACGCGGGCCAGTGGTCGAAGCGCGGGCAGAGCCCGCAAGCTCGTTCGTGGGGCCGATCCGGATTCCGGCGCGGCTCCAGCTCACGGAGGCGTTGATGGAGCAGGCGCGGAGCTATAGTTGCAAGAAGTGCTATTCGCCGGTGCCGGCGGGGCACAAGTTCTGCGGGCGGTGCGGCGAGCCCGTCCCGAGGGAGGTCCTGGCGGCGCAGACCCTGCTCTTGTCCAAGATGCTGGAGCCGGGCAAGGCCAAGCTGGTCCTCATCAAGGGCGAGGGGTACCCCATCGATCCCAACGACGAGACGGCCTTCCTCCTCGGGGGGCCGCGGCACCTGTGCGGGCGCACCCAGGGCGACCTGGTGTTCAACGACGACGACTGGGTGTCGCCCCTGCACGCGACCTTCTTCTACCGCGACGACGCGCGGCTCGTGGTGCGCGACGAGGGCTCCCTCAACGGGGTCTTCGTGCGGGTGAAGGAGCCCTCCGCGATGCAATCGGGCGACGTGTTCCTGGCCGGGGAGCAGGTGTTTCGGGTCGAGTCCCCGGGGCGGCCCTCGGACAGCCCCGCCGACGACGGGACCTTCTTCTACTCCTCGCCCAAACGCGCGGCCTCGTTCCGGGTGGTGCAGGTGCTGCGCGGGGGCACGGCGGCCACCCAGGTGTGCGCCCGCGACAACGCCGTCACCATCGGCCGCGAAGGCTGCGACATGAACTTCCCGAATGACCCCTATATGTCGACGCGTCACTGCAAAGTGGAGCTCGGACCCGATGGGGGATTCCGCCTGGTGGACTCGGGGAGTAAAAACGGCACCTACCTCTCCATCCGCCACGAGCGGGAGCTCCTGCACGGCGACTACGTGTTCGTCGGTCGCGAGCTCCTCCGCGTGGACATCTCAGGGTAGCGCCGACGATGCAACACCAGCTCCCCCTCCAACAGACCTTCCAACGGAGGCGCGCGTGATCGTTTGTCCGAAGTGCGGCAAGGAAAATCAGGACCATTACAAGTTCTGCCTCGGCTGCGGCAGCGAGCTCCCGCGCGACGGCGGCCGTGGTGCGATGCGCCACGTCACGCCCCCCGCGATGAACGCCGGGCCGGTCCGCAACGTGCCCCCCCCGCCCAACCCCTATCCCCCTCCGCAGCAGCCCTTTGGGCCCCGCGTCGACCCTCCGGGTCACGCCCCCCAGGCCCCGCCGCCCCCGATGGCCCCGCCGCCTCCATCGGCCGCCGTGCCTCAGCCCGTGCTCTTCGCGGTGGCCCCGCAGCCGGCCCAGGCCGCGCCTCCCCAGGGCCCGTCTGCCCAGGCCGACCCGGGGTACCTCGCGGCGATGATGGGGTCGACCGCTCCCTCCGGGGCCTCGGGGGCAGGGCCGTCGCCGGTCGCTCCCACCTCGGGCCCCTCGACCCCGTCCCCAGCGCAGCACCCGGTGACCTGCCCGCAGTGCGGCTCTCCCAACCCCCGCAACAACCGCTTCTGCATCACCTGCGGCTTTGACATGGCCGTGGCGGGGGCCTCCGTCCCGGCCTCCGGCGGGCCTGGCCCCGGGCCGTCTCAGGGCGCGGGCCTCGGGTCCATGGGCAGCCCCCCGGTGGCCCCCACGCCCCCGGCCCAACCCCGGGCGGTCGAGCGCGGCAAGCTCGTGCTCATCCTGCCCAACGGCTCCGAGGGCGGGACCCACGTCCTGCTGGAGGGCGACAACGTCGTCGGCCGCGACGTAGGCGGGGTCTTCGCCCAGGACTCGTACCTGTCCCCGCGGCACGCGACCTTCTCCATCGCGGGGGGCTCGGTGACCATCCGCGACGAGGGCTCCCTCAACGGGGTGTATGTGCGGGTCGAGCGCCAGGTGGCGGTCGAGCTGCGCGACGGGGACGTGTTCCGCATCGGCCAGGAGATCCTCAAGTACGAGGCCTTCCCGCCCGTGACGAAGACCGCCGACGGGACCGAGAAGATGGGGGCCGAGCTCGAGGGCCTCATCGGCAAGATCTCCCTCGTGACCGGGCGCGACGGCTCGGCCAATGCCTTCCCCGTGCCGGTGACGGGGCTCTACCTCGGCCGCGAGCGCGGCGACATCCTCTTCCCCGAGGACGGGTACGTCTCGGGGCTGCACTGCCAGCTCGTGGTGCAAAACGGGCAGCTCACCCTCATGGACGTGGGCAGCTCCAACGGGACCTACCTGCGCCTGCGGGCCCCGCGCTCGCTGCGCAGCGGCGACTTCCTCCTCCTCGGGCAGCAGCTCTTCCGCATGCAGCTCCAGTGATCCACCTGGGTCGTAGCTTGCTCGGCCTGGTCGAGCAGGCCGGCCACTCCTCGCCGTACCTCCTGGCAGCCCTCGTCTCCCTCTCGGCCTTCGTCGAGCATGTGTTCCCGCCCTTTCCAGGCGACCTCGGGGTGACCCTTGGGGCGGCCGTGGGGTTTGCCGTGCAGGGCAGGGCCCCGTGGCTCTTCGGGGCCTCGCTCCTGGGAAACCTCGCGGGGAGCGCGGTGACCTACGGGTTTGGGCGCTGGCTCGCGAGCCGGGCCGACCACAGCCTGTCGCCGTGGGTGCAGCGGATGCGGGGCAAGACCCTCGCGGCCACCGAGCGCCTCGGGCGTCAGGGGTTGATCCTGGTGGTGGTGTCGCGGTTCGCCCCCGGGGTGCGGGCCTTCGTGATCGTCGGGGCGGGGTTTCGGGCCATGCCCATACGCTCCGTCCTCGCCGCCGCCGTCCTCGGGGCCACCCTGTGGAACCTCCTGCTCTTCACCGTGGCCGCCCTGGTGGGCAGAAACCTCGAGCGCCTCGCCGACTGGCTCGACCGGTACAACCGCGCGGCCTTTTTTGTGCTCCTGGGGGTCGTGGCCGTGGCAGGCCTGCGCTGGCTCTGGACCCGACGGGGCACCGAGCCTTGACGCCGCGACCCCAACGACGCACCGATCCCCGCCCAAGAACCGCGTGAACGCCCTCGCCGCACTCCGGGCCCTGCGCCCCGCCTCCCTCCCCCCCGAGGCCCCTGTCCTGGTGTGGGCCCCGTCGCCCCGGGGCCTCGACCTCGCCCGCCTCGTGGCCCCGGGCGACCCGTGGGTGTCCTGGAGCCCCGCGGGAGACCCCACGGCCTGGCACATCGCCGGGGCCGGGGCGGCCTGGACCCACCGGGCCGACACCCTCGCCGCCCTGCGGGGGTCGTCCCTCGGGCGGCTGCGCGAGACCGTGGTCGTACGAGACCCCACGGTGCCCGAGGCCCCCGAAGCCCGGGTCTTCTTCGGGGCCCGGTTTGACCCCGGCGACGTCCGCCCCGACCCGGCCTGGGAGGGGTTTCCCGGGGCCTGGGCCGTGGCCCCCCGGGTGCTCCTGGCCCGCCGCGGAGACACCCTCCTCCTCGGGTGGCAGGGGACGGCCCACGACCTCGACGCCCTGTCGTCCCTGCCCGATCACCCCGCGGCCGCGACCGAGGCCCCAGGCCCCTGGACCCCACGCCCCGACCCCGAAGCCCTACCCCGATGGACGGCCCTCGTCGAAGCAGCCCTCGCGGCCTTCGTCGATCACACCCTGGAGAAGGTCGTGGCCGCCCGCAGGGAGGCCCTGGAGGCGCCCGGAACCCCGGGGACGGGCTCTGTGCCCTCGGCGGTCCTCGCGGCCCTGGAGGGGGCCCTGGAGGGGCGGGAAGGGGTCGCCTTCGGGATGTGTCCGGGCCATGGGGCGGGGGTGCTCCTCGGGGCCACCCCGGAGTGCCTCGTGCGGCGGCGGGGCGACCGGGTGGAGGCCGATGCGTTGGCGGGGTCGGTTCCGCGGGGGGAGGGCGGGGAGGGAGAGGCCTTGCGCCGCAGCGACAAGGACCTGCGCGAGCACGGCCTCGTGCGGGACGCGGTGGTGGCGGCCCTGGGCTCGTGGTGCACGGGGGTGTCGTTCCCGCCGGAGCCCGCGGTGCGGGTGTTGCCCACGGTGTTGCATCTGTCGACGCGGGTGACGGGGGTGCTGCGCGACCCGGAGGCGGGCGATGTCCTGGCCCTGGTGGGGGCCCTGCATCCGACCCCGGCGGTGTGCGGAACCCCCCAGGCGGCGGCCCGGGCCTTCATCGCGGCCCACGAGCCTGTCCCCCGGGGGTGGTACGCGGGTCCGGTGGGGTGGTGCGGGGCGAGCGGCGAGGGCGAGGCCATGGTGGCCCTGCGGTCGGGGGTGGTGCGGGGCGGGCGGGCCTGGGCCTACGCGGGGGCGGGCCTCGTGCGGGGCAGCGACCCGGGGTGGGAGTGGCGCGAGACCGAGGCCAAGCTCGGGCCCATGCGGGCGGCCCTGCGGGGGAGCGGGGCGCGGTGAGCGACCTGCACACGGGGTGGGCCCGGCTCTTCGCGGCCTCGCTGGTGGGGGCCGGGGTGCGCGACGTGGTGATCTCGCCCGGGTCGCGCTCGACCCCCCTCACCCTGGCCTTCGCAGCCGAGGCCGGGCTGCGTTGTCACACCCTCGTCGACGAGCGGGCCGCGGGCTTCTTCGCCCTCGGGATCGGGCGGGCCACGGGGCGTCCGGCGGTGGTTGTCTGCACCTCCGGGACGGCCGTCACCCACTACCATCCCGCGGTGGTGGAGGCCCATCAGGCGGGGGTTCCGCTGGTGGTCCTGAGCGCCGACCGGCCGTGGGAGGCCCAGGGGTGCGCCTCGCCGCAGACCATCGACCAGGGCGATCTGTTCGGGCGGGTGTTGCGCCATCGGGCCGAGCTCGGGCCCCCGGTCGACACCGACGAGGCCCTGCGGGCGGTGGTGCGGATCGCCGCCCAGTCGGTGGCCGCGAGCCTCGCCCCGGCCCCCGGCCCCGTGCACATCAACGCCCAGTTTCGTAAGCCTCTCGAACCCGTCCCCGAGGTCGCCCCCGGCCCCTGGGCCGCGCGGGTGGAGGCCCTGCGAGCCCGCGGGGTGGCCCGGGTGTTCGCGGCGAGGATGGAGCCCTCGACGGAGGGGGTGGCGACCCTCGCGGCGGCCCTGCGTGAGGCCCGTCGCCCCCTGCTGGTGGCCGGCCCTTCGGCGGCGGGGGAGGGCCCGGGGGAGGTCGACGTCCTGGCCCGGGTGTTGGGGGCCCCGGTGCTGGTCGAGGCCACGAGTCAGCAGCGCTGGGGAGGAAGCGCGGAGGTCGTGCGGGTGGGCTGCTTCGACACCCTCCTGCGGGCCCCCGGGTGGCGCGCGTCCCACGGCCCCGACCTCGTGATCGAGCTCGGCATGCCTCCCACCTCGGGGGCATGGGCCGTGTGGATGGCGACCCTTCCCGACCTGCCCCGGGCCGTCCTCGCCCCCTCCGGCTGGAACGACCCCCAGCAATCCGCCCGTTGGTTCTTGCAGGCCCCGGTGTCGGCGTCGCTGCGGGCCCTTGCAGCGGCCCTCGGCGATCACGCGGTGCACCCCGAGACCCGGGCATGGGCCGAGGCATGGAGGGCGGCGGAGGGGGTGGCCCAGACCGCCAGCGCGGCGATGATGGACGGAGACCTCCTGCACGAGGGGCGGGTGGTCCGCGGGTTGTACGAGGCCCTGCCCGAGGGGGCCGTCTGGATCGTCGGCAACAGCATGCCCGTCCGCGACCTCGACGCCTTCACCCCGACGGGGCTCCGGGCCCTGCGGGTGTTGCATCAGCGCGGGGCCAGCGGGATCGACGGGCTCGTGGCGGGGGCTGCGGGGGTGCGGTCCGTGACCCCCGAGGAGCGCCCCGTGGTCCTGCTCCTGGGGGACGTGAGCGCGGCCCACGACCTCGGGGGCCTCGCGGTGTGTCCCCACGCGGGCGGCGGCCTCGTGATCGTGCTGGTGAACAACGACGGGGGGCGCATCTTCGCCGAGCTCCCGCTGGCCCGCCGGGCGGCCGAAGACCCCGCCTTGGGCAGAGCCTTCGCGGAACACTTTCTCACGGCCCCGCGGGTGGACTTCGAGCGAGTGGCCGAGGCCGTGGGGGTGCGGTTCGTGCGGGGGGAGACCGCCACGGAATACACCGAGGCCCTCGGGGCGGCGTTGGGCCGACCGGGCACGACCCTGATCGAGGCCGTGGTGCCCCCCGAAGACGCAACCCGCCGTCGAGCCGAGCTGGTGGCCACGGTCCGGGCCGCCCTGGAGGCTCCGGGGCCATGAAGCCCAGGGTGGTGGCCCTGCATGGGTTTCTCGGAGACCCGGGTGTGTGGGAGGAGGTCCGGGGGCGGGTGGAGGAAGCCCGGTGGGTGTGTCCGTGGTTGCCCGGGCACGGGCCCGCTCCGTCGGCCTGCTCGGGGGCGTTTGAGCCCGCGGTGGACGCCTGGCTCGACGATGTGGTGGGCGAGGGGGACGTCCTGGTGGGCTACTCGATGGGGGCCCGCCTGGCCCTGTCGTACGCCCTGCGGCATCCGGGGCGGGTGCGCCGTGCGGTGCTCCTGAGCGCGACCCCGGGCCTCGCCGAGGAGGCCGCCCGGGCCGCCCGACGGGACGAGGACGCAGGGCGGGCCGAGGCCTTGTTGGCGCGCGGGGTCGAGGCCTTCGTCGACGGGTGGGAGGCCATGCCCCTGTGGGACACCCAGGGGCGGTTGGGGGCGGAGGTTCGGACCCGGCATCGGGCGCGGAGGCGGGGGCATACGGCCGAGGGTCTGGCCGCGGCCCTGCGGGTGCTCGGGACGGGGTCGATGCCCAGCTACGGGGCGGCCCTGAGAGAACCCGGAGCGGTGCCCACCCGGTGGCTCGCGGGGGCGGAGGACACGAAGTTTGTGTCCCTGGCCGAGGGCCTGCGGTGCGTGGTGGAGTCGGTGGAGGTGGTGCCGGGGGCGGGGCACGACCTCGTGCTGGAGGCCCCCGAGGCCGTAGCCGGGGCGGTGCGTGCGGCCCTTGCCCGCGCCGCGGGGTCGTGTCCGACGCCTTGACGCGGTCGATCGGCGTTTCGATGATGTCGGTCATGGCACGCATCGAGATTCAGGACGGCACCCTGACCATTCAGGTCGAGGGGTTTGACATGCTCCTCGCCCTTCGCAGCAGCCTCAGCGTGCCTCTGGCGCGGGTGAGCGGGGTGCAGGTCCGTCCCGACCTCACGGCCCTCACCCAGATGGAGGACGGGGCGGCCCTGCGCGGGGTGTTCGTGCCGGGGCGCCTCCTGGTGGGGACCTGTCCGCTGCCCGACGGCGAAGGCCAGGTCTTCTGCGACTTCCGCGACCCGTTGAAGACCGTGGCCATCGACCTCCACCACGACCGCTTCCGTCGCCTGATCGTCGAGGTCTCCGACGAGACCCCCGAGTCGGCCCGCGACCGGATCCTCGCGGCCCTGAGCGCCACGGCCTGACCGACGAGGCCGGGGCAGTACGCAGCGCAGCCGCTGGTCTCGGCGGGCGGGGCCGTCGTACCCTCGCGCGGCGATGCGCACCCGGCTCCCCCTCTCCGTGCTCGCCCTCCTCGCGGCGTGCAGCCCCCCTGGGCCCGCCCGCGACGCCAGCCTGGACGCCCCCTTCGCAGACGCCTCCGACCCGCCCGAGGATGCCCCGCCCGACGCCCCCCCGCGGGAGTACCCGATGCCCGCGGCGGCCAACGCGGTGTCCCGCGCCGACCCGCGGTGGGAGGGGCAGTACCGCTTCCTCTACGACGCCTGGGGGACCGAGGTGCTCGGAGACTGGCCGCCCGCGGAGTTTATGGTGCGGCTCCAGCGCGACGAGCCCACGGTGTTTGGCAACCAGTTTGAGGCCTTCGGGTTCGTGCCCGACCCCAACGACGACCTCCCCGTCGGCTTCAAACGCGGGCGGGTCGACCCCATCCGGGTCCACGAGACCTGCGCCCTGTGCCACGTGGGGCGCCTCGCCGACGGTCGGACGTGGTTCGGGCTGCCCAACGGTCGTCTTGATTTCGGCCGGTTTCGCGTCGAGGTGAGCCGCCGTTGGGTCGCCGCGGGCAATGCCCCGCTCATGACCCCCCTGCAGGAGCGGAAGGCCCTCCAGCTCGGCCCCGGCCGCACCAACGCCGAGACGGCGAATTATCCCGTGGAGGTCCCCGCGGACTTCCCGGCGTACTTCACCCTCGCCCGTCGCGGGGCCCTCAACTACATGGGCACCGGGCGCAACCTCCGCACCGAGGCCTACCTCGCGATCTTCACCTTCGGGGCCGGCTCTCCCAACGACCGCACCGCCCGGGTCCCCTTCCCCGCGGAGCCCCAACTGACGGCCTTCCTGGCCTTCCTCGGCACCCTCGAGGCCCCGTCTCCGCCCGCGGCCGACCCGACCCTCCTCGCCCGCGGCCAGGCCGTCTTCGAGCGCGCCCGCTGCGGGCACTGCCACCACGTGGGCGCGGTCGAAGCCGACGGGGTCACCACCCTCGACCGGAGCCCCGACGGGCGCGAGCGCCTGCCCGGCGAAGACCCGAGGTTTGCCCGCGGGAGCATCCGGACGAGCCCGCAGCACCGGGTCCTCCAGGACGGAGACCCGAGCGTCGACGCGGGAGTCGACGAGGGCTTCGGCGACCTCATCCAGTTTATCTTCGCCCGGCGCCTCCAGGTGCAGGCCACCGACGGCTACCGGGTCAACGACCTGCGGGGCCTCGCCTACACCGCGCCCTACCTCCACAACGGGAGCGTCCCCACCCTCGAAGACCTCCTCCGCCCGCGGGCCGAGCGCCCCGCGACCTTCCAACGCGAGGGGTTTACGGTCGACACCACGCGCCCGCCCAACAGCAACCAGGGCCATGAGTTTGGCGTCGAGCTCCCGGCCGACGACCGGGCCGCCCTCGTGGCCTACCTCCGCAGCTTGTAAACCCATGGGCTACAACGACTCCAGGTACGCCACCAGGGCGTCGATCTCGGCCGCGGAGAGGTGACGCGTGCGGCCGTGACGGTCGCCCGGGTTGTGCGTGGTCAGGACGGCCCGGAGGGTGGCCGCCCGGCCGTCGTGGAGGTGAGGCCCGCGGGTGCGTACGGCCCGCAGGGTGGGGGTGTCGACCCGCTCCAGGGCCCCGTCGTGGTCGCCTCCGGGATCGAGCACGGGGTGGGACCTGCCGTCGGTGAGGGCGTCCCCGGCGTGGCACCCCGCGCAGCCGACGTCCTCGCGCACGAAGACGGCACGGCCCCGCGCGGCCAGGGCCCGCCGTGACGGGGGCAGCGGGCGCGGAGGCGGGGGGTCGAGCGAGGCCATCCACGCGGCCACGGCCCCGGCGTCGACCAGGAGCCCGTCGCCCCCCATCAGCCCGAGGACCGTGGCCCGGGTGAGGGTCTCGCCGTCGGCAAACTCCCCGTCCCAATGGAGGGGGAAAAACTCCCGTCGGGCCCCCCACGCGGGCGGGGTCCGCCGCAGCCTCCGCGACACCCGGGTCGTGTGGAGAAACCAGGTGAGCCCGTCGTCCTCGCCGTCGGGGTGGCACGTCGCGCAGGTGACCACCCCGCTCGGGGTGAGGTGGGTGTCGACCCCGTCATGGAAGAGATTGCGCCCCGCCAGGAGCCTCGGGGCGGGGGCGGTCGGGCCGAGGGGCCGACGGGCCGTGAGGGCGGCCTCGCGGGGGTCGGTTCGGGCGGGGGCGTCGAGGTCGAGGAGGGCTACCGCGTGGTCGAAGCCGACGTCCACCCAGGCCCGACGCCCGTCGTCGGAGAGGACGATCCCTCGGGGGCCGCGCCCTGTGCGGAAGGTGGCCACCCGGGCGATCCATCCGTCTGCGGGCGGGCCCGACGACTCCGGGCAGCGCAGCACGAGGACCGTGTCGGTGTACCGATGGGTCACCCACAGGAGCCCTCCCCCCCAGGCCAGGGCCGAGGGCCCGCTCGCGACCCCCGCGCTGCCGTCGAAGCGGGCGTAGCGGGATCCGCAGGAGGCCAGGACCCGCGGCTCGATGCGGGGTCGGTCGTCGAAGACCTCGCCGTAGCCTCCGCGTTCGGCGGGGCGGGATCGGTCGCTGTCGCGGTCGACCTCCTGCCAGACGGCCATCGGGTTTCCTCCCGAGGGCATGGCGGCGAGGGCGTCGACCTGGCTCGCAGAGAAGCCAGGTCGGCTTGACAGGGAGGTCTCGACGGCCTCGGGGGCCGGGAGGGGCGCGTCGAGGGCCTCGTCGTCGGGGGCCTCGGTCAGGCTCAGGAGGGCCGCGCGGGACATCGTGCGCAGGGCTCCCTGGCGCGAGGCGGTGACGTACACCCGCGGGCCGGCGACGGCGAGGGCTGTGGGTCGTCCAGGGGCGTCCACCGCACGAAGGCTGCGCCGTCGCGGGATGTCGACCACGACCACCCGGTCGTCGTGGGGGCAGGCCACCAGGGCCCGGGTCGGAGACAGGGCCACCACGGCCCGCGATCCGCCGCAGGGCAGGGCGAGCTCGGACACGTCGTCGCCGCGCACGAGGGTGAGGGCGGGGCGGCGGGTCCGGGCCACGACCACGACGTCTCCCACGAGGGCCACGGCGGCGGGGCCTCCGGGGACGGGGATGCTTTGGGTGATCGTGAGGGTCGTGGGGTCGACGGCGAGGAGCTGGTCGTCGTCGGGCGAGGTGACCCAGAGGGTGCGCCGGTCGGGGGACCACACGAGCGACCCGGAGGCGGTCACGGGGACCCGCTCGGGGGTGGCCACGCAGGACAGGGCGAGGGCGAGGACGAGGGCTCTCACCGACCGGGGGGCAGGAGGAGGGCGAACTCGAGGGTGGCCGTCTGTTGGGCGCACTGGAGGTTGTACGCGCCGATGGGGAGGGTCACCGGGTCGCCGACGTCGGGGCCGGGGTTGGCCCGGTCGGCGTTGGCGTCGATGTCCATGAACCCGAGGATCTGGTAGGAGCCCGCGGACAGGTCCATCGGGAGGTCGAACTCGGGGGAGACCATCGGGTTGGTGAGGTCGACGTCGTCGAAGTGAAACGACATCACCGCCTCGACCCCGGGGCGCGGTCCGAGGATGGTCACGTCCTCGGCGCGGTAGACATCGAACCACACCGGGCCGCGGAGGGGTCCGTCGAGGCTGGGGCTCGTGCGGACGGTGCTCGACGCGGCGAAGCGGGCCCGGACCCGGGTGCGGATCGCGGTGGTGCTCCCCATGTCCTCGCAGCGGGTGCTCGGGCGCGGGAGCTCGGCCGGGAGCCGGAGGTCGGACGCAATGGGGACGAAGCTCACGTCGCGCAGGCGGTGGAGGGGCGACTCGACGGCGTAGTCGATGGTGAAGGCCCCGCGGGTTCCGTGGGCCACGACCCGGACCACCCCGCCCCCCTCGGGGTCGTCGTAGTGGAAGGGGGCGGTCCAGTTGGTGGAGGAGCCGCGCTGGCGGGCCTCCTGGGCGTTCATGTTGTCGACGAGGCGGAAGACGTTCTGCTGAAACTGGTCGCCGGCGATGTAGGAGGCCGGGGCCCGGGCGAAGGGGATGCGGCGGCCGTCGACGGTGACGACCTCGAAGCCCACGTCGATGACCTCGTCCTGCAGGCGGGGCGAGACGGTGAGGCGCATCCAGCTGTGGGGTTCGAGCTGGAAGTCGCGGAAGTTCTGCGCGGCCCCGGAGGTGATCCCGTAGGCCCGGTTGGTGAAGAAGGCGAACTCGTCCCGCGACAGGCTGAAGGTCACCGTGCCCGAGATGGTCTCGTACGGTTCGCCCGCGAAGGCCGGGCGGTTGACCTGGCCGCGGGCGAGGGAGGTCCGGGGGTTCTCGGTGTCGAGGGTGAGGGTGGTGCCCTCCGTGCGGGTGTAGCCCACCCGAACGCTGAGGTGCCCTCCGTTGGCGGAGGTGGTGTTGAGGGCGATGTGCCAGGGCGAGGTCCCGCCCCGGGCCGTGATGCGGCGGGCGGTCTCGGCCATCGCGGCCTGCACGGCGTCGACGAAGACCGACCCGTACGCAAACGACAGGGGGGCCCGCAGGATGGGGCGTCGCGGAGCCCCTGCGGGGAGCGGCGGCACCATGTCGAGGGCGACGACCACCTGGTCGGCGGTGCGCGGGTCGGGAGTGACCGAGAGGAAGAGCCCGGGCTGAACCTCAAGGTCGCGGTGTCCGCGTCCCATCCGGGCGGCCTCGCCCACGAGGGGGTCGACGAACTCCCGCAAGCTCGCCTCGGTGATCGCCCGCTCGACGGTGACCCCGAGGTACTCGATGGGGGCCGAGCGGGGACGCATCACGGTGGTGACCGGGGCTCCGCCGTCGGGGTCGGGCGGGGGCATCGATCCGCCGTTGTCGCAAGAGCCCAGGGCGAACGCGGCGAGCGCCGTCAGGGCGCGGAGGGGGGGCTTCATGGCGCCGGTGATCAGACCAGAAACCGCGGGCCTTGTCTGCTCGCCCTCCTGCGCGGCGCGGGGACCCGATCAGAACAGGGTGAGGGTGTACCGCACGGACAGGCCGAAGAAGGTCTGGACGGTGCTCGTGCGGATGGGTTCGTAGCTCGACTCGGTGACGCTCACGTTGTCGGTCGACCCGGTGGTGCGTCGGGACTGCACGGTCTTGTCGACCCCGCCGCCCACCAGCGGAATGATCCCGAGCTGAACCCCCGCGGCGAGGAACGTGGTGATGCGATACTCGGCCCCGATCCCGAGGGGGATGCCCACAAATTGGGTCTGCCAGGTGGCGAGGTTGAGGGGGTCGGAGTAGGCCCGGTCGCGGGTGATGTTTTGCGAGAGGGTGACCCCCAGGGAGACCCAGGGGTCGAGCCGGCGCAGGTCGCCCCAGCCCCGGAAGAACACCCGGGGGTTGTCGCGGTGGGCCCGCAGCATGGCCATCGGATAGAACCGCCCGTACACCCCCACCTGCCACGACGAGAAGCTGTCTCGGGCCCCGAAGCCTGTCTCCTGGGGGCTATGGAGCTGCGTGGCCTCCAGGGTCTGCACGTTGAACGACACCCCTGCCGACACGAAGGGGGCGATGCGATACCCGAGCTGCCCCTGGAGGGCCAGGCCGCCCGAGAAGGCCGCGAGGCTCGGGGCCCCGGGGGCCACGTCGCGGGGGGCGAGGAAGAGCCGCTCGTCGGTGTCGGAGAAGCCCCCCGTGCCCATCGACAGCGACACCTCGATCCCGCGCTCGCCCTCGTGGTCAGGGTGGGTGGCCCGGGCCGCCGTCGTCGCGCTCACCCCCGCCAGAACCGTCGCCCATCCGATCACCCGCGCGCTCGTCCGCGCCGTCACCCGTCGCTGCATGGCGCGGGAGTGTACCGGCAACCCGCACCGGCGCAGAGCCCCGAGTGGACGAGGGCCCCCGAGAAAACGTCACGAACGACCGCCCGGTCCGCGACGTCCCCGCCGCGCCCGCAGGCTCTGCGCGGGGCAGGGCGAGCACGAACCGGGCTCCTCCGTCGGGGCGGGCCTCGAGGCCCACGTCGCCGTCGTGGTCGAGGCAGACCTTGCGTACGATGGCCAGGCCCAGGCCCGTGCCCTCGGGTTTGGTGGTGAAGTAGGGCTCAAACACCTTGTCGCGTTCGGCGAGGGGGATGCCCGGGCCGTCGTCCTCGACCACCAGCCAGGCTTGGGGCACGACCGTCCCGTCGGGCTCGGGGACGTCGCGCGGCTCGGCCCGGACCCACACGGTCCCGCCGCGGCCCCGCAGGGCCTGGAGGGCGTTGCGCAGGAGGTTGTCGACGGCACGGCGCAGCATGATCCGGTCGATGCGCACGGGCAGCGGGGCCTCCGGGGCCTCGAAGCGCACCTCCACCCCCGCGGCCCCCCCCCCGGCCTCTTCCACAAACGCCCGCGACCCCGCCATGTCCCGCACAAACTCCCCGAGGTCGCCCGGGGCGGGTTTGACCTCGGGCAGCCGCGCAAACTCCGAGAAGGCCGTCACGAGCCTGCGCAGGGTGGCCACCTCCTCGGCGATCACCTCCGTGGCGGTCTCCAGGGTGCGCCGAAACCGCGGGTCGTCCCCGGTGTACCGCCGGGCCAGCTCCTGGGCCGCGAGCTGGATGGGCGTCAGGGGGTTTTTGATCTCGTGGGCGAGTCGTCGGGCGAAGTCCTGCCAGGCCGCGAGGCGCTGGAGGGCGTCGACCCGGGACTGCACGAGGCTGAGTTCGTCCAGCATCTTGACGAAGGCCCGGGTGAGGGCCGCGGCCGCGTCGTCGTGGGGGCCGGGGTCGAGGTCGAGGCGGCGGGTCCCGGAGGCCACGAGGGCGGTGGCCTCGGTGAGGGCGGCGAGGCGTCGGGCGAGGGCCGCGTCGCGGGCCGCCCGGGACCGATCGCGGCGTCGCAGGACCCCGGCGGCCAGGAGCCCCGCCCCGAGGGCGCAGAGCCCGGCCAGCCCCTGGGGCCACCGTGCACCCGGGGTCGGAGCCGTGTCGACCGCGCACTGCCGGGCGAGGGTGAGAACCACCGCGGGACGGGCCCCGTGGGAGGGGTGGGTGCGCACCGCGTCGGGGCACCCGGGACCTCGGGCGGGTTGCGGGCTGCGGGCCTGGGTGGCCACGATCGAACCCTGCCGGTCGACGAGCTCGACCCTCGCCCAGGTCGAGTCGGGGGGCAGGGCCTCGGTGGCCGCGGCGAGGGCCTCGGTCCACGGCCGGGGGGCCTCCTGAGGAGAGGTGAGGGCGAGGGTCAGGGTCGCGAGATCGCGGGCCTCGCGGAGCGCCTCCAGGGCCTCGGCAGGGGCGGCTGGAGACCGGGGCGGGGGCGCGGGTGCGGGGGCCAGGGCGAGGGCCACCCCGAGGGCCCCGAGGGCGGCTACGGCGGCTCCGAGGGATGCGGGATGCCAGGGGTCGGCCATCGGGGCGGGGCGGGGGCTTAGGGCCCGCGGAGGAGGCGCACGAGGCTCACGAGGGCGATGACCCCGGCGAGGCTGAGGGTGCCCCACAGGGCGAGCTCGATGCGGGACGCGGGAGGCGGGCCCACGAGGTCGCCGGCCGAGACCCCGAGGGGCGCCGGGGCGGGCTGGGGGGTCACCCCGTGGGGGCGCCGGGCCTGGACGAAGTACACCTTCACGGTGGTGTCGGGGCTTGGGGGCCCAGGTTCAAACCGCGGGGTCCGCGGGGCGGGGGGCAGGGGGGCTGTGGCTCCGGGCTCGGTCTTGTGCGGGGGGGGCGGGCGAAACGAGGGGTAACGCGGCGAGGCGCTCGGGGCCTGGGCCCGGCGGGTGAGGATGTCGGCCAGGGCCACCTCGACGGTGCGCAGGAGCTGGGCCTCGTCGGGGGAGGGAGGGGCCCCGAGGAGAGGGTCGCGGCTCCCCGGGTCGCGGTCAAACAGGGGGAATGCCGTGACCTCGAAGCGCCCCACGGACCAGTCGAAGATGGCGGCCACGTCGAGGTCGTCGCGGCCGTCGAGGGTGAGGCTCACGAGCTCGCCCCGCTCGTACAGGGCGGAGCACTCGCCAACGCTGTGGTCGTCGTCGAGGGTGAGGGTGAGCTGGCCGGTGAGGCCGGCGAGCTCGCAGTAGCGCATGATGTCGGCGGGCGAACGCAGCGACAGGGCCCCGCGTACGACCCGATCGCTCGGGGCCTCGGCCCCTTCGATGGGGGGCAGGTGTTGCCGCAGGGTGTAGCTGCCGCGGGGGGCCTTGAGCACGCGGTCGACGGCCCGGCCGACGGGGTCGTCGTCGTGACCGGGGTCGGAGTCGCGGGGGGAGACCACCTCGGGCACCCCCGCGAGGAGCTGAATCTCGGTGGGGACGCGGTCGACGGTGACGGTGAGGGTGCCGGTGAAGCGTTGGGCCTCGCACCAGCGAAGGAGGGAGTCGGCCTCCCCGAGAAGAAAGGTGCCCGAGGGCGAGGGCGCGGCGCTCACGAGGCCAACCCTATACCCACTGCCACGGGGGAGGGAATCGCCGAGCGCCGCCCGCGGCCATCAGGGGAAGATGTCGCGCTCGCGGTAGGCGCTTTGCAGGCGCTCCAGGGCGAGGCAGTAGGCGGCGACGCGGAGCTCGATGTCGCGCTCGCGGGCGTAGCTGGCCACCTCGCCGTAGGCCCGCTTCATGGCGGCCTCGAGGCGGGCGTCGACCTGCTCCAGGGGCCAGCTCTCGGAGCGTTTGTTTTGCACCCACTCGTAGTAGCTGACGGTGACCCCCCCGGAGTTGGCGAGGACATCGGGGATGACGGTGATCCCGCGGTCGAGCAGGATCTTCTCTCCCTCGGGGGTGGTCGGGCCGTTGGCCCCCTCGGCGATGAGCTTGCAGTCGAGGGCCGTGGCCTCGGCCTCGGCGATCTGGCCTTCGAGGGCGGCGGGCACGAAGATGTCGCACCGGGTCGCGAAGAACTCGTCGCGTTCGATGGCCTGGCCGGAGGGGTATCCCGCGATGCTCCCGTGGGTGCGCACCCAGTCGGCGAGCTTGTGGGGGTTGAAGCCCTCGGGCGAGCGGAGGTACCCCGAGTGGTCGCCCACGGCGATGAGGGAGGCCCCGAAGCGGGAGAGGAGGGTGCTGGCGTGCTGGCCCACGTTGCCGAAGCCCTGCACGATGTACGTGCTGCCCTCCAGGGTGAAGCGGTTTTCGCGGGCCCACTCGGTGATGCAGTGCACGACCCCCTGGCCCGTGGCCTTCTCGCGCCCGACGGTGCCCCCCGAGGCGAGGGGCTTGCCCGTGACCACGCCGCGGTTGGCCTGCTTGTTCACGTGGCCCACGGTGTTCATGTACGTGTCCATGATCCAGGCCATCATCTGGGCGGTGGTGCCGACGTCGGGGGCGGGGATGTCGTAGTCGGGCCCGATGTTGCTCCCCAGGGAGTGGGTAAAACGCCGGGTGATCCGCTGCACCTCCGCCGTCGAGTGCTCCCGCGGGTTGAACTTGATCCCTCCCTTGGCCCCCCCGTACGGCAGCCGCATCAGGGCGCACTTCCAGGTCATCATGGCCGCCAGGGCCTTCACGTCGTCGAGGGTGACCCCCTCGTGGTACCGAATGCCCCCCTTGAAGGGCCCCAGGATGTTGCTGTGCTGGATCCGGTAGCCCTTGAAGAGCCGCACCTCGCCCGAGTCCATGCGCACGGGGAAGTGCACGATGATCTCGTTCTTCGGCTGCGACAGCATCACCTCCACCGCGGGGTCGAGGTGGATCACCTTCGCCGCCCGGGCGAGGTAGTCCTGGATCGTCTTGAAGAAGTGGTAACGCTCGCTCGACATAACCCTCGCGTTCTCTCGTAGGCCGCAGCGCCCTGCCGCGGCCCTCAGGGCTCGGCGACGTCGTCGTCCGCCGCGGTGAGGTGATCGTGCAGGGCCAGCAGGCCCGCCGACAACCCCTGCCATTGGGCGGCGCCCACGGCCGACTCCAGCTCGGCCTCCAGGGCCCCGAGGGTGGCCAGGCCGTCGAGGAGCCCGCGGCGCCCCCGGGCCGTCCACACGACGCGCCGGGCCCGGGCGTCGGAGGGGTCGGACTTGCGCTCGACCAGCCCCATGGCCTCCAGGTCGTCCACGAGCTGCGACACGGCCTGCTTCGAGATCCCGGCTCGTTTGGCGATCTCCGACACCCGCGACCCCTCCAGGGCAATATGCGGAAACAACGCCGTGTGCGCAGGGCGCGGAGACACCCGCCCCCGCGGGGCCTTCTCCTTCACCCGGGCCAGGGCCCGCTCGTTGACCAGCCGCGCACACTTCATCAAGAGCTGGGCCGTGCTCTCACGCCGCGCCGACTCCAGACCCGCCCGAAACGCATCGTCCTTCTTCACGGCCCGGAGACTCGCACCCCCCGGGGGGCCACGTCAAGACGCTTGACAAGATCGTCCGCACGCTTTACCAAGCCGACCCCATCGCGCGCGAGATTCGGGCTTTGGTCGGTCCGGGGCGGTTGACCCGAGGGCCCCATCGGCTCCATCCTCGGGCCCGTGCTGAGGACGCGGTCGGGCAGGGCTCTGAGTCGGGCCACGGTGGGTGCGGCCCTCTTCGCGGGAGGCTGCTCCGACAGCCCCGCCGTCCCTCCGGGGCCTGACGCCGCTGCGGTGGATGCCCCCGCGCTCACCGACCTCGGTCCGCCCCCGAGCAGCCCTGCGGGCTTCGACCCCCGGCAGCGGGGGCCCTTCGGGGTGGGGTTTCGTACGGCCCCGTACACCTACACGCCTGCGGGGAGCACGGCCCCGCGCGCCATCGCCCTGCACGTCTGGTATCCCACCTGGGGGGCCCCGGCCGGTCCGCGCCCCAACCACGCGGGGCTCTTTCGTGACCCCGAGAGCGTGATCGACGCCCCCCCCGCGGCCCCGGTGTACGACGGGGCCTACCCCGTGATGGTCTTCTCCCACGGGCACCAGGGCTTCGCCGGCAACGCCCACTTCCTCATGCGCTGGATGGCCTCCCACGGCTGGGTGGCCATCGCCCCCGACCACACCGGCAACACCCTCCGCGACACGCCCCCCACCCTGCCCGCGTCCATCTTTCACCTGCGGGGGCGCGACGTGAGCGCGGCCCTCGACGCCCTGGCGGCTGGGTCCCCGGGAGGGCCCCTGGCCGGGCCCGTACGCACCGACCGGGTGCTCCTGGTGGGGCACTCGTTTGGCAGCCACACGACCTGGGCCGTGGCCGGGGCCACCTACGACCTCGCGGCGGTGGAGGCCCGGTGTATGGGCCCCAACCCCTGCGTGGAGGGCGACCGGGAGGCCTTCCGGGCGGGCGGGCGCGACCCCCGGGTGGTGGCGGTGGTCCCCATGGCGGGCACGATCCGGCGGGTGTGGTTCGGGCCCGAGGGGCACCGGGGGGTGATGGTGCCTGTCCTGGCTCTCAGCGGGAGCGACGACCCCGTGGGGGCGGCCGAGCAGTTTGCGGAGACAGCCCCGATCCCCATGGTGTGGGCCGACATCCAGGGGGGATGCCATCAGTTTTTTGGCTTTGGGGGGTGTGCCAACGCCCCCGACGCCCTCCAAGGGCCCATCGTGGGGGCCCTCGTGCTGGCCTTTGGGCGACAGACGGTCCTGGGCGACACAAACGAGGTCGTTCGTGGCATCGTGGCCGGGCAGACGGTTGTGTCGGAGCGGGTCACGCTCCAGAGGAGATGACGCGGTGGAAGCACTACACCGTGGGCCTGCGCCACGATGGATGGTCCTGAGCCTCTGGGCCCTGGCGGTTGGCTGCGAGCAGGGCCCTGCCCCCGCGGTCGATGCGGGGCCTCCCCGTGACGCCGCGGTCGATACCGGCACGGTGGTCGAAGAAGACCATCCCCCCGTCCCGTTTGAGCCCCCGGCCCCCAACCTCCGGCGGCTCACCCAGAGCCAGTACACCCACACGGTTCGTGATGTCCTCGGCGACGACGTGGTCGTTCCCCGAGCCCTCGAACCCGACGTGGCCCGCTCCGGCCTCACCGCCATCGGGGCCTCCGAGACCAGCGTCTCGCGCCGCGGGGTCGAGCAGTACCAGGCCGCGGCCTACGCCCTGGCGGAGCAGGTTCTCCGCGACCCCACCCGCCGGGCCCGCCTCGTGACGTGTACCCCCGCGGGCATCCGCGACGACCGCTGCGCCACGGAGACCCTCGGGGCCCTCGGGCGCAGGCTCTGGCGTCGGCCCCTCACGGCCGAAGAGACCACTGCGCTTGGCAACGTGGCCGGGCGCGCGGCGGAGGTCCTCGGCGACTTCTGGCGGGGCCTGGAGTACGGCCTCGCGGCGATCCTTCAGGCCCCCGACATGGTGTTTCGCGCCGAGGTGGGGGTGGCCGACCCGGCCCGCCCGGGGTTCGCGCGGTTTACGGCCTACGAGCTGGCCTCGCGCATGGCCTGGCTCCTGTGGGACGGCCCGCCCGACGCGGCCCTCCTCGACGCGGCCGGAGGGGGAGCGATCGACACCCCCGAGGGTCTGCGGGCCGAGGCCACCCGGATGCTCGCCGACCCCAAGGCCCGCCGTGGACTCCGGGCGTTTGTGAGCGACTGGCTGCACCTCGGGGAGCTCGATCGGGTCTCCCGCGACGCGATGATCTTCCCGGCCTACGGGCCCGATCTCGCCACCGCGGCCCGCGAGGAGACCCTGCGCACCGCCGCGTGGATCGCCCTCGACGAAGACCGGGATTTTCGCGACCTCCTCACGAGCCGCGAGACCTTCGTCAACCGACGCCTGGCCTCGGTGTACCGGGTTCAGTTTCCGCTGCGGGCTTCGGACAGCGAGGGCGACCCCTTCGCCCGCGTGACCTTCGCCGACGACGACCTGCGGCGGGGCCTCCTGGGACAGGCCTCCATCCTCCTCCTGCACGCCCATCCCACGGCGACCTCGCCGACGCTGCGCGGCAAGTTCATCCGGGAGGCCCTGCTGTGTAGCCCCATCCCGATGCCTCCCGTCGAGCTCAACACCGCCGTGCCTGAGCCCTCGGAGACCCTGCGCACCCTGCGCGAGCGCATCGCGGCCCACAACACCGTGCCCATGTGCGCGACCTGCCACCGTCTCACCGACCCGCTGGGGCTCACCCTCGAGTCCTTCGACGCCATCGGCCGCAGCCGTCGCAGCGAAAACGGGGTCCCGATCGACACGTCGGGCGACCTCGACGGACGGCCGCTCGCCGACGCCCGGGCCCTGGCCCAGACCCTCCACGACGACCCCACGGTGTCGCGTTGTATCGTGCAGACCGTGTACCGCTTCGCCCAGGGGCGCGAAGACGCCGACGGAGAGCTCGGCGAGGTACGAAGGCTCCACGGGAGGTTCAGGGCGGAGGGGTATCGCTGGCGGGCGTTGATGATGGAGCTGGTGACGGGCGACGCATTTCGGGTGACCCGGGTGATCCCGATGACCGGGGGAGGTGCCCCGTGAGTTTTGTTCTCTCTCGACGGGCTTTGTTGCGGGGGGTGTTGGGCGGGGCCGCGGTGTCGGTGGGGCTGCCGGCCCTGGAGTGTATGCTCAACGGCAACGGGACGGCGTACGCGGGGGGCCAGGCCTTCCCGCGGCGGTTTGGGGTGTGGTTCTGGGGCAACGGGGTGTTGCCGACCCAGTGGGTTCCGGCGGCGGAGGGGGCGGGTTGGGCGCCGTCGCCGCTCTTGATGCCTCTCGCGGCCCTGCGCGAAAAACTCACCGTGGTGACCGGAACCCGCGTGGCCACCGTCAACACGGCCCCCCACGGCTCGGGCCCTGCGGGGCTCCTCTCGGGCGACAACCTCCAGGGGGGGGCCATGACCCGGGCCACCATCGACCAGCGCATCGCCGATGCGGTGGGGGGCGAGACGCGGTTTCGTTCGTTGGAGACGGGGGTTCAGCCCTCGATGACGGGCCTGTCCCACAGCGGCCCCGGCCAGCAGAACCCGCCGGAGACCTCCCCCTTCGCCCTGTACCAGCGCCTCTTCGGCGAGGGCTTTCGGGCCCCCGGGGAGGGGGCCATGGCCGACCCGCGGCTGGCCCTGCGGCGCAGCGTTCTCGACGCCGTGACGGGCCAATCGACGCGGCTCCAGGGACGGCTCGGGGCGGCCGACCGGATGCGTCTTGAGCAGCACCTCGACGGGGTCCGGGCGATCGAGTCGCAGCTCGCTCGGCTGCAAGAGAACCCGCCCAACCTCGCGGCGTGTATGCGTCCGACGATGCCCGCGATGGACTACCCCGACATGGAGGGTCGGCCCGACATGGTGGCCCGCTCGCGGGTGATCAGCGACCTCACGACGATGGCCCTGGCCTGCGACCAGACCCGGGTCTTCTTCCACATGTACAGCCAGCCCGTAAACAACGTGCTCTATCCCGCCTCGCGGGCCGGCCACCACCAGCTCACCCACGACGAACCGGGCGAGCAGCCTCAGGTGGCGGCCATCCTCGGGCGCATCCTGACCGACCTCGCGTACTTCCTCGGGGCCCTCGACGGCGTACGCGAGGGAGACGGGACCCTTCTCGATCACTCCCTCATCCTCTGCACGACCGACTGCTCCTACGGCCGAACCCACTCCCTGGAGGAGTACCCCATCGTGCTCGCGGGCGGCGGATCGGGGGCCCTGCGCCGCGGGACCCACATCCGTGCCCAGGGAGAGAACGCGAGCCGGGTGATGCTCTCGGTTCTGCAGGCCATGGGGCTTCCGGCGGCGGAGTATGGGGTCGGGCCGGGGCGTGTGACCGAAGGGCTCGGGGGGCTGTTGCCATGAAGAGCGCGTCCTGGGTGCTTCTGGGACTGAGCCTCCTGGGTGGGGGATGCGGCGACGCGGGCGGTTCGGCCGAGCCTCCGGGCGAGACGGCGGCCCAGCGCAGGGCCCGGTTGTGCGCCCCGTCGACGGCCCCGCGGCGTACGACGGTGGTCTCGCGGTTTGGTTTTGTGCGGGCGAGCACGGAGATGCCCACGGTGGCCCAGGGGTTTGACCTCGACGGCCGGGTCTCGACGACCAGCGACGCGATGGGATGTCGTCAAGCGGACTTTACTTCCCCCGAGGGGGCCGAAGGGGTCGACAACCAGCTTGCCCGTCTCCTGCCCATCGTGGATGGGATGACGGGGGGGGCGTTTGACGGGGCCATTCAGGCGGCGGTCAACAACGGGCAGCTCCTGCTGGCGGTGAGCGTGGAGGGGGCCGACGACCCCACGGACGACCCGTGTGTGACCCTCGTGGTCGAGCGGGTGGCGGGGATGCCGTTTGTCGGGGCGGACATGTTCCTCGACAAGGGCCAGACCTACGACCTGTTGCGGGAGGAGCCGGTCACCCGGGTGCCGGCCACCCTCACGGGGGGTGTGGTGGAGGCGGGGCCGTTTCTGTTTCCGCTGCCCATCGCGGTGCTCGATGCCCGGCTCGTGCTCAACCTGTACGGGGCGCGGTTTCGGGCCCGGATGCGCGAGGACGGGGGCATGGAGGGGCTGATCGGCGGCGGGATGTCGCTCGCGGAGTTCTCTGCGGAGGTGTCGCGGCTGACCATCCCGTCGGGTCAGATGGCGACGTTTACCACGGCCTTGCGGGTGTTCGCCGACCTCGCCCCGGTGGAGGGACGGTGCACCCAGGTGTCGGCCGGGATCACCTTCGACGCCCGATCGGCCTTCGTCAATCCATGAACCCCCTCCCCGTCTCGGGGCCTTCTCTGGAGAGCTTCTTCACCCTGACGCCCGACCGTGTGATCGCGGCGGCGGAGGCCGCGGGGGTGCCCTGCACGGGCCTGTGTTACCCGCTCAACTCCCTGGAAAACCGCGTCTACGAGCTCGAACGCGACGACCGAACCCGGGTGGTGGCGAAGTTCTACCGTCCGGGTCGGTGGTCGCGGGAGGCGGTCGCGGACGAACATCGGTTTTTGTCCGACCTGGAGGCTGCGGACATCCCGGTGGCGCCTCCGTGGGCCCTTCCGGGCGGGGTGACGGTGGCCGAGGCGCCCGAGACGGGGATTTTGTACGCCCTCTTTCCGCGGGTGGGGGGACGGGCCCCGGACGAGCTCACCGACGACCAGTTGCGGCGGTTGGGGATCCTGCTGGGGCGGGTTCATGCGGTGGGGGCGGGGGGTGCGGCGGCGCATCGCAGGGTGCTCGATGCTCGGGCCTGGGGCGAGGAGAGCCTCAAGGTGTTGCGGGCGGCTCCCACCCTGCCCGGGACGATCGGGGCGGCCCTGGAAGCGGTGACGCGGCGATTGCTCGATCGGGTGGCCCCGGACTTCGAGGGGGTCGAGGCCCATCGCATTCACGGCGACTGTCATTTGGGGAACCTGTTGTGGGGGTCGGCGGGTCCGTTCTTCCTCGATTTTGACGACATGATGGTGGGGCCTGCGGTTCAGGACGTGTGGCTCTTGGCGCCGGGGCGGGACGCGGAGGGGGTGCGGCAGCGGGATGTGTTGTTGGAGGGGTATACAGAGATGCGGGCCTTCGACCGGACGACCTTGGGGCTGGTCGAGCCGCTGCGGGCCTTGCGGTATTTGCATTACGCCGCGTGGATCACCCGGCGCTGGGTCGACCCCTCGTTTCCCAGGGCATTCCCGCAGTATGGAACGGCCTCGTATTGGGCCGAGCTGGTGTCCGACCTGGAGGACCAGTTGCAGCGGGTGGGGGGCGTGGTGGCCCAGGGGTCGGGCGCGGCGTGGGGGGAGGACGGGGGGGGGGGGGGGGGGGGGGGGGAGGAGGGGGGGGGGGGGGGGGGGGCCGGGGGGGCGGGGGCTGCGGGCGGTGCGGGCGTAGGGGCCGGGGTGGGGATTACGGTGCAGCCTGTGGCGTACGGGGGGGAGGATTTTGTGCGGGTGTTGATGGTGCGCGACGAGGTGTTTGTGGAGGAGATGGGGCACGATCCCGAGGCCGAGATGGATGGGCGGGATGCGGAGGCGGTTCATTTGTTGGCGCGGGATGGGGCGGGGCGGACGGTGGGGGCGGTGCGGGTGTGGCGGGATGTGGGGGGCAGCGGGTGGGTGTCGCATCTCGCGGTGTTGCCTGAGGCGCGGCGGCGGGGCGTTGGGACGGCCCTCGTGCTCGCCGCTGGGGCGCTCGCGGGGTGAGGGGCGGCGGGGGATTGGAGCAGTTGGGTAGGTAGGGGGTGCGGCGTGCGGGGAGCGCCCACGAGCCAAGGGGAGGTGTACCCTTTAGGGATAGAATTCTAGGTCGAAGATCTACCCAATTCGCCTCGATTCATCGCAATCATCCCTTGGGAGACCTCTCGACTTCCGGATCCAGGTCGTAGAGTCGCTC
This sequence comes from uncultured Myxococcaceae bacterium, assembly GCA_964447205.1. Taxonomy (GTDB): domain Bacteria; phylum Myxococcota_A; class Polyangia; order Polyangiales; genus JAEUKH01. Next base: position 177,918 of record CAYUSB010000012.1, read on the forward strand.
CGGATATTTCCCTTCAAAATGCGCGATGACGAGATGTCCCATCGCCTCGATCGCACTCGCGGCGATCGTGCTCTTCACAAGCCACCCAGCGATGGGAATGTAGTCACACGCTTGTAGGGCGACGACCTTGAGCCCTTCAGAAAGAGTGCCAAGGCTGGCGAGCAAACCGACGGCGTCGAGAGGCCCGAGCGGGTCTCGATAGATCTTCGACACCATGTATGCCATGTATGTCTCGCCTGAAATCAACGCTCCCGTAGTGCATCCGGGAATCGGATTTGGAATCATAGCGACTCCCGCACCGGCAACAGCGAATCCATGCACCCACAACCTAGATCGATCTTTGCATGTTTGAATATTCATCTCTCCTCGCTCACTCCGTTTCCGCATCGATCATGAACCACTGCTTCGCCTGGCGTCCCACATACTTGACGAGGTGGTAGTTCGCAGTGATTCCGAAGGCAACGCCGATGCCGAATGGCAACGCCTTCTCAAGTGATTTGCGCGAGAACACCAGACCCACCTTCGCGAACAGCTGTTTGATGAACTGAAGCGTGGCGCCCTTGAGATATTCTCGAATCATTTTGACCCCGGCTTTACTCGCGACCTGTGTGCCAATGCCGACACCCGCTTGATTGAGGGTCGCGCCCAACGAGATCATGTACGCGAGGTGTCGCGCTGTAGGGTCATCGATGTCGTATTCGAACGCATCCGCAATGCAGAGGCAAAGATCTGCCTGAAGCTTGATGACCACAGCGATGTCGGCTGTGGCTCCGCCAAGCATGGTGACGACTGTGCCGAGACCAGGAATTACGCCTGCCAATGCGGTCGCCCCACCCGAAGTAGCTGCGAACTTGGCATAACGCGCGATCAGATGATCAGCGATCAACGCTCGTTGCTCATGGCTCACCTTCTCACCTTCCGCGACGCCCACCTTCTTCCGGTAGTTCGCGACCAAGGCCCGCGCATCTTTTGGTGAAATTGCGATGGCCTCGACTGCCTTCATCAGTCTGGAGCCCAGCTCATTGGGTGAATCACTTTTCATTGTATACTCCGACCGTGATTGCAGTTGTGGAGAAATATGGCAGTCGATGAATATGAACGACGTCGTGCTGATTTAGGCTAAACAGGTACAATCATTCTCTGCCTTTTACGTGCTGGTGCCACCGCCGCGGAAGCAAAAGAACCACACGTGCGCTCCTATAAGTCCAACGACAAGAACGACCCCGAGTACATCGCCGGTGAAAACAAGAGCCCGCCATATGTAGTTTGCGTGAAAGCGCGCATGTATCCAGCGGTTGTCATCAAGGCGACTTATGAGCGCGAAGACTCCGATGAATGCAACGAGGCCGCATCCGAAATTGCTTCCGTTGGCTAGCTCTTGTTCGTTATTCTTCATGATATTGTCTGGACTGTCGAGTGGGTCACTCGATGCCGTGAGACTCCGTTCGCATCGTGTGCTCTTAGTTCAGCCTGCCCCACATTGCCGTTGGCGATGCCCCGCTTCATAAACAACTTATTAGGGCGTACGACAGCCGCCGTTTAACTCCAAAACAGCCACCGAGCACGGTCCATAACGATGCTCTGTGCCAAGAGGCACTCGTGGGCTCGGCCGCCGACAGTCCCACCCCAGTGTTAGTATTGGCCCGGGTCTCCATCTCGCGCCTCCATCGATACTCCTCTGCCTGCTCGCGTCAACAGAAATCGTCAACCGCCCCCAATCAGCCATGCGCCGCGCGGCGCGCTCGGCAGAGCAGCAGCCTCGGGTCCGCATCGGGGCTGCGGGGAACTACGTGGGCCATGCGGTCGAGGCGGTTGTGCGTGTGGCTCCGCCCCTCCCGCGTGGAGTGCGAACCCCGCAACCACGTCGTCCGTCGCACGATCAGGAGTCTGCTCCCCGCTCTCCCAGCGTCAGACGGTCTCGGACACGACGCCACGAACGCACCCAAACTCATCGCAAACAGCCCCACCGCCCTCCGAAGCCCAGCAACGCCGCGGGGTCCTGCGCCAGGGCCGTCTCATGAATTACTCCGTGATTCCCTGGCGAAGGAGCGCGAGGAGG
>CAYUSB010000013.1:0-176855 GCA_964447205.1 uncultured Myxococcaceae bacterium
CGTGGCCCCGCCGCCCGCGCCCGCGGCCCCGCCGCCCAAGCCCGCGGCCCCAACCCCTGCCCGGCGCCCGACGGCTCGGCGCCCGACGGCCCCGCGCCCGACGCCCGCGCAACCTGCTCCGCCGACCCCGCCTGCCCAACCCGAGCCGCCTGCCCAGCCTGCCCAGCCTGCCCAGCCTGCGACGCCCGATCCGCCCGCCCCGCCGGCTCAGCCCGCTCAGCCGACGCTTCAGCAGATCCTGCAGCAGGCCCAGCGTGATCCGCGGGTGGTGCAGGCCCGGGCCCAGGCCCAGGAGCGCCGGGGCAACCGCGAGGGAGCCGCCCGCACGTACGAGGAGTACCTCGCGGCCAACCCCAACGCCCCCGATCGGGCGCAGATCGAGCAGCGCATCGCGGCCTTGCGGGGCCCCGCCCAGACGGGGATTCCTGCCCAGCCTATAGGCTCCGCGGCTCCGACGCCGCCGGGTCAGCCGGGGGGGGGCGGGCAGCCGGGGTTTAACCCGGGGACTGTCGTGCCGCCCGCGTGGCGAGGCGGCGGAGGACGCTGAGTCTGCCTACTGCCGGGAGCCGGTCCAGGGGCCGCCGTTGGTGGCCGAGGCGAGGGTCCGGCCCCAGGTCCCCGCGAAGCTCCGCCCGTCCGCGGAGAACACCAGGACAAACTGGCCGCTGCTGGTGGCGTCGGTCCAGCGGCCGCTGAGGACGTTGCCCGTGAAGCGCCCGGCCATGGCCCCGGGCATCGAGGCGTTGGAGGTGTAGATCCCGGTCACGAAGGCCTGGCGCTGTTGCAGGCTGAGGTTGTTGATCCCGCCCGCGAAGGTGGAGGTCCACTGGCCCGCCACCTGCGGGGCCGACACTGCGGCAGGGGCGGGCTGGGCGAGGGCGGGGGCGGGGCCCTGGAGCCCGACGGCCCCGAGGCCGAGGGCGAGGGCGAGGGCGCCGAGGGGACCGCGATGGGAAGCACGTTGCATGGGGGATCTCCGTGGGTAGATGGGTCAGAGGTTGGGGATCTGCCAGTCGATGGGCGGCAGACCCAGGGTGGCCAGGGCCTCGTTGGCCCGGGAGAAGGGCCGCGAGCCGAACCACAGCTTGGCCGACAGGGGCGACGGGTGGGCCCCCTCCAGGACGGTGTGGCGCTTGCGGTCAATCGCCTTGCCCTTCTTCTTCGCGTAGGCCCCCCACAGGAGGAACACGAGGGGGTCGGGGCGGTCGTTGAGGGCCCGCACGATGGCGTCGGTGAAGAGCTCCCAGCCTTGATCCTTGTGGGAGTTGGGGGTGTGGGCCCGCACGGTGAGCACGGCGTTGAGCATCAGGACGCCCTGGTCGGCCCAGGGCATGAGGTAGCCGTTGTTGGGGATCTTGCAGCCGAGGTCGGCCTTGAGCTCCTTGTACATGTTCATGAGCGACGGGGGCGAGGCGACCCCGGGTTTGACGCTGAACGACAGCCCGTGGGCCTGCCCCACGTCGTGGTAGGGGTCTTGACCGAGGATGGCCACCCGGACCTTGTCGAGGGGCGTGTGCATCAGGCTCGTGAACACCTCGTCCTCGGGCGGAAACACCTGGTACTTCGCCCGCTCGGCGTCGACATAGGCCGCGAGCTTCTGGAAGTAGGGCTTGTCAAACTCCGGCCCGAGGGCGGTCTGCCAGCTTGCGGGCAGGGTCGGGATCTTCATCGTCGGTCTCCTTCGGGCCCCACACACGGCGCGTGAGGCGTGGGGACTCTGCACCCGGGGCGTAGGGCCCGTAAAGGTCCTCGGGACGTACCCTGTCAGGGCCCGGCGGCCACGGCCTTGGCGAGGCGGGCGGCGAGCTCGGGGGCCTCCTTCGGGTCGAGCCGGCTGGAGGGCCAGTGGACCCCGAGCCCCGCGACATCCGAGGGCTTGGGGATGATGTGAAAATGGACGTGAAACACGGCCTGGTGCGCGGGGGCCCCGTTGTTCTGCAAGACGTTGTAGTCGGGGCAGCCGGTGACGGCCACCACGGCCCGACAGATCCGCGGAAGGCAGCGCCCCAGGGCCGCCGCGCTGTCATCTGAGAGCTGGTCGAGGGTCTCCGCGGGCTCCTTGGGGATCACCAGGACGTGCCCGCGGCTCAGCGGAAACACATCGAGGAAGGCCAGGACGTACTCGTCCTCGTACACCTTGTGACAGGGGACCTCGCCCAGCAGGATCTTGGTGAAGATGGTGTCGGCCATTGGCGCCCGAGACTCTACCCGAGGGCCTCCCGGGCGTGGGAGAGATTCCTCCCACCGCGGCCCTTCCTCCGACGCGGTCGTGCCTTGTAGCCCGTACGATGGCCCCTGGTCACAAGAGCCCCGGCCCGGGGCGACACAGAAACCGCAACAAAAATCGGGCTCCGGCGCTTGCCGGGGCCCCTCCGTCGGGGTGTACATTCTCCTCACAACCGCTCGCGTCCACGCGTCTGCGTGGGGCCTCAGGCGCGTGTCGGATGGAGGATCACGATGGGTCTCAGCGTGCGACGGTGTGTGCAGGTTCTGGCGACGGCAGCCTGCCTCGGTGTGGTGGGATGCTCTGACGCCAACCAACACATGGCCACCCCCGACGCCGATCCGTTTGGGGGCTTCAACCCCAACGACCTCGGCCCGGGCCGCGACACCGGGACCGGCCGCGACGGCGGGGCCTCCGACTTCGACGCCTCGGGCCCCGTCATGATCGACGGGGGCGTCCGGCTCCCCGACGGCCGGGTGATCCCCGACGGCGAGCTCCTGCCCGACGGGGCCATCCTCCTGCCCGACGGGGGCATCCTCGGGGGCGGGGGCCCGGGTCCGACCATGTACGACGGGGGCGTCCGGCTCCCCGACGGCCGGGTGATCCCCGACGGCGAGCTCCTGCCCGACGGGGCCGTGCGCCTGCCCGACGGGGGCATCCTCACCGACGAAGACGCCGGGTCTCCGACCACCGACCTCGGCGACCCGTGGGGCGATGGGGGCGGGGGGCCCAACCCCGAGGGCGAGGTCTGCGACAACGGCCTCGACGACAACAACAACGGGGTCATCGACGAGGGCTGTTGGTGCCAGGGGGGCCGCGAGCAGCGCTGCTTCGTGGGCAACCCCCAACTCGCCGGCCGCGGGGTGTGCGTCTTCGGCCGCCAGACCTGCGAGAGCGTCCAGACCGACGGGACCTGGTCGACCTGTACGGGCTCAGGGTCTCCCACCATGGAGATCTGCGACGGGCTCGACAACAACTGCGACGGCCGCATCGACGAGGGCTGCCCCTGCAACGCCGGGCAGACCCGGAGCTGCTACTCCGGGCCCTCCGGGTCGGCCGGGCGCGGGACGTGCCGGGCCGGTCAGCAGATGTGCAACCCCGACGGCACCTGGGGGGTCTGCGCCGGCGAGGTCACCCCGACCGACGAGCGCTGCGACGGGATGGACCGCGACTGCGACGGCAACACCCAGAATGGCTGCTCGTGTGTGCCCGGGGCCCAACGCAACTGTTACACGGGCCCCTCGGCGGCCCGGTCGGTGGGGGCCTGCGGGCCGGGCACCGAGACCTGCGTACGGCTGCCCTCGGGGGGCACCCAGTACACCGCGTGCCTCGGCGAGCGCCTGCCCTCGGCCGAGGTCTGCGACGACGGGATCGACAACGACTGCAACGGCCTCATCGACTGCGCCGACCAGGACTGCCGCGGGGCTCCCAACTGCATCCCCGGGTGCAGGATGGGCGACGTGGGCGAGGTCCGCCCCCGCCGGGCCCAGATGATCGTCGTGGCCGACCGCTCGGGCAGCATGGGCGCCCGCACGAGCGACGGCTCGACGCGCTGGGGGGCCCTGCGTACGGCGGTCAACCAGGTGCTCCCGCGGGTCGATTTCACCTTCGAGCTGGGCATCGCCATCTATCCCCTCGGGGGCGGGTGCTCGATCAGCCCCTCGGGCGTCAACCTCCCGCCCATCACCGGGGGGGGGTCGCTGATCCAGATGTTCCTCGGGCAGGTGGGCCCGGATGGGGCGACCCCGACCCGGCAGGCCCTCGACGCGGCCCGGCGGTGGTACGGCTCCAACCCGTCGCCCCTGCCGCGGTTTATCCTTCTGGCCACCGACGGGGCCCCCAACTGCGGCTCCGACGTGGGCGAGGTGGTCCAGTCGCTCCAGGCCCTGCGCAGCGCCGGGGTCGACACCTTCGTGCTCGGCATCCCGGGGCCCCGCCAGGCCCTCCAGCAGATGGCCGTGGCCGGCGGCCGGGCCCGCAACGGCTCCTTCTACGAGGCCAACAACACCGCCCAGCTTGAGCAGGCCCTGCGGGAGATCACCGCCGCCGTGGCCGAGTGCCAGTACGAGCTGCCCTCCCCCCCGGCCCCGGTGCAGAATCCCTCCCTCCTCCGCATCACCTTCGACGGGGTGACCGTGGGTCCCGGGAGCAACGGCTGGGTCTTCACCGACAGCACCAACCGCTTCGTGCGCTTCGAGGGGGCCGCCTGCACCACCCTCCGGGCGGGCAACGTCCGCCGCATCACCGCCCTCTACAACTGCATGTAGCCCTTCTGCCACGCGGCCAGGGTGGCCTCGACCGCCGCCGCGGTGTCCGGGTCGACGGGGGCGGCGCCCGTCCCCGCCCCGGAGCATTGGGCCAGGGCCGCCCGCAAGGCCGCGCAGACCCGGTCACAGCGGGGGCAGCGGGCGAGGTGGGCCTCCATGGCGGCGCAGTCGACCGGGAACAGGTCGCCCTCGAGCTTCTGCGACAGGCCCATGGCGATGTCCGGGCACGGGTCGGGGGCCGTGGCGAGGCGCGGGTCGAGGGCGGGGCCCAGGGCGTCGCGCAGGGCCCTGCGGGCCCGGTGCAGGCGGCTCTTGAGGGCCTCGACGGACAGGCCCAGGGCCTCGGCGGCCTCGGCGGCGGGGAGGCCCTCCACGTCGCGCAGGAGGATCACGGCCCGGTAGTCCGCCGGCATCCCATCGAGGGCCCGGCCCACCAGGGCCCGGAGCTCCTCGGCGGCGGCGGCCTCTTCGGGCGAGCGGTCGAGGGCCTCGGCGTCGTCGAGGGCCTCGGGGGGGCTGTGGGGCTGGTTGCGCAGGCCGCGGCGACGGCGGCCGCAGGCGCTGCGCACGAGGGTGTAGAGCCAGGTGGTGAAGGCCGCCCGGCCCTCGTATTTCGGGAGTTGGGTGGCGAGGGTGAAGAGGGCGTCTTGTTGGGCGTCCTCGGCGTCGGCGGGGGAGGGGCACAGGCGCGTGGCGAAGCGCTGCACGGTGGGGGCCGCCTCGCGCAGGAGGCGGCGCATCGAGGCCGGGTCGCCCGCGCGGGCCTGGGTGAGGAGGGTCGGGTCGATCATCTCGAAGGGTGTATCACCCCTCGAGGCGTCGGCGGACGTCGTCCATGTCAAGAGCCTTGACTTTTTCCACGATCTTGTCGAGCACGGCCCCCGAGACCATCCCGGCCTGTTCGTAGACGAGGATCCCGTCGCGGAAGGCCATGATGGTGGGGATGGCCTGGACCTCGAAGGCTTGCCCGAGGGCGGGTTGGGCGTCGGTGTCGACCTTGCCGAAGACCACGTCGGGGTGGCGGCCGGAGACGTGCTCGTAGATGGGGGCGAAGCTGCGGCAGGGGCCGCACCAGGGGGCCCACCAGTCGACGAGGGTGATGCCCGTGCGGGTGATGGTCTGGTCGAAGTTGGTGGTGGTGAGGGTCGTGGTGGCCATCGGGGGTTCTCCTGGGGTTGGGGGGAGGTCATTGGGTACGAGCCAGGCAGCGGGGCAGAGGATTCGGGGGGAGGGGGCGGAATCGTGGAGGGAAGGGCGACAAAGGGGGTAAACCAGCGGCGTTACTCCGCGAGGCCCTGACGATGACCGACCCGCCCAGCTTCACTGTCCTCACCCTCAACCTATGGAACCTCGGGGACCCCTGGGAGCGCCGGGCCGCCGTGGTGGAGTCGGCCCTGCGGGCCTTGCAGCCCGACGTGGTGTGCCTCCAGGAGGTGCTCCGGGGCGAAGGGCTCGATCAGGCGGCCCGGCTCGCCGACCCATTGGGGTACGGGGTGTCGTTCGGGCGGGTGGGCGAAGAGCCCTACCCCTTCGGCAACGCCATCCTGTCGCGGTGGCCCGCCCGACGGACCGAGGTCACGGCCCTGCCCCGCGGAGGCTCCGACGAAAACCGCTCGGCCCTTTTGTGCATGCTCGACAGCCCCTTCGGGTCGCTCCCGGTGTGCGTGACCCACCTCAACTGGCGCCTCGACGCGGGCCAGGTTCGGGTCGCTCAGGTGGCCCACGTGGTGGACTTCCTCGACGCCCACACCACCGAGGACGACCTTCCGGCCGTGCTGGCGGGGGACCTCAACGCCGAGCCGGCCGCGGACGAGATCCGCTGGCTCAAGGGGTTGACCGCCATCGGGGGCCGGAGCGTGTACTTCGCCGACGCCTGGGAGGTGGCCGGGGGTCCCGGTCCTGGGCACACCTTCGTACGGCGAAACCCCTACGCCGCGCCGTGCCGCGAGCCCGACCGCCGGATCGACTACGTCTTCGTCCGGGGACCCAACGCCCGGTTTGAGGGCTACCCCCTGGAGGCCCGGGTGGTCCTCGACGGCCCGGGCGACGCCGAGGGCACGTGGGGGAGCGACCACCTCGGGGTCTTCGCGCGCATCGGGTTGTGAGCAGGGCACTGGCGCCCACGGGCATTGAACCCTAGTATCGCCCCCCCGTCCGAGGCCCTCAATGCCCTGCGCGCTCCCTGCGCGGGGCCCTTGATCCTCCCGGAGTCATTGCATGGACCAGGATTTCGGCATCAATCAGGCGTTCATCGAGGAGCTGTGGCTCCGTTACCAGGAAAACCCAGGGGCGGTCAGCGACCGATGGCGCCGCCACTTTGACGCCCGGGTCGGCTCCAACGGGCACAACGGTCACGGCGGCCTCGCGCCCTTCCAACAGGCCCCGTCTGCCCCGGGGCCCGGGGCCTCGTCAGGGCCTGGACCCACCCCGGTGTCCGCTCCGGTGTCCGCGCCCAACGCCCACCCCTCCGGTGCGATGCTCTCGTTGCCCGTGCCCGCTCCGACGGGTCACGGCCCCTCCGAGCGCGACGGGGTCGAGGCCCAGAGCCTCGCCCAGCGGGTCCACCAGATGATCTCGGCCTTCCGCCTCCGGGGGCACCTCTGGGCCGACCTCGACCCCCTCGGGCTCGCCTCGCGGCCCGCCCCCGAGCTCACCCCCGCCCACTTCGGCATCCGCGACGAAGACCTCGACGCCGTGGTGCCCGCGGGCGACCTCGCCGGGGGCCCCGCCCAGGACACCGTCCGGGCCATCGTGGCCCGCCTCGAAGACACCTACTGCCGTACGGTGGGGGTGGAGTTTATGCACATCGAGGAGCTCGAGGCCCGGGTGTGGCTCCGCGAGCGGATGGAGGTGACGTCCAACCGTACGCCCCTCACGGCCCGCGAGCAGCTCGCCGTGCTCGGCCGGCTCATCGACGCCGAGATCTTCGAGCAGTTTCTGCACACCAACTTCCTCGGGGCCAAGCGGTTCTCCCTGGAGGGGGGCGAGAGCATGATCCCGCTCCTCGACCTGCTCATCGACCGCCTCGGCGACCTCGGGGCCGAGGAGATGGTCATCGGGATGGCCCACCGGGGGCGGCTCAACGTCCTCTGCAACATCATGCAGAAGCCCCCAAAGGACATCTTCGCCCACTTCCTCGACCAGCACCCGCAGCAGTACCTCGGCCGCGGGGACGTGAAGTACCACCTCGGGTACTCCAGCGATCGGGTCACCACCGGGGGGCGCAAGGTGCACCTGTCGCTCACCTTCAATCCCTCGCACCTGGAGTTTGTCAACCCCGTGGTCGAGGGACGGGTCCGGGCCAAACAAGACCGCCGGGGGGACACCCACCGCACCCGGGTCGTGCCCCTCCTCCTGCACGGAGACGCGGCCTTCATCGGCCAGGGCGTCGTGGCCGAGACCTTCAACCTCATGAACCTCGAAGGCTACACCACCGGGGGCACCGTCCACGTGGTGATCAACAACCAGGTGGGCTTTACCACCGACACCCTCGACTCGCGCTCGACCCGCTACGCCACCGACCTCGCCAAGATGCTCGGGATCCCGATCTTCCACGTCAACGGCGAGGACCCCGAGGCCGTGGCCCACGTGGCCCGCCTCGCGGCCGACTGGCGCCAGCGCTTCCGCCGCGACGTGGTCATCGACATGTACTGCTACCGCAAGTGGGGCCACAACGAGGGCGACGAGCCGCGGTACACCCAGCCCCTGATGTACGCGGCCATCGACCGCAAGCCCACGGTCCGGGCCGAGTACGTCCGGCGCCTCCTGCAGCTCGGGGCCATCACGGTGGCCGAGGTCGAGCAGCTCGTGGCCCAACGCCGGGCCTCCCTCGACGCCACCCTCGCCGAGACCCGGGCCTCCCTGCACGAGCCCCCCACCTCGGCCCTGGCCGGGTTGTGGGATCGGTACAAGGGCGGCCCCGACGCGGCCGTGCCCGAGGTCGACACCGCCGTGCCGGCCGAGACCCTGCATCGGCTCCTGGAGGCCATCACCACGGTGCCCGAGGGGTTTCACATCAACCCCAAGCTCCGCGGGATCGTCAACGACCGCCGCGAGCGCCTGAGTGGCAAACCCCTCGACTGGGGCACGGCCGAGGCCCTGGCCTTCGCCACCCTGCTCGACGAGGGGACCCCCGTGCGCCTGTCGGGCCAGGACGCCCGGCGCGGGACCTTCTCCCATCGGCACTCGGTCTGGACCGACACGGTCTCGGGGCAACGATACGCCTCGCTCGCGACCGTCGCCCGGGGCAAGGCCCGCTTCGAGGTGTACGACTCGGCCCTGTCCGAGACCGGGGTCCTGGGGTTTGATTACGGGTACTCGCTCGACTACCCCGACGGGCTCACCATCTGGGAGGCCCAGTTTGGCGACTTCGCCAACGGGGCCCAGGTCATCATCGACCAGTTTCTGGCCTCGGGGGAAGACAAGTGGGCCCGTCTGTCGGGCCTGGTGATGCTCCTGCCCCACGGGTTTGAGGGCGGAGGCCCCGAGCACTCCAGCGCCCGCCTCGAGCGGTTTCTCCAGCTCTCGGCCGAAGACAACATGTACGTGGTCAACCCCACCACCCCCGCCCAGCTCTTTCACTGCCTGCGGCGGCAGGTCCTGCGGGTCTCGCGTAAGCCCCTCATCGTGATGACCCCCAAGAGCCACCTGCGCTCGCGGGAGGCCGTGTCGGCCCTGTCCGAGCTGTCCACCGGCGGGTTTCAGCGCATCATCGGCGACCCGAGCGTCGAGCCGACCCGGGCCCGCAAGGTGATCGTCTGCGCGGGCAAGGTGTACTTCGACCTCGACGTGGCCCGTCGGGCCCGCGGGATCGACGACGTGGCCCTCCTGCGCCTGGAGCAGCTCTACCCCCTGTCCAAGGACGAGCTCACCGAGGCCCTCGCCCCCTACCGCGACGGGACCCCCCTCGTGTGGGTGCAGGAAGACCCGGCCAACATGGGGGCCTGGTACTACCTCGCGGCCCACCTCCCCCGGCTCCTCGGGGCGCGGCTGCCCCTGGCGTGCGTGGCCCGCGACGAGAGCGCCTCGCCCGCCACGGGCTCCCCCGCCTCGCACAAGGTCGAGCAGCAGCGTATCCTCGACGAAGCCTTCGCCTGACCACCTCCCCCCCCCTCTGCGCATGGTTTGCACACGCCCGCTGGCCATGGGGGGGCCCCGGGGGGTATGCTGGCCCTGGTGGAGGCGAAGCAGGCAGTGGTCATCGAGCCCGATGGCGCCGTGCGCGAGCGTCTGAGGGACGTTTTGGGCTCGTTCGGCTACGCCACGCGGGCCTGGGCGACCGAGGAGGGCCTCCGCCCGCGCCCGAATGACCTGCCCGTGGAGCTTGTGCTCGGAGGGGGCGGCCTCGACGCGATCGGGCGGGTTGGGGACGCGCTCATGGGCCGCCCGGCCCCGCGCCCGTGGCTGCTGGCTGTCCTCGACCCGCGCCGTCCCGACGACCCGTCGGGGGCCCTCCTGGCCGGGGCGGACGACTTCGTTCAGCTCCCCATCGAGACCGAGACCCTCCGGGCCCGGCTCGGGGTGGCCGAGCGGGCCCTGGCCGGTCGTCGGGCCGAGGCGTCCGCGGCCTCCGAGCTCCGGAGCCTCTTCGACGGGGCCGCGATGATGCTCGGGGTGGGGGAGCTCGTGCCGGGCTCGACTGGTCACGCCGGGGACGACTTCCGCATCGTGTCGTGCAACCACGCCGTGGCCCGGTGGTTCCGCGTGGCGGAGACGTCGTCGCTGGAGGGCCGTACGGTGCGCGAGCTTGGGATGCCCGAGGCGGGGGCCCGGCGATGGGTCTCCCTCGCGCGGGCCTCGGCCGAGCAGGGAGCCGCCGTCCGGGAGGAGTTCGCGAGCGCCCGGGACGAAGGCTGGCTGGCCGTCTCGGCCAACGCCCTCGGCCCCGTGACCGAGGCCCAACGATTCACCTTCGTGGTCGAGGACATCAGCCAGCGGGTGAAGCTCCAGCAGCAGCTCCTGCTCGCCGACCGCCTCGTGAGCATGGGGACCCTGGCCGCCGGGGTGGCCCACGAGATCAACAACCCGTTGATGTACGTGATGACCAACCTCGACCTCGTGCGACGTCAGCTCGCCCAGGGAACCCTCGACGGGCCCCAACGCGATCGCCTCCTGCGGGCCCTGGGGCAGGCCCTGGAGGGCAGCGAGCGGGTGCGCCAGATCGTGCGGGGCCTGCGCACCTTCTCCCGCGGCGACGACGAGCCCCGGGGGCCCGTGCACGTGGTCCAGGTGCTCACCGCCTCCCTCGACATCGCCCACAACGCCCTGCGGCACCGGGCCCGACTGCGGCGGGATTTCCAGCCCGTGCCCCCCGTCGAGGCCAACGAGGCCCGCCTCGGGCAGGTCTTCCTCAACCTCCTCGTCAACGCCGCCCAGGCCATCGACGAGGACAGCCCCGCCGAGGCCAACGAGGTATCCGTGTCGGTAGCCTGGAACCCCGCCCGCGAGCGCGTGGTGGTCTCGGTCCAGGACACCGGCCGGGGCATCCCCCCCGCCCTGCTCGGCCGCGTGTTCGACCCCTTCTTTACGACCAAGACCGTGGGGGAGGGGACGGGCCTCGGCCTGTCGATCTGCCACGGGATCGTCAAGGGCCTTGGTGGTGACCTCGAGGTCGAGAGCACCCTCGGGGTCGGGACGACCTTCCGCGTGCTCCTGCCTCCCTCCGCGGGGAGCGTCGCCTCCCGACGGACCTCCACCCCCCCGGTGGGCATCACCCGCCGTCTGCGGGTCCTGGTGGTCGACGACGAGGCCAACCTCCGCCTGAGCCTCGTGCAGATCCTGTCGATCGAGCACGAGGTCGAGGAGGCCGGGTCGGCCCGGGTGGTCCTCGACCGGGTGCGCACGGGGGCCCGGTGGGACGTGATCCTGTGCGACCTGATGATGCCCGACATGAGCGGGATCGACCTGTTCGCGGCCCTGGAGCACGAGGCCCCCTCCCTGGCCCGGCGTACGATCTTCCTCACGGGCGGGGCGTTTACCGCCCGGGCCCAGGCCTTCCTCGCCCGGGTGCCCAACCCCCGGCTGGAGAAGCCCTTCGACATCGACGCCATGCGGTCCCTCCTGCAGCGCGTGGCGCGGTAGCATCGCCGCCCTCGTATGGATCTCCCCACATCCTCCGCGGCCCCCGTCTCGGTCGGCCCCGTCGCACCGCTCAGCCCCTACCAACGTCGCCTGATCGGCTTTCTGAGCGTGGCCACCTTCTTCGAGGGCTACGACTTCATGGCCCTGTCGCAGATCCTGCCGCGGCTCCGGGAGGAGTTTGGCCTGTCGACCTCCGGGGGCGGGGCCATGGTGGCGGCCATCAACGTCGGCACGATGCTCGCGGCCCTCCTCGTGCGCCGGGCCGACGCCTGGGGTCGGCGGCGGGTCTTGTCGGTCACCATCGTGGGCTACACCTTGTGCTCGCTCCTGACGGCCCTGGCCCCCGAGGCCATAAGCTTCACCCTCATCCAGCTCGTGGCCCGGGTGTTCTTGATCGGCGAGTGGGCCATCGCGATGGTGTACGCCGCGGAGGAGTTTCCCGCCGACCGCAGGGCCACCGTGATCGGGGTGATCCAGGCCTGCTCGTCGCTCGGGAGCATCGCGTGCGCGGGGGTGGTCCCGTTTCTCCTGCAGACCTCCATCGGGTGGCGGTCGGTGTACGTGGTGGGGGCCTTCCCCCTGGCGGTGATGGCCTTCGCCCGGCGCTCGCTCAAGGAGTCGCACCGCTTCGAGGCCTCGCGCACCGCGGGGGCGACCCAGGCCCCGTTGATGGCCCTGCTCCGCGGGCCCTACGCCCGCAGGGTGTGGGTGGTGGCGGCGTGTTGGGCCCTGACCTACGTCTGCACCCAGACGGCCGTCACCTTCTGGAAGGAGTTTGCCATCGCCGAGCGGGGGATGACCGACAAGGAGGTGGGCGCGGCCCTCACCCTCGCGGCCGTGGGGTCGATGCCCCTGGTGTTCATGGTGGGCAAGCTGCTTGACGTGATGGGACGTCGGGCCGGGGCCGTGGTGATCTTCGTGTTGACGGCGGTGGGGGTGGTCCTCGCGTACACCCTGCACGCCCGGTGGGCCCTGACCGCGGCCCTGGGCTTGGGGATCTTCGGGTCGAGCGCGGTCCTGCCGGTGCTCAATGCGTTTACGGCCGAGCTGTTTCCGACGGCCCTGCGCTCGGATGCGTTTGCCTGGGCCAACAACCTCCTCGGGCGGGTGGGCTACGTCCTCGCTCCCCTGGCGGTGGGGGTGGCCGCAGGCACGTACGGCTGGGGCCCCTCGGTGGCGGCTACGGCGGTGGGCCCGCTCCTCGCGCTGGTGATCATCCTGGCGAAGCTCCCAGAGACCCGCGGCCGAGAGCTGGAGGACACCGCGCGGCTGTGAGGGCTCTGCGTTGACAGGCGGGGCGCAGCTTCGTTACCTCAAGGTCAGGCCAGGCGACAACCGCGACCCATGAGACCCAACGAACTGCCCCCCGGCACGATCCTCGGCGGGGATTTCTGCATCGAGCGGAAGCTCGCCGAGGGGGGCATGGGTACCGTCTACGTCGCTACACAACGGTCGACGGGGCAGCGCCGTGCGGTGAAGGTGTTCTCGGCCGAGGTGGCGGTGGACGACGACCTGCGGGCCCGCTTCGTCCAGGAGAGCCGGATCGGTGCCCGCATCGCGTCGGAGCACATCGCCACGGTGATCGCGGCAGGCTTCGCGTCACACCTCCCCTGGCTCGCGATGGAACTCCTCGACGGCGAGACCCTGACCGACCGTGTGTCGCGGGTCGGCCCGCTCGGTGCTGAGATGGCCCGAGGGTTCTTCGGCCAACTCGGTCACGCGTTGGTGGAGGCCCACCGGGCCGGGGTGGCCCACCGCGACCTCAAGCCCGACAACATCTTCATCGCCCGGAGCCAGCGGGCGGGGTCGGAGTTTACGGTCAAGGTGCTGGATTTTGGCATCGCCAAGGTCCACGACGGCCTGTCGCGGCAGACCACCTCGTACACGTTCGGGACGCCTTTGTGGATGGCCCCCGAGCAGATGATCCCTGGGGCCGCGGGTTTTGCCAGCGACGTGTGGGCCCTGGGGCTCATCGCGTTCTTCGCCCTGACGGGCAGGGTGTATTGGTCGGGGGCCAACGCCACGCCCTTCGATGCGGGGGCTCTGGCGGAGGAGCGGCTCTCGCCGGTGCGGGTTCCGGCCTCGGTGCGGTCGGTGCAGCTACTGGGGCGCGACGTGCTCCCGCGCGGGTTCGACGCGTGGTTTGCGGGCTGTGTGACGATGCAGGCCAGCGCCCGGACGACGACCATCACCCAGGCCCTGGCCGGTCTCGATGCCCTCCTGACGGGCGCTCCGAACCCGGCCTCGGCCCGGTCCCCTCCCCTCGCCGCGGCGAGGGCCCTCGCCCCGACCGAGCTGATCCATGTGGCTCCCAAGGCAGCGCCGAAACGCGCGCGGGATTGGAGCGTGGTGGGCGGGTTTGTGCTGCTGGCGCTGGTCGGGGCGGGCGTCGTGTGGTGGCCGACGATCTCGCGGGGTGACCTGCAGACCCATCTGCGGGCGCCCACCGAGACGGATCCGGTGCCGACCGAGAGGTATCCCGCGCCTGCGCCGAGGCCCACTGCGCCTGCGCCGGGGCCATCCCAGGCGGACATGGTTTATATCCAGGGTGCCTGGGTGATGCTCAACGACCGCACCCGGTACGACGTGCCGTCCTTCTGGATCGACCGCCACGAGGTCACCGTCTCAGCCTACGCGCAGTGTGTCCGAGCGGGGCGTTGCCCGTCCAACACGCGATGGCTCCACGCGGGGCCCTTGAGCAACGTCTGCAACGCGCAACTCCCGGGGCGTGACGACCACCCGATCAATTGCGCCTCCCTCGACGAGGCCCGGGCGTTCTGCGCGTGGCGGGGCGGACGGCTGCCGCGCAACAGCGAGTGGGAGCTCGCCGTCGAGGGCGCGGCCCCGCGCACATGGCCCTGGGGTGAAGATCCGGCCGATGCGTCGCGACTCAACGCATGCGGTCTGGAGTGTCCGGCCCGAGAGGGGACGGCCCTGCGGTACGCGGAGACCGACCCGTGGCCCACCACCGCGCCCGTCGGGTCTTCGCCTGCGGGGGCGACCCCGGAGGGGGTCATGGACCTCGCGGGCAACGTCAGCGAGTGGGTCGACAACGACCAGGTCGATTCCCAGGGGCGAGCCACCGTGCGGGGAGGAGGGTTCCTCGACGGACCGACGCCGAGCACCCGGGCTACCCGAAGGGTGGCGGTCGGCTACGTAGGGCGCACGATCGGCTTCCGCTGCGCCCGGTGACCGTCCCCGCCGCGGGGCCGATCAGAGATCGTCGCTGCCGAAGAAGAGGTCTTCGCAGAGGTCGGCCGCGTCAGCGACCTCCTGCACCACGGTGGCCAGCCCGGCGACCGTCAGCCCGCGCGAGAAGGCGTGGGCCTCCATCATGATCCGCTCGACGCCCTCGTCGCTCTTCGCGCCGATGTACAGGCGGCTGTAGTTGTAGGCCCTCACCTCACGCAGGGCCCGCGCGAGGTCGAGGGCCTCGGAGTACTCCCCCACGGTGGTGAAGACCCGGATCATGCCGGAATCAGGCAGGGCGTAGACAAACACCATGTGCGTGCGGTCGCTGTCGGTGACCCCGAGCGTGAGCGTGTACGTCCCATCGTCCTCGCTGACCATCGCGCCGAGCTTCGTGGCCACCGCCGTGATCAGTGCTGAGAATTCCATGTCCTCGTCCTCTCCGTCGTCGTCGCCTGCGTCGTCGTCCGCATCGCCTTCGCCCGCATCGCCGCCCGCCAGCGCCTCGGCGAGCAGCCTCGCCGCGTGTTCGGCCGCGAGGGCCTGCAACGCGAGGAGGGGCCCGTCTTCGACCACGGGCCGAACCCCCAGGGTCGTGAGGAGCAGGTCGTCGAGGTCCTTGGACGAGCTCGCGTCGGGCGACATGAAGTCGATCGCCCGTCCGAGGGTGACGGGCCGTCCCCAGCCGATCACGTAGGCCTGGGGGCCGAGGGCCTGCTTCCAGCGCGGGCTGTGCTGCCCCACCCAGCAGGCCGACATCATAAACAGCCGGACGGTGCCCCGGGCGGACACCTCCGCCGACAGGGCCTCGGGCACCACGCAGGTGTTGTCGTAGCCGGCGAGGGAGCCGTCCTCGCAGCCGTGCCCGCTCCAGAGAACCCCCACGATCTGGGTGCCCGCGCAGTCAGGGTCGTCCGAGCGCAGGGCCAGGTCGAGGGCGGGGGCGGTCCCGTGCAGGTCGACGATCACCCGGCAGCCCGCGGCCTGGAGGGCGGCCACGTCGTCGCCGAGGTGGGCGATCTCGGCGTCGCGCATGCCCCGGTCACGTTCGCTGTGAGGGTCGTACCCGAACAGGATGAAGAAGGACTTCCCGTCGCACGGGCCGCGGCCCGTCGGGGAAAACACGAGGCGGTGGGTGGGGTGACTCAAGGGCAGCGCACGATGTCAGCCCGGCCCCGGCCCTGCTGTCAAGGGCCGCCGCCGATAGTCCGTGGGAAAGATTCCGACGGGACGGTGTTTCGGGCTGTGGGCATGCCGTGCTACTTCCTTTGTGAGGAAGGATGGCGTGAAACGTTGAAGACGCGACACCATGGGGATGCAGGCGGGACGCGGGCGCGGTGGGTCGGACTGACGACGCTGGTCTTTGTCGCGGCCTGTAGCGCGACCGTGACTTTGACCGACGGCGGGGGACTCCCGACAGACACGGCGACAAGCCCGACGGACGGCGGGGGACTTCCGATAGACAGCGAGAGGCTCCCGACGGACAGCGGGATCCCGACGGACCTTGGCAGCGTTCCGGATGATGTCGTCAGGCCTCCGTCGGACGGCGTCGATCTCTTGTTTGTGATCGATAACTCCAACTCGATGCGCGACAATCAGGCGCAGCTTGCGCGCCAGTTTGACGTGCTGATCTCGCAGTTTGTGTCTCCCCCGATCGACCCGACCACGATGCTCCCGCGGTATCCGCCCGTGGGGTCGTTGCAGGTGGGGGTGATCTCCACCGACCTCGGGACGCCGGGGAGCATCGTGCCCTCGTGCGCCAACAGCGACGCGGGCGACGACGGGCTGCTCAACCCCATCCGCAACGGGCAGGCGATGCGTACGCACCAGCCGTGGACCCCGGCCCCGCCCGGCGTGCGCCCCGCCCGCTGCATGAACAGCGCGCAGCAGTACCCCACCTTCCTCACCTTCAACGCCAACAGCTCGAGCGCGCCGGAGTTTCGCGAGGACTTCGTCTGCAACGCCTTCCTCTCCGTCGGCGGCTGCGGCCTTGAGCAGCAGCTGGAGGCGGCGTACCGGGCCCTGGTGATCCGCAATCCGCGGGCCCAGGCGGGCAACCGCGACCCCAACGCGGGCTTCGTGCGCGACAACGCCGTGCTCGCCCTCGTCATGCTGTCCGACGAGGAAGACGGCTCGGTGCGCGACTGCCGCTACCAGGAACGGGGCGACCCCGACGGAGACTGCCGCCCGCCCCGGGGCGATGCCCTTGGGGTGTTGGACGTTTCCAACGGCGACTGGGCCGCCACCGACCTCAACCTGCGTTTCTACATGCACGAGCCCGGCGGCGTGCAAGACCCCACCTGGAACCTCAACCGCTACATCGACCCCGCCCGACCCGACCGCGGGTTTCTGTCGCTCAAGCCGGGGCGCCCCGACCAGGTCATCTTCGCGGGCATCCTCGGCGTGCCCATCGCGCTCCCAACCCGTCCAGGCGGAACCACCCTCGACTGGACGGCCCTCCTCGGCGACCGCCCCGACGGCTCCGACGGCTTCACGGGGATGAGCCCTGAGGGTCCGGTCTCGATGCGCCCCCGCACCATGGACCCCTCGTGCTCGATGCGGGTCGTCCCAGGCTGTCGCCGCGAGGGCTCGTCGTACGACCCGGCCCGGCCGCCCTGCGACCTCACGGCCCAGTACTTCGCCTGGCCCTCGCGGCGCATCGCCCAGGTCGCCCGGCGTTTCTCCGAGCGCTACAACAACGGCACGGTCAGCTCGATCTGCCGCAGCGACTACAGCCAGAGCCTCGGGCAGATCGCCCAGCTCATCCTGCGCCGCGTCGCGGGTCGTTGAAGCCATCGCTCCGACGCCGCCGTGGTGATGGGGTGCAGCTAGCCGTTGACGGGAGCGGAGAAATCCAGCTTCCATGCCCCCCGTGTCGCGGAGCGATTGGGGCTCTGCTGTAGATGGAGGCGCCCGTGTCGGTGAGTCAGCGACGGTGGACATTCGGGTCGATGCTGGCCCTCGGGGCGTGGATGAGCGGCGTGGCCGGAGCCGCCGACCTGCGGGGGACCCTCACCGGGGCCGAATCGCTCAGCCCGACGCCGCGGCCTGATCCCCCGCGGTTTCGTGGGGCCTACTGGGACGCCCCCAATGGGGCGGTGACCCTCACGGCTCCGCGGGCCAACCTTGAGCGCGACTTGGGGGTGGTGCTCACGGGCCCTGGGGTGGCCGAGGCGACCCAGCCGGTCACCGTGGTGCTGGAGGGCAACCGCTGCCGCCCCGGGACCGTCGTCGTCTCCCCCGGCACCACCGTCACCCTCGACAACCGCGACCTCCTCGGACACGCCCTGTACGCCGTGCCCCGTGGGGCCGAGGGCCCGCGGGCCATCGAAGCCGAGCTCACCTCGGCCCGAACCCGTCGCCAGGTGGCCTTTCCCCAGGCGGGGGTGTTCGAGCTGCGCGATGAGCGCTCGCCGTCGTTCCGCTGTTGGGTGGTGGTGGGTCCGGGGCAGGGGCGGGTGCTCCCGGTCAACAGCCAGGGGGCCTTCGTGGCCACGGGCCTCGCCGATGGGGACTACACCGTGCAGGCCTGGTTCGAGGGGGCCTCCCGCGGCACCGCGGCCGTCACGGTGGCAGGCCGCGAGGCCCAGGCCGCCGTCCCCCTGCAAGGGGCCCCCGCAGCCCCCGGGGCAGCCCCCGCGGCAGCCCCCGCGGCCCCCGCGGCCCAGGAGCCCGATCGCGGGGCCCACCGCGGTCATCGGGCCCGTTAACTCCACGCCCAGTTGGTCTCCCGCACGCACCCTTCGAAGGCCGAGCCGCACCGATGCTGTTCACCCGCTTCTGGATCCTCCTCCTGGCCGCCATCGCGGGCCTGTCCGTGGCCGCCACGACCCTCGCCCGCAGGACCTACGAGCACGACCGCGAGGTCGACACCGGGGCCCTGGTCTCGGCCGATCGCCGCTCGATCGACGAGTTTCTCCGCCGCGACGCCCGCAGCCGCCTCGACGACCTCGCCCCCGTCGCCGCCAACCCCCAACTCGTCACCCTGATGGAGCAGACCGTACGGCGCACCGACGACGCCCCGACGGCCATCGGGGCCCAGATCACCCAACGGCTCCGGGTCCTCAACGGCGAGCTCGGGCCCTTGCGGGGCGAGATCCTGCTGGCGGTCGATCCGCGGGGCATCGTCGTGGGGCGCACGGGCCTCAACGAGGGCGAGGTGGGCCAGTACCTCGGGGGCCACGCCCTGGTCGAGCGGGCCATCGCGGGCAACGTCCGTGACGACCTGTGGGAGATCGCCGGGGTGGCCTACCGCATGGCGGCCCGCCCTGTGATCTCGCAGGGGCGCTACTACGTCGGGGCCATCGTGCACGGGATGGCCCTCACCGGGACCTTCGCCGAGAACGTGGCCCGGCTCGTTCCCGGGGCCTCGGTGGTCTTCTTCGGCCCGGAGGGGCAGTACGCGGGATACACCCCGGTGGCCGAACGTGGGGCTGTGTCCTCGCCCGCGGTGGCGACCCTGAGCGAGCAGCTGCGGGTGGCGACGCAGAGCCCCGCGTGGCGCGAGCGGGGCGTGACCGAGCCGACGGTGTTGCCCGAGCGGGCCGGGGTGATGGCAGTGGGCCGTCTGCCGGGCCTGGTGGGGGCATCCGGGGGCGGGATCGCCGTGGCCAGGGGGTTGCCCACCATGCCCGCCGACTTCCTCCTGAAGGCCAGCAAGGACGACCTCGGGCGGGTCCCGTGGGCCCTGGTGGTGGCGGGGGTGTTGGGCCTGGCCCTCCTGGGGTGGGCCCTGGTGTGGGTGGAGTACGACAGCAAGAAGCGGCGGCTCCTGGCGGCCATGCAGGGGCTGGTGAAGGGCGAGTCCGATCGGCTCGACCCGCTGACCCACGCGGGGTTCGCGCGCGACGTCGCGGTGGGGGCCAACGATGCGCTGGACGCGGTGGTCACGCGCGAGGTCGAGCGGGCCGGGGGGCGGCGTCGGAGCGTGGGCGATCTGGAGTCGCTCTTGTCGGTGCCCGATCCCATCCCGGGGGCCGGGGCCATGCCGGGGCCGCCTCCGCCTCCGGGCAACCAGCGGCGGGCCATGAGCGAGCCCGAGGAGCAGGCCCACTGGCGCGAGGTGTTCGGGCAGTACCAGGCCCGAAGGCGCGAGAGCGGCGAGGCGGGGGAGGTGGCCTGGGAGCAGTTCTCGGGGACCCTCCAGCGCAGCAAGGACCAGCTGATGCAGAAGGTGTCGTGCCGCGGGGTGCGGTTTCAGGCCGTGGTGAAGCAGGGGCGGGCCACGCTGAAGGCGTCGCCGGTGCCCTGAGGGGGCGGCGGGGGGGCGGGGCATTCAGGCCGTGGCGGACGAGCCACCCGGGGAGGACGCCATGGCGGCGTCGGGCTCGCGCCAGCGGTCGAGCACCGTGGCGACGGTGAGGTCGCTCGCCACGTTGGTCGTCGCCCGCAGCCGACCCAGGAGCCAGTCCACCGACAGCAGAACCGGCAGGGCCGTCAGCGGCAGGTTGGACGCGTGGAGCACCAGGGCGAGCGTGATGAGCCCCGCCTCGGGCACGCCCGCGATGCCCGCCGCGGCGAGGGCCGAGGTCGCGGCCATCGCTGCGATCTGACCCGCCGACAGGTGGATGCCCGCGAGCTGGGCCACGAAGAGGGCGGCCACCACCTCGTACAGCATGATCCCGTCGTTGTTGAAGTTGGTGCCGATGCAGGCCGCGAGGCGCGCGCTCGCGGGCGACACCCCGAGCTTGTCCTCCAGGGTCCTGAGGGTCACGGGCAGGGTCGCCATGCTCGACCCCGTCGAGAGGGCAGTCAACAGGGCGGGGGCCGCGGCCCGGTAGAAGACCAGCGGATTGCGCCGGGCCACCAGCACCACGAGCAGGGTGTACCAGACCGTGACGTGCACGAAGAGCCCGAAGGCCACCGTCGCCACGAGCTTGCCGAGCGAGGCGAAGAGCCCGAAGCCCGTGGTTCCGACGATCTTGGCGAGCACCCCGAAGATGGCCAGGGGGACGAGGTCGACCACCCACCCGAGCACCAGGGTGAGGAGCTTGAAGCCCTCTCCGACGAGCTCCGCGATGCGCTCGCCCGTCCCCTGGGCGCGGAGGCGGCGGAGGGCGACGCCCGTGATCACCGCGAGGAGGACCACCGCGAGGACCTGGTTGCGCACGAAGGGGCCCGCCACGCTCTCGGGGATGAGGTCGCCGAGGGCCGCGGCGAGGTCGAAGCGGGCCGGGGCTGCGAGCGGGTGAGCGTCGGCCGGGAGCCGCACGGTCACCCCCGCCCCGGGGCGCACGAGGGCCCCGAGGGTGACGGCGAGGACGCCCGCGACGGCCGCGTTGAGCAGGCACACCGCGAGGAGGCGGAGGCCCTGCCGCGGCGGCAACGACGCGTGGACGAGCGAGTCGACGATGGCGAAGAACACCAGCGGGGTCGCCAGGGCCTTGAGGAGGCGCACTACGATCGCGCCGATCTCCCCGAGGGGAGCCGCCCGCGGGCCGAGGGCGAGGCCGGTGACGACCCCTGCGGCGATGGCGACGAGGATCCAGACGACCAGGGGGACCTTACGCTTCACGTCGCTCATGGAGGGGTTTGGGTACCAGAGCCCGGGGCCGTTGCGGGAGGGGGGTTGGCGTGGGGCTGCCGCGCGTGGGCCCGAGTGGGTGCGCGTGATCCTGACCGGGCGCCGCACGACGGGCCCCGCCCCGGTGCCCCTGCCGGGCGCCGACGCGACCCAGATCCTCCGCTGAACCGCCGGGGGTGCCCTCGGCCCCGAATGCGACGATGGGGCCTGGGGTGCGGTAGGGCGGCGCCGTGGCCCTGATCCTTCACGACCTCGACACCAAGGCCAACACGGCCGTCGCGCACTACTGGCGGACCCTGGAGCAGCAGGGCCAACGGCAGCGCGCAGGCATCGCCGACCGGGGCGGTCGCGCCGCGGTCACCGGCGGCCGACAGATGGACGGCTTCGCCGCGATGGTGCGCGACGTGTTGATCGACAACGGTCTTGACGATCGCTTCGTCGTCACCCGGGGCGGGCTGTCGTTGCCCGGCTTCTTCCGCGCGACAAAGAGCTGGGACATGCTGGTGGTGCGGGGCGGGCTGTTGGTGGCGGCGCTGGAGTTCAAGTCGCAGGGCGGCCCATCGTTTGGCAGCGACCTCCACCACCACACCGAGGAGGCCCTCAGCGCCGCCCGGGATTTCTGGGCCGCCTACGGCGCGCGGGCCTTCGGGGATAGCCAGCCGCGGCCCTGGCTCGGGCGGCTGATGCTCGTCGAGGACTGCCCCGGCTCGACAAGCCCTGTCGCGCTTGAGGAGACCTCGTTCGAGGTGCGCCCGGAGTTCAGGGGAACCTCGCACCTGGAGCGGTACGAGCTGCTGCTGCGCAGGCTGCATCTCGAGAGGCACTACGATGGCCTCGCCCTGGTCACTGCCAACGCCACCACCGGCCCGCAGGGCGAGCACAAGGAGCCCGCCGCCGACCTCACCCTCCGCAGGATGCTCGCCTCCCTGGCCGGGCACGTCGCAGCTCAGCAGGCCGGGAGCTGACCGGGGATGCAACGCTCCCTGGCATCCGACACGCGCCCCGGCGACCTCTGCACGCCCCAGGGCGCGACCGCCCGTTGACATTCCCTTCAAAGCGGTCTCCCCTCGCCGCCATGGACCGTCACCTGGGATGCATCGTCTTCGGCGTGGTGATCGCGGGCTGCTCCCAGGACCGCCCCCAACCCGCCGGGGCATCACGGGCGCCCGCGGTCCGCGTACGATCGTCTTCGACGTGGCGGGCATCATCGACCTCACGTCGCCCCTTCGAGGGCGGGTCGCGCGGCTCACCCTGGCGGGCCAGACGGCGCCCGGAGACGGGGTCACGACGCGAGGGTTTCAGGTCGAGCTCGAGGGCAACGACGTCATCGTGCAGCGCCTGCGGTTTCGCGCGGGCGACGTGCGCAAGCGCACGAGCAGCAGGCCCGATGGCTTCACCGAGGACAGCCTCACGGTCGGCGGCGACGACGTGATCGTCGACCACGTCTCGGCCTCGTGGGGCATCGACGAGAGCCTGAGCACGTTCTCGTCGCGCTGGGATCGGCTCACGGTGCAACACTGCATCGTCGCCGAGGGGTTGCACCGCACGGGCCTCTTCCACGGCGAGCTCGACCCCGCCCACGCGGGGCACAGCATGGGCAGCCTCTTCAAGCCGCGCGAGGGCGACAGCCGGATGACCATTCATCACACCCTGTACGCCCACAACGGCAACCGAAACCCGGCCGTCGGCAGCTACAGCGCCACGCAGACCATCACGGCCGACATCCGCAACAACGTCATCTACGACTGCCGCAACATGGGCTACACGTCGGGAGACAGCCGCGCCACGCGGATCAACTACGTCGGCAACTACGGCATCCTCGGTCCCTCTTCGTCGAGCTCCAGCCTGTCTTCGGGCTCGGCGGCCAACCGGGTGACCCTCTTTCAGTCGGGCAACCGGCGCGACCTCAACCGCAACGGGCGCATCGACGGCAACGACGACGCATGGTCGGCCTTTGGAGGCGAGTACAGCCGCGCCTCGACGGCGTTCGACCTGCCCCCCGTGACGACCCAGAGCGCCGGAGAGGCCCTGACGCGGGTGCTCGCCGAGTCGGGGGCCCGCCCCTGGAGCCGCGACGCCACCGATCGGCGGGTGGTGGAGGAGGTTCGGACGGGCCGGGGGCGCATCATCGACTCGCAGAGCAGCGTAGGCGGTTGGGGGACGTACGCAGGCGGCACGGTGGTCGACACCGACCGCGATGGGATGCCCGACGGGTGGGAGCGCACCCACGGCAGCGATCCCGCGCGCCCCGACAACAACGGCGACGTCGACGGCGACGGGTACACCAACCTGGAGAACTACCTGCACTTCGCTGCCCGCTGGCCCCGCTGACGGGGTGTTCCTCCCCACGAGGTGTTGGAGCGGCAGTGCCGAGGCGAAGACCCCGCGCGGCCGCTGGATGAACACAAGCACCAGTTCGCACTCGGACGGTGGGGTGGAGCCGAACTCCGGCACGACCTCCGACGGCGGCAGGGGTTGAGAGCGACCAGACCGCGGGGTGATATCAGAGTGTCATCGGCGGGGCCCACCCCCGGCGACTAGGCTGGCCGAACAGGTTGTCGAGCGCCGTCTGAAGCGCGGGATGCCCTTCGGTGCGCTCCGGTATCCGGGGCCGCCGTGTCTCCGGAGCGCGGACGAGGGCCGAGGACGGCATGCGCGTACCCGTATCGTTTCTGTGTGTGGTGGGGCTGATCGTGGGCTGCGGCGCGGCCCCGACCCCGGATGCGGGCAGCGACGCGGGAGCCATGTCCGAGGCTCCCGCCCAGGACACCCCGGCCCTACCTGACACCGGGGCCAACGACACGCCCGCTGTCTCTACCGATCAGGGCCCCGACGCCTCCTCACCCGACGTGGCGCCCGACGGGTCCGCCCAGGATGCCCCGACCGAGGCCGCCGTCGATGCGCCCGCGTTGGATGCCCCTGAGGTCACCACGACGGACAGCAGCACCGACGCCGGGCCCATGGCCGAACTCGCCCCGATCGACACAGGGGAAGACACGGACGCGGGCCTCGATGCGGGCACCGACGTAGGGTTCGACGCGGGCACCGACGCGGGCACCGACGCGGGCACCGATGTGGGCTTCGACGTGGGCACCGACGTGGGCAATGATGCGGGGCCTCCTGCCGATGTGCCGCTGCCGCCCTGTCCTGCGGGGGAGTCGCGCTGCGGCGGGCTGTGCGTGGCGACGGCGACCGATCCGCTGCACTGCGGCGCCTGCGGGGCGGCGTGCCCGGCGGGGCGCCCCTGCGTCGGCGGGGCGTGCGCGTGCGCCGTGGGCCAGACCGCGTGCGGCGGGGCCTGCGTCAACACCCGCACCGACCCGGCCCATTGCAACGGATGCGGCCTCGCGTGCGGTTCGGGGCAGTCGTGCGCCGCGGGGCGATGCGTGTGCCCCGCGGGCCAGGCCCTCTGCGGGGGAGGGTGCGTCGACACGGCGACCAGCGTGGCCCACTGCGGCGGCTGTGACCGCGGGTGCGCGACGGGGCAGGGATGTGTCGACGGGGCGTGCCGTTGCACCAGCGGCCAGACCCTGTGCGGCGGGGCGTGCGTGAGCACCACCACCGACCGCGCCCACTGCGGCGGCTGCGGGCGGGCGTGCCCCACGGCCCAGGCCTGCGTCGGCGGGGCCTGCGCGTGTCCCACGGGTCAGGTCCTCTGCGGCGACGCCTGCATCGACACGTCGAGCAGCGTCGCCCACTGTGGGGTGTGCGACCGCGCGTGCCCCACGGGTCAGCTCTGCAACGGCGGGCTGTGCGGCCTGACCTGCGGCGCGCCCCGCATCGTCTGCGGGGCGGGCACCCAGATGACCTGCGTCGACCCGCAGGCCACCGAGGCCCACTGCGGCGGCTGCGACCGCGCCTGCCCGACCGGGCAGAGCTGCGTCAGCGGCACCTGCACCTGTCCCAGCGGACAGACCCTCTGCGGCGGAGCCTGCGTCACCACGGCCACGAGCAACACCCACTGCGGAGCCTGCAACCGCGCCTGCCCCTCGGCCCAGACCTGCGTGGCGGGCACCTGCGTCTGCCCGTCGGGGCAGACCTTGTGCGGCGGGGTGTGCGTCACCACGGCCACCAGCAACGCCCACTGCGGGGCCTGCGACCGCGCGTGCCCCACCGCCCAGACCTGCGTGGCGAGCGCCTGCGTGTGTCCGTCGGGGCTGACCTTCTGCGACAACACCTGCCTCGACACGGCGACCCGCGTCGCCCACTGCGGCGGCTGCAACCGCGTCTGCCCGACCCCCGCCAACGCGACCGCGTCCTGCGTGGGGGCCACCTGCGGCTTCGCCTGCAACCCGGGCTTCGCCCTGCTGGGCGGGGTGTGCTCGGTCGTGGCGGCCCCGCGGCCCGTGGCCCCGTTGTCCACGGCGACCGTGACCTCGCGACGCCCGACCTTGCGCTGGGAGCTTCGCCCCGGGTCTGAGGGCGCCCTGGTGGACCTGTGCCGCGACCGGGCCTGCACCATGGCGATCGCGACCCTCACCGTGACCGGAACGAGCGCCGCGCCGATGACGGACCTGCCGCCGGGGGTGGTGTATTGGCGGCTGCGTCCGCGGGTGGGGGGCGTGACGGGGAGCGCGGTGAGCCCGACGTGGCAGATGCATGTCGGGGCCCTGAGCGCCGGGCGCGACACCTCCTGGGGCTCGGTGCCGGACGTCAACGGCGACGGGATCGCAGACCTCCTCCTCGGCAACCGAGAGGCCAACAGCAACGCCGGCAGCGTCTACGTCTTGATGGGACGCGCGACGGCGGGCGTGGCCACCACGCCGACGCTCACCCTCGCCCCGCCCGACAGCGGCGCCAACCAGTTTGGCAGCGCGGTGGCGAGCGCGGGGGATGTCAACGGCGACGGGTTCGTCGACGTGATCGTAGGGGCCAGCAACACCGGCGACCCTACGATGACCGGGACCGCCAACACCGGCCGCGCGTTTGTGTACTACGGCGGCCCGAGCGGCCTCGCCACGACCCCCGCGACCCGCATCGACAGCCCGACGCCGTCCAACAGCCAGTTTGGCGCGAGCGCGGCGGGCCTCGGGGATGTCAACGGCGACGGGTACGCCGACGTGATCATCAACGCCCCGGGTCGCAACCCGACCAACCACATCTCCGGCGCCGTCGGTCAGGCGTTGGTGTACCTCGGCGGCCCGGGCGGGCTCTCCCCGGTCCACGACCGGTACCTGCTCTGCCCCGAGCCGGTCGCGTTGCGCTTCGCGGAGGCCGTCGCGGGCGCGGGCGACCTCAACGGGGACGGGTACGGCGACATCGCCCTCGGCGGAACCGGCATCGTCGGCACCAACGTGCGCGACCGTGTGTTCGTCTACCACGGGGGCCCGTCGGGGATTCCCACGACCCCGACCCTCATTTTCGCGCGCCCGGGCAACCTGGTCGAGCACGGCAATGACGACACCGCCTTCGGGAGGACCGTCGCCGGCGCGGGGGACTTCAACGGCGACGGCTTCGCAGACCTCGTGGTCGGCGCCCCGCGGCTCTCCCGGGTGAGCAACGACGCGATCGGGGAGGCCTACCTCTTCTACGGAAGCGGGATGGGGCTCAACACGGCCGCGGGATCGGCCACGACCCTGTATGGCCTGGGCACCCGCACCAACTTTGGCACCCAGGTGCGGGGCGTCGGCGACTTCAACCACGACGGGCGCGCCGACGTCCTCGTCGCCGAGTTTGGCCTCCGGCCTACCTCGACCGGCCGCACGCATCTGTTCCTCGGCCGGGCGACGTTCGCGTCCAGCTACGGGGCCTCGAACTACCTCCACGCGCCCTCCGGGTACGAACCCGGGGACTGCACGCTCATCGGCGGCCCCGGCGACCTCAATGGCGACGGCTTCGCCGACACGGTGTCCGCCTACTTCAGGAGCGTCGTCGTCCACCACGGCAACGGCAGCGCCCCGACGACGCCGACGGTGGTGCGACCGACGACCCTGGTGAGCAACGCCGTCCCCGGGTTCTCGGTGGCGAGCGCCCAATGACCGGCCCCACGCGCGCGTACGCGCATCCCGCAGCCTGCCAGCGCCCCTCGGGGCGCGTGTCCGCGTCCAAAGGATCCCTCATGGTGACCCCTCGTCTCCTCGTGCTCGCGCTCATCGCGGTCGTCGCCGCGGGCTGTACGGGCCCGACGGATCCGATCGCCCCGCAGGACGCCGCGACCGCGGAGGCCGCGACCACAGACCGCGGCGACGACGCCGCGACGCTCCCCGACGGGGGCCCTGTCGACGGGGATGCGCCTTCGGTCGACGGACCTGCGATCGACGCCCCCGTCGTCGACGCGCCCGCGTTCGACGCTCCCGCATTCGACGCGCCCGAGTTGGACGCGCCCGAGTTGGACGCGCCCGTTGTCGACGCGCCTGCCGTCGACGCGCCCGGAGTGGATACGCCCGCTGTCGACGTGCCCCTCTGCCCCGCGGGGCAAGCGCACTGCGGCGGAGCCTGCGTCGACACCGCCACCAGCATGATCCACTGCGGGGCATGCGGGGTTTCTTGCGCGGGGGGGCAGTCGTGCTCGGCGGGGCGTTGCGCCTGCGCGGCGGGTCAGACCCTCTGCGGCGGGCAGTGCATCGACACGGCGAGCGACGCCGCCCACTGCGGGAGCTGCGGCCGGGCGTGCGGGGCGGGCGAGGTCTGCAACGGGGGCATGTGCAGCGCCGTCTGCACCGCGCCCCGGCGGGTGTGCGGGGCGGGCTCCGAGATGGCCTGCGTCGACGTGCAGTCGAGCGCCGCGCACTGCGGCCGCTGCGACCTCGTGTGCCCGATGGGCCAGAGCTGCGTCGCAGGGGCCTGCCGGTGCCCGATGGGCCAGACGGCCTGCGCTGGGCAGTGCGTCGACGCGCAGAACAACGGCGCCCACTGCGGAGCCTGCGGGGTCGTCTGCGCCGACGGGCAGAGCTGCGCGGCGGGCCGCTGCGTATGCCCCACGGGGCAGAGCCTGTGCGGCGGAGTCTGTGTCGACAACGCGAGCAGCCCCCAGCACTGTGGAGCCTGCAACCGCCCGTGCCCGACGGGACAGGTCTGCAACGGTGGAGTGTGCGGGGTGACGTGCAGCGCCCCCCGGCAGGTGTGCGGGGTCGGGCCTGCCATGGCCTGCGTGGACACCGGGCGCAGCGAGACCGACTGCGGCCGCTGCGGCAACGTGTGCGGTCCGGGGCAGAGCTGTGTCGACGGGGCCTGCGCGTGCCCGGCAGGCGAGGCCCTGTGCGTCGGGGTGTGCGTCCCGGTCGCGACCGACAACGCGCACTGCGGCGGCTGCGGCACCGTGTGCCCGCGGGCCCAGCGCTGCATCGGCGGGGCGTGCCGCTGCGCCGCAGGCGAGTCGCTCTGCGGGGACGCGTGCGTCGACACCGCGGCCGACGGGGTGCACTGCGGGGCCTGCGGGCGCGTATGCCCGGTCGCCCAACGCTGCGTCCGCGGGGGTTGCCAGTGCCCCGCGGGAGAGTCGCTCTGCGGGGGGCAGTGCGTCGACTACAGCAGCAGCGCGGCCCACTGCGGCGGCTGCGGGCAGGCGTGCGCGGTCGGCGAGCGCTGCAACGGCGGCGTCTGCGGCAACACCTGCGCGGCTCCGCGCACGGTCTGTGGGGCGGGCTCGACCGCGGTGTGCGTCGACGCCCAGACCAGCGCGGCCCACTGCGGCGGATGCGGGCGGGCGTGCCCCGTGGCCCAACGCTGCGTCGGCGGGACGTGCCAGTGCTCCGCGGGTCAGAGCCTCTGCGGCGAGGCGTGTGTGGACACCGCGGCCGACCCGGCCAACTGCGGGGCGTGCGGCCGGGCGTGCCCCGGGTCGCAGCGCTGCGCGGGCGGGGCGTGCCGGTGCCCCGCGGGCCAGACGTTCTGCGGCGGGCAGTGCGTCGACACCGCGGCCGATCCCGCCCACTGCGGCGGATGCGGCACGGCGTGCTTTGCGGGTCAGCTCTGCAACGGCGGCACATGCGGGGTCACCTGCGCCAGTCCGCGCATCACCTGCGGATCGGGGAGCACCCAGGTGTGCGTCGACGTGTTGACCAGCAACGCCCACTGCGGCCGCTGCGGCGACGCGTGCCCCCCGGCCCAGAGCTGCGTCGGCGGCGCGTGCCGATGCCCGAGCGGACAGGCGTACTGCGGCGGGGCGTGCGTTCCGCTGGCCACCAGCAACGCCCACTGTGGCGGCTGCGGCAACGCGTGCCCCGCGGGCCAGAGCTGCGCGGGCGGGGCGTGCCAGTGCCCGGCAGGCCAAACCCGCTGCGGCAGCCTCTGCATCGACACCAACACCGACACGAGCCACTGCGGGGCCTGCGCTCGGCGGTGCCCCGTGCCGACGAGTGGGCGCGCGACGTGTTCGCGGGGTGTGTGCGGTGTGCTCTGCGACATTGGCTACCACGCATGCGGCTCGACCTGCGCCAACAACTTCTCGTTCAACTCGTGCGGCACGAGCTGCTCCCCGTGCCCGGCTCCGCCGCTGACCACCTACGTGTCGTTCTGCGCCGACGGGGCCAACTGCTCGTACCGGGACAACTGCCCCGCCGGGACGCACTCCTGCTTCGGCGGCTGCGTCCCCAACAACAACCCGGCGACCTGCGGCACGAGCGAGTGCCGCCCGTGCCCTGCGCCGACCCACGCGACGGCGACGTGCGACGGCACGCGGTGCGGATTCGTATGCGACCCGGGCTTCCACCGCTGCAATGACGCGTGCGTGGACAACCGCAGCCCGACCAGCTGCGGCACGAGCTGCACCCCCTGCGCGACCCCGACCGGCGCGTCTCCCACCTGCGACGGAGCCTCGTGCGGATTCGCCTGCGCCCCGGGCACCCACGCGTGCGGCGGGGCCTGCGTCAGCGACAGCAGCGTCGCCACCTGCGGGCAACGTTGCACCGCGTGCCCCGCTCCCACCAACGGCACCGCGACCTGCCTCAGTGGCGTCTGTGGGGTGGTGTGCAACCCCGGTCTCCAACTCGTCAACGGCGCGTGCCAGCGGTGCGCCGACGGACAGCTCGAGTGCGACGGGGCCTGCACCGACCCGCGCTTCGACGGCCGACACTGCGGGGCCTGTGGCCGAAGCTGCCCCGGGTCGCAGGTGTGCCGCGACCGCGTGTGCGTCAACTGCCCGGCGGGCACGACGCGCTGCGGGGACGCCTGCCAGGACTTCCAGACCGACCCCAACTCCTGCGGGGCCTGCCAGCGTCAGTGCTCCTACCGCAACGCCTGGCCGACCTGCGTGGCGGGGGCGTGCCGCATCACCTGCTTCGCCCCGTTCGCCGACTGCGACGGCGACCCGAGCAACGGCTGCGAGGTCGACACGAGCACCTCCGTCTCGGACTGTGGCGCCTGCGGGGCCCGCTGCGCGGTGCCCAACGCCTCCGCCTTCTGCGCCAACGGCACCTGCAACCTCTATCAGTGCAACCCCAACTACGCCAACTGCGACCACGACCCGACCAACGGCTGCGAAGTGAACATTCTCACCAGCCAGAGCAATTGCGGCGGGTGCTTCCGGCCCTGCGCGTCCGGTCTTGTCTGCGTCAACGGCCTGGCGTGCGCCTCGGAGTGCGCGGCGGGGCAGAGCCGCTGCGGCTTCGCCTGCTACAACCTGCAGACCGACCCGCTCAACTGCGGTGTCTGCGGGCGCGTCTGCGCCGCGGGGCAGCTCTGCACGGCGGGCGTGTGTACGTCGTGCCCGGCGGGCGAGATCCTCTGCCATGGAGCCTGCCGCAACCTGCAGACCGACCCGCTCCACTGCGGCCAGTGCGGCAGCTTCTGCTACCCGGGGCAGATCTGCAGCGCGGGGAGGTGCCTGACCTGTAGCGTGACCGAGCGGGCCTGCGGCGGGGTGTGCCGTGACGTGATGTCCGACGCCCGCAACTGCGGGGCCTGCGACCGCGTCTGCCCGACGGGGCAGGTGTGCCAGAGCGGGGCCTGCGCCAACTGCCCCACGGGGTTCGCCAACTGCGGCGGGGTCTGCCGCGACGTGCGGTACGACACGGCCAACTGCGGCGGGTGCGGTCGCGCGTGCGCGGCTGGTCAGAGCTGCTCCAACGGGGTGTGCTGCGCGGGCGCCACCCCGCCCCTCACCTACTGCAGCGGGGCGATGCAGTGCGTCGACACCCGGGCCAACGCGATGCACTGCGGCACCTGCGGCACCGCCTGCACCATCCAGGGCCAGACCTGCGAGGGCGGCCGATGCACGTGCCCCCTGAGCGATCCCAATGTGTGCGGCTCCTACTGCACCAACCTCCTGACGGACGACTTGGACTGCGGACAGTGCGGCAACCGCTGCGGGAGCGTTCACCAGTGCGTCGGCGGGCGCTGCGTCCGGCGGTGCCCGACGGGCCAGATCGCGTGCACCGACACGCGGTTTGGCGAGCGCTGCGTCGACCCCCTCACCGACTCGACCAGTTGCGGCGGCTGCGGGGGCACGGGCGACTGGTGCACGACGCCGACCTGCGCGCCCTTCACCTGCCGCCTGGTGGTCGAGACCTGCTCGGGCGGCGCCTGCGTCACCCCGGCCTGCGCGGCGCCCCTCAACCGCTGCGGCACCACCAGCGGCTGCTTCAACCTGCAGACCAGCACCACCCACTGCGGCCAGTGCGGCCGCGCCTGCTTGAGCGGTCAGACCTGCACGGCCGGGGTCTGCGTCGACCCGGTCTGTCCCCCCGACAACCGCGCCAACCAGAACCCCCAGATCTGGCGCGTGTGCACCGTCGACGGCGGCAGTCGCCGCCAGTGCCGCAACCTCGCGGTCGACCGCAGCCACTGCGGACGCTGCGGGTGGGGTTGCATCCTCAACACCTTCTGCCACTACGACCTCGGCGACCACGACGCGTACTGCCGGTAGCCATCGGGGCCCGGCTCGGCCCGTGATGGCCTCTGTGGCCCGCTGCGCGGAGGAGGTCCTGGCCCAGGGCGGGGCTACACCCCCGGGGGGCGGGTGGCCAGGACCCGGTCGACGAGGGCCCCGAAGGTCTCGTTCAGCAGGAGGGACCGCAGGGGCCAGAGGGGCGAGTGCCAGCGGGCGGGCGGAAGGCTCCCGTCGAGGACCTCGTCGAGGGCCGTGGCCGCGTGGTCGGTGAAGGTCTCCAGGGCCCGTCGTCCGCCCTCGGGGGTGGCGCGGGCCGGGGCCCCGGCGTAGGTGGTGCGCTCGAAGTACCGGTAGCTCAGGGGAAAACTGCGCAGGAGCTCAAGCAGGGTGGGCCGCTCGCCCTTGTGCACGGGGCGCCGCCCGGCCTCGCGGAGCTCTCGGTTGAGGGTGCGGGGGGGCAGGTCGCGGTACATCGGGTCGATGAGGGCCCCGACGAGGTGCAGGAGGATGCTGGTCTCCAGGGCCCCGCCGTGCACGTCGCCCTGGAGGTCGGCCGCCGGGACCCCGAGGGCCTCAGCCATGAGGCCGCTCACGTCGGAGGTCCCGCCCGTCAGCCTCCCGATCAAGAGCGAGAAGAGCGGAACCATCCGGGCCCCGT
Organism: uncultured Myxococcaceae bacterium; assembly: GCA_964447205.1. Taxonomy (GTDB): domain Bacteria; phylum Myxococcota_A; class Polyangia; order Polyangiales; genus JAEUKH01. The sequence goes on from CAYUSB010000013.1 coordinate 32,710, forward strand.
GGCGCTTTTGGACCCGCGCGCACGCCGCCTCGATGGCCACGAAGTGCCGCGGTCCTCCGTGGAAGTTGCTCACCCAGATGTCATGGATGCCCTGGGCCGCGAGGCTCGCCCCGAGGTCCTCGAGGACGCGCACGACGGTGCCGGGCCGGAAGCGCAGCGACCCCTTGTGGGGCAGGACATCGGCCGCGGCGAACACCCCGGGCAGGTGCAGGAAGGTGAGGTCGGGGTGACGTTCGGCGACCTTCTCGGCCGCGCGCAGGAGCAGCCCATCGGCTTCGTAGAGGTCGGCCCCGACGGGCAGGTGGGGCCCGTGGACCTCCATGGGCGAGCAGCTCACGAGGGCCACGCAGCGGCGGCCCCGGAGGCTCTGGAAGTCAGCACCGGTCAGGGTCGACCAGGGGTGGATGCGTCGGTCGGGATCGAGCATGAGGGGCCCGAGTGTACAACCACAGGGCCCCGGGGCAGGAGAGCGGAGGGGGTCAGCGCAGGAAGGTTGCCACGTCGGCCTCGGGCGTGTCGGGGGCCTCGGGGCTCACGTCCACCACCCGACCGTCGTCGAGGCGGAACCGCACCCGCTGGCCGAGGGCGAGGAGCTCGCGTACGGCGGGGCGGGCCCGGAGCAGGGCGAAGTAGGCCCGGGACATCGGGCGCAGGCGCAGGGTCCGGGCGCTGGCGCCAGCGGGGAGGTTGTCCTCCTGCCACACCCCGCCGCGCTGGAGGAAGGCCCGTCCGGCGACGTAGCGGGTTCCGCCGGCTCCGGCGTTGACCCGCTCGGCCTCGCGCAGGTCGCGCAGGCTGCTGGCCACACGACGGCCCGCCTCGCCCGTGGCGTCGGGCGTGGGGGCGGTGGGAGGAGGAGGCGGAGGCATGGCCGCCGCGGGGGCCGAGGGGGCGGCGTTGCCCGGGTCCATGGGTCGCATCGGACGGGGCATGGCCGCGGGGGCTGCGAACCCGCCCTGAGGCATCGCGGAGGCTCCCGATCCACTGCCGCCGCTGCGGTGCCCCACGCTGCCGGTGCTGGGGGCGCTGCCCGCGATGGACTGGAAGGCGTCAAACCCCCCGGCCTCCTCGCCGGAGGCCCGTGCGGCGGGGCGACGCATCACAGCCTGGGGCGCGGGGGCAGGGGCCGACACGCGGGGGACGGGGCCGCGAGAGATCGTGACGGGGCGGTTGGTGGAGGCCGCCTCGGGGACGGACTCTTCGGTCGGCATCTCCAGGGGGCGGGCGGGGCCCATCCCGGGTTCGGTCACGAGGTAGGAGGTGTACGGGGTGACGATCCCGAAGCGGCGGGCGAGGGCGATGACGCTGTCGCGCAGCTCGGGGTTCTCTCCGCGGAGGCGGATCTCGTCGAGGAGGTAGCCCACCTTGCGCGTGCCCCAGACGCGGGGGATGAAGGCGTTTCCCGGCTCCTGCGGGGGGAGGGAGACGGGCCACTCGAAGCGCCTCGGCGCGGCCTGCCCGGCCACCGTCGCCGTGAGGGCCACCCGCACGTCGCCCGGAGCCCGATACCGCCCCGTCACCACGAGCTGTCCGCCGCGGTAGAGGGTTCCGAGGTCGCGGGGATAGATGTCGTAGGCTTCGGCCCCGGGCAGGCTGAGCCCGAGGTCGGCCAGCACCGGGAAGGCGATCATGTTGTAGAAGCCCGCGAGCAGGGTCGACATCTCGGCCCCCGAGCGGGCGTAGTCGGCGGCCCCGCGGTTTTGTTGGGCGAGGAGGTCGAGGAAGGTGGTGTTGACGTCGTCGCCGAGGCCAAACACGAAGAGCTGGGCCCGGCCCTGGTTGTTGGCCTGCACCGTCTGAATGATGGTGGGAGTGTTGGTCTCGCCGATGGTGGGCATCCCGTCGGTGAGGAAGACCACCACCCGCGGGGCTCCGCGTCGTGGGGCCGAGGCCAGGGCCCGGGCGAGGGCCGGGGCGATGGCGGTGCCCCCGCTGGCCTCGAAGCTGTTGATGAAGCGCAGGGCCCGGGCGCGGTTCTCGGGGGTGGCCGACAGGGAGGCCTCGGCCATGGGCTCCACGTCGGTGGAGAACCGCAGGATGTTGAAGGTGTCGTCGGGGTTGAGCCGGGCCACCCAGGCGCGCAGGGCCTGGCGGGCGTGTTCCATCTTCTCGCCGGCCATCGAGCCCGAGGTGTCGACCACGAAGAGGAGGTCTTTGCCGATGATCTCCCGCTCGGTCACCTCGGTGCGCGGGGCCATCATCATCAGGAAGTAGCCGTCCTCGCCCGGGGGGCGGTGGGTGAGCACCGACAGCCCCACGTCGCCGTCGGCCACCGTGTAGAACAGGTCGAAATCGCGGTCGAGGGCGGCCCGTCCCTCCTCGAAGCCCACCGTCACCTGGCGGTCTCCGCGGCGGGTGGTGTCGATGCGGTGGGTGGGCGAGTACACGCTGCGAATGGGGATCCGCGACTGGATGGTGGCTCGCAGGCTGAAGTCTTCGAGGGTCTGGGCCTGCGGGCCGGTGGTGCGCAGGGGGTAGCGGTAGTGCAGGGTGCTCGACTGGTACCCGAGGGTCTGCGAGAAGCGGATCTCCACGGTCTGGTCGCCCCGCGGCGGAATGGGAAACACCCTGGCCCGGAAGAGGTTTCCGCCCATGTACTCGACCAGGCCCGGGTCTTGGAGGCGGGCCACGATGCCCTCGTAGATGGCCCGGGCCTCCCCGGCCTCGAGGAGCTGGCCCTCCTGGCGTACTCCGTTGACGGTCATGGCAAACCCCGACACCGAGGCCCCGGGCGGAACGGGGAAGATGTACGTCCCCTCCAGCTGCCGGTCGGTGTGGTTACGAAACACCTGGGTCACCCGGGTCTCGGCCACCCGCTCGGTGACGTTGACGTCCACCCGATGCGACCGGATGCTGAGGGGCCCGAGGCGGGTGTCGGTGGGCACGAGGAGCCCCACGGCCAGGGCCCCCCGGGGGAGGGCCAGGGCGGCCGCGAGGAGGGCGAGGAGGGCGAGGGCTGCGCGCAGGGCGCGGGGTGGGGAGGGCATCACGCAGGCTCCGGGGTGGGGATGAGACACACGGGACGGACGAGCTACGTCGGGCAGGGCGACGGGCTTACAGACGCCAACGACCGGGGCGAGCTTTGGGGCGCTGCGGCGGGGTTCAGCCTGAGGGGGTCGCGGCGGGGGTAGGACCCAGAGGGGCCGAGGCGTCGAGGGCGTCGAGGAGGTCGCGCAGGTCGGGGGGACGAGGGGCCGTGAAGGTGCGGGGAGGGGCCCCGTCGAGGGTGAGGGTGAGGGTCGCGGCGTGCAGGGGGGTGCGGGCAAGGACAATGGCGGGGTCGATCCCCAGGGAGGCCCCCGTGATGGGGCCCGGGTGGCCGTAGAGGGGGTCGACCAGGAGGGGGCACCCGATGGCCCGGAGATGAACCCGGAGCTGGTGCTGCCGGCCCGTGACGGGCATGGCGTGCACGAGGGTGAGGGGGCCGAGGGAAGTGTCGTAGCGGGCCACGAGGGACAGGTCGGTCTGGGCCTCGAGGCTGTCGGCCTCGCCGGGGTGGGCGGGTCGCATCTTGTTCTTGCGGGCGGTGTGCAGGGGGATGCGGATGGGGTGGCGGAGGTTGGGCTCGGGCACAGACCCGCGGGCCAGGGCGAGGTACTGCTTGTGTACGGCCCGCCCCGCGAAGGCCGCGTTGAGGCTGCGGTGGGCCTCGGCCGTGCGGGCGAAGAGCACCACCCCGGAGGTGTCGCGGTCAATGCGGTGCACCACCCAGAGGCGCTCGGCCCGCGCGGCCTGGAGCCGGTGCAGCAGGCAGGCCTCGGGGGCTTCGGCCCGGGCCGGGATCACCACCATGCCCGCGGGTTTGTTCACCACGAGGAGGTCACGGTCCTCGAAGAGCACTGTCGTCGTGTCGGTCACCCGCGGCACCATAGGCCCCGACCCCCCCTTGCAGGGGATACTGAACTTTTGTAAGGTATCCTCCACCATGAGCGAGCGGGGCATCGTGCGGTCGTCGGAGGGGGCGGAGCCCCTGGGGCACACGTCTGGGCCCGTGGGGCGTCCCGGGCACGAGTCCCTCGACTTCGACGAGGACCAACGTCGGCTCATCCGTGACAGCTTCGCCAACGGGGCCAGCGACGCGGAGTTCGCGGTCCTCCTGGAGGTGGCCAAGGCCCGGAGGCTCAACCCCCTCCTGCGGCAGATCCACTTCGTGCAGCGTTGGGACTCCGACAAGGGCCGCTCGGTGTGGGCCGCCCAGGCCAGCATCGACGGCCTGCGGGCCCTGGCCGAGCGGACGGGCCTCTACGCGGGCCAGGACGAGCCTGAATTTGTCGAAAACCCTGACGGCACCCTGCGTCTCTGCAAGGTGCGGGTGTGGCGCAAGGACTGGCCTCGCCCAGCCGTGGGGGTGGCCTACTGGGCCGAGTACGTCCAGACCATCCGTGACCGCGCCACCGGCAAGTTTCGCCCTGCGGCCATGTGGGGGCGGATGCCGCACACGATGCTCTCGAAATGCGCCGAGAGCCTCGCCCTGCGCAAGGCCTTCCCCGAAGACATGGCCGGGCTCTACACCACCGAGGAGATGGCCCAGGCCAGCAACGACTCTCCCGCCCTGCAACACCGCCGCGAGGAGGCCGCCCGGCTCGCCCCGGCCCCTCCTCCCCGCCCGGCAGCCCCGGCCCCGGCAGCCCCGACGGTGACCTCCCGGGTCGCGGCGAAGGTCGTGCCTGAGGTCGTCTCTCGCGTCGGTCCCGAGGCCCCGCAAGGCCGCGTGGGCAGCGGCCCCGAGGCGGGGGTCGTGGAGGTCTCGCGCATTCAAGTGGCCACGGTGGAGACCATCGTGGTGGAGGCGGGGCCTGGGGGGATCGTTCAGGCTTCCCGCGACCCGTGGATGGACTACCTCGGATGAGGACCCTGGGCCTCCCCACTTCTTCCTGTCGGGCTTCGGGTCGGGTACAGTAGGGCCCACGTGATGGCAGCGGCGCAGCATTGGTGGCCTCGTGCGGCGGTGGTGGCAGCCCTGAGCTTGGGGCTTGGCGCCTGCGGGGGCGACGAGGTGACGGCCTTCGTGGCGGGGGTCGAGCCCCTGGAGCCCGTCACGGCCACCCCTCCGGCTCCCCGGGGCGACGATCGGTACCCCGAGCTCCTCAACGCCACCTCCGGGGTGCTCCAGAGCCACGAGTGGGTCCACGCGTACGCGTACGTGCACGCCCCCCTCGGCCCGGTCTACGAGGCCCTCCGCGACCCCGACGTCACCACCGACCGCCGCCGGGTGACCGAGTACAGCGTCACCCGCGACTCCGAGCCCGAGTACCCGTACAGCTACCGGGTCCGCAACGTGGTGCGCGACATCGTGACCTTGCAGTTCGACATGGACTGGCGCCTGGGCCCCCTGGAGGGCACCCCCGAGTCGCCCACGGCGGTGGTGGGGGCCTACCAGAAGACGTGGGGGTCGAGTTTTCTGTCCATCCTCCGCGGGTCGGTGGTGGCTCGGGCCGTGACCCCCGAGGTCACCTCCCTGGAGATGGTGCGGCACATCCGTGCCACCGCGGCCGGGCGCAACGACGCCGAGGAGTACCTCGAAGACTTCTTCGCGAGCGTCCTGGCCCGGGTGCACGGGCGGCCCCTCCCGCGATACAACTGACGCCAGGCGTCGATGCAGTGGCTCTCTCAACGGCTTGAGTTTCCGCATCCGGACAGCGCCGACGGCGACGGGGTGGTCGCGGTGGGGGGCGACTGCTCGGTCGCACGGCTCCTGCTGGCGTACCAGAGCGGGATCTTCCCGTGGCCGGTCAACCGGTCGCTGCCGATGTTCTGGTTCTCGCCCGATCCGCGGTATGTGGTGGTGCCGCGGGAGGCCCACCTGGGCCGCTCGTTGCGCAAACAGGTGCGGCGCGGGGTGTACGAGGTCCGGGCCGACACGGCCTTCGACGCGGTCATCGAGGCCTGCGCCCGGGCCCACCGCCCCGGCCAGCGGGGCACCTGGATCACCCCGAGCCTGCGGGCGGGCTTCTCGGCCCTGCACCGCGAGGGCTACGCCCACAGCATCGAGGCCTGGGCCGGCGATCGCCTCGTAGGGGGCCTCTACGGCCTGTCCCTGGGAGGGGCCTTCTTCGGCGAGTCCATGTTCGCCCTCGAGCCCGACGCCTCCAAGGTCGCCTTCGCCGTGCTCCTGGGCAACCTCGTGCATTGGGACTTCGCCTTCGTCGACGCCCAGACCCGCACCGACCACCTCGCGCGGTTTGGGGCCATCCCGTGGCCCCGGCGTGAATTCCTGGCACACCTCGACCTGGCGCTGAAAGTTCCCACCCGGCGCGGCCCCTGGGTCTTCGGGCTCCCGCCCGGGGAGGCCATCGACCTCATCCCGGGCTGAGCGTCTGCCCAGGAAATGGCGTCGGGACGGGATCGTCGCCGGGGGGCTTGTCAACCGTCGCGACCGGGGCAACACTCTGTGGCACTCGACGTGCTGGGGCAGCGTAGAAGCACGCGGAGGTGCACGATGACAAAGCGGTGGTGGCTCTCGACGATGTTGGTGGTGTCCGGGGCCTGGGCTCTGGGAGGCTGTTACTACGGGTCCGACGGGATCGGGGGCGAAGAGGCCTCCGACGGGCCCACGGTGACGGCTCCGCGGGGCGGCACGGGGGGCACACGGGGCTCGACGGGCTCGGAGGTCGTGGTCGGCAGCGCCGAGCGGTTCGCGGGCGACCTCGGGACGGTGACGGGCTTTGCGGTGCCGGGGGCCGAGATGCGGGTGACCCAGTCGGGCTCGACGGCGAGCGTCCGCATCGACGCGGAGAACACCTCGGCCCGCTGGTGGGCCATGACGGTCCTGACCATCGGGGGAGGGCTCAACCACCCGAGCCTTCAGCCCGGGACCCAACTGCGGTTTCAGCGCGGGCGCAGCGCGGCGGCCTCGGGGCTGAGCGTGTCGGTGCTGGGCTGCTCGGGGCCCCGGCGCGACAACTTCACCTACGACGCCAACGCCGAGAGCGTCGAGGTCAACGTCGAGGAGGGGCCCACCCCTGACACCCGGCGCATCGTGTTTGACGCCGAGTTCAACGGGCCGCGCGGGCCCCAGCAGGTGCACGGCTCGTTCGTCTACGACCCGCGCTGAGCGCCCTTCCCCTCCCGGGCCGTCGCCGACGGCCATTGACACCGCCCCCCCGTACGAACACCAATCCCCGCCCAATGGCAGCGCGCTCGGCCGTGTCGAGCGCACCATGAAGGTGAACGGGATGGACAACTGCACAACGACAGGCCTGCGATGGGGCCGAGGGTTCTCCGCCGTGGCGGCCCTGGTGATCCTTGGGGCCGCGGGGGTGGGGGCCGGAGGATGCGCCCGAGGTCCGGCGGTCATCACCGACCAGGCCCTGCCCTTGCGGCGTGTGGTGGTGTACCGCAACGGGGTCGGGTACTTCGAGCGGCAGGGGCGGGTCGAGGGGGACCACGTCCGGTTTCGGGTGTTGCAATCGGACGTAGGGGATTTCCTCGCGACCCTGGCGGTGATGGAGCAGGGGGGCAGCTCGGTGCGCGCGGCGGCCTTTCCGATGCCCGCCGAGCCCACCTCGGGCGGCGAGGAGACCACCCCCGCGCCTCCCACCAACGCCCGCCGTGAGGTCAACCTCGCCCTCGACGGCCGCGGCCACGATCTGGTGGTGGGCTACACGGTCGAGACCCCCATCTGGCGCCCGAGCTATCGGCTCGTGTTCAGCGAGCGCGGGGGGGCCCAGGTGCAGGCCTGGGGCATCGTACAAAACCTCTCGGGCGAAGACTGGCGCGACGTGAGGCTCTCCCTCGTGGCGGGCTCGCCGGTGTCGTTTCGCAGCGAGCTGGCCGAGGCCGTGATCCCGCAGCGCCCGGTGGTGACCGACCGCGGGGCCGTGATCGACGCCGTCCCGCAGGGGGAGACCACCCTGGCCGAGGCTCCCCCGCCCCCGCCCCCTCCGCCGGAGCCCTCGCCCGAGCCTGCAGCCGCCGAGGCCAGCGCCGCGATGACCGGCGGGGTCCGTACGCGGGCCCCGCGCGCGCAGCCCTCCCGCCCCGCGCCCCCGCGCCGCGCGATGGGCCCTGGCGGCGGAGGAGGACGAGCCTACGACGCGATGGAGGGCGAGTACGCGCGGGCCCCCGCGGCCCCTCCGCCCTCGCAGGCTCCGCGCAACCTCGCGGCCCTGGCCGCCCTGGCCGTGCAGGGGGGAGCCACCCGCTACGACCTGCCCAATCGGGTGACCATTCCCGACCGCACCGCCACGATGGTGATGCTCGTGGCCCGCGACCTGCCCGGCGAGCGGCTCTACCTCTTCGCCCCCGACCCCGGGGTGGGGGCCTCGACCCAGCATCCCTTCCACGTGGCCCGCTTCGAGAACCGCACCGGGGCCATGCTCGAGCGCGGGCCCATCGCGATCTTCGAGGAGGGAGCCTTCCTGGGGCAGGGCATGTTGGAGCCCATGCCCGACGCGGCCACGACCACCGTCCCCTTCGCCCTGGAGCGCGGCCTCGCGGTGGAGCACAGCACCCGCGGGGCCATGGAGGGGGCCCGCCTCGTGCGGATGCAGCGCGAGGCCTTGACCATCGAGCGGTACCTGGTCAACCGCACGACCTATCAGGTGCGCAACGGGCTCGACCGCCCGGTGCGGCTGCTCCTGCGTCACGCGGTGGGCTCCCACCAGCAGCTCTTCGAGCCCCCTCCCGGGACCGAGAACACCCCGGGCAACGCCCTCGTCCCCGTGCAGGTCGATCGCCACGGACGGGCCGAGATGGTGGTGGTGGTGCGCACGCCCATCCCCCAGCGGGTCGAGCTGTCCGACCCCAACGCCGTGACGGCCCTGGAGGCCTGGCTCTCTACGGCAAACCCGCCCGCCGCCGTGGCCCAGTCGGTGCGTACGGCCCTCGACCTGCGCCGCCAGATGACCGAGCTCACCGCCGAGCGTGACACCCAGGTGCGCCGCCGCGACGACCTCCAGCAGAACACCAACGAGACCCGCGAGAACCTCCGGGCCATCCAGCGCAACGCCCAGGCCACCGACCTGCGTCAGCAGCTCACCACGCGCCTCGCCCGCATCGCCACCGAGCTCGACCAGATCACCCGCCGCATCGTCGAGCTCGACACCCAGATCGGCGAGCGCCGGGTCCGGCTCGCTGAGACGGTGCGGGGCATCGACATCGACACCACCGCGCGCCCCGCGTCCACGACGGCCCCCGCGACCCCCGCGTCTCCCGCGCCCTGAGAAGACCTCCCCCGCGCCCCGCCGACGGGATCGAGCCGGCGGGGCGGGAGGAATGTCAACACGCTTGACGGGTTATCGGCAGGTGCCGTTGAGGCAGATGGAGAGGGCGTTGCACTGGTTGCCTGCGCAGCAGGGCTGACCCCGGGCCCCGCAGTTGGTGCCGCAGACGTTGGCGCTGGTGCAGGCGAGGCCGACGCTGCAGGTGCGGTTGGCGCAGCAGGGCTGGGAGGCGCTGCCGCAGGCCCCGCAGGTGCCGCTGGTGCAGGCGAGTCCGACGTTGCAGGCGCTGTTGGCGCAGCAGGGCTGGCTGGCGCCGCCGCACGACTGGCACGTCCCCGACCTGCATGCGAGGGAGGCGGTGTTGCACGCGTCGCGCGCGCAGCAGGGCTGGCCCGCGTTGCCGCACACCGAGACCTGGCAGGTGCTGTTGCGGCACGCGAGGCCGTCCTGGCAGACGGTGCCCGAGGCGCAGCAGGTCTGGCCCGCGCCCCCGCAGGCGAGGCAGACGTTGTTGGTGCAGCGGGCCCCGGTGCCGCAGGCGTTGTTGGCGCAGCAGGGCTGCCCGGACGACCCGCAGGCCTGGCAGAGGTTGTTGTTGCAGCGGGCCCCGGTGCCGCAGGCGTTGTTGGCGCAGCAGGGCTGTCCGGGCATCCCGCAGGTCTGGCAGAGACCGCCCGAGCCGCAGGCGAGGCCCGTCCTGCAGGAGGGGTTGGTGCTCTGGCAGCAGGGCTGTCCGGCCCCTCCGCAGGCTACGCAGGTGCGCCCGATGAGCCGACACTCGGCCCCGGTGGTGCAGGTGGGGGTGCGCAGACAGCAGGTCTGTCCGGGGTTGCCACAGATCCCGGTGTCGCCGGGGGGACGCACGTCGATGCCGGTGTCGATGCCGGTGTCCATGGCGGGGAATCCCGCGTCCATGGCGGGGAATCCCGCGTCCATGGCGGGGACGCCCGTGTCCTGGGGCGGGACGATCCCGGAGTCTTCGGAGGGCGGTCCCGTGTCTTCGGGGGGAACGCCCGTGTCTTCGGGGGGAACGCCCGTGTCTTCCGCGGGGGTCCCGGTGTCGCCGGGGGGAATGCCCGTGTCGACCTCGACGGAGCCCGTGTCTTCGGGGGGAATGCCCGTGTCTTCCGCGGGGGTCCCGGTGTCTTCGGGGGGAATGCCCGTGTCTTCCCCCGGGGCCCCCGTGTCCTCCGTCGGAACCTCTCCCGCGTCGGGGTCCATCACGGCATCGCTGCCGCCACAACCCGCGAGGAGGACCCCCGCGACCAGCATCGACCGCCACCACCCAGTGCGTGTGCGCATAGGCGACGACTCTACACCGAGTTCGTGCGGCTGTGTCAGCGCCCCGTGCCCCCGATTCCGGGTTATCTTGGCCGCACCATGAACGCCCCCGTCGGCTCCCTCGACCCCTCCGCCCTCGACGCCCTCCACGCCGCCTGGAGGGGTCTTGCGGAGGTTCCTCCGTCCGATCGCCCCGCTGGGTGGTCTCTGGCCGTGAAGGCCCTGGCCGGTCGTTTTGTGGCCCATCGGGCGCGGCTCTTCGCCTCCAGCGCAGCCCTCCAGTCCGAGGCCGCGGTCGACGACCCGGCCATGCTCGCGGCCACCGACGCCAACCAGGAGGCGATCAAGCAGTGCACCATCGCCCTCGGGGAGATGGGGGCGGCCCTGGGGCACAGCGACCTCGGGGGCTAAGACCGTCCGCGGGTCAGTCGGCGCGCTCGGGGCTGTCTTCGGTGCCGGGCACATCGGGGACGAGCCCGTCGGCCACCGTGCCCCGCTCGAGCATCTCGTGCAGGATGCGGTGCCAGTTGGCCCGGGGCCGCAGGGTGGCCAGGACGGCGAAGAGCCCGATCTGCATCCGACCCACCATGATGAAGTCGGGCGGGATGCGCATGGTCTTGCTCTGGGAGGGTGTCCAGCCGGCCACCCGCACGATGGCCTTGGCGTTGGCGATGCCGCCGCGCACGGCCTCGCGCAGAAACTCCCGGTCGATGCAGACCTCGGCGTCGCGGGAGACCAGGGCCGCGATCTGGAGCATCTGGTCTTGATGGAGCCTGCGGACCTCAGGGTCCATGTGCTCCATGCCCAGGAGGCGGGCGCTCTCGGCGCGCCAGGCCTCGGTGCGGCCGTTGACCAGGTGGGCGGCCAGGTCGCGCCAGCGGGCGTGCAGGGCCCGGGGCATGACCTTGACGCTGCCGAAGTCGAGGAAGGCCACGCCGCCCCCGTCTTCGATGAGGTAGTTGCCCGGGTGGGGGTCGGTGTTGAACACCCCCCGCCCGAAGGCCAGCCCCAGGGTGAAGCGGAAGATGGCCTCTCCGGCCCGGTCGCGGAGGCTCTGGGGGGCGGTCTCGGCCACCTCGCGGATCGTGCGCCCCTGGACATACTCCATGGTGATCACGTTGGTCGCGGTGTGGGTCGGGACCGTACGCGGGACCCGCATCCCGGGGATGCCCTCCACCAGGGCGCGAAACATCTCCTGGCTCCGGGCCTCCTCGACGTAGTCGAGCTCGGAGGCGAAGTGCTTGACCAGCTCTTCGAGGCCCCCGCGGGTGTCGGCCCCGGGGGCCAGCATGGCCAGCATGGGTCGCAGGGACTCGAGGTTGCGCAGGTCGCTCCGGAGGGCCTGGGCGATGGCGGGGTACTGCACCTTGACGGCCACCTCGAGGGGGTCGTGGCCGGGAAGGAGGACGGAGGCCCGGTGCACCTGGCCGATGCTGGCCGCGGCCACGGGCTGCGGGTCGAAGCGGGCGAAGGCCTCGTCGAGGGGGCGCCCGAGGCCGCGCTCGATCTCCGCCCGGATCTCGGCGAAGGACACCGTAGGGGCCTGCGACTGAAGCCGCGACAGGGCCTTCTGGTAGACGTCGGTGGCCTCGGGGGGCAGGAGCCCGTCGACGTACGAGGCCGTCTGTCCGAGCTTCATGGCGAGCCCGCGCAGGTCGCCGAGGACCTTCACCGCCCGCTCGGCCGAGTCTTTGACCTTCACGAGGTCGAGGGGCCCGGCGTCGTCGCCGCGGATCACCCGCCCCGCCACGGCGGGCAGCTCGGTGGCTGCGAGCTTCATGAGGGCGAGGCCCCGGGCGATGCGCCCTTTGGGGAGATTGTCAGGCACCGGTCAGCGCTCCAGATCGGGGGGGAAGGCCCACGATACCCTCCGCCGCCCGTTTTACCACCATCCCGGCCGGGTCGCATCCGTGGAGGCCGTAGACCACGGGGCCCAAAAACAAACCGGGAGCCCTCTCGTAAAGAGAGAGCCCCCGGTGTGTCGAGATCAGGCTGGAGCCTAGTACCGGCCGCCGCCGCCGCCGCCACGACCGCCGCGGCCACCGCCGCCGCCGCCGCCGCCGCTACGACCACCGCCGCCGCCGAAGCCGCCGCCGCCGCCGCCGCCACCGAAGCCGCCACCGCCGCCGCCGCCACCGCCGGCCCGGGGCTCACGCGCCCGCGCCTCGTTGACGGTCAGCGTGCGGCCGCCGTAGTTGTAGCCGTTGAGCTGCGAGATCGCGTCCTGCGCCTCGGAGTCGCTGTTCATCTCCACGAACGCGAAGCCGCGCGGACGGCCGGTCTCGCGCTCCTCGACGATGTGGACTTCCTTCACTGCCCGCCCGCCCTGCTCAAAGAGCGCGCGAACCTGCGCCTCGTCTGCGCTGAAGGGAAGATTGCCTACGTAGATCCTAGCTCCCATACCTGCCACCGAGTGTAGCAACCTTGAGGAGGTCGCCCTGCCGAACCGTCGCGAACAAGCGAATCACGTGCCACGAAGTTGGCATCGAGCGCACGACGAATTGCGCTCGCGAGGTGATCCACCCCCGGGACATTGCGTGTCCCTACCACGGCCACGCCATGGTAAGAGAGAGTGGCTGTGACCTGGTTGGCTCGAAGCCCCCCACAACCGCCAGGCACCTTCTCTAGGTGAAGAGACGGTAGCACTCCGAGCCCGGCGAAGTCTATCCCCCTCTCCCAAGAATCTGCACCCTCCCTGACGATTGTTGGGACCCCGGTCGGGTACTACAAATGGCTTTGCCAGGCCCTGCCTGCCGCCCGGCCAAGGGAGCGAACCAATCGCACCCGGGCATTGGGAGGACAATCCGTCGCGGGGGATTTCTGGATGAAGGCGTCGAGCCAGGCGTTGGGGTCTCCGCGGTCGAGGACGCCCCCGAGGTCGAAGAGGACGAGGTCGTCGAGGCCGAGGGCATGGAGGAGGGCGACTTCTTCGGCGAGCTCGTGGGGGCCGCGGTAGACGGGTTCGTTGCCGAGGGCTCCGGGCCCGACGGCCCCGAGGGAGACCGAGGCCCGCGCGCCGTAGCGGGATCGGGCGAGGCGGCAGCCCTCGGCGAGGAGCCCGAGGGCGTCGGGGCGGCGGAGGGTTCCGCGTGACCAGCCCTCGAAGAGGGAGGTGTACAACATGACGCTGACGCGATCGAAGGGGATCCCGTCGACGGGGGTCCCCATGATCCGCTGCCACGCTCCGGCTCGATCTGGGGGGTCGAGCAGCACCATCGGAACCACCGCCGCCGACACGGCCACCCCGCGCCCCCGCACCGCCTCGACGAGGGCCCCGAGTTGTTGGCGGGCGTCCTCCCAGGGGGGCGTCCACGGCCACGCCGTAGGGCCTCCGTCGGTGCGAGGCGGCTCTGCGAAGAGGGTCCTCCAGCCTCCGGGGCGCGTGCTGGCCCCGGTGGCGGCGGCCACGAGGCCGAAGGGCGGTTCGAGGTCGAAGGCCAGCTCGACGAGCCCGGCCCGCGCGAGGTCGGGGCAGCCCTCGACACGATCGAGGAGGGCGTGGACGAAGCGCCCGAAGGGGTCGAGGTTGACGACGCTCAGCCACCGCCCGGCGTCGTCGTCGAGCATGGGCCAGAGCGAAAGACGAACCCCGCTTCGGGCGGCGCTCCCGAGGAGGGCCGGGACGTGGTCGAGCTCCCACGGGCGCACGGCGGCGAGCAGGTCGAGGTCGTAGCCCGCCACGAGGTCGAGGACCGCGGGGGACCCGAGGGTGGCGAGGGGGACGGTCTCGCTCCAGATGCGTTGGGCCATCGGCGAGGACCGCGCAGAGACAGTCGCGGGAGCCTAACGGCCGCGCCGGAGGGTGACCACCCGGGGCCGCGCGGCGGGTGCAGCGGGGGCGCCTTCACCCCCCTCGCCGGGGGTCCCCGGGCCGATCCGGGGCGCGAAGGGGCGCACCCCCGGGCTCGCCTGAATGGTGCCCTGACACGGCCGACACGAGGTCGCCATGCAGGCCACGAGGCGGTCCTGGCACGCGAGGCGACACTGCTCCATGCGCTCCTCGGTGCGGGCCGGAACCGTCGGGCGCTCACACTCCTGGGCGCACTGTTGCATCGGGGGCCCGCAGCGCTGCATCCCGCACTCCTGGCAGGCCCGGGTCTGGGCGTCGGCCGCGCGCGGGGCTGCGAACAGGGCCATCACGGCGGCGACAACGATCAACGACCAGGGCTTCATCGGGCGCTCCTTTGGGCAGTAGGGGGTTTGGGGTTGGGCATCCAGACCCGCGTCGGGCCGCGGTGTCGGCGACCGCGGGCAGCGGAGTCTACTCCTCTTCCTCCAGAGCGGCGAGGGCCCGGGCCGTGAGGCGCTCCATCTCCCGCTCGGTCATCTCGAAGGCCTCGCCGAGGGTGCCCAGGGCCTCGCTCTCCTCCTCGGACAGGTCGCCGTCGCTGGCGGCCACCATCGCGGCGAGCTCAAAGGCCGAACGGCGCGTCTCGCGGGTGGACAGGCTCTCGGCGATGTCCTCCAGGAAGGTGTCTACGTCCTCCTCGATGGCCTCGTCCCACTCGGCCATGAGCTCCTCGAGCTCCTCCTCTTCGGGCTCGCCCTCGAGCAGCTCCTGCATGGCCTCGACGAGGGCGTTGTACTCGTCCTCGGGCATCTCGATGTCGTCGGCCGAGGCCACGAAGTAGATCGCGGCCATGGTGGCCTCGACCTGCTCCAGGGCGGCGTCGTCCTCTTCGGCGACCTGGGCGTCGTCTTCGCGGTGGGCCGACCAGGCCCGACGCGCGGCCGCGAGTTGGGCCTCCGCCGCGGGATCAGGCGCCCGCTTCTGGTACGCCTGAACCTTCTGCACGGCCTTCGGCAAGACCTTCTCGGGCCCCGCCCCCCCGCCGCCCGGGTTGACCTTCTGGGCCGGCCTCGGCCCCGCTGCCGGAGCCGGGAGGGGCGCCGCGACCGGGCGCGCGGCAGGGGGAGTCCGGGCCGGAGGGGGCGATGCTGCGACAGGCGCCGCCGGTGCCGGAGGGGGCGTGGGGGCGGGCCCTGCCGGAGCCGGGAGGGGCGCCGCGAGGGGCGGGGTTGGGGGCGGGGTTGGGGGCGGGGTTGGGGGCGGCGTCGCGGGCGGCGTCGCGGGCGGCGTCGCGGGCGGGGGCTCGGTGGCCATCTCCAGGGGGGGAGATTGGGGGGAGTTGGGGTCGACGTTCCACCGGGTGCAGTAGGTGCAGTGGGAGTTGAGCCGGGCGAGGGGGGCCCCGCAGTTGGCGCACTTCAGGAGTTGGGCGGACGACATAGGGTGTGGCCGATTCTACCAGCCGCCTCGCCCGCCTCCCCCAGAGATTTTCTCGTCACCCCTCCAACAGGATCAGGGCCCTGCGGGCGGCGCTGCCCAAAGTCAGGACGCACGGGTCGCAGCCCGCGTTGCAGCACGAGGGCCAGACGTCCTCGTCCTCCTCCAGGTACGCGTACACCGCCCCGAGGAGGGAGCTGTCCAGGTGATGCTCGCGACACGCCTGCTCGACCGCGTCGCGCACCTTCTCGGGGGGGAAGGGCAGGGCCATGCCCTCGGCCATACGCCGCGCCCGGGGCTCTCCGCAAGCGGGCCGCCGGAGGGGTATGATGTCGGTTTGTACACCCCCGCCCGGGCTCCCAGGGCTTACCCTTCGGGCCCTCCTCCCCCTTCGACCTCCCTGGAGAGTCTCTCATGGTGATGGTGCGCCCCTTCCGGGCCCTGCGTCCCTCCGCCGCCGACGCCCCGCGGGTGGCGTCCCCGCCCTACGACGTCATCAGCACGGCCGAGGCCCGGGCCCTGGCCGCCGGCGATCCCCTGAGCTTCCTGCACGTCTCTCGCCCCGAGATCGACCTGCCCGAGGGGGTCGACCCCCACGACCCCGCGGTCTATCTCCGCGGGGCCGCCAACCTCCGCGACCTCAAGGCCCGCGGGCTCCTCTGCCCCGACCCTTCCCCACGCCTCTACGTCTACGCCCAGGAGATGGGAACCCACCGGCAGCGCGGGGTCGTGGGCTGCGTCTCGGTGGCCGAGTACGACGCGGACGTCATCCGCAAGCACGAGAAGACCCGGGCCGACAAGGAGGACGACCGCACCCTCCACGTCCACGCCCTCGGGGCCCACGACGAGCCCGTGTTTCTCACCTACCGGGCCGACCCCGACGTCGGGGCCCGGGTCGAGGCCGCCTGCCAGGCCGAGCCCGCCTACGATTTCACCACCCCTGACGCGGTCCGTCACACCCTGTGGGTGCTCTCCGAGGCCGACAGCGCGGCCCTCTCCGCGGCCTTCGGGCGGGTGCAGGCCCTCTACGTCGCCGACGGCCACCACCGCAGCGCCGCGGCCTCGCGGGTCCACGCCCTGCGGGCCGACAGCCCCGGCGATCACGGGGTCTTCCTGGCCGTAGTCTTCCCTGACGATGCCATGCAGATCCTCGCCTACCACCGCCTCGTGCGCGACGCCTCGGGGCGCGACCCCGCGGCCCTCCTCACGGCCCTCGGCGAGGTCGTCGACATCTCCCTCTTGGAGGGCCCCGTGGCCCCCGGGCCCAAGGCCGTGGGCCTCTACCTCGGAGGGCGTTGGTACCGGGGGGCCTTCCGGGCGGGCAGCTACGACCCGACCGACCCCGTGGCCTCCCTCGACGTGGCCCTGTGCCAGGACCAGGTCCTCGGGCCGGTCCTTGGGGTCACCGACCCGCGGCGCGACCCCAATGTCGATTTCGTGGGCGGGATCCGCGGCGCCGACGAGCTCGTGCGCCGGGTCGAGGCCGAGGGCTGGAGCCTCGCGGTGGCCATGCACCCCACGTCCATGGCCGACCTCCTCGCCGTGAGCGACGCGGGTCGGCTCATGCCCCCGAAGAGCACCTGGTTTGAGCCCAAGCTCCGCTCGGGGTTGTTTGTGCATTCCCTGTGACGACGATTGCGCCCGGGGGCTACGGGTGTGATTGGACAACCGCCATCCCCCCAATGGATGGCTGGAGAGAGGTGACACGATCATGTCGATGAAGCGCGCAAAGAAGGCGACCAGCGGACGCAGCGCCCAGGCCGAGAGCTCGCTGGGGTTTAGCCCCCCGCCCGATGTGCCCAAGTGGTCCGAGGTGGTTCCAGGGGCCGACGAGGCCGCGTTTGTGACCTACGAGCCCGCCCGACGCTTCGAGCGCGGGGCCTTCCTGATCCACAGCCGCTTCGGCAAGGGGCTCGTCCTCGGGGTCGACGGGCCGCGCATCGAGGTCCTGTTCGAAGACGCCGTGCGCAGGCTGGGGCACGGGGTCGAGTAGGGCCCGCGCAACGAAGGCCTTGCGTCGCCGCGAAGGGGCGTGCTAGGACACCGCCTCGCTCGAACTCGTGTCGTGCGAAGGAGGCGTGGCCGAGTGGCCTAAGGCGGCGGCTTGCTAAGCCGTTGATGGAGCAATCCATCCGTAGGTTCGAATCCTACCGCCTCCGCAAATGTGTCCGAGGGGCCCCTGGGGAGGGGCTCCTCGACACCCCTTGAAATCCAAGGGGACGAGGTCAGCGCACGCGGAGGATGCCTCCGCCGCGCGCGGCGAGGGCGGCGAGAAAGACCCGGTCTTGATCGGGGCCGATCCCGACCACGTCGATGCGGACGCGGGTGGAGAGGCCTTCGGCGAGACCGAGGACGGCCTGGGAGACCTCCTCGCGGTGGGAGGGGCGGCCGTCGGACAAGAGGACGATCTGGTCGGCGCCCATGGAGGCTGCGGCTTCGAGGGCCTCCATGGGGTGGGTCTCGTCGACCACCCGGAGGCTCACCACCCAGCGGATGGCCCGCTCGAGGCTGGCGTCGTCGACTACCTGGGGGGCCGCCCAGAGGCGGTTGGAGCTCGACGAGAAGGCCACGACATTGACCCGAACGTCGGGGCCGACCGAGCCGAGGACCTTCACGAGCTCGGCCCGGGCGATGTCGAGTTTGGTGGGGCGGCCGACGGCCCCGAGGGAGAGGTCGGTGGCCCGGGGGTCGGGGTCGCTCATGCTGTGGGAGACATCGACGAGGAGCACCACGGTGCGGCCCGTGATGGGCACGGAGAAGACAGCAGGGCCCGCGTCCTGGGACTCGCGTACGATCATGTCGACGGCCGCGGCGAGCCGGAGCGACTCGCGGCTACGGGCGGGGGCGGCGTGGACCAGCATGTCGAGGGCCCGCAAGGCTCGGGGGGGCAGGGAGACGCGGGCGCTGACTCCCGCCTCGGCCCCCTCAAGGGCGGCCCCGGGGATGTCGCCCTCCAGGGCGAGGCGGGTGTCTCCCGAGGCCACGACCTCGATGTCGAGGGAGCCTTCGCCGGGGGACCAGACGGTGTTGCCCTGGGGGTTGGTCCCCTCGGTGGCGACGGCGAGCGCCCCGCCCCGGACCCGGAGCCTCCAGCGGCGGCCCTCGGCGTCTTCGACGAGGAGCGCTCCATGGCCCACCTGCCACCGGGCCCGGCGGGCCACGGTGGAGCGACCGCGTACGGATGCGCCCTGCCCTTCGCCCATCTCGACGCGCCCGTCGACGTGGAGGGAGCCCTCGACCACGGTGAGGCCCGAGACCATCGGACCGCCTTCGAGGGTGACGCTCCCGCCTCCGAGGATGTGGGTGTTGAGGTTGGTGACCACACGGGTCACACGTACAGAAGGGACCCGACCGAAGGTCACCGAGCCCGTGGTGACGCCGGAGACGGTACCCGAAGGGGTCCCGGAGATGCCCGTTACGGCCGTCGGGGCGGCGCTCACGGAGGTGGTCGTCCCCGAGCCCGTGGTCACCGAGCCCGTGGTCCCAGGGGTCGTGAGGCTCGGGGAGGGGGAGGCGGAGGCGGTGGGGAGACCTGGGGTGTGAACCGCGGAGGTCACCGTTTGTGAATCGGCGGAGCCACCTTCGAGGAGGGCCCCGAGGCCCGCCGCGGCGGCCGACCCGAGGGTGGCGGCGGCGGGGTCGACCCGGGCATCGACGCGGGCGCTGGCCGAAGAGGCCTGCGGAGAGACCCGAACGCGGCCGTTGAACAGGGCCCCGCACCCGGTTGACAGGCCTAGAAGTGCGAGGGGGAGAACCAGACGGGACAGGAGGACAGTGGGCATCGGGGCACCTCGACCCGGGCAAACAGCACCGATCGTGCCAGCTCTCGCGCCCCCGACGGAACAGACCCGGGGTGCGGTCTGTATGCCGCGGTGGGTGGGGTGGGGTGATGTAGGGTAGGATTGTGACGGGAGAGGGGAGACAGGCGGGGGCGAGGGCGGTATGTTCCGCGCGCCTTCGGCGTCAGGGTTCTAACACCGGCCTGAGGATGTTCGTGGCAAGGCGGTATTTGCCGGGCGACGGCGCGGTGGCACTGGCCTTGCTGCTTCGGAGTTCTTCGGGACTCCCTGTTTGGAGATTGGAGGTCTTTCGATGGCCGGCGACGGTAACGGTCGGAATGAAGCAGCGCGGGGCCAACCCCCCGTGCGAAGGGCACAGCGGACGAGCCGAGCGCTCGCCATGCTGCTGCTCGGTGGTCTTGCAGCGGGAAACGCCGACTGCGCTCAGGAGCGAGAGCCTATCGACCGCACGCGACCCGCGCGGCTCGACAAGCACTTCTTCCTCGGTGCCGATCTGCGTGACGCTCGGGACAACCCCGAGTTCTACATGAACAACTACATCGTAGGGAGCAGCGGGTCGAACAGCCTGATGCCCGTGGGCACCTACGACGACGTTGACCGCATCCGGTGGGAGGTGCAGGAGAACGTCCTGCTCGCCCGCAAGGCCTACGAGCACGTCACGGGCTCCGACGGCCGCGGGGTGCGCGGGCGCACGGAGACGGGCATCGTCGTGGCGGCGTACCGCATCGAGTCGCACTTCGACGTGCGCCGGGCGTACAACCCCACCACCGGCGAGGAGCTCAACCTCGTCGAGGAGAACATGGTCGACCGGCCCTGGTACGCGCGCGAGTACATGCGCGTCGACTGGTCGCAGAACATGGTCGACAACCCCGACTGGCGCTTCATGTTCTACGGGGCCCTGTTCGGCAACCTGTCGTTCCAGCCCGTGCGCTACTACGAGCAGGATCCGCGCAACCCCAGCGCCCCCAACCTCTGCGAGATGCGGCCCGGCTGGGTCCGCGACGCCGCCACCGGCGACTGCGTGCAGAACGCCGCGGCCCGCAATCACCCGGGCGGCTACTTCGACGTGACCTCCCGCTGGCTCGTCTCCCCCGAGATGAGCAACCAGTTCGGCTTTCCCCTGCCGACCTGCCTCCTCATCAACTTCTTCACGGGCTCTGACGTGTACGACTGCAACCCGCAGGAGTCCACGATTCGCACGTCCTTCCGCCTCGTGGAAGACCGCGACTTCCAGCCCCTGGAGCTGACCCGGCAGCCGTACGACCTCGTGGGCGGCCCCCGCGCCACCCGCAACGGGTACGACCCCAACTACGGGACCCTCGACTCCAACTTCCATCGCTACGCGATGATCCACAACATCTGGCAGCGGTCGCACCTGCGCAACGCCGCCGGACAGCCCCTGTCCTGCTCGGGCCGCGACCTCAACAACGACGGCGTGGTCGACGGCAACGTCGACGGCAACAGCGACGGCACGGCCGACGTCTGTGCCACCGCCGCGGCCGCCGCGGGTCTCACCCCCGAGCAGTACGCCGGGTCGCAGTGCGACGGCGTGATGGAGCAGTGCACCATCCCGTACCGCAACCGCACGATCCGCCCCATCGCGTACTACGTCAACGAGGAGACCCCGGCCGACTTCGTCGACCACGTCGAGACCCAAAACGCCGACGGCACCGTCACCTACGCCTACGCCACCGCCGAGGACATGCGGGCCGGCGGGCCGGGTCGTCGCGGCCCGAGCGAGCAGATCATTGACACCTGGGATGTCGCCGTGCGTCGCGCCGTGGCCGCCGCCCGCGAGGTGGAGTGCCGCAAGATCGGCGTGGCTCCCCTCGGCGGCGATCGAGCCACCTGTCACGCGCGCTTCTACGAGGACACCCAGCGCCCCCTCGAGGACGCCGCCTTCCTCGGCGACGTGCCGCGGACCGAGGCCCAGGGCCTCGCCGCTGCCAACCAGGTCTCCCGGGCGGTGGTGATCTGCCACCACCCGGTGCGCGCCGACGACAGCACGGCCTGTCGTGAGGTGGGATACCGCTATCGTTACGGCGACATCCGGTACAGCCACATCTCGTTCTGGCCGGGCTTCTCCCGCGCCCCCTTCGGTGGCATCGCCCACTGGGGCTATGACCCGCTCACGGGCGAGGTTGTCTCCAACGGCGCGCTCACCATGGGCCGCTCGGTGGAGTTCGCCGCGGGTCAGCAGCGCGACTACATCCGGCTGCTCATGCACGAGATCGACCCGAGCCTCGACCCCCTCACGGTGGACGAGTACATCGGCGGGGCCCCGGCCCAGGCCCTCGCGCGGTACATCCGCAACCCGGCGGGCACCCGCCTCGGCTCGGCCGCCGACCAGCTCTCGGAGCAGGACGTCCACGCCCGGGCGGATTCGCCCGACCACGCCCACGCCGCCCAGGTGGCGGCGGCCAGCGCCCCGCACTTCGGCGACAACATCCAGGCCGGGGTCGAGCTCCACGCGCGTATGGCTCAGGAGCTCCGTCCCGCCGAGGGGACCAACGCCGCGGTGCAGTACCGCGCCCTCGCTCGTCGGCTGCACAATACCGACCTGGAGGCTCAGCTTGTCGACCCGACCTGGATCCAGGCCGCCCATGTCGCCACCAACACCATGGGCTACACCCAGGAGCAGTTGATGGAGCGGGCGTCGCCCTTGCGTCAGCTCGACCCCGAGACGGCCACCGCGTGGCGTGACTCGATCATGGCCCGGGCCGAGGCCCGCGGCTTCTGCTTCCAGGAGGCCGGCGCGGCTCCCCTGGTGGGCTCCGTGGACATGCAGGGCGTGGCCCGCTGGTACGCCCAGCGGTTCCGCAGCCTGACCCCCGAGGCCCGGGCCCGGCGCATCCTCGCCGACCTGCGCATCGAGGCCTTCAAGGGCATCCAGCTCCACGAAGTGGGGCACTCGATCGGCCTCTACCACGTGCCCGTGTCGAGCTACGACTCGATGAACTACAACCCCCAGTACTGGCAGCTCCGCACCCGCGGCGGTCAGGCTGGCGGGACGTGTCGTCCGACCTGCGCCCCGGGGCCCACCGAGGCCACCTGCCGCAACATCCGCAACGCCGACCCCAACGCCGACAACTGCATGGGTCCGCGCTTCATCGACCCCCCGTCGAACGAGGAGCTCGGCGTTCGCCCGCTCGACAACCCCAACCACGCCGCGGGGGCCACCTACTTCGGCAACACGTCGACGATGGAGTACCAGTGGGAGCGCTTCGGCGAGACCGTGGGCCTCGGTCAGTACGACCTCTATGCCATGGGCATCCTCTACGGCCGTGTGGTCGAGACCATGGACCGCCGCGTCGAGTCCTTCAACAGCGCCGAGCAGCAGCGGCGGTTCTCGCCGCGCCTGCGGACCAACCTCGCCAACCAGGACTACATGTACTGGTGGGACACGTCGCTCTACTCGGCGGCGCAGATGGCCGGTGGGGGTCAGGCGCCCTTCTCGGGCATTCACTACACCGAGCTCGGGCGGCAGATGGAGGTCTTCAACCCCAACCGCTGCCGCGAGGCGACGGCGGCCGAGCGCGAGCGGTACAAGTGGCGCGTGGTGGACGGGCAGCTCTGCGGGACCGTGCCGCGTGACTACGCGTCCCTCGACGACATGGAGACCAGCCAGTACTACTACCTCAACGAGCCCTCGGTGCAGAACCCCGATTCGCAGACGCCCTCGTGGCGGGTGCGTAACGGGACGCGCGACGGCGGCGAGGTCGTGGCCAACGGCGACGGCAACATGCGGTGGCCGTTCCGGGTGAGTTGGGACCGCGGGGTGGGGTATCCCCACATCCAGTTCTTTGACCAGGGCGCCGACATCTACGAGGTCACCCAGTCGATCTCGCGGAAGTACGACCTGCTCTACCCTGCCAGCTACTTCCGCCGCGGTCAGCGCGAGTGGCAGTCGTGGAACGTCTCCGGGGCCGTGGCCTCGCGTATGTTCCGCCTCATCCGCGGCTTCCACTGGAACGTGGCGCGCGACATCGCCCTGTACCGTGGGTTCTACTCCGACGCGATCTTCTCCCTGTTCGCGCGGAGCGATCACGCCCTCGGGCCGACCATGGCGATCCAGCCCGAGATGTTCCAGTTCTTCCACCGCGTGCTGACGATGCCCGAGCCCGGGCAGTACATCCGCGCCGATGGCTCGTCCCCCGCGGAAGAGATCCGCGAGACCCCCGAGACCCGGGCTGCCAACATCCCGATCTTCGACGCCGACGACCGCTCCTCCGAGATCTCGCCCTTCGGCGTGGGCATCGTCTCGGGCCGCTACGTCGCCAGCGACTACAACAACGGCGCCGGCGGCTCGTGGGATTACCAGTCCTACGCCAACCGCCAGAGCTCGGCGATGGAGAAGGCCTTCGCGGCCATCATGTTGACGGACACCCGCCCGACGTTCTCGAGCGTCACCCGCGGGCTGTACCTCGACGGCCGCGAGTTCCAGGTCAACTTCTTCACCGACATGCCCGAGGCCTTCGACCGCCTCCTCGGCGGCCTCCTGTCCGAGGACTGGGCCACCGTCGCTCCCTACGCGCGGCCCACCAGCCCCGGCC
Source organism: uncultured Myxococcaceae bacterium (assembly GCA_964447205.1). Taxonomy (GTDB): domain Bacteria; phylum Myxococcota_A; class Polyangia; order Polyangiales; genus JAEUKH01. The sequence goes on from CAYUSB010000013.1 coordinate 56,735, forward strand.
AAGAGATCAACCCTGTGCTGCCCCGGCTGTTCGACCCGACCCCGACGCGTCCGGCCGGCACCAACTACGTGATGTTCCCCAACTTCGGGTACCGTCAGCAGCTCCCGACCATCATCTACTCGATGTTGTTCTCGTCGCTCAACGCCGACCTCAACACCATCAACAAGATGCGCATCTTCACCGAAGGCGGCAACGAGCAGGTCGACATCCCCGAGGCGGAGCGTACCCGCTTCGGCAACCCCGAGACGGGCCTCATCTACGTCGCCCGCCTCTACGGCGCCGACCCGGGTCTGTCGGGCCTCACCGGCGGCCGCGTGGTCGATCGCGGGATCGCCTCCCGCATGATCGCCCACGCCAACGCCCTCGCCGCCGACTGCTACCAGACCGACGGCCTCAATGACAACGGCACCCTGCGCTTCCGTCGCGACATGAGCAACCGCCTCGTGCCGCGCTACGAGAGCCCCCAGCGGCAGGCCCGTGCCCTCACGGCCTTCCGTAACTACGTGGGCGTCATCGACGCCACCCGCAACGTGTCCAACATCCTCGGATACGGCCTGCTGCGCTGATCGCCCCGCCTCGACGCTCCCCCGGGCTCAGGTTCGGGGGAGACCCTCCGCTCCCCTCCCCAGCATCACTCCCCCGCTGACCGCCGCGACGGCGTCCGGGTCGCCCACCATTGCGTGGCGGCCTCGGCCTGACGCGACCGCGTGTGGGCGCACAATCGCGTGGCGTCCAGGGTCGACGCAAACCCGGGCCCGGCTCCCTCCAGGGCCGCGACCTCGGCCCGCAGGGCCCCTTCGGCCGCGTCGATGGCCTCGGCGTCGCACAGTCCCCCGAGCAGGCGCAGGGCCCCCTGGGCGTTGTGGCCGCGGCGGGCCCGGACCTCGGCCATCCGCGCGACGAGCCAGCGGGCGGCCATCGTGCGGTGGGCGGGGGTGTGCATCCCCACCCCGAACAAGGCCCGCAGGTCGACCACCCGCATCGTGTCGGACAGGGTGAGGTCGAGGGCCCGACGCACGAGGTCGAGGTCGTCGAAGGTGCCGAGGGCCCCGAGGGCGAGCTGGCGCTCCTGCGGGGTGGCGGCGCGGTCGAGGGAGGCGAGGAGGGCCTCGAAGCGGGTCGCGTCGGCGCGGCGGGAGGCCATCGGAAGGGCGATGGCGGCGTGGTCGCTGTCGACCGAGGCGGGGTCGCGTAGCCAGGCCGCGGCCACGGTCTCGGCCCGGGCGAGGGTGGCCGGGTCGTCGCCGAGCATCCCGAGGGCCCACAGGGTCGCCCGGGGGAAGGCGTGGCGGCGGGCTGTGGCGCCGCCCGTGGTGCCCCATCCGAGGCGCCGGGCCCGCGGCCCGAGGAGGGCCCGAACCCACTGCACGAAGGCAGGCCGGGACGCCTCCGTCACCATCGTGCGCTCGACCCCCCACAGGGCGTCGGCCACCCGCTCGGCCACGTCGGGCGAAGGGCTCTGGGCGAAGCGGGTGAGGGCGTCGAGCCAGACCCCCGCGGGGACCTCGCCCGCCCGGGTGAGGGCCTCGAGGTTGGCCAGGAGGGCGAGCTGGGCGCCAGGGTCGAGGGTGGGGCCGCGGGCCAGGAGGGCGGCAAATCCCTCGGGCGGGAGGCGGTACCAGTAGTACCCCGTGGCCCCGTCGTTGGGGTCGATCCAGGCGGGGCAGCGGGGGGCCTCCAGGTCGACGCGGGCTGTCCGCTCGGACAAGACCACACACTGCCGCTGGGAGGGCGCGGAAGGCGTCGTCCCGGTGCCGTAGCGGAGGCACAGGGGGATGTGCCAGAGGGGGGCGGGGGCGGAGTCGGGGGCGGAGGTTCCGTCGGCGAGGAAACGCGACTGGGCGAGCTCGACCCGGGGAGGGGCCCCGGGCTCGCACCGCAATGTCACGTCGACCCGCGGAACCCCGGGGGTCTCCAGGAAGCTCTCGCCCACGCGGATCACGGGCCGTCCCGAGGCGGTCTCCAGGGCCTGGAGCAGGTCGGCCGCGGTGGCGTTGCCGAAGGCGTGGGTGCGCATGTACGCCCGGAGGCCGTCGCGGAAGGTGTCGGGGCCGATCCAGGCCTCGAGCATCCCGATGAGGGCGGCCCCCTTGCCGTAGGTCGTGCTGTCAAAGCGGCTGAGGGCGTCGGCGGTCGAGCGCACGGGCTGACGGATGGCCCGGGCCCCGCGGAGGCTGTCGACGGACCGGGCCCCGGCGGCGCTGCGGAGGGCGTCGAGGTGGGGGGTGAGGGCCGGGTCCCAGCGCCCGAGGACCCTCCAGGTCATCCAGGTGGCGAAGCCCTCGTTGAGCCACAGGTCGTCCCACCAGGCCATGGTCACGAGGTTGCCAAACCACTGGTGGGCGAGCTCGTGGGCGGTGACCCCGGCCATGGCCCGGCGGGCGTCGGTGGAGGCTCGCTGGGGGTCGAGCAGGAGCAGGGTGTCGCGGTAGGTGATGAGGCCGGGGTTCTCCATGGCCCCGTGCACGAAGTCGGGCACGGCCAGGAGGTCGAGCTTGGGGTAGGGGTACGGGCGGTCGAAGTAGTCGGCGAGGAGGGCGATGTGTTCGGCCGCGGTCTGGGCGGCCAGGGCCCCGAGGTGGGCGCGGCCCCGGACGGCCAGGAGGCGCACCGGGAGGGGGCTCTGCGGGCCCGTGTAGACATCGAAGGGCCCCACCGCGAAGGCGGTGAGGTAGGTGGCTTGCGGCGGGGTCGGGGCGAACTCCCAACGCAGGCCCCGGTCGCGTGCGATCGGCGCCGCGGCGGGCATGTTTCCGACGGCCAGGACCCCCGGGGGCGTGTGCAGGACGAGCGTGACAGGGGCCTTGAGCCCGGGCTCGTCGAAGCAGGGGAAGGCCCGTCGGGCGTCGGTGGGTTCGAAGTCGGTGAAGGCGTACCAGTCGTCGCCGACCCGCACCCGGTAGAGGCCCTGGAGGTCGGTGGAGTAGTTGGCGTGGTACGCGATCTCCAGGGTGACCTCGCCCTGCACGGCTCGGGGCAGGGTGAGGACGAGCTCCTCGGGTACGGTTCCGCCTGCGTTGTGGCGCAGGGTGGTGCGGGCCGTCAGGAGCTCGGTCCCGGTGGTGACCGTGGCCCCGTCGACGACCATGTCCCGGGCGTGCAGCACCACGAACCGGGTGGGGGCCCGCAGGGTCACGGCGATCTGGGCGACGCCCCGAAAACCCTCCTGGGTCGGATCGATCCACAGGGCCAGGCTGTACTGGGTGGGCGCGGCGTGGTCGGGCAGGCGCCCCGAGGGCAGGGGCGGAGGGGGATTGGGGGCGTCGTCAACGGCCGCCGTCTGGGCCGCGGCGGGGGGCGGATCGGGCGGGGTCGCGGGGGTGACGGGGGGCGGGGTCGCGGCGGCGTGGCAGCCCAGGACCGAGAGCAGGGCGAAGACCGGGGAGGGAGTGACCGGAGACCGACGTGACGTCATGGCGGGGGAGTGTCCTGCCTCGCCCGACGGGTCAGGGCAGGGCGACGGGGGTGGGGGCGAGGCGGGTCTGGAGGGTGCCGTCGCCGAGCTGTCCGATGCCGTTGGCGCCCCAGCAGCGCACCGACTGGTCGCGGAGGCGGGCGCAGGTGTGCGACTCCTGGGCCCGGACGGCGTCGACGGGGCCGAGGCCCGGCAGGAGCACGGCCCGGGGGCGGTCGTGGGTGGTGCCGTCGCCGAGGCGTCCGTCGGGGTTGTTGCCCCAGCAGCGCAGGGCGGCGTCGGGGCCGAGGGCGCAGGTGTGAAACGACGCGAGGCTCAGGTCGTCGGTGGAGGGCAGGGCCGCGATCGGGACGGGGGTGCTGCGGGAGACGCGGGTCCCGTCGCCGAGCTGGCCGTTCTCGTTGCGGCCCCAGCAGGCCACGGCCCCGTCGAGGGTCACCGCGCAGGAGCGGTAGGGGCCGAGGGCGAGGCGGGCCACGCGGGTGAGGCCCGATACGGGGGCGGGTCGGTAGTGGGCGCTGAGGTGGCCGTCGCCGACCTGGCCGAAGCTCGCGTGACCCCAGCAGCGGGCCGTCCCGTCGAGGAGGCGGGCGCAGGTGTGGGTGTCGCCCGCGGCCACCTCGGCCACCCCCGCGAGGTCGACCACTGGGGTTGGAACAAGCCGCTCGGCGCTGCTCCCGTCGCCCACCTGGCCCGAGCCGTTGCAGCCCCAACAGCGGGCCGTCCCGTCGGCGAACCGGGCGCAGGTGTGGCCGTCCCCGAGGGCGAGCTGGGTGGCGTGATGGGCCCCGGGGACCGACGCGGGCAGCGACCGGTTGGTGCGGGTCCCGTCGCCGAGCTGGCCCGTGCTGTTGAGCCCCCAACAGTGCACCTCGCCCGAGGACAGACGGGCGCAGGTGTGGGCGTAGCCGGCCACGAGCTCGACCGCCCCGACGAGGCCCGCTACGGGGGTGGGGCTGATGCGGTGGGCGAGGGTGCCGTCGCCGAGCTGTCCGAAGGCGTTCCACCCCCAGCAGCGGACGGTGGTGTCGCGGGCGATGGCGCAGGTGTGGCTGAAGCCCGTGGCCAGGGTGCTCGGGCCGCGGGCTCCGACGGTCCGCGCGACCGGGGGCCGTGCGGGAGGGTCCTGGACCGGCGGCGTGAGGCGCTGTGGGGTCCGGCGCGGAGGGGGAGAGGGTTCGCCGTGGTGGAGCCGTTCGACCACGAGGTAGGTGCCCACCCCGAGGCCCCCGAGGACCATCACCATCACCCCCCAGACCCACGGGGGCGTGCTCACGGCGGGCTCGGGCACAGGAGGCGGCGCGTAGTGCCCGGGGAAGCCCTGATACGACCCGCCTCCCCCCTGCCGGGAGGGCCCTGTCCCCGGACCCGAGTGCATCAGGGCCGGGCCGCTGGGCATCGCGCCCGTGGCGGGGTCCCACTGGACGGTGCGCGGCGACGGGCCCGAGGCCCCCGGGGGGGTGACCTGGTAGGGGGCGGACAGAGGGGTAGGCCCGGCCCCGGAGGGCATGTTCCAGGGGTTGGCTCCGTCGCCAGTCGGCTGTGACAGCACGGTCTGGGGCATCGCCGGGCTGACGGGCGGGGGCGGGGCGCTGGAGGGGCCCCGGTGCCCCGGGGTGGTGGCCCCGAGCGACACGGCCTGGGCCTCCTGGGTGGCCAGAGGGCCTTGCAGCACGGGCACGAGGGCGGCCACGGCGGCGTGGGCGTTGGGGTACCGATCGCGCGGCTCGCGGCACACGCACCGGGCGAACCACGCGTCGAAGGCCCCGGGCAACGAGGCCCCGTACAGGGCCGCCCGGGTCGAGGCGGGCTCCAGGGGGTCGACGAAGAGCTCGCGGAGCACCCGCTCCAGGGGCACCCCCTCCTCGTTGCCGACCTTCCAATACCGCCTGCCCGTCAGGACGTTGAAGGCGACCAGCCCGACGCTCCACACGTCCGAGGCGGCGGTGATCGTGCCCTTCGAGGCCTGCTCCGGGGCCATCCACAGGGGGGTCCCCACGGCGGCCGTGTTGAGCCCCTCGCCCTGGGCCTCGGCCAGGACCTTGGCGATGCCGAAGTCAAGCAGCTTGACCGTAAACGGGACGCCCTCCCGGCGCGTGTCGGCGAGGAAGATGTTCTCGGGTTTGAGGTCGCGGTGGATGAGCCCGGCCTCGTGGGCGGCCCCGAGGGCGTGGCCGAGCTGTCGGAAGATCACCAGGGCCTCGGCGGGCCCGAACCGTCCTCGGCGCTCGATGGCGGCGGCCAGGTCTTCGCCCCGGAGCAGCTCCATCACCAGCCAGGGGATGCCCCCGTCGTCGAAGCCCGCGGCCATCACCTGCACGACGTGGTCGCTCTGGATGCGGGCGCTGGCCCGGGCCTCTTGCAGAAACCGGTCGCGCCCGCGGGGGTCGCGCAGGAGGCGGGCGTGCATCACCTTGAGGGCCCGCTCGTGGCCCGTGGAGAGCTGGGTCACCACGTAGAGCGAGCCCATCCCCCCGCGGGCGAGGGGCCGTTCGACGCGGTAGTCCTGGGCGACGACGGCGCCAGGTTCGAGCGGTTGGGCGAGGGACGTCATCGCGCGGAGGCCCCGATGGTAGCGCACTTCGCCGCGCCGCGGCGAACCTCGTCTCGGCCCCGCAGCGGGTCGGGCCGCTCAGTCGACGTGGGCGTGGAGGAAGGCCACCATGCGGCTCCAGGCCAGGGCGGCGCAGTCGAGGTTGTAGACCTCGGGGCGGGTGTCGTTCACGAAGGCGTGGTCGGCGTCGTAGTGGTAGAGCTCCATGGCCCGGCCGCGGGCGTGGAGGGTGGCCATGATGGCCTCGGCCCGGGCCGCGGGGGCGAAGGCGTCGCGGGTGGAGAAGTGGGCCTGGATGGGCGGGGTCAGGGCCGTGGTCCAGTCCACCTGGGCGGCCGGGGCGAGGCCGTAGAAGGGCACGGCCGCGGCGATGCCCGGCAGCCGGGCGGCCACGAAGAAGGCCCCTCCTCCGCCCATGCAGAACCCCGTGACCCCCACCTTGCCGTTGCTCCGGGGGTGGGCCCGCAGGTGGTCCGCGGCCCCGGCGAGGACGGGCAGGGACGCGGTCCAGGACATGGCCTGCATGAGGGCCGCGGCCTCCTCGGGCGAGGTGGCACTCCTGCCGCCGTACAGGTCGGGGGCCAGGGCCACAAACCCCGACGCGGCGAGGCGGTCGACGAGGGAGGCGATGTGCCCGTTGAGCCCCCACCACTCGTGCAGGAGGAGCACTCCTCCGTCGAGCCCGCGCCCCGGAGGGATCCCGAGGAGCCCGGTGCCTGTGACGCCTTCGCCTGCTGCAAACTCAACGCGCTCTGCCATGGGGGTGTCGTCTCTCCGTCTCTGGGGGGGCTCGATCCAAGGGGACGCGGGGCGTGGAGGCCCGTCAGCGCCGGGTCATCAGCAGCACGAGAATTTCCTGCGGGCTCATCGTGCCCTCGAGGGCCTGGGCGATGGTGCCGAGGAGGGTGGCCTCGACGCGGCGCTCCCGGGCGAAGTCCACCACCCGCGGGAGCAGGGACAGGGCCTCGACCCGCATGGCGGCGTGGGCCTGGGCGGCCTCCAGGGACTCTCCGCGGCCGAGGGCGGCCCCGAGGCGACACTCGGGTCGGTCGTCCTGGTCCATGGCCGCGAGGAGCTCGCCGATGCCGACGAGGGAGAAGAAGGTGCGCTCGTCGGCCCCGGCCGCGATGGCCACCCGGGCGGCCTCGTGCAGGCCGCGGGTGAGCAGGCCCCCGAGGAGGCCCGGGCTCACCCCGATGGCCCGGGCGTACCCGAGGGCCACGAAGAGGCAGCCGTTGAGGGCGCTGGCCCACTCCAGGCCCACGAGGTCGGGGCTGCGGGAGACGCGCAGCATCGGGCCCCCGAGGCCGGCCTCGACCGCGGCGCTGACCTCGGCGTAGCGCGAGGCCACGGCGATGACCGCGGGCCGGCCGTCGATGAGGTCGTCGGCCAGCACGGGGCCCCCGAGGGCCCCCACCCGGCGGCACGGGGTCTCCGCCCGGATCACGTCGGACAGGGTGTTGAGCCCTTCGGGGGACAGACCGCGGGTCCCGTGCACGACGAGGTGCGAGCCGTCGAGGACGTCGCCGAGGCTCCGGGCTACGGCCCGCATGGCCTCGGAGGGGGCGGCCACCAGGACGAGGGTGCACCGCTCGGCGAGGGCAGAGGGGTCGCGTACGACCTCGATGCCGCGGGCGTCGGCCTCGGGGGCGTTGTCGCGGCGGGAGTGGAGCACCACGGGGTGGCCGACCCTGCGGGCGGCGCAGGCCAGGGCGTAGCCCCAACGGCCGCCGCCGACCACGCCCACGGCGGGGCGGTGGGAGGACAGAGGGGTCGTGGCGGTCATCAGCGCCGCCCCGGGTGGAAGGCCAGGCCGGAGGTGGCGAGGCGGTTCTGGTAGTACAGGAGGAGGTTGAGGTCGGAGAGCATGTAACCTCCGTCGACGGGCGCGAGGACGGCGTGGGAGTGGTACCCCGACCAGGCCCGGTTGGCCTCGGCCACGAGCTCCATCGGGCGGGCGGCCCGCACCCCGGGGCCGAGCACGAGGCGCTCGGCGTCCTCCGCGGCCCGGAGCTTCTGGAGCAGGTCGGCCACGCGGCGCTCGGCCTCGTCGAAGGGCAGAAAGACCTCGTCGCGGCGGCGCACGAGCTGAAACAGGTCGTCGCGGGGGTGGGCCTCGCGCAGCCGGGCGAAGGCCGCCGCGGCGACGACGTGGGTGGGCAAGATCACGGTCTCGCGGGCGTAGGCCGCGCAGATGGTCTCGCCGAGCTCGCGGGTGTACTGGGCGTCGCGGGCGGGGTCGATGGTGGCCACCCCGTCGAGGGTGACGTAGCTGGCCGGGTCGACGGTGCGCCCGCGGAGGTCGACCGAGCGGCCGTCGGCGGTGACCCGGTTGCCGAAGGGGTCGATGGGGTGACCGAAGCGGATCACCACGCTCCCGGTGGTCATCACGAGCTTGCGCACGAGGGTGACGATGCGCTCGATCTGGGTGCTCTCGTCGTCGTCGATGATGTAGCGGGTCTTGCCGACCTCGGCGAGGTAGTCGGCCATGAGGGTGCTGGCCTCCAGGGTCAGCAGGTAGTTGATGGTCGAGGGCACGAAGAAGACCCGCTGCGGGTGTCCCCGGCGCAGCGAGTGGACGAAGGCCTCGACCCCGGTGCCCATCAAACCCAGCTTGAGGCGCTCCTCGACGAGGCCTGAGCGGCTGCGGGTCCCGCCCGGGAAGAAGAGGGAGTGGTAGCCCCGCTCGATCAGGACGGTGGAGTAGGTCTTGAGGACCTCTTTGTAGAGCTCGGCCCGGACCCTGCGGTCGACCCGGTAGGCCCCGAGGTTGCGCATGAAGAAGGACAGGAAGGGGTTGGCGAAGAGGTTCTTCCCGGCCCCGTACGAGACGGGGGGGAGGCCCTCGCGGTGCAGGGCGAAGCCGAAGACCACGGAGTCGAGGTTGGACAGGTGGGTGGGCACGAAGACCACCGTCCCATGGGTGGCCAGCGACCGGATGGTGTCGAGGGGCCCCTGCGTCACCAGGTGCTTCTGCAGCCTCCCGGCCGAGCGGAACCCCTCGCTGAAGTCCTTGGGCGACAGGAGCAGGGCCAGGGCCCGGGGCAGGGCCTGGGTCGACAGCCCGTACACCTTGGGGTTGAAGTTGCCCGCGATGTCGTCGGCCCAGCGTCGGGCGAGGGCCTCCAGGCGGGCCCGGCGACCCTCCTCGGAGAGCTTGCCCACGGAGCGGGCGAGGTCGCGAAAACGTTCGAGGTCGGGTCGTTCGTTGCCGGGGTTGGGCTCGAGGCGGCGGGTCTCGTGGTAGGCCGCGTCGTTGAGCAGGAGGAGCGGGTCGGCGGTGGCCCGACCGATCCGTCCCACCACCTCCTCCACGATGAAGGAACGCTCCTCGTTGAAGTGAAAAATGGGCGCCTCGTGCTTCACCGCTGCGACGCTACCCTCTCGGCCCCACCCCCTACAAGCCTCGCCGCACACCCCGTACGCCCTCCGATGCCCCAACCCTCCCCCCGGGCCCCGTCCCCCCTGACCCCTGTGATCACCGCCGTGGCCGTCCTCGGGGCCTTGGCCCTCGCCCGGGTGTACGTCGCCCGCGGCCCCGGGACCCCGCCTCCTGGGCCTGTTCCGGCCCCGCCCCGCCTCGACGACGGGGCCTACGTCCAGACCGTGGCCCCCCTCCTGCGGTCGGCCGGGTGCGCCGCCCCGACCTGTCACGGGGGCCCTTCGCCCGGAGCCCTCGTCCTGCATCCCGAGGTCACCGCCGCGGGCCTCGCCGTCGAGCTGCCGGCTGTACGCGCCCGGGTGCACCCCGGCGATCCGGACACGAGCCCTCTCTACCGGGCTGCTGTGACGGCCGGGCATCACCGCTCCACGGCCCCGGCCCTCGACCCGGGAGGGTGCCACGCGATCCAACTGGCCCGCTGGATCCGGGGCCTCGCCCCCGCACGATGCGCCGCCCGGTGACGGCCGTACACTGGAGTTCGGAGTAGGTCCCCGTGGCGGGTGCAGGCGTTGTCGCCCCGGGGCCAGACGGATGATCAGTGTCCATGCCGCGAGTCCGCACGGATCTGGCGCCTGTCGCCGTGCAAATCACCCCAAGGAGGCGCACTGGTCATAAGACCAGTACTGCCCCGCCTTATGCTGTACGCCGTTGGAGGCGAGCACCGACACGGCGATACCCCGCCAGTCGACGGGGAGGGTGACGGGTCTACCCACACAATGTAAGGAACATCCCTTGACAAGTTAAGGCATGTGACTTATTTCAGACTTCGTGCACGAAGCCGCCGTTCGTATGATCGACGCCGCCGAACGCCTCGTTGCCCAGCGTGGCCTTGCTGCCTTGACCGTGCAGGCCGTCCAGGAGGCCGCCGGCCAGCGGAACAAGTCGGCGGTGCAGTACCACTTCGGTGGCCGTCAGGGCCTGGTCGACGCGCTGCTCGCCACCCGGATGGCGTCGGCGAGCGCGCGGCGGACGTCGATGCTCCTCGCGCTTGGGGGTGCCCCCAGCACCCGCGAGCTGGTCGAGGTGCTCGTGGTGCCGCTGATCGAGTCGGTGCTCTCGCGTCGGCCGAGCTACTGGGCCCGGTTCCTGATCCAGGCCATCGGCGACCCGCAGACGGGACTGGCCGCGCTCGCCTCCGTCGACAACCAGGCGCTCCAGGCCGCGCAGTCTCGACTCGAGGCGCACCTCGTCCAGCTTCCGCCTGGGGTCCGCAGCCTTCGGGTGCGGTCGATCTTCGGGTACGCCTGCGTCGTCCTCGCGGCCTACGAGGTCGGCGCGCTCCCTGCCGATCTCACGGACGGCGCGCTGGTGATCGAGATCGTCGACGCGTGCTGCGGGCTCGTCGACGCTCCCAGCTCCGCCCGTCCCTCCGCCGTTCACCCCAAGAAAGACCGACGATGAACACCATGACCGCCACGCCACACGAAGGCGCCGGGATCGAGATCCGCGGCGTCGACATCCGCACCGCCGACGAGGCCACCTTCGGCGAAATCCGCGATCTCTTCCACAGGCACGGGCTGGTGTTCCTCCGCGACCAGCGGCTGTCCGAGGCCGACCACATCGCCCTCGCCCGGCGACTCGGCACGATCAACCTCAACCGCTTCTTCGTGAAGAACTCCGGGCACCCCGAGATCGCCATGGTCACCAAGGAGGCCGACCAGCGCCTCAACATCGGCGGCTTCTGGCACACCGACCACAGCTACGACCTCGAGCCCGCGCTCGGCTCGATCCTCGTCGCCCGCGACCTTCCGACCCGCGGCGGTGATACCCAGTTCATCAGCACCTACGACGCCTTCGAGGCCCTGCCCTCGGCTCTCCAGGACCGCCTCCGGGGCATGCGCGCTGTCCACTCCGCGAAGCACGCCTTCGGCACGACGGCCTCCAGGATCCGCGCGTGGATCGACCCCCAGGCGCGAACGGAGAACACCCAGGAAGCCGACGCCCTGGGCACGGTCACCCACCCGGTCGTGATCCGTCATCCGCTCTCGGGCCGGGAGGCGCTGTTCGTGAACCCGAGCTTCACCGTCCGCTTCGAGGGTTGGTCGGTGCTGCGTTCCGCGCCCCTGCTCGCGCAGATCTACGCCCGCGTCCTGCTCGGCGTGCGCATCGCGAACTTCCGCTGGGAGCCCGGGTCCGTCGCGATCTGGGACAACCGGGCCACCTGGCACAACGCGAAGAACGACTACCGCGGGCAGCGGCGCGAGATGCACCGGATCACACTCGACGGCTGCCCCCTCGACGCAGGCTGATGCGCTGCGTGCGGCCAGCGAGCTCTGCGTCGACCGCCGAGGCCCCGCGCAGCACCGCTGGTGGGCGGCAGGTCACCGCGCATAACGGGGAGTCTGTCAACCCGAAAGAGGGACTAGAACTCCAGCCGGGTGGCTGCTCGACGCGGCGAACCTGTTGGAGTTCCGATCCCCCTCCTATCGCCCTCCCTCGGGCGAGCGCCCACGAGGCGGACCCGGGGCGCTGGTGGGCTCCCGAAGTCTCAACCCACCCAACGCGCTGAGCGCGTCGGCGCTGGTGTCTCGACGACCAGGAGCCGTCCCGTCACGCCTCCTCCACCGCCGGGGCCCTCGCTCTGGGCCCGGAGACGCCTACTCCGAATCCCAGGCCGTACACGCCCCGCTTGCGTCGAGGGCCCGGAGCCCCCACCTTGCGGCCCCTATGCAGCGATCGGGTGCCCAACAGTCTGTCGGCGGCAAGCGCGTGGTGCTGGCCGTGATCGCCCTGGCGGTGCTCCTGACGGCCGCCATCGTGGTGCAGGCCATCCTCACCGATCGCACCGGGATCACCCGCCGAGGCCTCACCCCCGTGCCCCTGGCCGACGCCGGCTCGCCGTAGGGCAGCGCAGCGCAGCGATCAGGGCGGGGCGGGGTCTTCGGGCTCCTGGGCCGCGAGGGCGGCCCGGAGTTTTTGCAGGGCCCGGGCGTGGAGCCGGCTGGCCCAACTCTTGGTGAGGCCGAAGCGTCTGCCGACGTGCTCGATGGTCTCGTCGCGGAGGTAGATCCCGACGATCATTTCGCGCTCGCGGCGGGGCAGGGTGCCGAGGGCCCGGTCGAGCCCCTGACGCTCCTGGCGGGCAGCCAGTGCCTGGGCGGGGTCGTCGGGGATTTCAGGGCCGATCTGGGCGGCGATCTCGCCCAGGGAGAAGGCGATCACGGCGTCGTCGAGCACCGCGGCCAGCGTCTGGGCGGCCTCGGCGGCGGCGTCGGCCGAACCCGCCGGGGCCGGGGCCTGGTCGCGGCTCCGCTGCTCGATCAGGGCGTCGAGGGCCGACTGGGCCGAGGCCCGGGCCCGGAAGTACGGCGACTGGGCGCACTCCTGGCGGAGGAAATCAAACATGGCCCCGCGCACCCGGTAGTACGCGTAGGTGGCGAAGCTGGCGTTTTGCGCGGGATCGTAGCGCGAGGCGGCCTCCAGCAGGCCCGCCTGCCCGCAGGCCACCAGGTCGTCGAGGGGCATCCACGCGGGGGAGTCGCGCAGCAGCCGATGGGCCACGCGCCGTACGAGCGGGAGGTGCTGCGCCACGAGGGCGTCCCGCGCGGCGTCCTGGGCGGTGGGCTTCATCCCGGCGATGGGGGCATCGTCGTCGTCGGCAGGGGGGCCTGTCAATCCCGAGCACCGTCGCGTGGACGACCGCCCGTCGGGTGCGGTACAACCGGCGGATGGCTCGACTTGGTGTTGTCTTGGCCCGGTGCGTCTTGGGTGTGGTTTTGGGGGCGATGGGGTGCGGTGACTCGCGTCCGCCCATCGACATCATCCCCGACGACGCAGGCCCCCGGACCGACTCCGGGTCGCGCATCGACGGGGGGGGCCCCGCCCGCTGCGAGGTCGGGGTGGTCTACTGCTCGGGCAACGAGAGCTACCGCTGCAATGAAGCGGGCGAGATCGTGCAGCGGGTGCGCTGCGAGGGGGCCACCGGGGCCTGCGTGGCCGGGATGGGTTGCCGGGTCTGCACTCCGAGCAGCGGCCGCTGCAACCCCGACCGACCGCAGCAGATCCAGACCTGCCGGTCCGACGGGGCCGCGTGGCTCGACGGGGCCACCTGCGACGAGGAGCGCGGCCAGTCGTGCAACGGCGGGGCCTGCGCCGACCGCTGCTCGGGCAGCGCCACGGGCCGGTCGTACCTGGGATGTGACTACTGGCCCACCATCACGGCCAACAGCCAGCTCGACGCCCAGTTTCAGTTCGCGGTGGTGCTCTCCAACCCGCAGACGTACCCCGTCCGGGCCAACATCACGGGCGGCACCCTCACCCAACCCCGTACGGTCACCCTCGGCCCCGGGGCCGTCGAGACCGTGGCCCTGCCGTGGGTCAATGAGCTGATTCAGTTCAACCCCAACAACCCCGGGTGCCGGGGCACCGAGCTCGGGGGCTGCCCCGGGGCCACCCCGGCCCGTTCGGTCTTGCGGCGCAACGGGGCCTTCCACGTCCAGGCCAACGGGCCCATCGCGGCGTACCAGTTCAACCCGCTCAACTTCGGCCGCACAGGGGGGTATTTCTCCTTCACCAACGACGCCTCCCTCCTGCTCCCGCAGGGCGTCCTCACCAACCGCTACGTGGTCAGCACCTGGCCCAACTGGCAGCCCAACTCCACGGTCACCGCAGGCGGGTTCATCGCCATTGTTGGAGTCTCGGGCGAGAGCACCTCGGTCACCGTGCGCCCCACCGCGGGCATCTCCGCGGGCCCTGGGGTCCCGGCCATCCCCCGCGGCGGAACGGGCACCTTCTCGCTCCAGCCCGGCGACGTGGTCCAGCTCCTCGGGACCGGGGCGGGCGACCTGTCGGGCACCACCATCGAGGCCAGCGGCCCCGTGGCGGTCTTCGTCGGTCACGACTGCACCAACGTCCCCACCAACCGCCCCGCCTGCGACCACCTGGAGGAGCAGCTCTTCCCGAGCGAGACCTGGGGCCGCGACTCGTTCGTGTCGGCCCTGCGCGACCGCGGGCTCAACAACCCCTCGGTCGTCCGCATCGTGTCCCAACGCGACGGCAACGTCCTCACCTTCGACCCCCCCTCGGTGCGGGCCCAGGCCACCCTCAACACGGGCCAGGTCCTCGAGCTCGCCACCACGCAAAACTTCCGGGTCACCGGCACCGAGGCCTTCCTCGTGGCCCAGTACATGATCGGCCAGGGCCCGGCCATGCTCGGAGGCTCCGGGGCGGGCGACCCCGCCATGGTCTTCGAGGTCCCCACCCAGCAGTACCGCACGAGCTACGACTTCCTCGTGCCCTCGACCTACCAGAGCAACTTCATCAACATCGTGGCCCCCCAGGGGGCCCAGCTCACCATGGACGACCAGCCCGTCCGCGGCTCGATGGAAAACGTCTCGGGCTACACCATCTACACCCTGCCCATCATGGCCGGGGCCCACCGGATTCGTAGCCAGGGCCAGCAGTTTGGCATCAAGGTCTACGGCATCGCCCAGTACACCTCGTACATGTACCCCGGCGGCCTCGACCTCGCCCTCATCACCCCCGGCTGAGCCATCGCCCCGGGTCCCCGATGGGTCCCCGATGGGTCCCCGATGGGTCCCCGCCCCCTCCTCCGAGAGCCTGCGCACCGTGTCCCAAGACGCGCCCGTCGTTCTGTCTCGCCGCCGCGTGTGGCTGCGCCGCTGGGGTGTCCCGGCCCTCGGCCTCGCCGTGGCCGCGGTGGTCCTCACCCGGGCCCACCTGCACTTCGTCTTCCCCTACCCCGCCCCGGTCAGCAACGACGAGGGCTACATCTCCGCCATGGTCCTGCGGATGATGTCGGGGCGCTGGCTCCCCTACGTCGACGGGGTCTCCCAACGGGGCCCCGTCCTCTACTGGCTCGCGGCCCTCGCCATGCAACTCGGGGGGCGCTTCTCCTGGGTGCCCCTGCGGGTGCTCTCGCTCGCCCTGGGGCTGTCCACCCTGGGGCTCACCTTTGCCCTGGGGGCCGAGCTCTTCGCGCCTCTCGCAGGGGCCTTCGGGGCCCTCTTCGTGGCCTACTTCCTGGGCTACGAGCTCAACCCCTGGGACGGGATCGGGTACAACGGCGAGATCGTGGCCATGCAGTTTGCCCTGGGGGCCATGCTCCTGGTGGCCCGGTCCATGCGCCCCGTGGCCGAGGTCGACGACCCGCGCCGACGGGGCCGGGCCCTGGTGGCGGCCGGAGCCCTGGCAGCCATGGCGGGGTTGTCCAAACAGATGACCCTCGTGCACGCGGTGCCCTGCGCCCTGTGGATCCTGCTCGGGCGGACGGGCGACCCCCGGGGCCTGCGCGACCGGGCCAGAGACCTCGGGCGGTTTGGGCTTGGAGCCGCCGTGCCCTACGCCCTGGTCCTGGGGCTCTACGCGGCCACGGGGCACCTCGGGGCGTTTCTGTACTACTACCAGCGGTACGGCCGGGAGATCTTCATGGCCCCGGTGTCGGCGGAGGTCTACCGCGACAAGGTCCGGGAGCAGATCGATAAGTACTTCCTGGGGATCACCGCGGTGTCCATGGTGGCCGTGGTGGCCCTCGGGCGGTGGCTCGGGCGGGCCCTGACGGGGCCCGAGGTGGGGTGGGCCCGGGTGCGGCGCGAGGCCCCGGGGCTCGCGGCCCTCGCGCAGTTTGGGGCCGGGGTGTTGGGGGCGTGTTTCACGGGGAGGTTCTTCCCGCACTACTTTGTCGAGGTGTTTCCGGTGGCGGGGGTGCTGGTGGGCGGGGTGGCCGCGGCCTTCGTGGGGAGCCCCGGGGACGAGCCCGAGGGCGCCCCAACCCCGGCGGAGGGCTGGCGGGGGCAGGTCCCGGCCCTGACCGCGGTGGTGGGGGCCACGGTCCTTCTGGCGGTGTCGGCCTCGGCCCTCGGGCGCAACGTGGCCGCCCGGAGGGTCACCGACCGTTGGTACAAAGACCCGCGGCATGACCCCATCGTGCGGTACGTGATCGAGAAGAGCAGGCCCGAGCACACGGTGTTTGTGTGGGGCTTCCGGGCCGAGGTGCACGTGTCGTCGGGGCGGATGCCGGCCTCGCGGTACGTCTACAGCGTGTATCCGTCGGGGGTGGTCCCGTGGTTCGCGTCGACCCGGGAGCAGGAGGACGCACGGCAGGTGCCCGGGGCCCGGGCCCAACTCCTCGAAGACCTCGAGGCCGCCCAACCCGAGCTCGTCGTCGACGCAGGCCGCTCGATGAACAGCCGGTACATGTACAATTACCCCACCCTCCGGGCCTACCTCGACCAGCACTACTGCTTCCTGCGGTACGTCGACGGAGAGCCCGTCTACCGCCGCCGCCGCGGCCCCACCTGCCCCCCCGCCGACTACTGACCCCGCCCGGTGACCTCGCGCAAACACCGTGTACGAAGGTGTTTTCGTCGTGACATACCCTGTCCGTAGATACGTTGACCGGCTCTGCGCGGGACGCTACGTTGGCCGTCGCGGAGGGGGCCCTCTCCCCTCAACTTCCACCGCGTGAGGACGGGACACCCAATGGCAGACGGACTAAACAAGGCGATGTTGATCGGGCACCTCGGGGCCGACCCTGAGCTGCGCACCACGCAGAACAACCGCTCCGTGCTGAAGTTCAGGCTGGCGACGACGGAGACCTACCTCGACGCCAACAACACCCGGCAGGAGGTCACCCACTGGCACAGCATCGTGCTGTGGGGCAAGCGGGCCGAGGCCCTGTCGAAGTACCTCTCGAAGGGCTCCCGGGTGTACGTCGAGGGCCGCATCGAGACCCGCACCTACGAAGATCAAAACGGCGTGAAGAAGGCCGCCACCGACATCAACGCCACCAACCTCATCCTCCTCGACGGCCGTCGCAGCGAGGGCGGCGCTGGCGGCGGCGGCGGGCCCCCCCGTCCGAGCGGCGGCGGGTCGACTCCGCGCCCTGCGGGCGGGGCCGCGGGGGGGGCTGCGGGCGGCGGATCGCGCGGCGGCTTCGACGACCTCCCCCCCGACGACTTCGGCGGGGGCGGCGGCGGGGGCAACGACGACGACATCCCGTTCTGATCGCGAGCTGCCCCCACGGGCTCGGGCAGTGGGCGTAGACTCCCGGGCCCGTGCGCAGACTCCTCCTCGGCATCGCGATGGCCCTCGTGCTGGCCCCTCTCCTGGCCGATGCCACCAATCCCCAAAGCACCCTCGACGTCCTGGGACACAAAATCAAGCCCGTGGACGGCAACCTCTGGGCCGCGCGGTTTCGGGGCGGGCGCCTGATGCGGGGCCAGTGCGCCCGGCGCTGCATCGCCTTCACCTTCGACGACGGGCCCAACTGGGAGACCACCCCGCGCCTCCTCACCACCCTCGGCCAGCGGGGATTGCGGGCCACGTTCTTCGTGACGGGGCACCGCCTCGACGGGCCGGGCGAGGTGGCCCGACGCAACCGCGAGACCCTGCACGCGGCCTGGGAGCAGGGGCACCTCATCGGCAACCACACCTACCGCCACGACCTCCTCGACACGATGGACGAGGCCCGGCTCACCTACGAGATCGACCGGACGGGGCAGCTCATTCAGGGCGTGATCGGCGAGCGGGTGTACCTGTTTCGTGCCCCCTACGGGGCCCTCAACCATCCCCGGGCGGTGCGGGCCGTCTTCTCGCGGGGGTACACCCCGGCCTTCTGGGCGATGGACTCCCGCGACTGGCAGGTCAACACCCCCGAGGCCGTCCTGGCCAACGTGCGCGAGGAGCTCGCACGGTCGTCCCGCGGGGGCATTCTGCTCATGCACGACACCCTGCCGTGGAGCGTCGACGCCGTCCCGCGGATCCTCGACGAGATCGAGGCCCGCAACCGCGACCTCCTGGCCCGCGGGCAGGAGCCCTACGAGATCGTGGGCCTGGAGCGCTTCTACGAGGCCCTGCGCCCGGGCAACGATCCGCGGCGACGGCCGACCGCCCCGCCGCGGGCGCCTTCAGGCCGCGGGGGGCCCCGTGCTACACCTCCCGGTCAACACCCATGAACATCCCCACTACGCTCCGTCCTCGCCCGGTGGTCCTGGTCATCCTGGATGGTTTTGGCGAACGCGCCGCGCGCGATGACAACGCTGTCCGCCTCGCGGCCACCCCGCGCCTCGACGCCCTCTCGGCCCGCTACGTCCACGCGCAACTCGGGGCCTCGGGGCCCGACGTGGGGCTCCCCGAGGGGCAGATGGGCAACAGCGAGGTGGGGCACCTCAACCTGGGGGCGGGGCGGGTGGCCATGATGGACATCTCGCGCATCGACGTGGCGGTGGCCGAGGGCAGCCTCGGGGGCAACCCCGTGATCGCCAGGGTGCTCTCGATGGCCCGGAGCCGGGGAGGGCGGGTGCACCTGATGGGCCTGGTGAGCGACGGAGGCGTACACAGCAGCCTCGAGCACCTCCTGGCCCTGGTCGACGCCGTCGCGGAGGCCGGGCTTGTGCCCGTGGTGCATGCCTTCCTCGACGGGCGGGACACGCCCCCCCGGAGCGCCGCGAAGTACCTCGAAATCCTCGCCACGCGGCTGATCGCCCGAGGCGGAGTGATCGGCACGATGGCAGGGCGGTTCTACGCGATGGACCGCGACCAGCGGTGGGAGCGGGTGGCCCAGGCCTGGGCGTGCCTCGTGCGCGCGGAGGGGCCGCGGTTCGGGTCGTGGTCCGAGGCCCTCGCCGAGGCCTACGCCGCCGGGCAAAACGACGAGTTTGTCACCCCCCGGGTCCTGGGCGACTACGCGGGCATCGACGGGTCCCGCGACACGGGGATGATGTTCAACTTCCGCCCCGACCGGGCCCGGGAGATCGTCGAGGCCCTCACCGCGCAGGAGTTTGTACACTTCGACCGCGGGGGGGCTCCCCGCTTCGTGCACTTCGCCTGCATGACCCAGTACGACCCCCGCCTGGGCCTGCCCGTGGCCTTCCCCAAGGAGACCCACCCCGACATCTTCCCCGAGGTGATCGCCCGGGCGGGCCGCACCCAGTTTCGTTGCGCCGAGACCGAGAAGTACGCCCACGTCACGTACTTCTTCAACGGCGGGGTCGACGTGCAGTACCCCGGCGAAGACCGCAAGGTGGTGCCCTCCCCCCGCGAGGTGGCCACCTACGATCTGAAGCCCGAGATGAGCGCCGCGGCGGTGACCCACGAGGTGGTCGCGGCGATTCAGTCGGGCCGGTACGACTTCATCCTGGTCAACTACGCCAACCCCGACATGGTGGGGCACACGGGGTTCTTGTCGGCCGCGGTGCAGGCGGTGGAGGTGGTCGACGCGGCCGTGGGGGCCATCGCCGACGCCGTGCTCGCCCAGGGGGGGGCCCTGTTTGTCACGGCCGATCACGGCAACTGCGAGACCATGGTCGACCCCGTCACGGGCGGGGTGCACACCGCCCATACGACCAACCCCGTGCCCCTGTGGTACGTGTGCGCCGCCGACCCGCGACGGACCCTGCGCCCGGGGCGGCTCTGCGACGTGGCCCCGACCCTGCTGGAGCTGCTCGGGGTGGAGCAGCCCGCCGCGATGACGGGCCGCTCGCTCTTCGACCCGGGGTAGCGCGGTCAGTCGGCCGTACGCGCCGCGCGTCGACGGCGCCGCCCGGCCACCACGGCCCCGAGGGCGGCCGCCAGCCCGAACCAGGCCGAGCGCGAAGCCCCAGGGGTCGCGTCCGTGCCGGCGGTACGGCACCCGCAGCCGTTGTTGCTGCTGCTGGTCCGCATCTGGGTGGCAACGGTGTCCTCCGCGACCCCGGCGTCGTCCATGGGGACCTCGCCCGCATCCTCGGCGGGAGGCGTCACCACCCCCGTGTCGGCGGGGGTCACAGGCACCCCGGTGTCGCGCGGAGGGGTCACCCCCGTGTCGCGCGGGACGATCACCCCCGTGTCGCGCGGGACCGGGTTGCCCGCGTCCACCGGGGTCGGAACCCCCGCGTCCATCACGCAGCGGTTGGTCCCCGGGAAGCACACCCGCTGCCCCGTCTGGAGCATGGCCCCGCAGTTGTAGCCGCGGGGGCACTGGCAGTCGTCGGCGCAGACCCGGGTGCAGAAGGGAGACGTGGTCGAGCTCCCCGCGCAGATCCCGCCGCCGTTGCAGTCTTGCAGGGTGCGGCAAGGCTCGCCGAACGAGGCCATGCCCGCCGTGCAGTCCTGCGGGAACCACGCGAACCCGCTCGCGCAGCTCCCCGAGACGGGGCCCATCTGGGTCGAGCTGACGCAGCGGTTGGTGGCCCCGCACCAGCCGCATCCCCCATTGGGGGTGCAGGCCCCGCACGAGCCCGAGAACTGGTTGCAGCGGTCGGTGGCCGGGCCCGCGTCGGGGGGCGGCGTGGTGGTGCACTGCTGCGGAAACCACGCGAACCCGCCGGCGCACGATCCGGCCACGGGGCCCGACTGGGTCGAGGTGACGCAGCGATTGGAGGCCCCGCACCAGCCGCAGCCGTTGTTGGGGGTGCAGCCCGCGCACGAGGTAAACTGGGTGCAGGGGTCTTCGGGGAGGGGCGGGGTCCCGGCGTCGGGGATGGGCTGCCCGGTGGGGTACAGGGCGCACACCCCGGCGGTGTCGTCGGCGTCGAGGGCCCGGCGGGCCCCGCCCGGGTACGAGGCGTACATCACGGCCCGGGTGATGGGGGTGTGGTCGAGCCCGAGGAAGTGACCCTCCTCGTGGGTGGCGATCGACTGGGTGTCGACGGTGTTGTTGGTCCCCGTGGTGCTCCAGCGAAACCCGACGGCGTTGTACTGAATGTCGGCGTCGATGACGTATCCCCCCTGGTTCCAGACGGGGGTGGTGACGCCGATGGTGACGTTGACCGAGCCGAGCTCGCCGGGCCAGGAGCCCGAGATCCACAGGAAGCTGTTCTCCCGGTCGCCCCCGCGGGCCCGGGTGAGGCTCGTGGTGCCCGCGTTGGTGGTGCGCCAGGCCGAACACGCCGGGGCCGACCAGGACTGCATCCCGGCCTCGATGGCCGCGACGCCCGTGGCCTCGCCGAGCGAGCTCGGGATGGAGGCCCGGTTGATGCGATACGCAATGGGCAAGCTGCGCGGGTTGAACTGCGACCCCAGGCGTCGGTACCCGTACGCCGCCGGGGCGAGGGACATCCCCAGGGACAGGGCCGCACAGCCCAGGAGGAGGGACCGGGCGGTCATCGTGCACCCCCGGCCGCGAGGGCCCGCACGGTGTCGCGGAGGAGGTTGAGGGCCTCAGGAGGCTCGGCCGTAGGCTCGTAGATCTCCATGGGCCCGTTGGCCCGCGGGCGGGCGAAGGTGATCCCGTCGAGGTCGCGGCGGACCGTCCGGGCCGTGCTCGGCACCGAGACCCCTCCCGCGGCCGTGGGCGACGCGGGGCCCGTCGTGGTCACCGGGGCGCTCACGTAATACACCGACTGGGCCATGGCCGTGAGGAACATCACCCCCGGGCCGCTGCGCAGAAACACCACCACGTCCTGGCCGTCGGCGAGCCGGGGGTCGCCCGGGACCCGCTCGACCAGCCCGTCGGCCTCGCCCCCAAACTGCCGCAGGACGAGCTCACCCCCCGGGGAGGCCGGGCCCTTGTACACCTCGTGCACGCGGAGCCGGGTGAGGGTCACGATGTGGGAGTGATCGGCGTTCCACCCCGAGGCGTGGGAGAGCACGGTGGCCCGCACGACGAGGTCGGAGAGCTGGACCTGCTCGGCCCGCGACAGGGGGACCGCCACCGTGGCCTCGGCCGCCGCGCTCGACAGCATCGCCGCACAAAACCCGACCACCGCAGCCCATCGCCGCCACCCGGTGCCTCGTCGCATACGCCTACAACCTCCGCAAAAGGATCATTGCCCGCGCGTCCTCTACGGCCGCCTTTCGGCCGCGGGACACACGAGCGCGTGGGGGGGTTGAACTACGCCCGCGGCCCTTCGTCAACTGCCCGCGGCCCCTGCGGGGGACAGACCCAACCAGTCCAGCACCTCGTGCGCCGTGGCCCCGGGTTCGACCGTGAGGACCCGATCGCGTCCGAGGGCCCACCCGGTCTGCACCCGATGATCGAGGGAGGCCCCATGGACGAGGGCCACCACCACGGCCCCGGCCTCGACGGCGGTCTGGGTGGCGGGTGCCACTTCGGGGCCGGTGAGCTCGACCACGGCGTTGGCCCGCCCGGCGGCCGTGAGGGCGGTCTCCAGGGCCGCGGCGAGGGTGAAGTCCGGCGTGCCGTGGGGGGGCAGGTCGATCCACACGAGGGCCCCCTCGGGGCGCCGGGCGCGGGCTTCGGGCGTGAGGGGCGAGGTGTACCCCACCCGGTCGGCGGCGGGGGGCGGAGGGGCCTCGGCGGAGACCAGACCCGCGGCCACGGTGTCGTGGGTGAGGGCGTCGATGAGGATGAAGGCCCCGGACTCGCGGTGGGTGGCGTAGGGGTCGACGAAGAGGGGGCGCTCGCAGCGCAGGACGGCGGGGCCGATGTCGTTGAGCCCGAGGGTCTCGGCGGGGACGAGCCCCAGGGTGTCGAGGTCGCGCCGCCCGAGGAGGGACTCGACCCGGGCGGGCACGGTGCGGGTGGTGTGCTTGAGGAGGTACCGACGGGCGGGGTCGAGGGGACGCTCGTGAAACCACACCAGGGTGGCCACGAAGCGGTCGGTAACCCGCGGGGGGCTCTCGGGGGCGACGATCATGTCGCCGCGGGCCACGTCGACGTGCTCGTCGAGGC
Source organism: uncultured Myxococcaceae bacterium (assembly GCA_964447205.1). Lineage (GTDB taxonomy): Bacteria > Myxococcota_A > Polyangia > Polyangiales > JAEUKH01. The sequence goes on from CAYUSB010000013.1 coordinate 79,719, forward strand.
GGAGGGCCACCGAGGCGGGGGCCGAGGCTTCGGGCAGGGACTCGCCGTTGAAGTCGACGGAGAGCACCCGGGCCTCGCGCCCCGAGGGCAACACCCTGACCCGGTCTCCAGGGCGCACCGTTCCCGCGGCCAGGGCCCCGGCGAACCCGCGATAGTCCAGGTGCGGGCGCAACACGAGCTGCACCGGGAACCGCAGGGGCCCCTCGGCCCCGCCCCGAGGCAGCGGGACGGTCTCGAGGAAGGACAGAAGGGTCGGCCCGTCGTACCAGGGGGTGCGCGGCGAGGGCCGGGCCACGTTGTCTCCGCGCCGGGCCGAGATGGGGAAGTACGTCACCGCGGTGAACCCCAGGGGGGCCACGAAGGCCGCAAACTCCGCGCGGAGCCGGGTGTAGACTTCAGGATCGTAGCCGACCAGGTCCATCTTGTTGACGGCCACGGCGAGGTGGGCGATCCCGAGGAGGGAGGCGAGGTAGGCGTGTCGGCGCGACTGGGGGAGGACCCCGAGGCGGGCGTCGAGGAGCACGATGGCCACGTCGGCGGTCGAGGCCCCGGTGACCATGTTGCGGGTGTACTGCACGTGCCCCGGGGTGTCGGCGAGGATGAACTTCCGCCGGGCCGTGGTGAAGTACCGATACGCCACGTCGATGGTGATGCCCTGCTCGCGTTCGGCCCGCAGGCCGTCGGTGAAGAGCGAGAAGTCGATGTCGGCGTCGTCGTCGTCGTCGGCTGCCTCGGGCCCGCCCGGGGCCGCGAGGTTGCGGCGCGCGGAGGCCCGGCGAACGGCCGAGAGCTGGTCGTCGTAGACCCCGTGGGCGTCGTGCAGGAGGCGGCCGATGAGGGTGCTCTTGCCGTCGTCGACCGAGCCTACGGTGACGAAGCGGAGGAGGTCTTTGCCCGCGTGGGCGTCGAGGAGGGCGTCGGAGGCGGCGTCGGCGGCGGACATCAGAAGTAACCCTCGCGCTTCTTGAGCTCCATCGAGCCGTCCTCGTCGTGGTCGATGAGGCGGCCGGCCCGCTCGGAGCTGCGGGCCTCGATCATTTCGCGCACGATGGCGGGCAGGGTGTCGGCCTCGCTCTCGACGGCGGCCGTCAGGGGGTAGCAGCCCAGGGTGCGGAAGCGCACCCGCTTCATCACGGGGCGCTCGCCGGGGCGGAGGGGGAGGCGGTGGTCGTCGACCATGATCCACTGGCCGTCGCGGGCCACCACGGGGCGCTCCTTGGCAAAGTACAGGGGCACGATGGGGATCGACTCCAGGGCGATGTACTGCCACACGTCGAGCTCGGTCCAGTTGGAGAGGGGAAACACCCGGATGCTCTCGCCCTTGTGGATGCGGCCGTTGTAGAGCCTCCACAGCTCGGGGCGTTGGGCCCGCGGGTCCCACTGCCCGGCCCGGTCGCGGAAGGAGTACACCCGCTCCTTGGCCCGGGAGCGCTCCTCGTCGCGGCGGGCCCCGCCGAAGGCCGCGTCGAAGCCCCCGGCGGCCAGGGCTTGCAACAGGCCCTGGGTCTTGAGGGCCGTGGTGTACGCCGCCGACCCGTGGGTGAAGGGGGTGATCCCCTCGGCGAGGGCCTGGTGGTTGATGTGCTCCCGCAGCTCAAACCCCGCCTCGCGGCAGAAGTTGTCGCGGAAGGCGATCATCTCCTGAAACTTCCAGGTGGTGTTGATGTGGAGCAGGGGGAAGGGCAGCGGAGCCGGGTGGAAGGCCTTCTGGGCGAGGCGGACCATCACCGCGCTGTCCTTGCCGATGGAGTACAACATCACCGGGTTGGCGAACTCGGCCGCCACCTCCCGGAGGATGTGCACGCTCTCGGCCTCCAGGAGCCGCAGGTGGGCCATCCGGGCGGGCGTCAGGTCGAGGGGGGCGTTGGGGCTCATGGCGTCCCGGGAGTGTTAGCTAAGATGGACGCGTTGTCCAGTAGGGTAGAGGAGTCTGGTGTCGTGTCTGGGTGCGGGTCGGCATGGGAGAGGCGGCGGCCTTAGGTTGCGCGGCCTATGCGGCGTGGATGCTTGAAGCGGGCGGGACGGGCTGTGGGGCTGGGGATGTGTTGGCTCGGGGCGTTGGGGGGGTGCTCGGGGTTTTTCCACACCACGGCGGGGGTGGTGATTCCGATGCGGGGGACGGAGGGCCATCTCGGGGCGGCCGGGGAGGCGTCGTTGGGTTTTGGGGCCGACCCCTCGCGGGGGTTGGGGGCCGTTCTGCGGGGGAAGTTTACCCCGGCGTTTGTGCAGGCCGCGGTGGGGATGGAGGCGTACCTCCTGCCCGTGGACGACCACCTCGTGTTGCGGGGCGGGTTTCACCTGCTTCAGTTTGAGCGCTTCGACGGGGGAGGGATCGGGTTTGGGATGTTCTCGCCCTTCCTGATGGCCACCTGGTTTCCCTTTGGGGTCAGGGCTTTGCGGTTCCCGATCTCGTTCTCGGCGGGGGTGGAGTACGACGTGCGGTTTACGTCCCAGGCGAACGAGCCGTACGCCTTGTTCTCGATCGGCTACCGGGCACGGCGCTGAGGAGAAGCGGGCGGTCAGGGCCCCGCGGTGGCGGCGGCCAGGGCCCGGAGCCACGACCCCAGGGCCCGGTCGGCCTCGGCCGCTCCGAGGGCGGTGCACGCGGCGGGGGAGAGGGGGGCGGGGGCCGGGCGGGCGGCGCAGATCGCGCGGCCGTAGGCGGGCGCGTGGGTGGCCCGGGCCCGGGTGTAGTCGGCCATGCGGCGGGTGACCCCGCGGTCGCGGCGGGCGGCTGCCGTCACGAGGCGCTGCAGGGGAGGATCGGGGGGCGTCGCGGGGGCGGTGGGGCCGAGCAGGAGGGGGCGGAAGACCTGCTGGTCGTTGTCGATGGCGAAGGCGTGAAACATCGTCCCGTCGGTGGGGGCGGGCAGGACGGCCCGGACCGCCACGGACAGGGCCCCTGCGGCGGCCAGGGCGGGTTCGGCCGCGTCGCCGAGGCGGGTCCGGGCGACGGCGGTGAGGCAGCGGGTGTGGTGGGCGGCCACGACGTTGTCGAGGGTCGACCCGTGGACGGGGCCGAAGGCGTACAGGGCCTCGGGGGTGTGGCGGGCGAAGAGCCAGCACGGCAGGAGGGCCTCGTCGTCGCCGCCCCCGCGGTCGAGGAGGGCCTCGGTGTGTTCGCGCAGGGCCAGGAGGGTGCGGGCCAGGGCCGGGTCGGACCCGGGAGGCAGGGCGGACGCAGGGGTCTCGGGGGGATCGGGATCGGGGTCGTTGTGGCGCAGGAGGCGCAGGAGGCGGGTGGCCTCGTCGGGGCGTCCGCCGACGTGGTGCAAAAAGGCCCGCCACGCGAAGGCCGCGGGCAGGGGGATCGCGGCGAGGCTGACGTGGGCCTCGGGGGGGAAGTTTTCGGCCTCGCGGAGGGCGGCTACGAGGGCCTCGCGGTGCTGGGGCAGGCAGGTGGCCACGTCGGTGCACAGGGCCACGGGGACCTCCTCGGCCGGGCCCGCGTCGGTCTCGGGGGCCCCGGCGTCGTCGGGGGTGGGCGGGGTCGGGCCGGGCGGGGTCTCGGGCGACGGGGCCGCGGGGCGCCGTGGGCACCCGAGGAGGCCGAGTGCGAGCACGAGGGCGAAGGGCAGCGGGCGCATGGCCCGGCGGAGTGTACCGCCGTCCGCGGGGGCTGCGGGGCCGAAGCGCGTGGTCGCGCAGGGCCGAGCCGCTTGCGCGGGCAGGGCGCTCGTGATTGCGTCGCGGCCATGCGAACCGTCCTGGGTGTGTCGGCGATGGTCCTGGCCGCGGTTCTCGGTTCGGGCGTGGCCCAGGCCCAGACCCCTGGCTCCCAGGCTTCGACCCCCGAGCCCCCGTGGGCCATCCCGGGGTCGTCGCCCATGATGTTGCGGGCTCCCGAGATGGGGGGCCCCGCCGTGCCGGGACCCGCGGGGGGCCTCGCGTCGGCCGAACGACTCACCCGCGTGATCGCCCACTACGCCGCGCAGGAGGAGGCCCGGCGCAGCACCCTGCGCTGGGTCGGGCTCGGGATGGGCGGGGCCGCCCTGGTGGTGGGGGGTGTGTCCATGAGCGGGTCGGAGCCCGGAGACGCCCGGTACACGGGGGGCATCTTCGCCCTCGCCACGGGGGCCGGGATCGGTCTCGGGGTCCTCCTCGGGCACCTCCTGGAGACCCCCGCGGACGCCCTCGTGCGGGCCCATCGGGTGGGGGCCGCCGGGGGGTTGCAGGGGAGCGCCCTGGTGGAGTCCACCGAGCGGACGTGGCACGAGATCGTGGAGCGTCAGCGGCGTCAGCGGCGCGTGGCGGGGTATCTCCTCATGGGCCTCGGGACCCTCTTGAGCCTCGGCGGGGCGGCCCTCCTGCTGGCCAAACCGGGCGACACCCGCGACGCCCGGGCGGCCTCGTCGATCTCGGGGGCCTTGTTCTTCTCGGTGGGGGCGACCCTGGTGGTCGGGGGCGGGGCCGTGCTGCACGCACACGACACGGTCGAGGCCGGCTGGGAGGTCTGGCGGATGTCCCAGGGAGCCCAGTAGAGGACGTCGGCGGCGTCGGCGTGGTGACGTAGGGAGGCGTCGACCGTGGCCTGCGTCACCAGGGTGGTGAGGTAGGGAGGTCTCGACCCTGGCCTACGTCACCAGGGTGGTGACGCGGGCGGTGTCGACCGCGCCGTACAGCACCAGGCCGCGAGCGCTTGACGCTGCGGAGCCTTCGGCGCGACCTTCGCAGCATGGCGAAATCCACCACGGCCCGCAGTGCCACCCCCAAGTCCAGCACCACCCCCACCCTCACCGAGGAGGGACCCCGGGAGGACGCCCTCGCGCGCCACCGGGACGCGGCGCGGAAGCTGTCCCCCAAGGAGGTCGTGGGGTGTCGGGTGGACGTCCTGCTCGCGCAGCACAACGTACGCGAGGGGGTGGCCACCCTGCTGGCCGAGCGCCCCACGTTCGAGGCCGATCCCGACGCCCCGCGGGTGGATTGGGAGGTCGTCGCGGCCGTGCCCGACCTCGCGGCGGCTCTGGTGCTCGCGGCGACGGAGTGTGTGCCTGCCCTGTCCGACAAGACACTCCGGGGCCGCATCGGGGAGTGTTTCGACCTGCGGGCGCTGCTCCTCGGAGACGCCCAGACCCTCGTGCGCAAGGGCCTCCTGCCGGGCACGAAGGTGGCTGCGATCGAGCGCGGCACAGGCAGCTTCGACGCCGCGGCCGACTGCGTGGCCCTCGCGAAGCTGTACGCTGCCAATGCCACGGCCCTGCGCGGCAAGACGGCCGTGAGCGCCGCGGACGTGCGCCGGGCGGGAGCCCTGGGGGCCGAGCTTCTGGCAGAGCTCTCGCCGGGTGGGGCCCGCCGTAAGTCTACGGTTCCGGCCGAGGCCCGCGACCTGCGCGACCGGCTCTGGACGATGCTCCTGGGGGCCTACCGTCGGCTCGAGCAGCTCGCGGGGTATCGTTGGGGCCGCGCCCTGCCCGAGCGCTTCCCGGCCTTGCAGACGCGGGCGGCGAAGCGCCGGGTCGCCAACCCCGCGGAGGGCTGAGCCGTGCGCAAGGCAGTGGCGTTCGTCAGCAGCACCGTGAAGGACCTGGAGGAAGTGCGCGAACACCTCCGCGCGCGGCTCGCGGAGGCGGGCTTCGACGTGCGGCTCAGCGAGGACGACGCATTCCCGGTGACGCCGGGGGAGACGTCGCACGACGCGTGCCTGGCGGTGGTGCGTACGGCCGACCTCTTCGTGCTGCTCGTGGGCACGCGGTGCGGGGGCGAGTACCCCGGGCACAACAAGTCCATCACCTGGCGCGAGTGGGACGAGGCCATGGAGGCGGGGTTGCACCCCATCGTGCTCATCGACGCGAAGGTCAACGACGCGGTGCAGGCGTGTGGCAGACGACGGACGGAGCTCCTCAAGGCTACGCCCACGTTGAAGCTGTCCGAGCTCGATCAGAAGCTCGCGGAGGAGTTTGCGGGGAAGGAGGACTGGAAGAAGGATCTGCCAGGAATCCAGCGCTTCGTGGATGTCTTGCGGAAGGGGCACGTCGACAACTGGATGCACGGCGACTGGGACGGTACCGCCCCGCATGCATGGCAGATCGTGCGAGAGCGGGTGTCGGCGATGTTTGGCACCTACCGCGCGGGCTGGTGCTCGCAGCGCGCCGTGCAGGGCGAACAGGCCGCCAGACTTGCTGCCCTTGCGCGGGGGATGGCGCTGGCCGCCCAGGGTATTCAGATCGCAGACGGCGAGTCCACCACGCGTCGTCGGGCGCTGGATCGGGTGCTGGACGTGTGCTTCGAGGACCGTGCTGCGCTCTTCGGATGCTCTCCACGGGCATCCTTTTCGCTTACGATTCACCAGCGCATCGAGGACGGGGATACGGCGGAGTTCAAGCCGCTCACGAGCCGACGTACGAGCGACCTTCGGGATTCGACACGACACTGGAGGTTGGGCGAGGGGCACGTCGGACGCACCGCGCTCGCGAAGGAGCGCACGATCGCCCCAGACCTTGCGCAGTCCGATGGCGCGGTTGCTCCCGCGGTTGTGGTGACGTCAGGCCGCCCCGCGCTCTACGAGCCCTCCGACGTGGTCTACCACCGATCGGCGGTGTCCGTGCCTCTGGGCGAACCCGTCGATTGGGTCGTGACGGTCACCACCTCCCGCTGCAATCACTTCGCGGACGCCAGCCAGCCTGCCGTACAATCGGTTGAGGCTCTCGCGTTCGCAATCTGGATCCTCCTCGACCCGCATCGACGAGACCCCGGCCCCGGCGCGTCCGAAGGGTAAGCTCCCTTGACGAACCCCCAGCAGGGCGCCAACATCAGTTCCATTCGAGGTAGAAAGGGCAGCGACCCATGACGCAGAAGCTGAAGGGCCTCATCACCACTCCCAGCGCCGCGATGGAGGCGGCCCGGGCGATGCGCGCCGAGCTGGCGGGCCAATCGCGTGAAGCATCCCGGATTCTGGAGGCGTCGCGTGAGCGCACCCGCATCGACGCTGCCCGCTACGCCCGGGACGTCACCCGCATCGACACCCCCGACGAGTAGCCCGCGTCCGCCCCGCCCGCCCTGCGTACGTCCCGCCGCCCCCTCCGCCAGTCCGACCCCCCGCCCAATCCCTCTCCGCCGCCCGCGCCCCCTGGCGCCTGCGTCGCGTGGGGGGTAGCATCCCGCCCGCTGACTGAATGGCCATTCATTGCCCGCGGCTCCCAGGCGGCTGCGGCGCGCGACAGGACGAAGGGGATCACGATGGCAGACGAGCTCCGATTCGACGGCAGGGTGGCGGTGGTGACCGGGGCGGGCAACGGGCTGGGGCGGTCGCACGCCCTGCTCCTGGGCGCCCGCGGGGCCAAGGTGGTGGTCAACGACCTCGGGGGGGCCCACACCGGGGGGGGCCGCTCCAGCGCCGCGGCCGACGCGGTGGTGGCCGAGATCCGGGCCGCGGGGGGCGAGGCCGTGGCCAGCTACGACTCCGTCGAGGACGGCGACAAGATCGTGCAGGCCGCCCTCGACAGCTTCGGCCGGGTCGACCTGGTCATCAACAACGCGGGCATCCTCCGCGACGTCTCGTACGCCAAGATGACGGCCGACGACTGGGACCTCGTGTACCGGGTGCACGTCCTCGGGGCCCATCGGGTGACGGCCGCCGCGTGGCCCCACCTGCGCAATCAGAAGTACGGCCGGGTGGTCCTCACGGCGAGCGCCGCGGGGATCTACGGCAACTTCGGCCAGGCCAACTACGCCATGGCCAAGCTCGGGCTCGTAGGGTTTGGCAACACCCTCGCCCTGGAGGGCAAAAAGGCCAACGTCCTGGTCAACACCATCGCCCCCATCGCCGGGTCGCGTATGACCGAGACCGTGCTCCCCCCCGACCTCCTCGCGGCCCTCAAGCCCGAGTACGTCTCGCCGCTGGTGGCCTGGCTCTGCCACGAGTCCAACACCGACACGGGGGGCCTGTACGAGGTGGGCGGGGGCTTCGTCGGAAAGCTGCGTTGGGAGCGCACCGAGGGGGTCACCTGGCGCCAGGGCAGGGCCTTCGGGCCCGAGGAGGTGCGCGATCGTTGGGGCGAGATCTCGGACTTCAGCAAGACCACCCACCCGGCGAGCGTCACCGAGTCGATGGGGCCCATCATGGCCAACGTCGAGGCGGGGCCGAGCAAGGGGGGCAACAAGTTCATCGACGTCGATCAGGCCCTGGGCTACGCGTTTCCGCCGCAGGAGAGCGCGTACACCGAACGCGACACGGCCCTGTACGCCCTCGGGGTCGGGGCCGCCCACAACGCCCTCGACCCCGCCGACCTCTCCCTCGTCTACGAGATGAACCCCGGTGGGTTCTACGCCCTGCCCACGATGATCGCGGCCATCACCGTGCAGCAGGTGATCAAGCTCGCCATGGAGGGCCACACCGCCCCGGGGATGAACTACGGCCTCGACCGCATCCTGCACGGCGAGCAGTACACCGAGCTTTTGCGTCCCCTCCCGGCCGCGGCGAAGCTCACCCACAAGGGCTTCATCAAGGCCATCTACGACAAGGGCAAGGGGGCCGTGGTGGTCACCGAGGTCAAGAGCTACGAGGACGACGGGAGCCTCCTGGCCATCAACGAGCTCAGCACCTTCGTGCGCGGGGCCGGCGGGTGGGGCGGAGACCGCGGCCCGAGCGTCGAGACCACGTACCCCGACCGGGCTCCCGACGCCGTGGTCGAGGAGCAGACCCGCGACGACCAGGCTCTCCTCTACCGTCTCTCGGGCGACGTAAACCCCCTCCACGCCGACCCCGATTTCGCGGGCAACTTCGGCTTCCCTCGGCCCATCCTGCATGGCCTGTGTACCTACGGGTTCGCCGCGCGACACGTCGTGCGGGCCTTCCTCGGGGGCGATCCCCGGAAGGTCAAGAGCGTGCGGGCCCGGTTCGCCGACCCGGTCGTGCCGGGTGAGACCCTCGTCACGGAGATGTGGAAGGAGGGCGAAGGGCGGGTGGTGTTTCGTACCCGGGTGAAGGAGCGCGACAAGGTCGTGCTCGCCCACGGAGCGGCGGAGCTGTACGCGGAGGTTCCCGTCAAGGCCGCGAAGAAGCCCGCGGCGAAGGCTGCCGAGGCTGCGAAGCCCGCGGAGGCTGCGAAGCCCGCGGAGGGGCCGACCAGCGCCGAGGTCTTCGGGGCCATCGGCCACTACCTCACGAAGAACCCCGACGTCGGGGCCCGCATCGGCGTGGTGTACCTCTTCAAGCTCAGCGCCCCCGACAGCGCCTACACCCTCGACCTCAAGCGCAACGTGGTCGAGCCCGGCGAGACCGCCAAGGCCGAGTGCACCCTGAGCCTCAGCGACAGCGACTTCCGGGCCATGGTGCGCGGCGAGGCCAACCCCATGAAGCTCTTCACGAGCGGCAAGCTCAAGATCTCGGGCAACGTGATGGCCTCGCAGAAGCTCGACTTCCTGCAGAAGATCGACAAGGACGCCCTCGCGGCCTCCGTGGCCTCCGCGGCCCCCTCCGCAGCGGCCCCTGCGGCCACTCCCGCGGCGGCTCCTGCGGCGGCCCACGAGCCCATCGCCCCCAAGCTCTTCACGGCCCTCGCCGGGCGGCCCGAGCTCGCGGCGGGGCTTGAGGCCCGGGTTCAGTTTTACATCGCGGGGGTCGACCGGACCTGGGTGGTCGACGCCACGGTCTCGCCCCCCACCGTTACGCCCGGAACGTCCTCGGACGTCGTGGCCTCGGTCCTGATCTCCGACGACGACCTCGCGGCCCTCGCGGCCGGCAAGGACACGGCCCGGTCGCTCTTCCTGCACGGCAAGCTGCGGGTCGACGGCGACGCCCGGGTGGCCCAACGCCTGGGCTTCTTTGCAAGCCTCCACGGTTGAAGTCACCCTCACCAGACCGCATCACCATCACACGAAGGAGCATCCGCAATGGGTCGTCGCGTCAATGTCATCGGGGTCGGGATGGTCAAGTTTCAGAAGCCCGGAGCCAGCGAGGAGTACAACGTCATGGCGAGCAAGGCGGCCCGGGCCGCCCTCGCCGACGCGGGGGTTCCGTACGAGAGCGTCGAGCAGGTGTATGCGGGCTATGTCTTCGGCGACAGCACCTGCGGGCAGCGGGCCGTGTACGAGGTGGGCCTCACCGGGGTCCCCGTCTTCAACGTCAACAACAACTGCTCGACGGGCTCGACGGCCCTGATGCTGGCCCGTCAGGCCGTCGAGGGCGGCCTCGCCGAGTGCGTCCTGGCCCTCGGCTTTGAACAGATGGAGAAGGGGGCCCTCCAGGCCAAGTGGACCGACCGGACCAACCCCCTCGACAAGCACGTCGGCGTCATGAACGACCAGCAGGGCGTCAACGAGGCCCCCTTCGCGGCCCAGATGTTCGGCGGGGCGGGGCGGGAGTACCGCTGGCGCCACGGGGCCAAACGCGAGACCTTCGGCCGGGTGGCCGTCAAGGCCCGGCAGCACGCGAGCCGCAACCCCCTGGCCCTCTTCGCCAACACCCTCAGCCTGGAGGAGGTCATGGGGGCCCCCGAGGTCTTCGACCCCCTGACGCGCTTCCAGTGCTGCCCCCCCACCTGCGGGGCCGCCGCGGCCGTGGTGTGCTCCGAGGAGTTCGCCCGGCGCCACGGGATCGTCAACCCCGTGTACATCGCCGGCCAGGCCATGACCACGGACTACGGGTCGTCCTTCGGCGACTCGATGATCTCCATGGTGGGCTACGACATGGCCAAGGCCGCCGCCGACAAGGTCTACGCCCAGACGGGGATCGGCCCCAAGGACGTCCAGGTGGTCGAGCTGCACGACTGCTTCACCGCCAACGAGGTGCTGACCTACGAGGCCCTGGGGCTGTGTGGGGAGGGCGAGGCCGAGAAGTTTATCGAAGCCGGGGGCAACACCTACGGCGGACAGGTCGTGACCAACCCCTCGGGAGGGCTCCTGTCCAAGGGCCATCCCCTCGGGGCCACGGGGCTGGCCCAGTGCACCGAGCTGGTCTGGCAGCTCCGGGGGCAGGCCGAAGCCCGGCAGGTGGAGGGAGCCCGGGTGGCCCTCCAGCACAACCTCGGCCTCGGCGGGGCCTGCGTGGTCACGATGTACCGGCGGGATTGACGGATGTACCGCTGGGACTGACTGAGGTACCGTCCCGCGGTCATGGGCGACTGGTCGGAGCAGGAGTTGGATGAGGTTCTGGCTGTCCAGATGACCGTGGCCTGGGCCGGAGAGACCGGCCCGGACGAGGTCCCCGGGGTTCCGACCCGGCTCGGGTGGTGGCGCTCCGACCTCGTCGACGAGATGGGCGGGCAAGACCTCCTGCGCCGGATGTTTCGTCGCACCGGGCAGTGGTCGGCCCTGGCCTCCGCCCGCGAGGTGGCCACCGTCACCGAACGGGGACTACGCCGCAGCCTCGGCGAACGCGATCAGGTGGTCTCCCTCTTCGCCCTGGGGTTTGAGCGCGATGAAGCCCTCGAGCATCGGGTCCGCACCCTCAAGCGTACCCAAGCCGACCCCGATTCCCTGCCGTGGCCCGTCGCGCGCCGGGGATTTTCGGTCGATCTCCTGCGGGCGGCCTTCTGCGGCGGACGATGGGCCCAGACCGAGTTTGCCGTCGTGCCCGGCGGACGGCTGCTCCGAGGCCCTCCCCCCGGCGACCTCCGCGAGACCGTCGGCCGCCTGGCCGCGGCCACCTTCCTGACCACACCCCTGCCGCCCCAATACCCCCTGGCCTTCTACCGGACCCCCGCGTGAACCTCCTCCCCGACGCGATCGTGCCCGCCCGCGCGTCCGTGTCGCCCGGGAGCCAAGGCCAGGAGGAGACCCGGGTCCACAACCGGCTCCAGCACCTCGCCCTCGGGCTCGAAGAGTCGCGGGCCTTCCTCGCCCAGGTGGGGGCCCCGGTGCCTCTGCGGGCCCGAGGAGCCCGGGCCATGCGGGCCTTCGAGGAGCGCTGGTTTGGCCATCGGAGCCTCGCCCGGGTCCGCGTCCTGATGACCGACCTGTCGGCCCGGTACGAGGCCTTCCCGAGCGCCCTGGGCGTGCTCCACGGCTGGCCCGAGGCCCCCCCCGAGACGCGCAGGCTCGTGTGCCACTGGCACCTGCAACTGGCCGATCCCCTCTACCGGGCCTTCTCGGGGACCTACCTCCCGCAACGGCGGGCCGAAGGGGCCGTGCGCGTCGACCCCCTCGCCGTCCGTCGTTGGCTCCGCAGCCAACACCCCGACCGATGGGGCGAGCGCTCCCTCGGGCAGTTCGCGGGCAAGCTCCTGGCCGCAGCCACCGCGGCCCAACTCCTCACCGGGGCGGCAGGCCCGCGGGCCTTCGCCGACCCGAAGGTCCCCGACGAGGCCCTGGAGTATCTCCTCTACCTCCTCCGCGAAATCACCCTCGCAGGGACGCTCGTCGACAACCCCTACCTCCGCAGCGTCGGGCTCGTCGGCCTCGGCCTCGACCTGCGCCTGCGGGCCCGTCGCGGGGTCTCGCTCCGGCGCCTGGGCAACGCCTGGGAGCTCGACTTCCCGCACCCCTCCCTCGCCGAATGGTCCGAGGCCCGCCGATGACCGACGACCCGCTCTTCGCCGCGCAGCCCCACTGGGTCCAGGGGCTCGACGACCTCCAGCGCGACCTCCTCGCCGAAGGAGGGCCCCGCATCTCGACCATGCGCAACCAGCGCCTCGCCCTCTGCCTCTATCCCATGGACGAGGAGTTCGCCCTGCGTCGTCGTGTGCGCGACCTGACCCAGACTCTTACGCGCGCAGGCTGGCAGGTGCGGGACATCTCGCTCCAGAAGGCCCTGCAGACCCGCCTCGAGGCCCTGCCTCCCGAGGCCCGGGCCGTCCTCGAGGCCCGTGAGCGTCGGCTCCTCGCGCGCGATCCGCAGCGAGCCTTGCAGTACCTCCGCGATCAGGTGACCCCGCCCCTCGAAGGCGTCGACGGGATCGCCCGGGTCGTAGCCCAGGAGATTCAAGCCCTGGTCGAGGCCCACCCCCACCAGCAAGACCGCACCGTGGTGTTTCTCTCCCGGGTGTGGGCTCTGTACCCCTTCACCCGCGTGTCGGCCCTGCTCAAACACCTCGCAGGCAAGACCCACCACGTCTCCGTGGTCGTGCTCTACCCCGGAGGTCGCCAGGGCGATGGGCTGTCGCTCCTCGGGCAGCTCGACGCCGACCGCGACTACCGCCCGCGCATCTATCCATAGACCTGCCGATCTCCCCACCGCTGGTGTCCACGATGCCCCCTGCACTCCGTGACCTCTTCGCCCTCGATGTCACCCGCAACATCCCCCCGGTGGTCTACTTCCACGAGCAGAACCCCCAGCGGCTCGCGGCCGAGGTGTCGGAGTACATCATCACCGGCGGCTACGCTGACGACGACCCGCGGCGGAAGGCCAACCAACACGGCATCCACGAGGCCCTCGTCCACCTGATGCAGCGGCTCCGGGAGGGCATCGAACGGCCCGGAGGCTCCGACCTGCCCGCGGCCTGGATCTCGGGTTTCTACGGCTCGGGCAAATCGAGCTTCGCCAAGCTCCTGGGGCTGAGCCTCGACGGGGTGGTCCTGCCCGACCAGCGAACCCTGGCCCAGGCCCTCCTCGCCCGCGACGACTCGCCCCGTCGGCACGACCTCGCCGCGGCCTGGGAGGGGCTCACCCGCGACCTCCGCACCCGGGCGGTGGTCTTCGACATCGGGGGAGTGGCCCGCGACGGCGAGCACATCCACGTGGCCGCCCTGCGGCAGGTGCAGAAGCGCCTCGGGTACTGCCCCCGCAGCAGCCAGGTGGCCGACTTCGAGCTCGCCCTGGAGACCGACGGGCTGTGGAGCGATTTCGAGCGGGCCGCCCGCGAGGTCCTGGGCAAACCCTGGTCGGTCGCGCGCGAGGAGGCCCTGGCCGAAGACCACTTCTCCCACGTCATGCACCACCTCCAGCCCGCCCGCTACCGCGAGCCTACGAGCTGGATCGACGCCCGGGCCGGCATCAAAACCGGCGCGGGAACGAGCGTCTCCGAGGGGGTCGAGGCCCTCGGCAAGATGATGGATCACCGCTGCCCCCGGCACACCCTCTTCCTCGTCATCGACGAGGTGAGCCAGTACGTCCACCAGGACGAGGGGCGGATGCTCGCCCTGCAGTCGTGGGTGGCCGAGCTCGGGCAGCGGCTCCGCGGGCGGGTGTGGCTCCTGGCCACCGGGCAGCAGAAGCTCGACGAGCAGAGCGGCAACCGCGTCCTGGCCAAGCTCAAGGACCGCTTCCCGAGCGCCCTGCGGGTGCACCTCACCAACAGCAACATCCGCGACGTGGTGCACAAGCGCCTCTTGCAGAAGCGCCCCGACGCGGTGCCCGCCCTCCAGCAGCTCTTTCGCGCCCACCGGGCCGACCTCAAGCGCCTCGCCTACGGCTGCGAGGACATCGCCGAGCTCGACTTCGTCGAGGTCTACCCGCTCCTGCCCGGGCACATCGATCTGCTCCTCGACATCACCACCGCCATCCGGATCGGATCGACCCGGGCCCAGTCCGACGACCAGACCCTGCGGGGGCTCCTGCAGCTCCTCGGCGAGCTCTTCCGCGAGCGTTCCCTGGCCGACCGCGAGGTCGGGGCCCTCATCACCCTCGACGAGATCTACGAGGTCCAGCGTACGGCCCTGCACGCCGACCTGCAGAACAGCCTCGCCCGGATCCTCCTCCACGACGCCGTGGCCCACGACCCCCTCGCGGGCCGGGTGGTCAAGGCCGTGGCCCTCTTGCAACAGCTCCAGGACGCCCAACGCAACGACAACCCCCGGCCGACCAGCGACGAGTTTGTGGCCCGCTGCCTCTACGCCCGGCTCGGCGACCCCAACGCCCAACCCGCCGTCCGCGAGGTGCTCGAACGCCTGCGGGGGCTCAACCTGCTCGCGTACTCCGAGCGCACGGGGTACAAGGTTCAGAGCGCGGCGGGGCAGGAGTGGGAGCGCACCCGGGCCGACCTCCAGGTCGATCAGTCGACCCTCGTGGGGACCGTACGCGACCAGCTCAAGGGCCTCCTCGACGAGCCCGAACGCCCCAAGCTCCGCGGCAACCCCTTCGCGTGGAGCGCGTGGTTCGGCGACGAGCAGTGCCTGCGCGAGGAGCACATCAAGGCCCCGCGGGGCCGTGACGTCGAGGCCCCCGTCGACCTCAGGATGGTGTCCGACCCCGCCCGCCGCGGGTCCCAACGTTGGGCCGTCGAGAGCGACGTGGGCGAGCTGCGCAACCGCGTCGTGTGGGTGGCCGACAGCACCAACGCCGTCGAAGAGTCCGCCCGGGAGTACGTGCGCTCGACCCGGATGATCGACGCCCACGCCCGGCTCGGGGCCTCCCTCTCCCTCGAAAACCAGCGCCTCCTGCTGGAGGAGAGGGCCCGCGCCGAGGGGCTGGAGCGCAGCCTCCGGGAGGCCATCAAGGCCGCCTTCCTCGACGGGCGGTTCTGGTTTCGGGGCGGGGAGATCAAACCCCGCGACCACGGGGCCACCTTCGCCGCGGCCCTCCTCAAGGTGACCAACGACGTCCTGCCAAAGCTCTACCCGAGCTTCGTCGACGTGGTGGTCCGCCCCGCCGAGTACGAGCAGCTCCTGCAGAAGGAGCTCAGCGGGGTGTCGTCGAAGTTCTTCGAGCGCTTCGAGGGCGGCGACGGGCTGGGTTTCTTCGCCTCCGACTCCAAACGTGTCGTGGCCACCTGCACGGGGGCCGTCCCCACTGCGGTGGCCCAGAGTTTGTCGGGGGGGAGCGGCCGGCCGGCGGGTCTGTCGGGGGGCGACCTCCTCACCCACTTCGCGCGGCCTCCGTACGGCTGGGCCCCCGACGTGGTGAAGGCCGCGGTGGTGGCCCTCGTGCGGGCCGGGCGGGTGTCGGTGCAGACCGCCAAGGGCAAGAAGCTGTCGTCCGTGCTCGACGAGGGAGCCCGCGATTTCTTCCTGCAAGACCGCGAGTTTCGCCTCGCGTCGTTCTTCCCCGCCAGCGAGGGAGAGGTCACGGCCCGCGACCGAACCGCCATCTGCCGCTGGTTCGCCGACACCCTCGCGCGCGACCTCGACCGCGAGAACGACGCCATCGCCGAGGCCGTCTGGGAGACCTTCCCCCTCGTGCGCGACCAGCTCCAGGAGGCCGAGGGACGGCTTCGGGCGATGGACTGCAAGGTGCCCGACACCCTCGCGCGGATGGGCGACGCCCTCAAGGCCTGCCAGTCGTCGCGGAAGGTCGAGGAGATCGTCCTGGCGGTGAAACGTCACCTCGACGCCCTGCGCGACGGGGCAGCCCTGCTCTACTCCCTGCGCCCGGCCCTTACGGCCGAGGCCGAGGCCGACGTGCGGTCCCTGCGGGCCGTGGTGGCCGAGGAGCTGCGGCAGCTCGACGAGGTCGGCGCTCCAGGCGACCTGCGCCTCGACGCGGGGCAGCTCCGGGCCCGTGCCGACCATCCCTCCCCCTGGCAAGACCACGAGGCCCTGCGGCCCCTCGTGGCGCGGGTGCGCGCCCGGTACCGCGATGCCCGGGCAACCCTGCTGACCCGCCTCGGCCGCGACGTGGAGGCCGCCCGCGAAGAGATCGGCCGCCGACCGGGCTTCGAGGCCCTCGACCCCGACAGCGCCCATGCGGTGCTCAAGCCCTTCGCCCTGGTGCTCCACGACGCCCGGGTCGAGGACAACACCCCGAGCCTCAACGACCTTGCCGAGCGGGCCCTGGGGCGGCTGCACAAGGCCCGCGACGCGGCCAACGGGCTGCTCGACGAGGCCCTCGCGGCGAAACAGGCCGCGCCCGTGCGCCCGCTGAAGGTCGAGCTCCGTGGACGGGAGATCGGCAGCCTCGAAGAGCTCGATGCGCTGCTCGAGGTGCTGCGGTCGCGCGTGGTCGACCAGCTCCGGGCGGGGATGCGCGTGCGGCTGGAGTGAGCCCGCGCGGAGGGGACGAGGCCGTGACGGGCTGCTATCCTCACGGGGTGCACCAAGAACGATCTGGGATTCGTTTCGACTTCGCGGGCTACGACGACGCGGGCAGGCTCGCGGTGCTCGTCGAGGCCAAGCGGCGCGCGGGGACGGACGCGACCTGGGCTGCCCAACTCCGTCGGAATCTGTTCGCACACGGCAGCATCCCGGAGGCCGACCTCTTCGCCGTCATCGTTCCCGATCGACTGTACGTCTGGCGGGCCTCGTCCCCCATGGATGCGCTGCCCGAGCACGACATCGACGCGCGGCCCCTGCTCGCGCCGTACTTCAGCCAGGTGGGGGCCTCGCCCGAGACCATCGCGCCCGAGGCCTTCGAGCTGTTGGTGGGGTGGTGGCTCGACGATCTCACGCACAAGGAGGTCGTCGAGGGGACACTCACGCCCTCTGGTCTGCCCAGCGCCGTGCGCGGGGGGCGCATCGCGTACGAAGCGGCGTGAGGGTCTACGTCGAGACCAACTTCATCCTCGAGCTCGTGCTCCAGCAGGAGGAGTGTGACGCATGCGAGGCGCTGGTCGCGCTCGCCCAGTCGAAGCAGATCATGCTGGTGACGACATCGTTCAGCTTCGTCGAGCCGTACACGACGCTCCGAGGTCGCGCCGCCATGCGGAGGCGCCTGTCCGACGACCTCACCCGCGAGCTCCGAGAGATCGCGCGTACGCGGGGCCACGCGCAGGCCGTGGCCTCGACCACCCTCCCCGCGCTGCTGGTGCAGAGCGCAAACGACGCCCAACAGGGCCTGCTCGCGCTCACGATGCGTCTCGTTCCGCTCGTCGATGTGCTGCCGCTTGCTGCGCCGACGCTCCTCGAAGGCGATCGGCTACGGAGAGACTTCGGCCTCACCTACCCCGATGCGATCGTGCTGGCGGGCGTGCTGCTGGATCCGCGACTCGGCGCGGAGCAGAGCTGCTTCCTCAACCGCAACACCAAGGACTTCGACGACCCGACCATCGTCGAGACCCTCTGTACGAGGCGCTGCAAGCTCCTGCCTGGCTTCGCAGAGGGGCTCAAGTACATCCAGAACCACCTCGCGCGCGGAGCTTGATCTACGCCCCGCGTCTCACCCTCACGGCCGAGCCCGAGGTTGAGGCGCCTGGCCCCTGACGTGGAGGCCGCCCGCGCAGAGATCGGCCGCCGACCGGGCTTCGAGGCCCTCGACACCGACAGCGCCCATGGGGTGCTCAAGCCCTTCGCCCTGGTGCTCCACGACGCTCGGGTCGAGGACGCTCATGAAGCCTTCGGGCTGGACCGGGGTTCTTGGGCTTGTTGGCCGCGGGGCCACAGAGGATTCCAGGAAGGAGGAGGATCCGTGGTGGACATTCCCTCTCCCCATTGATTTCAGTGTAACGTGCATCCCCTCTCCCCAGGGAGAGGGGAGTTTGGTGACCCGTGTGCCGCGGAGGGAGAGGGATTCCCCATTGGTTTTCCCTGAATCCCTACAATCCCCCTGAGTCCACCAGTCTTCGGGGCCCTATTGCCGCCGTCTCGACATCGGGACAACCTCGTAGCGGGCCGTCCCCGCCTGGTCTGCCCTCGGCTGGAGGTGATCCAGCCCGAAGGCTTCATGAGCGACGAAGAATACCCAGAGCGCCGGGGCCTGTGTGTACCGTGTCCCAGAGCCGAGGGAGCGGCTGCCGACGCGGCGCACCACACTGGCGAACCAGAAGGGCTATGCGGTCGAGTTTTTCTGCGCCCCCGGCGAGTCGCTCCGCGGGGGGTACTGAGCCGACGTGCCGATGGCCGATCCCCCCCGCCGCTTCCGCCCCCCGTCCTCGCCCGGTCTCCGTTATCCTCCGCGGCCTCCGCGATGCTCACCTCCGCGTCCAAGAAGGCCCTCGCGGCCACCATCCGCGACCTCCGCGCCCGGCTCCTGCGCGCTCTCGCCGACGAGGCCCACCGGCGTTATCGCCTCGCCGTCTCCCCCGAGGCCGCGCGCCTCGAGGCCCAACCCGCCGCCCTGCGCCGCCGCCTCGAGGCCTGGCTCGACGAACACACCCGCGCCGCACACCCCAACCCCCGCAGCGACACACGCGCCACACGGGCCCGGCTCTTCGACGAGGCCGTCGAAGCCGCCGCCGCGACCTTCCTCAACCGACTCGTCGTGCTCAAATGCCTCGAAGCCGCCCGACTCATCCGGCCCACACTCGTCACCGGGGGCATCAATAGCCCCGCCGTACGAGACTTCCGCGAGTTCGCACCCGCACTCTTCCTCGACGACGAGAACCAAGGCTACGCCTGGCTCCTCGCACAGGCCTTCGACGAGGTCGCCGTCGACCTGCCCGCCCTCTTCGGCGAGGTCGGGCTGAGCGGGCTGTTCCAGGTTCCGCCCGAGATGCTCCGGGCCACCGTCGAGGCCCTCAACCAGCCCGAGCTCGACGAGGCCTGGACCGACGACACCACCCTCGGATGGACCTACCAGTACTGGAACGACCCGCGACGCGAAGCCCTCGACGCCAAAATCAAGGACGGCGGCAAGCTCGAGGCCCACGAGATCGCCCCCAAGACCCAGATGTTCACCGAGCGGTACATGGTCGAGTGGCTGCTCCAGAACACCCTCGGGCTCCAGTGGCTCGCACTCTGCCAACACCACGGGTGGACCGCCGACTGCGCACACCCCCAAGGGGTTCTCGATACACTCGAAGCCCGACGCAAAGACTGGCGGGCCCGACGCGACCAGGGAGAGGTCGGACCCGAACAAGAGATGCCCTTCACCCCCGACGGGCTCGAGGCCCGGTGGCGGTACTATGTTCCGCAGAGCGTTCCGCAGGGCATGGTCGAGGCCATTCCCCGGTCGGTGCGGCAGTGGAAGGTGCTCGATCCGGCCTGCGGTTCGGGGCACTTCCTCGTGCACGCGTTCGGGCTCCTCACCGCCCTGTACGAAGAAGAAGCCCGCCACCGGGGAGAGACCTGGTCGCGCCCCGACATCGCCGCCTCCATCCTCGAACACAACCTCCACGGGGTCGACCTCGACCCCCGGGCCGTCCAGATCGCCGCCGCCGCCCTGCTCCTCGCCGCACGACGGTACGCCCCCGAGGTGGTTCCGCGTCGGCTCAACCTCGTGGCCACCGCCTTCGACCTCGGACGCCTCCACGAGGGCGACCCGAGCCTCGTCCACCTCCTCAACGCCCTGTGGGAAGCCGGGAAGGTTCCGCCCGCGGCCGTCAAGGCAGTCGTCAAGGCCCTCGCCGGCATCGACGCCTACGGCACCCTGCTCAAGGTCGACCGCACCCTCGAAGACGCCCTCCGCGAGACCGAGAAGGTGGCCAATCCCACCCAGGGTTCGTTGCTCGGCGGGGACGGGGAGGCCAGGGTCACCCACGCCGCAGGACGCGCCCAGGTCGACCTCGTGGCCCTGCTCGAACAACTCCTCGCCCGCGAGACCCGACGCGACGACCTCGGACTGCGACTCGACGGCGAACAACTGTCCGCAGGGGTTCGGTTTGCCCGCATCGTACGCGAGGGGCAGTACGACCTCGTGGTCGGGAACCCCCCCTACCAGGGCACGGGCAAGATGGCCGACGCCGCCTACGTCGCCAAACACTACCCCTACGGCAAGGCCGACCTCTACGCCGCCTTCCTCCAACGCGGCCTGGAGCTCGCCAAACCCCAAGGGTTGAGCGCCATGGTCACCATGCAAGGGTGGATGTTCTTGAGCCAGTACGCTGCGCTGAGGGAACAGATTATCGGCGGTAACTCCATCAGGTCGTTGTGCGATTTGATGTGGTGTGGGTTTGATTCGATGCGACATGCAACGGTTGCGATGTTCGTAATGTCCCGGGGCTCGTCGGAAGACGTTGCCTCGGTGGCATTGATGCCGAGCGATCGAACTGAGAGAGAAGAATCAAATGCGGCTTTCCGGCGAAAGTGCGCCGCTGTTCTAGCACATGTGGGACGGTATGAGTTCACCCCGGCCTCCTTCGACGTGGTCGAGGGCAAGCCGCTGGTGTACTGGTGGAGTGAGGATCTGCTGCGGGCGTATCGCGACGCGCCGAAGATGGGGGACATTTCTCCCGCTCACGCGGGTCTGTCGACCCAGAACAACCAGCGTTTTCTTCGTCAGTCATGGGAGCTACCACTGTCACGCATGCTGCTGTCGCGCTCAGACGTCGAGTCGCCACCTCATTCTGATTGGGTGCCATACATCAAGGGCGCGTCGGGTGCTGAATGGATGGAGCCCATGCAGGATGTAATCCGTTGGCAGTTCGATGGCATGGAACTCCGAGTCTGGATCGATGACTACAAGAGCCGCATTCAAGGTCAGTACATTAAGAACGAGCGAGACTATTTCCATTTGGGCGTCGCCTTTGCTGCCATCGGCTCTGGCTTCTCGGCGCGGGCACATCGTTATGCGAGCGTGTTCGGTCATATGGGCGCGTCGGTATTCCCGGGTGCTGACATGCGGAGTCGAGTGCTCTGCATGATGCAATCGACGCGAGCACGGGAAGTCGTTGAGTCTCTCAATCCAACGATCCATTTTGGCTCGGCGGATGTAAATCGGTTGCCTCTGTTCGAGATCGAGGATGCCGACACCATCGTGGCGACGCTCGACGCGGCCTTCACCGAGCACGAGGCGGCCCGCGAGACCTCGGTCGAGTTTCGCCGTCCGGGTCCGTCGCCGTGGTCCTACGCGCAGTCCTGGGCCCAGGCCGCCGTCGACCGCCCCGCCAGAACCCCGCTCCCCCCCTACGCCCCCACCTACGACCCGCCCACCCCCGTCGACGCCCTGAGCTTCGCCTTCGGCATCGCCCTCGGCCGCTTCGCCCCCGACGGAACGGGCCTCCTCGACACCGCCCCCGACACGGCCCTGCCCGGGGGCATTCTGTTTCTCCAGTGCACCGGCGGCAAGGACAGCCTCGACCACCCGGCCTGCGCCCCCTTGCACGCCGCGTGGGCCGCGCGTTCGCCCGGGTTCGCGGCCGACACCGAGCTCCGCGCGTGGCTCGCCCGGTCGTTCTTCGCCGAACACAAGGACCGCTACGACAACCGCCCCATCTGGTGGCCCCTGTCGTCGACGAAGAAGACCTTCGTGGCCTGGGTGGCCCTCCATCGCCTCTCGTCCCGAACCCTCCCCGAACTCCTGAGCGACCACCTCGTCCCCCTGCGGCGCACCCTGGAGGGGATGCGGGACGACCAGAACGCCGCGCGTTCGGTGGGCGACAAGAAGGCCCGGGCCCAGGCCGAGCGGGTCTGGACCGAGCTGAGCAAACACCTCACCGAGCTCCAGGAGTTTGTGTCCCGGGTCGAACAGTGCGCCGACCGGGGCCCTCCCGCGGGCGAGGTCGGTTCACCCCGCGAACGCGACGCCGTGTACGACCCCGTGCTCGACGACGGGGTGATGGTGAATACGAGCGCCCTCTATCCCTTGCTCGACCCCCAGTGGAAAGACCCCCGCAAGTGGTGGAAAGAACTCTCCACCGCCGAGGGCCGCAAGGACTACGACTGGTCCAAGCTCGCCGCGCGGTATTTCCCGGGTCGTGTGGCGGCGAAGTGCGCGTCCGACCCGTCGCTGGCGGTGGCCCACGGCTGCTTCTGGCGGCTGCACCCGGCCCGGGCCTACGCCTGGGAGCTGCGCTTGCAGCACGACCTGCGCCCCGACTTCGTGCTCGACGAGGCCGACGCGGCGGGGTTGCGGGCGGCCTTCCTGCGGGAGCGGGCGACGGAGGCGGCGGAGATCCGGGCGAAGGAGACGAAACGCCGCGAGCGCAAGGCGGCCAAGGGGGGCGAGGCGGAGGGGGACGGCGACGGGGAGGCCGAGCTGCCGCTGGGGGAGTGATTGGGGGGACTCTCCCCCATGGATTCTCTCGATACGAGGCCCCCCCTCTCCCCGGGGAGAGGGGGAGTCGGGCGACGTACGAACCGCGCGGGGAGAGGGACCGTCCCCTCGCCGCCCGCCGCCGACGGCCCTCACCCAATACTGTTCGCACGTCACCCATTTCCCCTCTCCCGGTCACGGGAGAGGGGGCCATCGTACCGTGAAAATAGAGTGTGTGAGAGCCGCCAGGTCTGGTGAAGTCCTCCCTATCAGCCGTGGAGGGGGTCACACCCCCCGTCGAGGAGGTCGTTCCCGCCTGACCCCGGGGTTGGAACCCCCCTCGACCAGGATGGATCGCCCTGGGAGATGATGAACCGCGGCCCTTGCGGCGCCTGGGTCGGCCAGACATGCATCTGACCGGGCACCACCGCACCCGCCTTGCAGGCGGCCCGGTAGGCCTTGAACATCGCGGGCCACGCCTGCTTGAACTGCAGGGCGATGCCCTTGCCCATCACGCCCTCGCAGTTGACCGCGTTGACGAGGGCGTCGGTCTGCGCGCTGAGCAAGTTGCCGGTGACGCCTTCGATCATGGGGGTGAGCCTAACCCATGTTCAGCTCTCCTGGTTCGGGCCGTGAGGCGGAGGCGACGGTGGGCGACGGGGGACCCTGCTCGCCTGCGCAGGAAGTTGACGTATGCAGGGGCGTCGGTGCGCAATCAGCCCCGCGATGGCGCCGCCCCGACGGGCGCCCGTCGCAGACCTCCGGAGACGCTGTGGCCTTCACCTCCCTGAAAATCGAGCGGTTTACCGCCTTCGGCGCGGCAGACTTCGCGCTCGCTCCTGGGGTCAATGTGCTCATCGGGGCGAACGGGGCCGGCAAATCCCACGTCCTCAAGCTGCTCTACGTGCTCCACGAGGCGACCCGGAAGTACTGGAACGACCTGGACGCAAACCTCGACTTCGCTGCGCAACTCCAGGCCTTTCTGACCGAGACCTTCCTGCCGCACGAGGCGCAGGTGGGGAGGCTGGTGCGTCGGGGCCAGCGAGGATCAAAGACCTGCAAGGTCGCTGCGTCCTTCGGCGCGACCGGGGTAAAATTCTCCCTGACGCACCGGGGAACGCTCTCCGCCCCGCACCCGAAGGACCCTGGCGACGCAGACGATCGGGCGCGACGACCCGCGGTGTTTCTCCCCCCCCGCGAGATGCTCTCCCTCTTCCCGGGGTTTGTCTCAGACTGGGAGGAGCGGGAGTCGACCTACGATCGTACGTACTACGACCTCTGCCTCCTGCTCGGGCGGAGCCCCCTGCGGGGCGCGCGAGAAGGCGAACGCAAGCGGCTGCTGGAGCCGCTCGAAGCAGCCCTGGGTGGGGAGATCCATACCCAGGGGGGGCGCTTCTTCGTGCGCTCTGACGACGGCGAGATCGAGATGCCCCTGCTCGCGGAGGGGCTGCGAAAGATCGCGCAGCTCGCGTATCTGGTGATCAACGGCTCGCTTCGTGCGCGCAGCCTCCTCCTCTGGGACGAGCCCGAGGCGAACCTCAACCCGGAGATGTCGCCGCTGCTGGCCTCGACGGTCCTCGGTCTGGCGCGGCAGGGGATTCAGGTCGTGCTGGCCACACACGACTACGCCTTCGCGTCGGAGCTGTCTCGTCAGATTGAGGCCGCCAGGGAGGGCGTTCCAGCCTGCGCGTTCTTCTCGTTGCGGCGGGACGAGGCCGGGCAACGTCAGGTCGAGCGCGCGGAGGCGTTCGCGCTTTTGCAGCACAACCCCATCCTCGACGCGATGGCCGCCCTGCACGACCGCGAGCTGGCCGACGCGGGCGCACTCGAAGCGCCATGAGCATCACCCTCCGCGAGGCGCGGCTCGTCCTCCGCTTCCCGCCGGGATGGCACGCGGTCAAGTGGGACGCGACCCCCGGGGGAGAGCCTCCCGACCCGCCGCCTTTTCTCCACGCCGACGGCATCGGGAAGCTTCAGGGGGCGCTCGACGGACGCAGCGAGTCGAGCAAGGCCGTGGACGTGGTGGCGTCTCCTCCGACGCCTGTGCTCATTTTGATCGAGCTCAAGGACGTTCGCTCCGATCCCGCGACCGTCGGCGGAGCGCGTGCGTTGGCCTACAAGGGACGATGGAAGAGTCTCCCGCTGGAGATCGCGCTCAAGGTCCGGGATACGCTGGCGGGAGTTCATGGGGTGGTGCAACGGGGCGAGCCGACAGAGGTCGCTGCGTGGATGCGCGCTGCCCAAGGGGGGAACACGCGCGTCGTCGCCCTGGTGGCGCAGGACGCGCATCGCCCGAACGAGCCCGAGACGAAACGGGAGGCCCGGGACAGCGAGATGCGCAAGAACCTCCGGCGTATGCTCGCGTGGTTGACCAAGGACCCCCAGGCGGTGGTGGTGCTCGATCCGCTCCGCGACGTGTGGCCTCGGTGGATGGATGGCGTCGCGTGCGAAGCGGCGCCCGCTCCCTGAGGTAGTTGTCGCCCGAGAGCAACAACCTCGCGCCCCGCGGGTACCCCCTCGCGCCTTGGGGCCCAGCGGTGATACGACCGTGCCACCGATGGACGAAGGCCACCCCGACCCGTCGCGCCTGGGGCCCGTCTCCGAAGCCCTCGCCCTGCGCCTCGACCATAGCCTCCGCGGCCCCAAGGGCATCGTCCTGTGGTGCGACCCCGACGGGCGCTGGTTCGACTTCGTCGCCGCCCGCCCCACCCATCATCCCACCGTCGTCTTCGCGGGGAGCTGGCTCGCCTTCCTCCGCGACCTGGGGGCCCACCCCGAAGGCAACGATCCCCAGCCGTTGTTGCTCTATGTTCCGGGCTTCGACCTTGGGGGGCTCGACGACACCCCGGCCTTCCCCTTGACCCGCCTCGCCTCGCTCTTCGCCCCCGACCTCCCGGCCCTCGTACGCGACCGTGCCGCGGGGAGGGTCACCCCGGCCGAGATCGCCGACTTCCTCGCGGGCCCCGACGGACGCTCTCTCGCCGCCGCCGACCGCTGGCTGGGAGCCCTCCACACGGCCCAGGAGGCCGCCCACAAGGCCGTCTACGAGCGGGTCACGCCCGACGTGCTCCTCGACGACCTCATCGCCCGCGTGGCCCATCAGGAACCCAAACTCCCCGGGCTCTCCCTCGCCGCCGAGGCCGACCATCAGGCCCTCGCCCGGCACCTCCATCGGGCCCTCGGGATGGACGCCGCGTGGCGGGCCTTCTGCCGTCCGTTTCGCCCCACCGTGGGATCGACCGGGGAGGTCGAACGGCTGCTCCTCGACGTGGTGGCCTGGGTGCTCGCCGTGGAGTACGTCGACGACCTGCGACGCCCTCCGTACCTCGCGGCCCTCGCACCCCTCGGGGCCCTTCCGCCCGCCCTGGTGGCCACGTGTCGCGGACTCGCCGAGCACCTGCGGAGCCGACACGCCGCGCAGTATCCGTCCCTCGCCGACGAGGTCGAGGAGATGCTACGCGAGGGCGAGCTCGGGCTACGACAGGCCGACGACCTCGGCCAGGTCGACACCTTCCGCGGGGAAGAACAACGCCTCCTCAAGGCGGCCGTCGAGGCCCTCGGGAAGGGACTCTGGACCGAGGCCCTGAGCCTGGCAGGGGGGAGGTTGGAGTCGGGGCGTTCGTTCTGGTTGCATCAGGCGGAGGAGGCCTCGTTGGCCCGGCGTTGGCTCTGGACCCTCGTGCAGAAGGCCGCCCGCCTCGGCGTGGCCCTCGACCCCGAGGTGACGGGCCCGTTCTGGAAGACGGCCTCCCTCGACGACGTGGCGGCCCGGTACACCCGCGACTGGAGCCCGGTCGATCTGGCCCATCGGCAGTTTGAGCAGGACGTCCTGGCCCGCCTCGACCCGCGGATGGAGCACTACGGGGCCCTGCAAGAGGTGGTGGTGCGCCTGCGCGAACGGTACCGACGTTGGGCCGACGCCCTCGCCGGGGCCTTCGCGAGGCGCTGCGTGGCCGAGGGGTTTCTCCCGTCGCCCTCCCTGCAACAGCGGAACCTCTACGAGCAGGTGGTTCAGCCCCGGGTGGAGCAGGGCCAGCGGGTGGCCCTCTTCCTCGTCGACGCCCTGCGGTACGAGATGGCCACCGAGCTGCAGGGGCGCCTCGTGGGCGATGGGCGCCAGACCGAGCTCCGGCATCGCCTCGCCGAGCTCCCCACCCTCACCTCCGTCGGCATGAACGCCCTGTGCCCCGTGGCCCGTGACGGCCGCCTGCGGGTCGCCGGCCCCGACGGAACCTGGGGTTTTCGCGCCGGGGAGTTTGTGGTCTCGCGCCCCGAAGACCGGGCCCGGGCCATCGGGCAACGCAGCCTCGGCAAGACCACGGCCCTCCTGCTCAACCTCGCGGAGGTGTGCGCGGCCTCGCCCGACAAAGACCTTCAGAAGCGGGTGGCCCAGCGGAAGGTGATCGTGGTGCAGAGCCGCGAGATCGACGACGCGGGGGAGTCCAACGTGGGGCTCCGCACGTTTGACAGCGTGCTCAACGACCTCAAGACGGCGTGGCACCTCCTGCACGACGCCGGGGTCGACGTGGCGGTCTTCACCGCCGACCACGGGTTTCTCCTGCAGGACAGCACCACCCAGGTGGTCCCCTACGGCAACGCCCGCGAACCCAAACGTCGCCACGTCCTCGACCCCAACGTGCGCGACGCCCCGGGCCTGGTCTCGGTCCCCGTCGCGGCCCTCGGGTACGACGGCCTCGAGGGCCACCTCGTGTTTCGCACCGACACCGCCGTGTTCGCCCACGGAAACCCCGGGGCCAGCTTCGTCCACGGCGGAAACTCCCTCCAGGAGCGGGTGATCCCCGTGCTCGTGGTGGAGGCCCCCCGCGGACACGCCGACAGCGCCCAGACCCACACGGTCACGGCGGAGGTCCTGCCTGCCATGATGGGCCTCGCAAGGGTTCGGCTGGGGTTGGTCCGCGATCGCCGGGAGGGCCTCGACCTCGGAGACGTGGCCGCGTTGGACGTGGCCGCCCGGGTGGTGGGGCGCGACGACCTCCGGGTCGACCTGCGGTACGTGACGGCCCCGGGGGTTCTGGAGGGCGGACGGATCACCCTGCCACTGCCCCTGACCGACGACGGGGTGGAGTGCCTCTTCGCGGTATTGGGCGTGGGCGACGCGCGGGTTCAGGTGGAGTTCTTCCACCCGGACAATCCGCGGAAGGTGAAGGCCGCGGTGCCCGGGCACTGGTTTGATGTCACCGCGGGGGGCGTCCCGGCCGAGCCTGCGGCGAAGAAACCCGCGGGAGCGCGGGGCGTGGAGGCTGCGCCTGCGTGGAGCGAGGCCATCGCCGACCCCGGGGTGCGCAAGGTGTTTCTGCACCTGGCAGCGCACGGGTCGATCACCGAACCCGAGGCCACCCAGATGCTCGGCAGCCCGCGGGCCTTCCGGCGGTTCTCCGCGGACTTCGAGACCTACCCGGTGCCGTTCAGGGTGCAGGTGGTTCAGGGGCCGGACGGCAAGCAGTTCTGGCGAGAGGGGGGAGCATGAGCCTCAGCAAACGCGACAGCGACCATGTGTTTGAGCGGCTCCGCGCGGGTGTGGTGCCTGAGCGGGCCCTGGAGACCTTCGCGGTGGGCATCGAGCGGCCGCGGGCGGAGATCGGCAGGATGCTCGACCTCGCCCAGGCGGGGGAAGGGGTCTTCAAGTTTCTGCGGGGGGGCTACGGCTGCGGCAAGACCTTCATGGCCCGCCTCGCGGTGGCCGACGCGCAGCAGCGTAACTTCGCCACGAGTTTTGTGGTGGTCTCCGACAACGACCTGCACTTCCACCGCTTCGACGACGTGTACCAGAAGGTGGTGGAGGGCCTCGCCACGCGGACGTGCCCGCGGGGGGCCCTCGGCGACATCCTCGACCGTTGGATTGTCAAAGTCGAGGACGCTGTGATCGCGGGGGGCACTCCCGAAGACGCCCCCGACTTCGACGCCACGGTGGCCCGTCGGATGGAGGACGAGATCGCCCAACGGACGGGGGGCAAGGCTCCGGTGGACTTCGCCCGGGTGCTCCGCCGGGTGTTCGAGCTGAAGCAGGAGGGGCGCTCTCAGGAGGCCGCGGGCCTCGTGTCGTGGCTCTCAGGCAGCCAGAACGTGGCGCAGGACATCAAACGCCTCGCCGCGATCAAGGGGGACATCACGAGCCGCGAGGCCATGGACTACCTGCACGGGATCGTGGAGGTGGTGCGGGCCGCGGGCTATCCCGGGCTCCTGATCGTGATCGACGAGGCCGAGACCATCCTGCGGATGCGTCAGGACGTCCGGGGCAAGTCGCTCAACGGGATTCGGCAGATCCTCGACGCGGCCGACCGGTACCGCGGGCTCTTGTGGGTGTTTACGGGGACCCCCGAGTTCTTCGACACGCCCCGCGGGGTGAAGGGCCTGAGCCCCTTGCACGACCGCATCGGGTTTCTGTCGCACAACGGGGTGGTGAGCCTGCGTCAGCCGCAGTTGGAGCTGCGCCCGTTTGACAAGGCCCGGCTCCGCGAGGTGGCCTTGAAGCTCCGCGGGCTCTACACCGACGGCGACCGCAACGTGCTCGAGGCGAAGGTCACCCCGCAGGCGATTGACACGCTCATTGACGAGGTCACGGCGGGCTTTCGCGGCGACGTGGGGGTGGTCCCGCGGCAGTTTCTGCGGCGGGTGGTCAACCTCTTCGAGATCTGCCAGGACCCGGACTACACCCCCACCGAGGACCCGCCGTTGACCGACCCCGAACGGCGCACCCGGGAGGGCCGTCCCCCGTACGACCCCGAGCCCGGCGAGGAGCACGGGTACGAGGCGAGCCCGGTGGAGTTCTGATGTCGGCCTTCGCGCGGTTGCATCCGCGGCTTCAGGAGGCCATCGGGCAGCGCCTCGGGTGGACGAGCCTGCGCCCCGTACAAGAGGCCGCGGCGGAGGCCCTGCTCGACGGGTGCAACGCGGTGGTCCTGGCCCCGACGGCGGGCGGAAAGACCGAGGCCGCGGTGTTTCCGGCCCTGTCGCGGGTGCTCACGGCCGGGACTGGGGGCGTGTCGGTGCTCTACCTCGCGCCCCTCAAGGCCCTCCTCAACAACCTCGCCCCGCGGCTCGCGGGGTACACCGAGATGGTGGGCCTGCGGAGCTTCGTGTGGCACGGCGACATCGCCCCCAGCGACAAGCGGGCCTTCCTGGCCGAACCCGCCGACGTCCTGATGACCACCCCCGAGTCGCTGGAGGTGATGCTGCTGTCCCGGAAGGTGAAGTCGGCCGCCTTGTTTGCGGGGCTCCAGGTGGTGATCGTCGATGAGGTTCACGCGCTGGCGGGGAGCGACCGCGGGGCGCATTTGTTGAGCGTGGTGGAGCGGGCTGCCCGTCACAGCCCGAACGATCTCCAGCGGGTGGGTCTGAGCGCCACGGTGGGCAACCCCGCGGCCATCCTGGCGTGGCTCCAGGGGACCTCACGGCGCACGGCCCGGGTGGTCGATCCGCCGCGGGGCAAGGGGCGTAAGGATCTCCTGGTGCTCTGCCGCGAGGCGGTGTCGGAGCTGGCGGAGGATGCGGCGGCGATGGGGGCGGGGCAGAAGAGCCTCGTGTTCTGCCAGAGCCGGGCGGCCACGGAGGTGCTGGCCCAGGCCATGCGGAGCGCGTCGATCGAGGTGTTTGTGCATCACGGGTCGGTGTCGGCGGAGGCCCGGGCGGAGGCCGAGCGGCAGTTTGCGACGGGTCACAACAACGCCATCGTGTGCACGTCCACCCTGGAGCTGGGGATCGACGTGGGGGACCTCGACCGGGTGTTTCAGGTCAACGCGGCGGCCACGGTGTCGTCGTTTCTGCAGCGGATGGGGCGCACGGGGCGTCGGGCGGGGGCCGCGGCCAACACGACCTTTCTGTGCGACGACGGGATGGCGGTGCTGCAGTGCGTGGCGGTGATCGAGCTGGCCCGGGGGGGGTGGGTGGAGTCGGTTCGGTTGCACGACCGGTGTTGGCAGGTGTTGGTGCAGCAGTTGATGGCGATGGCCCTGGAGAGCCAGGGTGTGACCCCCGACGCGGCCTTCGGGCATCTGTCGGCGATGGCGGACTTCGCGGGGGTGACTCGCGCGGAGTTTGACCGACTGGTCGAGCACCTGACGGTGAAGGACTACCTCTTCGACGCGGGGGGACGGCTGGTGTTCGGCATCGCGGGGGAGAAGACCTTCGGCCGCAAGAACTACCAGGAGATGTACGCGGTCTTCAGCACGCCGCAGCTCTTCGCGGTGAAGACCCTGGACGGCGCCGACCTGGGGAGCATCGAGCAGGACTACGTCGACCGACTCGTGCCCAAGATGAGCGCGTTTCTGCTGGCGGGGCGACCGTGGCGGGTGGAGGCCATCCTGTGGCGCGATCGGGTGGTGCAGGTGACCCGGGCCCCGGAGGGGATCAAGCCGAGCTGGAGCGCCCGGACCCCGCAGTTTCTGAGCTGGGAAGTGTGCCGGGCCATGCGGTCGGCCCTGCTCGGGACGGAGGTCGCCCCGTACCTGCATCCCACGGCGGCGAAGGCCCTGCGGGCCCTGCGCGAGAGCCTCGGGGTGGTCGTCGAGGGCCCCGAGCCCTCCCTCGCCTGGGAGGGCACCACGGCCCAGTGGTGGAACTTCGCCGGCGGTCGCATCAACCACTCGCTCAAGCACGCCCTGGAGTTGGGTCACGGCTGGCGGGTCACGGCCGACAACCTCTCGTTGCGTGTGGAGTCGACCACCCCGTCGACGTTTCGGGAGGCCCTGGCGAGTCTGGCCACGCGCTCCGCCTGGGACGAGCCCGCCTTCGCGAAGAACCTACGGCGCAAGCTCCCGGACTACCGACTGAGCAAGTTTCAGCCTGCGATGCCCGAGGCCATGGCCCGGGAGATGGTGGCCGCGTACCTGCTGGACGTCGACGGGGCCGTGGGGCTTCTGCAAGGGTTGGCGTGAGGGGATGAAGGAGTCCACAGTGCACGCCAGCGCGAGGAGATGCGGATGATCACGGCGTTTCACGCCCAGAACCTCAAGGGATTCGTCGATGTGCGGACGTCGTTGGGTCCGCTGACGGTGCTGGTCGGGCCCAACGGGGCGGGCAAGTCGACGCTGTTGGACGGCCTCCACTGGCTGCTGCAACTGGCCAGACCGCCCGCATCGGCCACGGCCCTTGGTAGGGCGGGCGAGCTGTTTCAGGGGCGCGACCAGTTCGCCTCGATCTTGCGTCAGCCCGACAGCCTCCAACTTCTGTTGGAGGCGACCTTGGAGGGCGATGGCATCTTCTCGGCCCAACTTCAGGCCAATGCGCTTCGAGCGCTGGAGACGGTTGTTCTCCAGAAAGATGGGGCGAGCGTGGGCTACCCCTTTCACCCCGGGGCGCGCGATGACTTCTTTGAAGCGCTTCGTGGGGCCGACCTGGACAGCGTCGTCCGTCTCAACCTGGATGTCGAGGCCCTCGCCACTCCGTCCAAAGCGGCCACCAAACGGCCTTCGATCCGCCCGGATGGCGCGGGTCTGCCCACCCTGCTGCAGTACCTCGCGGGCGAGCGAGATGGACGCCTGGAGCGCATCGAGGCCGACCTGAAGCAGCTCGTGCCCTCCTTTCGCCGTGTGAGGATGCCACCGACGACGCTCCAAGAGCAGACGACGGAGCTGGTCCGTTTCGGTCAGGACACGGTGCCTCGTACCCTGACCCAGCAGGTGGCGGGCTACCGCCTCGAGGTGGAGTTCGAGGGGGTAGGACCGATCCCCGCGGAGCACACGAGCGAAGGCACGTTGCTGGCGTTGGGCCTGCTGACGGTGCTGCACGCCGATCCGCCCAGCATGTTGCTGATCGACGACGCCGATCGCGCGTTGCACCCGGCGGCCCAAGGGCATCTGATGGTCCTGCTCAAGGCGTTGATGCGCGACCGCCCCGCGCTGCAGGTGGTGCTGACGACGCACTCGCCCGACCTCGTCGACGCCTGCTCGCCCGAGGAGGTGCGGGTGCTTGGGCGAGACGACGCGGGCGCCCCGCACATCGCGGAGCTCACCGCGCACCCCGATGCGGCCCGCTGGCTCAAGATGATGCGCGTCGGGGAGTTCTGGTCGACGGTCGGGGAGGGCTGGGTCGCCGCTGCGGAGGGCGGTGGATGACCACCCTGCTGATTCTGGGCGAGGACGTCGCGCACGGGGCCCTGGCGGGCGAGCTGGTTCGTCGCACCCTGGTGGCACACGCAGAAGTCGTCGACGCGCAGTGGTTTGTGGACCACCCGGAGGCGGCTCTGTCCTGGCAGGGCGAGGAGGATCTGGGCGAGGTCCGGCCCGGGTTGCGGTATACGAAGAGCTCGGCGGCGGGGAAGAAGCTCAAGCTCAGGGGCCGATGGCCAGAGGGGCACGTCGTCCCCGAGGAGTCTGGTGCCCCGGGCTTTCAGTATTGGCGCGGTGTGCTGACCTGGGCCCTGCTGCAGGCGGACGTCGCGGGCATCGTGGTCGTCACGGACACCGACGGCATGGACCAGACATCGCTGGCCCGTGTGGCTGAGAAGCTGCCAGCCATCGACCGCCCCGATGCGCCCCGCCCGATCGTGCTCGGCATCGCCCATCAGGACGCCGAGGGGTGGTTGGTGCTGGGCTTCGTGCCGAGGGATGCCAACGAGAGAAGGCGCCATGCCGCGCTGGTTCGGGCCCTCGCGTTTGACCCCCTGAAGGCCCCGCATCGCCTCACGGCCCGCCCCAACGAGGCCCGCACCGATGCCAAGCGGGTGCTCCGCCAGCTTCTCTGGGCCGAAGACCGATCGAAGGCCATCGGTCGGGAAGAGATCGTGGCGGTCGTGGAGCGTTGTCTGCCCAGCGCCGAGGTCATCGACGCCGACGGCGCGGGCTGCGGTCTCAAGGACTTTGTGGCGGCGGTCAGGCGCAGGCTGTCGCCCCTGTTCGGCCTGCCGCCAGGGTAAGGCCGTCTACGCCGTGGCGGTCTGGGGCACGAGGGCGGCCCCGGCGGAGCACATCCGGCAGTGGTCGCATTGGGAGCAGCGGGTGGTCTCGGGGGCCACCGGGAGCTGGTTGCGGCGCAGGGCGGAGGCGGCCTTCTGGATCTCCTGGGTGACGGCCTGGAGGAAGTCGTCGTCGACGGCCCGGGGCTTCTTGCGCTGCTCGTCGAGCTCCCAGATCTCGACGTAGTCGGCGCTGCGGGCCGTGAGCTCGCGGTACCCGAGGGCGTAGATGTGGAGCTGGGTCTCGGTGACGGCCTCGTCCTGGGCCCGGGCCGTGCTCTTGAAGTCGACGATGCTGGTCTCGTCGGTGTCGCGTCGGTAGACGAGGTCGATGCGGCCGGCCACGGAGACGCCGTTGCCGAGGGAGAGGGAGATGGCCTTCTCGGCAAACTCCACCTGGGCCAGGAGCTTCTGGTTCTGCAGGAGGTAGCCCGAGAGGACCTTGGCCCCAGCCTCGCGCAGGGTGTCCTTCATGGCGGGGTAGGCATAGGGGAGGTGGAGGTGGGTGTCGAGCAGGGCGGGGACGTCGGCCACGGAGGAGGGCAGTCCGTCGAGGGCGCGTTTGTGCACCTCGGCGAGGGCGTTGTGCAGGGACTTGCCGTAGCCCAGGGCCTCGGAGAGCGGGGCGTTGAAGCCGTAGAGCACCCGGAGCTTGAACTGGTAGGGGCACTCGAAGAAGTACTTGAGCTCGCTGAAGGAGAGGGTGACGTTGGCCACCCCCGCGCGGGGGACGGGGGCCGCACGCGGGCGGGCGTCGAGGGAGGTAGGAAAACGTTTGACGTGTTTGGAGCCGTGGAGAAACTCGACGTACTCCGAAGGGTATTTGGCCCGGTTGTTGTTGGGCACCGGGGCCCAGGACACGAAGAGGAACTTCTGGGCCCGCGTGAGGGCCACGTAGAAGAGCCGGCGTTCGTCCTCGGGGGAGCCGCGGTAGCGGGGGGCGTCGACGATGGCGGCCTCGGGCAGGAGGTGCCACACGCTCGGCCCGCCGATTCCGCCCATGGGGAAGCGGTTGCGCAGGAGGCCCGGGAGAAACACCACGGGCCACTCGAGGCCCTTGGCCTTGTGGACGGTGAGGATGCGCACGGCGTCGGGGTTGGCGTGGGCGTTCTTCTGGAGCCCTTCGCTGTACTCGTCCTGGGCGGAGTGCTCGAGGAAGCCGCCGAAGGACTCGTACTTGTCGAGGGGCTTGGAGTGGTAGTGGATGGTCTCGAAGTCGGAGATGAGCTGGGAGAACTGCCCGAGGTTGTAGAAGACCACCTCGCCCCGCCCCGCGGGGACCCGCTCCTCGCGCAGCCCGGCGACCTCCAGGGCGTCGAGGAAGAGGGTCTGGAGGTTGTAGACGGGGTGGCGCTGGAGCTCGTCGTCGTGGAGGCGCTCTTTGCGCTCGGCGGCGAAGGCCATGAAGCGGGTGAGGTCGTCGTCGGTGAGGCCGAGGTCGGCGAGGCGCCAGGCGTTCTCCAGGGCCGTGGCGTCGGTCTGGAGCCGGTCGACCATGAAGTAGAAGAGGGCCCGGGCGGCGTTGGCCTCGCGGGTGTCGAAGAGGGTGTTCATCCCCTGGATGACGTAGGGGATGCCCACGGCGGTGAGGGCCTTGACGAGGAGGGCGGCGTTCTTCCGCAGGCCCGAGCGCAGGAGGATGGCGCAGTCTGACCAGCACAGGCCCCGGGGGGTGCCCTTGTCGTCGAAGGCGATCCCGTGCAGCGACTGGAGGGTCTTGACGATGTGTTCGGCCTCGGCCTCGGGGTTGGCGAAGCCGAGGCACTGCACGTCCCCGACCTCGCTCGGTTGGGCGTCGGTACCCTTCATCTCCTTCGGCAGGCGCTTCTGGTTTTGCACGATGAAGTCGCGGGCGATGCCCACGATCGTGTTGCTGGAGCGGAAGTTTTCCTCGAGCCGTACGGTGGTGACGTGGGGGTAGCGCTCGGCGAAGGTGAGGATGTTGCGCACGTCGGCCCCGTTCCACTGGTAGATGGTCTGGTCGTCGTCGCCGACGACGCAGAGCCACGCCCCGAGCCGGCCGAGGGCCGCGACCACCTTCTCCTGGATGGGGTTTACGTCCTGGTACTCGTCGACGATGACGTGTTTGACCCGGGCGGCGAGCCGGGCCCGCATCGCGGGATGGGTCTCCAGGGCCGTGACGGCGTGCTCCATGATGGCGGTGAAGTCGAGGTACCGCTTCTGCTCCAGGAGCTGCCGATAGAGGGGCAGGCCCGCGGCCACGGTGTTGCCTTCGAGGGCCTCGGGGCGAACGTCGGCCTGTCGGAGCAGGTCGAGGGCCCCGTGGTACCGGCCGGTGTCGATGTACCGACGGAGCTGTTTGCCTTGCAGGTCGACGCTGCGGGCGAGGCCGCTCTGTTGGGAGTATCGGTCGATGAAGAGGTGCTGCTGCACCTCGTTGAGCACGTCGAACTTGAGGAAGGCCGGGATCTCGTCGTTGAGGAGCTGCTTGCAGAAGCCGTGGATGGTCCCGACGAACATCTCGGCCATGCCGGGGATGGGGCCGAGGGCCTCCTGGACGCGGCTGTGGATGCGGTCTTTGAGCTCGGCCGCGGCCTTCTCGGTGAAGGTGAAGGCGACGATGTTGGCGGGCACGAGGCGATCCCGGGCTTGGGGGCGCAGGAGCTCGACGACCCGGCGGGCGACCACCTCGGTCTTGCCCGAGCCGGCGCAGGCGATGAGCTGGAGGTGCCCGTCGCGGTGGGCGATGGCGCTGCGTTGGGTGTCGGTGAGCTGCATGGACGACCTCGAAGGGGGAAAAGGCTCAGGGATCGAGCCGCGCGAACTCGGCGTCCGACGCCCGCATCGACGGCGGGCAGCACGGAGGGCGGGGTTGCCGGTGCGGGTGCAGCAGGTAGCCCGCTCGCGCACACTCCCTCTCGCTGCGTTCGGTGGTCCACCCCATCTTCTGGTCCTCTGGCACGACCTCGTTCGTGAGGAGGTGCTCTGCCCACGTCTCGATCTCCCAACGCGGGATCGCGTGGACGATCGCCTCGTCGGGACTCCGAGCGGCCATCGGAGGTGTGGTGGTGGCGAGGGCCTGATCGAGGGCCGCGTGTCGCGTGGCAACGGGCGCCTCGTCTGCGTCGGTGACGACCACGAGGGCCTTGTAGACGTGATTGCGCTTCGCCCGATAGGCCTGCACCTCGATCGGGTAACGGGCTTCGACCCAGTGCTTGCCCGAGCCGATGCCCTTGGGGTGGACCTCCTGCCGGACATCGCGACGGGGGATTCCCCATCGCGTGACGAGGTGATTCTCGACGAAGCGTGCGCCTGCGAGGTCTTCGGCGAGGATGATGTACCGCGCGGTGCGCGCCATCAGCCCCAGCCTCGCGCCATGATCTCCGCGGGCGAGAGCCCCTCGGTCGGCGTCGTCGCGCGGAGCCGCACCGGGCCCATGGCGTCGCGCTCGAACCACACCCCGTGGGTGGCCCAGAGTCGGTTGACGACCTCGCTGTTGTGCGAGGCGATGAAGACCTGCCCGTCGTCCTCGTCGAGGGCGGCCTCCAGTTCCTTGAGCCAGGGCTCGATCTCCTCCAGGGCGAGGTAGTTGGTGGGCTCGTCGAGGCAGAGCAGGCCGTCGCGCACGGGCCCAAACTCGACGAGGGCATAGAGCGCGATGAGGAGCCGTTGACCCTCGGAGAGCTCGTGCAGGTCGAAGACGACCTCGGTCGGGCGTGACCCCGAGGCGGCGTTGAGCTGGAAGACCGCCTGGAGGATCCGTGCGTCTCGCCCGTCGTTCTTGAGGCGCAGCGAGGCGAAGCCATCGAGGACCGTGCGGAGGCGATCCATGAGGCGCGTGACCTTCAAGGCGTCCCCGTTGACCCAGCGGTACCAGTCGGCAAAGTCGGTGAGGTGGACCTCGGGGGAGGGGACCTCCCTGTCGGAGAGGTCGTCCATTTCCGATGGCATGGGCTTGATGAGCCACCACCGCTGGAGCGCACGTCGAAATGCTGTGAGCTTGGTGTGGGTCGGGAGCTCGGGCACGTCCTTGAGCGGGGAGTCTGAGCCGCGGGCGGGGTACACCTGCGCAGCCGCGCCATCATCCGGGTGCAAGTGCACGTTGCCATCCTTGAACAGGAACAGCTCCTGATCGGCGAGCGACA
The DNA here is from genome assembly GCA_964447205.1 of uncultured Myxococcaceae bacterium. Classification (GTDB taxonomy): domain Bacteria; phylum Myxococcota_A; class Polyangia; order Polyangiales; genus JAEUKH01. The sequence continues at coordinate 117,334 of CAYUSB010000013.1, forward strand.
GACGCTCCTCGAGGAGGCGGACCGCATCGCGTTTGCCGCTGTGATCGAGTCGCAGCATGTACCGAAACTCGCCCTCCGGCAGACGCACGTCGAGCTCGAGCTTCTGCTCTGCACGCCGCTCCCATCGGGTGACCGACTCTGCCGGAAAGACCTCCTCGACTCGCTGGGCCTCGTCGAACACCCGCGCGAGGCCTGTGATGACCTCGAGCACGGCCGACTTGCCCGACCCGTTGCGTCCCGCCAGCACGACGAGCTTGCCGGGACGCCACTCGAAGTTGGAGAAACAGCGGTAATTGTCGAGGTACACCCGGGTCAGCACGGTCGGGGACGGTACCCCACGGCCTCAGGCTTGGGAAGCCGTGGCCACGTCACGATGTACCGCAGGGACTGATCTTTCGCGTAGAGTCCCGGACCGATCATGCGGCTTGCCGATCGGTACAGGGTGCTCCGTCGCGTGGGCGAGGGCGGTGGAGGCGGGGTCTGGCTCGTCGAAGACCGGCTCGCCGACGACGCGGTGATGGTCCTCAAGCGCCTGCACCCGCAGGCCCAACACGGCCTCGCCCAGTGGCTCGTCAACGAGTTTCAGATCGTCGCCCAGCTTGACCTCCCCACCATCGCGCGGGTTCACGATTTCGGCCTGGCCCACGCCGACGCCGAAGACCCCGGGGGGCCCTTCTTCACCCGGGCCTTCGTCGACGGCTCTCCCCTCGACGAGGCCCTGCAACGCGCCCCCGGGCCCACCATCCGTACGGCCCTGGTCTCCACCGCGGCCACCCTGCGGGCCCTGCACCGGCTCGGGGTCGTACACGGCGACCTCAAGCCCGCCAACCTGCTCGTGCCCGAAGGCAGCGACCGGCCCGTTCTCATTGACTTCGGCCTCGCCCACGGAGCCCTCGGGGCCGCCGCCCGGGTCCGCGGCGGAACCCTCGGGTTTATGCCCCCCGAGCGCCAGGCCCAGCTCTTCGCGGGAGAGGCCCTGAGCCCCGACCCCCGGGCCGACGTGTACGCCCTGGCCTTGTCGTTCCGGTGTGTGCTGGCCCGGTGCGCCGAGCCCCCCACGGAGGCGGTGGAGACGCCGTCCTGGGTGCGCGACGACCCGGGGCTTCTGAGTCTCTGGGAGGTGTGCGGGCGGGCCGTCGCCGACGACCCGGCCCGGCGGGTGGCCTCGATGGACGACCTCCTGGCCGCCCTTGGGGCCGAAACCGGGGACGATCCCCTCGGGCTACGTCGGGTGGTCCTGCGCCCCGAAGGCCGGGAACACGAACTCGGGAGCCTGCTCGACGCCGTAGCCCGGCGCCTCGTGCAGCGCGAACCCGGGGCCCCGACGGTGCTGGTCGTAGGCGAGGAGGGGAGCGGGCGGTCGACCCTGCTCCGGGAGCTGGCCTGGAGGGCCCAGCTGCGCGGCGTGCAGACCCTCACCCTCGACGGCGAACCCGGCGACGGGCCCGTCCGGCGCCTGCGGGCGGGGGCTGCGATCCTGGCGGGGGTGGCCGTCGATCCGAGCGCCCCGGACGCCCTCGTGACGGCCCTGCGTCGGGCCGCGGGGCAGGGTCCTGTCCTCATCCTGGTCGACGACCTCGACCGGGCCGACCCCGGGGTGGCCGCCCTCCTGCGCTCGATCGCCTACGGCTGCGACGCGGCCGAACCCCTCCTCGTCGTGGCCTCGGCCGAAGACCCCGCCCGGGTGCGTGAGCTCGACCCCGCCGAGGTGGTCTCCCTCGGGCCCCTCGACGAGGCCGCCGTGAGCGCCCTGTGCACCCAGATCCTCGGGGCCGTCGAGCCCGCCGTGGTGGCCGCCGTCCTGCGCCGCACCGGGGCCCTCCCCCTCGCGGTGACCGAGCTCCTGATGGCCCTGGCCCGGGATGGGGCCGTGACCCCCGCCGATGTCGAGAGCGCCGCGGTGTCGGCCGGGGCGGCCGAGGTGGCGGCCCGGCGCGTGGCGGCCCTGCCTCCCGCGGTGCTCGAAGCCGCGGCCACGGTGGCGGCCCTCGGAGGCGACGGGGGTCCGGAGGTCTTGCGGGCCGCGGGGGTCGATGAGGGAGCCCTGCGGGCGGCCCGTGCGGCGGGGGTGGTGCGCCTGCGGGCCGACGGGCGCGTGATGGCGGCCTCGGCGGCGGTGGAGTCGGCCCTGCGGGGGGCCCTGCCCGAGGGGGTTCAGGAGGGGGTTCAGGGGCGGGCGGCCGAGGCCCTGGAGTCGGTGGGGGCCTCGAGCCCTGTCCGGGCCTGGGCGTGGCTGCGGGCGGGGCGGGTCGACCGGGCCCTCGTGCTCGCCGACCAGGCTACGGCCGCCCTGCGGGCGGAGGGGTTGCCCCGCGGGGGAGCCCGGCTCGTGGAGGCCCTGCGCCGGGTCCGCCCCGAGGCCGTCACGGGCACCCTCCGTCTCCTGGAGGCCGAGCTCCTGCACGAGGCCGGGAGCCTGCCCGAGGCCGAGGCCCTGGCCACGGGGCTCCTCGGCGAGGGGGCCGCGGTGGGGCGTCGGGCCCGGCTGCTCCTCGGGCGCTTGCGGCGGGCCCAGGGCGACACCGACGGGGCCCTGGAGACCCTGGAGGTCCTCGTGCACGACCCCGAGGCCGAGGACGACCTGGCGGCCGAGGCCCTCACCGAGCAGGCCCGGGCCGAGATGCCGCGGGGGGACTACGCCGCGGTGCGGTCGCGGGCCATGGCCGCGGCGGGGCGGGCGAAGGGGGCCCGAGAGCGCGCGGCGGCGAGGGCCCTGGCCGGGGTGGCCGCGGTGTACGCGGGCGAGGTGGCCGCGGGGATGGCCCTCCTCGAAGAGGCCCGGGGGCAGTTTGCGGCCCTGGCCTTGGGGCGCGAGGAGGCCACGGTCCTGGTGTATCTGGCCGTGGCCAAGGAGCGGGGGGGCGACCTGGAGGGTGCCCGGGCCCTGCACGAGCAGAGCCTCGACCGGGCCCGGGCGGCGGGCGACCTGCGGGGCATGGTCAACGCCCGGATCAACCTCGGGCACATCGCCCAACGCCGCGGCGACCTCGGGGCGGCCCTGGAGCACGGTCAGGCCTCCCTGCGCCTGGCCCAGCGGGCGGGGATGCGCCCGGCGGTGCTCTACGCCCGGCTCAACACGGCCTCGCAGCTCGTGCGGATCGGGTCCCTCGACCGGGCACGGTCGGAGCTCGACGCGGCCCTCCGTCTGGCCGAAGAGACCGGGGCCCCGGACATGGTCGCGGCGGCCGAGCTGATGCGGGGGGTGGCCCTGGCCCGGGGGGGCGATCCGGCCACGGGGCTGCGGGCCATCGAGGCGGCCACGGCGAAGTTTGTGGCCCTCGGGCAGACCGACGACGCGGCCGACGCCCGGCTCGATGCGGCGGAGGTTCTGCTCGACCGGGGCGAGGCGGGGGATGTGACCCGGGCCACGGAGGTGCTCGGGGCCGTGCGAGAGGCCCATCCCACCCTCGGCGACAAGGAGCCCCGGGCTCGGATGCTGGAGGGCCGTGCGGCCCTCGGGCGGGGGGATGCACGAGGGGCCCTGACGGCCCTCGGGGCGGCCCTGGAGGGGGCCGAGGGGGCCCACGACTGGGAGGTTCTGACGGCGGCCCTGGGGGCTCGGGCCCAGGCCCACGCGGCCATGGGGGCGGGGCTTCATGCCCGGCGCGATCGGGAGCGGGCCCTGGAGATTCTCGAAGACAAGGCGGGGCTTCTGCCTCCAGACCTGCGGGGTGCGTTCTGGAGCGCTCCCCGTCGGGCGGGGCTACGCGCCGAGGCCATGGGAACCGCCGCGCAAGACGGGCTCCCGGCGGGCGTCGAGTCCGGGCGGCGCTCCGTGATGGGGGTGACCTCGATGGGGCTCCGTACGGGCATGGGGGCCGTGAGTGCTCCGACCCTGATGGCCTCGGACGAGCGGACGGTGTTGCTCATCGAGCTGTCGCGCAGGCTCGGCGAGGAGGACTCCCTGGAGCGGGTGCTTCAGCAGGCCGTACGGAGCGCCGTCGAGCTGACGGGGGCCGAGCGCGGGGCCCTCCTCCTGGCGAGCCCCCAGGGGGTGTTGGAGGTCAGGGCCCGCGAGGGAGGGCCGCGGGGCGATGGACCCGACGATCAGTTCTCGCGGAGCATGGCGGAGACGGTGTGGATCGACGGCGAGGCCGTGGTGACCCTCGACGCCCGGGGCGACCGGCGCTTCGCGGATTTTCGCAGCGTGCACGAGTTGGGGGTGTGCGCGGTGGCGGCGGTTCCGATTCGGTTTCGGGGGCGGGTGCTGGGGGTGCTGTACGTGGAGAGTCGGCGGAGGCGGGTGGTGTGGTCGCCCGGCGACGTGGCCCTCATGGCGGCCTTCGCCGAGCAGGCCGCCATCGCGGTCGAGCACTGCCGGGTGGTCGAAGAGCTCGAGGCCCGAACCCACGAGCTCGAACGCGCCCACCAGGAGATCGAGGCCCTCCTGGAGACCCGCACCACGGAGCTGGAGGCCACCCGGACCTCCCTCGTGCGCGCGCAAGAAGCCCTGGGCAAACGGTTTGCTCCGCAGGGGCTGGTGGGCCAGACCGCGGCCATGCGGAAGGTCTTCGCCCTGGTCGAGCGCCTGCGCGACAGCGACGTGTCGGTGGTGATCGAGGGCGAGTCGGGCACGGGCAAGGAGCTCGTGGCCCGGGCCCTTCACTACGGCGGACCTCGGGGCCGGGGGCCCTTCGTGGTGGTGCACTGCGGGGCCATCCCCGAGACCCTCCTGGAGAGCGAGCTCTTCGGCCACGTCCGGGGGGCCTTCACGGGGGCCGACCGCGACCGCAAGGGGCTCCTCGCGAGCGCCCACGGGGGCACCCTCGTGCTCGACGAGGTGAGCGAGATGTCGCCCAAGATGCAGGTGGAGATGCTCCGGGTGCTGCAAGAGCGGCGGCTGCGTCCCGTCGGGGCCGAGCGCGACGAGGCCATCGACGTGCGGGTGGTGGCCATCGGGCACCGGCCCCTGCACGACCTCGTGGCCGAGGGGCGGTTTCGCGAGGACCTCTTCTATCGCCTCGCGGTGGTGACGGTGCCCATCCCGCCCCTGCGCGAGCGGGTCGAGGACATCCCGGCCCTGGCCGCCCACTTCCTCGCGGCCTTCGCCGAGGAGCAGGGAGGGCCCCGCAAGAGGCTGTCGCGGGAGGCCCTCGGGCGGCTCATGCGGTCGCCGTGGCCGGGCAACGTACGGCAGCTCCGGCACGCCCTGGAGAGCGCCACGGTCCTGGTCGAGGGCGACGTGATCGAGGCCGAGGCCCTGTCCACGGGAGACGAAGCCCGCGGCCCGACGGTGCCCCCCGGGCCCGCCGCCGAGCCGCTCCCCCGGAGCGAGGCCCCTGCCGCCCCGAAGGGGTCTCCCGCGGCTCAACGCCGGGCCCTGGAGCGCCAACGCATCGTCGACGGCCTCGAGGCCTGCAACTGGAACAAGGTCCGGGCGGCCGAACACCTCGGGATGCCCCGCCGGACCCTCTACCGCCGCCTCAAGGAGTACGGCTTGCTGGACTAGCCTGGGGGTGTGCCGTACTGTGCCGCCCGCCTCCGCGGGTTGTCACGGTGGAGGGCCTCGGACCGCACGGGTGCGGTCTGCGATGTCGCTGGTGCGGTCTGTGCAGGGCTCTGCGGGTCGAGGGAGACTTCCCATGCGTCGTGGCTGGCTGGTGATGATGATGGCGTTCGGGATGCTCTCGGCGGGGTGCATCTTCGGGTCGCGTCCCATCCTGCCCCTCGACGACTACGACGCCGGGGGAGGCGGGGGCCGCACCAACGACAACGGGGCCTTCACGGGGAGTCCTGACGGGGGGACGGCCCCGGGTCTGGCCGACGCGTCGGGGGGCGAGGTCACGGTCCCGGGGGTTCTCGACAGCGACCAGTGTATTCCGCGCGACGGGGCGGGGCGGACCGACGGGGGCGACGCGGGCTACGTCCTGCGCGACGGAGGGGCCCCGTGCGACCCGGCCATCAACATGCGCGACGCGGGGGCGAGCGACGCCGACGTCCTCGACGCAGGGGCCGACGACGGGGCCGCGGTCGATGCGAGCCAGGTCGACGCCTCCCAGGTCGACGACGGGGCCGACGACAGCGCCTCCGGGGCCCGCTTCGACCGCGCAGAGGGTGCCGAAGGCGCAGGGGGCGCGCCGTGACGGCGCGGGTGCGTGGTCTCGTCGTGGGGGTGGTGTGTTTGGGGTGTGTGTTCGGGTCGCGCCCGATCCTGCCGAACGGAGACGACCCCAGTGCCACCCTCGACGGGGGGTTGGCGGGCGGCGGGGCCGACGCCGCCCAGAGGGCGGATACGGGCGCGATGACGACCCCGCACGACGTGGTGGTCTCGCTCGATGCGGGGGCCCCGGCCGACTCCGCGGCTCCGCCCTGGGAGGATGCGGCGGAGTCGCAGGACAGCTCCGGGCCTGCGGACACGGCCCCTGCCTTCGACGCAGCGCCGGGCGATGTCCCGGGGGCCGACGTGCCCGACGGGGACGCCCCCGACGGAGACGCGCCCGACGGGGACGCCCCTGCGGACGATGTCCCGGTCCGGGACGCCTCCGAGGGGGGGGGCGGCGACGCGGGGGCGGGGCCGGATGTGTGAGGCCGGGTCGAGGACGTTTCCCTCCCGCGCGGAGTGTGGCATGGCTTGGGCGATGAGGATCGGGCGCAAATGGGCGATGGGCGCAATCGTGCTCCTGGGGTTGGGCTGTGTGTCTCCCCCCGAGGCGGTGCGCGAGGGCGGGCAACCCTGCGTGGCCGAGGCCGACTGCAACCCCGAGGGGCTCTGCGGCCCGGTGCGGCTGTGCGTGCTCGGGTTCTGCGCGGACGACACGGTGTTTCGCCCTTGCCCCGACGGGGGATACCGCGGGGGCATGAGCGTCGGCGAGTGCATCACCTACCTCAACTGCAACGCGGCCACCTGCGGGGCCCTGGTGGCCTGCGTCAACAACCGCTGCGACCGCTCCGCCCCGGCGGTGCAGGTCCCGTGCGGCGACGCGGGGTTTTGACCCGCGCGGACGTCTCGGCCTGTCTCGGTCTGTACTCCCTCCTTCCGTCCGTACCGCAAGGCGAAGACGGCGGTGGGCACGGTTGACCACTGCCCTTGCAGCACCGCGAAGGCGCGCTGTCCGCTGCGGAGCACCGGGCTGCGGGCGACGGGCTGCGAAGCCGCCAGGGCGCAAGGGGCGCAAGGGCCAGAACGTTTTATGGGGGGAGTGCGGCGAGACCCCCTCGACGTTGCGCTGGCAACCGCGCCCTCGTCCGCGACCCCTCTCCCTCTCCCTCGCGCGTCGACCCTCGCCTGCTCGATGCCCCCTCCACAACGCCTGGCCCTTGCGCCCTGGCGGCTTCGCCGCCCGCTGCTCGTCGCCCGCAGGAAGGGGAGTGGTCAACCGTGCCCACCGCCGGCTTCGCCTTGCGGTACGGACGGAAAGTGTCCGTAAGGAAAGGGGCCAAGCGTGTAAACGAGCCTGACGGGAGGGATCACCGCCCGCCGCCCTCAGTCGCCCGGGGGCGGAGGCGCGAGCGGGGGCGGGGTCAGGGGGCTCCCGGTCGCGCTGTGGTCGTCTTCGGGCTCGGGGGTGGCCGTACGGATGTGCGGGGCCTCGGCGGCTACGTCGTCGAGCTCGGGGTCGGCCCCGTGGGGGGTGGGCTCGGGGGTGGGGGCGGGGGCGGGGGGAGCCCCGGGGCGGCGCGGGGGCGGCGGGGCCGAGAGGCTGCCGTACCGCGGGCGCTCTCCGGGCCGCGACCAGTCGACCCACACGGCCGACTCGCTCCGCACGTCCATGTGCACGAACACCGACCGGGGATAGTACCCGCAGCCTGTCCCGGGCAGGGTCCGGCAGTAGTCCCAAAGGTCGCGGTTGCGCACCCCTTCCACACGGAAGTCGATGGCGTGGCCTACGTTGTGGTTGGAGTGGGCCGTGTGTTGCCCGCGGCGGAAGGGGCGAAACCCGGAGATCACCTGCAACACCCGTCCCCCGAAGTGGTCGCTCACGATGGCGAGCTGACGCAGGAGCCGGGCGTCGATGGGGTGCGACTCGCCCCCGTTGGCCCGCAGAAACCTGCGCATCAGGGCGAGGACCCCGCGGTTGGGGCGGCGCAGGCGGGTGGTCACCCGCTCGTCGGAGGAGACCCGGCGCAGGGACACCATCCCGGGCCGACGGGGGCGGCCGTAGCGGGAGGTCCCGCGGGTGCTGCTGCGCTCGAGGGCGGCCAGGGCCCGGGGGGCCACGGGGGGCGATGGGGTCGCCCGCTCCACCCGCTCCACCCGCTCCACCCGCTCCACTGGGGAAAGGCGTCCGGCCCCGCGGAGCTGTCCGACGGAGCCCGAGAGGGGGCGTGCGGGGCTGGAGAGGGGTCGTGCGGAGCTTTGGGGGGCGGGGGCGGCGTCGTGGGGGAGGCGGAGGCGCTGGCCCGCCCGCAGGGCGTAGGGGGGCGCCAGGTGGTTGCGCTCGGCGAGCTGGTGGACGGTGACCCCGTAGCGTTGGGCGATGACGGAGAGGCTCTCGCCGCGGTCGACGTCATGAAACGGGGGGGGGCCGGCGGGGGTGAGGGGGCGGGCCCCGACCCCGCGCACCTGGGCGTGCAGGGATGGGGCCTCGTGCAGTCCGAGGGCGAGGGCGACGAGGCAGGCGGAGCGCAGGGCGGGGCGTCGGAGCACGGCGCCGATGGCCGTAGCGTGAAGGAGGGGGGGCGGTCAACCAGGCCGGACGATCCAGCCCTCGACCAGAACCCGCGGGGCGTGGGGCCCGGTGATGGGGGGCGGGATCCACAGGCCGCGGGTGGCGAGGTACGCGCTGACGAGGCCGAGGATGGCCTCGATGGCGTCGCCGGCTTTGTCGTGGGCGGCGGCGTTGGCGATGGGGCCGGGGATCTCCATGCGGATCCCGAGGGCGCTCAGGGCCTCGGGGAGTCGGCGCAGGACCTCCAGGCGTGCGGCGGTGTGCTCGACGGTGCCCAGTTGGGTGTGGTCGGACTGGTGCCAGGTGAGGGGGAGGGCGAGGATGCGCAGGAGGGTGGCCGGGAGGACTTCGAGCACCATGGGGCGCACGGGGGACAGCTCCAGGCTGTCGAAGGGGACCACGGCCACGCGGTCGCGGAGGTCCCACAGGATGCGGGCCAGGGCCCGGATGCGTCGCCACTGGGGGGGCCGCGGCTCGGTCAGGCTCGGGGCCCCGTGGGAGAGGGCTTCGGTGAGGCGCAGGGTGCCTGGGTGGGCCGTGGCCCACTCGGCCCAGGCTACGTCGAGGGTGGCGCTGGGGGTGACCACGAGGTGCTCCAGGACCTGCCAGCCGTTGGAGACGAGGGGCACGAAGGTGCGGGCCAGGACGGCGGGCAGGCCGAAGGGGACGTCCACCCCCATGACCCGGGGGGTCCCGCGGGCGAGGCGTTCGGCCAGGGTGGCCCCGACGTGGTCGACCCCGTCGACGACGAGGGCCCCTCCACGTTCGGTCCCCCAGGCGATCCAGGTAGGATTGGGCGGGCGGGCCGAGCTGAACCGCACACCAACCAGGTCGAGGTCTTCCATCGCGGGGCCATTGTGCCGCCCCGGGCCGTGGGATCAATCGGGATATGCACCCGGGCGGGACATTCAGGGCACGGTGCGCGGGCCACAGGGGGCGGGCGGAGAGGTCTTTCGGCGCTCTAAACCACGTCCAGCTCGGGATGCGTAGTTTTCTCTGCCGATCCGCGTCGCCATGCGGCGTCAGGTCTCCTCGCCGGGCATGGAGCCCGCCGTCGTCGCCCTTCCTTGCCTGGCTTGCGTCTCGTTGAGAAAACTACACATCCCGAACTGGCCGCGGTTTAGCGGCCGTAGCGGGCCCGGATGGAGGGCAGGAGGTACTCGTCGAAGGCCCGGTCGGCGTCGTAGGTGGGGTGCCAGCCCCAGTCGTCGCGGGCGGCGGCGTCGTCCATGTCGAGGGGCCAGCTGTCGACGATCCGGGCCCGGTTGGCGTCGACGGCGTAGGCGATCTCGGCCCGGGGGAAGGCCTTGTGCACCCGCTCGGCGATGTCCGCGGCCGACAGGGAGAACCCGCTGATGTTGTAGCTGGCCCGGGTGAGCGACTCGGCCGGGGCCTCGAGCAGCCCCAGGAGGGCCCGCACGGCGTCGGGCATGGCCATGAAGGGGATGCGGGCCTTGGGGCCCACGAAGCAGGCGTAGGGGTGCCCCTGGGCCGCGGCGTGGAGCATCTCGGGGCCGAAGTCGCTCGTGCCCCCGCTCGGCACGGTGTCGGCGGACAGAAGGCCCGGGAAGCGCAAGGCCCGGAAGTCGACCCGGGGCTGGTCGGCGTTGGCCCCGAGCGAGCGGTAGAAGCGGGTGAAGTAGCGCCCCACGTGCTCGCAGTACAGCTTGTTGCAGCCGTACATGGTGATGGGCTCGTGGTACTGATCCTCGCGTACGGCCCCGGCCCGGTTTTTGGTGTCGAGGTCGGGCAGGCCGTACACGGCCACGCTGCTGGGGAAGATGAAGCGGACGGGCCGCCCGAGGCGGTCGGTCTGCTGTTGGGCCATCCGCAGGAGGTGGAGGGTGCCCTCGACGTTGATCTGGTGGGCCAGGTCGGGGTCGCGCTCGCCGCGGGTGGAGAGCAGGGCCGCGAGGTGGAAGACGGCGTCGAGCTCGTGGTGGGCGGCGATCTGGTCGAGGAGGTACCGGTCGAGGATGTTGCCCGCGTACGACTCCACGCACAGGGGCCGCGACCGGGCCGGCAGGGGGGTGAGGTCGAGGGCCACGACCTGATAGCGGCCTTCGGCGTGGATGCGCTCGAGCAGGGCTCGACCGATCTCGCCGTTGGCGCCGGTGATCAACACCACGGGGGTTTGTTGCATCGCGGCCGCACCGTACCAACAGCCCCCCCTCGCGTGGAAGCCCTCCTGATTCTCCTCGCGGACGAATCCGCGCGGTGGGCGGTTGCGGCCTCACCCTCTCGGGGCCTATCACCCGAGGAATCCCCCGATGACTTCCCGATTCCTCGACGCCCTCCGAGACCACCCCCTGGTGGCCGACGGGGCCATGGGCACCCAGCTCTACGAGCGGGGCATTCTGTTTACGCACAACTACGAGGAGATCAACCTCTCGCGCCCCGACCTGATCCGGGCCATCCACCGGGAGTACCTCAAGGCCGGGGCCCAGCTCCTGGTGACCAACACCTTCGGGGCCAACCGCCCGCGCCTCACCCGCTTCAACCTGGAGGCCCGCACCCGCAGCCTCAACGAGGCCGGGGTGACCCTCGCCCGGGAGGCCATCGAGGCCGCGGGACCCTCGGCCGCGGGGGCCTTCGTGGGGGGCTCGGTGGGCCCCTCGGGGCTCAACCTCAAGGGCCTGCCGGCCCACGATCTGGCCGAGCTCCGAGCGGCCTTCCGCGAGCAGGTGGAGGGGCTCGCGGGGGCCGACCTGATCGTCCTGGAGACCATGCGCCAGCCCGAGGAGATGCGGATCGCGCTGGAGGCCGTCCGGTCGGCCTGTGACCTGCCCGTGGTGGCCTGCGCCAGCTTCGACGCCTTCGGGGCCATGGCCGACGGGACCCCCCCCGAGGCCATGGCCGACCGGATGGCCCAGTGGGGGGCCGACGTGATCGGGGTCAACTGCGGCGACGGCCCGGCGGGGATGTACGAGATGGTCGAGCGGATGCGGGCCGTGGGACTGCCCCTGGCGGCCATGCCCAACGCGGGGGTCCCGCGGCGGGTGGAGGGGCGGTTTCTGTACATGGCCAACCCGGAGTATTTCGGGGTCTACGCCCGACGGATGATGAAGCTGGGGGTGCGCCTCGTCGGGGGTTGCTGCGGCACCACGGCCGACCACATCCGGCGCGTGGCCAACGCCGCCCGGATGCTGGCCCACGAGGGAGACGGGGCCTCGGGCCCGGAGTCCAGCGACAACGGGGGCTCCCTGCACGAGCGCTACGAGGTCCTGTCCCTGCCTCCGGGGGTCGAGCCCGTGGCCCGGGCCGACAAGAGCCTCTTCGCGGCCAAGCTGGGCACGAAGTTCGTGGTGAGCGTGGAGGTCAACCCCCCGACCGGGATCGACCCCTCCCGGGCCGTGGCCGGGGCCAAGGAGCTCGTGCGTCACGGGGTGGACGTGATCAACATCGCCGACGGCCCCCGGGCGAGCGCCCGGATGGGCAACGTGGCCCTGGCCGCAAGGCTCCTGCTGGAAGGGGTCGAGCCCCTCCTGCACGTGTGCTGCCGCGACCGCAACGTGCTCGGGCTGGTGGGGCACGTCCTGGCCGCCCACGAGCTCGGGGTGCGCAACCTCGTGATCATCACCGGGGACCCGCCCAAGATGGGCGATTTCCCCGACTGCACGGCCGTCTACGACATGGACAGCATCGGGCTCCTGCGGCTCGTGCGGGGGCTCAACCACGGGCGCGACCCGGGGGGCAAGGCCCTCGGGGGAGCCACGCGGTTTCTCCTGGCCACCGGGGCCGAACCCGCGGCCATGGACTACCCCCGCGAGATCGCCCGGCTGCGGAAGAAGATCGAGGCCGGGGCCGAGCTGGTGATGACCCAACCCGTCTACGACCCCGGGGTCCTCGAGCGATTCCTCGACGACGTCGAGCCCCTGGGGGTGCCCGTGATGGTGGGCCTTCTGCCCCTGGCGAGCCATCGCAACGCGGAGTTTCTGCACAACGAGGTGCCCGGGATGCGCATCCCAGACGCCACCCGGGCGCGGATGCGGGGCGTAGGCTCGGGCCCGGCGGCCCGCAAGGAGGGGGTGGCCATCGCGCGCGAAATGCTCCTGGCCGTGCGCCACCGCGTGGCCGGGGCCTACATCATGCCCCCCCTCGAACGTTGGGACATGGCCCTCGAAGTGATTGACGGCGTGGTGTAACCAACGGCAGGCTCCGGGCTCACCCCCTTCCACCTCTCACCAGGGAGACACCCCCCAATGGCAGCCATCGACATCACGAAGAACCACACCCTCGGCCGCGAGACCGCGAAGACCCGGGCCGGCGAGGTCATCGACCGCATCAAGGGCGAGTTCGGCATCCAGGGGGCCTGGGCGGGGGATGTGTTCACCATCACCAAGCCCACCACCGGGAAATTCACCGTGACCGACACCACCGTGCGGGTCGAGGTAGAGCTGTCGTTTATGATGCGCCCCCTCAAGGGCAAGATTGAGGACAAGATCAACGCCGAGCTCGGCCGCGCCCTCGTCTGATCGCCCCGTCCCGCCTCGCCGTCCCTCCCCGCCTTCCTTCCTCAACACCCTCCACCATGTTCGCCCTCGGTACGGCCGCTGCTCCCGTGCGGGGAGGGCGGCTTTCCCGTGCACCCTCGTTCCGGTATGGTAGGCCCGCGATGCGCGCGTGGTGTAGTCCGATGCGCGTGTGTGTGCGATGGGTGCCTCACGCCCCCGTACGCGGGGCGCCCGAGGCCCTGTCCTGTCCAGGAGATACCTTACGATGAAACGAACGCAATGGTGGTGGCTGGCCTGTGCGCTGGCCCTGAGCATCGGGTGCAACGGCCCCCCCCCGGTCGTCGACGACGACGCAGGCCTGCCGGTGGAAGACCTCGGCAACCCCTTCGCCGACACAGGCAATCCCCTCGTCGACACCGGCCCCCCGGCCTGCTCCGATGGGCTCACGCGCTGCGGCGATCAGTGCATCGACCTCCAGGGCAACAACGACAACTGCGGCTCCTGCGGCAACGCCTGCCAGAGCCCTGGGGTCTGCTCCGCAGGACAGTGCGCCACCCCCATGGACTGCCCCGCGGGCCAGACCCGCTGCGGCGAGCGCTGCGTCGACACCACCAGCGACAACGCCAACTGCGGCTCCTGCGGCAACGCCTGCCCCTCCGATCAGTCCTGCTCCGCGGGCTTCTGCGCCGCGGCCTGCCCGAGCGGCCAGGTCACCTGCGGGGGGGTCTGCGTCGACACCCAGGCCGACCTCAACAACTGCGGCTCCTGCGGCAACGCCTGCGGCCCGGGCAGCAGCTGTACGGCCGGCACCTGCATGGTCACCATCATGTGCCCGGCCGGCCAGACGGCCTGCGCCGGGGCCTGCGTCACCACCGCCACCGACCTCAACAACTGCGGCTCCTGCGGCAACGCCTGCGCCGCCGGACAGACATGCACCGCCGGGACGTGTATGGCCCAGGCCTGCCCGATGGGGCAGACCGACTGCGGGGGCCGCTGCGTCGACGCCCAGACCGACCGCAACAACTGCGGGGCCTGCGGCCTGTCGTGCGCCGCCGGACAGACATGCACCGCCGGGATGTGCGGCGGGATGACCTCGTGCCCCGCGGGACAGACCCGCTGCGGCGACCAGTGCGTCGACACCAACAGCGACAACAACAACTGCGGCCGCTGCGCGGGGATGTGCGCCGCGGGCCAGGTGTGCACGAGCGGGCAGTGTATGACCCCGGCCATGGAGTGCCCCATGGGGCAGACCCGCTGCGGCTCGACCTGCGTCGACCTCAACACCACCAACACCCACTGCGGCCGCTGCAACAACGCGTGCAGCACGGGCACCACCTGCCAGATGGGCGTCTGCGCCTGCGCGGCGGGGCAGACCCTCTGCGGCCGCGACTGCGTCAACACCAGCACCAGCACCGCCCACTGCGGGGCCTGCGGGGTGGCCTGCGCCACGGGGCAGACCTGCCAGGGCGGGACCTGCCGCGGGTCGACCTGCCCGTCGGGCCAGACCGACTGCAACGGGACCTGCGTCAACCTCCAGACGAGCGCCGCCCACTGCGGGATGTGCGACCGGGCCTGCGCCGTGGGGACCACCTGCCAGATGGGCACCTGCGGCTGCGCCGCGGGGCAGATGATGTGCGCGGGCCGCTGCGTCAACCTCCAGACCGACAACGCCAACTGCGGCCTGTGTGGCACCGCCTGCGCCAACGGGACCACCTGCCAGATGGGCCGCTGCGCCTGCCCCACGGGCCAGACCCTCTGCGGCAGCCGCTGCGTCAACCTCCAGACCGACCCCCTCCACTGCGGGATGTGCAGCCGGGCCTGCGCCGCGGGCACCGCCTGCCAGACGGGGACCTGCCGCGGGATGGCCCCGGCCAATGACACCCGCGCCGGGGCCACGGTGATCAACCTCGCCCAGCCCTCGCAGACCCTCGCGGCCGACACCACCAACGCCCGCAATGACACCACCGGGACCTGCGGGTGCACCTCGGGCAACGATGTCTTCTATCGGTTCGTGCTGACCACCCCCGAGCTGGTCTACGCCGACACCATCGGGGCCACCTGGGACACCTCGCTCTTCCTGCAGTCGAGCACCGGGGCCAACATCACCGCCGCCGGGACCACCGGGGGGATCGCCTGCAACGACGACTACGGCCTCTGCCCCACCTCGGGGACGGGGAGCATCGGGCGCCAGTCGCAGATCATGGCCCGCCTCGGGCCGGGGACCTACTTCCTCGTGCTCTCGGGGTGCGGGGTGGGGACGGCCCAGATCCGGTTTCAGCACCTGCCGGCCGGCAACGGGCCGAGCACGCGGATCGCTCCGTCGGCCACCCAGCAGACCGTGACCGGGACCACCTCGGGGACGGGGACCGTCACGGCCTCGTGCTGCTCGGGAGGGGCCGACAACAGCCACTGGTGGGTGACCTGCCCGGGCGACACCGGGGGGCCCTTCTTCGCCTCCTCCTGCGGGACCACCACGGCGTTTGACATCGAGCTCGACCAGCGCTCGGCGGGCCGCACCGGGGTCTCGGTCTGCAACGACGACACGGGCTTCGTCTGCGGCCGCGGGTCGACCCTCAACAGCACCCTGCCCACGGGGCCGGGGCTGCACAACCTCATCGTCGACGCGTGCTCGGGGTCGGGGGCCTACCAGGTTCGGTACGCCCTCGGGACCTGCGCCGCGGGACAGACCCGCTGCGGGACCTGCGTCAACACCCAGACCGACAACAACAACTGCGGGGGCTGCAACCGGCAGTGCGCCACGGGGCAGTTCTGCCGCGGGGGCCAGTGCCTCGCCCCGCCGGCCAACGACACCCGCACGGGGGCCACGGTGATCAACCTCACCGCCCCGTCGCAGCTCCTGTCGGCCAACACCACCAACGCCCGCAACGACACCGCGGGCACCTGCGGGTGCACCTCGGGCAACGACGTCTTCTACCGCTTCGTCCTCACCCGCGACGAGATCGTGTACGCCGACACCGTCGGGGCCTCCTGGGACACCTCGCTCTTCTTCCAGAGCAGCACGGGGGCCAACCTCACCGCGGCCAACCTCACCAACGGCCTCGTCTGCAACGACGACAACGGCCTGTCGGGCTGCGCTACGGCCCGGCAGTCGCAGGTGATGGCCCGCTTCGCCCCGGGGACCTACCACCTCGTGCTGTCGGGCTGCGGCAGCGGGTCGGCCCAGATCCGCTTTCAGCACCTGCCCACGGGCAACGGGACGGTCTCCCTCCTCACGGCGGGGGCGGGTCGGCTCCTGTCCGGGACCACCTCGGGCACGGGCCGGGTGACCTCCACGGCCTGCACTGCCGCCGGCCCGGAGAACACCTACTACTGGTACACCTGCCAGGGCGCCGCGGCGGGCAGCTTCACGGCCACCACCTGCGGCCGGGCCTCGTGGGACACCTCCCTGCATCAGAGCTCGGCCGGTCGCACGAGCCTCAGCCTCTGCAACGACGACGCGTGCGGGGTGCAGTCCTCGTTGTCCGCCGCGATCCCCGCGGGCCCGGGGCTGCACACCTTCTACGTCGACGGGTTCTCCGCCACGGCCCGGGGCGCCTACTCGGTGCTGATCACCCGGCCCTGAGCCACCTCGCCTGACCGCGTCTCCCTCCCACTCCGGGGGGGAGACTCCCCCCTTCCGAACAACCCCTCCCGAACGATGCCCCGCGGGCCTCTCTACGCCTGCCGCAGCACGTCGCGCAGGGCTCGCCGCGGGGTCGCCGGGACGGGCGGACCGAAGCCCACCCGGAGCACGGCCTGGGGGGCCATGTCGTGACCGGCCTGCTGGTCGAGGACCACGAAGTCGCGCACGAGGTAGCGCAGCTCGGGGCGCTCGATGGGCTGGTTGAGGAACGACGTGGACAGCCCCTCGGCCGTGGCCGTGAGGAGGACCCGGGACAGGGCCTCACCGGCTTGGATCCAGTGCAGGGGGGTGTCCCCCTGGGTGCCCAGGACCACCAGGAGGGGCGAGGCCTCGGCCAGGTCGCGGCTCTGGTGGGCGTGGGCGGTCCCGCGGTTGAGGAGGCGAATGGCCCAACGGTTGGCCAGGGCCTCGAGGGCCCCCCCCGTGGTGTCGTCGAGGATCACCCCGTCGTGGACGTCCCCGTGCGCCGGGCGAACCCACCGGGCCAGCTCGGCCCGGAACTTCGGGTCGGCCCACTGGATCCGGTCGCCCTCCATGATCACCTCGACGAGCTTGGCTTGTACGTCCGCATCGAGGACGGGCTCGAGGAAGGCTCCCTCCAGGGTCGCGGCGGCCCGGAGCTTCTGGACGCTCTC
This sequence comes from uncultured Myxococcaceae bacterium, assembly GCA_964447205.1. Lineage (GTDB taxonomy): Bacteria > Myxococcota_A > Polyangia > Polyangiales > JAEUKH01. Next base: position 134,675 of record CAYUSB010000013.1, read on the forward strand.
GTCGGGAACGGGCATTTCCAGGTAGGGGCTGCGGTTGGACCGGCGCTCGGCGATGGCCTCAAACAGGGGCACGACCAGCGGAGAGACCTCCGTCTGCTCGACGAGCTCGACCCGGGCCAGGAGGTCGGGTCGGGCGGGGTCGGGCAGGCGATGGGTCTGGATGCGCCAGCCGAAGCGGCCGAGGGCCACCCGGAGGTGATGCAGGGCCGACCCGCAGGCGATGGTGAGGGCCCGGTCGTCGGGGTCGAGGCTGTGCAGTCGGCGGCTGCGGTCGGCGTAGAGGGAGACCCCGTCGGGGTGCAGGGCGAAGGCCCAGGGCTGGGTGTTGAGGGTCGACGGGGCCCGCAGGGCCTCGACCACCGCGAGCTCGAGGGTGGTGGAGACGGAGGGGGGCGGCGGGGGGGCGTTGGAGGGGGTCATGGGGGCTGCCTTGTAGTGTGCGCACGAATCGGGGGCGTGAAAATGCCCGCCAGGCCCTCTGATGGGATCACCGGGACGTCGTACGGGTCTCAGCGGAAGGCGAGGCCCACGGAGATGGTGGTCATCCATTGGGTGGTGCCCGCGAAGGAGATGGGCTGAAACTGCTGGCCCCCCATGGCGTTGGGCACGGTGCTGGGCCGACCGGCCTCGGTGGGCGGGGTGCGGAGCCAGGACGGGTCGGCGATGTCGACGGCGAACTCGCCCGTGACCATAAAGATCTCCCACTGGAGCTGGAGGCCGACGAAGGCCCGCGGCCGCAGGATGCGCATGGCCTGGAAGACCCCGCTGTTGCGGGTGTCGTTGAGGTCGCCGGGGATGCCCGGGACGGGGGCCGAGTTGCCCGAGCACTGGAGCTGCCCCAGGAGGCCGCTCGGGGAGCGGTTGGGGTCGCCCGGGCTTCGGGTGTCGGGCACGTACGCGATGGTCTGCCGGGGGCACTCGGCGTAGGCGCTGCGGGTGGGGGTAAAATCAATCACCCCGGAGTCGCCGAAGATCATCAGGGCCTGCCCCCCGGCGTAGGGCGTGAGGCGCAACATGCCCCCGAGGGTGAATCGTTTGGACAGCACGGCGTCGACGCTGACCACGGTGAGGTTCATCTGGGACTGGCCCACCATGGTGTTGACGGCCCCGCGGAGGGCGAAGTCGGGCAGGTACCCGATCCCGTGGCGGAAGCCCTCGAACAGGGCCCAACGCAGGTCGAGGCCGATGGCCCAGATCCCGCTGGAGTGCATGTGGCTCACCTGCGTCCCGAGCTCGAACCCGAAGGGCAGGCCCTTGCGGACGTGCAAGCGCGAGACGAAGGCGTTGGCGTCGCCGCGGTCGCGGACGGCCGAGGTCCCCGTGCCGACGTTGGCCGAGGGCGATCCCTCCGTGCCGCGGGTCCAGTATTGTTGGGTGCTGTCGGTGGGGTTGCCGCGGTTGAGGTTGGAGACCGAGACCTCGTAGCCGATGTAGAGGCCCGCGTACCCGAGGGTCATGGCGGGGGCCGCGAGGGCCGGGGCGAGGGCCCCTCCGAGCTCGTTGACCAGGTTGGCCCAGAGCTGGTTGTCAGGGAAACACTGGGCGTGGGACTGCCCCATCCGGGCCCCCCCGATGGTGGCCGCCGTGCCGCAGCCGCCCTGGTACCGCCACCGGTCGGGCTCGTAGCGCACCCCGTTGTTCTGCCAGGGGGTGTCGTTGTAGAGGCTCAGACGGTTGAGGGCGAGATCGAGCGGATCGGCCTGGGCCGCCGCCCCCCCGAACACCCCGCCCACCGTCAGGACCCCGCAGAGGACGGCCACGCTCGTACGCACAATCTCCATTGGGTGCCTTGCACGCTATCACGGCGCGCCGCGGCAGGGTCAAGCCTCGCGCATCGCCCCGACCCTCGCCCCACGCGGTCGCCTCACGCACCGCGAGACACGCTACAACCCCCGTCCGAGGTCTCCCGATGCACCGCAAGCTCCGCGCCCCGGCCCTGGCCCCCCCGTTTCACGTCGTCCTCGTCGAGCCCGAGATCCCGCAGAACACGGGCAACATCGCCCGCCTCTGCGCCGCCACGGCCTCGCCCCTGCACCTCGTGGGGCGCCTCGGGTTTCGGATCGACGCGCAGTCCGTACGCCGGGCCGGGGTCGACTACTGGGACCTCGTGACCCTCTCGCTCCACCCGGACTTCAGCTCCTTTGCGCTGCGTCACGCCGCGCCTGGGGCGGCCGGAGCCACCCCCGGGGGGCCGCGGGTTCACCTCTTCTCGGCCAACGCCCGCAAGAGCTACCTGGAGGCCCCCTACGCTCCGGGCGACGCCCTGGTCTTCGGCCGCGAGTCGACGGGGCTGCCCGTGGAGGTCACCGATCGGTTCCCCGAGGCCGTGTACGGGATCCCCACCCTCGGGCCCGTCCGGTCGCTCAACCTCGCGAGCGCCGCGGCCATCGTGCTGTTCGAGGCCCTGCGCCGCGTGGGGGCCCTCGACCACCCCGTCGCAGAGTAGTCAAGCCCGTTGCCTACCTACTGGCAGAGGGCGGTGCAGCCCGTCCGGCCCGCCCGAATGCACGAGAGGCCGTCGCTCGTGGCCCGCTGGGGGCTCCAGGTGCCGGTGGCGAGGTCGAGGGCCCAGACGTCTCCGGCGAGGCCGCAGTCGGTCTTGCCGCCGTACACCAGGGCCCGTCCCCGCACGGGGTCGAGGGCGAACACAAACGCGCTCCGGCGCTCGGGGCCGTCCAGGTCGGGGGCCGTGAAGTCCGCGGGGAAGTCACAAAACCCGTTGCCCTGCCGCACGAGCCGGTCGCCCGCCCGCACGACCCGGGCTTCCCCGTCGGCCGAGACGGCCACGATGTCGTTGCGGTTGCCGAGGGCCCCGTCGTCGTGTCCGGCCACCACCACCACCCCGCCGCCCGTCGGGGCCGGGGCGAGGGCGGGGTTGATGCGTTGGGCGAGGCCCGCGGTGTCGCCCGTCACGGCGACCTCCGACCAGCTCCCCGCCGACAGGTCGAGCCGCCACAGGTCGCCCATAAACGGCCCCACGAAGGCGTTGGCCCCGCCCCCGCCGTACACCCACAGGGACCCTTCGGCCACCACGGCGCCGTGAAAGAGTCGGGCCGTGGGGCCCGCGGCGTCGAGGCGTTGCCAGGACCCCGCCGCGAGGTCGAAGACCCAGGTGTCGCGTTGGGGAGTGAAGCTCAGGCCGCTGGGGTTGTTGTTGCCGCCGAAGAGCACGAGGCGGTCGCCCGCGGGGTCGTAGGCCATGGCCGCGTTGGACCGGGCCGAGGGCCCCCCGGAGGCCTCGACGGGGCTCCAGACCCCCGTGGCGAGGTCGAGGCTCCACAGGTCGCGGAGGTGGGTGTAGTTGCCCATGGTGGCGGCCCGAAACCGGCCCCCGAAGACCATCAGCCGGCGGCGCCGGGAGTCGAGGGCGTAGGCCGCCCGGGCCCGGGGGCTGGGGCCCGCCCCGTCGACCCGGGTCCAGCGGTCGCACACCGGGTCGTAGCGCCAGGTGTCGTCGCGATGAACCGGGGTCGTCCGGCAGTTGGCGGTGGGGCCGGTGTCGCCCCCGAAGATCCACAGGTACCCCGTCACGGGGTCGACGGCCCCGGCGCTGTCGCCGCGAGGATCGGGCTGGGCGCTGCCCTCGGCGGGGCACATCGGGCCCGCGTCGGGAGGGCCTACGTCGGCCGCCCCGAGGCCCGCGTCGGAGGCCGGAGACGGCCCCTCGCTGCACCCACAGAGGGCGGCCAGGAACACAACAGCGGGCAGCGGGCGCGATCGCAGGGCCATAGGTGGGCGAGCGATAGCACAGGCGGCCCCCTGTGGGGACCGTGGGGCAGCTCCTGAGGCCTTCGGGGCCTCGCGGGTGCTATGGTCGCCCCGTGAAGGTTTCAGTCTTGGCGGCCCTGTGGGTGGCGGGAGTTGTTGGGGGGGGAGGGTGCGCAGGCCCTGCGGGGCAGGGCGGGGTTGATGCGGGCCTCGACGCGGGCCCCGTGGCCCCGGTGGCCACCGTCGGCACGGGCGTGAGCCTGTGGGAGGAGATCCCCACGGCGGGCGCCCGGATGGAGGTGGTGATGGGCCCCCAGGGGGGCTTTCATGTCCTGGGGCGGGCGCGGTTTCGAGGCCTGCCGGGGGATGTGTTTGTGGGCTTCGCCCTGCGGCCCGCGGGTGGGGGAGAGGCGGTGACGGAGGGGGGGCTCGTGCGTCGGGTCGATCGGCGCGGGCTCACCCGCTGGGGCGACGGGTGGGAGACCACCTCGGCCGAGCTGGTGATCCTCGCTCCGGGGGTCACCCCCGCGGCCGTGGTGGGGCGACCCATGCGCCTGGAGCTCACCGTCACCGATGCCGCGGGGCGTATGGCCACCGATGCGCGGGATGTGACCCTGGTGGACGAGGTCCCGTGAGGCTTCGGCGGGTCGCCCGGGGGTGGGTGGCCGCGGGGCTGTGGTGCGTGGCCGCGGGGAGCGGGGCCCAGCCCGTGGAGCCCGGGCCCGCGCCTGCGAGCGCGACCGGGCGGATGGGCTTCGTGCGGGCCGAGGGGCCGCGGTTGGTGCTCGACGGCGAGACCTTCCGGTTTGTGGGCGCCAACGCCGCCATCACCCACGGCCGCAACCACCGGGCCGCGATGGAGACGGTGCTCGACGCGGTGATGGCCGACGGGCTGCGGGTGGTGCGGGTGTGGGCCCTCGGGGAGTATCCCTCCGACGCCCCCCCGTGGACCCGCGACTACGCCTGGCGCATCGGTCCAGACGGGTGGGTGGAGGAGAGCGCGGTGCACCTCGACCGGATCCTCGACGCGGCCCGGTCGCGGGGTCTGCGGGTGATCGTGGTGTTGGCCAACCGTTGGGCGGACTACGGGGGGGCCTCGCGGTATCTCCAGTGGGCGGGGCTGCGGGCACCCGACGCCACGGGGGCGGTGGCCGAGGCCGAGCTCGGGGCCTTCTTCCGCGAGGCCGCGGCGGAGGGGCTCTACCGGTCGCACGTGGCCCGGGTGGTGGGGCGGGTGAGCTCGACCACGGGGGGAGCCTATCGCGACGACCCGGCCGTGTTCGCGTGGGAGCTGGTCAACGAGTCGGAGGCCCTGCCCCGCGACCGGGAGGCCCTGGTGGGATGGACCCGCACGATGGCCCGGCTGATCCGCGGGATCGACCCCGACCACATGATCGCCGCGGGGCACATCGGGTACCGGGCGAGCGCGGGGCGCACGACGTGGAGGATGGTTCAGGAGGTTGACGAGGTCTCGTATGCGGACGCCCATGCGTATCCGACCGAGCTCGGGGCGGTTCCGGGGCTGGCGGCCCTGGAGGCGTACTGCGCCGACCACGCCCAGCTCGCCCGCCACGTCGTGCGCAAGCCCATGGTGTGGGGTGAGTTTGGTTTCGGGACGCTCGCGCCCACCCACCGCAACATCCCGCGCCTCGTCTGGGCCGAGCGGTTTCTGGAGCGGGTCGAGGCCGACGGGGCGGCCGGGGCCCTGGTGTGGATCTACACCCCGCACACCGACCCCCAGCGGGAGCACGGGGTGTATGTCGACGGGGCCTGGGCCGCGCGGTCGCGGCCGTTGCGGGAGGTTCTGGCCCGCGCGGCGGCGCGGATGCGGGCGGGGGGCGACGCGGTGGGCGATCCGCGGTTGAGTCCCGCCCTCGGAGACGCGGCGCTGTGGGACACCCGGCAGCGGGTCCTGGGGCCGGGGCGGTCGGGGGTTCGGTCGTGGGTTCGGGGGGCGGTGCGGGGGTGGACGTTGCGCCCGGAGGCTTTCGCGGAGGTGACAGGGGAGGGGGTGGGGCGGTGGGATCGGTTCGCGGTGATGCACGTGTACGGCCGGGCCCGGCCGACGTTTTTGTATCGGCTGCGGGGCGGGGGCAGACCGCGCCGGGCGGGGCGGGTGACGGTGCGGTGGCGGGGGAGCTCGGAGCTTCCCGGACGCGGCGAAGGGGCGCGGCCCGAGGAGGGGTCGTGGGTGGTGGTTCGGGTGGACGGGGTGGAGGTGGGGGGGGTGGAGGTTCCGGCCGATGACGGGGTGGGGCGGTGGGTGGAGGTGTCGACGAGAGATCCCCGGGCGGTGCGGGCCCTGGGGCGACCGGGGGTGCTCACGCTGAGTCTGGAGGTTCCGCCGGGGCCGCGTGACCACGGGTTGTGCGTGTACGGGCAGGCTACGGGGGTGGAGCCTGTGCCCGCGGGCGCGGGGCGGCTGCCGGGGCGGGTAGAGGTGACGCTCGGGCCTTGAGGTCGCCGCCGGGCCAGGCGCTGGGGAAGCAGGCTACGGCAGGGGCAGGGGGCGGGGAGCACCCTGGGGGCGGCCTTCGGCGTCGAGGCGTTGCACGAGCAGGGCCCCCGGGCTTGGTCCGTCGCGCCCCGACACGGGCAGCACGGCGAGCATACCCCGCCCGTCGTTGCGCCCGGCTACGGAGGGCCCCTCGTAGAACGAGGCTCCTCCTCGGGAGGGCAGCCGCAGGGGAGAGCCGAGGGGGTGGCCTGCCAGGGTGCGGCGTTCGAGCATCCATTCGGGCTGGTCGTGGGGGCCGGGGCCGACCTCGACCCAGGTGAAGATGCAGGCGAGGTCGTCGCACACCACGTCGCGGTCAGACGAGGTCTGTCGGGCTCCGAGGGACATCGGGGACACCTCCACCCGGCCTTCGTCGAGCCGCGCGAAGTAGGGTTCGTGCCGCTGCCACCAGGTGCCGTCCTGGCCCCAGACGAGGGCCGTCGCGCGCCCCCGGGTCCGCGCCCGAAGATGATGAACCTCGCCCTCGAACCCACCCAGTTCGAGGGTGTTGAGGAGGGCCCCGTCGGGGGAGAGGCGGAGCACCGAGAGCCGCGACCGGTTGCGGCGGGCGTCGTGGCGGGCGAAGGGCAGGAGCCAGTCGTTGCCCACCGAACCCAGGCTCAGGGCCTGGGCCTCGTGGGGGAGGCGCAGGTCGGCCACGGGGGTTCCGTCGGGGGCGTGCACGGCGAGGGCGATGGGTCGACCGTCGTCGAAGGTGGGAGCCGCGAAGGCGAAGTGTCGCCCGTTGGAGGCCGCGCTCAGGGAGAACACCCGGGTCCCGAAGCTGTCGAGGCGACGGGTCGGCACGCGCAGGGTTCCGTGTCCGTCGACGACGGCGAAGGAGGCCACCGTGGACCGGAGGCCGTCGTCGGGCAGGGAGATCCAGGCCAGGGCGTAACGATCGCCCACCCGGGCGAGGGTGGGGCGGCCCGCCAGGGTGTCGGTGGAGAGGACGAGGGGGGTGGAGGCGAGGGTTCCGTCGCGGCGGAGGGCCACGACCGCGACCTGGCGTTGGGCCCTCCGCTCCGAACGGGAGTACCCCAGGAGCCATCCTTCGTCGGTGGCTACGAGGGTGGGCTCGGCGAACCACACCCGGTCGGCGTCGGCGGAGGTGTTGGGGGCGGCGGCGGGGGGTGGGTGCGGTCGGAGGGCGAGGGCGGCTGTGGCCAGGGCCACGAGGGCGATGGGGGCGAGGGCGTGGCGGGGGCGGAGGCCGTACGCCCGCGCGAGACGGAGGCTCAGGCCTACGATGGAGTTGGGGTCGCCCATGGTGGGGGTCAGGCTACGCCCGGGGATGGGGGGCGACAAGCGGGGGGAGGTGATCGTCAACGACATGAGCGAGGTCAACATCGACGCCCGGCTCGTGGCCGAGGGGCGGGCTCTCGCGCACCGAGGAGACCCTGGTCGAGATGCAAAACGGCTGCATCTGCTGCACCCTCCGCGAAGACCTCCTGGTGGAGGTGACCCGCCTCGCCCGGGAGGGGCGCTTCGACTACCTCCTCATCGAGAGCACGGGCATCTCCGAGCCCCTCACCCGTGGCCGGACCTTCACCTTCGCCGACGCCCTGAAGGCCGAGCGCGACGCCCTGTGGCAGGAGCCCTGGGGAGACCGCCGGCAGGAGATCGTCCTCATCGGGGCCCGCATGGACCGCCCGGCCCTCACGGCGATGCTCGACGGGGCCCTCCTCACCGACGCCGAGATGAACGAGGGGCCGCAGGCCTGGGCCACCCTGGCCGACCCCTTCGTGGACTGGGACGATGCGGCCGCGGGCCAACCAAGAAAAGCAGGGCTTCGCCGTGTCCGGCCCCCATGCGCCCCGGGGCGGCTTCGGGGCGACAGCGCGCGCTTGCCCGGGCAGGGCAAGGTCTCGTATGGAGGGCCGTGGACACGAGGAGCAGTCGACATGTTCAACGGCATTGAACGACCCGAGACCTGGGTAGCCCTGCTCTCGCTCTGCGCGATGGAGACCGTCCTCGGGATTGACAATGTGGTGTTCATCTCGATCCTGACCACGCGCCTGCCCGCCGAGCGCCGGGACGGGGTCGCGCGGCTGGGGCTGTTTCTGGCGATGTTCATGCGCCTCGCGCTGCTCTTCGCCATCTCGTGGATCATGGGCCTGCAGCGCGTGCTCTTCACCGTGCTCGGCAAGCCGTTCTCCGGGCGCAACCTCATCCTCCTGGTGGGGGGGCTGCTGCTGATCGCCAAGGCGACCAACGAGATCTACGCGAAGGTCGAACGCGACGAGGAGGAGGAGCTCAAGGTCAACGCCCGCAACCAGGCGGGCCTCGTGATCGCGCAGATCGTGGCCCTCGACATCGTGTTCTCCCTCGACTCGGTGATCACGGCCGTCGGCATGGTCCCGGCCGATCAGATGTGGCTGATGGTGACGGCCATCCTGGTGTCGGTGGCGGTCATGCTCATCTTCGCCCGGCCCATCTCCGACTTCGTGCTCAAGCACCCGTCGGTGAAGATCCTGGCCCTGTCCTTCCTGCTCCTGGTGGGCGTCCTGCTGGTGGCCGAGGGGATGGGGCAGAAGATCCCCAAGGGCTACCTCTACTTCGCGATGACCTTCTCGCTCGGGGTCGAGATGCTCAACCTCCGGTTCCGGCAGAAGCGGATGTCCCGGGTCGAGCCGACCTCTCCTTGACGGGATGGATTGCCGAGGCGGCCTCGGGCGTGGTGTGGTCAAGCGCATGACCATCGCGTACTGGTGCCTCGTCGTGGCGGGCCTCCTGCCGTACCTCTCGGCGGGCATCGCCAAGGGCGGGGCGAAGTTTGACAACAACAACCCCCGCGACTGGCTGGCCCGGCAGGAGGGCTGGCGCAAGCGGGCCAACGCGGCCCAGAGCAACGCGTTCGAGTCGTTTCCCTTCTTCGCCGCGGGGGTGATCGTGGCCACGCTGCGGCACGCCCCCCAGGAGCGGGTCGACATGCTCGCGGCGGCCTTCGTGGTCGCCCGGGTGGCCCACCTGGGGATGTACGTCGCCGACCAGGCCAGCCTGCGTAGCCTGATGTGGATGGCGGGCCTGGGCATCACCCTGGCCCTCTTCTTTCAGGGGGCCTGAACCCCGGATCGCACCCCGTGCGGGTCCGCGCGGCGTACGTAGTTTCGCGGCCTCTTCTGCGAAGATTTGCAGATGGACCCGGCCGCGGGGCCTTCGGTAGGTTCTCGGATGGAACGGGCGGGGATGTCCGTCCCGATGGGCGCAGGAACTCCCGCGCGCCCGCCCGTGACCCAGCACGAGGGCGCGTCCGTGCGGTTTCGTGCGCCCACGTCCATCGATTGGAGCCCCGATGATCGCCCCCCTCACCCGATCGATCTCCGACGCCTTCTTCGCGCGGACGGCGGACCCCGAGACGTCGCCGGGGCACCGGCTGACCCGCGCCCTCTGCGCGATCCGAACGCACCTGGGCATGGACGTCGCGTTCGTGTCCGAGTTCGAGGGCGGACGCCGGTACTTCCGTCAGGTCGACGCGTCGCACCCGCGCTCGCCCGTGAAGGTCGGTGCGTCCGACCCACTGGAGGAGAGCTACTGCCAGCGGGTCGTCGACGGGCGCCTGCCCGAGCTCATGCGCGACGCCAGGCTGTTCGAGGCCGCCCTGGAGATCGCCGCGACGCTCACCCTGCCCGTGGGGGCGCACCTGAGCGTCCCGATCCGGCTCCGCAACGGCGACGTCTACGGCACATTTTGTTGCTTCAGCTTCACCCCCGATCACTCCCTCAACGAGCGCGACCTCGGCATGATGCGGGTCTTCGCCGACCTCGCCGCCGAGCAGATCGAGGACGACGTCGCCGCCCAACGCAGCCGCGCCGAGATCACGCGCCGCATCGACGCGGTGCTCGCGGACGACTCCCTGTCGATGGTGTTCCAGCCGATCTACCAGACCCGGGAGGGCCGCGTCGTCGGCTTCGAGTCGCTGGCCCGGTTCGCCGCGCAGCCCCCGCGTACGCCCGACGTGTGGTTCCGCGAGGCCGCCCAGATCGGACGGGGCGCGTCGCTCGAGATCGAGGCGGTCCGGCGCGGCCTCCGGGCGCTCGACCACCTCCCGGCCGACACCTACGTCTCCTTCAACGCCTCGCCCGAGACCATCCTCGGCGGCGACCTCGCGGCCGCGCTCGACCCGTGGCCCCTCGACCGCGTCGTCATGGAGGTGACCGAACACGCCGTGATCCACCACTACAGCGACCTCGCGGCGGTGGTCGGGCCCTGGCGAGGGCGCGGCCTGCGGGTCGCCGTCGACGACGCCGGGGCGGGCTACGCGAGCTTCCGGCACATCCTCCGCCTCGCCCCCGACCTCATCAAGCTGGACATGAGCATCACCCGGGACATCGACACCGACCTCTCGCGGCGGGCCCTCGGGGGCGCCCTGGTCAGCTTCGCGCAGGCGACCGGCAGCAGGATCATCGCCGAGGGGGTCGAGACCGCCGCGGAGCTCGCCGCGCTCCGGCAGCTCGGCATCGAGAAGGCCCAGGGCTACTTCCTCGGGCGTCCGATGCCCCTCGCGGACGCCGTGGGCCTCACGGGCCCCGTCGACTGAGCGGGCGTTGCCGGCCTACTCGTCGCGCGTGAGCCCGTGCCGGACGGCGAGGCGGGTGAGCGCAGCGATCGAATAGACCTCCAGCTTTCGCATGATCTGGTGGCGGTGCGAGTCGGCGGTGCGGGCGCTGATGCCGAGGTGCGCCGCGATCTGCGCGCTCGTCGCGCCGTCGGCGATGAGGGCAATCACCTCGCGCTCGCGCGGCGTAAGCTTCGCGATGCCCGGGGTCGTGAGTAGGTCGGCAGTCGCGGACACCGCCGGCCTCACCGAGGGGATCCAGCGCTCGCGGAGCACGCTGACGTACTCGTCGCCGCCGGACAGGCGGACCACGCTCGCGCGCGCCTCGACGATCACAAGCGTCTGGTTCTTCGGGCGGACGACGCAGCGCCCCTCCCAATACCCGGTGTCCAAAAGCTGCTGGTACTCGAACGCCGTCCACCCTGCGTCGTGGGCCACGACGTCGTGGATGGTCAACGCGCAGAGCTCGCGGAGCGAGTAGCCGAGGAGCCCGAGGGCGGCACGGTTGGCGTCGAGGTAGCGGGCCGAGCCATCGGTGATGAGCACCGCATCGGCGATCGCGTCCCACCGACGGCGGCAAACGTCCGCACCCAACGGGGCGATGGGCGGAGCGCTCAGGGGGTCGGAACCACGTTCCACGGCGGCAGAATAGCCACGCACTTCATCGCGGATCAAGGCGCAGGGTGTGCGCGGCGCTGCTGATATGTTGTAGCGCAGCCCCCTGTGCTGGCTGCCGCAGCGCGTACCTTCGCGGCGTGGTCGCAGGGCCCCAGCGCCGTGACCGAGGCCGAAGCGCGTTTCGCCCCGTGACAGGGACACCCTCGGGCGTCCGCGCGGCCATCGCTCCCCGCCGCTCAGCCCCCGGGCTTGCGCTCGATCAGCTCGATCTTGTACCCGTCGGGGTCTTCGACGAAGGCGATCACCGTCGTCCCGTGCTTCATCGGGCCCGCGGGGCGCACCACCTTGCCGCCGCGGGCCGCGATGCGGGCGCAGGCCTCGGCGGCGTCTTCCACCTCCAGGGCGATGTGCCCGAAGCCCGTGCCCACGGTGTACGCCTCGGTGTCCCAGTTGTGGGTGAGCTCGAGGGCCGCGGCCTCGGACTCGTCGGCGTAGCCCACGAAGGCCAGGGTGAAGCGCCCCTCGGGGTAGTCGCGGCGGCGCAGGAGGCGCATCCCAAGGACCTCGGTGTAAAACTGGAGGGAGCGCTCGAGGTTGCCCACGCGCAGCATCGTGTGAAGGATTCGCATCGTCGTGCCGGGTAGTCTACGCACGCTGCGTGCGGTGGGTAGGGCCCTCTCGACGCCGGGCTCCTGCGGCCCGACGCGTACCCTCCGCGGTCAACGGGGCGTCCGGGCGTGCAAGGGTCGACGGAGGAGGGTCCCCCACAGCGGGTCGTAGGGGTGAACCCCCCGCACGACGCGGTCGCCGCGGAAGACCGGACGGCCGCCGTTGGCCCACGCGAAGATCCCCCCCTGGAGGTTTCGAACGTCGCGGACCCCCTGGGCCTGGAGCAGGCGCGTGGCCACGGCGCTGCGGTACCCGACCGCGCAGTACACCACGACGGGCCCGCGGGGGCGCTCCCCGAGCTGCCCGACGAGGTCACGCCGCGGATCGATCCGGACGGCACCCCGCAGGTGGCTGACCGCGAACTCGGCCGCCGTCCGTACGTCGAGCAGGACCGGCCCGGAGGCTTGTCCCTGCCGCAGGGCGGCGTCGAGCGCCTCCTGGCTGATCCGCGGAGCGTCCGGGAACCTCCACGCGATCACGGACGCGACGAGGCCGAGCGCCCTCCACGGCCCCGACGCCACGAGGGCCACGAGGGCCACGGCGAGCAGGGCGATGCTGATCGGCACCCGTCGGCGACGCCACGCGCGTCGTGGGAGGGAGCGGGGGGCCATGCGTTCAGACGTCCCGCACGACGACCCCGCGCCAGAAGGCCACCCGCCCCGCGACCTGCGCGGCCGCGGCGTGGGGCGACGGGTAGAACCACGCCGCGTCCTGGACGGTCTTCCCGTTGGCGGTGACGTGGAGGTAGCTCGCCGTCCCCTTCCACGGGCAGACGGTGTGGGTCTCGCTGGGGGAGAAATGCTCCTGACGGAGCGACTCGGGCGGGAAGTAGGCGTTGCCCTCGACCACGACGATGTCGTCGGACGCTGCGACCACGACCCCGTTCCACTCGGCTTGTTTCATCGATCGTCCTCCTGGGATTACCGCACCACGCCCCAATGGTAGCCGTTGAACGCCACGCGGGCCTCCGGGTGGGCCTCGACCCAGCGGCGGAATTCGTCGGGGAGGTAGGGGGTGACCCAACGCAGGGCTTCGCGACGCCCGCCGAAATCGCGGGAGTACAACCAACACAACGCGGGCAGCCGCACGCGCCCGTGCTCCCGGTCGACGGTGGTCTCCTGCGCGGCGCCTTCATGGGGGAGGGTGTCGACGCGTACGCCCCCGAGGGCCCGGGCGAGGGCGGAGGCCTCGGGGGTCAGCGCGTCGTCGAGGGCCCGCATCGCGGCGAGGAGGGCGGCGTTCAGGACGACGGGGTCGTCGGGGGAGGCGGCGTCCGCGGGGTCGTTGAGGGGGGCGGGTTTCACGCGGCGAACAGCATAACCCCAGGGCATTCACTCTGGCATGACGGGCGCGAGCACCTGGGCCTGCAGGGCTTCCCGCCGCGCGGTGTACACCTCGGCGCGCTCGGCATCGAGGTCGCCGTGGGCGAGGAGATGGCCGAGGGCCCGCAGCTCGTGGAGGGGCTGGGGGGCCGCTCGGGCCACCTCCACGGCCCGGCTCCAGGTGCGCGCGGCGCCGGCCCGGTCGCCCGCGGAGACCTGGTCGAGGCCGTCTACACACAGGGCCAGGGGGAGCCCCACGGGCACGGCCCGGGCCCAGGTTCGGGTCGTCCGGGCGAGGCCTCGGAGGCGGGCGGCAGTGGCGGCCGAGCGGTCGCGGGCCCAGGCCGCTGCGAACACCTCGGCCAGGGACTCGTACAGCATGGACGCCGTGGGGGGCACGGTGCGGGGGTTGGGGCTCAGGGCCCAGGCCTTGTCCGCGGTGTGGAGGGCCTCGGCGCCGTCGCCGCGGCGCAGGGCCACGAGGCTCCGGGTGGCCAGGGTGGTCGACTCGATCAGGCGATCGCCGCGGGCGGCGTCCTGGTCGAGGGGGCTGAGCACCTGGTGGGCCCGGTCGGTCTCGCCGAGCAGGCACACCAGGTGGGCCTCGGCCACGAGGAACGGAACCCGTTGCCCGGGCAGGTCGTCGCCGAGGCACTCCAGGGCCAGGGCCATGTGGGTCCGGGCCGGGCCCAGTCGCCCCCGGAAGCGGTCGACGGCGGCCAGGACGTACTGACAGAACGCTGCGTCGAGCAGGTCGCCCCGGGTGTGGGCCTCGGCGAGGCCTTCTTCCAACAGGGCCCGGGCGGCCTCGACCTCGTCGCGACCGAGGCGGTAGGTGCCCTCCAGGACGGTCAGGGCACCGCGGCCGCGCCAGCGGGAGGCGTGGCGATCAGGGGCGGCGTCGTAGGCGGCCTTGGCGAGGCGGGCCCGGGCAAACGAGCGCCGGGCGGGGCCGTGGAGCCCCACGATGCCCAGGGCGTACCCGAGGGAGGCCAGGGCGTCGACGTGGGTCTCTCCGGCCCGGTCGGCGAGGTTGGCCGCGGCGAGGCTCGAGGCCAGCATCCCGACCCCGTCGCTGCGGTAGATGCACACGTTGGAGTAGCGGCCCGCGGCGAGGGAGGCCAGGGTCAACGACTCGCGGCGCGCGGTCGACACGGGGGGCGGCGGCGGGACCTTGCGCACGCGCCACCACACCTGCTCGGCCATCTGCCGCACGAGGAACCACACCTTGGCCCCAGGCTTCGCCGGGACCCGGGCCCCGAAGAGGGCCGTGGCGGCCCCGAGGAGGGAGGTGGCCCGGCGCAGGTCGCCCATGGCGAAGGCCGCGTCGCCGGCCTGCCAGCGCCAGTGTTGGGCCGTCACGTCGTCGGGGTCGTGGGCGGGGCGCCCGGCCAGGGCCCGCTCGAAGAAGCGCAGGGCGTCGGGGAAGGCCCCGTTGGTGTACGCGAACTCGCCGGCCAGGGCGGCCCAGCGGGCCTCCTCGTGCGGGTCTCCGGCCTTGTGCCAGTGGTGGGCGAGGTCGGGGTAGAACAGCGGCAAGAGGGGCGAGTCGGCGTAGCGTCGGGCCAGGGCCTCGGCCGCCCCCCGGTGCAGGGCCCTGCGGCGCGCCTCGGGGATGTCGTCGTAGGCCACCTCGCGGAGCTTGTCGTGCACGAAGCGGAGCCGAGACTCCGCGGCCTCCTCCATCACCTGGCGCTGGACGAGCTCGCGCAGGGCGTCGACCACCGCGGACTCGGTGAGGGAGGCCACCTCGGCAAGGACATCGACGTCGGCCTCGCGGCCCAGGACGGCCGCCACGGAGACGAGGTCGCGGCTGGGCTGAGACAGCCCCTGGAGCCTGCGCCCGACGAGGGCCCGCAGGTCGTCGGGGCGGGGCAGGAGGGCGAGGTCGGCGGGCACGATCCACTGGCCCCGGGGGTCGCGGCCGATGAGGCCGTCGGCCACGGCCATCCGGAGGTACTCCGCGGCGAAGAAGGGGTTGCCCTGGGCCTGGTCGGCAAGGAAGTTGACGAGGTGGGGAGGGGGGGAGGCCAGGGCCAGCATGTCGCCCACGAGGGCTCCGACGGCCTGGTCGTCGAGGCCCTCGACGCGCAGGGTCTCGACGGCGGGGGAGCCGAGGACCCGGGCCAGGGCATCGTCATACTCCTGGGTGCGGTAGGTCCCGAGGACAAACACGGGGTTGTGCTCGAACCACCGCGGCGAGAGGCCATGCAGGAAGGCCAGGGTGAGGTCGTCGGCCCACTGCAGGTCGTCGAGGACGAGGAGGATGGGCTCGTCTCGGCCGAGGGCGGCCAGGGTGTCGGCGAGGGCGTCGAGGAGGCGGCGACGCGCGGCGGGGGCAGGGATGTCGGCCGGGTCGGGGTACCCCGCGGCTCCGGGGACATCGGCGAGGGCGGGCTCGTAGGGGGCGAGGATCTTGGCCCGGGGCCCGAGGAGGCGGGCCGTGGCGGCTTCGCCCTGAGCCCTGCACCGGTCGGCGAGGGACAGGAAGAGGGCACGAAACGGGTGCAGGGCGGCTCCCCGGGAGACCCCCCGCTCGAGGCTCGCGGTCCGCACGACGAGGGAGGGGTCGGGGCGGCTCTCGAAGGTGGCGGTGTCGTCGCGTACGGCCGCGTCGGGCCGAGGCATCGGGACGCACTCCCCGGCGAGGGTGTAGATGCGCCGGGAGGCCGCGTGGCGGGCCACCTCCGCGGCGAGGCGGGTCTTGCCGACCCCGCTCTCGCCTCCCAGGAGGACGCATCCCCCGTGGCCCCGGTCGAGCGCCCCGAGGCGTTCGCCGAGGGACTGCACGAGGCCTTCGCGGCCGAGGAGGGCCGGGCAGTAGAGGTAGGCCGACGGGGAGGGGGGCGGGGCGCTGCTCGGGCCCACCGCGTCGCCGTCGTCGAGCAGGGCCGTGAGGGCGGCGGCGACGTCGTCGGCGTGGCCGGGGCGCTTGCGGGGGCTCTTGTCGAGGAGCTGCAGGACGAGGGCGTCGAGGGCCGCGGGGATCCCGTCGACCTCGCGGGACGGCGGGGTCGGGGGTCGCATGAGGTGCATCCCCACCACCTCCATGGCCGAGCGGCCGACGAAGGGGGGATGGCCCACCAGGGACTCGTAGAGCATGCACCCCAGGGCGTAGAGGTCGGCCCGGGCGTCGACCCGGTCGGCCACGACCTGCTCGGGGGCCATGTAGGCCGCCGTTCCGACGGCGTGGGTGGCTACGTCGAGGACCTCGCGCCCCGCGGGCCCCTGCACCCGCGAGACGATCCCGAAGTCCATGAGGACGGGGCCGTCGTCGGGGCGCACCATCACGTTGGCGGGCTTGAGGTCGCGGTGCACGATGCCCTGGCCGTGCACCGCCCCGAGGGGGCCGCACAGGGCACGAAACAGCCGCAACACCCGCACGAGCTGTCCCCCCGCGGCGAGGCGACGCAGCGCGGGCGTCGAAGAGGCGGAGGGCAGGGGGGCATCGGCCCGCAGGGTCGGGGCCTCGAGGGGCCCTGGGGCGGTGGGGGCGTCGGGGCCTACGGCCTGGGGGGGGGCGTCCGGGGGATGGGCTCCCGGAGGCGGCGGGTGCAGGGCCGTGTTCCAGGCCCGCAGGGTGACCCCCTCGACGTACTCCATCGAGTACCAGGGGAGCCCCGCTTCGACGCCCACGTCCTCGATGCGTACGACCCCGGGGTGGCGCACCTTGCGAAGGGCCAGGACCTCCCGGCGCAACCCGGCCACCAGGGAGGGAGACGGCAGTCGTACGGTCTTGATGGCGACCGGGCTACGGGTCTCGGGGTGTATGGCCCGCCACACGACCCCCATGCCCCCCTCGCCGAGCAGGGCCTCCACGCGGTAGGGCCCGAGCTGCGCGGGCATCTCGTCGGGGCGGGGCGGGGCGGGGCTCACGGAGGTCTCTGCGGCCGACACGGTATCACGCCATCAGGCGGCCGACGTGCTCGGCGAGCTTGCGCGGGGTCAAGGCCGCCACGAACCACCCGCACCCCGCCAGGCGGCGCGCGAAGCGCTCGTCGAAGACGGGTCGGCACGTGGCGTCGAGGGCGCTCAGGCCGATGCAGCGCACCCCCGCCTCGTGCAGGGCGTGGGCCTGGGCGAGGCAGGGCCCGGGGGCGTCGCCCACGTACCAGTCGGACAGGAGCACGAAGAGCGTCCGGCGCGGCTCGCGCACGAGGCTGGCGCAGTAGGTGAGGGCCGGGAGCATCTCGGTACCGCCGCCGAGCTGGCAGGACATCAGGACCTCCAGGGGGTCGTCGGCGAGGTGGGACAGGTCGACCACCCGGGTGTCCCAGAGCACGAGGCTGACGGTGACCGCGGGGAGCGAGGCGAAGATGGCGGCCATCACGGCGGCGTGGATGAGGGAGTCGGTCATGCTGCCCGACTGGTCGACGCTGAGGATGATGTGCCACGGGCTGTGGGTGCGCTGCCGGTGGTGGAAGTACACCCGCTCGACCACGAGGCGGGCGGCCGCGGGGTCCCAGTGCGAGAGGTTGCGGCGTACGGTCTTGCGCCAGTCGGCGTTGCGGAAGGTGCGCAGGGGCGGCCGGGCCGAGGGCTCGCGGGTCCCCCGCAGGCTGGGGGTGCACTCGGTGAGGAGGCGGGCCGAGAGCTCGGCCACCACGGCCCGGACGACCTCGCGGGCTACGTCCAGGACCTCGCCCTTCATCATGTGCTTGAACTGCATGATGGTCTTGAGGAGGGCCTCGTCGGGGGTGGCCCGCCGCAGGATCTCCGGGTCGGTGATGAGCTCCTCCAGGCCGTACCGTCGCAGGGCGTCGTGCTCCATCACCCGGACGGCCTCGGCGGGGAAGAGGTCGCGCACCCCCCGGAGCCACATCGGGACGCTCAACCCCTGCGAAGGCCCCGTCCCCGCCGCACGATGCCCTCGGAGCCCAAACGCCCGGTCGTACAAATACTCCAGCGGAACCTCCATGGCCCGGGCCTCCCCGAGCCTGCGGGCCAGCTCCGACGACCCTGCGGGCGCTCCGGTCCCGGCTCCCCCCTCTCCCTCGCCCTCGGCCCCCGAGCCCTCGGCCCCGACGCAGGCCTCGATGCGCGGATACCCGAGCCGCGTGTCGGCGAAGCGCCCGAGCACGAGGCGCCAGCGCATGGCCTGCTCGACCTGTCGGGCGTCCGGGCTCGCTTCGTCCGTGAGATCAGGGTCGTCGTCCATCGCCCCCATCGAAGCACACCCGAGGCCCTCCGTGGCAAACGGACTATGCATACGCACGGCGTTCATGCGATCCTGCGGTCGATGAGCGGCAGCGCGTGGGCTCGCAGGAGGTGGTGGTCCGCGGCCCTCGGGCTCTGTGCCTGTCTGATCGGGCCCCCCGCGCGGGGGCAGGGGCTCACCCTCCGCGCAGAGGCCGCAGGCGGGACTGTACTTTCGGCATTCCAGCGCGACGTCCTGGGTTACGGCCCGGTCGCCGCGGGGGCCCTGCGGGTGGGGTTCCGTCTGGCCGAGGTGGTGACCCCGGAGGTGTCGGTGGCGAGCCTGTGGGGCCCCGCCGAGCCTGGGGCCGGGCAGGCATGGATGGCAGGGGTCGGGGTGCGCATCGAGCCCCGGATGGGGCGCCTGGGACGCCTGTACGCCGACTTCCATGGAGGGGGCACCCGGACGGGCACCCTGCCTCGCTGGGCCCTCGACGCGGGGGTGGGGCTGGAGTTCGCCCTCCCGGGGGGTGTCTCCCTCGGGCCGACCCTTCGTTACCATCGGATCTTCGCCGCCGCGGGCGATCAGCCCGCCGACGCCGCGTTTCTCACCGCGGGCCTCGGGGCCTCGTGGAGCCCTGTCCGCGACCCGGTGGTTCCGGCGGGGCCTCCGCCCGACACCGACGGCGACGGGGTCCGCGACCCGGACGACCGCTGTCCCCGCGAGGCCGCAGGCGCCCGCCCCGACCTCGCCCGGGTAGGCTGCCCCCTGCCCGACACCGACGGCGACGGGGTGGTCGACCCCGACGACGCCTGTCCTGCCGTGGCCGCAGGCCCCACCCCCGACCCCCAACGCCCCGGGTGCCCCCGGGAGGACCGCGACGGCGACGGGATCGCCGACCGCGACGACCTCTGCCCCGAGGTGGCCCCCGGGGATTTCCCCGACCCCGACCGCCGCGGGTGCCCCGACCCCGACGCGGACCACGACGGGATCACCGACCACCGCGACCTCTGCGCTGCCGTGCCCCAGGGGCCCCACCCCGACCCCGAGCGCCCGGGCTGCCCCCTGCCCGACCGCGACGGAGACAGCATCCCCGACGCGGTCGATCGTTGCCCCACCCGGCCCGGGGCCCCGAGCACCAACCCCGCTCGCCACGGGTGCCCGGGGCTCGTACGGATCGAGGGCACCATCATCCGGATCCTGCGCCCGGTGTTCTTCGCCACCAACCGCGACACCATTCTGCCGCGGAGCAACCCCGTCCTCGCGGCCCTCGCCGACGCCATGCGGGCCGACCCGACCCTCGCCCGGGTGCGGGTCGAGGGCCACACCGACGATGTGGCCGACGACGCCTTCAACCTGGCCCTCTCCCAACGGCGGGCCGTGCGGGTGATGGAGGCCCTCGTGGCCCGCGGGATCGCCCCCGAACGCCTCGTGGCCCAGGGGCTCGGCGAGACCCGGCCCGTGGACCCGGGGCGTACGTCCCGGGCCCGGGCCCGCAACCGTCGGGTGGAGTTTCACATCGTCGGCTATACGTCGGCGCCCACCCAAGAGTAGAGTCCAACAGGATGAGCGGGTCAGACCGATCGAACGCGGACGACGAGCCCACGTCTCCGGGGGCCCTGCCGCGAAGGTTGGGGCGGTATGTCCTGCGGCGCCACCTCGCCGCGGGCGGGATGGGAGAGGTCTACCTCGCGGAGCTTCGCGGAGACGGGGGCTTTCGGAAGTGGGTGGCCCTCAAGCTCATTCACGCCGACGTGGCGCGGTCGCCGAAGTTTCAGGAGATGTTTCGCCGCGAGGCCCGTCTGGCCGCCCTGGTGGTCGATCCGCACGTCTGTCAGGTGTTCGATTTCGGCGAGGCCGACGGCGCCTGCTTCCTCGCGATGGAATACCTCCTCGGTCAGCCCCTCTCGACGGTGGCCGAGCGGGCGGCCCGGAGCGGGGGCATGTCGCCGGTGCTGGCGGCCCGGATCATCGCCGACGCGGCCCGCGGGCTCCACGCGATGCACTCGGTCCGCGACCCGACCGGCGAGGGCCTTACGGTGGTGCACCGCGACGTCTCCCCGCAGAACATCTTCGTGCTCTACACGGGCCAGTCCAAGGTGCTCGATTTTGGCATCGCCCGACCGGCCGAGCGCACCGGGGAGTTTACCCGCACCGGGGAGATCAAGGGCAAACCCGCCTACCTGTCCCCGGAACAGGCCCGGGGCGAGCCCCTCACCCCCCAGGTCGACCTGTGGGCCCTCGGGGTGGTGCTGTGGGAGATCACCCTGGGGCGCAGGCTCTTTCGACGCAAGAGCGACGCCGAGTCGCTGGCGGCGGTCTTGACCGACCCGGTCGAGGCCCCCTCGCAGATTCAGCCCGGGTACCCTCCGGCCCTGGAGGCCGTGGTCCTGCGGGCCCTCGAGCGCGACCTGTCCAAACGCTACACGAGCGGTCTGGAGCTGGCCCGCGACCTGGAGCGGTACATCACCGGGGTCAGCGGAGTCGACGGGCGCGACGCCGTGGCCGAGCACCTGGCCGCGGCCTTTGTGGTCGAGCGCGAATCCCAGGAGCAGGCCCTGCACACGAGCCATCCGAGCCTGACCCCTCCGGCCCCCAGAGGGTCCCTGCGGCCCCAGTCAGGGTTGCACGATACGCCCTTGGTGCCGCTCCGACGATCGGTCCTGGCGAGGTGGTGGATCCCGCTGGGGGTGATGTTCTCCCTCGGGGTCTCGGGGGTGGCCCTGCGGCTTGTGCGTGGGGCCGAAGGCACCGCGGTCGCCCAGGACGCAGCCCCCGCCCTCCCGGTCGACGCCCGGACGGAAGCCCTGGCGGTCCCACCGCCCATGGCCCCGCCCACGCAGGATGTCCCCGGGGCGGAGGCGGATGTGCCCGGGGTCCCGCGGCGTTCGTCCGGACACACCGCCCGGACGCACGCACACCCGGGCCCGTCGCGGGGGGCTTCGGCCCAGGCCCCGCGGCGGGAGGAAGAGGCGGACGACCCGCGGCCTACGACGGGGGCGGGGCACCTCACCCTCAACGCCCCGCCCGCGACGGTGTATCTCGGGTCCCGGCGGCTCGGACGCACCCCCCTGTACGGGGTGGTCCTGGCTCCGGGGGAGCATACGATCCGGGTGGTTCCTGATGATGGGACGCCGGAGCAGGAGGCTACGGTGTCGGTCGAGGCGGGGGCCACCACCGCGCTGCGGATGCGCTGGTAGGGGCCCCCCCTTGAGGGATCAGGGTCAGTTGCCGCAGGCGGGGGCGGCCCCGCGGCCGGTGGTCACGTCGTTGGTGTTGCCGCGGGCCATGCAGGGCTCGTCCTCGGTCCAACGGACCCAGTCGGCCGACCGGCCCATCGTGGCCGCGTGGTCGCGCCAGACCCGGTACCCGTCGTCGCTCGACGAGGCGTTCTGCGCGCGGAACACCGTCGGAGGCGCGCACATCCCCCGGGCCGCGTTGCGCGCCCGCTCGACCCGGGCGTAGTCGAGGATGATCTCGGCCATGGCCGCGGTGGTGCTGTTCCAGCAGCAGGTGCGGGAGCCGGCGTAGTCGAGCTCGGCGAAGACGGCGTCTTCCTCGAGGCCGTACTGGGCGTTGACCTGGGCGGCGGTGCGGCCCCCGTTCTCAAACTCCACGCGCCGCAGCTCGTTGAGGGCGTCTTCGCGGCGGGTGCGGGCCGCGCAGCTCGCCGGGTACCGCCGCAGGTGCTCCCGGGCCGACCGGACCTGCCCGAGGGCGGCTTCGCGCTGCTCGGCCACGCTCGGCACGACCAGGATCTCGCCGAAGCGCGCGGGACGGGCCGCGATGGCCGCCTCGTCGGTGTCGTTGATGACCGCGGGCTGGTCGGCGGGGAGGATCTCGTTCATCCACTGGCCCGAGCGCAGGACGGCCGTACGCCAGCGGCGGAGCCCGCCCCCGAGGCGGGCGTAGGGCGTCCCGTCCGAGGCCATCCCCGGGCCGCCGGTGATGTCCAGGGTGAAGTACCGCCGGGCGCTGGCCGGGTCGTCCCATACGGGCTGACGGCGCGGCATCGAGCCCGACACCACGTCGACGGAGAAGCGCCCCTCGGTGGGCTGGGTCACCCGCACGACGGGGATCACATGGCCAATGCCCTGGCGTTGCCAGCGCTCGACGAGGATGTCCCCGGGGGCGATGGACTCGGGCTGGACGTGGTAGAGGTTGGCCGCGTCGGCGAGGTTGGTGCTGCCGAAATACAGCAGGAGCAGGCGGGCGAAGTACCCGGCCCGCTTGTTCAAGAACATCTGGTCGAAGTAGGAACCGGCTCCGGCCGGGGCCCCGTTGATCTCGGGCAGGTGCGGTACGGCGTCGTCGTTGCCGAGCCGGTAGCGCCGCAGGGTGGCGTCGCTCGGCCAGGCCTGCCCCGCCCGCCAGGTGCGCTCGTGGTCGCGGTAGGCCGTACGGAACGACGGGAACCGCCCCACGTTCTGCCCCGAACGATTCACGAACCCGAAGTGGCCGGCGTAGAGGACCTGCCGGCCCTGGCTGTCCCAGCCCTGGAGGAAGAAGGGCAGGTGGTACCAGCTCGCGAAGGCCACCCGGAGGAAGAGGGCCACCTCGGCGCACTCCAGGGTCGGGGCCCCCATCACCCGGTCGCCGTACGGGGTCGGGACCTCGATGGTCGTGCCCGACCCGCCCGCCCGCGGAACCCGCCGGAACGACGCGATCCAACGCTCGTATTTCTGCTCCCAGCTCAGCCCCGAGTTGGCCCCCCAGGCCATGCCCGCGGCCCGGGCCGCGGTGGTGTCGGTGTCGGCCCACGCGTTGGTGACGGCCCACACCTCGGTGGCCGCCCCCGCGGTGACCCGCGGACCCCCCGACTGAACCCGAGCCTCCTCGGGCAAAGCCCCGAGGGCCCCTTCGAGGCCTGTCTCGGCCGCGGCCTCATCGAGGGCCGACGGGGGATCGGCAGAACAGCCCAGGGCCGAGACCACCAACACACCCACCCAGGCCGCAGCCCTACCCACTCGACGTGCCACGTGCGCCTCCTACTTCTGTACAAAATGCCCACAAACCTAGCGCTGCGACCTGCCGCAGCCAGACGGTCGGGACCATGTAGGCAAAGGTGGTATCACCTTCCTTCGGATGCTTCAAGGGGGGGTACGAACTCCCCTCGCGCGAGGGCCCTGGAAGGGTGCACACTGAGGTTCCTGATGATCGACGTGTTTGAGCTCGCCCGTTACGGCCAGACCCTGCCCGCCCCGGTGGACGATCAGGCTCCCTTCGACGCGTCCCTCGCCGCGGTGGCCCGCTGTCTCCACGACTGGATGGCCGACGCCGCGGGGCGGATCGCCGACGCCCGCCAGGGCCCCCCCGAGGATCAGGCCATCATCGCCCGAGAGTGGGACGAGGTCGAGCGCAGGGCCCGCGACGCCGTCCGGCGTTTCTCCGAGGCCGTCGAGCGGCAACCCACGGCGGCCACCATGGGCAAGGTCAACGCGGGCAAGACCCTCATGCTCTCGCGGTGGTACGGCGACCTCGAAGAGCTCAAAGAGCTCCCCGTGGGCGACGCCGACACCACGGGCTGCCTCACCCGCCTGACCCGCAAGGGCGGGGCCAAACTCGACGGGGCCGTCCGGGTCCGCACCCTCGACAACGAGGCCTTCGAGGCCGAACCCGCCGCCGCCGAAGACGCCGCCAGCCTCGACGAGTTTCCCGCGAGCCTGCACGTCACCTTCGAGCCGGGCAACCGCGAGGAGTTCGCCCGGGCCCTGCGGGTGTGCCGCTTCCCCTCCGCCGACGACGCCAACTACGAGCTCGAGGAGCAGCGGCGCGGGGAGTTTCGTGTCGTGCGCCTGCGGTCGGGCGAGCTGCGTCTTCGCTCGCTCCAGCTTCGGGCCTGCGAGGTGACCCTGCGGGTGCGCCCCCCGGCGGGCTCCCGGGCCTCGCGGATCTTCGACGTGATCGACCTCGTCGACTGCCCCGGGGCCGACCCCCAGATCGAGATGGACGCCTCGCGCCACCTCAAGGCCGTCAAAAACCACCTCGTGTTTCGGCAGGCCGTCAACGACCTTGACCTCCTCCTGCTGGTATGCTCGTCGCAGCCGAGCGCCATCCGCCCGGGGTACCAGCTCCTGCACGGCCCGTGGCGCCACTGGGTCGAGCGCTGCGACGGGGCCATGAAGGGCAGGGTGGTCCTGGCCCTCACCTACGCCGGGGAGGCCCTGCGGCAGTGCGCCGAGCGCTACAAAGAGCTTCAACGGCCCGACGCCGAACGCCAGCTCAACACCCTGCAGTCGTTGCCCCAGTCGGTCCTCGGGTCGGTGATCCAGCCCCTCCGCGGGGCCCTCGAAGACCCGTACACCCACGCCCTCGACCCGAGCGACCTGACGGCCTGGCCCCCCTTCGTGCTCCTGGAGAACCAGCACGTCGACCCGGCCCTCAACGTCGAGCCGGGCGACGTGGCCGCGGCCCGCTGGGAGATCGTCAAGTGGCTGGACGAAAACGAGATGCCCGCGGAGAGCCCGTTCGCGTGGCGGGTGGTTCACTTCTTCGCCCGGAGCTGGGTCGAGGACGTGGCCCGGGTGCGCGCGGCCGAACCCGCGGCCCGGCGGCGTTTCCTGGAGTGGATGGTCGACCTGGCCCTGGCCGTGGCCAACCCCGACGACCGGGGGCACGAGACCCTCACCCGGCTGATGTTGCACCTGGCCCACCGGGGCGAGCTGCGGCGGGCCCGCAGCGACGAGCTCGTACAACTGGCCGAGCGGGCCCGGGGGGCGGTGCTCGACCTGCACGAGCGGCTGACGCGGGAGCCTCGGGCCGATCGGGCGGCCCTCGACGCGATGGAGGCCCTGGCTGACAAGATGCGCGAGGCCCTCCCGAGGCAGGGGGTGGCCGTGCCCTTTCCGGCGAGCGTTCGGCAGGCTGTCTTGCGGCCCGGACAGGGGGGCCCGTTGGGCTGGGAGGCCCTCGTGAGCGAGGCCGTGCGGTCGGCCTGCGGGGCGGTCCAGTCGGCCTCCAAACGCCCCGAGCTGGTCGCAGCCCTGCGCCCCGTCCTGGAGCGGATGCTCGAGACCGACCCCCCCACCCGACGCCTCCGCATCGAGGAGGAACGTTTCCTCGCCGACGAGCCCGGCAACGCCATTCACTGCACCCACTTCCTCCTGGCCCGCCTGGGGCAGTGCCTCGACTGGCTCCTGCACGCCCCGGAGTCCGAACGCGAGGAGTACGCCGCTCGCACCCTGGGCATCGACCCCAAGAAGACCGAGGGGTATCGCAGGCTGCGCAGGGTGGTGGGCGAGCTCGGTCCCCCCGAGGGCATTGACAGCCTGCTTGACGATCTGCGGGCGCGTCGAGACGCCCTCCTGGCCGCCCTCGACGCCGACGAAGGAGCCGCAGCGTGTTGATCGAGAACGGGGTCTTGCGGGTGCGGGCGGGGATCACCCCTGTCCTGATCACGGTTCCTCTCGGGGCCACCGGGCGGCGGGGGTTTTTTGCGAAGGGCGGGGAGGTCGAGCGGATGGGGCTCTACGCCCGGGCTTTTCCTGCGGAGGGGAGCCGGCGGGAGTGGGTTCGGGTCGAGGTGGACACGATGCAGTGGATCGCCGCGGCGGAGTTTGGCGAGGGGCTCGGGCGCACCGACCCCAAGGCCGCCGAGGTGGTCTCGGCCCACGAGAGCCCCGCCCTGCGTCACCTCTACCTCTCCGTCCGGGTCTTCAAGAACGCCTCCAACTTCGAGCTCGCCCTCACCCTCGCGTGGTTGCCCCCGGGCCCCGGGGCCGCCCTCGTGATCGGAACGGCCGGAGCCGCCTCCCGCCGCATCCGCCACCTGGCCCAGCGGGCGGAGGTCAGCGGGGCCCTGGTGATCGACCCGCACCGTTTTGTGCTCACCGACCCGCGGTACGACGACGCCTCGCCCCCGTGGGACAACCTCCTTGGGGCCGCCTCGGCCCGCCTGGGGATCGTTCCTGCCCCCGACGCCCCGCTCGTGATCCTCGCCGAGCGGGCTCCCCGCAAGCCCGGCGAGACCGGCACCACCGTGGCCATCGACTTCGGAACCCACGAGACCAGCGTCGTCACCCAACGCGAGGGCCAACGCGACGTGACCGTCCAGGGCCCGCTGTATCCCTGGTCGTTTCAGGCCGTGGCCGTCGACCTGCACGGGGCCGCCTGGCACGCCGAGATGATCGGCCCCCCGCGGGTCTTCGAGGAGCGCAGCACCGTCGGCAACCTCGTGATGCCCGCCCCCCTGGTCGAGCGCTGGAGCGTCCTGGCCCGCCGCGACGCCGTCGGGCGCAAGACCACGGAGGCCGGGATTCCGAGCGTTCTCATCCCCCGAGGCGCCCACCCCCCGGGCATCCACGGCCACCCCTTCGAGGCCCTGCACGACCAGATCATCGGGCACCGGGCCCTGAGCCTCATCGGCCGCAGCATCGAGCGCGGACCCGAGGACGACGCCGAGGCCGCCGAGGCCCACAACGAAGCGCCTCCCCCGAAGGACAAGACCCGCAAAGACCCCTTGCGCTCCGAGCGGGTCCGGGATGTCTTCGTCGAGGTCGACGCCCTCGAACCCGCCCCCAAGCTCCAGCTCGGGCGCAACCCGCAGTATGCCGAGGAGTACCTCCGCGGGGTCTTCGACGAGCTCGCCGCGCGCGAGGTCGTACGCAGCGGCGAGACCTCCCTTGGGGCGGTGGGGCCCATTCTCTTGTCGTTCCCGGTGGCCTTCCTCGGGCAGGACCGCGAGACCCTGCAGCGCATCGCCCGAGAGGCCCTCGCGGGCGGGTCGCTCCGGGGTCTGTGCGATGTGCCCCCCGACGAGCCCGTGACCTTCCTCGACGAGGCCACGGCGGCCACCTTGGGGGTTCTCTATCACCGCTTCGGGTCGCTCTCCCTCGACCGGCTCCTCGACGCGTTTCAGCCCCTGGGGTTCGAGCCTGACGGGGCCATTCCCCGCAGCGTCCGCATCCTGGCCTTCGACTGCGGGGGCGGAACCACCGACCTCGTGCTCCTCCGCCTCCACGAGGAGGGCCCTCGGATCGTGTCCGAGATCGAGGACTTCTACGGCCTTCCCTTCGCCGGGGTGGAGATCACCCGGAGGCTCTGCCGCGAGCTCAAACGCAGGCTCCGGGGTGCCCTGAGCCGCGACGACGCTGCCAAACTCCGCACCCGCTTCACCGACGACGACGGAACCGCGGGGGTGGGGGCCGTACGCACCGAAGCCGACCGGATTCGGCAGCGGCGGACCCTTGGGTTCTTCTACTTCGGTGAGGCCGTGAAGCTCGCCCTGTCATCGCCGACGCCCCTCGACGACGCGGCCCTGCGGGCTTCCCTGGCCGTGCGGGCCCAGCGGTATCTGCCGGAGTTCGAGGTGGGGCGGGTGTTGGCTTCGATCCCCAACCGGGCGTGGCTGGAGGAGTGCGCCGCGGCCGTCCTGGCTCCCGCCCTGGAGACGGCCGAGCGGTGGTTGTCGCGCCCCGAGGCTCCCGTGCAGATGGTCCTCGGGAGCGGCCGGTCGAGCCAGCTCCCTGGGGTGCATGACCGGCTGAGGGCGGCGTGTGCCCGGGCTCCGCGGCCCGTCCTGGCCCAGCATTTTATGACGCCCCGCGAGCTGGCCGGGCAGGAGCTGGGGTTTGGTTTCCTCGACCTGCACGCGGCCCAACGGGGAACCCCCCGGCCCGACCTGTCGAAGTTCGGGGTGGCCATCGGGTTGAGCCATGGGTACGTCCTCACCACGAAGACGGGCGAGGGGCGCAGGCTTGTGGTCAAGCCCATTGACGAACACCGCCGCTCCCGCTACCTCGGCATCCTGCGCCAGGAGGGGAGGGGGGTTCAGTTTGTGATGCCCGAGGAGCGCCTCATCGTGCGGGGCGACGGCCGGGCCGTGGAACCCGAGACCGTGGTGTGGATCGATGAGCAGCCCTTCGCCGTACGGGCCGTGCTCGGGCAGAACTTCCGCGGACCGCGCCCTGTCCCCCCGGCGCCTGCGGGGACTGCGGGGGTGGGTCCTTCGGCGGCCGATGCCACGGCCCCGCGCGGGCCCGAACCGTCTGGACTGGGGGCGGTCGACCCGCCGATTCCGTTTGCCCAGGTGCGGTTTACGCCGACGTCCCTGGTCGAACGCGAGCGCCTCGGGATCACCCGGGTGCAGATGGGGTTTGCGCAGCGCACGGCGAGCGAGCTGGTCCTGGCCGGGTTGCGGGTCGAGCGGGGCGGGCAGTGGGAGGAGGCCCGGGCTCCGGAGGAGGAGGGGGCTGCGGCGCTCAGTGCGGGCGGGCTCACGGCGCATTTCGAGGCCCGGCGGCTGGAGTTTGATTTCCGGCGCAACGGGGTCATCGACCCCGATGACATCGACCGGGCATAAGAAGGGGTGGGAGGTTGTTCGATGCGCTGCGGAGGTTCTGGGCGAGGGTGTGGCGGCGATGGGTCAAGCGGCCCGCCCTGGAGGCAGGGAGCGGGGTGGTGTGGGACCTGCACGATCCGGCCGTGGTGTGCCTGCCCGAGACGGAGGCGGCGATGAGCGACGGGCCGACGGAGCTGTGGCTGGCGCGGTTGCGGGCGGAGGTTCCGTTTCCGCAGCCGGCGTATGGGGCGGTGGAGGCTCCGGGGAGCGTGCGGGAGGTGCAGGCCCGGATCCGCGAGGCGACCGCGGAGGTGTTGGCGGGGGTGGCCCGGGCCCGGGCGGGGGCGGTGCTGGAGGACGGGGACGAACCCGACTGGTTTGTGGCCCTGGCCGATCGTCTGGTGCCCACGGCGGCGTGGCTGGTGGGGGTGGGGGCTACGGGGGGGATGGAGGTCCCGGAGAAGATCCGGGAGGTGGCCGAGCGGGTGCAGAAGGTGCCGATGTTGAAGGGGGTGTTGGGCAACCTGGGCGAGCTGGTGGCGAGTGTTCCGCAGCTTTTTGAGCAGAATACGCAGCAGCTCGCGCAGACCCAGGGGAGCTACTTTCTGTTGCTGCGGGCGCATCTGGAGGCCGTGCTCGGGCCGCTGGCGGGGGAGGGGGGGACGGTGGAGGTGCGCTTCGATGTGCCGGCCCTGGGGCAGCGGGTGGCGGAGCTGGTTCCGCCGCCGGTTCCGGGGTCGCCGACGGGGGGGACGGTGGGGCGGGTGCTGTGCCCCGCGGTGCGGGTGCGGGTCGTGCCGGGGGGGGAGGGGGAGCCGGTCAGCTACGCGCGGGGGGCGCATGTCCGGGGGCGGTGAGGGGGGAAGGGGGGGGAAGGGGGGTGGGGTGCAGATGTCTGGGTTGCCCGACCTCCTGATTCACCTTGCAAGCCCTTGTTGGGCGGCATGGTGGCGGCCGGCAGCACCGACTTGTTCAACTCACGGCTTCCAACGGTACTTCCGGATCAACTCCTCCTCCTTGGTCTCGAAGGATCGAGTGTCTCTGGAGATGACGCTCTTCAACAGCCACCCGCTCTCCTTTCCAGCTTGTACGATCGCTTCTGACGAGGGCACGCCCGCATTGCACTGCTTCTCGTAGAGAGCGATAAGAGGTGTTCCTTGCCAGTGGAAGTTGTCGCCCCCCATCAAATCGCGCATGGAGAACCACTCGCCCCTCCGGTTCTTGCACCAGCAATAGACCGCCCCTTGCAGGAAATCGCGAATCCGATCTTTTTGCTCATCAGTCAGGCCAGACACGTCGCGAACAATTGTGGGAGGAGTGAGAGACATAATTGAGGTCCTCTTTGCGTGGAGAAAGTGCTATTATCGATTTTCGAGGTCCAGTGCAAACCTCTCGTTGATTGTCGTCCATGGCCCGAAGTTTGTTCCCGGATCGCCTCCTTTAGTAATCTTGTTGTCCGCCGACGGCCACCACCTTGCGGTCTAATGGCCCGCCGATATGGTGCCGCAGCAAGTGCAGCAGGATGGTGACGAGTGAGGTGGGAGCAGTCGGTACCATCGGCTTGTTGGGCAACATACCTACCTCAAAAATCTGTCATGTTTCAGGTATTCAGAAAATTTAAGCTGCATCATAATCAACGTCAGGTAAGAACACTCAACTAAGCCAACAATGTCAGCGAGTGGCATCGATCTGCCAAGATGAAGCGCGTCTTCGTTGCCATGGGCAATGCTATTTCGTTTGATTGCAAGGGACTGGAACTTCTTTCTGGTTGTGAGCGGCCACTCAATGTAGGATGGATGCGCGATGCCAAAGACTTCAAATATAAGCAAGCCCTCCGCCTCTCCAATCGTTTTCCCCCCGGCGAATGGGTTGATGAGTGGTGGACACATTGTGCTTTCGAGACCGCCCTGAAGTAGCGCAGTCCTCGCCTTGATGGCGCGTGATCGCTTGCGTGAGTCCATCACTGATTGGAACTTATCTTCTAGACAAACACTCAGCACGCTAGATCGAATACGGCACACCTCATGGGTTGCAACTGCTTCACTCACCGCAACAAATACGTCTCGAACGTACTGCTCCACTGACGCGCAAACGAGAACAATTGATGTGGCTCGGTGGCGAAAAAGCGCATTCTTGATTGGTGTAATCGTTGCAGAAATGAGCATCGGATCACACGCGGAAATTTCAGTCCCTGCTTGGAGATGCATGGATTCTGCTCTCTGAAATGCGTCATCGATTCGACTCGTAGACGCCACCCCTACCTCTTCGCTGTCGCTGATGCAGAGGCCCGTCCCTGAATAAGCTTCTTTGCGCGATTGATTCGTTGCGTCAGCATTGACTTCGTATTGGTTGCACCGGTGCTGGATGCCACGAGTTCCTCATCATTAAGCCACTTGCTCATGCCCGAAAGTCCTCTGGGGGTCTTGCCCTCTTCCAGAACTTCCGCCAGTGCGACGGCGACAGCCTCAAATTGGTTCTGAGGCGTCACAGATACATTCGACCGCAGAAAGGGTTTCCCTTTTAGTGCAACTGATAGATGCGAGCATGTGTCGGTGAAATTAGTCTTCTCCTTTTCAGAAAATTCCTGAGCGACCCTAGACTTCATGTAGTCGTTGAGAAACTGAGTCACCTGACCCCTAAAAGCGTCACGATTATTTTTATAGGCAAAGACCTTAAGCACGAGCTCTTCGTGAGTCCCATCCTCCTGGTGAGCCTTCTGCAGTTTAAGTAAACTTCTGAAATTAGTGTCTCTGGCGAGCTCGCGAATACCTTCACTAAATTTGCCGCGGAAGACACATGCTCGAACTTCTTGCTCAGTAAGTCGCACGCCTCCGCGATTTAGGCGCTCGAATGTGTCGAAGCGAACATCAAAATCACTTTTGTCGGAAATAGAAATCACGCGAATAAACTTCGTGTCAAATTTACTGCGTATATCCAGCGGCAGGCTCTTGTACGTAGCTCCGTTGAATGCAGTCAACTTCTCCAACTCGTTGAGCTGAAGGGCTTCCGACTTTCCACAGAGTTTAAGGAGCGATGCCTGACCAGACTGAGTCCCCCTTTCATCTCCATAGAAATGCAGGAAGGTAGACATGCGCTGTAGGCCATCCACCAACTCCCAACGCCCGTCCGCGTTCACCGCCACGAAAATGCTGGGAACCGGCAGGCCGATGAGAATCGACTCCACGAGTTGTGACTGGATCTTGGTATCCCACCGGAATTTTCGCTGGTATTCTGGCGATAGAATTATAGTCTCTTCAGCAGCCATCCGCACCAGTTCGCGAACGCTGATGTCGAGGCTGTCAACGTCTACTTTTCGACGTTCGTTCTCGAACTGTTTGCGCATTTCGACGATGTCGACCATTGACTGTGAACCTAGCCCTAGTTGGCGATGAATTGACAGGGTGATTGTGAATGTTCAGTGTGTCGAAGACTCGATATGCACATCGCCATCTTCCGTCTGACTCATGCTCATCGGCCCCACTCTTGCGAGCCAAGAACCCGTTGTCCGCCGCTCGTCGACGCCGCCCAACGACTTGGGGCTCAGCCACGAGCGACCGACGGCGATCGTCGGATGCATCCCCTCGCTAGACCGTTCCTGGTGATCGTGCGAGGATAGGGCGAACGCAACCTCAAAAATCAAGGTGGGTCTCCCAGAACGGTCGAAGGCGGATGTCAGGCTTCCCGCCGTCGAACTCCGCTTCGTACCACACGGAGAACGTCTCTGAAGGCTCTTCAAGCCACCTCTCAAGCGCGTCAATTGTCTTGAGTGCATTGCTCACCTTTGGGTCGGAGTCGACTGGGGATACGGCGGTTTTTTCCAAGTTCATTTCCAGCTGGCCGCTCTCGATGGGTCGCTGAACGTCGTCCCATTGGTCGTTGCCTTTGGGATGGTAATCTTCGCCCCTGGTCCGGTAATAGATCGCCTCGCGGACACTCGCCGGCAGCGGCCGGAGCGCGTCCTTCGCAGCGCTCGCAAGCGCTTCGAATGCTTTCGTGTCCGTCGAGTGCTTCCGGACCACGGATGCGACTTTCACGTTATCCTTGAGCTTCTTCAGGTCAGCGATCATGGCATGCAGTTGCTCCAGTTCCTCCTGCTGCTTTTTGTGCTCGCTCTTGTAGTCGACCAGCTTCTTGAGTACGTTGTTGTGAATGTCTCGCGCAATCGGAGTTACGTCCGGCAGCTGTTTGAGAATCTTCGGAAGCGACTTCAAAAAGCTATCGCGACGGTCATTCCAGCGAGGGGTGGCGAGGGGAGTGATCGAGAGGCGAGAGGCAATCTCATCGCGCAGTTCATCCAGGTCGGCGGCTTCGCTGAGCTTCCCGGCTTGCAGTCCGGCGAGCACTGCCTTTAGGTCGCTGAACTGGAGTGGTGGAACAAGCATAGGCACGAAACTCTTCGCCTGCAGCCAGGTTCCCCCGAGTTCGCACATACAGAATGCGCTCCCGTAGAAGTTCGGCGAGAGCAGCGCTACGACGCATGTCGCCCCGTCGAGTTGGTCGCGAATGGAGGACGTGAAGTCCGCGCCTGGGCGGATGCCTTGACCCTTCAGGGAAGAACAGAAGATGTCGCGTGGAGGAACGCCGATACCTCCTTCAATGAGTTCTACGAATGACTTGACCAGTGGCTGGTCGTTTGCCGCGTGGCTGATGAACAACTTTGTGTCAACCATGTCCGATCCTCCGGAGGCATTTCGTTGCAGACCGCCAAGCGGTCGCGTGGTCTAACATCTCATCAACCCACCACAGACTGCATATCCCCATAAAGGGCGGAGTTAGCCAGTCGCTGCCTAAGCCCCTACCTCCAAGCGCGGCTCCTCGCGCCACCTGTGCAGGAGACTCCTCCCTACGGTGGACGACAGGCGTGCAGCATAAGCCGGGACGCCCCCGCGCCGTGCAGCATCCTGCGGCGCCGGGAACGCAGTGCGTCGCGGCAGGGACGCACCGGACCTCGCAGCCCTGCTGTTGGCGCGCACCCACGAAGGTCTGGCCGCGCAGATGGCCGCTGCGCGCCCGCGATATAGTACGGAGCACACGGCAGGGCGTGGTAAAATCCGCACGTACGTCGCAGACCGTGGCCTGGAGGGTGTTGTGAGTCACCAAGACCCCTGCGCGCCCCCCGCCCGGTATGAACGTCGCCCGACCCATGCCCCGACGATCGATACGCCTCTTTTCCCGAAGGTCAACAACAATCCCCCGCACCCCTCGCACGACACCACCCCATGCGGTCGCCACCTGCGCTGCGCCCCTCCTTTCCCCCTTCGGCAGCACCACCCCGCCCCGCGCTCTCCGCGGTGCCATCCTCGTCGGCGCCGACCCCGCCCGCTCCCTGTGACTCCCCGATGGCCCGGCCCTGCGATCGCCTGCTCGCCCCCGCCCGCCTCAGCCCGCAGTCGCTCTGCAGGCCCCATCACGGCCCTGCCGCCTCCGTCCGACGCCCCCCGCGACCCCGCGGCCCCCCTCTCGGCTCCCGCGGAACACCTTGCCGACAGCTCCAGAGCCTTCACGCGCGGCGGCGAAGGCCTCACGTCCGGCTTCGGAGCCTTTCACGGAGCTTCCAAGGGCCTCACGAAGCCCTTGGAAGCCCTCCCCCTGGGTTGCACGCGCTTCAAAGGCCTCCCCGAAGCCCTTGCAAGCTGCCGCGAGGCCCTCGACGCCGCGCGTGAAGGCCTCGCCGCCGTCGGTGAAGCCTTCGCGCGGGCTTGGAAGCTCCGAGCGCCCCAGCGCGGCTACGCCCCGAGGGGCTCGGCCTCGGTCCCCTTGCCGGGCGTCGCCTTGGGGGCCTCGGGAACCCTGGGTTCCTTCGTGCCCTTCTTCCCCTTGCGTTGGGCGAGGCCCAGGAGGATCAGATAGTCCTTCCGGGTCAGCTCGGACCGCGCGATGGCGGCCCACTCCTCGTACCACTCCCGGGCCCCGACCAGCCGCGCCCGGAGCTGCTCCGCGTCGTCTTCGGTCACGCCGCCCGGGCTCAACTGCGTGAGCGACTCGGCCAGGGCGAGCCGACCCCGCAGGGCCTCCCGCCAGGCCGGGGTGAGCCCCCGAGCCTCCAGCACCGCCAGGGCCGCCTGGCCGTCGGGGTCAAACCCCGTCCAGCTCGGGATGCGTAGTTTTCTCTGCCGATCCGCGTCGCCATGCGGCGTCAGGTCTCCTCGCCGGGCATGGAGCCCGCCGTCGTCGCCCTTCCTTGCCTGGCTTGCGTCTCGTTGAGAAAACCACACATCCCGAACTGGCCGTGGTTTCGCCTCGCCGTTGGCCTTCGCCAGGGCGTCGAGACGGTTGAGCAACGCGCGGAAGTACAGCACCGCGGCGGGGCCCATGCCCGGGCCAATGGCCGCGTGGAGCTTCGCCAGCACGGCGGGGTGCTTGTGCTTGAGCGAGGCCTCGATGCGCGTGTGGATGCGCTCGTCGTCGGCGTCGAGCTCCGCGATGGCCGCCGCCACCTTGGCGTCGACCACAACCTCTGGCATGGGGGTCTCCTGATAGCCGCTCGCTGCGTGCAGGAGCCCCCAGCCGAGACGGTGTTCGGCCTCGTTGTAGCCGACGGCCGACAGGGCCACGTAGATGGCCGGCCGCGTTCCGACGGCGCGAAGGAACTTGAGCATCCGCGGGGGCGTGAGCTCGAGGGTCACGTCGGACACCACCCCGCACGCGCGAACCCGCACCGGCAGACGCCCAGCAGGTCTCGCTGGCTCGCCGACTGCGGTTCTTCCTGGCTGCCTGACGCTTCAGGGTTCCGCTGCGGTCCCAGGGGCCGTCAAGCGCAACGCGTTGTTGGAAAGCTTCGTCGGAGTTGGAACTCTTGCATCACCCGCCGTGAGTCACCCTCAAGCCTCAAGCTCCGCCCCCGCATCATCGCGCTTGGGCGCTGGCGCCGACGATTGTAGTGAGCCCATGTGCCACGACGGCCAGTTGGTCCGGGGACAGCGATAGCCGAATCCTAGAGTGCAAGGCAACACCGAGAGCTCGGCCTGCTCCGTCAGCGAAGCGCAGGTGGAGGGTGTCTTCGCTGATCCACCATTGTTCCAGCCCGCCGTAGTGGCACGCACTGTTCGCCAGACAGACACAGTAGGTAGCCATCCCAAGGGCCCAGTCCTCCTCGTCAAGCTCGATGCTTCTTTGGAACTCGACCCGCGTTTCGGACCTTTCGGGAGCCTCGGCCACGATGAGGACGACGGCGTTGAGTTCGTCAACGACCTCAAACGCAACTTGCGTCGCTGTGAACAGGGTTGATTGGTCCATGTGTCTGTCCAACGGTTGGCCGATGTGCCGTGCCGCGGCGTCGGCAACCGCGGCTTGTTGAGCGGGCGATGTCGTCACCGACCATGACGGAGCTGGAATCGAGGCACTGGGCTCGGCTGAACGCCAAAGTAGACACGCACGTTCTCGTCAAGCATATCGATCTCGGCCTGCGATGGCTCGTGACTCAATGACTTCCAGACGGCCAGCGCAGCGGCAGCAGCGAGAGCAGCGGGGTTGGTGTCGACTGCAGTTCCATGGATCTCGATGATCTCTACTCGGGCAGTAACCCCGAGTACGTCAAGCCCATAACGAGCACCCTCGGCAGCACCCAACCTCCAATCTTCAAAGCCTGCGCCTGCAAACTCTGCCCCGTCGATCGAGACAATCACCTCGAGTTCTGGCGATTCAGGTTCGACACGTACGCTAACGGAAGCGTAGGCCACCAGCCCAGTCCGCCATCGTAGATATTTGGCGGTGGCTGTCGTCACGCTTACACTCCTATTTGGCCCAACTTCTCATCGGCCCGATCCAGGCTGCGTCTCCCCATCAAGGGCGGAGTTCGCCAGTCACTGGCTGACCCCCTGCTTGCCCGCGCAGCCCCTTGCGCCACCCGCGCAGGTGACCGCTCCCCGTCGCGGTCGACACTCCCCCGCGCCGCGCAGCATCCCGCGGCGAAGCTCTGGCCGCGCAGATCGACGCTGCGCGCCCTCGACCGCGGACTGCCCTGTGCTGATGATCGTCGCCCCAGCGCCCATGTCACGGCCCCGACCATACCCCTCTGTCCCCGCGGGTCAACGGCCTGCGTGACCACATGGCACCGCCGCCCCCGCTCCACCGCCGTGGGGCCCTTGCCCGGGGCGGCCTCGGGCCTCGGTGTGCGCTGGACGCGTCTCCCGGAGGAGCTCACCACCCCAAGCAACCTTTTGATAAACGGAGCCCCTCGCCCGGGAGGGAGAGGGGCGCGCGGCAGCGGGGGTGAGGTTCGCCGCCCAACAGCCCCGGGAGCTTGCCCAACAGCCCCGGGAGCGTGCACAACAGCCCGGGGAGCGTGCACAACAGCCTGTCGGGCCAGCACCACTGCCCGTTGAGCACGCACAACACCTCGGGGCGGTCCGCAGTTGCCCGGGGGCGGTTCGCAACTGCTCGGGGGCGGTTCGCAACTGCTCGGGGGCACTGGTTTTCTCGGCATTTTCGCGCGGAGCCTCGCGAGCGCCCTCCCGCGGGCCCCAACGTGCGAGACGTGGGGTAGCCTCCAGGCCCCCGGGGCCAATGGCCGCGTGGAGCTTCGCCAGCACGGCGGGATGCTTGTGCTTGAGGGAGGCCTCAATGCGCACGTGGATGCGCGCATCGTCGGCGTCGTTGTGGCCGACGGCCGACAGGGCCAGGGAGATGGGCCGGCGGGCCGGAGCACGAAACCGTGAGTTCGCGATCCGCACCTGGGATGGCGCAGGGCCAGGTGCGCGTGGTACGAGGGTCGAGGTTCGCCGAAAGTCATGACGAAATCACCGCCGGTGCCCGAACGGTATTGGCGCGAGCGAGAGGAACTCCCGCAGCGCCTGCCTCAGCTACTATCCCTGCTGCCCCACTCATTCAGGGTGCAGGACTACCTCGGTGTGGACCGTGAGGGGGAGAGGGTGAACCTTGGCCCCGAGGGTACCTGCCAACTGACTACGGGAGAGTCCCTCCGGGTCAAGCTGTGGCCCGAGGCACAAGACTCCTCGCAGGGCCACGACTGGGCTTTTTCCTGGACGTTCGCCCTCCCGGTGCATGGGTGGGAAGGCCAGGTGACGCGGACCCCTGTGGGTCGATCGGTGCGTCGGCTGGGCCGATGGCTGGGCGCAGACTCGACGGGATGTCCAGCTTTTGACGACTCGTTCGCCTGCGTGCCTCCCAATGGGGTCTCGCGCGCGCGGTGGATCGGTCGCACGTTGGCTGAACGACTGGTCGATGTGACCCCCACAGTGCTATTTCGCGGCGCGAACCTCGTGAACGTGAGCGCTTTCGCTGGCTCCAGCATCGTGGTTCATGGTCTTCTGGTGCCAACGGCCGAGGCTGTCCTGGAGACGTATCAACTGGCCCAGATACTTCGCAACCGATGGGCACCTGCATCGTCGGTGCTGTAGATGGAGTCACCGTTTGCGGAACTCTCGCGGTGCTCTTCGTGGGTCAAGTATCACTTTTTGTCGCGAGTCGATCGTTGTTCGTGATCCACAGCTCGTCACTTAATTGAGGCAGCCTCTCGCATGCAGCGCGAACGGCGGGCTCGGGATTGTGTCCGCAAGTGAGAAAGCTGGTAACAATCGCGACCTGCTGAATGAGGCGATCCCCTGTCCGATGGGCACCACCCCACTCGAATGCGAGTTTGGTTACCTCTCGCCAGACATAGGCATCGGACGCCAGCCATGGGCGCAAGGCTGGCGATCCAAGCTCTGGATCCTCGATGAACGTAGCTAGCCGATCCAAAAGTTCCGCAGGCATCGGACCGTTGGAGGGCACGGGACTACGCAGGAGTTCGAGCGCGAACCGTCGCAAGAGAGCGTCGCCGCCACATTCCTGGACTCGTTGCAGCCAGGAAAAGAACGGCCCGGTCCCATTCAGCGCAGCCTCGTGAATAGCGGCGCTAGCAAAGGTGGTTTCCATGACGGTTCTCGGGTTTGTCATCCGCTCGCGCTGCCCCCGAGAGCGCGTCCGCGCGTCGGATCACGAGGGTCCCCCCACTCGCTCCGAAGCTGGTCTACGTACTGCTGGGCATCCACGCCCGCCCAGATCTCCTTGCCCAGCCCGTGAAGCTCCAGGAGGCTCCGCTTCGGCTGGCTGGCCGCATCGAGGGCCCCACGCGCGTGCGCGCTGCTGACCAGAGCCATCAGCCGGTGCTGCTCACGGGGTGACAGCGACTGGATGTCTTCATAGAGCTTCTCGACGGTAGGCCTGGCCATGGCTTCTCCAACTTCTTCGGACTTCCCGCAGAGCCTAGCACCGAACAGGCCGGGGCGCGATCATCTCCTACTGAGCTGGAGTCGACGCCTTGCAAGGGCCTCCATCATGCCGCCATCTCTTCCCGCGTGAACCTCTGTGCGTGGTCGAAGCGCCAGCCCCGGGGAAGTCGCGAACGGCCACCGAGCACTGCCTCAAACTCATCCGGGGTCACCTCCGCAATGATCGTAGGAAATGGCACCTCCTGGGTCGGCGCGAACTCGAAGGGGGTTACCTCTCCAGTGCCCACCGTTGCGGCGTTGACCTCCAACAGCTTGATCGGTTCGGTCACGCTGGCCTCGTTGTCCGTCATCATGCGGTAAACCGCTTGCAGATGTGGCTCCGTCTTGAAGTGCACCTCGATGAGTTCTCTGGCGACCTGATCCTTCGACGGCATGACTGCATCCTACCTCATGGGGATGGCACTGGCAACGTCCGACTGTGCGCGAAGTCCCTCGCACGAGAAAGAGAGGGACGCGAAAGCGCAGGGTGAGCTGGGTCGTATACTCCGCCCGCTCCGCAGTTGTGAGGGTTCCCTCCGTACTCTTCTGGGCGAGTTCCTCCATGCGCGGAGCCAGATCGTTGCCGACGGCATTGAGGGCCGCCTCAAGTTGATCGATCGTTCGCCTCTCCATCGTCACCCCAGCGCCCATGTCACGGCCCCGACCATACCCCTCCGTCCTCGCGGGTCAACCGCTCTCGTCACAACACGGCACCGCCCCCTCTCCACCGCGGCGGGTCCCTTGCCCGGGGCGGCCTCGGGCCTCGGTGCGCGCTGGCGACTTCCCCCGGCAGAGTTTATCGATCCAACCAACTTTTCGATAAACGGAGCCCCTCGCCCGGGAGGGAGAGGGGCGCGCGGCAGCGGGGGTGAGGTTCGCCGCACAACAGCCCTGGGAGCTTCCCCAACAGCCCCGGGAGCTTCCCCAACAGCCCCGGGAGCTTGCCCAACAGCCCCGGGAGCTTGCACAACTGCCCGTTGAGCACGCACAACACCTCGGGGGGTTCCGCAGTTGCCCGGGGGCGGTCCGCAGTTGCCCGGGGGCGATCCGCAGTTGCCCGGGGGCGATCCGCAGTTGCCCGGGGGCGGTCCGCAGTTGCCCGGGGGCGGTCCGCAACTGCTCGGGGGCGCTTGTTTTCTTAGCATTTTCGCGCGGAGCCTCGCGAGCGCCCTCCCGCGGGGCCCGCTGCAACCTAGCCGCCCACGCGCCGGTAGTGCAGCGCGACGGCGCCGTTGCGGAGCGGCGTCGACGAGACCAGCTCAAGCCGCCGTGTGCGGGGTAGCCCGCTCTGGTAAAGGGTCGGGCCGTGACCGGCGATTCTGGGGTGGACGAGGAACCTGTACGCATCGATCAGATCCAGCCGGTCCAGTTCGGTTGCGAGCTTGCCGCTTCCGAGGAGCACGCCGGCAGGGGTCGTATCCTTGAGCTTCTGCACGCTCGTGCGCAGGTCGCCGACGAGGTGGTGGCTGTTGGTCCACGGGAAGTCCGTCCGCGTCGAAGACACCACGTACTTTGGCTTGGCCTCCAGCTTGACCGCCCACGCGCGGATCGCCGGCGGGGCCTCCACGTCGCCACGCGCGACCGCCGGCCAGTAGCCCTCCATCATCTCGTAGGTGACGCGGCCCCACAGCATCGCCCCGCCCTCGTCCATGAGGCGGGTGAAGAAGGCGTGTGTCTCGTCGTCGGCGATCCCCTCCTGGTGGTCGACGCAGCCGTCCAGGGTGAGGTTGAGGCCGAAGGTCAGAAGTCCCATGCGAGTCTACTCCGAGTGAGACGTTGCGCTGGAGACGGGGGACCTCAACGTCCGCCCGCCCTGATGTCGACGATCCAAGGGCGAAAGCCTTCCTTCATGGCATAACTGCCGCCCTGGCTGACCGTGCTCTGATCGCCATTCACAGCCACCGCGTTGACGAACACCATCCCCATCTCCTGATCGCAGACGACCCCACGCGCGTCGTGTTCGTGGCCGAAGATGTGCAGTCGGGGTCGGTCGGCGGGTCGCATCCCGCGCAGACGGTCGCGCAGGGCCGGGCTGCCAATGGGAATCGGCGTCTCTCGCAGGACGCCGCCGTGTTGCACGCTGGCGTCGAGAATGCCCAGAGGTGGGGTGTGCGTGATCAGTACGTCGAGCCCCGTGGGGATGTCGGCATACAGCTCCACGAGGCGCGTGTGGTCGCGGAGGAAGCCCTCGTTGCGCAAGGGGTTGTCACGCTCCATGGCCTGTCGCCGCGGCGTCAAGCCCACGTAGGGCGAGCCGAAGAGCTTCAATCCCGCCACCTCGGTGGCTACGTGCTGGAGCAGTCGCATGGACCCTGAGGCTCCATCCTCGAGGCCGCCATCGTCGAACAGGCTCTGCGCGCGGGTCATCGACGCCTGTGTCCAGGCCTCGCCAGGATGCGAGGTGGGTGCAGCCCGGAGCCACGTCTCCGCGTCCAGGGGCCTGTCGTGGTTGCCCGCGATCGCGACGACCCCGTGGGTGTACCGTGCCGCCAGCGAACGCAGCCACGCCGCCGCGCGGGTCAGCTCGGAGGAGAGGCCCCGCGTGGTGTGGTCCCCTGCGTGGATCAGCAGATCGCCCGGAGGGAACAACGAGAGGGGGATGTCCACGTTGTGCGTGTCGGACACGACCACCAACCGCACCCACCCCGGAGCCCGCGGCGCATCCGGAGCCTGGATGATCACATCATTCATCTTCACCAGGCATACCAGGCCGCAGCCTCCTCGCCTTCGGCAACGGCGAATGGGTGCAGTTCAAGGGGTTTCACGACGACCATGCATTGCGGCGAGAATGCGGCGCCGGGCCTCCGCCCATGGGATCGGCGTCACCGTCCCTGCGTCGACCTCGGCCAGACGTCGTTGGGCTTCCTCTGCCCATGCCTGTTCGACACCCTCGTCAGCCGGTCCGAGATCATCGAGGCTATCGAGCAGTTCTGCGACGACCGCCGCCCGCCCAGGGGCCGGCAGTTGCAGCGCAGCGGCCAAGACAGGGTCGACGTTCTTCATGGCTTGACTCTACTCCACGGCTCGTCTGTGCGCGAGTTCGCCCCACACCGCGCCCGCAAGTCTCGGGGGACCATCCCTCTCCCCCCATCCATTCTCTCGATACGCGCCTCCCCTCTCCTCTGGAGCTGAGGTTTACCCACGGAAATGTCTTGCGTTCGGCTGCGTTCGGTATCCCTCCC
>CAYUSB010000014.1:0-174998 GCA_964447205.1 uncultured Myxococcaceae bacterium
CATGATTTGAAGGTGTACAGGTGTTCATGTGTGGAAAATGCGAGGGGACCTCAGCGTGGAACTCCATTGTCAGGGCGTCGGTGAAGTCGACGATCTCTACCGCGAGGGGTGCGGGCGGGCGCTGCGGACTGTCTTCGGGTGCCATCTCTCGCCCGAAATACCACGCTTCACGGCGGGGCACAGGCCCGGCCCCGACCGTCACCGTCGCTGCACCACCATCACCCGGGTCCCGAGCATCCCGACCAGGGTGCGCCCGTCGTTGGAGACGGTCATCGCGTCGAGCTGACCCGTGCGCCCTGCGAGGGCCTCCACCCCGAGCCTGCGCCACCCCGTCCGCTCCCGCACCCACAGGCCGTCGGGGGTGGCCAGGGTGAGCACCGTGCCCGCCTCGTTGACGGCCGAACCCGCAGGCCACGGGGCCCCCAGGGCGTCCGTGGTCCACACCGGGGTCGCCTCCCCCGCCCCGGCCACCCGCCACAGACGCCCCCTGCGGGCCAGGAGCAACCCCCGGGGCCCCCACCCGAGCGGAACCACGGCCCCCACCGGCAGGGCCTGGACGGCCCCCGGATCGCGCAGACATCGTACGGTCGTCCCGGGCCCTGGGAGCTCGTCCAGGGCGTGTAGCCTCGCCCCCGGGGGAAGCGCCGTCTGCCCGGCCCGAAGGCCCTCCGCGGGGCATCCAGGCTCGGCCGCGGGGCAGGTCACGGCCGCCACGCCGTCGCACCGCTCGACAGCTCCCACGAAACGCCAGGTCCCGTCGGGGCTTCTGGGTTGGATGTCGGCCACCTGGCCCGGGTCTCCCGGGGCGAAGGCCAGGGTGGCTAGGTCGACCCGGCCCGTGACGGGGCCTCGGAGCCACGCGGCCACGGGGTTCTGGGCGGTCTCCAGGCGCACGTGGCCGAGGTGGAGGGGGGCGAGGGTGGAGAGGTCGGTTCCGCCGAAGGGGCCCTCGCGCAGGGTGGCCCGCCGGTCGACAGGAACGGCCCGCCCCAGGGCCGCCACCGCGCTCTCCGAGGCAGCCCCCCAGGGCCCCGCGTCATCCCCCGCGAGCCCGAGGGCGGACGGGTGCTCCCCGAGCGCGGACAGGGCCCGAGCCGCCACGTCGGCCACCCCGGCGAAGGCTCCCTCCCCGCAGGCCACCCCCCGGGCCGACCCCAACCGCAGGACGGCCACCCCAGACTCCGCGCACACCGCCCGCCGCAGTCGGGCCAGGTCGTCGAGTGCCGCGAGGGCCGCGAGCGTCCCGGCCCGGCGCCGCCCGACGCCCCGACGGGCCCCCTCCCGCACGGCCGAGAGGGAGGCCCCCGGCTCGGCGGTGTCCCGCGCGAGGCCTCCCCCCCGCTGGAAGTAGACAAACCGCCCGCGGGCCCCGCCCCGTCGACCCGGGCGTCCCGCCGTGACGGTCACCACCATCTCGTCGTTGCCGTCGCCGTCGCGATCGGTGGCCTCGGCGTCGAGCTCCAGGGACGTGGCGGGCAGAGGCCCGGCCAGGGAGGCCCTCCCCCACACCGCAGGCGACTCCCCGAGACCCACCAGGACCACCTCGGCGGCCCCTTCGGGAGCCCCGACCCCGGCGTCGGCTCCTCCGCCTACACAACGCCAGCGCAGGACGAGCGATCGGGCTGAGGTCTGCCGCAGGGTGGCCGCCCCACACGGGACCCCCTCCGGCCGGGCCGCGTCGAGGGCCGTGACCACAAAGGCCTGGCCCTCGCGACGGTGCAGGCTCAACCCCGCCCCGGTCCCGTCGGCGCGGACCCGGGCCACCGCCACGTCCGAGGCCACCCCGTCGCCGTCGAGGTCGAGGGTGAGGGAGGCCGCGAACCGCTCGCCCTCGGGGGCCGTCACGACCGCCCCCTCGACGGAGACCTCGGCCACGGCCTCTTGAAAGGCCACCCCCTGCCGGGCCTGAAACCGCACCACGTCCGCGGGCACATCCGCCCCGGCCGCGTCGACCCGAGCCGCCAGGACCTGGGCGTCGACGGCGCTGTGGAAGT
This sequence comes from uncultured Myxococcaceae bacterium, assembly GCA_964447205.1. GTDB lineage: Bacteria > Myxococcota_A > Polyangia > Polyangiales > JAEUKH01. Next base: position 1,995 of record CAYUSB010000014.1, read on the forward strand.
TGATCGGAGGGGGGGTCTCCTTGCAGGCCCCCACCATCGCGAGACCCCACGCCGCCAGGACCCTCGGCCCCGAGGCCGTCATCGTTTGCGTCCCTTCCGCGGGCCCGTCTTGCCCTTCGCCCGGGCCGGGCTCGGCCGCAGGGGGCCCTTGCGGTCGCGCCCCGAGAGCTTGCGGGTGGCCGCGGCCGCCAGGGCCCGGCGCTCCTCCGCGAGGAGCTCGACGTAGATCGTGCGGCGCGGGATCGAGACCTCCTTGAGCTCGACCGTCATCGGGTCGCCGAGGGTGATGTGCCGCCCCGACCGGGCTCCCCGCAGATGAACCCCGATCTCGTCGACCTCCCAGTTGTCGGGCCCGAGCGACTCCATCTTCAGGAGGCACGTCAGGAAGGGCGACTCGATCTCGACCCAGACCCCCGCGTTGGAGAAGGCCGACACCCGCCCCGCGAAGGTCGACCCCACGTGGGCCTCGGCCACCTTGCAGCGGTAGATGTCCAGGACCTCGCGCTCGACGTCAACCGCCCGGCGCTCCAGGCGCGACACCTCCGCCGCCGCCCGGGCGTTGGCCTCCCGGGGGGCTTCGCCCTGGGGGGCTCTCCCGTCGCGCAGGAGGCCCTTGACCCCGCGGTGTACGACCACGTCGGGGTACCGCCGGATGGGCGAGGTGAAGTGAAGATAGGCCGCCGAGGCGAGGCCGAAATGCCCGGTGTTGATCGCGGCGTAGCGGGCCTGGGGCATGGCCCGCAGGATGAGCATCCCGAGCACGCGGGCCTCGGGTTTGCCGGCCACCTTGCGCAGGAAGGCCGAGAGCTTCTTGGGCTTGCGGGCGTCCTCGGGTTCGAGGGCGTGGCCGTAGGCCTTGGCCACGATGGAGATGCGCTCGAGGTGGTCCTCGTCGGGCTCTCCATGCACGCGGAACACCGTCGGCAGGTCGCGCGAGACGGCCTCCCGGGCCACGGCCTCGTTGGCGAGGAGCATCATCTCCTCGATGAGGGCGTACGACTTCCGGATCCCCGGGTCGCGGCGGGTCTGCACGATGTCCACCGGGGCCCCGCTCTCGTCGAACTTCACCCGCCCCTCGGGCAGGTCGAAATCGAGGGCCCCGCGGCGCAGCCTCCGGGCCCGCAGGACCGTGGCGAGCTCGGCGGCCACCTCCAGCATCGGGAGGAGGGCGGGGTCGACGGGATCGGCCGGGGCCTCGGTCCACCCCAGGGCCCGGGCCACCCGGGTGTACGTGAGGCTGGCCCGGGAGCGCATCACGCCCTCGACGAGGCGGGCCGCGGTGACCTCTCCGCGCGGGTCGAGGGTGGCCACTACGGCCAGGACGAGCCGGTCTTCGCCCTCCTGGAGCGAGGCCAGCTGCGACGACAGGGCCCGGGGCAACATCGGGATGGCCCGGTCGGGCAGGTAGATCGACAGGCCCCGGGACAAGGCCGCCCGGTCGAGGGCCGTCCCGGGCCGGACGTAGTGGCCCACGTCGGCGATGGCGACGGTGCAGGAGTAGGTCCCGTCCTCGTGGCGCTCGACGTACACGGCGTCGTCGTGGTCGCGGGCGTCGTCGGGGTCGATGGTCACCAGGGCCAGACCCCGGAGGTCTTCCCGGCCCTCCATCTCCTCCGGCGGAACCTTCTCCGGCAAGGCCGCCCCCTCGGCCGCGGCGTCGTCCGGGAACGACTCCTCGACCCCCTCCCGCAGGAGCACCTTACGCACCTCGACCGAGAGCTCTCCCGGGTCGCCCAGGACCTCCCGGACCTTCCCCTGGGGGGTCTCTCCGGGGTGGGCGGGCCAGACGGTGATCTCGCACAGAACGGCCGCTCCGTCGGGGGCCGTGGTGGGCTCGGCGAGGATGATCGGGCCTCGGATCCGTACGTCGTCGGGCTCGATCCAGGCCCCCTGCCCCCGCACCCGGAGGGTCCCCGGGACGATGGGCGAGCGCCGGGTGAGGACCTCGGTCACGATCCCGTCGCGTCCGCGGGGCCCGTCCATGGCCGTGCACCGCACGAGGTCGCCGTGCATGGCCCCGAGGGTGGCCGTGGCGGCGATGTACACGTCCCCGCCCCCGTCGCCCGCGGAGACAAACCCGAAGCCCCGGGGGTGCTGGGTGTAGGTCCCTTCGATCCCGGGGCCGCGGGCGCGGGGGAGCCGGTAGCGCGACCCGGGCAGGGCGTTGAGGGTCCCGCGGAGCACGAGGCGCTCGAGGGACTCGGAGAGCTTGCGGCGCTGGGCGATGGGCAACCCCAGGGCCTCGGCGATCTCGGTGACGTGCAGCGAGCGCGGGGCGTGCTCCTGCAACGCGCGGAGAATGGAGGTGTCGTCGAAGGTTGCAGGGGCCATTGGGGGGCGGGAATGTCCCTCCGCGGTCGGCGTCGGGTCAAGTCGCCGACGGGCGGGGCCCCCGGGGCTCGGCCATGAGCTCGCGGGCCGCGATGCGCAGAATCCGCGGAAGCACGGCCCGAAACACCTGGCAGTAGGGGCTCCGGCCGTCGAGGTGGCCGTCGCGGCGATGCAGGAGCAGGGGGCACCCCCCGGCGCAGGACGCCCGAAACCGGCACCCCCCGCACTCGGTGTTGGGGGCCCTGCGTCGGAAGTCGCCCAGTTGGGACAACCGCGGGGCGAGCCGGCTCAGCACCGTGTCGTCGGCGAGCCGCGCCGTGCCCTCGTGATGGAGGGCGGCCTGGCACGGCGAGACCTGTCCGTCATGGCCGATGGCGAGGGAGCCCTCCCCCGCCGCGCAAGCCTTGGTGATGGGGCGTCGCCACTCCAGGTCACAAAACCGATGGGTCCGGCGGAACGACATCCCGGCGACGGGGACCCGGGCCTCGATGCGGTCATAACACTCCGCGAACACCCGCAGGACCTCCGTCAGGGCCTCGCCCTCCAGCATCCCGGGGACGGCCGTGGGGCCCGGGCGGCCTGGCTCGCCGCGCCGGAGCCGCACGAGGCTCCCGTGGGGTTTCCACCCGGTCGAGCGGGCGTCGAGGAGCGACTGGCCGCCCTCCAGGTCGCGCACGAGGGAGTACCGAAACCCCATGGCCCGGTCGAGGAGCCAGTCGGTCAGGGCGGGGATCCCGGTGAGGTTTTCGCGGGTCACGGTCACGAGCCCGTAGGGCCGGACCCCGCCGTCTTGCAGCCGGGCCACCCCCCGGGTGACGGCCTCCCACGAACCTCCACCCCCCACCGCGGGGCGCATGGCGTCTTGCACCGACCCGACCCCGTCGACGCTCACCGAGACCCCCACCCCGCGGTCGAGGAGCCAGGCGGGGGCCCCGTCGGGGATGCGGGTTCCGTTGGTGAGGATGGCGGCGGTGAGGGTGCAGTCGAGGCGGGCCAGGAGGGCCCGGGTGTCGTCGAAGAACCGCTGGAGGAAGGCCCATCGCAGCATGGGCTCGCCCCCGGCGAAGCGCAGGTTGACCGCCCGCATCCCGGTCGCGCGCACCGTCTCCAGGAGCGAGGCCTGGAGGGTGGCCGCGGTGTCCTCCCCGAGGCTGTGGGCGTCCTTCTCGATGTAGCAGTACGGGCAGTCGAGGTTGCACGCGTTGGTGACGTGGACCCACAGGTCAAACCGCGGCGGCGACGGGGCCGGGCGGGCCATGGCAGGCAGCCCCGGGCCGCGGACAAACCCGTTGCGAGCCAACATCGGCACCTCCGCGAGGAGCCCCCGCAGGGGCCGCCCCGTGCGCTGGCTCACCTCCCCGATCGTGCTCCCGTCGGCGTGGTCGAGCAGGGCCCCCGCCGCCTCCGAGAGCACCGCCAGGGCCTCGTACCCGTAGGGGTTGTGTACAAACCTCCGCCCCGCCACGAGCCCCATGTAGAGCCCCTCGGCCCGGCGCACGGGGGTCTCTGCGTCGAAGGCCGGAGGTTGGGTCGCCGCGGGGAGCACCTCCGTCACCAGTCCGAGCTGCAGTCCGAGCTGCAGTCCGAGCTGCAGTCCGAGCTGCAGTCCGAGCTGCAGTCGTAGCTGCAATCGCTCTTGCAGTCCGAGCTGCAGTCGTAGCTGCAATCGCTCTTGCAGTCCGAGCTGCAGTCGCTCGAACCCCACCCGCTGTCGCTCTTGCAGTCGCTCGAACCCCACCCGCTGTCGCCCGACCCCCACCCGCCGTCGCTCTTGCAGTCGCTGCTCACGCAGTCCGAGCAGTCGGACTTGCTGGCGCAGTCGGAGCCCCACACCGACGGGGCCTCGGCGCTCGCCCAGCCCGCGATGCTCCCGTCGTCCTTGACCGGATCGCTGCCGCCCACGTCGTACCAGCTCACGTCGACGGGCTGGTCGTACGGGTCGCCGTAGTCCCAGCTCGCGAGGGTGTCGAGGCCCGCAAACTGGTCCTTGGTGAGGTGGGCGTGGTCGAGCTCGCACAGGGCCACCCCGTCAGGTTTGACCACGTGGAAGGGCATCTCCCACACCCCCACGGGCTTGTAGGTCTGATTGATCCAGGCGTCGAGGTAGAGCAGGTCGAGGAGGTCGTACTGGGGGTCGCGGTAGTAGACGTCCCAGGGGTCGTAGTACGGGGTGAAGTACCGCGGACGGGCGTACCAGCTCGTCATGCCCATGGCGGGCCCGTGGTTGCGCCCGCCCCGCACGATCCCGCGGACGGAGTTGGCCGAAGGGCGGACCACCCGGGCCGCGAGAGCGGTCTCCGAGGCGGTGGCCCCCGCGAAGGTGTACGGGACCGCCTCCCGCACCCGGGCCACGAGGCTTCGGAAGGCGTGCTGATGCCCGCGGGCCGCGTAGGGGTTGGAGGCCGAGGCCTGGACCCGGGCCCGATACGCCGCGGGCCCTTCCTCCGGCAGCGGGCGGAGGCCGTCGATGCGCCCCCCGAAGGCCAGGACCGCGGCGGGGCGATGGGCGGGATAACGGCACCAGAAGCTCGCCTCGATGATGCTGTGGACCCCGTCGTGACGGTGCTCAAACACCGCCCGTACGGTGTTGAAGGGCCGCTGGACGGCCTGCGGGTTGGTGCGGCAGGCGTGCAGGAGCCACGGGAGGTCGCCCGGGGAGCCGGCCTCGTCGCGCCAGACCACCTGTTCGTCGAGGAGGAGCATCACCGCGTCGTGGACGCCCACGTTGCCCAGGAGGTGACCGAGGCCCTCGACGAGGCCGAGGGCGTTCCACGCGAGCTGCTGTTCGCCGGTGCGGAGGTTGGGCTTTGACCCGAGGGCCGACAGAAATGACTCGAAGAACGACGGCTGTCGCGTCACCTCGTGCCCCGGCAGCCACACCTCCACCCGCGCGCTCATCCGCATGATCGAGATAGCAACCCCAGGAGACCCGTCCCGTCAATCTCTCCCCGCCACCAGGGCGTGCAGGGCCCCGTCGTCGGCCCCCACGGCCAGGGCCCCGTCGGCGTACACCACCGGACCGCTGTCCACGTCCGCCCCGAGGCCCACGCTCCAGGCCACGGCCCCTGCGGGGTCGACCGCGTACACCCGATCGTCCTGACTGCCGAAGTACACCCAGTCGTCCCGGTCGACGCACGCGCTCGAACGCACGGGCCCCGCGGTCTGCACCCGGAAGGCCTCCGCCCCGTCCGCCCCGCGGACCCCATAAAAGCCCCCGTCCTCGGCCCCGAACACCACCGCCCCGTCTCGCCGCAGGGCCGGGGTGGTGCGCACCCCCATCCCCCGGGCGGCCCCCTGGGTGGCGAAGTCCCACCGCGGGGCCCCGTCCTGCCCGAAGGCTCGGACGTGCCCGTCCTCGGAGCCCACCACGAAGCCCCCGTCGTCGAGGACGAGGACCCCGCCCACCTGCATCGCGGGCAGACCCACCCGACGCACGAGGCTCCCGTCCGCGGCCCGCAAGAGGGCCACGGCCCCGGGCATCTCGGGCACGTACAAGACCCCCCCATGCAGGGCCGGGGCCCCGAACACGTGCCCCTGCAACGCCACCTCGAAGCGCACCGACCCGTCGGGGCCGAGGGCCCGAAGCCACCGCGAGGCCGCGTAGAAGGTCCCGTCGGGGCCCACCACCGCCGGGGCGTCGCAGTCCTCGTCCGAGGTCTGGCGCCAGCGGACGCCCCCCCGAGGCCCGATCCCTACGAAGGCCCCGCCGTCTTCGCCCACCACCACCAGGTCGGCCGACACCGCCGGAGCCCCGAACACCCGACCGCCCCCGAGGCGGCTCCAGCGTACCGTCCCGGCCCCGTCGACCGCGTGCACGGCCCCGTCGAGGCTGCCAAACACCACCCACCCCTCGGCCGTCAGCCCCGGGGACGCGAACACCCGACGCCGGGTGCGGACCCTCCAGGCCTCCGTGGGAGCCCTCCGAGGGCCCCTCCGGGCGCTCCGCCCGGTGTGCCGGGCGTCCGCCCCGAACATCCAGCGCCAGGCCCCAGACGGCCCCGTGGAGGGCCCAGGGGTGGCGCGGGCAGCCTGGGGGTTGGAGCCCGGGGAGGAACCCGCGGTGGATTGGGCTTCGCCGCGTCGACCGGCCATGAGGGCCCCGAGGCTCAGGGCCACGAGGACGCCCCGGAAGAGTCCCGAGGCCCTCACGACGCGGCGGGGAGGGGGTCGGTCCCGGCGATCTGCCGGGCGTCGAGGAAACGATCGCTCAGGGCCACCCGCACGAGCCGCCCGGCCACGGGAACCTCCGCCACGGCCCTCGGGGGGGAGCGCCCCTCTCCGAGGAGGCTCAGGGCCCCGGACAGGTCGCCCGAGGCCAGGAGGGCCACCCGGTCGCCAAACTCCAGGGCCCCGGCGTGGATGGCCTCGGCGTCGAGGGACCCCCGGTTGAGGGCCTCGTACGCGAAGGGGGCCGCCTCGGCGTGCAGGTCGCGGGGCATGGCCCGGGTCATCCGGCGTGCGAGCTCGTCGAGGCGGGCGGGGTCGACGTTGCCGCGATACATGGGCTCAAACTGACGAAACAGGGCCGCCAGGGTGAGGGAGAAGTCCTCCTGGGTCATACGCAGGGGGAGCGACAACGACAGGGCCATGAGGGTCATGGCCCGGGCCACCGCGGCCCGCCCCGGGACGTCGTCGGCGGCGTCGGCGGCGAGCAGGATCGTGGCCGGGGACCGATACACCGGCAGGCAGCGCTCGTTGAGGGCCCCGCACAGGAGGACCGACACGGGCCCGAGGTTGTACCGCTCGGCCCAGTCGTCGATGGTGCCCCGCAGGGCGTGGGGGCGGTTGCCCAGGGGTCGGGCCGCCCAGGGTTGGGGGTCGAAGGGGACCAGGGGGTCGATCACCCGGGCCGTTCGCGACAAGACCTCGCGCAGGGCCCCCGAGATAGCCGGGGGAGAGAGCAGGTCGAGGGCTCCGGACTGGAGAGCCGAGGCCCCGAGCCCCGCCACCACCCCGTCGGGGCTGTGGCCGCGGAGGGCCTCCGGGACCGCCTCGGGCGAAGGGGCCAGGGCCCACCCCACCGAGGCCACGACCCGGGCCCCGTCGTCGCGACCCCGCAGCGACAAGACCTCCGCCAGTCGGCCGAGGGCGTCGAGGTTGCACGGGTCGCGGTCGAGCGACCGTCGAAGCTCGGTGGCAGCCCGGTCGAGGAGGACCTGGGCGGCCTGGGGGCTCCCGCGTCGGCCATGAAACTGCGTGAGGGCCCGCAGGACGGACAGCTCGGCGGGGGCCTCGCGCCGGGCGGCCTCGAGGGTGTGTTCGGCCCGGGCCATGTCGCCGAGGCCCGACTCCAGCACCGCGGCCAGGCGCAACTGAAGGGCCGTGCGCTCGGCCCCGACGGCCGTCCGCGGGATGAGGGCGACCAGGGCCTCGGCCTGCCGCTCGGCCTCGCCCGTGACGGCGTAGAGGTCGGCGAGGCGGGCCAGGATCCGACGGTCGTCGGGGGCGTACTGCAGGGCCCGGCGCCAGGCGGCCTCGGCCCGGCGGGTGTCCTCCAGGCGCCGCTCGAAGACGTCCCCGAGGCCGAAGAGCATCTCGACCCGCTCGGCCGGGTCGGGGGTGGCCTTGGCGAGGCGAATCATCGCGTCGGCGGCCCCGGCCCAGTCTTCGCCCTCGGGGAAGAGCACGACCAGGGCCCGCAGGGCGTCGAGGCGTTCGGGTTCGAGGGTGGACACCGAGCGCCAGTGGCCGAGGGCCCGCTCGGGGTCCCCAAGCTCCCGAGCCAGAACGGCCGCCCGGGCGTGCCAGGTGGCCAGGGCCACCGGATCGCCCGCCTCGGCCTCGACCTCCAGCCGGGCCTCGAGCTGAGCGAGCTCGCCCGCGGCGTCTCCGCCCTCAGTCAGGAGCTCCAGTGCGAGGACAAAGGACGGGTCGTGCCGCGGATCGAGCCCGAGGGCCTCCTGGGCGACGGTGAGGGCCCGCCCCCGATCGTCGGCCGCCCGCCAGAGCACGGCCGCTTGATGCAGGGCCGACACGGCGTGGGCGATGACCCGATGGGCCCTGCCCGCGGTCTCCAGGGCCTCGGCGGCGGAGACCGTCTCGCCCGCCCGAAGGCGGACCTCGGCCACCGCGTGGAGGCTCCCGACATGGACCAGCTCGACCGCCCCCGCGGCCTCGTAGGCCTCGCGGGCCCGGGCCTCGTCGCCGATGGCCTCGAAGGCCTCCCCGGCCCGCATCAAGGCCGTGGCCCGCTCCAGGTCGTCCGTGGCCAGCGAGGCGAGCCGCACCTGCACCCCCGCGAACCCCTCCAGGTCACCCAGGCGCCGGGTCTCCGCGTCGAGCCCCAGGAGCAGCCGACGGTCGAACACATCGCGCCCGAGGACCACCCGCCAGAACTCCGCGGCCACCTCGGGCTCCCCGTCGCCCTCCCGCTCGGCCAGACGGGCTCCGGCGTGGGCGAAGGCCAGGGCGTCGGCGGGGTCTTCGGCATACCGCACGAGGCGGTCGTAGATGTCGAGGAGCTCGGCCGTACGGCCCTGCTCGGTGAAGTACCGCTCGAGGGTGCGCAGCGAGGCCATGTGGCCCGGGGACAGCTCCAGGATGGCCTGAAAGGACAGCACCGACGAGGCCACGTCGCCCCGGTAGGTGCGATCGAGCTCGGCCAGCTTCTCGTAGGCCACGATGCACGCCTCGTTGTCCGGGGCGGCCTTGAGCTGGTCAAAGGCCCGCTCCGCCACCTCCGCGAACATCCCGGCCCGCAACCACAACCGCTCCTCCGCCACCTCCAGCGACAGGTCTCCGAGGGCCTGGGTCCGGGCCCGGGCCACCACCTGGGCGGCCTCGGCGTAGCGCCCGAGCTCCTCCAGGGTCGTGGCCAGGAGCTGCCCCACGGCCACCCCGGCCGCCCCGGCCTCGGGACCCGCGGCGTAGCTCGCATCGGCCAGGACCCGCAACACGGCCACCGACCGCTCCGAGGGCCCCCCCGAGGCCCGCAACACGAGAGACCCCAGGGACGCGTCCCGGGGCAGGCGCTGCCAGGCCCCCCAGAGCATGTCCGAGGCCGCATCGGCGTCTTCGGTGGCCCGACGCAGGGCCGCCCGCACCTCGGCCAGACGACGGGCCGTGCCCTCCCCCTCCGAAGCCCGGGCGAGGAGGGCCGCTCCCTCCCCGGGCTCGATGCCGCCCCGCAGGGCATACAGGGCCGCCAGCTCGGCCGCGGCCATGTCGCCCGTCAGCCGCTCGGCCGCCCAGCGCGCCGCGGGCCCCGCCCCGGGCACCGTGGTCCCCGCCGCCAGGGCCGCCCCGACCATCCGCTGCCCCGCCGCCCGACGCTCGTCGGCCGCCCCGCGGGCCTCTGCCCAAAGCGCCCCCGCGGCATCCTCCACCGACGGCAGGGCCCGCCCACGCAGCCGCACCAGACCGAGGCCCGCCACCGAGTCCGAGGCCATGGCCCCGGAGTCTGCACCGCGGAGGGCCTCCAGGGCCGCGGCCTGCGGACCCGCCCACAAGACCCGCTCGAACACATCAAGCCCCACGAGGCCCGGGGCCCCGGGCGCGTTGTCCGCGTGCAGGGCGTCGACCGCGTCGAGGTCGCCCACGCTGGCCAGGAGGGCTCCCCGCAACCCCGCGGGGGCCGCCTCGGAGCGCGCCAGGGCCTCGGCCTCGGCCGCATCCACCGCTCCGGCGACGGCCCGCAGGGCGGCCTCGATGAGCCCTGCGGCCTCGCCCTCCACAAACGCCGCAGCCGCCCCGGGGACATCGCCCCCCACGGACGCCCGGCGCAGGGACTCGAAGCGCCCGAGGGGGTCGTCCCCGAGGGGTTGGTCGGCGGACCACAAGGCCCAGGCCGAACGCCCCGCCTCGGGCCCCTGGAGCCCACGGGCCACCTGGGGACCGGGATCGACCTCGGCGTCGCGTTGGGCGTGGGCCACGAGCCACCCGGCCACCCCGGGATCGTCGACGGGGGTCGGGTCGATGGGCTCGCCCAGGACCCCGCTCAGGGCCCGGCCGAGGGCGTCGGAGGCCACCGAAAGGACCCCCCCGGCCCCCGACCGGGACAGCCCCTGGAGGCCCTCGCGGAAGACCTCCGCGTTGGCCCGGGAGAACCCGATCCGGGCCATGGACAACCACGCCCCGGCGTCGCTGCTGTCGCGCCCCACGGCGTCGCGCAGGGCGTGGATCGCCGCGTCTCCGGCCACACCCTCCACCCGACGAGCCCGGGCCACGTCGATGCTCGCCGCGAGCTCCCCCGCGCTCTGGGCCGCCCAGGCCTCCAGCGACGCCAGGACCTCGGCCTCGTCGTGGGTGGCCGCCCCCGCGAAGAGGGTGGCCAGGGGCCCCAGGACCCCCGGGGCCTCGCCGAGCCGCCGCCAGTACCCCGGGGCAGCCTCGGGGCGCACCCGGGCCGCGAGCTCGGCCGCCAGGAGCAGGAGCTGCCGCGACTCCTCGGGGCCCAGAGGCTGGGCGAGCTCGTCGTCGCACAGGGCGAGGGCCGCGGCCAGCTCGCCCTCCTGCAGGGCGATGCGCCGAAGCACCCGGGTCGCGTGCAGGCACTCCGGGGCCAGAGCCCGGGCCTGATCGGCGAGCTGACGGGCCCTCCCCCGGTCGGCCAGGACACCTTCGTACAAGTCGGCCGCGAGGCTCAGCCAGTCGGCCGCCAGGGTGTACGAGTCGCAGGTCGCGGCCTCCTCCACCAGGAGCTCAGCCCGGGCCCTGGCCTCGGCCCGTGCGTCCGACGCGAACATCCGGTCGAGGCCCTCGATGCCCCGATGCCGACTGGTCACGGCCGCGGCGAGCATGGCCCCGCGATCGTCGGCCGCAGGACCCGCCGGCCCGAGGTCGACCTCGGCCTCCTCGTCCAGGAAGAGCACGGAGTCTTCGTCGGCATCGTCGTCCCCGTCCCCGGCCTCGACGAACAGAGAGGGCCCCCCCTCGTCGACCTCGAAGTCGAGGGAGACGTCCGCGTCCGCCGACTCCAGGACGACCGGAGGCGACGACGGCGCCTGCGGCTCCTCGGCGAAGAGGAGGTCGTCGTCGAAGGACAGGTCCGCCTCGGAGACCGGAGGAGGCGCCGAAACCGGGGGAGGCACCGAAACCGCGACGGTCTGTGCCTCCTCTCCCGCCGGAGGCCCTTCCGACCCGGGCAACGCGGGAGGACCCGCGGACGGTCGCGACAGGCCCCCCGGGGCCACGGGCTCGAAGGCGATCTCGTCATCGCCCAGGGCCAGGTCGCCGAAGTCGAGAAACCCCGCGTTGGACCGCTCCGGAGCCGCAGGCGGGGCGGGGGCCTCGGGAGGGGCCGACCCGGCCCGGGACAAGGGAGGGGCCCGACGCCCTTCGAGGGCGTCGGGAGGGTCGAGGGACACCGCGTCGAGGAAATCGATCGCCCGATCAACCTCGGAGCTCTCCCACAATTCCGCGGGCCCGACCGGGACCGGCGGCGGGGCGGCAGGCCCGGGCTCGGGGCCCACAGGGGGCTCGACGGCCGCAGGCTCCATGGCCACAGGCTCAGGGGGCGGCGCGGGATCGACCGCCGAGGGGCTCGACGCGGGGGCCTCCTCGGACGGGACGGCGTCGAGCTCGAGGTCGAGCCCTTCCAGCTCCATGGGGGCCTCGGGCTCGGGCGCCTTGGGCGCGACCCGGGGAGCCTGGGCGGGGGGCACCGAGACCCGGGCCCGCAGCCCCGGGGGCCGAGGGACCTCGGGGTGGCTCACGGGCAACGGGGTCGGGGCCCGCAGAGGGCTGCGCGGAGGCAGGGGGGTGGGACCACGGAGACCCGTCCCGATCCGGGGCAGAGGCAAAGGAGGCGGGGGGCGGGCCGGGGGGCTCTCCCGCGCGGCCGGAGGAGCGACCGGCCCCAAAGGCGGCGGGGCCTTGCGGGGCAGCGGAGGCAACGGGGGACGCACGGCCCCAGACGGAGCCCGCAGGGCCGAGGCAGGCCCCGCTCGGGTCGGCAACGGCGGAGCCGCCGGGGGCTCGGGCTGGGCGGCCGAAGGCTCCGAACCCGCGGGCTCGTCCTCCATCTCCAGGGCGTCGATCTCGATCTCGTCGTCGGTCTTCTTCGGGTCCGTCACGGCCGCTCCCTGCACCCTGCACGTTCGCTCACGACGCCTCGGACCCCGCACCAGCGGGAGAGCCTAACGCCGGTCAACGCCGGTCTCTCGCGCCACCTGAGCGAGCGCGTCGCTCACACAAAACAGCAACAACTCTCGCCCCATGGGGCTCCGGGCCGCCGCGGCGGGGTCGCCCCCCACCCCGGCTGACCGCCCGAGGTCGGCGAAGGCCGCCCCCACCGCCCCGCTCACCGCGAGGGCCCCGCGCCGGGCCGTCGAGGACACCGCCCCGCACGCCTGCCCGAGCTCCTCGATCAGGCTCGGCGACTGGGCCAGGGCCCGGGCCGACTCCGCCACGGCCCGCCGGGTCTTGCGCGACAGGGCCTTGCCCACGGGCTTCACCAGGGACTCGTAGCGCCCCTGCCCCGCGGCCAGGGGCAGCTCGGCGTAGGCCATGGCCGCCAGGGCCAGGTTGGTCACCGAGGCCACGTCCTGGGTCACCAGGGGGGCGCACCCCCGAAGGCTCAACAGGGCCGACTGCACCAGGGCAAACCGGGCCTCCTCCTCCAGGGGCAGAGGCACCCCGCGGCCGAGCACCACCGCCACCGGATCGCCCGGAACCACCACCACCCGATGTTGATCGGCCCCGCCGACGTAGATCTCAAACTCGGTGATCCCCACGGCCACGAGGTACGGGGCCAGGGCCGTCCGGGTCGGGTGGGCCCCCCGCACCCGCTCGCTCCGCCCCACCTTCAGGGCGTCGGTGCTCATCATGGTCATATCGCGGAGCTCGGGCAGGGCCCGCTCGAGGAGGGCCACCGCCCGCCCGCTGTCATTGGGGTGCCGGTAGCGCAAGAGGAGCTGCGGATCGCGCAGGGAGGTGCCCTGGGGGATCCCGAGGGCCGGGCTCGCCGCCGACCGGCTGAGCACCCGCATCGTGCGCAGGGCCGCCCGCTCGAGGACCCCGTCCCCGCCCGACCGGGCCGCCTCGGCGAAGCCCAGGAGGAGCTCGACCGAGGGCCCCTCGGCCCGAAGCCGCTCGCGCAGGGCCTCCAGGGTGCGCCGGGCGTTGCGCCCGCGGTCGTCGGGGAAGCTCAGCCCCTGGAGCACCTTGAGGACCTCCAGGTCGCCCGGGGCCAGCCCGTGGGCCTGCTGGGCGTGGGCCCGGGCCGCGTCGTGGTCGCGCAGCCGATCACGCTCGATCTCGGCCACCCGCAGGAGGGCCCCGACCCGCTCGACCCCGTCGGGCAGACGCTCGACCTGCCGGATGGCAAACCGCTGGGCCGCGTCCCACAGCCCCGCCCCGGTGGCGATCTCCAGGCCGCGGGCGAGGGCCCCGTCGTCGGCGTCGCCCTCCCGCACGAGGGCGTCGAGTTGGGCGATGGCTGGGGCGGGCTGATCGAGCCGACGGTGATACAGCTCGACGGCCCCGAGACGGGCCGCCCGGCGCTGGGCCCGCGGGGTCTCGCGGCAGGCCGCCAGGGCCGCCAGGGCCTCTCCGGCCTCCGCCAGGCGCCCCGAGGTGGCGTGAACCTCCGCCACCAGGGCCCGGGCTGCCACATGGTCGGGGTCGCGGGCCACGACCTTCAGGGCCGCCTCCAGGGCCCCGTCCCGAAGCCCCAGGGCCCGGCGCAGGCGAGCCTGCTCCCAGGCCAGCTCGACCTGCTCGGACGGGTCGTCGACCACCGCGGCCCGTCGACTCACCAGGGCCTCGAGCCCCGCGGTGTCGCGCCGGGCCTCCAAGACCTCCCGGAGCTTCTGGTAGGCCACCGGGCGCCGGGGATCGGACTCCAGGGCCTGACGCAAGGCCCGGTCGGCCCGCTCCGGCTGGCGCAGGGCGTCGAGGGCCACGACCCCGGCCTCCTCCCAGTAGGCCGCGGCCCGCCCCGGGCTCTTGACCCGCCCGGCCAGGGCCTCGCAGGCCTCGCACACCGCGTCGAAGCGACCCAGGCGCCGCCCCGCCACGCGCAGGACATCCCAGGCCGCGAGGTCGTCGGGGGTCGATCGGGTCATGGCTTGGGCCCCCGCGAAGGCCGCCCCGTGATCGCCCCCTAGCGAAAACCAGTTGAACGCCAGACGGGCGTGGGCCGGGGCCATGGCCTCCACCGCGAGGGCCCCGCGGGCCGAGGCCGCCGCGGCGAGGTCGTTGGCCCGCTCCAGGCTCGGGGAGGCCTCGCTGCGGGCCACCAGGGCCCCAGGCAGAGCCCCGGCCACGGCGGCGAGACGCAGGGCGTCGGCCGTACGCCCCTGAGCCCGAAGACCCGCCAGGGCCGCCGCCCGAAGGGCCTCCGCCGAGGCCGCGTCGCCGAGGTCGGCCACCCGCCCCAGAACCCCCGGGACGGCCTCCCGGTCGTCGCGTTGGACGGCGTCGAGCAGGGCCAGCAGCCGCGGGGCCGCCAGCTCGGGGCGGTCTTCGTCGACCAGCTCACGGGCGGCCGCGGCCTGATCGCGCGTCGACGCTGAGGCCCCCAGGGCCCGGGCCACCTCCAGCTCGACCCCCACCCGCAGGGGGTCGTCCGAGGGGATGGCCTGCAGCAGGGTCTGGAGGGCGTCGACGGTCTCAGGCGCGTCGGGGCCCTGGACGGCCCCCGCGGCCAGGGCCCCAAGGAGGGCCACCGCGGGGTGATCGGCCCCTCCGCGCACCATGGCCCCCGCGAGGGCGTCGGCCGCCGCGGAGACGTCGTGTTCGACGAAGGCCCGCACGAGGCCGAGCTCAGCGGCCAGGGCCAGGGCCTCGTCGCCGACCTCCTCCGCGGTGAGGGCGGCCTCGGCCACGAGGCTCCGCGTGGCGGCGTCGCCCCGCCAGCGGGTCGCTGCCAGAACGGCCATCCGCAGGGCGGGGTCTTCGGGGCGCAGGGCCACCGCCTGGGCCAGGACCCGCCGCATCGGATCGGTGGCCCCCCGAGCGTCGAGGAGGGCCCCGGCCAGCAGGAGCCATCGAGTGGCCAGGGACGGGTCGTCGAGGGCCTCGGCGGTACGCGAGGCCACCTGGACGGCCAGGTCGACATCGCCCCCGTCGAGCGAGAGCCGCAGGCACAGGGCCGCCAGATACAAGTCGGACGGGTCGCCGAGGTGGGCCACCAGGGCGATCTCCCTCGCCCGGCTCCCCTCCCCCGCCGCGCAGAACCACCGGGCCGAGGCCGCCGCCCATCCCCGGGCCTCGGGCGGCCCTCCGGGCAGGTCATCGCGGGCCGACAGGTGCTCGGCCCACCGGGCCGCGTGCTCGGGCATCCCCGCCGAGGCCCAACACAGGGCCGCCCGCTCCATGGCCCAGTGCCCCTCCTCGGTGGCCTCCACGAGCTGCTCGGCCGTGGCCGCCGCGGCCCGCAGGTCGCGGGCCCCGTACCGCTCGAGGTGATAACGCTCCAGGAGCAGGGCCCCGCGCTCGACCGGCTCTTGCACGTGGGGAAGGAGCCCGTCGACGGCCGCACGTCGGGCCTGGACCAGGGCCACCCGCTCCGCGTCCGTGCGCGAGGTCCCGTCGAAGGCCATCCGCCCGAGGAGGGTGACCAGGGCCCGCCGCGACACCACGTCGGCCGGATCGAGCTCGGAGGCCGTACGGAACCGCCGGGAGGCCTCCTCCAGCGAGCCCCGCAGGGCCAGGGCGTACACCGCCGCCACCCGGTGCAGGGCGGCCTTGTCCTCGGGGCCCTCCGCGGCCTCGGCGAGCTGATCGAAGACCCCCACCACCTCGAGCCCGTCGCCCGAGGCCACGAGCTGCTCCAGCAGGGCCGCCCGGGCCGCCGCGCTCTGGGGATCGAGGGCCAGGGCCGCCCGCAGCGACTGGGCCGCCGCGTCGAGGTCGCCCAGGAGGGCCGAGCGCTCGGCCACGCGGAAGTGCAGGGAGGCCCGCAGGGTGGGGTCGCCGAATCCCTGTCCGAGGAGCCACACCGCGTGCTCGCCGGCCCGCCCCGGCTCGCCCGCCTGATCGGCCAGGGCCACGGCCACGAAGCGCACCCGAGGGTCGTCGGGACGCAGGGCCAGGGCCTGCTCCATGGCGACCCAGGCCCCCGCGGGGTCGTGCTGCCCCAGGAGCCGCAGGCGTGCCACCCGCACCCACAGGGCCGCGGCCTCGACGGCGGCCTGATCGGTGGCCGCGAGCTGGTGCAGGGAGAAGGCCCCCGACCCGCCCTGAAACGTCTCGCCGGCCGCGACCTGATGGGCGAGGTGGGCCTTGCCTTCGAGGGCGAAGGCCACGTCGTCGACACGGCCCGTCCGCTCGCCGAAGCGCTCAAGCTCGGTAAGGGCCCGCCAGCGCCCCATGGGGAGCTCCGCGGCCACCCGGAGCCACTGGGCCGCGTCGCCCACCAGGGACGGGTCGTCGCTGCGGGAGAGCTCTGTAGCCAGCTCCAGAAGGAGCCGAGCCTTGCGGTTGGGGTCCTGGGTGCGATCGGCGAGTTGGGCGAGGCACCGCACGAGGAGGTCGCGGTCGCCCGCCCGCAGGGCCAGTCGCTCGAGGCCGAGCCAGGCGGGCAGATGGGTCGGGTCGACGGCCACGGCGGCCTCGAAGCCGGCCCGGGCCCCGGTCAGGTCGTCGAGGCGGTCTTCTTGGAGCTCGGCCTTGCGGGTGAGGGCCTCGGCCTTGTCGCCGGGGGTGGGGGCGGCCTTCGCCATGGCGTCGAAGAGCCGGGCCAGATTCTGCACGCTCCGCCGGCGGGTGTAGAGCCGCACCAGGGCGTCGAGGGGCGGGCGAAACCCCGGCCGGGCGTTGAAGGCCGCGAGGTACCCCCGGGCGGCTGCGGGCTCGTCGCCGCGGAGCCGCTCGTCGGCCTCGGCGCACTCATGCTGGAGCAGGGCCCGCTCGTCGCGCCCCTCGGCCAGGCTAAGCTCGTCGTAGAGCTGACGGGCCACGCCCTCGAGTCGCTCGCGCAGGGCGTCGGGCAGGACAAACATGGCCCGTGGCCCGGGGTCGGCCGCGGCCCCTGTCGGATTCAGTTGATCTGAGGAACTCATGCGGGGCTCCAGAGCCCCCGAGTGTAGTTGAAGGGGCCCGCGGCCCGCTAGAATTTGCGCCTCCCGCGTACCGCTTTGCCCCGCGGGGAGGCCGCAGGGCCGCCACAAGAGGGGCCTCTGGGGCCTCTGGAGCTACGAGCCGTCGAAGAGGGTGCCCTGGGGCTCGACGGGGGCGGCGTCGACCGGGGCGGGGCGCTTTGCCCGGACCCGTTTGGGCGCCGGGGCCGACACGGCCCCCACCTGCCCGAGCTCGGGCCAGAAGCGCAGCCGGGAGCCTTCCAGATACTCACGATTTTCTTCGAGGGCGATCCAGCGGCGCCCGAGCTTCTCGCACACCGCTCCGGTGGTGTTGCTCCCCGCGAAGGGGTCGAGCACGAGGCCCCCGGGCTCGGTGAGAAACTCCACGAAGAAGCGCGGGAGGGGGGCCGGGAAACGCGCCGGGTGGGGCTTGAGCCCGAGGGCCTTGCAGCCGCGGAAGTACGCCGTGCTGGCCTCGTTGTTGCCGCACTGGATGAGGTTGGACGGGATGGCCCCGCCGTTGTCGTTCTTGAACGACTCGCGGATCTTGTGGCCGGACGGGCGCAGGGTCTTCTCCAGGACCCTGCGCCGCAGCCGCGTCATCTCCTTGCTGTACGCGGTGAGCACGCGGGTATTGTCCGCCTGGGGGTGGGCCGTAGGAGAGAGCCAGAAGAGGTACTCCACGGAGTCCTTCACCCGCACCCTGCGCACCGTGACCCACTCCGCCGGGCAGGGCATCTTGGCCGGGTTGTACCAGAAGAACTCCTGGGCCAGATGAAACCCTACAGTGTCGCACAGGGCCAGGATGAGGCGGTAGTGATAGAGCGACCGGGTGGGGGCCTTCGGGGTCCAGCTCCCCCCGATGTTGAGGACGAAGCTCCCGTCGGGGCGCAAGACCCGCTTGATCTCCGCCGCGAAGGGCAGAAACCACTCGACGTACTCCGCGGGGCTGGCGTTGCCGTAGGCCTTCTTGATGTGCAGGGCGTAGGGCGGAGAGGTGAGCACGAGGTCGATCGAGCCGGACTCCACCCCGCGCAGAAACGACAGCGATTCAGTAAGATGGGCGCGCCCGAGGGCGGTCTCGTAGAAGGGCGCGTCGGGGGGGGAGGTCATGGGGCCACGTCGGCGTACTCCACGGCGCCCTCCGGGTCGAGAAGCAGCACCACAGAACCGTCCCCGTTGATGCTGGCCCCGACAAACGCGGTGCGCCCCGCCAGGGACGGCGGCAGCGGGCGCACGAGGACCTCCCCGGGGGCCTCCACCGCGTCCACCGCGAGCCCGAAGGCCCCCCGGCGGCTGCGCAGGATCACCACGAAGGCCGCGGCCCCGCCCGGGGCCCCGTAGATCGCGGCCAACGAGGCCACGGGGGTCTGCAGGTCGGGCTCACCGCGGGCCTTGACGGCCTCGACGGCCCCGAGGGGCAGGAGCACCCGGTCGGCCCCCCCGCGCACCGGCAGGACGCGCTGGGACAGCGGGCGCAGGGCCAGCTCGATCTCGAAGCGGGCTCCGGCCCCAGGCCGGCTGCTGGCCCGCACGACGCCCCCGAGTCGTCGGAGCTCCTCGCGCACGAGGTCGAGGCCCACGCCCCGCCCGGCGTCGGCGTCGGCCCGTCGCCGCGTCGAGAACCCCGGGAGGAACAGCAGCTCCAGGAGCTCCGCTTCGCCGAGGGGGCGGCCCGGCTCGACCACCCCCGAGTCTACGGCGTGCTCGCGTACGGCCTCCAGGTCGATGCCCGCCCCGTCGTCTTCGACCGCGAAGCGCAGGGTGTCTCCCACCCGGGCGGCCTCGAGCTTGAGGGTGGCCCAGGCGGGCTTGGCCGCCGCGAGGCGTTGGGAGGGGCGCTCGATCCCGTGGGCCACGGCGTTGCGGGCGATCTGGGTGAGGGGCTCGACCAGGCGCTCGGCCACGGCCCGATCGAGCTCGACGCTGGCCCCCACCCGCTGGACCCGCACCTGGCGGGCCCCAGCCAGGGCCGCCGACTCGACGGCCGCGGCCACCCGGTCGAACAGCCACGAGGCCCCTACCCGGCCGAGGCCCTGGAGCGACTCGGCCGCCGTCGCGCTGAGGGCCGCCAGGTGCTCGGCGTCCTGCCGGATGGCCGCGCTCTCGCTGTCGAGCGATCGCACGGTCTCGCGGACCGAGCGCTCCACCCCGGCGAGGCGGGCCAGGACCTCGGCCGGGACGCCCCAGGGCCGGGCCGGGCCGATCCGACGCAGGACGTCCTCGACCGATCGGGCGGCCCGCTGGAGCGAGCGGGCGGCCTCGTGCACGGCCCCCACCCGCAGGTCGAGCCGACGCTGGACGTACCCCACCTCGCCCACGCTCTCGGTGAGGCGGGCCACGCTGAGGGCAGGGACCCGGATCACGTCGGAGCTGACCTCGTTGCCCAGGGCCGGGGCCACGCTGGAGGGCCGGGCCTGGAGCACGTCCCGTTGACGCAGAAGGCCCGCACCCCGGAGGCGCCCGAGGGCCTCCTCGGCGGCCTCCTCGCCAAGGTCGTCCTCGTCGAGGGCCGTGGCCAGCCGGGCCCGGGCCGCCTCGAGGGCCGCCACGGTGTGCAGCCCCGGGGGCCCCGACCGCGCCCGCAGGGCCTGGGCCGCCCCCTCCAGGGCGTGAACCCCCCGGGCCAGGGGGGCGTACCCCACCGTAGCCGAGGCCCCCTTGAGGGCGTGGAGCTCGCGCAGCATGGCGTCGAGAATGCCGCGGTGATCCTCGGCCGCCGGGGCGAGGCGCACGAGGAGCGAGGCCACGCTCGCGAGGCGGACCCGGGCGTCGTCTCGGAAGAAACCTCGGACCTCCTCCACGACTTCGGGTTCGATCCCGGCCAACGGGGGCGGGACGGGCCCGGCCAGGGTTGGGATGCGGACCAGCCCGTCGGACTCTGCCGGGCCAAGGGGAGCGATCACCCGCCCGAGCCCCTCGGCCCGAACGTCCATGGCCTCCAGGGCCGCCGCGAGCCCCGCGAGGCTGCCCTGGGCTGCCCCCTGGGACCTCCCCCGGAGGGCCTCCTGGAGGGCCTCGGCTGGCCCCGCCACCGCCTCGATCCCCATCATCCGCGAGGCCCCGAGGATGGCGTGCAGGGTGCGCCGCCAGGCCGCGTGGTCGGCCCCGGGGTCGCACAAGGCCGCCACGTGCCGCGACATCTCCTCCGCGAAGATCGCCCGGAGCTCGGGGTCGTCTCGCGGGTCGAGCTCGTTCACCGCGGGTCCTCGCCCGGCTCTTCCGGGTTCCCGTTGCGGGCGTAGGGGCGGGTGAGCGGGTCGAGGGGCCCCAGGGCCCGGGCCAGGGCCGCCCACGCCGAGGTGTCCTCCGGCCGGATGCGCCCCCGCAGCTGCACCACCTCCCGCGAGAGCTGCTCGGCCGCCCGGGTGATCGACCCCACCAGGGACTCGGTCTCGTCGTCGAGGACCCTCCATCCCTCGAGTTGGGTCGCGAACTCCACCTCCGTACGCCGGGCCGCGTCGGCCACCACGCTGGCCTCCGTGGCCGCCTCGGCCACCGCCCGGGCCGTAGCCTGGGCCTCCTCCAGGCGTCCGAGGGCCGACCGGGCCCCCTCCTCGACGTGGTTGACCCCCGCGGCGAGGTCGAGGGCTCCGGTATGGGCCCGCTGGGCCAGGCGACGGATCTCTTCGCCCAGGAGGGTCAGGGCCCGGGCCGCCTCGCCCCCGGCCCGCATCCCCTCGATGCCCGCGTTGAGGGCCAGGAGGGCCGCCCGGTCGGCCGCCTCGGCCACCTCCCGGGCCTGGACCTGAAGCTCCCGGGCCCGGTTGGACAACCGCTGAACCTCATCGACCGCCCGGTCGAGGGTCACCCGCTGACGGCCCGTAAGCTCGGCCACCTTGACGCTGGCCCCGGCCACCTGATCGGCCGCTCGGGGGGTGCCCCCGACCGCCCTCCGCCCGAGAGACACGAGCCCCCGCATCCGGGCCACCAGGGCTTCGAGGGCCCGGCCCTCCTCGGTGGCCAGGACATCGAGGAGGTTGGCCACGGTGAGGTCGCCCCCGGCCACGGCCCGCAGGGCGTGGCGCAGCGACTCGGACAGGGTGACGGGGCGAGGGAGGAGCTCCGCCGCGGCGCGCTCAAGAGCCCCGAGGGCCCGGCGGGTGACGCGTTGCCATCGGAGCTGCGGAGTCTCGGTTCGATCCATGGGGAGGGGGTTTGTATCACCCCCGTCAGCCGGTCAACACCAGCGGATCGATGACATCCCCCTCGCCCTCGGCGGCCCCCACGAACCCGTCGACCGCGTCGACCGCGAGGGCCACCAGGGAGTCTCCGGCGAAGGTCACCACGGCGCACCCCGGAAGCTCGGGGGCGCCCTCGGCGAGCGACGGGGACACCACCGGGAGCAGCCGACCCCGCCACGCGATGAGACCCCGCAGGGTGGCCGAGGCCCCCGGGACCCGGGTCACCGGAGGCATCGGGATGACCGCCCGCACGAGGCTCAAGAGAACCCTCCGGGCCACCCCGTCGACCCGCACCTGCAACCAGGTCGGGTGGACCGAGGGAGGGGGTCGGGTGAGGCTCCGGGCGGAGGTCACGGGCGCCCCGGGGACACCAGCCGGGCCCGCACGAGCCGGTAGAGGATCTTGCTGGTGTCGAACGAGCTCATGGCCACCTCCTGCACGATGTCGCGGACGCACCGTCGGCCGTCGACCGTGGCCAGGACCCGCCGCTCGTCCCGGTCGAGGCGCTCAGGGCCCACGGCCGCCAGGGTGCTGGGATCGGCCGTCAGGACGGCCCGGTCGGAGGGGAGGTACTCGCCGATGAGGCGCCACTCGTCGAGGCGTCGGTAGGCCTCCAGGACCAGCCCGTCGCTGGCGAGAGAGAGCCGGGCCTGCTGGGCCGCGGCGAGGTTGGCCCCGGCCTCGAACCGAAACCGCCCGGCCCCCCAACGAATGACCTCGTATACGAGCTCGGCGGTCTGGCGGCGCAGGGCCGACTCGAGCTGGGTCGCCTGCAGCCGACCGGCCGCCACCAGGGCCTCGCCCAGGAGGGCCCGTCGGCCGTGCAGGGAGGCCGTGAAGGACTCAAGCTCGGCCCACCCCAGGAGCCCCTCGGAGACGAGGTAGCGCCCCAGGAGAAACTCCCCGCCGAGGTGCTGGGCCACGGCCTGATCGACCCGCCCCCCTCGGAGGGCCACCGTCACCGTCGGGGCCGGGCTCGACCCCTCCCGCTCGATCACCAGGAGCCCCGACTGGCCCTGGAGCGACAGGAGCTGAAATACCTCCCCGAGCGGCACGGCCCCGAGCAGCCCCTCCAGGGTGGGGACGCCCCGCAGGGCCGGGTCGAGGGCCCGGAGCTCGGCGGCCAGGTGGCCGATGGTGGCCGTCGACAGGTACGAGCGCAGGACCTGGCCCGTCACCTCTTCGGTGACGTTGCCCGCGGTGGCCGCCAGGTCGCGGATGGCCGGCAGGAGGACCCGCCCGAGGGCCTCGGCGAAGCGGGCGTAGGCCTCCTCCTGGGTGGTCCCCAAGCTCGGGGGCTGGGCCGTGAGGAGGGCCGAGGCCCCGGCTCCCTGGAGGGCTCCCGGGGGCCACGAGGCGCGGGCGGCGAGGCCTTGCCAGCCCGAGATGCGTCCCTCGGGCCCCCCCACCATGTCGTCGTAGCCGTTGCCCGGGTCGATCGCGGGGTCGTCGCCCTCGGGCTGGAGCCAGGACAGAAACCGCTCGGCTTCGTCCTCGCCGAGGAGGGGCCCGGCGTGGTCGTCCTGGTCGTCGTCGAGGAGCTCGAGGGTGCCCACGGAGCTGGTGTCGTCGGCGTCCCAGGGGGCGTGCCGGGTCGGGGCTGAGAAGGGCGAACGAAGCTCCCGGGTGGTGACCCGCCCCGGATCGCGGCGGGGTGGGGCGTTGGGGGGAGGCCCCAGGGTCTGGGCGCTGTGGGTCGGGACCTCGGGGGCCTCCGACGAGGCGGGCTCATCGCTCGGACGGGAGGGCGGCGGCTCGCCGAGGCCGAGGGCCACCACGTCGAGGAGCTGCCGGGGGGTGAAGGGTTTGGCCAGGGCCGCCACGGCCCCGGTCTGGGCCATGAAGCGCTCGGCGATCTGGTCGGCCTTGGCGCTCACCAGGATCACGGGCATCCACGAGACCGCGGCGATGGAGCGCAGGGCCTGGACAAACTGGTAGCCGTTGAGCCGAGGCATCACGAAGTCGACCAGGACGAGGTCGAAGCGGTGCCGTTGGACCCGCTCCAGCCCCTCGGCCCCGTCGGCGGCGGTGTGGACCTCGTAGCCCGCCTCGGACAGGACGGTCCGCAGGATGGCCCGCAGGGTCGCGCTGTCGTCGATGGCGAGCAAGCGCCGGGGCATCGTCGAATCCCTATCCCGCCGGGGCATCTTGGGTCAAGACGCGCCGCGCGGTCGGCGGTCGGGTATAGTCGCCGGGATGAACGATGAGGGCACCGTGGTCATGGGCCCCGAGGATGTCTCCCGGGCCCTGCGGCGAATGGCCGGCGAGATCGCCGAACGTAGCCGCGGCACCGCCGACCTGGCCCTGGTGGGCATCCGTCGGGGGGGGGTCCCCCTGGCCGCGCGGCTCGCGGCCCTGCTCCAGGGCATGGAGGGGCGAGAGGTCCCCGTGGGGGCGGTCGACATCACCCTCTACCGCGACGACGCAGGGAGCGCCCTGCCGAGCCCCCGGATCGGCCGGAGCGAGGTGGCCTTCGACGTCACCACCCACACCATCCTCCTCGTCGACGACGTGCTCTTCACGGGCCGCACCATCCGGGCCGCCATCGACGCCCTCCTCGACTACGGCCGCCCCCCGGCCATCCAGCTCGCCGTCCTCGTCGACCGGGGCCACCGAGAGCTCCCCATCCAGGCCGATTTCGTCGGCCTCCACCTGCCCACCCAACGCACCGAACAGGTCGATGTCCGCCTCGACCCCCCGGGGCCCGACCGGGTCCTCCTGCGGCATGGCACCTAAGACCCTCGACGGCGATTGGCCTCGGGCCACCGAGGTGTGCTACCCGCCGAGACGATGACCGACGGGCTGCGCCACCTCCTGGGGATCGACGGGCTCCGGGCCGACGAGATCGAGCGCATCCTCGACACCGCCGAGGCCTTCTTCGACGTCTCCCGGCGCCGGGTGCGGAAGGTCCCCACCCTGCGGGGCAAGACGGTGATCAACCTCTTCTACGAGGCCAGCACCCGCACCCGCACGAGCTTCGAGCTCGCCGGCAAGCGCCTCTCCGCCGACGTGATCAACATCTCCTCGTCGGGCAGCTCGGTCAGCAAGGGCGAGTCGCTCCTCGACACCGTCAAAAACCTCGAGGCCATGCACCCCGACGTCATCGTCGTGCGGCACATGCACTCCGGGGCCCCCCACCTGGTGGCGAAGCACACCCGGGCCGGGGTGGTCAACGCCGGCGACGGGACCCACGAGCATCCCACCCAGGCCCTCCTCGACGCCTTCACGATCCGCAAGGCCAAGGGCCAGATCGCCGGGCTCACCGTCACCATCGTCGGCGACATCGCCCACTCCCGGGTGGCCCGCTCCAACATCCACCTCCTCACCCGACTCGGGGCCACCGTACGCCTCTGCGGCCCGCGGACCCTCCTGCCCGCAGGCATCGAGACCCTCGGGGCCGCCGTCTACGACGACCTCGCCCGGAGCCTCGACGGGGCCGACGTGGTGATGATGCTGCGCATCCAACACGAGCGGTTCGGCGAGTCGCTGCTGCCCTCCACCCGGGAGTACAGCCGCACCTTCGGGCTCAACCCCCGGACCCTCCTCCTGGCCCGCCCCGACGCCATCGTGATGCACCCTGGGCCCATCAACCGCGGGGTCGAGATCGACCCCCAGGTGGCCGACGGGGCCCGGAGCGTGATCCTCGATCAGGTCGAGGCCGGGGTGGCCGTACGCATGGCCATTCTCTACATGCTCGCAGGCGAGGCCGGGCAGGAGCCCCTGGCCTGAGGCACCGGTCAGCCCCGGGCCACCGTGGCCGCCAGGATGAGCTGGGCCCCGAAGTACAGGGGCCAGCCCCAGAGCTTGTTGTCAAACCCCGGGGAGACGAAGCGGTCGCGGGCCACCGAGAGGTCGGAGAGGTAGAAGGCCAGGGCCCCGACGGCGATCATGGCGTTGCCGTGGGCGGCCACGGTGCCCACCGACAGCGAGACCATGGCCGTGATCACCACCATGTACGCCATCACCGGCCCCTTCATCTCCGCCGGAACCTTCGGCATCAACCACCGGGCGATCAGCCCGAGGAGAGCGAGGGCCAGAAGACCCACCACCACCGCGGGGCCCCAGGACACCCCCCGCACGAGGAAGGCCCCCGCGTAGCCCACGTGCCCCAAGAGGAAGGCCCCGAGGCCCAGGACAAACGCCTTCTGGGACCGCGGGATGAGGAGCACGTCGCCCCACCACGACAGGCACAAGGCCCCGAGGACGGCCCGGCCGTAGCCCGTCCCGAGGGCCCCGTACTGCAGGGCCGACAGCACGAACCCCGTCGAGGCCAGGGGCTTCAAGACCCACTCGCCCCCCCGGGAGCCCCGCGAGACCGCCACCAGGAGGGCCAGGATGGCGAGGACAGTGATCCAGGCGCCCGCGTTCATCGTGGGGCATAGGGTCGCACAGGGTCCCCGCGGCGCGAAGGCCCATTCGCCCCGGCGATCCCATCGCCCCGCCCACGTTTGACAGAGGCGCCCGTCGCCCCCTAGCCTTGCGGCTTGTTTCGTCTCCCGATGGGCCCGCAATGATCTCCTACCGAGCCCGCAAGATCCTCCTCCTCGCCGTCGGGGACTACATCGCCACCGGCGACCCCGTGGCCTCCCGCTCCCTGGCCGAGCGCCACGACCTCGACCTGTCCCCGGCGTCGATCCGGGCCGTCCTGGCCGAGCTCGAGGTGGCCGGGTACCTCCGCAAGCCGCACATGAGCGCCGGGAGGGTGCCCACCGAGGCGGGCCTGCGCCTCTTCGCCGAGGCCATGGTCACCCTGTCCGACCGCACCACCACCCGCGACGAAGAGCTCGCCCGCAGGCTCTCGGAGGTGGCCCTCGGGCTCGACGTGGTCTTGCGACACGCGAGCAAGGTCCTGGCCGAGATGACAGGCTCGGCGGCCCTCCTGCGCCCGCCCCGGGCCGAGGCCTGGGTCCTGCGTGACCTGCGGTTCCTCGTGCTGCGGCCGCGCGAGCTTCTGGCGGTGATCGTGTCGTCGACGGGCGGGGTCGAGCATCGGGTCCTGCGCGTCGAGGCCACCCCCTCCCCGGC
Source organism: uncultured Myxococcaceae bacterium (assembly GCA_964447205.1). Classification (GTDB taxonomy): domain Bacteria; phylum Myxococcota_A; class Polyangia; order Polyangiales; genus JAEUKH01. Next base: position 28,498 of record CAYUSB010000014.1, read on the forward strand.
CGAGCTCGACCGGGTCAACAACCTCCTGCGGGCCCGCATCGAAGGCCGGACCCTCAGCGAGGTCCGCACCTCCCTCGCCCAGGACCTCGCCGCCGAGAGGGCCCGGGCCGCCGTGGCCCCGAGGCCCCTGAGCCTGGCCGTGCGGGCCCTGGAGATCGGCGAGGCCGCCCTCGCGGCGGTCTCCACCGGGGCCGACGGAGTGCTCGTGGAGGGAGCCTCGCAGCTCATCGAGCGCCCCGAGTTTGCCAGCGTCGACCGGGCCCGAGCCCTCGTGCGCACCCTCGACGACCAGGAGCTCCTCCTGACCCTGCTCGACCGGGCGGCCGAGAGCCCCGGGCTCCGGGTGGTGATCGGCGGAGACGGGACCGGGGCGGGCTTCAGCGCCGAGCTCTCCCTCGTGATGGCCCGCTTCGACCAGGGGGTGGTCGGGGTCCTCGGGTCGAGCCGGATGGACTACTCCCAGGTGGTGCCCCTCGTGCGCCAGACCGCGGCCCAACTGTCCGTGATGCTCCGCGAGGACTGAAGTCGGCGGACTTGACGACGTTTTTGGCGTCACTCCCCCTTGTCGCGGGAGAGCCCTGAGCTTTAGCTTCGCGACCCGACACGGAGGACGCGATGGCGAAGTTTGAGACGCTGGTGGACATCTTCGCGGAGAGCACCAAACGCTTTCCGCAGCAACCCCTCTTCGGAGAGAAGCGCGACGGGGCCTGGCAGTGGATGACCTACGGGGCCTTCAAGGAGAAGGTCGACTACTGCCGCGGAGGGCTCGCCGGCCTCGGGGTCAACCCCGGCGATCGGGTGGCCGTCATCGCCAACAACCGCGCGGAGTGGGCCATCGCCGCGTACGCGACCTACACCCTCGGGGCGGCCTACGTCCCGATGTACGAGTCGCAACACGACACCGAGTGGGCCTACATCCTCCGTGACTGCGGGGCCTCCGTGGTCTTCGTCGCCAACGACAAGATCGCCGCCCGCATCGAGGCCCTCCGCGGAGAGACCCCCGCGCTCCAACACGTCATCAGCTTCCAAGGGACCGAGACCGAACACGGGACCATGGCCTCCCTCATCCGCCGCGGGGCCGAGACCCCGGCCCCCGTGCACAAGCCCGACAAGTCCGACCTGGCCGGGCTCATCTACACCTCGGGCACCACCGGCAACCCCAAAGGGGTCCAGCTCACCCACAGCAACCTCGCCCTCAACATCAACGCCATGCACGAGGTCCTGCCCCTCGCCGACACCGACCGGTCCCTGTCGTTCCTGCCGTGGGCCCACTCCTTCGGCCAGGTGGTCGAGCTCCACGCCCTGTTCTCCATGGGGGCCTCCCTCGCCATCGCCGAGTCGGTCGAGAAGCTCCTGGCCAACATGCAGGAGATCCAGCCCACCCTGCTCTTCGCCGTGCCCCGGGTGTTCAACAAGCTCTACGCCGGCCTCAACGCCAAGATGGAGTCGATGCCCGCCGCCCGGCGCAAGCTCCTCGCCCTCGCCCTCGCCACCGCCGCCGAACGCCGCCGACTGCACGACGCGGGACAGTCGTCGCTCGTCAACGAGCTCCAGTATCGCCTGTTCAACAAGCTGGTCCTGTCCAAGGTGCGGTCGGCCTTCTTCGGGTCGCGGCTCCAGTTTGCTTTCTCCGGCGGAGCCGCCATCTCTCGCGAGGTCGCGGAGTTTATCGACAACCTCGGGGTCACCGTCTACGAAGGCTATGGCCTCACCGAGACCTCCCCCATCGCCACGGCCAACAGCCCCAAGGGCCGCAGGATGGGCACCGTCGGAAAGCCCATCCCCGGGACCCGGGTCACCATCGACAGGGAAATCACCGGAGACCCCGTCCACGGCGAGATCATCGTGCACGGGCACAACGTCATGAAGGGCTACTACAACCTCCCCGAAGAAAACGAGAAGGTCTTCACCCCCGACGGAGGCTTCCGGACGGGCGACATGGGACACCTCGACGCCGACGGGTTCCTGGTGATTACTGGGCGCATCAAGGAGCAGTACAAGCTCGAAAACGGCAAGTACGTCGTGCCCGTGCCCATCGAGGAGGCGATCAAGCTCTCTCCCTGGGTGCTCAACGTGATGGTCCACGGGGCCAACAAGCCCTTCAACGTGGCGGTGATCGTGCCCAACCTCGACCGCCTCAAGCCCTGGGCCCAGGAGCGGGGCCTGGAGACCGACAACATCCCCGGCCTGCTCCAGCACCCCGACGTGAAGGCTCACTACCGCGAGGAGATCGCCGCCCACTGCAAGGACATCAAGGGCTACGAGAAGGTGCGCGACTTCGTGCTCGTGTCCGAGGACTTCTCCGTCGACAATGAGATGCTCACCCCCAAGATGAGCCTCAAGCGCCGTAATATCGTGGCCCGCTACGAGGCCACCCTCGACGCCCTCTACACCGGCTCGGCCGGAGGCAAGGACTGACCGTGGCGATCCTCAATGAAGAATGGCAGCAGCTCCTGGCCGACTACCGGGCCTACCACGACAATCCCCTCTGCGAGGCCACCCACGTGATCGGGATCCCCATGATCATGGCCTCCCTTCCCGCCATGATCGTGCCCCCCGTGGGCCTGTCGCTCTTCACCGCAGGCTGGGCCCTGCAGTTTGTCGGGCACTGGTTTCAAGGGAACCCCCCGAAGTTCTTCGGCGACCGTCGCAACCTCGCCGTCGGGGCCCTGTGGTGGGTCGACACCGCCCTGCGCCCCACGGGGCTCAACACCCGCCTCTTCGGGCGCCCCGTGCCCCCCTCCCCCACCGCGTGACAGCCTCTCCGGGCCGCCCTGACCTTCAACGCGGGGCGGTCGTCCTCGTGCAGCTCGCCCTCTTCCTGCCCCTGGCCACCCTCCGGGGATGCGGGCAGGCCCGACCCCGTACGATCACGGGCTTCGGGTTCTACGGGTCGTCCAACGCCCTGGGGTTTACGATCGCCCTCGTCGCGGTCATCGCCCTCCTGGTCGCCTTCCCCTGGAAGGGCGGACGCACCCCCCGCGACGCCGCGGCCCTGGGCCTGCGGGCCTTCGTGGCCGGGGTCGGGGCCCTGGTGGCCCTCGGGGGGCCCCTGTTTCAGCTCATCGAGTCGGTCACCCCGCGGGTGGGGTGGTTCCTGCACGGGGGGTCATGGCTGGCCTTGTACCTGGGCTACCTCGGTCTGGCGGCCCACGTGGCTCGGGGACTGCCAAAGCCCCCGCACGACCCCCCGGTGGCCGAAGGATGGGGCGTCGCGGCCCTCGTCTTGTCCCCGCTGTGCTCGATTCCCTTCGGGGCCTTCGTAGAGTGGCGGCGGGGCGATCCCGTACCCGCGGTCGGGCTCGTCGGGCTCTTTGTCCTGGCCTATGCCTTTGTGGGCCCCCTGGGCCTGGCCGGGCTCGGGCTCGTGCGGGCCCGTCAGGCCAACGACCCGCCCCCGGTCTTGAGGGCCCTGTGGTGGCTGGCCACCGGCCTCGTCCTGGCCCTTCAGCTCGCGGCCGCCCTCGCGCGATGAAGGCGCTCGCCCGCGGGCGACAACCTCAAAAAGTGAGTACACTCGGGGCATGAACTCCTCTCCGCGTATTTTCTTGATGCTTGGCGCCCTGGGCCTCGGGCTCGGGCTGGCGGCGTGTGGTGGGACGGTTCCGGTGACCCCGGGCGAGGACGCCGGGGCGGTCGAAGACACCGGAGCCCTCGACGCCCCCCTGCCGACCGAAGACCGGGTCGACCCCGCGGGCTGCACCGACAACAGCCAGTGCGGCAGGAGCCAGTACTGCTCCGCCGTCACTTGCGGGGTCCGCGGCACCTGCGCCCCCCGCCCCCAGGCCTGCACCGAGGAGTACAACCCCGTCTGCGGCTGCGACGGACGCACCCACGGCAACGCCTGCTCCGCGGCCTCCTGGGGGGTCAACATCGTCCACCGTGGCCCGTGCGAAGGCACCCCCGTCGACGCGGGCACGCCCCCCGTCGATGGAGGACAGCCCGGCCTCTGCCGGACCAACAACCAGTGCGGACGGAGCAGCTTTTGTTCGGGCGACGGCTGCGGCGACATCGCGGGTCGCTGCGCGCCTCGTCCTGAGGCCTGCGACACCCGCTACGACCCCGTGTGCGGCTGCGACGGGCGCACCTACTCCAACGCCTGCTCCGCAGCCTCTGCGGGCGTTCGGGTGCTCGCCTCGGGCCCCTGCGGGGGCCCCGTCGACGCGGGCACCCGCCCCGACGCCCCGCCCCCGGTCGACAGCGGGACCAACCCCGGGGTCTGCGCCGCCATCCTCTGCGGCCCCGGGACCGCGTGCTGCGACATCGCGTCGGCCCCCGCCTACGGGACCTGCTACGACACCCGCTGCCTGAGCTGCTGCATGGGCAGGCCCACCCCCGTCGACGCCGGGGTGATCCAGACCTGCACCGGCAACGACCAGTGCGGAGCCGGTCGGTACTGCAGCGCCATCGAGTGCGGCGGTCGCGGGCTGTGCGCCCCCCGCCCCGAGGTCTGCACCCGCGAGTACAACCCCGTCTGCGGCTGCGACGGACGCACCTACTCCAACGCCTGCATGGCCGCCTCGATCGGGATGAGCGTGGCCGGGCCCGGGGCGTGTTCGACCCCGGGCAACGACGCCGGGACGAGCGTCGACGGGGGCGGGGTGGCCGCGTGCTCCAACAACAACGACTGCCCCCGGGCCGAGTACTGCTACGCCACGACCTGCAGCGGGACCGGGCGCTGCGTGGGCCGCCCGCAGGCCTGCGCGACGATCTTCGACCCGGTGTGCGGCTGCGACGGGCGCACCTACTCCAACGCCTGCGCCGCAGCCTCTGCGGGCGTCCGGGTGGCCTCCCGGGGACAGTGCCGCGACGAGGCCGACGCGGGCCTGCAGTCGCGCTGCGCCCTCGTACGATGCGCCGCGGGCTACACCTGCTGCGCCCGCCCCGGCACCGATCGCGACGGGACCTGCTTCCCCTCCGCCTGCCGCGACTGCTGCCGCTGAGCCTTCCCGATTAGCGCAGGGCCGTACGCGGCCCCAGCAACAACCGAACCTCCTCCAACGACACGACCCGCTGCACGATCTCGTCGGGCGGGTCCCACCCCGGCCCGAGCCCCGGCAGTCCCGCGGACAGGGCCCGCAGCCGGGCGTTGTACTGCGCCGTCAGGGCCTCGCGGTGCTCCTCCGGGACGCGCACCCTCCCCGTGGGGCTCTTCCACGCGAGGGCTACCGCGGGCGAGGACCCGGCCAGCGAAGCCCGCAGCTCGACCAGCATCTCGACCACGGCCGCGAGGCGTTCGGCCCGGCGCCAGAAGCCCTCTTCCTCGTGCAAAGGGATGAGGAGGACCCCCTCCAGCCGCCCATCGCCCTCGCTGGCCTTGAGCTTGAGGGACGTCCCGGGTTGAACCACAAACCGCCCGGGAACGAGGGTGGCCTCGGGGTGCAGGGTCAGGGCCCGGGCCTGGAGTGTATTGGCCGCGGCCCCGAGGGCCAGGAGGGCACGCGACGCGGGACCGCCCTCCACCTCCGCCGCCACGGGGGTCACGAGCACATCGGGCCGAACCACCAGCCCCTGCCCCGGCTCCCAACCCGCCACCTCCACCGACTGCTTGGACATCGACATGGCCTACGGGACTGCACCCGTTGCCGGGGGGCCGTCAAGACGTGGATGGAGTCGGCGGTGGGTGCGGTCGACCACTCCCCTTGCCCGAACCCTTCGCCCCCGTTGCACTCGCCCGCCCGGACCAGGTCGGCTCGCCCGCGGAGAGGGAGGGCGGCGCGACCCGCGGCTGAGAAGGCCGCTGCTCGTCTGGCTCACCGACCACCCTCCAAGGGGAGCGCCCACAGTGTCCCCAAGGGGATTCGAACCCCTGTAAACCCCGCGAGAGGACGGCCACGGGCCTACCCTTCCTCTGGTCGCGGTCGAGGTGCTCGCCCGCGACGGCGCTGATCGGGACGCCCCGGCGGCGGAGTGACGCGCCCTGGAAGCGCCCTCCGTCCGCGGCCATGCTCCCAGCATGAACCCGCGACGCACGCTCCTGCACAGCCTGGTTGACGCCCTGCCCGACGGGGCCCTCGACCGCGCCGTCACCATGCTCGCGGCGCTCGAGGCCGAGACGCCTTTGTCGCCGGAGATCATCGCAGGCGTCGAACGAGGCATCGCCGACCTCAAGGCCGGACGCGGCGTCGAGGGCGACGCGTTCTTTGCAGAGCTCGACGCGATCCTTGCGACCCGCCAGGGCAGCGCGGCGTGAAGCTACGCGTGCTGATCAGCCCCGAGGCCCGGAAGACATTCGTCGAGCATCTGGTCTCGCTGCAGGCGAGAAGCCCGGCGGCCGCTCGACTCCTACGCGACGAGCTCTTCGCGCTGCTCGACCTCGTTGCAGGAGGCGGCTTCGACGGGATGTCCTACACCCTCCCCTCGGGCGAGGTCACCCGCAGGCTGGTACTGGGTCACTTCCTCATCTTCTACGTGCGGGAGCCGAAGGTGCTCCGGGTGGTCCTGATCCACGACGCCCGCCAACGCCCCCTCGACCCGTAGCGTCGGCGGGGAGGAGAGCCTCAGTCCTCTTGCACGGCGGCGCGATTCTCTTCGCGGAGGGAGCGGCCGAGCTTGAGCGAGGCGTCGCGGGCGTCGTACGCGCGTACGATGCGGGCCACCAGGGGGTGGCGCACCACGTCGACATCCGTGAAGGTGGTAAACCCGATCCCGGGCACTCCCGCCAGCAGGTTGATCGCGTCGGACAGGCCCGACTTGCGCCCCTCGGGCAGGTCGACCTGGGTCACGTCGCCCGTGATGACGGCCTTCGACTCCGCCCCGAGGCGCGTCAAGAACATCTTCATCTGCTCGGGGGTGGTGTTCTGGGCCTCGTCGAGCACGACGAAGCTGTCGTTCAGGGTCCGTCCCCGCATAAAGGCCAGGGGGGCCACCTCGATCGACCCGCGCTGGATCAGGGCCTGAGCCTTGTCGAGGTCCATCATGTCGTGCATGGCGTCGTACAGGGGCCGCAGGTAGGGATTGACCTTCTCCGCGAGGTCGCCCGGGAGAAACCCGAGCTTCTCTCCGGCCTCGACCGCGGGGCGCGTGAGGATGATGCGTTTGACCTTCTTCTCCATGAGGGCCGACACGGCCATGGCCATGGCGAGGTAGGTCTTGCCGGTGCCCGCGGGGCCGATCCCGAAGACCACGTCGTGGTCGCGGATGGCCTCGATGTACCGCTTCTGGGTCATGGTCTTGGGGGCGATGACCCGGTGCCGGGCGCTCACGAGCACGACGTCGTGGAAGACATCGCGGAGCTTCATCTCCGGGTGGTCGCGCAGGAGCCGGACGGCCCGGGTCACGTCGTTGACATGCAGATCGTTGCCCTCCCGCATGCTCGACGTGAGCTCGGCCAGAACCCGCTCCGCAAACGCCACCTCCTCGGCCCCTCCCTGCAGATGAACCTGGTTTCCCCGCTGCCCGAAGGCCACCCCGGTCTCGGCCTCGAGCACCCGCAGGTGCTCGTTGCGCGGACCACACAAGGCCATGAGCAGGGCCGGGTCGTTGATCTCGACCTGGGCCGTGGCCATGGCCGAAATGGGTGCCCGACCGCCCGTCTTCCCCAACCCGTCACGATTTGCCATACGGTTGATGGACGCTAGCACGGCCCTCGGGGAGGGACCGAAATCCGTGCAGTCTGCCGCTCAGGGCCCGACCGTGGGCGCAGCCGCAGGCGCGGGGGCAGGAGCCTCCATCCCGAGCTGATCCTCCAGGAAGGTGTACACCCGCACGAGGGTCCGGAGCTGCTCGCTGCGCAGGGTGGCCGACCCGTGGCCCATGCCCCGCTGCATGTGGAAATACACAGGCCGATCGCTCGCCGTGGCCTCCTGGAGCCGCGCCGCGAACTTGGTCGAGTGGGCCCAGTGCACGCGGGTGTCGTGGTCGGCCGTCTCGATCCACACCGCGGGGTAGCTCACCCCGTCGCGCACCCGGTGATAGGGCGAGTACCCGTGGAGCCACCCGAAGGCCGTCGGGTCCTCGGGGTCGCCGAGCTCGCTCGTCCAGATCTCGGCCGGGGGAAATCGGTGAAACCGCACCATGTCGTACAGGCCCACCGAGCTCACCGCGGCCCGAAACGTGTCCGGGGCCCGGGTGAGCATGGCCCCCATCAACAGGCCCCCGTTGCTCCCCCCCTGGATCGCAATGCGCTCGGGGCGCGAGAGGTTGCTGGTGGACAACCACCGGGTCACGGCCTCCATGTCCTCGAAGACGTGGTGTTTGTTCTCGCGGTTGCCCGCCCGGTGCCAGGCCTCGCCAAACTCCGCCCCCCCGCGCAGGTTGGCGATGGCGTACACCCCGCCCCGCTCGACCCAGTACAGCGGGTCGCGGCGAAACGACGGGGTCAACGACACGTTGAAGCCCCCGTACCCATACAAGAGCACGGGGTTGTTGCCGTCCCGGGCCAGGTCGCGACGGTGAAGATAAAACACGTTGATGGGCGTCCCGTCCGCGCTCGCGACGCTCTCCCGTGACAGAACGAGCTGGTCGAGGGGGGTGTCGGTGCGGGCCGTGTCCACCGCGGTCAAGGTCACCGGGGCCGTGGGTGCGGCCTGACGCAGACGCCCCGCCAGGACCGTCGGGGGCGTCACGAGGGAGCTGTACACCACGGTGACGGTGTCGCGCAGGGGGTCGGCCTCGACGCCCGCGGCGGCCCCCTCTCCGGGCAGGGTGAGCTCGCCCAGGGCCGTCCCGTCGAGGCGGTGGATCCGAATGCGAGAGACGATGTTCTCCAGGCGCGACACGACGAGGCGGTCGGAGGAGAGGGAGTAGCCGTCGATGGGGTGCTCGCCCTCGGGCACCACGGTGTCCCACTGGGCTACGGGGATCTCCGCCGTAGCCGCCATCACCCGGGCCACGGGCAGGGACACGATGCGATACCGCGGGGCCCCCTCGTTGGTGCGGGCGTAGATCCGCCCGTGGTGCACCGTGGCCGAGACCAGGGTCTGAGCAGGGGTCATCACCCTGCGGGCCGTAGCCGTGGTCCAGGTGGGACGGGGGACCGCGTGGGGGATGGCGAAGACCCCCATCTCGCTCCACCCCCGAAACAGATGCACCAGCACGGTGCGCCCGTCGTCGCTCACCACGGGCGCGGGCCGGTCGGTGCGCGACTGGGGGTCGAAGATGCGGGGGTCGGCGGTTCCGTCGGGGGCGGCCCCGAGGGTGTGGTGATGGAGGCGGGTGAAGTATCCGTCGGGCTGGGCCGCATCGAAGCCCTCCTCGCCCTCGCGGGGGTAGCGGGTGTAATAAAACCCGCGCTCGTCCGGGGTCCACGCGAGCCGACACCATTTCGTGTGGGCGATGGCCTCGGACAGAACACGGCCCGTGGCCACCTCCATCACCCGCAGGATGGAGCGCTCGTCGCCGTTCTGCGACACCCCGAAGGCCACGTACCGACCCCGGGGCGAGAGGTAGTACCAGTCGAGGGCGCTGCGGGCCCCGAAGCGGGCCGGGTCGATCAGCACGGCCGGGGGCGACCACAGCCCCGGGCGCCGCGGGTCGGCCCGCACGATACGCAGGACGGAGGTCTCCTCGGCGTCCTGGCGGCTCAGATAGAAGACGTGCCCGCCGGCCACCGAGGCTCCCCGCAGGGTCCCGATGTTGAGGAGGGACGACAGACGGGCCTCCATCGCGGGGCGGGGCCGAGCGGCGAGGAAGGCGAGGCTGCGGCCGTTCTGAAACTCCACCCAGGCCTGGGTGCTCGGCGAGTCGGTCTCCAGCGACCGGAACGGGTCGGCCACCGGCACCCCATGCACCGTCTCGACGAGGTCGGCCCGGACCCGGGCGTTGGCCGCACGAAGGGCCGCCCGCTCGGGATCAAACGGAACCGCAGGCTCCGGGGGGGTCACGGCGGCCGTCGGGGCAGCGGGCGGAGGGGCCGCGGGGGGAGCCGCGGGCGGGGCCGTGGCGCAGGCCAGGAGGGAGGACACCAGGACCCAGAGGGTTCGTCGCGCTGCCATGATCAGGGGCGGCACCATACCCCCGCGGGCCCGGTCCGGCGAGGCCGTCTACGTCCCGTCGTCGCGCTCCAAGAGAGCCGCCGTGCCCTCGGGCCGGCTGTACTCGTGCAGGCGATATTGGATCTTGCGCGGAGAGATCCCGAGGATGCGGGCGGCCTTCGAGGTGCTGCCCCCGACGGCCTTGAGGGTCTCGAGGATGGCGAAGCGCTCCAGCTCGGCGATGCTGCTCCCGGGCACTGCGGGCAGGGCGGGCCCCACGGCCCCGTCGCGCCGCGCAGGGGCTGCGAGACCGCCCACCGCGAGGACCTCCGGCGGCAGGCTCTCGGCCTCGACCCACGCACCCCGGCTGAGGACCACCCCCCGCTCGACGGCGTGCTCCAGCTCGCGCACGTTGCCCGGCCAGCTGTACGCCCCGAGACGCACGAGGGCCTCGTCAGAGAATCCGTCAAGCCGCTTGCCGTTCTCCTGGGCGTAGCGCCGCAGGAAGAAGGCCGCGAGCTGCGGGATGTCCGAGCGCCGGTCGCGCAGGGCCGGGATCTCCAACCGAATCACGTTGAGCCGGTAATACAGGTCCTCGCGGAACCTCCCCTGGCGCACCCGCTCGGCCAGGTCGACGTTGGTGGCCGCGAGGATGCGCACGTCGACCTTGAGGGTGTCGTTGCCGCCCACCCGCTCAAACTCCCGCTCCTGGAGGAACCGCAGGAGCTTGACCTGGGTGGGCAGCGGGATCTCGCTCACTTCGTCGAGGAAGAGGGTGCCCCCGTCGGCCTGCTTGAACCGCCCCTCGCGGCGCCCCACGGCTCCGGTGAAGGCCCCTCGCTCGTGGCCGAAGAGCTCGCTCTCCAGGAGGGACTCGGCCAGGGCCGCGCAGTTGAGCCGCACGAGGCTCTGGTCGGCCCGGGTGGAGGCCCGGTGCAGGGCCGTGGCGATGAGCTCCTTGCCGGTGCCGCTCTCGCCCGTGATGAGCACGCTCGACCGGCTCGGGGCCACCTGAGAGACGGTCTCGAGGAGGGCCTTCATGGCGGGGTGTTCGCCGACGATGTGGCCGAAGGCGTTGCGCTCGCGGAGGCGCTCTCGCAGGAGGGCCGTCTCGGCCAGGAGGTTGCCCTTCTCCATGGCGCGGGCCACCACGGCCACGAGGGCCTCGGGCTGGAGGGGTTTGGTGAGGTAGTTGTCGGCCCCGAGCTTGATGGCCTCGACGGCGCTGTCGATGGTGCCAAAGGCCGTCATCACCACGACCACGGCCGTCGGCGAGGCCGACCGGACCTCCCGGAGCAGCCCGATCCCGTCGAGCCCGGGCATCTTCAGGTCGGTCAGGATGAGGTCGGCCGGGAAGGTCGCGAGTTTGCCCAGGGCCTTGAACCCGTCGGCCGCGGTCTCGGTCTCATAGCCCTCCTCCCGCAGGATCTCGGACAGGGCCCCCCGGGCGTTGGCCTCGTCGTCTACGATCAGAATGCGTCCCTTGGGCTCTGCCATACGCCGTGGTCAATGTACCCCGGCCTGGGCTCCCGTGACGGGTTAGATTCCCAACGCGATGACCGAGCCCACCCCACCCGACGAAGCCCCCCCGCCGTCCACCGGCACCGTGGACGAGGCCAGCCTCGAACCCGTCACCCGCGACAGCCGATTCCTCGTGCGTCTGGTGCTGTTGTGCCTGCTCGGGGTGACCGCAGCGGCCTTCGTGGGCGCTCGCCTCCGCGGAGCCGCGGGAAACTGCGGGGCGGGGCTCATCCGGCCTGGGGGCACGGTGATCCCCCCGCAGGGTCAGCCGGTCAGCGACAGCCCTCGTCGATGACCCCGTTGCAGTTGTCGTCGCAGCCGTTGCAGATCTCGCGGGACCCCTGGTAGCAGACCCCGCAGGCCGGTGCCATGGGGGCGGGGGCCACGTACACGGGGGCCGGGGCGGTCACCACGGTGGTGGTGGGCTGGGTGTAGACCACCGGCCGGGTGGTGTAGACCACCGGCCGGGCCCGGGCCCGTACGACACACGCGCCGAGGCTGAGGGCCCCGAGGGCCACGAGGGTTGCCGACGACACCATACGAGACATGCTCATTGCGCTCTCCCTGCGAACAAAATCCACGCGACCCTCGACGGACGTGCCGACGCCCGCGGATCTTCACGGGCCCGGAGACTATCACCGCCGTCGGCTTCCATGCACCCCCGGCGTTGCCCCCACACCCCCCGGTGTACTAGAACGCGCCCCGCCCTCCGTCCCCGGATAGCCCCACTGATGTCGTCCCGCCCTTGCATCGCCGCCTCGTACCGCGGCCTCCTCCTCTTCGCCGCCCTCGGTGTGAGCCTCGGGTCCGGGGTCACGGGCTGCGCCTCCAACGGCCGCGGCCGCCCCCAGCGGGCCATCACCGACGAGGCCGAGGCGCGTTACGAGGCCGCCATGGAGCGGTTTCGGGACGAGGAGTGGCCCGAGGCCCAGGAGGCCTTCCGCGCGGTGCGCACGGAGTACTCGGGCTCCCGTTGGGGCTGGCTGGCCGAGCTCCGCCTCGCCGACATCGAGTTTCGCCAGGAGCGCTTCACCGAGGCCCTGTCGCAGTTTCGGAGCTGGATCCGGTACCACCCGACCCAACGCGAGGCCGTCTACGCCCACTTCATGATCGCCCGGTGTTACGTGGCCCAGATGCCCGAAGACTGGCTCCTGGTGCCCCCGAGTTGGGAGCGCGACATGAGCTCCGTGCACGACGCCGAGAGCGCCCTCGCCCGGTTCGTGCGCGACTACCCCGAGGCCGCCGAGGTCGCCGAGGCCCAGCGGCTCCTCGGCCAGGTGCGCCGCCTGCTCGCCCGTCACGAGATGTACGTCGCGGAGTTCTACGCGAGCCGGGAGCGTTGGGAGGCGGCCATCGGCCGGTTTCTTGGGGCCATCGCCACCTTCGAAGACCCTGACATCCGGGCCCGGGCCCTGCTCCAGCTCGGCGAGGTGTACCTCCGCACCCAGCAGGTGGCCGAGGCCCGGGGCACCTTCACGATGCTCACCACGGAGTACCCCGCGCGCCCCGAGAGCGCCTCGGCCCGCCTCCACCTCGCCCGCCTCGGAGAAGGCCCCGTGGTCGCGCCCCCTCTCGAAGACGCCGTGATCCGCACGACCCCCCGGCCCGCCCGGACGGGCTCGGGCGACCCCAGCCAGAGCTCCACGGGCGGCAGCCGCCGACGGCGCAATTAGTTCGGCCCCGAGGGGTGTTGGGGATGGCCGCAGAGCCCTCCCCGGGTGTACCCTGAAGAGGTCACCCTGAGGCTTTTTATGGACGACGCGACACGCCTGCACCTCACCCTCGGGCGCGAGCTCTTCGCTCGCAACGACTTCGCCGCCGCCGAGCCGCACCTCCGGGCCACCCTCTCGACCCGCGACGACCTGCCCGACGTCCACCACATGCTCGGGGTCGTAGCCCACGACCGCGGAGCCTTCGCTCAGGCCCGTTCGCATTTCGAGAAGGCCCTGAGCCTCAACCCCGATTACACCGAGGCGGCCCTCAACCTCGCCATCACCTGCAACGACCTCGGCCTCTACGTCGAGGCCCGCCGGGTGTCCGAGGGCATCGGGGCCCGGACCCACCACGGCGAGCGCATCGACCCCTACGCCCGGGGCAAGCTGGCCAACCTCATCGCGGCCGTGGCCCGGGCCTACGAAGAGCTCGGCTTGTATGACGAAGCCGCCACGGAGTACCGCCGGGCCCTGAGCCTGTGCCCCGACTTCGCCGACCTGCGGACCCGCCTCGCGGTGGTCTTGCGTCGCGACGATCAGGCCGAGGCCGCCCTGCAGGAGCTCGACGCGGCCATCGCGGCCCAGCCCGACTTCCTCCAGGCCCACATGACCCGGGCCTTCACCCTGTACCACCTCGGGCGCACCGAGGAGGCCATGGGCACCTGGCGCCACGTGCTCGACCTCGACCCCCAGCATCGGGCTGCGGCGGCCTATCTGCGCATGGTTCAGGCCGGGGCCGACAAGCTCCCGTCGATGCTCCCGCCGTCGCTGCTCGACCCCGAGGCCCAGCCCGACCAGGCCAGGGACACCCGCGACGACGACTTCCGCATCACCCTGCTCGACAACTCTGAGGAGTGACGGGGGCGACTACGGGCCGAGCAGCCAGGGCGCGTCGCCGCAGTCGTTGAGAAACGGCTCGATCGCGAACCCCGTGTCGGTCTTGTCGGGCAGGTGGACCACGCGGAGGCCCGGGATGAAGGCGTCGGGTTCGGGATAACGGATCAGACTGCGTCCCGTGTTTGGCTTCGGCCTGTCCTTCCGGGCAGAGAACACCAGCCCTCGGAAGAACACGCGTGCGGGCTGTGGCACCTCGGGCCTGTGCAACGACGCCACGGACAGCAGCCAGCGGGCGAGGAGGCAACCGTTGCGGAGTTGCGACCCCGCTCCGGCTCCGCCCTGCTTCAACTCCGCGAGCAGCACGAAGAGGTCGCCGCCACGCTCCGGGTCCCGCTGACAGAACGGCATGCAGTCGCAGCAGCGGGTCGCGTCGGCCTGCGTCGGATTGAGCAGGGGGAAGAGCCGATTCTGCTGCGCCAGTCCCGCTCCGGGAATGTCATCCAGCTTGACGATCAACACGTCGAGGTCGGAGGCGTGACACCAGAGCTTGACGCGCTGACCGCTCACCCGGACCTTGAGCTCACTGTTGCCACGACGCGCGATGCCCGGCTGAAGAAGCTCCTGCAGCGCGTTGAGGTACAGGCCCTTCACTCTGCGGCCGAGGCCGTCGGGTCGGCCTCCCGGCTGGCGTCGATGGCCGCATACAAGGCCTGGCCGGTGTCGCTCTGGGCGTCGATCACCTGGTCGAACCCTGCACCAATTCGCTCGGCCTCAGCCAGCTCGAGCTCCACCACAGTCTCCGCGAGGTGCTCCGCGGGCATGGCGAACACCATCGGCAACCACCGCCGCATCAGCCCATAGATGCACCACGCCAGCCACGTCTTGCCCGTGTTGTTGGGCCCCGTCAGCACGATCAGCCGCTTCGACAGGTCGACCCGGGCCTCCCGAATGGGCCCGAGGTTCTTTGATGGTCACCAGCATCGACGCGGACCTCCCCGATCCCTACCGCTCGCGCCGGATGCCCAACGCCCGCCACCAGTCGGCCACCTGGTGCCCCCCGGCCAGCAAGGCCGCCAGGCCGAGCATCGCCACCCCCAACACCAGGGCCCGCCCCGAGGCCACCACCCCGGCCCCTCCGAGCACCAGGGAGGCCACCACCAGACCCGAGTGCAGCCTCCGCCCGAGGCGGTCGAGGTTGGGAGCCAGCTCCTGCTCGGCGGTCTTCACCGTGAGGTGACCCTTGCGCAGGTCCTCGAAGATCTCCGCCACCTGCTCGGGCATCTGGCTGGCCACCCCGCTCAGCCGGAACGCCGTACGCAAGAGGTCGCCCGTGAGCTTGTCGGGGGCGTACCGCCGGGCCAGGAGCCGCAAGAAATACGGCCGGGCCACCGTCAGCACGTCGAGCTCGGGGTGCAGCTGCCGCCCCGTCCCCTCCAGGGTGACCAGGGCCCGCCCCGCCATCACGAAGTCCGGAGGGATGTCGATCCCGTGTTTGCTCGCGCCCCAGATCAGGTCGCGGACCATGCCCCCCAGGTCGATCTCCTGCAGGCGTTTGCCCATGTACTTGCGCCCGAGGGTCTCGACGTCCTTGCGGTAGGCGTCCTGGTCGACCTTTCGGGTCGGGCGCCCGAGGGCGTACAGGGCGTCGGCCACCCCCACGAAGTCCTCACGAACGGCCGCCACCATCAGGTCGAGGGCCTTGTCGCGCAGCGGCCCCGTGAGGTGACCCACGAGCCCGAGGTCGAGGAGGCCCACCACGGGGGCCTCGGGGGTGCCCATGACCTTGAGGTTGCCCGGGTGCGGGTCGGCGTGGAAGAAGCCGTCCTCGAAGGCCATCTTGATGACCACCCCGACGGCCTCCTCGGCGATCCGCTTGCCGTCGAAGCCCGCCGCGAGGGCTGCGTGCAGGCCGTACCCGTCGAGAAACTCCATCGTCAAGACCCGGCGCCCCGACATCGGGCGGTAGATCACCGGGAACCGGACCCGCCCGTCGCCCTCGAAGTTTTTGGCGAAACGCTCGGCGTGTTCGGCCTCCTGCACGAAGTCGAGCTCGGCCTGGATCGAGCGGTCAAACTCCGACACCAGGTCCACAGGGTTGTACCGCCGGGTCTCGGGGATGGTGCGTTCGAGGGCCCGGGCCAACCAGTACAGGAGGTCGATGTCGCGGGTGACCGTGGCCTGAATGCCAGGGCGCTGCACCTTGATGGCCACGTCGTGTTCGCCCGCGTCGTCGCGCCACACCCCGCGGTGCACCTGGGCGATGGAGGCGCTGGCGATGGGCTTCTCGTCGACCCGGACATACAGCTCGGTCACGGGGCTCCCGAGCTCGCCCTCGATGGCCTCGCGTACGGCCTCCCAGGGGATGGGCTTGACCTCCTCCTGCAGAAACTTGAGCTCCGTGATGACCTCCTCGGGGAGCAGGTCGGAGCGGGTCGAGGCGATCTGCCCGAGCTTGACGAACGACGGCCCGAGGTCTTGCAGCACGAAGCGCAGGCGCTGCCCGAGCGACTCGGTCCGCAGCTCGGACGGGGCCTCGCCCTTGCCCAGGGTGAGATGGTCGAGCCCGAGGCGCTGGACCACCTCGCCAAACCCGTGGCGCACCAGGACCCGAACAATCTCACGCAAACGATCGAGGTCTTGCAGGGCGGTCATCACCGACGGCATGGGCGTAGCTCCTGGCGTACGAACGAGGCGGGTTGTCAGTGTAAGGCCGATCAGACCGCGGCGAAGGCCCTCCGAGCCGCGACAAGGGTGGCCTCGACCACCGCCTCGTCGTGGCCCACCCCGTGAAACGCGGCCTCAAACTGCGAGGGCGGGAGGTACACCCCCTGGGCCAACATCGACCGATGGAAGCGCCCGAAGGCCTCGCGGTCGCAGGCCGCAGCCCCCCCCCAGTCGTGCACCGCGTCGACCCCGAAGAACACCGTCCACATGGCCCCTACCCGCTGCACCGCGACCCGCACCCCGGCCTGTCGGGCTGCCTCTCGCAGGCCCGCCTCCAGGGCGGCCCCGGTGGCCTCCAGGCTGCTGTAGAGGGCGTCGTCGAGGAGACCCAGCACGGCCAGACCCGCGGCGGTGGCGAGGGGGTTTCCAGAGAGGGTTCCGGCTTGATAGACGGGGCCGAGGGGGGCCAGGAGGCGCATCACGTCGGCCCGCCCGCCGAAGGCCGCGAGGGGCAGTCCCCCGCCTACGATCTTGCCGAGGGTCACGAGGTCGCCCGTGACCCCGTAGCGCCCCTGGGCCCCGGCTTTTCCGACTCGAAACCCCGTCATGACCTCGTCGAGGATCAAGAGGGTCCCGTGCTCGTCGCAGAGGGCCCGAAGACCCTGGAGAAAGCCCTCGGCGGGCGGGACGCAGCCCATGTTGCCCACCACGGGTTCGACGATGATGGCCGCCACCTCGCCCACGTGGGTCTCCAGCAGGACCTGGACGGCGTTGAGGTCGTTGTACGGGGCCGTAAGCGTGAGGGCCGCCGTCGCCTCGGGAACCCCGGCGCTGTCGGGCACCCCCTGGGTGGCCATCCCGCTGCCGGCCTTGACCAGGAAGGGGTCGGCGTGGCCGTGGTAACACCCCTCGAACTTCAAGACCCGGTCGCGCCGCGTAAAGCCCCGGGCGAGCCGCAGGGCGCTCATACACGCCTCGGTGCCCGACGAGCAGAGCCGCACCATCTCCAGCCCCGGGACCACCTCACACAGGCCCTCGGCGAACTCCACCTCGCGGGCCGTGGGGGCCCCGAAGCTCGTCCCGTGGGCGGCTGCCTCGGCGATGGCCTTCACCACCGCGGGGTGGGCATGACCCAGAACCATCGGGCCCCAACTGCCCACGTAGTCGATGTACCGGGTGCCGTCGGCGCCCCAGATGTACGGCCCCTCTCCCCGGGCGATGTACACCGGATCGCCCCCGACGGCCCGGAAGGCCCGAACAGGGGAGTTGACGCCCCCCGGAATGCGCACCTGGGCGCGCGCGTGCAGGGCCTTCGACTGCTCGTCACTCATCGTGTCTCTCCATCCGCAGGGCGCTCGGATCAGACGCCTCAAGCTCCCCGCGGGGCCATACCACCGGCCGCGGGAGCACTCAACGCCGGCGTTCGACCCCGCTCACGTCGCCGTACACCGTGAGGCGCAACACCCGGGCGCCCCCCGGCAGTCCCCCCGGCAGGAGGAGGGCCCTGGGGAGGGCGCGTCGGCCGTTGGGTTCGAGGGTGGTCCCGTCGTCGAAGCGCAGGGAGACTACGGCCGTGGGGACGTTGTCGTCGCTCAGCCGGGCCTCGACCGAGTGCAGGCTCAGGGACGGGCACGGCGGGGTCGCACACGACGACCGCAGGGTGGCCTGGACGGCGATGCGCGGACCGCCCGCGTCGACCCCTCCGTCGGCCGCGTCGGCCAGGGGTCGGGCCTCGACCTCGACCGTGCCCACGCCCTGCCGCGATCCGGGGTCGAGGAGCCCCCCGGAGCCCCGCCACGCGCCCGGAGAGAGCCCCGCGTCGTACGGTCCCGCGTCGGCCGAGGCCAGATCGTCGCTCGCAGCCCCGCCCAACACCGCCGCCTCGGCCGCTACCGTCAACGGAACCGCCACCGTGGCCGCCCCCTCCATCCCCAGTTGCCCCGACCACTGCCCCGGGGCCACCAGGGACGAGGCGTGAACCCGGTACAACCCCGGCCCGAACCCGTCCAGCACCTGCACGGCCTCGCGGTCCCACCGCACGAGCCGCACAGGGACCTCATCGGGTCCGCACCGCACCGACAACCACACGTCGGGCTCTTGCAGGGCGATCTCGGGGTCGAGGGAGACGGTCACCCGCATCCGTCCGCGGCCGGGGCCGCAGGGCACGCTGACGCCGGGGGCGTCAGGCGGAGGGAAGATCGCGGCAGCGTCGCTGCGCGAACCAAGGTCGGTGGGTTGCGGGGTGATCCCCGCGTCGGCGTCTGCGCCCGCCTCGCCGCTTCCACAGCCGACGGAGGACAGGACCATCGCGGCGAGCAGGGCCGCGAAGGGGGGCGCGACGCCAGGTCGTCGCCAAAGGGTAAGCATCAGAGTCCGAATGTAGCACACGGGCCCGACACACAAAGGAGGTCCCCGGCCCGGGGGCGGCTGTGGTATCGCCCGCGGTTGCCATGGTCAGCGCCACCTTCGACCCCACCCGCTGGGAGCCCGTCCCGGGCTTCGACCTCACCGACATCACCTACCACCGCTGCGTCGACCTCGGGGTCGTACGCATCGGGTTCGCCCGCCCGGAGGTTCGTAACGCGTTTCGGCCCCACACCGTCGACGAGCTCTACCGGGCCCTCGACCACGCCCGGCAGTGGAGCGACGTGGGGGTGGTTCTTCTGACGGGCAACGGGCCCTCTCCGCGCGACGGGGGTTGGGCCTTCTGCTCGGGGGGCGACCAGCGGATCAGAGGGCCCTTCGGGTACCAGTACGCCGACGGCGAGACGGCCGAGGCGGTCGATCCGGCCCGGTTGGGGCGGCTGCACATCCTGGAGGTTCAGCGCCTGATCCGGTTCATGCCGAAGGTGGTGATGGCCCTGGTCTCGGGATGGGCCGCGGGGGGCGGGCACAGCCTCCACGTCGTGTGCGACCTCACCCTCGCCAGCCGCGAGCACGGCCGCTTCAAGCAGACCGACGCCGACGTGGCCAGCTTCGACGGGGGCTACGGGTCGGCCTACCTCGCCCGCATGGTGGGCCAGAAGAAGGCCCGGGAGATCTTCTTCCTCGGCGACACCTACTCCGCCGACGAGGCCGCGGCCATGGGGGCCGTCAACGCGGTGGTTCCGCACGCCGAGCTGGAGACCACGGCCCTGGCCTGGTCGCGGCGTATCTTGGCCAAGAGCCCGACGGCGATTCGTATGCTCAAGTACGCGTTCAATCTCTGCGACGACGGCCTGGTCGGGCAACAGCTCTTCGCCGGCGAGGCCACCCGCCTCGCGTACGCCTCGGCCGAAGCCCAGGAGGGCCGCGACGCGTTCCTCCAGAAGCGCCCCCCCGACTGGTCCGGACACCCCTGGTACTACTGACCGGCCTGCGAGAGAGACCGATGACCATCGACCCGCGGGCGAAGCAGATCCTCTTCGACACCCACTGGAGCCCCAAGGGCTGGATCGACCAGGGTACCCGCGTCGTGTCGGCCGCCGACCGCGACCACGCGCGGCTCCACCGGATGATGTTCGAGCCGTTGACCGTCGACCACGACCCCCTGGTGGCCGAGGTGCTCGACCTCGCCGCGGCCCTCGATCCGTCGGCGGTCGCCGCGGCCTTCGTGGCCAGCCTGTCGTCCCGGCGCCTCGACCTGCGCTCGGGTCTCGCCAGCCTCTCCGTCGCGCGGGTTCTGCCTGCGCACGGCTTCGCGAAGACAGCCGCGGGGCATTGCAAGGTGTGCGGCGGACGGGCCTCGTACCGCGACGAAGACCTCGACGTCCTGCAGTTTGAGCGACACAAGTGGGGTGGGGTCCGGCACGGCGACCCGGTGTACATGTGGCTCGACCTGCGGGAGCTGTCATACGCCCTGCCCGTGACGCCGACGGCCGAGGACGTGGCCATCCTCGGGGCCCTCGTCGGGGTGATTGGCCAGGCGGCTCCGCGGGACACCCCGAGCGCGCTGGCGAAGTCTCTTGGCGGCGTTCTGCCGTCGAACAAGGCCGAGCGGGAGACCCTGGTCGAGATCCTTGCTGCGGCCGGGGTGCTCGTGCCGTCCGATCCCGGGCGGTCGTGCGGCGACTTCGGCCTGTCTGGGGCGTGGCGCGGGGCCGACGGCTACGACCGCGACGCGGTGCATCGTCACTTCGCGGCTTTCGGGCTGTAGTCCGGCGGGGGGTGCGGGTCAGGCGCGGGGGCGGGGGCGCTTCTTACGCGCCACGGGGGCCGGAAGGTCGGGGGCCAAGACGGCGAGGAGGTCCTGGGTCGCGGCGCGGATCTCCGCGGGGAGACGGAGGAGGTGCGAGGTGTCGCGAGCAACGATGCAGTCGAGGGCCTCGGCCAGCGGACGCCAGCGTGCGGCGAGGTGGACCTCGTCAAGGAGGACACGAAAAGGACGGGTGTGACCGGCTTCGATGGCAGCGCGCGCGAAGTCGGTCATGTTGCTCATGGGTGCGGACGGGGCGGTTTCCGAGATCGACACGAGATAGGGCCTCAGCACGCTGACAGCGGGAGCCCAGCCGAGCCGTACGAGTACGGCCATGGCCACCCCGATCCGCATGGTATTTGCTGGACGTAGGCAATCCACGAGCAGCCGCACGGGCTCGAAGACCTTCTCGGGGGTTCGGTCGGCGCCCTCGAGGAACATGCGGGCGACGGCGTGCGTGATCGACCGGACGGCGGCCGTGTTCGCGTCATCGTCCGCGGCAACCGAGGCGATCGCATCGAGGACGAACGCCTTGCTCCTCCTCGGTTCACTACGCGCAAGGTCCAACAGCAGGTGTAGCCAGTCACTCCTGGACAGCGTCTTCCCTGCAATGGCATGCTGGATGGTCGCACGCTGGAGGTCATCACCCGGCTCATGACCAAGCACACCAACCAATGCCCAAACCCAATAAATGTACCCGTAGGCGTCCGTAGCGTACTCCTCCAGCAGGCTCTCTGCGTGCTCCTTCTGCTCCAGCCACGAGGCCATCGCCAGCGCCTCGGCCTGCACCGCCCTGCACACCGCGCCCCCTTCCAGCGCGTCGGCGTAGGCCATCAGCATCTGCACCCTGCCGCCGCTCTTCTCCTTCTCCCGGCCGCGCTGCACCTCGGCGCGCACCAAGGCCTCCAGCTCCGTGGCCTCGTAGAAGTCCCGGAGGAAATGCACCAGCCAGTCGAGCTGCTTCCTCAGCCTCCTCCCGGCGCGCATCAGATACCAGACGTTGAAGAACCGCTCCGCGATCTGGTACCCCGATTTCGTGGTGTCGGGCAGGTCGAGCGTCTCGATCACACCGTCGCGCACCATCCGCGAGAGCTGCGACGACACGTCGTTGACCCCATCGCCCAGCGCCGCGGCGAGCTCCCCCGCGGTCATGGGCGCCCAGTGCAGGGCGAGGGCGTCGACTACGCGCTGCTGCTGCGGGGCGAGCGACTCCAGGCGGTGTCTGTAGAGCGGCGTGGAGAGGTCGAGCAGGGCGGTGAGGTCGTCGGTGATGTCGCCGAGCGCAGCGCGTTGGAGCACGTTGAACAGCAGTGAGAGGGTGCGCGGGTTGCCGCCCGTCAACCGGTGAAGCGCCCGGATCTTCGCCGGGGCCTCCTCCAGGGCCCGCGTCACCTCGTTGGCCTGATGCATCTCCGCCAGGCGGCCGAACAGCCGACGAGTCTCCTCGTAGTCGAGGCCCTTGAGCTCGTGCACCTGGAAGAAGTCGTAGAATGCCCGGTCGTACTCCCAGGTAGACTCGTGCATGGACGTGCCCGCGCCCACCACCACCAGCCAGTCCTCCCCTTGCAGGATCTCCCGGAGACGCCACTGGGGCGTCGCGCCGATACGCTCCAGGGTCATGTCGAGATTGTCGATGAGCAGCACCAACCGGACGTGCTCCTCCTCGGCGTGGCGACGGAGCAGCGCCAGGAGCTGACCCTGGCGGGCCTCCTCGTCGCCCGCGATGGCCTGCACCGCCCTGTCGAGGGCGGCGGCGTCATCGTCGCGGTGGAGGCCCTCCAGGCGCTCGGCCAGCGCGTCTACGGTGTTGGACAGGAGGTCGGAGAGGCGGCGGATGTTGTACTGCTCCTCCGGAAAGAGCAGCGGGACCCACCGCTGGGCGAGCTCCGCGTCGTCGTCGATGGCGTAGGCGATGCGGTGCAGCAGCGTGCTCTTGCCCATGCCGCGCTGGCCGACAAACACGTGATGCTGGCGCGTGCTGGTGGTGCGCCGCAGGTCGTCGAGCACGGCCGCGAGCAGGTCTTCGCGCACGACGAAGCTCCGCACCAGCGTGTCGCGGTGCACGAGGTCGGGGTTGTAGATCAGCGGGATCGTCTGGGCGCTCACGGCACGTACCGCCAGCGCCAGAACTCCCGCAGCAGCTCGGAGCGGAAGCGCCACCGCGTCTCGGTCTGCTCGACGTAGCCGTCCTCTTCGAGGGCGCGGGTCAGCCGGAGCACGGCCTCCTGCCTCGTCCGCGCGTCCTGGACCTCGTCGGCGATGCTGCTTGATAACGTAGCGAAGCTCACGCCGTTCGGGTCCTTCGCGCAGACCTCCAGCATCGCGCGGGCGTGGCGCACGTCGGCTGCGGGGAGTTCCTCGGCCAGCCGCTCGTACCAGGGCTCAAAGTACCGGCGCTTGCGCACGGCCTCGGCGAAGGCGTCGGCCACACGCAGTGCGGGGGCGCGCGTCGCGGCGGGCGTTGACCTCGTGGAAGACGATCTGCAGGTGGTGCGGGATGAGCCAGCGCGTACGCGCGACGATCGCTTCCGCGAGCGCCGCGTCCATGGCGAGCTGCTGGGTCGCGGCGAGGGCGTAGAGGAAGTCCCGGGCGGTCTCCTCCTCGAACGGGCCCAGGCGATACTCCGCGAGGTCGTTGATGGTCTTGGTAAGCCCGAGCCGGTTGGTCAGGGCGACGAGACCGATCGAGCCGCAAAACACCCAGCGCACCTTGCCTGCCGATGACTGCATCTGTCGAAGCTCGCGGCACCAGGAGAGAAACTGATCGGCGCGGCGCCCGCCCTCTTCGAGGTCCGCGAGGTTCTTCACGAGGACCGGCAGCTCGTCGATCAGGATGAACCACCCGAAGCCCGGAGCCTGAGCGATCGCCGCCAGGATCTCCCGAAGTTCGTCGCCCTCGCGCCGCCAGACCGCCACCTCGCTGTCCCGCGTCTTGACCTCGACGCCGGCTTTGAACGACTCAATCCGCGCCAGTTGGTTCTTCAGCCTTGTGGCGATGGCCCCCGGGACCTCTCCCGTCGGCACCTCCCGCAGGGCCGCAACCAGGCGCTCCACGAAGCCGAGCTCGCTCGCGGCGCCCTGGACGTCGACGTACACGGCCCGACCGCCGTTGGCACGAACGTGATGGACAAACCTCCTCAGCAGGGAGGTCTTGCCCACCCGCCGGGGCGCCGTCAGGACCACGCTCTGTCCCTGGGTCTCGTTCCAGAGTCGCAGGAGATCTCGCTCCCTCCCGTAGAAGTCGTCTCCTTCGACCGGGGGCCCAACGATATTCCGAGGCGTTCCCATGCGTGCTGACCTCCCTCACTCGTACGACACCGGCGTTGTACGACACCGGCGTTGTACGACACCGGCGTTGTACGACGTGTCTATCGTATGTCTGGGAGAGGGTCAACCCGGCAGCCAAGCGGAGCGACTGCGGGCGATCCTGGGCGTCCCGAAAACCGGGAGTTCGTGCCCACTGACTGCGTCGGCGAGATCTGGATGCACTCGGCGAGCGTATACGACGCGCCCCCTCACTCGGGCGCGCCCGCGTCTTCGTCGCCCAGCCACCACGCCGACACGTCGATCGCCACGTCACCGAAGGGCGCGATGCGCGCGTCCTTCTCGTCCGCCCACACCCCCGTCTCGGCCCACTGCCCGTTGTCGTTGCGGTACGCCGTCACCAGCCATGCGTCGGGGTCGACCACCCACATCCACGACACCCCCACCCGCGCGTAGAAGGGCCGTTTCGTCCGCAGGTCGTAGCGCCGGGTCGAGTCCGAGAGGACCTCGCACACCCAGTCGGGCACCACGGTGATCGACTTCTTCCGCGGCATCGAAGGCATACGCTCGCGCTTCCAGCCCGCCACGTCCGGCGACACCTCCGGGGAGTTGGGAAACTCGATGCCAGGCTCGGGCAGGATCCACCACCCGCCGGGCCCTGCCCTGCCGCGTTGAAACGGGCCGTACAGCTCACCCTGCACCGCCCCTGCGAGGCTCTGGTGAAACCCGCGCGGCCGGGTCATCGCATAGAAGACCCCGTCGATGATCTCCCCCTTCATGTGCGGCGGGAGCGCGTCGATGTCGGCGAGCGTCGGTGGGTGCGACAGCTTCACGGCCAGCGTGCTCATCCCTCGACTCTACCCCCGCGCCGCGGCGTACGTCATCCATCCCCCCGCGCACCGCAGGGCAGAGCGTCTGGCCCGCGTCGCCCCGTCATGCGAGCATCGCCCGGAGTCGCCCGGTCGCGTCGTCATCGCACCCTACCGCCTCTCCCCAGGACACCACATGCGTCCATCCCTCTCGTCCCTCGTCGCCGCGCTGGCATGCGTCGCGCTCGGCTGCGCCGATCCCGTGGTCTTCACCACCCCGGACGGCGGCCCCGCCCGAGACGTCGTCGGCCTCGATGGAGCCCCCGCATGCGGCACCTGCTCCGGGCGCACCTACACCCCCTGCAACGCCGACGGAACCGCGGGAGCGAACATCCTCTGCGACGGGGTGTGCGCGGCGGGCCGAGGCTGCGTCGCGTGTACGCCCGGCGAGCCCGTCTGCGTGGGCAACGCGGTGCATCGGTGCGGCGACGACGGGCGTCCCCTGGCCGAGGCCACGCAGACCTGCGACGTGGCGGCGGCAATGCTCTGTCGACGCGGGGCGTGCGTGTCGGCGTGCCAGCTCGCCGAGAGTCAGCCGTCCAACGTGGGGTGCGAGTTCTGGGCGGTCGACCTCGACCAGCAGGACGCCTTCAACGACCCGGCGAGCGCCCCCTGGGGCGTGGCGATCTCCAACGTGGGCGAGGCCCCCGCGCGCGTGACCGTCGAGATCAACACCGCGCCCGTCGGAGAACCCGCGCGACTGATGACCGTGGCCGAGCTCACCGTGACTGCCGGGAACCTGCGCGCCATCGGCCTACCCACACGCGAGCTCGACTGCGGGACACGCCCCAACGACTACGCGTCGCCGGGCACCTGCCTGTCGTCCAACGCGTTCCGCATCCGGTCGACGTCGCCGATCCTCGTGTACCAGTACAACGTCTTCGCCAACGCGTTCTCCAACGACGCCTCGCTGCTCCTGCCCGCCAACTCCCTCGGCCGGGTCTACCGCGTGCTCGGCTGGCCCGCGGGTCACCCGGTGAGCGTGCTGGGCATCCCCGTCGACCGGTCGTACGTGACAGTCGTGGGGGTGCGCCCCAACACCCGGGTCACGGTGCGCCCCACCTGGCGCATCCGCGGCAACGCCCCCATCGCAGCCACGACGCCGGGCGGCGAGATCACCGTGACGCTCGGGCCCTTCGACGTGCTCAACCTCGAGACCGACGACGGCACGCTCCAGGACGACCCGCGCACCGTCACCGACCTCAGCGGCACCTCGGTCATCGCCACCGAACCCGTGGCGGTCTTCTCGGGCGTCGAGTCAGCGGCCGCCCCCGCAGGGGTGCTCGACGTGCCCACCCCGCCCGGGTGGGAGTCGGGCCAGACGTGCTGCCTCGATCACCTCGAAGACCAGATGTTCCCGGTGGAGTCGATCGGCACCCGCTACGTGATCCCGCGGAGCCCGGTGCGCTCGACCTCGGGCTTCCGCGAGCCCGACATCCTGCGCTTCGTTGGGGCGGCCGAGCCGACCACCGTGACCACGACCCTGCCCCCGCCCTTCGACACCTTCACGCTCCAGCCCGGGGAAGTACGCACCACCTGGACCCAGGACAACGTCACCGTCACAGCCACCCGCCCGGTCATCGTGGGGCAGATCCTGGTGGCCAACCAGTACGTCGACGGGCCGGCCATCGGCGACCCCGCGCTGACCGTGTTCCCGCCCGTCGACCAGTTTCGGTCGGACTACGTGATCCTCACCCCCGGCTCGTGGACCCAGAGCTGGGGCGTTTTCGTGGCCGAGCCCGGGGCCACGGTGACCCTCGACGGGGCCCCGCCCACCGGGTGCATCACCGAACCCGCGGGGCTCCTCGCGGGGGTCGCCTACGAGACGCGTCGATGTCCGCTCACGGAGGGCGTGCACCGCCTCGCGGGCGACAGGGCCTTCGGCGTGGTGGTGTACGGCTACGGGGCCGCCGGGTCGTACGCGTTTGTGGGCGGGGCCGACGTACGACGCATCTACGAGCCGCCCGTGTAGTACGCGGCGCACCGGCATGGCCTGCGGTCGCCGCGCGGGAGGATCTACAGGTTGGGCATCTCGCCCGATCCCGGAGCGCTCGGTACCTGGGCTCCGCGGGCATGGCGACGGTGACGGCGGCCGTGGCGGCGGACGGGCGTCTCGGCGGATTCGGCGTCGGCCTCGGGCTCCCGCGCGGGCGCAGGGTCGGCCAGAGCGCGGGGGGGCTCGGCGGCGACGGAGGGCGGGGGAGAAGGGGCTGCGGCGGCAGGGGCCACGGCGGCGGCACGGAGGGGCGTCGGGACGGCGACGACGGTCGGAGACACGACAGGGGTCGGGGCTCGGAACAGGAGGGCCACGCCGCCCACGACGGCAGCGCTCAACACGGCCGCAGCGGCGACGACCCCGAGGGCACGGACCCGGGGCGGTTGGGTCGCGGCCCGGGGTCTGAGAATCTCCGTCGCGGCGTGTTGCAGGGTGTGTGACGACGGGGCGGCCCGCGGCAGGGCCTCGTTGGAGCCCTGGCGCATCGTGTCGCCGCGCCCGTTGTGGGGGAAGGGGTCAAACTCCGCCGCCCAGCGAGACCGCGTGCCCGCGCTGGCGAAGGGCAACAGGGCCTGCGCGAAATCGCGCACCGAGGGGTACCGCGCGAGGGGGTCGCGCGACAGGGCCTGGGCCAACACCCGCTCCAGGGCCTCCGGGGCCTCGGGAACCAGCGACCGCAGGGGGCGCGGCGGTTCGGTCGCCATCTTCAGGACGAGGGTGGTCATCTCCTCGGCGTCGTAGGGGGTGGTGGCCGAGAGGCACTCGTACACGATCACCGCGAGGGCCCACTGGTCGCTCTGTACGGTGGTGTGCTTCGAGCTCGACCACTGCTCCGGGGGCATGTACCGGGGCGTACCGAAGCGTGTCCCGGTGGCGGTGAGCGAGCCCTCCAGGAGCTGCGGTTGCATCTTGGCGATACCAAAATCGAGGAGCTTTGGGTGCGTCTGCCCTGGGATGGGCTGCCACAGGAGGATGTTGTCGGGCTTGAGGTCGCGATGAATGATCCCGCGGTCGTGCACCGCCGCGACGGCCGAGCAGATCGGGAGCATCACCTCGAGGGTGAGCTCGGTGCTCAGTCGGCCGCCGTGGTCGATGCGGTCGGCGAGGTTTTGGCCCTCGAGAAACTCCATCGCAAAGAAGGGGATGCCGTCTGCGGCGCCCACGTCGTCGACCTCGACGATGTGCGGGTGCCTGAGGCTCGCGGCGGCATGCGCCTCGCGGACAAACCGCGCGGTGAGGTCGGGGTCGGCGGCGTGCATGCGGCGCAGCACCTTCACCGCAACCCGCTTGCCCAACGGGCGCTTCACCGCCTCGTGCACCACCCCGAACGCCCCCGAACCCAACACCCGCGTCACGGTGTACGGCCCGATCGCCTCGCCGTGCGCGAGGGGCTTGTCGTCATTGTACATGGCTGCGTCGCCCTCACCCTGCGCCCGGGTCACCTCGTGGGGAGACGGCGAGTCTAGAAGAGCGCACCCCGTGTCGCGATGGCCAGAGCCGGACACCCGGTGCCCGGAATTGACCACCCCCCGTGCGTTGACGGGTCCCACCCTGGCGACGAAGGATCCGGAGCGATTCCCTGGGAGGCAGATGGCACACCCCACTCGGCGACAACACCTTACGCGCGGCGCATCCTTCCTGGCCCTCGTGCTCCTGGGCGCCTGCACGCCCTTGGAGCGCGGCTACGCCGACGACGCCACCTCCGACGCCGCACGCGACGTGCTCGACGGAGCCCGCACCGACGCCATCCCCCCGCCCGATCGCCCCAGCACTGCCGACGCGGGCGCCGACGCCTCCGACAGCATGGCGCCCGACCGCCCCGACGCCGCGGTGCCCGACGCCCCGCTGGCAGACCGCCCCGACGTGCCCGCGCTCATGGACGTCCGGGACCTGCCCGATGTGCCCGCCCCGGCGGACGTCCGAGATGTGCCCGATGTGCCCGCCCCCATGGACGTCCGGGATGTGCCCGACGTGTCCACCGCGGATCGTCCCGATGTGCCCGACGTGCCCGTGGTGGTCGATGCGGGCACCTGCGATCCGACCCGTGCGGCGCGGCTGATCGGTCCGTTGACGGGGGCCGTCGTGGAGATCTGCACCACCCGGGCGTGCGGCACCATCGAGCAGTCGGTGGTCGCCACGGGGTCGTCGCTTCGCGTGAACAACCCGGCCCTCGGGCCTCGGGCTCCTGGCTGGGGCAGGTGTGGCCCTCGGGGTGGGGGTGGTGGGGGTGATCGTGCGCGAAGGCGCGGCGGGGCGATTCAACGACGGCCGCTGTCGGCTGCACCCCGATCGCGACGAGATCACCGTGGGGGGTGCGGAGTGCCCCGACGCGTTGTCGCAGGTTGAGACGGGCGAGACCCTCGCCCTTGGGGGCTTTGTGTCGGCGGGCGTCCTGGGGGTGGCCGGGGCCGTGCTCACCCTCGTGGCCCCGCGGGTGGCCGAGACGGTGCGGGTCGACGTGGCGGGCGTCGGAGCGGGCACCCCCCGGGCGACCGTCACCGTCCGCTTCTGAGCGCATCCCACGCGTCGGGAGGGCCTGGAGGCGGCGCCGCAGCCCTGGTCGCAAGCTGGTACCCTCGGTCCGATGGTTCCCGCCGCATCCACCCCCACCGCGTCCGTCTACCGCCCGGGGCCCGAGCCCCCTTCGCCGCGTTGGGCCCGCGCCGCCTGGTGGCTGCGTCTCGCTGCGCGAGCGACCTGGGCGATGCTCGCCGTCGAGCTCCTGAGCGGCGCCCTCTCGTCGTGGGGCCACGCCCGGATGCGGCTCGGTGAGCTCCGCGAGGTCGCTTCCCTCCTCACCGCCGCGCACGCGATCTACCTCTTGGGTCACCTCGCCGCCTCCGCGGTGTGGATCGGCGCCTGGTCTGCCCTGGCCGCCCTCCCCGCGTGGGTCGGGGCCCGTCGCGCCGCGAAGGCCGCGCGGGGGCTCGCGGTGGTCGCGCTCGTGTTGCCCTTCGTCGGCACGGCCACCTCGCTGGTCCTGGGTCGCATCCTGAGCGCGACGAACGTCACGGTGTACTACGCGGCCGTCGCCGCCGTCGGGGCGGTCGTTCACACCGCCTACGTGCTGCTGGTCGCTCGCGCGATCGAGCGCGCGACCACGGCCGTGGACCCGCGCCGACCCGTGCGGCTCGTGCCGTGGGCCCTCTTCGCGTCGGCCCTCGCGTTCGGGTCGATCCTCTCGGGGGCCTTCACGGCGCTGTTGGGCCACCTCGGCGTGTGGTTCGTCCTCGCGGGCTTCGTCATTCACGGGGCCCTGGCGTCGACCCTCGCGTGGGGCTGGGCCCGCGGACTACGAACGGCCTCCGCGGTGCTTGCGGCGCAGCCCTGGCCCGAAGGGCACCGCGGCGGCCCCGACGCGCCGTAGCCTCGTCGGGTCACATCGCGGCGGGACACTCCCACACCGAACGATACCCGCCGCACGCCTGGGCGTGTTCGATCAGGGCCCCGAGGAAGGGATGGGCCCCGAGGGTCGCGCTGTCGCCCACCACGAAGAGGTGCCGCCGGGCGCGGGTGATCGCCACGTTGACCCGCCGGAGGTCGCGCACCAAGCCGATGTCCCCCTCCACGTACGAACGCACCAACGGCACCAGTACGGCCTCCTTCTCCCGGCCCTGGAAGGCGTCCACCGTGTCGATCTCCACCGCGTCGTCGACCCCGAGGGCCCGCGCGCGCTCCCGCACCCGGAGCGCCTGGGCGGCGTACGGCGTGATCACCGCGAGGTCGTCGGGCGCGAGGCCTGCGTCGAGGAGTTCCCGCGCGCGGAGGGCCACCGCTTCGGCCTCGCCGTCGTTGACGCGCGACGCGCTCCCCTCGGGCTGCGACTCCTCCCACCCCCGCCCCGCCGTGTCGAGAAACAACACTGGCGGCGCGTCCACCCCCTCCCCCACCAGGGCCGCGAGCGTGTGCCTGGCCACGGCCGGGTGCGCGCGCAGAACCCCGTCGTAGAAGGCCCGCGACGGCAGGGCCATGATGTCCTCGTGCATACGGTGCTGCGCGCGGAGCATGCCCGAGGCTGTCTCGCCGTGGGTGGCCATCATCCGCTCGAAGAGGCTCACCGCGGGCCCGTCGCGCCCTGCCTCGACGGAGAACACCGTAGGCGGGAGCTGACGGTGATCGCCCGCCATCACCACCCGCTTCGCAGCGAGCACCGCGTGGAGGGTCGCGGGCTCGGTCGCTTGCGTGGCCTCGTCCACCAGGGCCAGGTCGACGACCGCGGCGTTGCTCGCGGCCGTGGCCAGTACGCGCTCCCCACGGCGGACGGCGTGGCGGGCCACCTCGCCCAGCACCGCGGTCTTCCCGGTGCCAGGGGGGCCGTGGACGAGGAAGAGCTCGTCGGCCGCGAGGTCATCAGGGAGGGGCCCGAGGGTACACCGCCCGCCTGGCCCGAACCGGGTTCCGCGCCCGGGGTGTTCTGTGCGAGGCTGCGCGCGATGCAAGGGCGCGACCGGGTACGACAGATCGTGCAGGTCGCGCTCGCCGCTGCGGGGGTGGGGGCCGCCCTGGTGATGCTCGGGCACACCGATTTCCATGCGTTGCGACGCTTCGGGCCCTGGGCGGCGGTCGTTCTCGGCATCGAGGGCACGCGGATCCTGGCCGAGGCCCTGGCCACGCGGTCGCTGCACGGCGACGCGGTGCGGGTGCCGTGGTACCCGCTGCTGCGCGCCCACGCGGCGGGCTACGCGCTCGCCAACACCCTGCCCGCGGGGCGCTCCGTGGCCGAGGCGACCAAGGCCGTCATGCTCGCGCCCTGGGCCGAGGTCGGGCGCAGCGCGGGGGTTGCGGCCACCAACCAGTCGCTCGTGCTCCTGGCCGCGGGGGCGCTCTCCGTGGCGTGGTCGTTCGCGGCGCGCTCCCTCGACCAATCGGCCCTCGCGTGGACGGTGGCCGTCCAGGGCGCGACGGTCGTCGGGCTCGGTGCCGCGCTGCTCTCCGTGGTGCGCAGCCAGGCGATCGCGTCGTGGGTGGGGGTGAGGTTCCCGCGGGCGGCGGCGACGGTCGCGGGGGCGCGGGATGGGGCGCGGGCCCGGGGGCTGCCTGTGGCCTTCGTGTGCTTCGCCTACCACCGGGCCGCCCAGGCGTTGCAGCTCTTCCTGCTCCTGGGCGCCCTCGGGCGCTGGGACACGACGCGGGCCCTCGCCCTCGCGGGCGCTGCGATCGTCGGGACCACCGTCGGGGTGGTCACCCCCGGGCAGGTCGGGGCCGTCGGGGGCGCCCTCGCGCTGGCGGGCCCCGGGGTCGGGGTGCCCGCCCCGCAGGCCCTGGCCATGGCCCTGATGATCCACGCGGCGCAGTTCTCCTGGGCCTCGTTTGGCATCGTGTTGTGGAGCACCACACGCCGACCCCGCCCCGCGGGGGAGTAGGGACGCGACGGAGTGGCCGCATCGACTCCTCAAACGGCCTCCCTCAAGGCCCCCGCGGCCGCAGCGGGACCCGCTCCTCCTCCACCATCTGCAGCCTCCCGCTCTGCACCCGGTACGTACGCCGCACGACCTCCCTGCCCGCGGCCCCGGCCCGCGATGGCGTGAGCTGCACATACAGATCGCGCGGCAGGGACAGGGCCTCGTCGATCTCCCAGGTGCCCTCCAAGACCTCCCCGGACTCCTCCTCCACCCGGCCAAACTCCACGTCCCCGAGGGCCCCAAGCTCGCCCCCGGGACGCAGGGAAAACACCCCGATCCGCCCCGCCGGGAGCTCGTCTCCCTCCTCGGACACGCTCTCCCAAACCACCACCACCTCGCGGGCCACCGCCCCCAACATGGCCCGGGAGGCCCCCGTCACCCGGGTCTGCCGACAGGTTCCCGGGCCCCCTCCCTCCACCAGGGCCACGCGGCTCTGGAGGGCCCAACCGTCCCCGCGATGGACCACCCCCAGGAGGTACGCGTTGCCGCAGCGGGTGTGCACCAGAACCGCCGCCTCGGGCCCGCGATGGAGCACCACCTCGGCCCCCACCACCGCGTCATCGCCCGCCCGTTCGCCCGTGATGGTCAGGGCCCCACCGGCCGAATCCACCCGAATCCCCAGGGCCCGCGCCCGCTCCCGGGCCGCAGCCCCGGTCCCCCGCAGCCCCTCGACCCAGGCCGCGAGCGAGGCCGCGTCCCCTCCCCCCGCAGACGCCGCCGGGCGCCCTGCCCCCGCGCCCCGCAATGCCGCCGAAGGCCCGGTCGCGCAGCCCCCAAGCCCCACGAGCCCGAGGGCCACGATCCACCCGCCCCGCACGATCACGGCCGGGGCAAGACCTTCGGCGCAAGCGTGGGCTCCTCGGCCGCTCCGCCCGGTCGCCGCAGGCCCTCCACCAGGGCCCCCACGTCGGCCTCGGTGATGGCCCCGAGGAGGGTCCCGTCGGGCATCACGGCCACCGTGCAGCCGTCCTCGCACAGGTCGATGCAGCTCGACGCCATCACCCGCACCGTCCCGGCCAGGCCCGCCCCGGCCACGGCCTTCTTGAGGCTCACCAGGAGGTCCTCGCTGCCCTTCTCGGCGCACGACCCCCGGGGGTGGCCGTCGGGCCGTCGGTTGGTGCAGATCCACACGTAACGCTCACGAATCGCCATCTGGGTGCGAAGGTTATACAAACACCCCGTGACCGCCGTCGACCGCGATCGCCCGCCCCCCCGGTTGTCCAGGGGTCCGTGGCCCCGGCTCCGGGCAGCCCCCGGGGCGGTGGGCCGGGTGCGCGCCCGGCGTTCCTTGCGGCGCCGGGGCGAACGACGACGGCTGGCCCGCACGGGATTCTGGCGCGAGGTGTACTACCTCGCCGACCGGGCCGACGTGTACGGCCTCGCCTCCCAGATCGCCTTCAACGCCGTGTTCTCCCTCGGGCCCCTGCTCTCCCTCGTGCTCCTGGTCGTGGCCTCGTTGCCCCTCACCAAGCTCCAGGCCACCGTGCAGCGGCTCATCCCCGTCGTGCTCCCGCAGGCCACCCACGAGTTCGCCAACGCCCTGATCCGACAGCTCCAGCGCCCCGGCCACCCCCTCCTCCTCGTGGTCTCGCTCGTCGGCCTCGTGTGGACCCTCTCCTCGGCCTCCAGCGCCCTCGTCCAGGGCCTCGAGACCGTCGGCCTGCCCCGCCGTGAGAACTGGCTCCGCACCCGCCTGCGGGCGGCCATCCTGGGCGTCGGGGCGGCCCTCGGGCTCACCGTGCTCGGGGCCGCGGTGACCCTCGGAGAAGGGGCCGTGGACTTCGTGGCCCGGGTCGCCGGACGCCGGTACGACATCCTCGACCTCGTGCAATACCCCTGGGTGCGCCTGCCCATCTCCGGGGGGGTCTTCGCCTTCATCGCCGGGCTCTTCTTTCGTTGGGGCACCACCCATCGGCCGGGCTGGCGGGCCACCGGAGCCGGCGCGGCCTTCGCGGGGGCCATGAGCGCCGTGGCCTCGGCGGCCTTGTCGTTCTACCTCGCCCTGGCTCCGCGGCTCGGGGGTGGGTACGGGGCCGCCACGGGTTTCTTCGGGGTCCTCTTGTGGCTCTACGTCCTCGGCCTCGCCCTCTGCTTCGGGGGCTGCGTGACCCACGTCCTCGACGAGATGCATCTGCGGGCGGCCCATCAGCCCCCGCCTCGGACTTCGCGAATGAGCCTGCCCGATGCGGGCCTCGCCCTCCCTCCGCCATGACGGGCCTCGACCCGCGCAGGGGCTGGAGCCTGGGACGATGGGTGGTCCTCGGGCTGGGCCTGGGGTGCCAACGAGAGGCCCCCGGGGGAGCGCGGAGGCGGCCCCACGTCGAGCCCCCCGTGGTGGTCGAGCCCGCTGCCGACGCGGGCACGGGGCGCTGCGTGCGCAGGGTCTCGGCCCCGGAGGACATCGCCCTCGGCCCCACGATCGGGGCTCCCCGCCTCGCCTGGAACGGGGCCCACTTCGGCATCGTGTGGACCGAGACCATCGACGAGGAGGACGTGGTGCGCTTCGTCCGGGCCGACGCCGAGGGGACCCGCCTGGCACTGCCCCTGCGCGTCAGCGAGCGGCGGTTTCTGGCCGCCAACCCCTCGGTCACCTGGAATGGCGACTCCTGGAGCGTGGTCTTCGCCGGCGGGGTCCGCGTGATGGGGGACATCTACCAGGCCCGGATCGACGCCCGAGGCAGCGGGGTGGGCCGACCGTGGCGTATGACCCGAGGCCCCCAGCACGACGCCGAGCCGGAGTTCTTCGCGACGGGGCAGGGCTTCGGCCTCGCGTGGACCAGCCTCGAACCCAGCGGACGGTGGTCGATGTACGCCGAGGCCCTCAACCGTTGGGACGCCCCCCTGGCCCCGCCCACCCAGCTCTTCAACACCTCGTTTCGCCTGCTCTCGCCGCGGCTCTTGTGGACCGGGAGCGCCTGGGCCGTGGCCTTTTTGAGCGCCCGCCAGGAGGTGTCGGGGGTGCACCTCGCCCGCATGGAGGCCTCGGGGCTCCGCCGCGGCGGGGTCAACCGGGTCACACCCGACCGCATCGCGGGCACCGAGACCGCCCACCGCTTCGACATCGCGTGGGACGGACGGTCGTTCGGGCTCGTCTGGAGCGAGCTGCGCGACGGGACCCCGCAGCTCTTCTTCCGACGCCTCACGCCCCGGGGCAACCCCGATGGGCCCGTGCTCTCGCTCCGGGTGGCCGACGAACAGAGCGAAAACCCCAGCCTGGCCCACCTCGGCGACGGGGTCTTCGCCCTGGCCGAACAGGTCGTACGCGACGGGTTTCCCCGGGTCCGGGTGCGCACCCTGCACGCCGACGGACGGATCCAGACTGAGGGGGTCGAGCTGCGGGGCCTCGACGGAGCCGCGGCCCGTCCGGCCCTGCTCTACAACGGCACCGTCCTGGGTCTGGCCACCCGCAGCCAGCGGGGCCTGGCCTTCCACATCGTGCACCTCGGGCCCTGTCCCGCGACAGCCTCGGCCCTTGCTCCCGTCCGCCCCCCGGGCGAATAGTCTCCCCTACTGTGAACCCCTTCGACCCCCCGCTGGCCCAGGTCGACCCCGACCTCGGGGCCCTCATCCACCTCGAGAACCTCCGGCAGCGCGACAAGCTCCGGATGATCCCGAGCGAAAACTACGCCTCCCGGGCCGTGCAAGAGGCCTGCGGCTCGTCGCTCAACAACAAGTACGCCGAGGGGTATCCCCGCCGCCGGTACTACGAGGGACAGCAGTACATCGACCCCATCGAGGAGATGGCCCGCGACCGGCTCAAGGCCCTCTTCGGGGTCGCCCACGCCAACGTCCAGCCCTACTCGGGCTCGCCGGCCAACCTCGCCGTGCTCTTCGCCTTCTGCAAACCCGGCGACACGATCATGGGCCTGGGCCTGCCCCACGGGGGACACCTCACCCACGGGTGGTCGGTCTCCATCACCGGGGCGTACTTTACGTCCGTACCCTACTCGGTGCGGCGGGACACCCACCGGGTCGACCTGGACGAGGTGCGCGACCTCGCACGGACCCGCCGCCCCCGCGTCATCTTCTGCGGCGGAACGGCCTACCCCCGCCTGTGGGACTGGGCCGCCTTCGCCGAGATCGCCCGCGAGGTCGGGGCCGTCCTCGTGGCCGACATCGCCCACATCGCCGGCCTCGTCGCCGGAGGGGCCCACCCCTCGCCCGTGGGGTTCGCCGATGTCATCACCTCGACCACCCACAAGACCTTCC
Organism: uncultured Myxococcaceae bacterium; assembly: GCA_964447205.1. GTDB lineage: Bacteria > Myxococcota_A > Polyangia > Polyangiales > JAEUKH01. Next base: position 65,060 of record CAYUSB010000014.1, read on the forward strand.
GGGGTCCGCGGGGCGGCATGATCCTCACCACCCAGGAGCACGCCGGGGCCATCGACAAGGCCGTGTTTCCCGGGCTCCAGGGGGGCCCCCACGTGGGCTCCATCGCGGGCCTCGCCGTAGCCGCCCATGAGGCCAACACCGAGGCCTTCCGGCAGTACGCCCACGGGGTCGTGCGCAACGCCCAGGGCCTCGCCGAAGCCCTCACGGCCCGGGGATACACCCTCGTGTCGGGGGGCACCGACAACCACCTCCTCCTCGTCGACCTCACCGCCCAGGGGATCCCCGGCAAGAAGGCCGCCCGGGCCCTCGACCGGGCCGGGATCGAGCTCAACTACAACAGCGTCCCGTACGACCCCCGCAAGCCCTTCGACCCCTCGGGGATCCGCCTCGGGACCCCCGCCCTCACCACCCGGGGCCTCGGGGTCGAACACATGGCCGCCGTGGCCGCCTGGATCGACCGCAGCATCCAGTGCGCCGAGGACGAGGCCGGCCTCGACGCCATCGCGGCCGAGGTTCGGGCGTTTCTCGGGGCCTTCCCCGCCCCGGGCCTCGTGCTGACGTGACCCCTCCCCCCGACGACGACGGCCCCGTCTCCCCATGGCCCTGGGTCGCGGCCGTCCTCGTGTCCGTCGGGGCCGTGGCCCTGTGGCGCTACGCCCCCGCCCTCTGCGAGGCCTTCGGCGGGACACGCTGCTGAAAGACCCAATACCCCCCCGCCCCGCCCAATTCCTGGAGAAACCGCGCGGTACACGCGGACACAAAGAGCGTATGCTCGCGTCGAAGGTGGTAGGTTTTCTGGGGCCCAACGGCGGGTCGGTGTACAGGGCAAGAGGGCCACAACGACAGGCGAGAGGGAGTCTTAGGCGCCATGCACGAGCGGGTCCTCGGAATCGACCTGGGCAGTTGCGCCCTCCGCGCGGTGGCGGCCACCCCCGACGGGGGCTCCACCGTGTCCCGGGCCCTCCCCACCGTGCTCGCGGCCGATCGTACAGGGCGCTGGGTCGTGGGCCACGCCGCCCGGACCGAGCTCCTGGCCGACCCGGGGAGGGTCCTGCATCGTTGGAAGTCCATCCTCGCGCCCGAAGGCTCCGAGGACGCCCCCCGACAGCGCCTCGGACGCCTCCTCGCGGCCCTGCGCCACGAGATCGAGCGGGCCACCGGCGGCCTCGCCCACGCCGCCGTCCTGGCCGTGCCCACCCCCTGGACCCGCGACCGCTTCGCCGACCTGCAGCACGCCGCCCAGATGGCCGGTCTGCACCCCGACCGCATCCTTCCGCGGGCCGACGCCCTGGCCCTGCGCCTGGCCCCGCCCATCTCCGCCCGGGTGGCCGTCTTGACCCTCGACGCCGAGGGCATCGAGGCCTCCCTCTTCGACCTCGATCCGGGCACCGTTCACCCACTGCGTCGGTCTCGGGCCGAGCAGTACACCCTCGACGCCTTCGATGACCTGCTCTTCAGCATGATGCCCGCCCGCGCCTCGGCCGCCGCCCGGGCCGCCGCGACGATGTCCGTCGGGGCCTGGCGGACGGCCCTCCTGCGGGGAGACGCGGCCCCCTGGGACCATGACGACGGCGAGGCCCACCCCCACGCGGCCTCCCTCACGGCCGCCCAACGGACCGCGTGCCTGGAGTTCTTCTCGGACGCCGCTGCGGCTCAGCTTCAGGCCGCCCTGCGGGCCGAGGGGCGCAGCCTCGACGACCTCGACCAGGTGGTCCTCGGCGACCTCTTCGGCGAGGCCGAGGCCTTCCGCGACCGGCTCTCCAGCCGCATCGCCTGCCGCCTCGTGCGGGCCCAGGTCGACGACACCGCCGCCGGGGCCGCCCGCTTCGCCCAGGGCCTGCACGCCCAGGGACGGCGCTGGGTCGTGCGCGAGTCGGGCTCGGCCTTCGCGGCCGTTCAAGCAAATCGCGCGACCCCAGCCCCCGCGGCCATCGCCCCGACGCCCACCGCCACCACCAGCTCCCTCCCGCTCACTCCGCGGGCGCCGACCGCGCCCCCCTCGTCGCCCCCATCGGCCCCGCCGCTCCCGTCGGAGCCCCCGCCGCTCCCGTCAGAGCGCCCGCCCCCCGCGGCCGCGTCGCACCCTCCGCCGTCTTCCCCCTCGGCCCCACCGCCCGTCCGCAGCTCCTGGCTGCCGGTGTCGCCTTCGACCCGCCCCGTGCGGGCGGTCTCCCAACCCGCCGCCTCGGAGATGCCTCCGCGGCCGATGTCGTCGCTGCCCCCGCGCCCTACGTCGACCCTGCCTCCGGCCCGCCCCTCCGAGGCCCCGATCGCCCTCAACCTCAGCGGTTCCTTCGTCGGAACCCCAACCGCCGCCGATCTCCTCGCCCTGCCGCAGGCCCAGCCCCCGCGGTCGCCCGACGAGCCCTGGTCGCTCCCGCTCCTCCTCCTGCGTCTGGAGCGGGCCCGGATGTCGGTCGCGGTGCTCACCCTCCGCAGCGGGAACCGGACCGCCACCCTGCACCTGGAGGGCAGCCGACCCACCGTGCACCCCTCCGAACGCACCCACGTCCGCGAGATCCTGGGCTGGGCCAGCGGAGAGTTTGAGGTCGTGCCCCAGGGTCGGGCCCTCGACCCCCCGGTGGTTCAGTGGTCGACCTTCGGGTTTATCGTCGAGGCCATGCAGTCGGTGCTGCGGAGCGCCACCCTCCAGGAGCTCGAACAGGCCCTCTCTCCCCACCTCCACGAGGCCCCCCGGGTGGCCGAACAGAAGCAGCGGGTGGTCTACCGCCTCGGCCTGAGCGACCGCGAACAGCGGATGATCATCAATGAGCTCGACGGCGGCCGCAGCCTGCACGACCTCCTCAACGGCGGCACGGCCTCCCGGGCCTCCCTCCTCCAACTCCTGTGCCTCCTCGGGGCCTGGAACGCCCTCGCCTGGACCGAGCCCCCCAAGAACGAAGCTGACGACCCCCTGCACCGCCTCAAGGCCGAGCGGGCGAAGTCCGAGGCGTCCAACTACCTCCAGGTCCTGGGTGTTCACTGGAGCGTGGGGCCCCAGGAGATCGCTGACGCGTGGAAGGCCCACCAGCGTCGGTACGGTCCGGGTTCGGCCGCTGCGGCCCTGTCGCCCGCCGACGCGGCCGCCCTCCTCGCCCGCGGGGAGGTCGCCTACGAGGCCCTCCGCGACGACCTGCGCCGGGTGCGGTACGTCCATCAAACCCTGCCCAACGTGGCCTTCGACCTCCTCGCTCCCCTCGTGCAGGGCCGGGCCATGTCCCTGTCCATGCAGCGCGGGGCCGCGGCCGAGTTTCAAGACGCCATGCGCCTCCTGCGGGAGCTGTCCCCCGAGCTCGCCGCCGAGACCGAGAAGATCGTCAACAAGAAGTAGTCCCCACCTCCACGGATGGGTGGCCCTTCCGCCGCGGGGCGCCGTATGAGAGGCCTACCATGCCTCCCTCCCCCGCCGAGACCGAGCTCGCCATCGAGGGCATGACCTGCGCCTCGTGCGTCCAGCGGGTCGAACGGAGCCTCCTGCGTGTCCCGGGGGTTCGTTCGGCCACGGTCAACCTCGCCACCCACCGGGCCCAGGTCGTGGGCGACCCTGGCCTGTCCGAAGCCGACCTCGTGTCCGCCGTCGAAGGCACCGGCTTCGGAGCCCGACCCCTCGCCCCCGAAGCTCCCCTCGACCTGTCCGACCCCGCGGCGGCCCACGCCTCGGGCGATGCCGGTCGGTGGGCCCTGGCCTTGGGCCTCTCCCTGCCCCTGATGGCCCTCGCCATGATCCCGGCCCTGCGGTTCGCAGGGAGCGCGTGGGTCGAAGCCGCCCTCGCCGTCGTCGTCACCTGGGGGGCCGGGGCGAGCCTGCACCGCGGGGCCCTGGCCGCCGCACGCCACAGGACGGCCACCATGGACACCCTGGTGGTTCTCGGGGCCAACGCGGCCCTCGGGCACTCGCTCTACACCCTCCTCGTGCACCCGCACCCGGCTGGCCACGGGTCGCACGCGTACTTCGAGACCGCGGCCATGATCGTGAGCCTCGTCCTGGTGGGCAGGCACCTCGAGTCCCGGGCCCGGCGACACACCGGCGATGCGCTCCGGGCCCTCGCGGGGATGCGCCCGAATACAGCCCGGGTGGTCCGCGACGGGGTCGAGTCGACCGTCGAGGCCGCCGCGGTGCGGGTGGGAGACCTCCTGCGGGTGCGGCCCTTTGAGCAGTTTGCCGCCGACGGGCGGGTGGCCCGGGGAGAGGGCTACGTCGACGAGTCGATGCTGAGCGGCGAGAGCGCCCCGGTGCACAAGGCCGTCGGTGACCCGGTCTCGGGCGGAACGGTCAACGGCCCCACGGCCCTGGAGGTCGAAGCCGTGCGGGTCGGGGCAGACACCCAACTCGCCCAGATCGTTCGGCTCGTGGCCCGGGCCCAGGGATCGAAGGCTCCCGCGCAACGGCTCGCCGATCGGGTGGCGGGGGTGTTCGTACCCGTGGTGGCCGCGGTGGCGGCCGTGACGGCCGTGGGGTGGATGATCGCGGAGACGGCCCCCGAGGTGGCCCTCCTTCGGGCCGTGGCGGTTCTGGTGGTGGCCTGCCCCTGCGCCCTGGGACTGGCCACCCCGACGGCCATCATCGTGGGGGTGGGGCGGGCGGCCCGGGGCGGGGTTCTGTTTCGCGACGCCGAGGCCCTGGAGCGTGCCGAGGCCATCACCGCCGTCCTCTTCGACAAGACCGGAACCCTCACCCGGGCCACCCCCACCCTCACCGACGCCCTCCCCCTCGACGGGGCCGACCTGTCCGAGGTCCTCGCCCTCGCCGCCGCCGTCGAGTCCGAAAGCGAACACCCCCTCGCCCGCGCCGTCGTCGCCGAGGCCCTCTCGCGCGGCCTGGAGATCCCCGCGGCCGTGTCCGTTCGCTCCCTGCCGGGCGTCGGGGTCGAGGGCGCCGTGGCGGGCCGCGCGGTGCGGGTGGCGGCCGACGACGGATCGCTCTCGCCTGAGGCCCAGACCCAGGTCGATGCGCTCCGGGCCCAGGCCTGCACGGTGTCCGTGGTCACCGTCGACGGGATTCCGCAGGGCCTCCTGGGGGTGCGGGACCCCGTGCGAGAAGGGGCCGCCGAGGCGGTGGCCGGGCTCAAGACCCAGGGGGTGACGGTGTGGCTCGTGACGGGCGATCACACGAGCACCGCCGAGGCCGTGGCCCAGACGGTGGGCATCGAGGCGGCGCGGGTGCGGGCGGGCGTTCGGCCCGAGGGCAAGGCGGCCCTGGTGGCCGAGCTTCAGGCCGCAGGAGAGCGGGTGGCCATGGTGGGCGACGGGGTCAACGACGCCCCGGCCCTGAGCCTCGCCGAGGTGGGGATCGCCATGGGCGGAGGCACGGACGTAGCCCGGGCCACGGCCCCGGTGACCCTCGTGCGCAACGACCCGCGCAAGGTGCTGGAGGCGCTGGGCATCGCCGCGGCCACCCTGCGTACGGTGCGGCAGAACCTCTTCCTGGCGTTTGTCTACAACACCGTCGGGATCCCCCTCGCGGCCTTCGGGCTGCTCGAAGCCTTTGGGGGTCCGATGTTGGCCGCGGGCATGATGGCCCTGAGTTCGGTGTGTGTGGTGGGAAACGCCCTGCGTCTCAGGTCGCGGCCGCTTGGCGCAGGGGCCTCGGGCCTTCGATGAGGCCGCGCAGCCCGAGGATGGCCACGGGGCCCACCAGGGTGGTGAGCCCCACCACGAGCCACAGGGTCTGGCTCGACCGGGGGCCCTGCTCGGGGCACCAGGTGGCGAGCATCCAGCCCGACATCCCGCCCACCAGGGGCTTCGCCAGGAACATCGGGAGCTGCGACAGGCCCATGTACGTGGCCTCGCGGCCGGGGCGGGCGATGGTGGCGGTGTACTCGTAGAGGCGCGGCGACCACAGGGCCTCGCCGAGGGAGAGGGTCACGATGAAGGCCACGCTCGCGGCTACGGTGGTCGAGGCGGCCATGAAGAACACCGAGGCGGCCGAGACGCTGGCCCCCAGGGCGATGCACCAGAAGGCCGAGCGGCTGCGGGTCAGGGCCGTCACCAATGGGGTGAGGACGATGATCATGGCCGGGTTGATGGCCCAGTAGTTGGCGAAGGGAAACCCCCGGCCAAACTCGCGCATGGTGTACTTCGGCCAGGTGAGGTGGGCGTGCTGGAAGATCAGCCGCACGAGCACCAGGAGCGACACAAACAGCATGAAGCGCCAGAAGGTCGACTCGCGTACGACGGCCCCGAAGGCCTTCCACGGGGGCTCGCGTTGGGTGGGCATCCCGTCGGGGTCGCTCTCGGCGGCCACCACGTGGTCGGGGCGCATGGTCGACACCAGCCCCACGGCCAGGAGGGTGGCCCCCACCCCGACCCCAAACACCATCTGGCTGGAGGACAGATGGAGGCCCCCGAAGAGAGAGAGGTCGTGGCCGTGGGCGAAGACCCGACGGCAGTAGCCGATGGTGAGGGGGGCCACCAGGGCCCCGACGTTCATGAGGACGTAGAAGAGGGAGAAGCCAAAGGAGACCGTGTCGGTGCGGGTGTACTGCCGGACGGCGGCCGTCATGGTGGGCATCATCGAGGCCACACCCCAGGTCATGACCGCGAGGCCCGTGAGGGCCACCGGGAGCACCCCCGTCAGGAGCATCAAACGCCCCACCAGACATGACAGGATGCTGATCATCAGCGACCGCCGGATGCCCAGGCTGTCGGCCACGAAGCCCGAGAAGAACGTGGCCACCGACACGGCCGTGAGCCACACCCCCGCGACGGTGCCAGCCTGAACGTCCGTCATGTGGAGGTCCTCGCTCAGGTACACCGCGATCAGGTTGTAGATCGCGAAGTACGCCACGCTCTCCAGGAACTTCACCCCATACACCACCCAGAGCTCTCGCGGAGACCGCCCCAGGCGCTGCAGATCGCCCCGCGTCCGCGCGAAGAACCCTCCGTCCCTCTGCCCTCCCGACGATCCTGCCACCACCACGGGCGCTCCTCTCGATGGGGGCCTGCCGCGCGCAGGCCCACCCTTTGCGGGGGTGGAGAATGCCAGCCTTCGGCCCCCGGGTGCGAGGGCCGAAACGCGGCGACTTGCATCGGTCGGGTCGACCGCGCATTGTCGCGCCGCCGGAGGCGTCGGGATGGTTCTTTCTCGTTGTGTGTTGGTGGCCTGGGTTACGGTTTCCTTGACGGTTGGCGCCTGCGCCACCCAGCAGATCGATGGCGACGACGCAGGGGCTCCAGGCCCCGGGCAGGACAGCGGGACACCCGAAGACAGCCTGCTCCCCGGCTTTGACATCCCCAACGATTTTGTCGTGCCCGAGGACGACCTCGGTCAACCCTCCCCCGACACGGGCAACCCCTTCCCCCAGGACACGGGCAACCCCGTCCCCGAGGACACGGGCAACCCCGTCCCCGAGGACACGGGCAACCCCGTCCCCACCGACCGCGGCAACCCTGTCCCCACCGACCGCGGCAACCCCGTCCCCACCGACACCGGCCCGCGCGACAGCGGGACGAGCTCGGGATGCGCCTCCGCCACCACCTGCGCGGCCTGCACGGGAATGCTCACCTGCGGCTGGTGCGCGGCCTCGGGGCGCTGCTTCGACGGCACCAGTTCGGGCCCCCGGGGCACGACCTGCGCCCAGGGTTGGGCCTGGCTGTCGAGCGCCTGCATGGCCACCTCCACCGACCCCTGCCGCACGTCGACCCAGTGCGGCGACTGTACGGCCCGGTCCTCCTGCGGCTGGTGCGCCTCCACCCGCCAGTGCCTCACTGGCACCGGGGCGGGAGCTCCGAGCTGCCCGACGACGGCCAACAACTGGGCCTGGCTCAGCAACCAGTGTGTGGCCCCCACCGACCCCTGCCGCACGAGCACCGGCTGCGGATCGTGCACCGACCGCGGGTCGTGCGGGTGGTGCAACGACAGCCGCACCTGTCACACGGGCACCTCGTCAGGGCCCAACAACGGAGCGTGCCGGGGTGGCACCTGGAAGTGGACCAACTTCCTCGGGGTCTGCCTGTAGGCGTTGAATAAAATCTCGGGCGGTAGACCGATGCCCCCGGCCGAACGTCTCGAAGCCTCCGACAGGCCCCGCGAGGAGCTTGAAACAGGGAGCGACGAGATGAAAAGCGTACGGTGGATGATGCCGCTGGTGATGTCGGTGGCAGCCTGCGCGACCAGCGCAGGGGGGACGCCGCGAGGCACGGTTCGGGTGCAGCAGACGGTGGTGCAGCACGGGGGAGGCGGGCAGGAGTTCACGGTGGCCCAGGGCCAGTGGATGCAGGCCGCCCCGCTGCACACCCGCCTCCACGTCGGGGCCGACGGACAGACCTACCTCGGGGTCTGGATCGACACCCCCGCCGCGCCGGCAGGGGCCGTCCAGCGGGCCCCCCTCGACGTGGCCCTCGTGGTCGACACCTCGGGCTCGATGTCCGGGGCCAAGATCCACAACGCCCGCCTCGCCGCCGCGAGCTTCATCGACGGCCTCGCCGAGGGCGACATCGTCTCCCTCTACAGCTTCTCCAGCGGCGTCACCGAGCTGGCCCCCCCGACGGTCGTCAACGCCGACTCCCGGGCCCTCCTGCTCCAGCGTGTGGCAGGCCTCTACGCCGCTGGGGGCACCAACCTGTACGGCGGGCTCCAGGCCGCCGCGGGGGCCGCCTCCCAGGCCCCTCCCACGCACCCCGTCCGCCGGGTGGTGATGATCTCCGACGGACGCGGAAACATCGGCCCTTCCAGCGCCGAAGAGCTCGGCGACCTCGCCGCCCGGGCCACGGAGAACGGGACCCAGGTCACGGCCATCGGGGTGGGCCTCGACTACGACGAGAGCACCCTCGGGGCCCTCGCCGTGCGGTCGGCCGGGCGCCTGTACCACCTCGAAGAGCCGCAGCAGATGGCCGCCATCCTGCACGACGAGCTCGAGCTCCTGGGGCAGACCGTGGCCTCCAACGCCGTGATCGAGCTGGCCCCCGCCCCGGGGGTGGTCTTCGAGGGCACCGACAACCTCCGGGTCGACCAGCAGAACGGGCGGCTCCAGATCCCCCTCGGGTCGCTGCACGGGGCCCAGCACCGCGAGATCCTCGTGCGGGTGCGGGTCACGACGGCCCGAAGTCCGGGTCGGCAGAGCCTCGGGGTCGCCCGCCTCGCGTACGACGACCCCTCCGCCCGCGGAACCCGCCGCAACCAGGAGGTGGGCCTCGCGGTCGAGCACACGGCCGACCCCGCCGCCCAGACCTCCAGCGCCAACGAGCGGGTGGTGGCCATGGTGACCCGCTACGAGGCCGCCCAGAGCCAGCAGCGGGCCGCCCGTCTCATCAACGAGGGCCAGGCCCAGGCGGCCGAGGCCGAGCTCGCCCGGGCCGAGCAGCGCCTGCGCTCGACCGCGACGCAGTACAACTTCTCCGACGCGCGGGTTCAGGGGCAGCTCCTGCGGCAGGCCGAGGGCGTCTCGCGGGGCCGGGCCGCCACCCGACGGGCCATCTCCGCCCCGTCGCCCGCCTCCTCCCGCGGGGCCTCCCTGCAGAACAACGCCGACGCCATGCACTCGTTCGGGTATTGACCCGAGCGCTTCGCCCCTCGCCAAAGGGGCCCGAGGGTGGTAGGCGCCCATGCCATGGGAGCACAGTGGAAGCAGAAGGGCCGTGAGGCCGCCGCCGACGCCAAGGGCCGCGTCATGACCCGCCTCTCGCGCGAGCTTTCGATGGCCGCGCGGGGAGGCACCGACCCCACCACCAACGCCAGGCTGCGGATGGCCATGGACGCCGCCCGCAAGGCCTCGATGAGCCGCGACACCCTCGACCGGGCCATCAAACGCGGCGCGGGCCTCGACAGCGAGGGGGTGGTCTACGAGACCATCTTCTACGAGGGCTTCGCCCCCTACCAGGTCCCCGTCGTGGTCGAGTGCCTCACCGAAAATCGCAACCGCACCGCGGCCAACATCAAGGTCCTGTTTCGGAAGGGCCAGATGGCCAACACCGGGGCCGTCACCTGGGACTTCGCGCGCCTCGGGGCCATCGAGGCCGCTCCCCCCGCGGGACAGGTCGACCCCGAAGAGGCCGCCATCGAGGCCGGGGCCCAGGACCTCGAGGCCAACGACGACGGGACCACCACCTTCTACACCGAGCCCACCGACCTCGACACCGTGTCCAAGGCTCTCGCCGAGCGGCGCTGGTCGGTCTCGTCCGCCAAGCTCATCTGGCGCTCGAAAAACCCCGTCTCCCTCGACGACGACCGCCGGGCCGAGGTCGAGGCCTTCCTCCAGGCCCTCGACGGCGACGACGACGTCCAGAGCCTGTACGTCGGCCTGCGTTGATCGCCCCGGGCGGGCCCCGAGCGGGCGCTCTCCGCCCCGAATCTGCTTGACCCGAGGGCCCGCCCCGCGCTTCGTTGACCGTCGATGGTGCGGGCGCGGAGACGGACAAGGTGGGCCTGCATCGTGGGCCTGGTCGGGTGCACCCCCGCCCCCAGCGTCTCGGCCACCCCGACCCAGGACGTGGTCGAGGCTCGCTGCCCCGAGGCCTGCGGAGAGGCCGGACGCCGCTGCGCCCGCGACTGCGACTCCATCGCGCCCGGACCGGGGGGCCCCGGGTCCTCCACCGGGGCCGAGATGCGCACCGCGTGCCGACGCGACTGCGCACGGGAGACCGCCCGGTGTAGAGTGGGCTGCGAGGCGGGCCCGAGGGAGCGGCGATGAGGGTACGGTTTGGTCGGGGCGACGACACCTGGGAGTTGGCCCGCTTCGCGGAGGGTCAGGCGACCCCGTGGGCCTTCGGCGATGTGGCAGAGACCACCCGCCTCCTGCAGTCCTGGCTCCGAGACCAGCCGTGGCAGGAAGGCCCCCTCCGCGCCCTGGCGGAGGACGTCCTCGGCCTCGACCTGCGCGGCGACGGGACCGCGGCCCTGCTCGCAGGGGTATCCACAGCCCTCGTACGCGGCAGCCTGGTCGTCTGGCGTGGTCACGGCCAGGGACCGTCCGGCGGCGACGACGACATGCCCCGCCCCGTCCCGCCTTCTCCCCCCGATCCCATCGACCCGGTCGAGCCCCCGCCCCTCGACCCCGACTACGACCTCGTCTCCCTCGGGGCCCCGAGCCACATCGCGTCGGGGGCCGAGGAGATCGAGGTCCGGTTCGCGGTGCACGACCCCGAGGCCATGGCCTCCACCCTCACCCTGCAGATCGTCCGCACCCGCGACGGCCAGGTCCTGCGCTCGGAGGTGGTCGCGGGCGGGCACACCCACGGGCCCCACCTCTGGCCCTGGGACGGCTCGGTGCCCTCAACCCCAGAGTTTCCCGACGGATTCGCGACCGTGTTGCATAGCCCCTACACCGTCCGGGTCATCCTCGGGGGCCCCAAGGGCGACCGCACCCGCGCCTGCGAGGTGCAGGTCGAGCTCGTGGAGTTCAAGGTCCGCCTCGTGCTCCCCGCGTGTCTCTCCGAAGACCGCGACCGGGCCGTGTACGCGACCATTCCCTACGTCCCCACGAGCGGCAAGCAGCGCCTGGCCCTGCTCTCCGACCTCTACGCCACCCAGAGCTCGGAGATGGAGGACAACACCGCCTTCACGGCCTTCCGCGACCTCTGGGGCGACGGGCCTCGGGTCCCCATCGAGGTGGTGACCCGGGTCCGCAGCGCCGGGGGCCCTCCCGTCCCCGCGGGCAAGGCCCTCGGAAACGCCCGGGTCCTGTGGGACTACGCCGACGGCGATCGGTCGCGCGCGGTGTACCTCTCGACCGGGGCCAAGGCCTTCGTCGACCGCAGCCGGGCCTACGACCTCGCCGCGGGACGTCCCGCCCAGGGCGACAACGCCCACGTCGACCGCGGCGGAAAACGGGCCGCGGCAGCGGGTTCGGCCGGGGTGTTCACCGCCGCCGAGGGCAAGGTCAGCGACTTCCCGTACGCCGTAACCCCCGGGGGCACCCGCTGGTGGGGGGCCTTCTCGCCGATCGAGAAGGGGGGCGAGCGGGAGGGCAGGAGCGGGGCCGTGTTTCGCCCGTCCCGCCACGCCGGCGACAACTACAAGGTCACGGCCTACCTCGACCTCCGCGAGGCCCTCGACACCGCCGACCCCACCCCCGCCGGGGCCTTCCGCCAGCAGGCCGTGGGCGACTTCGAGGTCTGGCGCCGCATCACCCTGCAGGAGCACTGGAAGAAGTGCCCGCAGATCGTGGCCCCCTTGCCCTCGGTCACCGACTACTACGCCGACGCCTACATGGAGGTCGACAATCGGATCGCGGCCGTCCAGGCCTTCGCCAAGGCCGACTACGACGCCGCGTTTCAGGCGGCCCTCGGGGCGGTCAACCCCGCCTACGTCCCGGCCCTCATGCGGCAGCACAGCCTCGCCCCCGGCAGTCAGTACGACACCCCGCGACCGCCGGACAGCTTCGGGGGAAGGGTGGAGCGGTTCTTCGACGGCCTGTGGCGGGCGGTGGCGGGGGTGTTTGGCGGGGGGGCCCGCACCCCCACGACCTGGGTGGCCACCTTCCGGAGCTACGCCGACTTCCGCGACACGGTGAAAGACGCCCAGGGCTGGACCGACGCCCAACGCGATGCGGCCCTCACCAACCTCGGGATCACCACCGAGGCCGAGTACGTCGACCGCTGCACAGACCTCGCCATGGAGGTGGCCACGGAGATTTGCAAGGCCAAGGCCACGGCCGACGGGGTGACCATCCTCCAGTTTGACTGGACCCACTCCCTGGAAGAGCCCGCCGGGGGCGGCAGGCTCAACGGCAACGCGGTGTTCAAGACCCGGTCGGTGTCGGGCTTCGCGATCTACAACCCCCGGCAGGACACCACGGGGCACGAGATCGGCCACAACCTGTTTCTCCCCCACTCCCCGCGCCTGCGCCCCGACGGCACCCCCATCAACTCCGGCGGCGGGATCACCCCCGACAGCCACGACGGAGCCGACATGAACTGCCTCATGTCCTACGCCCGCCCCCGCCCCGGCTTCTGCGGCCTGTGCTGCCTGCGCCTCGCGGGCTGGGACAAGACCGCCTTCGACCGCAACGGCCCCAAGGTGGCCAAATGAGCGCACCCCGACTCACACTCCGCCCGCGCAGGGCCCAGTGGTTCCTCGGCGAGCCCGTGGTGTTCGACCTGACCCTCGAAAACCCCGGGCCCACGCCCCTCACGGTGCCCCACCCGATGCGCCCCGGGGCCACCGCCCCGCAGTATCGCCTCACCCTGCCCGACGGGACCGTCGACGCCTTCGTGCGGGCCGACGAGGTCCCCGGGGCCTCCTCCCCCCTCGTCCTCGGGGCCCTCGAGCGCTGGCGCGGCGAGCTCGTCCTGCGCCCCGGCCGGGCGCCCCTGCCCGGGGCCTACACCCTGGAGGCCTCCGTCCCCAACGAGGCCCTCCCCCTCGCGGCCGACCCCGTCGTCTTCGAGGTCATCCCGCGGCGTTTCTCGGCCCTGTGGGTGAGCCTCGCCCTCGGCCCGGGCGGTGAGGTCACCCGCGAGGCCCTCCTCCTCGACGACCCCGCGGGCCACCCCTCCGTCGTCGCCGCCCCCCTGCGCGAGACCAATCCCCGCCTCGGAGAAGGCGCCGCGGGCCCGCTCCTTCCCCGCGGGGCCCTGAGCCCGAACACCCCGAGGGTCGTCGCCCCGACGGCCCGCCACGACCTCGGACTCGACCCCCAACGTTGGGTGGTGGCCCCCTCCCCGGGCGGGATCCTCCTCCGCAGCAACCTCCACCCCGACCCCGCGGTGATCCCGTGGCCCGGCACCCACGGATACCCCTGGGCCGCCCTCCAGGGGCCGGGAAACGTCCTGCACGTCCTGGCCCACTGGGGCAGTCCCTCCGGGGCCTCCGTGGGCGTCCTGAGGGCCGTGGCGACCGCCTCGGGGATCGGCCCCCTCGACCCGGTCGTGCTCGGGGCCATGCCCCCGGGTCTCCTCGGGGTGGCCGGGGCCCTGTCTCCCCCGTCGGCCGCCTCGGGGGCCCCGGAGGCCCTGTGGGCCGTGGTGGTGTGCGACAGCTCCCAAGACCCCTCCCTGGAGACCACCGTGCTCGGGTGGCGCCTCGACCTGGGCCACGGAGCGACCGTCGAGGCCTTTCGTACGGTGATCCCGGGGGTGCGGCCCCTGGGCACGGCGGACGCCTGGAGCGACGCCCCCGAGCGCGCCCGCGGGGCCTTCCTCGGGGTCGATGTCCACGACCAGCTTTGGGCCTTCGCCCTGGCGTGGTCGGAGGGCGAGCCCGCTGCTGTGGCCCTCGACACGACAGCCCTCGGGGTCGGACACACCGCGGTGGTCGATCAGGGGCTGACCCTGTGGTCGCGCGACGGTGTCCCCGACCTCCTCGTGTGGATCCGGACGGTCGACGGAGGGGCCCTGATCGCCTACCAGGGACAGGCCCTGCGCCCCGTACGATGCGAGGTCCGCCCGGGGTCTCCGTTGGGGTTCGTGCCCGGGGTCGACCGCTGGTACGCCGTCCACCTGTCCGACGACCCTCCCCTCGCGATGGACCCCGCATGATCAGCCCCCAACGACTCCCGCCTCGAGGCAGGAGGCTCCGCCTCGGCTCGCCCACGACCCGCACGATGCTCGGCCTCAACGGCGCGGGCATCGGCCTCGCGGGCGCCGGGGCGTGGCTGCGGGGGGGCGTGACCGCGGGCTCTGCGCTGGTCTGGCTCGCCTTGGGGGCCTGCCTGTGGACGGCCGTCGAGTACGTCGTACACCGCTGGCTCCTGCACGGGGTGATGGCGGGGTCACACGCCCGGCACCACGACGAGCCCCTCAATCCCCGGTACTTGCATGGGCCCCTGTCGGCCTGGGCCCTCACCTACGCCGTCTCCCTGGGGGGCCTCACCCTGGCCCTCGGCCTCGCCCGCGGCCTGTGGGCCTTCGTCGGGCTCAACGCCGCCTACGTCGTGTTTGAGCTCACCCACGCGGGGGTCCACGCCGACTTCGGGGCCCCCTGGTTTCGTCCGGCCCGGCGGTTTCACGCGGCCCACCACTACGCCCGCCGCGCGGGGGCCTACGGCTTCAGCACGCCCTTCTGGGACTGGGTCTTCGGCACGCTGGACGCTGCCCCGCGCTTTCCGCGTTGGGTGCTGTGGGCCCTGCCCCTGCCTCTGCCCCTCGTGCACTTCGCCCTCGCCGCCCTCACCCGCCCCGCCCCGGGAGACGCCCCCGACCGACCCCGCCCCGACTCCTCGCCACGAGGCACGACGCCCCGATGACCCTCTCCGCCCTCCTCGCCTCTTCGCGCCCGGAGCGCCCTGCGATACCCTCCGATCCCCCTTCCTGCCCCTGGAGATTGCGATGACCGCCCCTCTGCCCAAGGTGAGCTTCCGCTTCGAGGTGGCCGCCGACCCGCATCCCCCCTGGCGGGTGGTCCACGTCCGGGCCCGCGAGGGGCTGAGCGAGCTCTACACCGCGGTGATCGACCTCGCCAACGAGGGCCTCACCACCGACCCGGACGACCTCCTCGGGGTCGAGGCCCGGCTCCTGCTGTCCCGCGAGGCCCACCAGCGGCGCCTCTGCGGCATCGTGCACCGGGTCGAGCACATCGGGACCCGGGCCGGTCACCTGATGTGCCGGGTCTACCTCGCCCCGGCCCTGTACGCCCTGTCGCAGCGCCGCGACTGCTTCATCTTCCAGGACGTGACGGCCGATCAGGCCCTGGCCACCGTGCTCGCCACGAGCTTCACCCCCTGGCAGCGCACCTACCGCCTCGAAAACCAGAGGCCCCTGCCGACGCGAGAGTACTTCGTCCAGTACAACGAGTCCGACCTCGATTTCGTGCTGCGGCTGATGGCCGAGGAGGGCCTCGCCTTCTACTTCGACCACAGCGGCGAGCGCGAGGAGCTCGTGATCGTCGACGCCAACGAGTCGTTCGTGGCCGTGACCACCATGGACGGAAACCCCCTGACCATTCAGGGCCCCGAGTCGGGGACCGCGACGGTGGAGCGGGTGCGCGACTTCGACCTCGTGCACAGCCTCCAGAGCACCAGCAGCGTGGTGCGGGACTTCGACTGGACCCACCCCCGCCTCGACCTGACCCGACCCGCCCGGGGGACCGACCTGCGGGGCCTCGACCGCGAGGTGTACGAGTATCCCGGGCCCCTCACGATCGGGGAGTACAGCCAACCCGCCTACACGGACGAGGACGGACGGGTCCAGGCGAC
Organism: uncultured Myxococcaceae bacterium; assembly: GCA_964447205.1. Classification (GTDB taxonomy): domain Bacteria; phylum Myxococcota_A; class Polyangia; order Polyangiales; genus JAEUKH01. The sequence goes on from CAYUSB010000014.1 coordinate 81,130, forward strand.
CCTGCGCCGCGAGCAGTGGCAGAGCCGGGTCAAGCGCTTCGTCGGCCGCGGGTACGTCACCACCTTCACCCCGGGGCAGACCTTCGACCTCACGGGTCACGGCAACCACGCCTTCGACGACCGCTACCTCCTCACGCGGGTCGAGCACGAGGGCCACGCCCCGGAGGAGCTCACCAGCGACACCCACACCGAGGAGGAGACCCTGCAGGAGCGGTACACCAACCGCTTCGAGTGCATCCCCGCGGCGGTGACCTTCCGCCCGCCCCGCGATTTCGCCCGGCCGCGGATCTACGGGGTGCAGACCGCGACCGTGGTGGGCCCCTCGGGCGAGGAGATCTACACGGACGAGCACGGGCGCATCAAGGTGCAGTTTCACTGGGACCGCGAGGGCGCGCGCAACCAGGACAGCTCGTGTTGGGTGCGGGTGGCCCAGGCCTGGGCGGGGCCGGGGTGGGGGTTCTCGTTCATCCCGCGGATCGGGATGGAGGTGATCGTGACCTTCCTGGAGGGCAACCCCGACCGCCCCCTGGTCACAGGCTCCGTCTACAACGGGGAGAACCGCCCCCCCTACGAGATGCCGGGCCCCGGAGCCCAGACCGTGAGCACCCTCAAGACCAACAGCACCCCCACCAGCGGGGGCTACAACGAGCTGCGCTTCGAGGACAAGGCCGGCGGCGAGGAGATCTACCTCCAGGCCCAGAAGGACTTCAACGAGCTGGTCAAAAACAACCACTCGACCCACGTCAAGAATTGCCAGACCAACACCGTCGACGTCGACCAGACCGAGACCATCGGCCGGGACCAGACCCTGACGGTGCATCGAAACCGTTGCAAGACCATCGACGGCAACGAGAGCATCCACATCAAGGGCCAGCAGAACATCACCATCGACGGCGGCGGCAACGGCGGCGACGACCCCCCGCCCGCGCCCGGGGCGGGTCTCTTCGTCACGGGCGAGTACACCGTCGAGGCCACGTCGAAGATCACGCTCAAGGTCGGCGGGAGCACCCTCGTGATCGACGGCACCACGATCACGGCCACCGCGGGCGGCGGCTCTGTGCTGCGCCTCAATGACCTGGCGCACATGTGGTCCAGCGGCAACGCCGCGATCCTGCTCACGGCCGACGCGTTGGTCACCTCCAACGACGGCAGCGGGCTTTTCCTCGACGCCAACGCCAACCTGGGTGCGAGCACGGGGGCGACGATCTTGCTCACGGCCGACGCCAACGTGCACGCCGACGGCGGCGGCGACCTCACCCTCACCGCCGACGCGCAGCTCCAGTCCGACGGGGGCGCGAAGCTCCTGCTCACCGCGGACGCCGCCCTCTCGGGAAGCGGGGGTGGCAAGGTGCTCCTCACGAGCGATGCCAAGGTCACCGGCGGCACCGTGAAGCTCAACTCGTAGGATGACATGATCTTCGTCAATCCAACGCTTTACCCAGCGCTGCTCATTCCAACTGTTCTAGATCCAGAGCGCATCCTCGCTTCGGTGTTGGTTCGGGTGACCTACACGCTGGACGCTCGGCTCTCGATCGCGGCCGAGCAGCCGTGGATCGTCTCGCCCGAGCCTTGGGAGTCACCGGTCGGCCCGATGGACGAGGACGGGCCCTTTGTACGCGGCGGCGTCGACCTCTTCGTGTTTGGTCACGCCTGGGCCCCGGGCGGTCGGGCGACCCCCTCGATGAGGGTCCAGGTGAAGGCGGGGACCTTCGTGCGCGAGGCCGTGGTCACCGGGCTTCGCTCCTGGGTCGACGACGGACGCGGAGGACTGGTCGCGACCCAGCCCCAACCCTTCTCGAGCATGCCCCTGACCATGGCCGAAGCGTTTGGGGGCACGTCCGAGTCGGACGGGCTCGCCATCCCCTTCCCCGACAATCCGCGGGGGAAAGGTTTTCACCTCAGCCCCGAACAGGCGTCGCACCACGAGCTCCCCAACGTCGAAGAGCCCGATTCCCCCATGCGACAATGGAACGACATCCCCGCAGTATGCGGATTCGGCTTCTGCCCACGGCTTAATTCCGTTCGTGTGTTGAATGGTACCGTCCGGGATGCCCAGCACAACATCCTCGATTTTCGCCCGCAGTTGTTCAATCAGGCCTTTGTTCCGATGATCGCGCCCACGTTGGTGCCAGGCGATCCCGTAGAGTTGTTTGGGTTTTCGCCCCATGGTCCGATCGGATTTGTGGTCCCCCAGCCACCCGCCCTGGTTCGACTCCGCTTCGGCGATCGGGTGGTCGAGCGTGCCCTGGCGGTCGATCAGATCGGCATCGAGGTTGACGCTGGGCGGGTATTCATCACCTGGCGATTTCCATTCAAATACGTCGTGCGCGAGCGAGAAAACAGAATGTGCGAGCTGGTGAGCACGTCGCTGCACGAGGGGGAGTAGGTCATGAACTGCGTACTCATCACCATTCATCCGATGCTCGGTCTCGACGCCCACGCCGAGCTTGGCATGGTGCCCCCGGCTCCGCTGCCGGTCCCCGCCCCCTTCTACCCGCACATCGTCGGGGCGACGCTGCGCTGGCTCCTGCGCCCGGCCATGGCCGAGACCGTCCAGAGCTGGGGTTTCAGCAGTATGCAGCGGGGGACTGACATTCAGAGCGGCATTCCCCACGTGCCTGTACCTCTCGCCCCGTTCTTCCTGCTCGTGGCGCCGATCATCGCGTTCTCCGGGTCCAAGTCGCATTTTGGCGTGGCGTCGGTCCTGATTGAGAACAAGCCGGTCGCGGTCGCGGTCACCATCATCATCAACGTCAATCTCAATTGTGGCGACATCCCGACGCCTACCGGCTTCGTGATCGCGCCCAATACGGTCGTCGCCCAGATGACCTTCGCCGACTGGCTGGGGGGCGTATTCTCGATGGCCTTCGACTGCATCGTCCAGGCCGTGATCAACAAACTCCTCGGCGGCATTGGGAACAACCCCTGGGTCCAGGGCGTCATCGGCGTCTTGATCGGCACCCCGGTCGGGTTCTCGGCCAACGCGAACGGCAAGGGCATTCCCGGGCTTGGCGGGCGCCTGTTTGGTTCGGCCAACGACTACGTGCGCGGGGTGGGCGAGAGCTTAGGGGGCGACAGCGCGCGGGGACAAGCGACGCGAGACGCCGCGGCGAAGGCTCTCGGGGATACGCTGACGGGAGTCGTGCAGCACCCGCTGCAATGGAAGGCCGGCGACGACGCCAGGGTCATCTTCGATCGTCCCATCCAAGCATGGAACGCCCTGCCCTCCGGATCGTCGCCCGCGGCACCGAGCCCGGCGTCTTCGGCCTTCGACAGTCCCCACGCGGAGCAGTTTTAACCGATGCCCACGGTGCTCAAAGGGATCACCCCGACCTGTCGACCGCTGAACGCCAACACCCCGGCAGGGGGTCCTTGCATCGCGTTGTTGGCCAAGCGCACCTACGTGCTCGACACCTACGGCTCGACCGGTGTGCCCGCGGACGAGCAGCGCCCCCTGCGGTCCGCCGCGATTTTCGAGGGTGAGCCGACCGGACTTATGCTCGCCGACAGCGAGGCGTGGCCGTACAAGCTCCGCACCGATGTCGTCGTACACGGCCATGTTTATGCCTACGGGGCCCGCCGACAGGCCGACGCGGCCGTGATCGTCGGCGCGAATCGACGGGATCTGCGGGTCAGCGGCGATCGCCGCTGCGTGCGCTCCGCCCAGGGTCACATCCTCTTCTCCGAGCCCGAAGCCTTCGAGCTCATGCCGCTCGGTTATGATCGGGCCTACGGTGGCTACGATCACGGCTCCGAAGCCTCCGTCCCCAACGTATTCGAGATGATTGGACCAAGCCTCCCTGAAGGGACCGATCCGAAGACCTACAGCCTCTGCGGTTATCCGCGAAATCGGCACGGGCGCGGCTATTATCTGGCCAGCTCGAGGACGCCCATCGACGAGTTGCTTCTGCCTAACATCGAGGATCCGGCTGACATGCTCAGCCCCGAGCGCTTCATCGTCCATGATCCGCTGGCATGGTGGCGACAGCCGATTCCCGCGGGCACCTCGTGGCTGCACGCGGGTTACCTCGCGCGCTGCGTCTACATGGGAGCCCAGCCCTTCTGGAAGCCCCTGCCCGACGAGTTGCCCGAGTTCACGCGCGGGTACCTGTCGCCGGAGGTGCGCAGCGTTGACGTGATGCGCGGCGATTCGTGGGTGTTCGGGATTCAGAACGGCGGGTCGTTGGGCCTCCAGGTTGCCGGGCTGACGGGCGGCCACCAGATCCGCCTGGTCGGGCTGCACCGCGTTCGGCACGAGCTTGGCGTCGTGATCCCAGGTCCGCCCACGATGGTCGTCCGCACCCGCTGGCGCGCCCCTGAGGTGGCTCCGCCGGTCCTTCATCACGTCGAGCTCTACCCGGACGAGGGCGTGTTCACGGTAGTGTGGCGGGGCGCGGTCGAGGCCCGGCGTATGCTTATGCCCGAGGAGATCGAGGCCCTGCCTTTCTCGGTGGAGTGGCCCTCATGAGCGAAGAGGATCGCGACCTCGATGCGTCGACCCTGCCCGCGTTGCGGCATGGCTACGCCCTGCGGGTCCCCCGAACGGACATGATCGAGATCGTCGCGCCGGATGGTGCCCTGTGTCTATCGATCCGGCTGGACCTCTCAGGCCCGGTGGTCGAGGTCCGGGCGGCCTCGCTGCGGGTGGCCACCGAGGGCGACCTCGTCCTCGACTGCGAGCGCTTCGAGGTCAACGCGCGCGAGGACATCTGTCTGATCTCCGCAGGGGGCATCGCCCAGGACGCCCATGGCGACGTCGTCATTCGGGCCGACGGCGAGATCGCGACCGAGGCCGCGGGGCAACAACACCGCGCCCGACGAGGCAACGTCGACATTCGGGCCAACGACGACGTCATGCTCGACGGCGAGCGCGTGATGCTCAACGGGCCACGGGCCTTCGCCGTACCGCCGGTCGATCTCGCGTCTCGCCAGCTGCGCGCGCCGACACCCGCGCCGACGGGCCCGGCCCCGCAGGCTGCGATCGCAGTGGGCGACGCCGAGCCGCTCGGAGACGCCGAGCCCACCACAGAACCGACCTGAACCGGAGAGGATCGCGGCGACCTTGGCTGTCAAGGCCGACGGGTCCGGGCCCCTTGCGAGGCCGCTGGGGTTGCTGTATGCACGGGCCTGACATGTAGGTGTTCCCCCAACGGGGATCTGGCCAGGAGCGCAGCGAATGACACGGTGGCGATGGCTCGGGGTTGTGGCGCTGGTGGGCTTCGCGGGCTGCGCCCCGGTCGAGGCCGACGTACCCGAGGGGGCCGACGCCGACGGCGAGGAGGTCTTGCGCCGCACCCGCGACACCTCCTCCTGGAGCTACCAGGGCCCGATGCCGGGGCTCGACAGCCCCCGGGCGGTGGTCTCCCTCGCGGGCCACACCGTGCGGGTGTCGGGCCTCCTGCCCCAGGGCTTCACGGGCGAGCTGCCCTTTCACGCCGTGACCGAGCCCGACCCCGCGGGCACGGGCCGCACCCTCGTGACGGTCGTCTACCCCATCGCCACGGGCAACCCCAACAGCACCACCGAGTCGGGCCTGGAGGTGCGCAACCCCGAGCCCTTCACCTACCAGGTGTGCCGCGGGACCCTGTCGGCCCCCACCACCGACCGTGCGGCCTTCGGGGGCTTCCCCTTCGTCGAGTACGTCTGCAACCACCGCGACCGCGACGGACGGCGGCGCAGCGGGATCGCCTTCCACGGCCCCATCTCCTCGCGCACCATCGAGGGCGGGGTCTACTGGGACCTCTACCGCGGCCCCGTCTCCCACGCCTGCAACCGCATGCTGGGCGAGCACGTCCTGGAGTTTGTCAAGGTCATCGGCTTCGACCGCGGCCGACTCGGGACCCCCGTCGAGGTCATCGCGGGGTACGACACCTGGCACGGCTCCCCGGTCGACGTCGACTACCCCGTGCACAACAACAGCTTCCGCCGGCCCCCGGCCTCCCAGTCGGTGATCTTCCCGAGCTGGCAAGCCGTCCGGCGCCTCGCCAACGGATCGCTCCGGGTCGAGTTTCCGCGTTGGGCCTGCGACACCACCCGCTGCGCCTCGATGCCCGAAAACCGCCTCGACCCCATCACCGGGGGCCGCGCCCCGGGCGCCCTCGCCTGCCCCGCGGGGTCGACCCCCACGCGGGTAGGCACCGCCGGGGCCTCGGTCTGCGCCTCGACGAGCCAGCTCTTCGGCCCCTTCACCGCCGCCATGACCGCGGCCTGCGCCGCCGCTGGGACGAGCCCCACGGTCTGCCGCAGCGACCGCTGGCCCCGGGCCCAGGGCCTCGAGTGGCGCGGCGAAGGCCTGTGCCCCCGCGGGGCCCGCTTCGACGCCCTCACCAGCTACTGCCTCGAAGGCAACGAGGCCCTCGGCCCCTTCCCCAGCGCCCTCCAGTCGCGCTGCACCGCCCTCGGCAACAGCCCCACCGCCTGCCGCAGCCCGCGCTGGGATCGCGACCGGGTCCTCGCCGCCCAACGCCGCCCCTGATCCCACCACGACACCAGGGCTCTGCCTCGGTTGACACAAGCGCTCGACGGCGAAGAAACCGCCAGGGCGCAAGGGTCGCAAGAGGGCAGACAAGATGGAGGGTCTCAGGCGGGCGAAGGTCGGCGGGCGGGCGAGGTGACCGACGATGGCGCGATCGCCAGCGAAACGTCGAGGGTGTCACGCCGCGCTTCCCCCAAAAAACCGCCTGCCCCTTGCGGCCCTTGCGCCCTGGCGGTTTCGCTGCTCGTCGCCCGCAGCCCGCAGCCAGTCGCCCGCAGCCAGTCGCCCGCAGCCCGCAGCCGGTCGCCCCCCACCCGAATCCGCCCCCAACTTCAGCTTGACAGCCTCCGGCGACGTCGCTACAACAGTTGTCGATTCCAACAAGTGTTGTACTGATGAAGACCACGACTGTCCCTGCCCCAGCCTGTCGCCCAGGCGATCCAGAGCATACGCCCCGCCGCATCGCCGAGGCGAGCCCCGAGGCCTACGAGCGCGCGGCGGCCATCTTCCGGGCCCTCGGCGACACGCCCCGGATGCGCCTCCTGGCCCAGCTGGCCGAGGGCGAGCGGTGTGTGTCCGACCTGGCCGAGGTGCTCCGCGAGGGCCTCTCGGCGGTCTCTCAGCGCCTGCGCCTCCTGCGGGCCGAGGGCCTGGTCGCTCGTCGCCGCGACGGCCGCCACATCTTCTACCGACTCGCCGACCACCACGTGGCCGACCTGATTGACAACGCCCTCGCCCACGCGGGCGAGCCCGACCGCATCCCCCAAACGCAAGACGAAGAGGACGACGCATGAGCCACGACCACCCCACCCACGACGCCCACGCCCACGCCCACGGCCCCGGCTGCGGCCACACCGCCGTCGGCCACGAGGGCCACACCGACTACCTGCACGACGGGCACCTGCATCACCCCCACGGCGATCACGTCGACGAGCACACCCTCGCCGTCGGCGGGTCCAACCCCGCAGACTGCACCACGGGCCACACCTGCGCCGATCACCCGGCCGAGCACGCCCACGGGCCCGGCTGCGGACACGAGGCCGTCCCCCACGGCGATCACACCGACTACCTCGTCGGGGGACACCTGCACCACGCCCACGAAGGCCACTGCGACCACCACGGGGCCGTCTCCCTCGGCTGATCGCCGCGCCCACGGCCCCAGCGCGCTACATTCGCCCGCGATGTGGCGCGCCTCCCCTCTCCTCCTCGCCGCGTGCGCAACAGCCTGCACCGGCACAACCCCTCCCCTCTCCGACGCAGGCCCTGACGACGTAGCCCCCAGACCCGATGTCCTCGACCGGGACGTCCCACGCCCGGACGATGGGCCCGACCTGCCCGGGATCGATGCGAGCCCCGCGGGATGCACGACCCTGCCCCCGGGGGCCCCGCCGGAGATCCGTCCCCTGCGGGTGATGCCCGGGGTGACGTGCGTGCGGTACCCGCATGCCCTCGTGGGACCCCGCGACGCCATCGAGGTCGCCGACGGGACGGTGTTTGTCAGCGAGATGGGGGCGGGGCGCATCGCCCGCTTCGCCGGGGGGACATGGAGCCCCTACGTCGACGGCCTGGTAGCCCCCATCGGGCTGCGGGCCCTCGCCGACGGGAGCCTCGTGGTCGCCGAGGAGCACGCCCACCGGCTGTCGCGGGTGCGCAACGGGGTGCGCGAGACCGTCGCGGAAGACCTCGGAAACGTCACCTACCTCACCCTCGACGCCCAGGAGCGGGTGTACGTGTCGTCCTTTACGGCCTTCGCCCCCACCGGGACCCTCTGGCAGATCGCCCTCACCCCCGGGGCCGCCCCCCGGGCCTTCGCCACAGGGCTCAACGTCCCCGAGGCCCTCCGCTTCGACCCCGACGGCACCCTCCTCGCCGCCGAATGGAACGCCCCCTCCCGCATCCTACGTTTCGCCCCCACGGGCGGCCCCGCGACCGCGGCTCAGACCGTCGCCGCGGGATTCTCGGGCGTCTACGGCCTCGCCCGCCTCGCCTCCGGGGCCCTCCTCGTCGCCCACCACAACCGCGACGTGGCCGCGCACGGGGAGGTAGTCCGGATCGCCCCGGACGGGACCCGCACCGTGGTCCTCGGCGACATCAAGACCCCCGGAGGCATCACAGTCACCCCGGGCGGGGACGTCCTGGTCACGGAGTTTCACGGTGGCGGGTCCGTCGGGTACCTCATCCGTCTGTCGGGGCTGTAGCCGCGTCCCGGTAGGGCCGCACCTTCGCCCTGGCGAAGTACATCCCGCAGAGCAGCATCCCGTTGGCCGCGAGGGTAGACCACCGGGGGGCTCTGCCCGGGTCGAGCAGGGTCAACACCGCCCCCACCGCCGTGCACACGGCCGGCCCGACGTACCACGCCTGGATCCCCAGGGCCGCCGTGAGGCTCACCGCCGTGAGCAGGACCCGACGCCACACCCCGAGGCCCACCAGGACCACCGCCAGGACCCCCGCGTGCCGCACCGTGATCAGCTCCAGGGTGACCTCGTGCGGGGCCAGTCGGTCCCCTCGATGCGCTTCATCACCAGCACCGGGCGCCCCGCGGGGTCGAGCCCCAGGGCGTGCACCGGCACGATGTTGGGGTGCTCGATCCCCCCGGTGATGAGGGCCTCCCGCAAGAGGTCGTGCTCGTCCTGGGGGCTGACCGCGTCGCCCCGGAGCACCTTCACCGCCACCTCGCGCCCGAGCGAACGCTGCCGAGCCCGATACACCAGCCCCATCCCCCCCTCGCCCAGGGTGTCGAGGACCTGGAGGTCGGCCGACGGGTCGGACCCGCCCCCGTCGCCCCGGGCGATCGGGACACTCATCGACACGGTCGGCAGGTGCGGGATCTCCACGCTCGACACCCGCCCCACGGCCTCGGGCGACGACAGGGCCGCCGTACGGGCCGTCACCGTAGCGTCGAGGGCCACCACGCCCTCGATGGTCTCCAGGCGCTGGGCCGCCCTGAGCGCGTGAAACCGGGCCGAGCTCCCCAACTCCTCCATGCGCCGAGAGCGCGGTATCCCGGCCCCGCCCCGGTGGCAACGCCCCCCTCGGTTGCCGACCTACCGCCCCACGAGCTCCGAGATCCATCGACGGGGGCCGCAGCGCACGAGGCTCACCAGCAGGGCCACCGCCGCCACCGCCGCCACCACCCACTCGACCGGGTGATGGGCGTGGGCCACCAGGGCGTGCACCTCGGGCACGCTCCCCCGCCCGATGCGGGCGTCGGCCGCCGCCCCGAGGGCCGTGGCCGCCGCCACCAGGCTCAGGACGAAGGCCGCCAGCACCCGCTTGCCCAGGGCCCGCCCCAAGACCGCCAGGACCGCCCGCTGCGAGGCCGCCCCCGCCAACACGAAGGCCAGGACCGCCCCCGGGGCCACGCCCTTGTGCACGAGGACCGCCGCCACCGGGGCCGCCGCGTGGGCGCAGAAATACACCGGGACCCCCACCAGGGCCCCGAGCAGGGCCCCCCCCGCCCCGCGCGGCAGAGACGCCGTCCACCCGGGGTCAAACGCCGCCTCCAACGAGGCCGCGAGCCCGAGGCCCACGATGTACCAGGGAGCCACGTGGTCGAGGGTCTCCCGGGCCCGGGTCGTCACCCCGCGGAGACCGCCCAGGGTCGTGCGACCCACCGCGGGGCGGGCCACCCGCGGAGGACGAGCCCCCAACCCCGCGTCGCCCACACGCAACCCCGACCCCCGCAGCACCCCCACCACCGCCCCCGCCACCACCACCGGAACCACCCCCCCGGCCAGCAGCACCAACCCGCCGAAGGTCGTCCCCAGGAGGCGGAAACACAGGGCTACCCCGCCCGGCTCCAGCATCGGCACCGCCACCGCCACCGCCACCACCGTCGCCACGGGCACCCGAGCGGCCAGGAGGGCCCCGGCGGTTCCGTCGACGGAGGTGGCGCAGCGGGGATGACCGAGGGCCCGCACGACCCCACGGAGCGCCTGGACGAGGGTCCCTTCGCCCGGGGCGCTCCACCCCGCAGGACCGGACGGCAGCAGCCCCGGCAGGAGGGCCGCCACCACGACACCCAGGAGGAGCATCGGGGCGGTCTCGACGAACAAGGGCCCGAGGGAGTCGACCAGGGACAGCTCGTGGGCTCGGGCCCGGCGCAGGAGCCCCTCGGGGTCGGGCAGACCCACGGCCAGGGCCACCCCGGCCACGAAGCCCACCGCGCTCGCTCCCCGGGCCACGGGATTGGCCGCAGGGGGGTGATGGCTGTGCACCGACATCCGCAGCATGGCCCCCGCCCCGAGGGCCACCACCCCGTCAAAGAAGGCATCGGGAACCACCCGCAGAAGAGCCTGTCCCAGCCCCGCCCCGAGCACGGTCCCGAGGGCCACCGCCCCGAGCCGGATCCACGTCCCGCGCCATCCCACCCGCGGCAGGAAGGTCATGGTCAGAAAGAGCCCCTCGGGCAGGCGATGCAGCAGCACCGCCCCGGCGAGGCTCTCCCCCACCCCGTGTTCGGGACCGGGGCCGTGGGCGTGGGCGTGGCTGCCCGCCGAGGCCATGGCCAGGGCGGCCCCGTCGCTGAGGGCGTGGAGCACGAGGGCCGGCAGGACGAGCCTGGCCCCGAGGTTCATGGCGGCACGGGTGGCCTGGGCGGGGCGGGCGTGGTCGTGGCCCCGGTCGGCCAGCCACAGGGCCCCAAACCCCGCAAGCACCAGGGCGATCCCCAGGGCCCCGGCCCCCTCCACCACGTGCGGAACCAGCCGCAGGAGCAAGAGGGCGGGCACCACCCCCAGGGCGAACCCGTCCACCGCCGCCGCCCCGAGGCGCCGACCGCGGCCTATGGCCACCAGGGCGGGGCCCACCAGGAGCCCCAACACCGACAAGAACAGCGCGCCGGCCAGCACCCTCTACACGCAGCGGTCGCAGCGCCCCTTGAGCTGAATCTCCACGCTCCGCCCCCGCAACGACTTCGGGACCCCTCTCCCCGCGTGAAGCTCCACCACCCCGTCGGGCAGGCACGTCACGTCGCCACAGTCGGTGCACACAAAATGCGGATGGGTCTCGGGGGTGTGGCTCCCGTCGCTCGACTCCACGAGCTCAAACCGCCACACGTGATCGCCCACGTCGGTGCGCCGCAGGAGCCCCGCGTCGGTGAGATCGGTGAGGTTGCGATAGATGGTCGCCCGGTCCCACCCGTTGGGCGCCAGGGCGTCGGCCAGCTCGGCGTGGGTGGTCGGAGCCGCCGCCTGATGCAGCCGCTGGAGCACCGCCACCCGCGGGGCCGTGACCCGAAGCCCCGCGTCGCGAATCTGGGTCCGCAGCTCCTCCACCGTCGTCTGGACCCGCTGGCGCATCGTCGTTGTCGTCCTCACCCCGCCGCGGCCCGCGTATCGCAAACCCCAGGAGGCTCCGCCCACACTGCCATGGTCGTCCCTTAGCTGCAATCGGGTTGCAGCGGCCGTCGGCGCCGATCCCGCCTCCCAAGAAGGGCCAGGCCCGCGAGGAACGCGGCCCCACGGCCCCGCCCGGCAGGCCCCGGCGCCGCGCACCCACAGTGGCCTGGAGGCGGTGTCCCAGGAGCCCCGGCGTCGGGGCCCGCCTCCGCAGGGGATCCGACATCGTCGACGGGGAGCGAGACCTCGGGGCCGACCGCGTCGCGCGGGGTTCCTCCGTCGAGGCGGGGCGGGGCCAGGGCCCGGCGCTGCCGGGGCCACACGGCCACGCACGCGGCCGTCCCGGGGGAAGGGCTCGCGCAGGCCACGGGCCCTTCGATGTCCTCGAAGCGCAGCACCGCGGCGAAGGTCTCGGCCCCGTCGACCGAACGCCCGAGTGCGAAGGTGGCCTGCCAGTCCGAGCTGACCCACAGGGCCCCGGCATGAAACCGCAGGGCCAGGACGGGCAAGGGGTTGACCGGGGCGAAGGTCTCGCCCCCGTCGCGGGAGCGGAAGAGGCCCCCGTTGACGCTCCCGTACCACACGGTCTGTCCGTCGTCGGAGAGGGCGAAGCCCGTCATGGGGTCGGGGCTGCGGGCCACCACGGTGAAGCCCCGGGCCCCGTCGCGGCTGCGCAACAGGGACGAGCCGAAGCCCTCGTTGATGCGCACGAACACCGTGCCCGGATCGACCGGCGAGACCCCCGACACGAAGGCCTCGTCGCCGAGGTGGACCCCCGCGGCCGCGGCCTGCCAGGACTGCCCCCCATCCTCGGAACGAAACAGGACCGGGGTCCGAAGCCCCGCCGCGACCCCCGAGAGATAGAGCCTGCGCGGATCGCCCGGGGCTACGTCGAGGGTGAAGACCTCCGTACGCGCGAGGGGAGAGCCCGCCGGGACAAACTCCAGGGCGGGATGAACCCCTCGGAGGATGGTGCTGGTCTCGGTGCTGGGGTCGTACTGGGCCGCGTAGATCACCGCTCCCGCGGGGTCGGCGGCCAGGTCGACCACGTTGCGCCCGTCGGCCCCCGGGTGGCCCGCGATGTCGCACCCGTCGGTCAACGACCGCACGCCCCCGGGGTGGCCGAACACCACCCGCCCCGACGCGCTCACCTCGATGGGGGGGTCGATGATCTGGGCCGAGGCCAGGGCGTCCGGGTAGAACATCGCGTCCTCGCAGACCCATCGAAACGACCGGGCCCCGTCGCGGCTCACCAGGAGCCCGAAGGTCGTCCGCAGGGCCACCACGGTCGCGTCCCGTCCGGGGCCCACGACCACGTGCTGGGCCGCCGGGAAACGCCCGTTGGCCCCCGCAGAGACCGGGCCCAGGGCGACCACGGCCCCGAAGATCCACGCCGACCAGTGCCCGCTGCCAGGAGACTTCACGGGTCGGCAGGGTGCTGCCCCGAGGCCCCTCCTGCAACGCACAACGAATGCGTATGTTGGGAGGCACGATGAACAGCACTGGATGGGACGACGTCGGGTCGGGCGACCCGGTCGTATTTCTGCACTCCTTCCCCCTCGACCGCCGCATGTGGGCGGCCCAGACCGAGGCCCTGGCCGCCAGCGGGTTTCGCGCCGTGACCGTCGACCTCCCGGGCTTCGGCGAGACCCCTCTTCCCCCCCACACCGACCCCTCCCTCGACGTGTACGTCGACCACGCCCTGCGGGTCTGCGACGACCTCGGCCTCACCTCAGCCGTGTTCGTCGGGCTCTCCCTCGGGGGCTACGTGGCCCTGCGCCTCGCCGGACGGCACCCCGAGCGGGTGAGGGCCCTCGTTCTGGCCGACACCCGGGCGGGAGGAGACTCCCCGGAGACCCGGGCGGGCCGGGTGGTCAACATGTCCCTCGTGCGCAGCCGGGGGACCGGGGCCCTCGTCGACAAGCTGGCCCCGCACCTCCTGTCCCCAGGAGCTCCCGCCTCGGCCCAGGCCCAACTCGTGGCTCAGGGCGGAGCCCAGTCTCCCGAGGGCGTGGCCTTCGCCCTCCTGGCCATGCGCGACCGACCCGACGCCACGGTCGTCCTGCCCCGGCTCACCATGCCCACCCTCGTCCTCGTGGGCGACCTCGACAAGGTCACCCCCCCGGCCGAACACCGCGACCTCGCCGCCTCCCTGCCCTCCGCCCGCTACGTCGAGCTCGCCGACGCGGGGCACCTGTCCAATCTGGAGAGACCCGACGAGTTCAACGCCGCCCTCCTGGGCTTTCTGCACGCCCTCGACGGGCGCCCGGTGGCGTAGCTCACCCGCCCACGAAGGCCCGCAGGGCCCGCACGGCCTCCTCCGTGGCAGGCAGCCCGTAGGCTTCGAGGACGAGGCGATCGAGGGCCAGGAGGGCCGCCGCGTCGCCCGCTTCGCCCGCGGCTTCGAGGCGGTCGGTCAGGGCGCAGAGGGCGTGGATCTTGGGGGCGTCGAGGCACCCCGGGGTCGCGAGCCCACGGAGGTGGGCCACCTTCACCTGCGGAAACACCCGCTGCCGCCCGTCGCGGTGGGCCTCCCGGTGCTGGGCCCGCACCGCGGCGCTGTTGAGGAGGGCCACCACGAGCCGCGCGGGCCACGCCTCCGAAGCGAACCCCGCCAGGAGCGAGTTACGAAAGGCCACCCCGTCGCCGACCCGGGCCGCGATGGGCCACCGGGCCGTCTGCCGCAGCACGAAGGCCACCCGCGTATAGTCCCCCGCCGACCGAAGCCGCGCACCGGCAGCCTGCACCGCGGGCGCCGACGGATCGAGCCAGACCCGCGGCGGGCGGGCCACGAAGGGCAGGACGTCCTTGCCCTCGCGCAGCGCGATCCACCCCGGGTCGACCGTCTCGGGGCGTCGATGCAGGGCCTCGGCCACCACGCGCCCCGCGCTCTGAAACCCCATGTCGCGGAAGGTCTCGGGCGGCCAAGGGGGGCCACACTTCCGTGACGACCACCACGTCGGGGCCTGCACCGCATCGCCCGACCGCACCGACACGGGGCTCCGCAGGGCCCAGGGCGACGGGTCGAAGCGGGCCTCGGCCGAACGACGACGCACCACCGCCACCATGCACGGCATCTCCACCCCCGGGAAGGTGTCGGACAAGGCCTCCAAGGGGCCGCAGACGGCCCCGTAGTTGCGCACCGCGGCGCGGGTGGGGCCGTACCCCCCGAGGTCGGCCACCGGGCTCGGAACGATCATGGCCATCGCCCCTCCCTCCCGGGTGAGTTCTATCGCCCGCTGGAGCATCGCCCCGTGCAGGGTGGGAAACCCCTTGAAGGCCCCGTAACGCCGCCGCAGGGCCGCCCGGGCCTCGGGCTCCAGGGGCGCGGCAGCACGCCCCGCGTAGGCGAGCCACGGGGGATTGCCCACCACCAGGTCGAAGCCTCGGGAGGGCAGGGTCGCGTCGGACAGGGCATCGCCCACGACGACGTGGGCCACCAGGGCAGGCCACAGGCCCGGGGCTGCCCCGCCCGCGAGCCACAGGGCCCATCGTGTGACCGCCACGGCCCCCGCGTCGATGTCGGCCCCCCAGCACCGCCGCGCCCCGTCGGGCCCCAGGACCGCGAGGGCCGCGAGCAGAAACGCGCCGCCCCCGCAGGTCGGGTCGCACACGGTCAGCCGGGCAGGGTCGGGCTCGGTCACCCACGGCCGTGCGAGGGCCACGGTGTACGCGGTGAGGGCCTCGGGCGTGAAGTATCGCCCCACGGCCCGACGCCCTTCGTGGCGCATCACCTCGTAGGCCCGGCCGAGGTCGAGGGGGGTGGGGGCGGGCGTCAGGGGCACGAGGGTCGACCACCACCTCCGGCACGCCGCGGGGTCGAGACCCGACGAAGGGGCCTCGGCCCCCCATCGCCGCAGAAAGGCCCTGGACAGCCCCTGCGACGCGGCGACCTCGGCCCCCACCGACCCCACCACCGCCGCGCGCAGGGCCTCGGCCGGGAGCCCCACAAAGTGTGTACAAGCAGCGTCCCATCGAGCCCGAACGGCGGTCTCCCACGGAGAGGCCGTCATGCCTGGGAGGGGCGGCTTCGGGTGCGGCGGTGACGGGCGATGCGGGCGTCGACCTCGTCGAGGCGGTGCACCGAGAAGCGCCGGTCGACCACCTTCCCGCTGGAGAGCAGGGTCACGATCCCGAGGATGTACGCCACCGGGTACGGGGCCCCGAGCAGCTTGTGCACGGCGTACCCGACCCCGAACCCCAGGGCGAAGGCCATCAGGGCCATCGGGATCAGGGCCTCGAAGCGGTGATTCTCCCACCAGGTCACGCGGGCCAGGACGCGCTCCCGCTGCCGCAACAGAGTCTCAAGCACAGGGTCCGCAGGGGCGTTCGTCGACACGGGGCCGAACCATACCCCCCCCCACCCCGTCGTCAACGTCGCCCCGTCGTCTGCACGCACCGGGTCAACCGCAGGGGCTGGGCCCGGCCCTCGCTGATCGTAAAGTATCCGCGTCCGTCGACGCTCCATCCGACCGACTCGCCCTGGATCTCCCGGGCCGAGGCCAGGACCGTCGGGACACCCCCCGCGATCGCCCCGAGCCCGTCGCCCGGGGCCCCGACATATTCCAACACCCGGTCGTAGGTCCGCACCACGATCCGCGGGGCGCAGGGGTGCCAGTCGGCCCCCGTCACCAGGCTCACCGCCCCCGCCGGAACCGTCAAGCTCCCCGCCCGCTCCAGCACAAACACCCCGTCGCTCCCGGCCTCGGAGGGCTGGAGGTACACCCCCGAGGGGCCGGTAGGTTCTTTGGAGATGATCCCGAACCGCCCCGTCCCCGGGTCGACCACCAGGGCCTCGGCGTCGCGGGGCCCGTCAGGGTACCGCAGGGGCATCGCCATCGGCCGCACCGACAGCCTCGCCGTGACCGAAGGGTCGGCCTCGAGCCTGTCGAGCACGGCCTCGTCGAAGCGCAGGACGGCGCAGTCGGTCCGTCGGCGGTTGTTGTCACCCACATCGCCGACAAACACACAGGTGCTCGCCCCGCAGGGCCCGACGGCGAGGTCCTCCAGGTCGACCCCCGCGGCCCCCTCCAGGGCCACCTCCGCCCTCGTCCGCCCCTCGGCGTCGAGGGCGAACACCCGGGCCCGGTCGCCCGAGTCGTTGTGCACCCAGTAGAGCCCAGGCCTGCGTCGGCTCTCGGCGATCCCGCTGATTTCCACCAGGTGGTCCCCCTGCACCGGGGGCCCCCGCCCGACCTCGCCCCAGACCGCACAGACCGCGCAGCCCGTGGGCTCCGGGCTGTCGAGGGCCGCCCCGTCGACCGAGGCCTCCAGGCCCTCGTCGGCGACCCCAACCTCACCAGGCCCGGCGTCTACCCCGGCCGGGCCCGCCTCGCCCTTGCAGGCCGCCGCCCACACGCCTGCCCAGACCACGGTCCACACGCTTCGCACGCCCAACACGGTACCACCCTGCGCCCCGAACACCCGCCTGTCATCGCCACGGCCGCAGCCCATCGGGTATACGCCCCGGAGCACCCGATGGCTGCCCCCTCCCCCCCTCCGCGACCGCCTCCGCGCCTGCACGACCTGCCGGGCATGGCCCGCAACGCCCTGCGCACCGTACGCCTCGTCGACGGAGCCCATCGGGTACTTCTGCGGGTCCTCGTGGGCCTCCAGCTCGGCGACGCCGTCACGGCCGTGGCCATCGCCTGGGTAGGCCGACACATCGTCGACGCCGTGGTGGCCGCGGCCCAGGCCCCGGGCGGGGGCGGGGCGGCCCTGGCCTGGCGTTGGGTGGCCGTCGAGCTGGCCCTGGTGGCCCTGCGGGCCGGGGTCACCCAGGGGGCGACCTACGCCGGGGCCCAACTGC
Source organism: uncultured Myxococcaceae bacterium (assembly GCA_964447205.1). Taxonomy (GTDB): domain Bacteria; phylum Myxococcota_A; class Polyangia; order Polyangiales; genus JAEUKH01. The sequence goes on from CAYUSB010000014.1 coordinate 98,753, forward strand.
GCTCACGGCTGAGCCTCACCATCAACCAGAGCATCCTGGAGAAGGCCGCCAACGTGGCCTACACCCGCTTCGAAGACCCCGAGTTTCTCAACCTCCTCACCCAGGCCCGGCGCGACGCGAGCGCACGCCCCCTGGAGGTCATCAACCAGATCCTGGCCATGGTCCGCCACGGGAGCACCCTGGTGGGCTATGTGGCCCTGCTGTGGGCCCTGGGCCCCTGGGCCCTGCTGGTCATGGTCCTGTCGGCCCTGCCCCCCTTCTGGGCCGAGGCCCGGCACGGGCAGGAGGTCTTCGGGATGCACCGACGGCGCACCACCAAGGCCCGGCAGGCCTTCTACTTCGAGGGGCTCCTCACCCAGGAGGCTACCGTCAAGGAGGTCAAGCTCTTGAGCCTCGGGCGCTGGGTGATCGAGCGGTATCGGGCCGTACACCAGGCCTTCCACGACGAGGAGATGGGCCTGCACCGGGCAAGGGCCCTGTGGTCGTTCGGATTGGGGCTCTTGGCCACTGGGGCCTTCTACGGGGCCTACGCGGTGATCGTCAGCCGAACCGTCATGGGGGCCGTCACCCTCGGGGCCATGACCCTGTACCTCGTCGTCCTGCGCCAGGGGCAGCAGTCGCTCCAGGGGCTCCTCGGCTCGGTGGCCCGCATCTACGAGAGCGACCTGTACATGTCCAACCTGTACGCCTTCCTCGCTGAGCCCGACGCCGAACCCGACATCCCCATCCCCCCGGGATACAGCCCCCCCTCCGAGGCCCCCGAGGTGCGCTTCGAGGGCGTGTCGTACCGTTATCCCGGGGCCGACAAGGACGTGCTCACCGACATCAACCTCACCCTCCACGCGGGCGAAGCCGTAGCCCTCGTCGGCCGCAACGGAGCCGGGAAGACCACACTCGTCAAGCTTCTTGTCGGTCTGTACCAGCCCACCGCCGGCCGCATCACCCTCGACGGGGTGGACGTGAACACCCTCGGGCTTCACGAGCTCCGACGCCGGATTGGGGTGGTCTTTCAAGACTTCGCCCGGTTTCAGTTTGGGGTCGGGGACAACATCGGGATCGGCTGGCTCCCGGCCCTCGAAGACCCCGAGGCCGTGGCCCAGGCCGTGGCGGACGCAGGGGCCGAGGCCGTGATCGACAAGCTCCCCCGGGGGCTTGACACGCCCCTCGGGCGGGCCTTCGGGGGGGACGACCTGTCGGTGGGACAGTGGCAGCGGGTGGCCCTGGCCCGGGCCTTCATGCGGCGCTCTCGAATGCTCGTGCTCGACGAGCCCACGGCCTCCATGGACGCCGAGGCCGAACACGACGTCTTCCTGCGACTCAAGGAGCTGCGGGCCGGGCGCACGGCCCTGCTCATCACCCACCGGTTCTCGACCGTGCGGATGGCCGACCGGGTGGTGGTTCTCGACGGGGGCAGGGTCGTCGAGGAGGGGACCCACCGGGAACTCCTGGAGTTGGGGGGGCAGTACGCCACGATGTTCAACCTCCAGGCCGAGGGGTACCGTGTCGACTGAGGTCCAGCCTCCGAGCGAGCTACGCCGGGTCCTGCGCCCCGTGCACCTGTGGGCCCTGGCCGTCGGCCTCGTCATCTCCGGCGACTACTTTGGCTGGAACTACGGCCTCGCCCACGGAGGCCCCGTCGGGATGATCCTGGCCACCCTGCTGGTCACGGTCCTCTACCTCTGTTTTCTCTTCGGGTACACCGAGCTGGCCACGGCCATCCCCGACGCCGGGGGACCCTTCGCCTACGTCCTGCGGGCCTTCGGACCTCGCCCCTCCCGCCTCGCCGCGGCGGCCACCCTCTTGGAGTTTGTCTTCGCCCCGCCCGCCATCGCCCGGGCCATCGGGTCGTATGTACACTACCGCCTCCCGGCCCTGCCCGTGTGGGCCGTGGCCCTCGGGGCCTTCGGGATCTTCGGAGCCATCAACGCCCGCGGGGTCACCCTGGCCGTGGCCTTCGAGCTCGTGGTCACGGCCCTGGCGACCTTCGAGTTGGGCCTCTTCTTCGTGCTCACGGGGCCCCACGTCGAGATCGGGCGCATCGTCACCACGCCCCTCCTGCCGGGAGGCTGGGCGGGGGTCTTCGGGGCCATTCCGTTTGCGATCTGGTTCTATCTGGGTTTGGAGGGGGCGGCCATGAGCGCCGAGGAGGTGGTCGACCCGCCCCGCGACATTCCCCGCGGGTTTCTCGCGGGCATCGCCACCCTGGTCGTCCTCGCCCTCGGAACCCTGATCTGCACCACCGGGGTCATGCCCTGGAGGGCCCTCTCCCAGGACGACTCCCCCCTGCCCCGGGCCCTGGGTCAGGTTCTGTCGCCGGGCCACCCGATGACCCACCTGATGGTCTACCTCGGGCTCCTGGGCCTCGTGGCCTCGTTTCACGGCATCCTGATGGGCTGCTCCCGTCAGGTCTTCGCCCTCGCCCGGGCGGGCCTCCTGCCTCGGGGCCTGGCCGTGCTGCACCCGCGGTTTCGTAGCCCCTCCCGGGCCGTGGCCCTGGCCACCGGGGTCGGAGCCCTGGCCACCTTGTCGGGACGCACCGACGCCCTCATCACCCTGTCCGTCCTCGGGGCCCTCGGGGTCTACGCCCTGAGCATGGCCGCCGTCCTGCGCCTCCGCCGCACCGAACCCGACATGCCCCGTCCCTTCCGGGCCCCCCTGCACCCGTGGCTCCCGAGGATGGCCCTCGGGCTCACGGCCCTGGCCTTTGTGGCCGTGGCCGTAAGCGCCCCGGGGCTTGCCGCGGTCTTCGTGACGGTCCTGGCCCTGGCCTGGATCATTCCATCGCGGTCGGCGGAGGGGTCTTGAAGGCGCCCGCGGCCCGTGGGAGAAGCCGGAGCATGAAGATCGGACGCAACGACCCGTGCCCCTGCGGCTCGGGACAGAAATACAAGAAGTGCTGCGCCGCCAAGGACGAGGCCGCCGCCGCCGCCGAGCGCGCCGCCCTCGCCGCGGCCCGCGCTGCCGCTGCCGCCGAGGCTGCCGTAGAAGACCCCGAGGGCGAAGAGGCCCAACGCGCCGCCGCCAAGGCCGCCGCAGGCCGGACCGCTCCGCAGCGCCCCAAGGTGTCGACCCAGCCCAACCCCACCCTGCACCGTCGACGGGCGGTGTAGTGTCCGAGATCCCTCCCGACCTCGACACGGCCCTCACCCGCGAGGCCCGTCGGCTGTTTCGACGATACGCCGTCGAAGTGGTCGAGGCCCTGGGCTTCTGCCCGTGGGCAGAGAACGCCCGCAAACGGGGACAGGTTCAGGAGGACGTTGTGGTGGCCGAGGGGCTCGACCCCGCCCGCGACGCCGCCTGGGTGCGGCGGATGTCGGCCACCCGCTCGATCGAAGTAGGGGTCTTGATCTTTCCGCGGGTGCGGCTGCCCGAGCCTGAGTTCAACGAGTATGTCCGGGCCGTGCGGGAGGTGTACGGCAAGGCCCCAGGGCCCGATGGGGCCTCCATGGCCATGGTCGGGTTTCATCCCGAGGCCCGGGCTGATCTCAACACCCCGGTGAGCATCGTCAACTTCAGCCGACGTTGCCCCGACCCGACCATCCAGGCGATCCGGCTCAGCACCCTGGAGGCCATGCGCCAGAAAGAGGGCGGAGGGACGCAGTTCTTCGACCTCCGAGGCGACCTGTCGAAGCTCCTGGCGGCCCCGCCCGTGCGGCCCCTGCACGAGCGGGTGAACGACACGAACGTGGAGACCGTTCGGCGCCTCGGGGTGGAGCAGGTCGAGGCCCTGATGGACGCCATCCGGGCCGACCGAGACGCCACCTACCGGGCCCTGGGACTCTGAGAGCGCCGTCACTCCCCGCAGGGGTCATCCGCTCCGCGCCCCGTCGGGTCGGGAACCCGGGCCGCCCCCGTCCGCTGAAAGCTCTCCGCGAAGCAGCCGTACTGGTACTTCACCGCGTCAAGCTGCGAGTAGATCGCGTGCGGGTCGTACACCCCGTCCCCCGCAAACTGCACGACCACTCCCGTGTACGGGGTCGCCATGGGGCCCCCCGTTCGGTTGTTGCGCACGGGGTACGGAACAATCCCCCCGAGCCCCTGAAGTCCCAGGGCGGTCTGCATCGTGGGCCACACCTGGGCCCCGGCCTGGGTGTGCCCGTACGCGAGGGCCATGGCGTCAAACACCACCGTTGGGAAGTACGAGTCGCCCTGCCCCGCAGGCTGATACACGGGACGCACCGGGTGGTCGGGCAACGGATCCCGAGCAAGACGCGGGGTGTACACGATGGGCTCGGCGGCCTCCCAGCCCGTCTCCAACATGGCCAGACCCGGGTGCAGGAAGGTCAAGGGGATGTTGGTTCCGAGGAGGGGACGGAGGGCCAGGGCAGCCCCGGGGATGAGCTGGGTCTGGAGGATGAAGTACCCCCAGTGACCGCCCGCCCCCGTCGGGATGGCCGCCCGAACCCGCGGGTCTGTCGCAGCCACCATGTTGGTGTACATCCCGCCCATCGACTGACCCATGGCCACGAGGCGCGTGAGGTCGTAGCGGGCCTCGGTCGCTCCTGCGGGGAGAGAAGCCCCCGTGCATTGGGCGAGGAGGGCGGCCGGAATCCGCACGCCCTCCAGGGCCTCGATGAACAGCCGCGACTCGATCACCCCCTGCCGAAACGTGTCGCGGAAGGCCCGGAGGTTGGCGAGGTTGAGGTAGGCCGTTCCGCCCGCCCCCGGGAGGCGCTCGGGGTTGACCGGGAGGGCCGCGGCGGCCGTGCCAAACCCGCGAGGCGCCAGGAGGTGGGCCGGGCCCTGCCCGAGGGTGTTGCAGCCCTCGACCCCCTCCCACACTTCGACCCCCTGAGGGCAGGGGTGGGTGGGGGAGCGGCGGCGCCAGGTTCCGCGGTCGACGGCCTGGGTCGAGAGGCCCCCTGAGCCGTGCAGGTACAACACCAACGGATAGCCCCCCGCGGGCATCGCCGTGCGCGGCAGGGTCAGGGTCACCGGAACGTTGTCGTACCCGGCCGGGGTAGTGACGGTTTGGGCCCGGGGCGTGCCGGTCTCGTCGAGGTCGAAGGTCCCGTCGGTGTTGTACGGCGGGACCCCGCGTTGAAACTGCGGCATCCGGACGCGCCCATTGAGCTGGCAAAACCGCGGGTGCCGCGTGGGCGAGTCGCCCGGAGCCAGGGCCAATCCCTCCACCCGCGCGTCGTGCCGGGCCAGGACCCGATCGCCCAGGGCGGCCGTGTCGGCCACCACGTCGCCCGTCGTAAACACCGTGGCCGAGACCACCTCCTCCAGGGCCACCCCCGTCATGGCCAGGGTCTCCCAGAGCGGCCGGTAGAGGGTCACCAGGGCCTCGCCTCGGGGCCCCGGGGGGGTCTTGCCCGACCGCAGGGCCACGAACCGCGGATCGGCCTCCAGGGGCCTTCCCGCGGTGTCTCCGAGGCTGCGACGGACCACGAAGGCATACCGCCGCCCGGGGCGCAGGATGACCCCGGGCCGAGCCCCCACGGCCAGGGTGTTGGCCGGGAGGTAGCCGTCCTCGGGCGGGGTCGCAGCCACCACGGGATACCGCCGCCCGCGGTCGGGCGAGGCCGGGTCGACGTCCACGAGCATCACCGGGGCCGAAGGGTCGTCCGGGCCCAGGACCCTGTCGGGCGAACGCGGCTGCAGGGGGGCCGTAAACCGCAGATAGCCGAGGGCGATGACGGGCCACCCGGGACGGTCGCCGGCGAGCTCGATGACCCCGGGGACGAGGTTCCCGCGGCGGGGGAACCCGCGCAGGTCGGGTCGGCCCGCGGGGGTGAGGCGCAGGTCGCTCGGGTACGGGAGGTCGTAGAAGTGCGTCGGGTCGGTGAGGTCGGCCGCGGGGTCGAAGACGCTCTGGGGCGGCCCCATCGGCACGTCCGGAACCGCGGGGACATCGGGGGCAGCCCCGTCGGCGGCTCCGTCTGTCGCCGCGTCGGCCGAGGGGGCAGGGGTGCTCTCACCGCATCCGAGGGGGGCGCCGAGGGACCACGCGCACGCGAGCCCCAACCATCGAGCCGAAGGATTCACCGCGGGGGTTGTGCCACGGAGAGCCCAGGACGATCAACGCGCGGGGCCCTGGAGGTCAGGCGAGAGATTCTCTTGACAGCCGCACTCACATCATTAGTGTACCGGGCCCCCTGATTTGAGAAAGGCGCATCGATGCCCCTCCCCAAGGCCGAACTTCAGCGGTTCAAGACGCTCCTCGAAGAGAAGCGGGCGCAGATCGTGGCCAACGCACAGAGCACCCTCGCGGAGGACATGGCCCTCGACGCCAACGATCTCCCCGACGAGATGGACCTGGCCTCGAGCGAGTACCTCCAGAGCTTTCAGTTTCGCCTCCGCGGCCGCGAGAAGGTCTTCATGGAGAAGATCGACCGGGCCCTGGCCAAGATCGCCCAGGGCGACTTTGGCACCTGCGACGAGTGCGGCGAGGAGATCTCCATCAAGCGCCTGGAGGCTCGCCCCGAGACCACCCTGTGCATCCGCTGCAAGGAAGACCAGGAGCGGGCCGAGAAGGATTTCGGCTGACCCCTCCCGGGCGGTGCTACCCTCCCCTGGGTGAACCGCCCCCGGCGCGCGCGATTCCTCGTCGTCCACGACGAGCCCGAGGCTTGTCTCTACCTGCCCGACCGCGCGATGCGGCTGCCCCTCCGGCTGCCCACCCCCCGCTTCATCCCCCACGACCAGTTTGACGAGCTTTTGCACGAGGGCGACCGCCGCTCGGGGCCCCTCCTGTACCGCCCGACCTGCCCCGACTGCCAGGCCTGCGAGGCCATCCGGGTTCCGGTGGCCCGCTTCGCCCCGAGCCGGTCGCAGCGGCGGGTGTGGCGCCGCAACGCGGGGACGGTCCGCACAGAGTTTGCGCCGCCGACGGTGACCGCCCAGCACGTCGCGCTCTACAACCGCCACAAGCTCGAGAGAGGCCTCGCCCGCCGCAGCGAAGGCGCCACCGAACGCGACTACCGCTTCTTCCTGGTCGAGACCTGCGTCGACACCCGCGAGCTCCGCTACTACGTCGGCGACGACCTCATCGCCGTGAGCATCCTCGACTTCGGCCAGACCGCCGTGTCGAGCGTGTACCACTACTTCGACCCCGACCACGACGGCCGCTCGATGGGGGTCTTCTCCATCCTGCAGGAGATCGCCCACTGCGCGGCCCTCGGGATCGAGTGGTATTACCTCGGGCTCTACGTCGGCGACTGCCGCCACCTCCGCTACAAGGCCGACTACTACCCCCACCAGCGCCGCGTGCGGGGGGCCTGGCGCGAGTACGCCAATCCTGACGACCTCCTGGGCACCCCCGTGCCCGTCGCGGCACCCTGACGGTCGGCTACGTCCGGTCGATGCGGGCCACCCGGTCGGCGTGGCGGCCCCCCTCGAAGTCCGTGGTCACAAAGGCGCCCACGATGGCCTCGGCCATGCCTTCATCGACCACCCGGGCCCCGAGGGCCAGGATGTTGGCGTCGTTGTGAGCCCGGGCCATCCGGGCGGTAAACTCGTCGTGGCACAGGGCCGCCCGTACGCCCGGGTGGCGATTGGCCGCGATGCTGATCCCGATCCCCGTCCCGCACACGATGACGGCCCGGTCGACCTGCCCAGCCGCCACGGCCTCGGCCGCAGCCCGACCCCAGTCGGGGTAGTCGGTGCGGGCCTCGGAGTGGGCCCCGAGGTCGGTGACGACGAAACCCCGGGCCTCGAGCCAGTCCTTGACCCGGGCCTTGAGGGCGAACCCCGCGTGATCGCTCGCTACGCCCCAGCGCATCGCCTGCTCGTCCATCACGCCTCCGCGGTGCGGAAGACCAACGAGACGTTGGCCCCGCCGAACCCAAAGCTGTTGCTCACGGCCACCCGCATCGGGCGGTACCGGGCCTCGGCCGCGATCGACACCCCGCAGGCCGGATCGAGGTCGTCGACGTTGGCCGTCGGAGGAACCACCCCGTGCCACAGGGCCAGGGCCGTAAAGGCCCCCTCGACGCCCCCGGCGGCCCCGAGGAGGTGCCCCGTCATGCTCTTGGTGGCGCTCACGGCGAGGCGCTCGGCGTGGCCCCCGAAGACGGCCCGCAGGGCCTCGCACTCGTTGCGATCGCCCGCCACCGTGCTGGTGGCGTGGGCGTTGACGTGCTGAACCTCCTGCGGATCGACCCCTGCGTCGGCCAGGGCCTGGGCCATGGCCCGCTGGGCTCCTTCCCCCGCGGGAGAGGGCTGGGTGAGGTGGAAGGCGTCGTCGGTGGCCCCGTAGCCCGACAGGAGGGCGTACACCCGGGCCCCGCGGGCGAGGGCACGGTCGAGGGACTCCAGCACGAGGATGCCGGCCCCCTCGCCCATCACAAACCCATCACGGGCGCGGTCGAAGGGCCGACTGGCCCCGGCCGGGTCATCGTTGCGGGTCGACAGGGCCAGCATGGCGTTGAACCCCCCGATCCCGAGGGGGGTGATGCTCGCCTCGGCCCCGCCGGCGACCATGACATCGTGATCGCCGCGGGCTACGCGCCGGAAGGCCTCGCCCAGGGCGTGGGCCCCCGAGGCGCAGGCGCTGGTGGTGCAATAGTTGACCCCGCGGAGCCCCAGGCGCATGGCCACGTGGCCCGCGGCGAGGTTGGAGATGGTGGCCGGCACGAAGTACGGCGAGATGCGCCCGGGGCCCTTCTCGCGCAGGACATCGTAGTAGCGCTCGAGGGTCTCCAGGCCTCCCATCCCGCTGCCGATGATGCACCCCATGCGGTCGCGGGCGCTCTCGGAGAGGGTGTCGCCGAGGCCCGCGTCGCGCCAGGCCATGAGCGAAGCGGCGATGGCAAACTGGGCGAACCGATCGGCCTCGCGGACCCGCTTGCGCTCGAGGAAGGCTTCGGGGTCGAAGCCTCGGACCTCCCCGGCGATCTGGGTGCGAAAGGCCCCCGCGTCGAAGCGGGTGATGGGGCCGACCCCCCGCTGCCCGGCCAGGAGGGCCGTCCAGGTGCTGTCCGCGTCGAGCCCGAGGGGGGTGATGAGACCCACCCCGGTGATGGCGACCTTGCGCTCCATCAGCGTGTGCCTTCCTGGGCTGATTGCAGGGGGAACAGGCCCCAGAGCCCCTACTTTGCGTGGTCTTGGATGTACTGGATGGCGTCCTGCACGCTGCGGATCTTCTCGGTCTCCTCGTCGGGGATGTCGATGTCGAACTCCTCCTCCAGGGCCAGGACCAGCTCGACGATGGCCAGGGAGTCGGCCCCGAGGTCCTTGACGAACTCGCTCTCCGCACGCACTTCGCCGGCGGCCACATCGAGATTCTTCGCGATGATGGCCTTGACCCGCTGCTCGATATCGTTTTGCACTTCGATCCCTCTCACGTTTTCAGGTCGCGCCCTGCGAGGCCGCACCCACCACCCTCTAGCCCGGGCCGGGCCTAGACGTAAAGCCCGCCGTTGACCCCAAGAACCTGCCCGGTGACATACCCCGCCTCGGGGGAGGCGAGGAAGGCCACGGCCGCGGCCACGTCGTCGGGGGTGCCCAGGCGTTGGGCCGGGGTGGCCTCCCGGAGCTTCGCCCGCATGTCGTCGGACAAGCCGGAGGTCATGTCGGTCTCGACAAACCCCGGGGCCACGGCGTTGGCCGTCACCCCGCGTTTGCCGTACTCCTTGGCCAGGGACTTCGTCAACCCCAGGAGGGCCGCCTTCGACGCGGCGTACACCGACTGGCCCGCGTTGCCCATCTGGCCCACCACCGACGACACCGTGATGATCCGGCCCCAGCGGGCCCGCATCATGACCCGCACGGCCGCCCGGGACACCGCGATGGAGCCGAAGACGTTGGTCTGAAACATCCGCAGGATGTCCTCGTCGCGCACGAGGGGGAGCAGGCCGTCGACGTTGATCCCGGCGTTGCACACGGCCACCCCGAGGCCCCCCTTGCGTTGGGCGAGGCCCGCCACGGCCTTGGCCACGGCCTCGCTGTCGGTCACGTCGAAGGCCAGGAGCTCCCCGTCGGCTCCGACCGCCCGCAGGGCCGCGAGGGTCTCCTCGGCGGCGGCGGCGTTGGACTGGTAATTGACGGCCACGTAGGCCCCCTGGCGGCCGAGGGTGACCGCGATGGCCCGACCGATCCCGCGGGAGGCTCCGGTCACCAGGGCTACCCTCCCGTCGAGGCGAAACATCTCAGCCATTGGGCTCCTCCATGGATTCAGCCCGACTCCGCGGGGGAGAGGGCCGCGACGGTGGCCTCCAGGCTCGCGGCGTCGCGCACCGAGAGCAGGGTGGCTCCCTTGTGGATCCGCTTGATGAGGCCCGCAAGGACCTCGCCCGGCCCCACCTCGACGTAGGTCGTGACCCCCGCGGCCTGCATGGCCCGAACCCCGTCGGCCCATCGTACGGCCCCGGCCACCTGGGCCACGAGGCGGTCGGCGATGCCGTCGGGGCCGTGGTGCAGGGCCCCGTCGACGTTGGCCACCACGGGCACGGTCGGGGCGGCGAGGGGATGGGTCCGGAGGGCTTCGCGGAGGCTCTCGGCGGCTGGGGCCATGAGGGCGCAGTGGAAGGGGGCGCTGACCTTGAGGGCGATGGCCTTGCCGCGCCGTTGGGCCGCGCGGGCGGCCACGCGGGCCACGGCGTCGGCGTGCCCGGCCACCACGACCTGGTTGGGGGCGTTGAAGTTGGCTGGGGAGACCACCCGCCCGGGGAGCTCGGCCCGGACCTCGTCGCACAGGGCCGTGACGGCCGCGTCGTCGAGGAGGAGGATGGCGCTCATGGCCCCCTCGCCCGGGGCCACGGCCGCTTGCATGGCCTCGGCCCGCAGGCGCAGGAGGCGGGCGGCCTCGGCGAGCCCGAGGGCCCCGGCGCACACGAGGGCGCTGTACTCGCCGAGGGAGTGGCCGGCCACCACGGCGGGGGTGAGGCCCGGGAGCCGGGACCGCAGGGCCGCGAGGCACGCGAGGCTGGCCGCGAGGATGGCCGGTTGGGTGTTGGTGGTGAGGGTGAGGGCCTCGAGGGGGCCCTCGGCGCAGAGCTGGGACAGGGGGGGGCGGTCGTCGGGGAGGGCCGCGTCGACGGCGTCGAGCACGGCCCGGGCCTCGGGGTAGCGGGCCGCGAGGTCGAGCCCCATCCCGATGGATTGGGCTCCTTGACCTGGGAACACGAACGCGACGGTCATCGCTGGGGAGCTCCCGGGGCCGCGGACGAGGGCGGCACCGCCGGCGAGGTCAGCCTTCGGCGGCGGCGGGGGGGGCCTTGGCCACCACGGCCTGGCCGTCGTAGAACCCGCAGGCCCCGCAGACCCGGTGGGGCTGCTTGATCTCGCCGCAGTTGGGGCAGCGCACGATGGCGGGGGCGCTCACCTTGTCATGGTTGGCACGGCGCTGGTTACGCTTGGAGGACGAAGTCCTCCTCTTCGGTACGGCCACGGTAGTATCACTCCTTCTTGGTCTTGGAAACGAAGCTAAGCAGCGGAGCGAGGCGCGGATCGAGCCCCGGAGGCTGCGGTGAGTCGGCGAGGGACGAGGACGTGGAGGCGTCGGGGGCGACGAGGGGTACGGGGCACTCGCCCTCGTGCCGCGGGTGCAACGGAACCTCCAACAAGATGTGCTCACGCAGCCACGTCCCGAGCTCGATGCGCCCGTCGTGGTAGGTGTCGAGGTCGAGCTCGTCGGCGGACAGCTCGACCTCGGGGGGGGGGCCCTTGCCGCGCTGCACGACGTTGATGGCCGGGGCCTCGGGCGTCAGGTGCAGGGTGAAGGGGGCGGCGAGGCGCAGGGCGAAGGGCTCGAGGCAGGCCACGCAGGTGGCGGTGAGGTCGAGGCGGAAGTCGCCCGTCATCAGGGCGTTGCGGCCGTCGAGGTCGAGGCGCACCCGGGCCGAGGGCTTCTCGACCCCGGGGCCGGCAGCCGCCACGACGACCTCGGTGCCCTCCAGGACCTCGCCGAGCCACGCCGGGTCGAGATCGACCGAGAGCGAGAGCCCCTCGGCGGGGATCGTATCGACGGCGATGATGGGGGGGGCGATCATACGGGGACTCCTGCGGGGCGGCGGAAACTACGGACACACCCGGGCGCTGTCAAGCGGGCTCTGGGCCCCTTCGACATCGGGGGGTCACGCGACGGGTGCACGGAGGGGTCGGACGGTGGCACACTCCGGGCGATCGCCCCGGCGGCTCAACGCGCGCAACGGGCGCGCTCCGGCGGCGCGCGGAGACAGCAGGCATGACGCGTCTGGTGGGTTGGTTCTGCAATCAGGTCGACCGGTTGAAGTGTGCGGCGACCCACGAGGCCTCGGCCCTCGCGATCGACGCCGGGGGCTCCGACGGGTGGGGGGTGGGCTGCTATCACACCGGGGAGGTTCTGCTACGCAAGAAGCCCATCGAACCGCGGCAGAGCGTGTCGCTGGAGGAGATGGTGCGCGACCTGCGGGCCAACTGCGCTCTCGTACACATCCGCAAGGCCCCCCGCGGAGCCCGCTCCCTCGACAACACCCACCCCTTCCGCTTCCGCCAGTGGCTCTTCGCGCAGAACGGCTCGGTCCCCGACTTTGACAAGCACCGGCCGGCCTTGCGGGCCCTGGTCCCCGACTTCCTCCTGCGCTCGGTCCGGGGTCAGACCGACAGCGAGCTGGTCTTCCACGTCATCCTCGCGGCCCTGTGGGAGACCGGCCGCCTCGACGACCCCGACCTCGACCGCCTCACCCTCGTCCACGCCGTCCGCACCGCCATGACCCGCCTCGACGAGCTCCTCGGGGGCCCCCTCCGCGTCAACCTCATGCTCACCCATGGCAACGCCCTGGTGGCCATGCGCCGCGGCCTCCCAATGTCCTGGGTCCGTCGTCAAGGGGTGGACGATTGCCCCCCCTGCCGCCGCGGCACCCCCGCCGTCGACGAGGCCCTGCGCTACGTCATGATCGCCAGCGGCGCGGACATCACCGCCCCCGGCTGGCGGTCGATCCCCGACGACCCCGACGCGACCCCGAGCTTTCTCGCCGTCGACCGCTCCGTCGACGCCCTGGTCCTGAGCCGGCTGTGACCGCCCGGGCCCTCGCCCTCGCCCTCACCCTCGGGACGGCGGCCTGCGCCACCGGGCCCGCCCCTCTCGCCGCCGCCCCCACCGCCTCTCCGCTGCCCGACCTCGGCCCCACGGCCCTCGGGCCTGGCGACCCCGTCCCCGGGTGCCCCACTGACCGTTGCGCGCCCGCGGGGGCTCCCGTGGCCCTGCGCCTCGACCCCACCCGCGACGCCGTCCGGGCCCTGGTCGAGGGCTACCTCCAGGCCCTGTCCGCCCGCGATCTCGACGCCGCCCTTCTGCCCTTCGACGACACCGTGGGGGGCGTGGCCCAGGTGCAGCCCCTGCCCACCGGGGCCTACGGTCCGCTCCAGCTCCGGGCCCGGCACGAGCAGCTCGTGACGGAGCTCTCCCGCCTCGGGGCCCCTCCCGTGCGGGTGTGGTCGTCCGAGGAGTGCGTGGCCCGCGGAGGCTGTTCGCCCGCCCATCGCCCCGGCGACTGGTACTGCGACTGGGAGACCCCCGCGGCCACCACCCGCATCCCGCTGCCCCGCAGCGCCCTCGTGCGCGTGATCGACGGGCGCCCCCGCATCGTGGGCCTCACCGACAGCTTCCTCACGGGCCGACGCTGAGGAGCGTGCTCCCCGCCGGTCAGCGCCGCGTGGGGGTGGCCCCGGGGGTCGACAGCTCGTAGAGATAGTTGCGGGCCTCCTGGGCCACCGAGCCCGTTGGGAACCGCCGCAGGAGATTGCGCAGGGTCGTCCGGGCCTCGCCAAACTGCTGCAGATCGACCTGGCACTGGGCCATCTTGTACATGGCGTCGTCGGCCGCGTCGCGGTTGGTCCCGTCGACCACCCCCTGGAGCACCACCACGGCCTCGCGCTGCCGCCCGAGGTGCCGCAGGGCGTCGGCCTGGGCGATACGAACCATGGGGATGTGGCCGGCGTCTTCCTTGATGCGCACGGCCTCCTCGTACGACTCGTAGGCCTCGGCGTAGCGGGCCATCCGGGCGTGCTCCAGGCCCCGCTCGTAGGCCACCACCGACAGGTCGGTCCGAAATCGATCGACCACGTCCTGGAACATGGCCATCTCCACCGCCGAGAGCCGCTCGCGGCGGAGCTGCTCCCACGACTCCACCACCTCCTGCCGGCGCCCGTCGCGCACGAGGTCGTAGAAGCGCTGGGCCCGCTGGTCGAGCTGCTGGCGCTCCTCGCGCTCGCGCAGGGCCGCCGTGAGCTCGCGGCGGGCCGTCTCCTCGACCCGGCGCAGCGACCGCACCTCGAGGCTCTTCTCGCGGATGGAGGCGTCGAGCCAGAGCTTGATCCCGCCGAAGATCACCACCACGAAGAGGACGTAGGCCGTGGCCGAGTTGATCGTGAGGCGCCGCTCGTAGCTGGCCTGACGCCGGGCGATGGACTTCACATCGGCCGACAGGGCCGCCGTGAGGTTGTTGGTCTTGATGATGAGCCCGCGAGACTCGATGATCTCCCGCTTGATCTCACGAAACTCGTCGGGCTCTCGGCTGGACACGGCGACCGTGGCAGTAGCAGGAGGGCCGGGGCTCGGGCAAGTCCGGGCGTCGCACCCTTGCCACGAGGCCCTGAAGCTGGTAGTGCCGCGCACCGAGGAACCTATGGGCCAGATCTACGACATCAACGACGTGCGTCGCGGGCAGAAGCTTGACATCGACGGCGAGCCTTTTCAGGTGGTGCAGGTGGACTTCCGCAAGCCCGGCAAGGGCACGCCCTCCACCGTAGTCAAGATGAAGAACATGATCACGGGCTCCGTGCTCGAGCGCACCTTCAAGTCGGGCGAGAAGCTCCAGGGGGCCGACGTCGAGGAGCGCGAGATGCAGTTTCTCTACGCCGAGAATGACGGCCTGGTCTTCATGGACAACGCCACGTACGACCAGATCCACGTCGACGCCAAGGCCGTGGAGGAGAGCCGCGGGTTCCTCCTCGACAACGCCGTCTGCTCGGTGGTGCTCTACAACGGTCGCCCCATCGGCATCAGCCTGCCCACGTTTATCGAGATGGAGGTCATCGAGACCGACCCCGGGTTCAAGGGCGACACGGCCAACAACGTGCTCAAGCCCGCGAAGTTCTCCACGGGGGCCGTGGTCAACGTGCCCATCTTCATCAACCAGGGCGACCTGATCCGCATCGACACCCGCACCGGCGAGTACGTCGAGCGCGTGTCCAAGCGGTAATCTCCGCCCGGCGCGGCCACGCCCCCTGCGCTACCCTCGTGGCCCGCATGACCCGCCGCCTCCACGGTCGCCTCTACACGCCCCCCACCCACGACGGCCTCTGCCTCCTCGTCGACGGGGCTCCCCACACCCTGGAGCTCGCCCCCAACGCCGACGTCCGGATCGACTCCCTCGCGCCGGGCGACCTCGTGACCGTACGCCTCGACGCCCAACGCCAGGTCCTGCGGGTCGAGCGGGTCGTGCGCCCGACCCGCGACCCCTTCTCCCCCGGGGCCGAGACCCGACGGATGTCCCTCGACGGGGTGGCCCGACGTCTGCGCGACCGGATGCGGGTGACCGAGGCCGTCCGGGCCTACCTCCGATCGCAGCACTTCCTGGAGGTCGACACCCCCTCGGTGGTTCCCAATCCCGGGAGCGACCTGCACCTCGCCGCGTTCGGGGTACACGCCGGCGACGCCGCCGCGGGATGGCTCAACACCTCCCCCGAGTACGCCATGAAGCGCCTGCTGGCCGGGGGGGTGGCCCGCTGCGCCCAGTTTGCCCGCTGCTGGCGGGCCGGCGAACGAGGCGCCCGACACCAGCCCGAGTTTACGATGCTGGAGTGGTACCGGGCCTGGGAAGACCTCGACGCTGTCCTGGCCGACGCCGAGGCCATCGTGCGGGCCGCCGTGGGGGCCCTCGGAGACCCCGACGTGGTCGTGCGGGAGGGCCATCGGGTGAGCCTGGTCCGTCCCTTCGCGCGCCTCACCGTACGCGAGGCCTTCGCCCGGTACGCCCCCCACGAGGGCGACCCCATCGCCCTCGCCGCCCGCGACGAGGCCACCTACTACGCCGTCTTCTCCACCGAGGTCGAGCCCCACCTGGGCCGCCGTCAGGCTACCTTCCTCACGGGGTTTCCCAGCGTTCAGGCCTCTCTGGCCCGGGTCGATCCACGCGACCCCGCGGTGTGCCTGCGGGCCGAGCTCTACGTGGCCGGCCTCGAGCTCTGCAACGCCTTCGACGAGCTCACCGACCCGGCCGAGCAGCGCCGCAGGCTCCTCGACGACCAGACTCGACGAGCCGCCGCAGGACTGCCCGTATACCCCCTCGACGAGGCCTTCCTCGCGGCCCTGGAGGAGGGCATCGCCCCGTGCGCGGGCAACGCCCTGGGCTTCGACCGCCTCGTGATGCTCGCCACCCAGAGCCCCCGCCTCGACGACGTGATGGCCTTCCCGCGGTGACCGCGCCCCGCGCTCCTCAGCGGCAGTCGAGCACCATGTCGGAGGAGAGGTCGTCGCGTTGGGCCACCACGAGGCGGTTGTTGACCGCGGAGCACAGGGCGAAATTGGGCTGGGCCGAGACGTACATCTCCACCCGGTTGCCCTGGCAGCGGGCGGGCCAGGGGATGGCCAGGCGCCCGTTCTCGACCCGGAGCCACTCGGGGCCCTCGCTGTTGAGGTAGGTCGTACAACGCGGGGCCTCGGGCTCGATCCACACGCTGTGCCGCCCCTCCTCGGGGCAGTCGAAGCTCACCTGGACGCACAGGGCCCCGGTGTACCGCCGCCCACGAGGAGGGCCCGAACCCCGCCAGAAATTCACCGTGACGTGCGGCCACTGCCGGCAGGCCGCCCCGAGGCAGGGCGGGGGTCGCGGCGGAGGACGTCGGGGACCGCACCCCGCGGCGACGGCCCCGAGCACCACGACCGCCCCCAGACACCAGCTCCCCGTCACTCGCGCGGACATCGCAGCTCCCTCTCGAAGCGGGCCAGGTCGGCGTCGGACAGGCGGGCCTCGGGCCGGGCCAGCTCGTTGAGCTCGCGAAGCCGCATGCGCACGTGTTCGGCCGAGGCCGGGTCACGAAACGCGCAGTCCATGCTGGCCAGGCCAGGCAGGTTGCGCCGAAGAAAACGTTCGGCCGCGGCGGGGCTCCGCGACGCCACGATGCGGTCGACCCCGTCGGCCACGCGGCGCTGGGCGGCCACCTGGACCGGGTCGCGCTCTCCCACCGTGGCCGCGTGAGCGAGGTGCCCCTCCCCCTCGGCGGCCGCGGCCTCGTCGACCGGAGGCGGACGCGGGGGGCGCGGGCCCGTGTGCCCCGGCCCAGGGGCGGGGGCGGGAGCGGGGGCCACCGGGGCCGCGGGGGTCTCGCACACGGGGCACTCGGGGCAGGTCGGGGCCGCCTCGGGCATGGGGGGCGGCGGACAGGCGGGGGGCGGCGCCTGGGCCACGGTGGTCACCTGCCGCTCGATCTGCCGGGGGCCGCGCAGGAGGAGGGCTCCGTTGGCCACGAGCGAGACGGCCAGGAGACCGCCGAGGATGGGCTTCCAGGGTGGTTCGCGGCGGGGCGGTTGGAGCGGCGGATCGAAGTCCATGGGGGTCACTCTACCCTTTGCCCTTGGCCCGTGCGAAGGGTCCCTCTCACGGGGCCGCGGGCAGCGTGGCCACGGCCAGCTCTACGGGACGCACCCGCCCGGCCATGGGGCAGGCCTCGAAGCGCACCCGCACGGTGAGGTCGTCGCGGCAGTACCAGCGCACGAGGGCCTCGGCCGTGGCCGAACCCCCTTCGGGCTCGTGCCGACAGCTCGGTCCGAAGGCGCTGTCGACCTCCTCGGGGGACAGGCACCCCCCCGCCGCGGCTGACCCGGGGGTGAGGCGCAGAGGCGCTCCTCCGGCGGGGGTGTCGGCGGGTCCGACGGCGATCCCGTGGGCGTCGGCGAGGTACACCCAACGGCCCGCGAGCCGGGCGGGCTTGGACGCGCATCCGAGGGCGAGGGCGAGGGCCACCGAAGCCCCGAGGACTGCCCTAGAGGCCACGGGGCACCTTGGCGAGGTCGAGCTGCCGCATGGCGGCCCGGAGCACGGCCGAGCGGTTGGCCTTGGTGTTTCCGCGGCGCTTGAGCTCGCGCACGACCCCGTCGAGGTGCTCGAGGTCTTCGGTGTAGAACGAGATGCAGATGACCTTGTAGTGGTCGGGTTTGTCCTGGGGGCGCGCCTTGCGGGGGCCCGGCCGCACCGCCTCGGAGGTCGACCGCTCGATGGGGACCTCGGGGGAGAAGAATGTCTTCTGCAGGACCTCGGCCACGTCGTCGTCGAGGACATCGTGGATGCCCCGCCGGGCGGTCTCTTCGGCCCGGTCTGCGGCCATCGGCGACGCCCCCGCCACCACCCGTCGTACATTGGAACCAGCCATCACTGCACCTCCGCCTGGGCCGCCACGGCGCCCACGGCCATACGGGCCCCCTGATCGAGGGCGGCCACCACCTGCTTCACCACCGCGGCGTAGTCTTCGGCCCCGTGCGAGTCTGCCGCGTACTCGAAGATGGTCTGCCGCGCCGCGGGGGCCTCGCGGAGCTTCATGTTGGCCCGTACGGGGCTCATGCACAGGGCCCCGAACTTGGCCCGCAGGGTGTCGGTGACCTCCCGGCCGAGCTTGTGTCGGGCGTCGTAGAAGGTCGGGATGACCCCGAGGATGTACACCGGGTGCTTGAGGTGCTCGTGCACCCCGCGCAGGGTGCGGACGCACTGCTTGACCCCGACGAGGGCGAGGTAGTCGCACGACACCGGGATGAGCACGGCGTCGGCGTAACAGAGGGCGTTTTGATTGAGGAGGGACAACGACGGCGAGCAGTCGAGCACGACCACGTCATAGGCGTCGGAGCCCACCATCCGCTCGCGCAGGATGCGATCGCGGTTGGGTCGGGCGGCGAGGTAGAGCTCGGCCGCGGCGAGCGACTCGTTGGAGGTGATGACTTCGAGGTTGGACCGCACGGGGATGGCCACCTCGCGCGGATCGCGGCCGAGGACCAGGACATGGTAGAGGGTGTGCTCGCCCCGGACCCCGAGGGAGACCCCCACGTTGCCCTGGGGGTCGACGTCGACCAGGAGGACGCGGAGCCCCCGCTCGGCCAGGCCCGCGGCCACGTTGATGGCCGTGGTGGTCTTGCCCGTGCCCCCCTTGTGGTTGAAGACCGCGATGCGGTGGGGCCCCTTGCGAGCGGCCGGAGGCGCCGCGGGAGCCTCGCGGAGGGCGTGTTTGCACCCCTCGCTGCAGGCGTAGCGCCGCTGGCCCTCGGAGACCGCCACCTGCCACGCGAACTCCAGGGCAAACCCGCGGGAGCAGCCCGTGCAGGTCACCGCCTCGGCCCCCTTGCGGGCCCCGATCGAGGCCTGCTGACACTTCTGGGTGCAGAAAAACTGCGCGCTGCCCTCCACCTCCTCAATCTGGTACTTGAAACGGGGCTCGAAGCCCTTCCCACAGACGGTGCAGTTGCGTGTCGTCGCCATTACAGAAGCCCTTCGCGAAGCAGTGGCTCTCCTACAGGCGGCGGCGCCCCGTCAAAATTTCTACAAGAACTTTTTCGCCCCGGAGCTGCGGCTGCCCGGCGTACGGGCCCTCAGCTCCGCAGCTCGGCCACCTTCTCGCCGAAGATCCTCTCGATGCGGCCGATGAGGGCCTCCCCCGGGTCGACCTTGCAGCCCGGCAGGCGCAGCATCACCTCGGCCCCGTCGGGCAACCGCACCACGGCATGAACCCCGAAGTCTCCCGGGCTCTCGGCGAGGCACTGCTTGAGGGCGGCCAGCCTGCGTCGGCCCACGTCGTTGTCGGGGACCACCCCGGGGTGCAGGTTGAGGCGCACGGCCCGTGACCTGGACTGGGCCCGCAGGGCGTCGCCGAGGGGGGTGAGGCGCTCGACCATGAGCTTGCGCTCGAGCTGCTGCTCGGGGACGTCGTCGTCGACGTTGCCCTCGTCGTCGCGGCGAAACTCGACCTTGACCTTGCCCTCCAGGAGCACGGCCTCGCCCTCCTTCATGTGGGCCGCGAGGTCGTCGAAATTGCGCGGCCTTACGATGGCCTCGACCCGCCCGGCCCGGTCCTCGAGGAAGAAGAAGGCCATCCGCCCGCCGGACTTCGGGACCTTCTCCCGGTAGGCCTCGATCACGCCCGCGAGCTTGACCTCGGTGTTGTTGTCCATCGTGGCGATGTCGAGGGTCGTGCAGGTCGCGAAGCGCTGGGCCTCGGTGGCGTACCGATCGAGGGGGTGGCCGGTGAGGTACAGCCCCAGGGCCTCGCGCTCCTTCTTGAGCTTCTCGATGAGGTCCCACGGGGGGGCGTCGGGGTAGCCCCCCACGGGCTTGAGGGTCTCGACCAGGCCGAAGAGGGACTTCTGCCCCGAGGCCCGCTCCTTGGCGGCCCCGCGGCCTCGGTCGAGGGCCTTGTCGATGGCCTCGTAGGCCTGGCTCCGGGTGGCCCCCACGCGCTCCAGGGTCACGTCGAAGGCCCCGGAGTAGACGAGGGCCTCGACCACACCCTTGTTGACGCAGCGTGGGTCGACCCGGGCGCTGAAGTCGAAGAGGTCCTGGAAGGGGCCCTGCTTGCGGGCGGTGGTGATGTTCTCGATGGCGGTGTCGCCGACGCCCTTGATGCCTCCGAGGCCCACCCGGATCTGGGGGCGCCACGGATCGGCCTCGACCCGGGTGGCGGGTTTGCGCGGGACGGCCACGGGTTTGGCCGCGTAGACCACGGTGAAGAGCCGGTCGGACTCGTTGACGTCCGGCACGAGGACCTCGATCCCCATGCTCCGGGCCTCGGCGATGGTGCCCACGAGCTTCTCGATCTTGCCGATGTCCGAGCACAGGGTGGCGGCCATGAACTCCACGGGGAAATGCCGCTTGAGATAGGCCGTCTGGTACGTGATGAGGGCGTAGGCCGCGGAGTGTGACTTGTTGAAGCCGTAGCCCGCGAAGTACTCGAGGAGGTCGAAGACCTCGACGGCCTTGGCCCCGTCGTGCCCGAGGCGTTGGGCCCCGTCGACGAAGGTCTGCTTCTGCTTGGCCATCTCCTCGGCCTTCTTCTTCCCCATGGCCCGGCGCAGGAGGTCGGCGCCCCCGAGGGTGTAGCCCCCCATGGTGCGGGCGATGGTCATCACCTGCTCCTGGTAGACGATGACCCCGTAGGTGGGCTCGAGGATCTCTTTCAGGCAGTCGTGGGGGTAGACCACCTTGGCCCGGCCGTGTTTGCGGTTGACGAAGTCCTCGACCATGCCCGTCCCGAGGGGACCCGGGCGGTAGAGGGCCACGGCGGCCACGATGTCCTCGAAGCAGTCGGGGCGGAGGTCTTTGAAGAGCTTCTGCATGCCCGACGACTCGAGCTGAAAGACGCCCGTGGTCTCGCCCGATTGCAGGAGCTCGAAGGTCTCCCGGGCGGCTCTGGCCCGCTCGGGCTTGGGGTCTTTGGGGTCGAGGGGGATCTCGTCGAGCTCAAACCCGCGGCCCCCCTTGCGGACCCGCTCGCGTTCGTCGGGGCGGTTGCGGATCATGCCCACGGCGAAGTCGAGCACGGTCAGGGTGGTGAGGCCGAGGAAGTCGAACTTCACCAGGCCCGCGGCCTCGACCTCGTCCTTGGCGTACTGGGTGACGATCTCGCCGCCGCCCCCCTTGAAGACGGGGACGGTGTCCCACAGGGGGCCTTCGGAGATGACGATCCCGGCGGCGTGCATGCCCGCGTGGCGGTTGAGGTTCTCGAGCTTCATCGCCATGTCGACGACGTTGCGGGTGCCGAGGTCTTCCTCGTACAGGGCCTTGAAGCGGGGCTCCTTCTCCAGGGCCTCCTTGAGCGAGACGGTCTTGCCCTGGACGGGGTCGGGCACGAGCTTGGCGATGGCGTCGGTCTCGGCGAAGGACAGGCCCATCACCCGCCCCACGTCGCGGACGCAGCTCTTGGCCTTGAGGACCTGGAAGGTGGCGATCTGGCCGACCGAGTTTTGCCCGTACTTCTGCCGCACGTACTCGATCACGCGCTCGCGTTTGAGCATGCAGAAGTCGACGTCGAAGTCGGGCATCGAGACGCGCTCGGGGTTGAGGAAGCGCTCGAAGAGCAGGTCGTACGGGAGGGGGTCGATGTCGGTGATACGCAGGGCGTAGGCCACGAGCGACCCGGCCCCCGAGCCGCGGCCCGGCCCCACCGGGACCCCGTTGCGTTTGCCCCAGTTGATGAAGTCCTGGACGATGAGGAAGTACCCGGGGAATTTCATCCCCTGGATGACCCGGACCTCGGTCTCCAGGCGCTCGCGGTACTGGGCCTCGTCGAAGGCGTACCCCTGCCGACGGAAGGCCTCGAAGCGCTCCTCCAGGCCCTGGCGCGACAGGGTGGCGAAGTACTCGTCCACGTCGTCGACCACCGACCCGCCATCGTCGCGAAACTTCGGCAGGGAGGGCTTTCCGAGGTCAAGCTTGACCTGGCAGAGCTCGGCCACCCGCAGGGTGTTGGCGAGGGCCTCGGGGTAGTCGGCGAAGACCTCGGCCATCTCCTCGGGGCTCTTGAGGTACATCTCCTCGCTCCCGTGGGCCGTGGCGTCGCTGTCCTCCAGGCTCGACCCCGAGGCGATGCAGGTCAGGGCCCGCTGGGCCCGGGCGTCCTCGCGGCGCAGGTAGTGGGCGTCGTTGGTGGCCACCACAGGCAGGCCCGCCTCCCGGGCGAGGCCCGCCAGGATGCGGTTGACGATGCCCTGCTCGACCAGGCCGTGCTCCTGGAGCTCGACGAAGAGGCCGTCGGGTTCGGCCACCTCGCGGAGCTGGCCGAGGACCTCCCGGGCGTAGCCGTCCCCGTGCTGCAGGAGGCTCTGGGCCAGGATGCCCCCGAGGCAGCCCGTCAAGACCACCAGGCCTCGGCGGTGCTGGTGCAGCCGCTCCAGGGTGGACTGGGGGTCTCCGTCGGGGTCGAGCCAGGCGTGGGAGACCAGGGCGATGAGGTTTTTGTAGCCCTCCAGGTCGCGAGCCAGGACGGGCAGGTGATAACTCCGGGACCGCCCGTGTTTGTCAGGCTTGTCGCCCGGCATCGCGAACGCGAAGGGCAGCTCGCACCCCAAAATGGGCCGCAGCCCGGCGGCGTGGGCCTTCTGGTAGAACTCAATGGCCCCATGCATGTTCCCATGGTCGGTGACGGCCACCGCCGACATGCCCAGCTCCTTGACGCGGGCGCACAGGTCCTTGACCCGAATGGCCCCCTCCAACATCGAGTACTGGGAGTGGACGTGAAGATGGACGAAGTCTGCCACGGCACCACCCTAGCATTGCGCACTGCGTCATCCGGACTTTCTGGCTGGACCCCCTGGCCACGGTCCTGAGGGTGGTTAGGCAGTTGCCGCGTGGCCCTGGGGGATGCTAGGGAATCGGGCGCATTCGTCGGAGCCCGGCGGCTCGTTCGGGGTGCGCGGTTGAGGCCTCTTGCTTGGGCCCTCCAACGGCGGCACGCGACGGCGTGCGTGCGCGACGGGCGACCCTCCCCCTCTCTTCTTCAGGAGTACGACTACGATGATCGGCCGAAAGATTCTAGCGACCGCCCTCTCCGCGTTGGCCCTCGGGGCCATCGGGTGTGGCAGCGAAACGGGCTCCACCCCGACGGGCGACGCCGGCGTCGGCGCTGACACCGGCACCGGCGGCGGAGCCGGGCAGACCTACGACTACGTGATCACCCGCCTCGCGCTGGACAGCTCCGGCATGATCGCCAACCGCGGCTCGCACGGGTACAACATCGACGGCCGCCATTCGCCCCGGACGGGGGGACAGCCCCTCGACTGCGACAAGGCCGACGCCTTCTCCCCCCTCGACAGCGATCAAAACATGGGGACCTGCACCGCGGGCATGCCCAACGGCGGGGCCGGCTGTCAGGGCGGGGTCGACAACCAGCTCCCCGAGATCGCCGAGACCGTCGGCGGCCTCGTCGGCGGGGGCATGGACATCGGGGCCCTCCTCCAGGAGCAGATCACCTCGGGCAGCCTCTCGGTCATCGTACGCGTCGAGGGGGTCAACGGGGCCCTCGGCCCGACCCTCAACGACTCCGCCGTGACGGTGAAGCTCTACCCCTTCGCCCACCCCATGTTTGCGAGCTGCGCCAACATCGGCATGCCCAACCAGCCCTACCAGATCGACCCGCGTTCGGTCGAGGGCAACGACATCGCCCGGGCCCGCTTCACCTACCAGGGCCGGATCGTCAACGGCCGCCTCCAGGTCACCACCACCGACCTGACCCGCCCGGGCTTCTCGCTCAACATCCCGGTGCAGAACAACAACATCGCCCTCAACCTCTTCTCGGTGCAGGTGCGGGTCAACCTCGTCGACGGCTCGGGCGGCAACCTCGGGGGCATGGTCCTCCGGTCCGACCTCGCGGCCACCCTGGCCACCCCGGGCCTCTTGCCCGCGGGCATCATGCCCGAGACGGTCAACGCCCTGCTCGGCGGCTTCGTCGACATCGCCACCGACCCGATGAACCGCCCCGGCATGGGCTCCTGCGACATGGGCAACGCCGGCGGGATCGGCGCGGGCCTGGGCTTCGAGACCCGCCCCGCCATGATCATGCCCACCGTGGCCGCCCGCCCCATGACGGGCACCTGCGGGGCCGAGTAGTCGCCTCCGGCTCCCCCCTCCCCCGCCTCCTCCCCTCCTGACCGCTCCCTCCTCCAAAGGCCCTGCGTCGTTGGCGTGCACGCCACGGGGAGCCTGTGATACACCGCGGCCCGTGTCTACGGCGCAGTCGGTCCCGGCCCTCAGTCTGGTCATCCCGGTCTTCAACGAGGAGGAGTCGCTCGCGGCCCTCATGACGGCCCTCGACGCGGCCCTGCCGAGCCTGCCTCAGCCCGCCGAGGCCGTCCTCGTCGACGACGGCTCGCGCGACCGCACCCCCGCCCTCCTGCACGAGGCCGCCGCCTCGCGGCCCTGGCTCCGGGTCGTACGCTTCCGGCGCAACTTCGGCCAGACCGCGGCCATCGCCGCCGGCATCGACCACTCCCGGGGCCCCATCATCGTGGCCCTCGACGCCGACCTGCAAAACGACCCCGCCGACATCCCCCGCCTCCTCGCCCGCCTCGACGAGGGCTTCGACGTGGTCTCGGGCTGGCGACGCGACCGCAAGGACAAGGCCGTCACCCGCCGCCTGCCCAGCATGATCGCCAACTGGCTCATCGGCCGCGTCACCGGCGTGCGCATCCACGACTACGGCTGCACCCTCAAGGCCTACCGCCGCTGGGTCCTCGAGCCCTATGGGCTCTACGGCGAGATGCACCGCTTCATCCCCATCTACGCGAGCTGGGCAGGGGCCCGGGTCACCGAGATGGAGGTCACCCACCACCCCCGGGTGGCCGGGCAGTCGAAATACGGCCTGTCCCGCGTGTGGAAGGTCCTCCTCGACCTGCTCACGGTCACCTTCCTCGGGGGCTACTCCACCAAGCCCATCTACTTCTTCGGCCGCCCCGCCCTCTTCCTCTGCTCGACGGGGGTCCTCTCCGGGACGCTCTTCGTCGCCCAGTTTATTCGCAACCACCTCCTGGGCATTCCCGGCCAGTGGATCCAGGCCACCACCCTCCTCCAGCTCGCGGTGTTTCTCTTCTCCCTCGGGGTCCAGTTTCTCCTGATGGGCCTCCTGGGCGAGATCCTCATTCGCACCTACCATGAGTCCCAGGGCAAGAAGACCTACCTGGTGCGCGAGCTGATCAACTTCGACGCCCCGCCCCCCGCCGCCCGCGGCAGCGACGGCTGAGCCCCCCGACGACGCCCCCATGTGCGGCATCACCGGCATCGTGCTCCCCGACGGGCAACGCCCCGACCGCGACGTCCTCGCGGCCATGACGGCCCGCCTCGCCCACCGGGGCCCCGACGGCGACGGCCTCACCGTGCTCGACGGATGCGCCTTCGGACACCGCCGCCTGTCCGTGGTCGACCTCTCCGCGGCGGCCCGCCAGCCCATGGCCACCGACGACGGCCGACACCTCCTCACCTTCAACGGCGAGGTCTACGACTACCCCGCCCTGCGCGACACCCTCTCCGCCCTCGGCGAGACCCTGCGGTCGCACTCCGACACCGAGGCCCTCCTCCTGGCCCTGCGCCGCTGGGGCCCCGAGGCCCTCGGGCGGGTCCACGGGATGTTCGCCTTCGGGTGGTGGGACGCCGAGGCCCGGAGGCTCCTCCTGGCCCGCGACCGCTTCGGCAAGAAGCCCCTGTACTACGCCCCCCTCGGCGACCCCGCAGGTCGTCAAGGACTTGTCTTTGCCAGCGAGCTCCGGGCCCTCCTCGCCCACCCCCGGGTCCACGACGAGCGCACGGTCGACCCCGTGGCCGTGGCCCAGTTTCTCGTGCATGAGTATGTCCCGCAGCCCCGGTCGATCCTGGCCAACGTGCGCAAGCTCGGCCCCGGAGAGACCCTCACCTGGCACGCCGACCGGGGCCTGCACCTCGAGACCTACTACACCCCGCGGTATGGGACCCGCCTGCGGGGCGACCCCGGCACCCTGCGGGAGGGGTTCGTCGCCCGGGTCGATCGGGCCGTGGCCCGGCGCCTCGTGGCCGACGTCCCCGTCGGGGTGTTTCTCTCCGGGGGCCTCGATTCGAGCCTCATCGCGGCCCTCGCGGTGCGCCACCACCCGCACATCCAGACCTTCGCCATCGGCTTCGAAGACCCCTCCTTCGACGAGCGCGAGCACGCCGCCGTGGTGGCCGCCCACCTCGGCACGACCCACCACGTCGAGGTCCTGTCGGCCGCGGCCCTCGTCGACGCCGTCGAGCCCACCCTCGACTGGATGGACGAGCCCCACGCCGACACCTCCATCCTGCCCACCTCGATGCTGGCCCGCCTCGCCCGGGAGCACGTCACCGTGGCCCTCGGAGGCGACGGAGGCGACGAGATCCTCGCGGGGTACCCCACCTTCGTGGCCGACAGGTTTCTCGCCCCCGTCGCCCCCTCGCGGCTCCTGGGGGGGCTCCTCGGTCGCCTCGCGGGCATGGCCCCCGACTCGGGAGCCAATTTCTCTCTGGCCTTCAAGCTCCGCCAGATGGCCCAGGGGCTCGGGGTCCGAGGGGCCGCCCGTCACGCCGCGTGGCTCGCGGCCATCGACCCGTCGCTCCTGCCCACGGTGCTCACCAGCTCCTTCGACCACGCCCTCGTGCACAGCCTCGACAGCGCCCTCGCCGCAGGCTCTGGGGCGGCCTCCGACTTCGACGCGGCCACGGCCTTCTACCTCCGCAGCTACCTCGCCGAGGGCGTGTTGCAGAAGGTCGACCGGGCCACCATGCGGGTCTCCCTCGAAGCCCGGGCCCCCCTCCTCGACACCGAGGTGGTGGAGTTCTGTCTGGCCCTGCCGGAGTCGCAGCGGCTGCGGGGGACCACCACCAAGTACATCCTCCGCAGGGCGCTGGAGACCCTCGTGCCCGCCTCGATCGTACGCAGGCCCAAGAAGGGCTTCGGGGCCCCCGTCGGGCAGTGGCTCCGCGGGCCCCTGCGCACCCTCCTCACCGACACCCTCTCGCCCCACCGCATCGCCCGGGCCGGGTGGTTTCACGCCCCCACCGTGGGCCGCTGGATCGACGAGCACCTCGCGGGCCGGGCCGACCACCGCAAGGCCCTCTACGCCCTCCTGGTCCTGGAGCACTGGCGGACCCGGTGGCTCGACACCCCATGACGGCCCCGGTCCGCGATCGGGCCTCCACGCGCATCGCGTGGGAGATCCTCATGGTCCTCGGCGGCCTCCTGAGCCTCGTCCTGGCGTGGAAGGCCCTGGAGTGGTCGCGGGCCCGGAGCGATCCGCGGCGGGCCGTGGTGGCCCTCGTACGGCGCGAGGCGGGGCCCCGCGACCTGCTCCTCTTGACCGACGAGGCCCCCGAGCTGGTGTCCATGGCCCGCCCCGTGGCCACGGTGTGGGGACAGCTCCCCCTCGACGACCTGCGGGGCGTCCGCAGGCTCTACGGCCTCGCCCCCCAGGAGGCCCAGCTCGCGCCCCTGATCGGGCGGTTCGGGCCGGGGCGCACGCTCGGACCGGACGGTCGCGGGCACGCCTGGGATCTCGTGGCCGAGCGCACGGGGCGGGTGCTGTTTGATGTCAATACGGCCTTCGGAGAGCGGGTCACGGCCCGACGCGAGGGCGGAGACGACGCGGGCCCCTGCCCCTTCGTCGCCCACCGCCTCGTATGCCGCGGCCCCGACTGGAACCAGCTCCGGATCGAGACCCACCGCTTCGACGGCGGCGACATGCCCTGCCTCTACGCCCACCCCCACCCCGGGGGTGATCTGGTGATCGAGCTCGGGGCCGTCCCCCCGGCCCGGGCCGTGGTCGGGGCCTACGGGATCGACGACGCGGGGCACTTCCCCGCCGGGACCGACGTGACCCTGCGCATCCTGTGGCAAGCCGAGGGGCACCCAACGGCCGAACACGTCCTGGTGGCCCATAACCGCAAGGGGGTGACCGGGTATCGGTTTGAGGTCCCCCATGCGGCGGCCCGGGCGACCCTGACGGTGTCGACGGCCAACGCCGGGGCCCGACAGTTTTGCTTCACCCTGCGGGCCACGGAGTGACCCTGGCCCGGGCCTCGTCCCGTACGACCTCCAGGAAGTTACGAAACACGATCGGGCCGGACACGGTGTCGTGTACGGCGTCGTGGAGATCCTGGGGGTCGACCCCCTCGGTGCGCAGGACCCCCGCCCGGGCCTGGATGTAGCTCCGCAGGATGGGGGCCGTGACCTCGGGGTGAAACTGCACCCCGAAGGCCGTCCCGACCGAGAAGGCCTGGCAGTCGTCGCGGTCGCTGTACGCATGGACCACGGCGTCGCGCGGGGGAGCCACCACGGTGTCGCGGTGGGTGGCCTGGGCCGCAAACCGCGACCCGAGCCCGTCGAGCAGGACGGCCACGTCGTCGTGCCGCTGCACCATGATGGTCCCCATCTCCCGGCCCCGCGGGTTGCGGATCACCCGCCCTCCGAGGGCCTGGGCCAGGAGCTGGTGGCCGAAGCACACCCCCAGGGTCGGCATCCTGCGCGACAAGACCGCGTCGCGGAGGAGCTCCTCCAACGGGGCGATCCACGGCAGGGGCTCGTACACCGAGTGGGGCGAACCCGTGAGCACCAGACCCGTGCACCCGTCGAGCCAGGCGGGGGCCGGGGTCTCGCACCGGGCGTCGCAGAGCCGCACCTCGACCTCCGGGCCGAGGGACCGCAGAAACCACGACGCGAAGCCCCCATGGGCCGCAGACACCGACGGGTCGGGATCGCCGCACACCACCACCACACACCGCAGACGGATCTCGTTCATGGACGGGGCGGAGGCTAGCACTCCGTGGCCTGTGGTACAGGGTCCCGGGTGCGCGCGGGACTGCGAAGCCCAGGGCCTCCGGTGGCCGTGGCCCTCACCCTGGCCGCCGTCGTCACGGGCCGCCCGGGGTACGGACAGACCGTCGACGGGGCGGTGGTGCGCGGCGACGCCCTCGCGGCGGCCCAGGCCGAAGCCGAAGGCGGAACCGGGGCCGTGACCAGCCTCGACCTGCGGGCCTCGGGGCGTACGGCCGAGGGCCTCGGGGAGCTCGTCGATCGGGCCCCGGGGGTGCACGTACGGCGCCTCGGGGATGGACTCGGGGCCCAGTCCTTGACCCTCCGCGGAGCCCCCGGGGGGCACGTGACGGTGGCCCTCGACGGGGTGGTGCTCAATGACGGAGCCAGCGACGGGGTCGACCTGAGCCTCGTGGCCCCGGCCCTCGTCGAGCGGGCGGACGTGCATCGGGGCGGGGTTCCGGTGGGGCTCGGGGTGAGCGGGCTGGGCGGAGCGGTGGCCCTGTATACCCGGAGCCTTCCGCCGCGGGCTTCGGCCTGGGTCACGGCGGGGATGGGTTCGTTCGGGGCCCGGAGGGTGGCCGCCCTGGTGGCGGGGCGGGCAGGGCCCTGGCGCAGCCTGCTCGCGGTCGGGTGGCGCAGCACCGACGGCGACTACTCCTACTACGACGACGGCGGAACCCCGCTCAATCTCGGGGCCTTTCGTCCCCGCCGCAACAACGACGCCGAGGCCCTCGACCTGCTCTGGCGGGCCTGCCGCGGAGAGACTCCCTCCCGCAGACAGTGCCTCACCGTCCTGGCGGGGTGGCGGGAGCGGGGGGTGGCCGGGGTGGTTCCGTTTCAGAGCGACGGGCCCTTCGCGCGGCAGCGTCGGGTCCTCGTACGCCTCGACCAGCCCTGGCGCCTCGGGCCCGTCTCGGGCGGGGCCTTCGTGTCCCTGGTGGCCCGCGAAGACCGCTTCGTCAACGACGGCCCCGTCCCCCTCGGATACGGCGGTGACGACCGGACCGCCACCCGCCTCGCCGAGATCGGAACCCGCCTCGCCACCCGGGGCCCCCGCGCCGGGATCGAGGCCTTCGTCCGGGCCAGGGCCGAGGACTTCGCCCCCACGGGCCCGAGCACCTCCCGGGCGGCCTCCCGGCAGAGCGTCTACGGGGCCGTCGAAGCCCACCTCACCCGGGCCTCGCTCCGCGCCGAAGCGACCCTGAGCGCCGAGGCCCTGCGCGATCAACAGGACGCCCTCGCGGGCGTGCGCACCCTCCTCAGCCCGCGGGCCGGGCTCCGCTGGCGACCGATCCCCGCCCTCCTCCTCCGCACCACGGTGGGCTACTACCAACGGGCCCCGAGCCTCAGCGACCTCTACGGCGACCGGGGCTCCCTGCAAGGCGACCCCAATCTCCGCCCCGAGCGGGCCCTCAACGCCGACCTCGGGGCCGTGGTGACCCTGCACCGACGGACCCTGCGCCTGCGGGCCGAGACCTCCCTGTGGGCCCGCCGCGTCGACGACCTCATCGTGCTGCAACAGACCAGCCGCGGCACGCTCCGCCCCTTCAACCTCGACGGGGCCTCCATCCTGGGGGCCGAGTTGGAGCTCCGGGCCTCCCTGGGATCGACCCTCTCGGGGCGGGTCTCGTACGGCCTCACCGACGCCCGGGCCCGGTCCCGCGAAGCGGGGCTTGACGGGCTGCGGGTTCCGCTCGTGCCCGCGTATGACCTCGCGGCGAGCCTGGGGATGACCTTCGGTCCTGCCCGCCTCGAGGCCGACCTGTCCTGGGTCTCGTCGAGCGTGCTCGACCGCTCCAACCGGGCCGAGGTCCCCGGCCGCACCCTCGTGGGGGCGAGCCTGACCCTGGCCGTACCCCGGGCCCCGGGCCTGAGCCTCCGCGTGGCCGCCACCAACCTCCTCGACCTCCGCACCGTGTCCCGAACCCAATCCCTCGGGGCCACGACCCTCACCCGCCCCGTGGCCATCCAGGACGTCTTCGGTTTCCCCCTGCCCGGGCGCGCGGTGTTTGTCTCCCTCGCGTACGATCTGCCCCTGTGACCCGCCCGCCGCTTCGCCTCGTCTGCGCCCTGCCCCTCGTGCCCGCGGCCTTCCTGGGATGCTCCGACCCGAGCGACGCCCCCGACGCCGCCACGCCCTCCGGGTGCCCGGCCCTGGTCGACCGCCTGCGGGTGCCCGAGGCCCCGGCCAGCCGCGTGATCGCCCTCGGCAGCAACTTCACCGCCGGGAGCGCCCTGCGCATCGGCCTCGCCGACGGAGCCACCGAGCCCCTCGACCTCGGGGTCACCGCCGACACCGTGGGCCGAACCCTGGGTGACGCCCTGGCCCTCCTGCACCGAAGCCCCGGCCAGGGCGACAACGTCACCCTCTTCGACCTGCGGGCCAATCCCCCGGGCTTCGTCTGCCAGCTCGCACTCTTCACCGACTCCGAGCGCCGGGCGGGCCTGCAGCCCTACGCCAACGCCCACGATGTCCTGGCCCTCGACGGCCGGACCCTCCTGGTGGCCCGCTACGCCATGACCTCCCTGGCCGTGATCGACCTCGCCACGGGCCGGGTGTCCCGTACGGTCGACCTCATGCCGCATGTGGGGCTCAGCGCCCTGCCCCACCCCGAAGCCCTCCTGCGGGTCGGGAGCGAGGTGTGGGTGAGCCTCCAGCGCCTCGACCGCTACCCCCTCACCACCCAACCCGGGCTCATCGTGCGGCTCGACCCCGAGGCCCGTGCGGTCGTCGGCACGATCACCCTGCGGCATGGGAACCCCGTGGGGCCCATGCAGCGGGCCCCCGACGGCCGGGTCCTGGTGACCACCGTGGGGGACTACGACCGGATCGGCGACGGAGGCCTCGAGGCCGTCCACCCCGCCACAGGGACCGTCAATCTGCTTTACGACGAGTTGTCCCTGGGGGCCAACCTCGACGGGGTGGGGGTCTTCGCCGACGGGAGCCTCACCCTCAAGCTGGCCGCGGCCCGTACGGGGGCGCGCGAGGCCGCGGTGCGGATGGTTCATCTGCGGGCGGGAGGGGCCATGACGACCCTCGTGACGCGCGACCTGTGGTCCCCGGCCCCGCCGCGGGTGGTGGGCGACGTGGTGGTCTTTGGCGACCCGGGCACCGGGGCAGGCATGACCGGAGCCGGGGTGCGGCGCTTCGGGCTCGACGCCATGGAGCGCGGGACGGCCATCCCCGTGGGCCCCGCCATGCGTCCGTACGACCTCGTGCCGGTGCCCTGATCTCTGGAGCGTAAGGCACGCGGTCCGGCACGCGCTTGACGGCTGCGAGCCGCTGAAGTACCAACGGTTTTCGGGGGTTTCCCTGACGGGCGCCCTCAGGCAGATGGCTGTCTTTCTGTTTTGAGCGCGAGACGCAGGGGCGAGGAGAGAGTCTCAGCGATGGGTAGCGTGGGCGAGTGCATCGGTGGCAAATACCTGCTCCTGCGCCTGCTGGGCGAAGGGGGCATGGGCCAGGTCTTCGAGGCGCGCAACCAGAACACGGGCCGACGCGTCGCCCTCAAGGTGCTGTTGCCGGAGTACGCGCGCGATTTCGAGGTGGTCCAACGGTTTCTGCGCGAGGCCCGCGCCGCCACCAGCATCCAGCACCCCAACGTCGTCGACATCCTCGACTTCGACACCGACCTCGCCACCGGCCTGCCCTTCCTCGTGCAGGAGTACCTCGTCGGCGAGAGCCTCGACGCCTACCTCGCCGCGCAACCTGGCAACAAGCTCCCCGCGGCCGAAGCCCTGCGCTTGCTGTTGCCCGTGCTCTCTGCGATGGCCGCAGGACACCGGCTCAACATCGTGCACCGCGACCTCAAGCCCGGCAACATCTTCCTCGCGCGCGACAACGCAGGGGCGCTTGTCGTCAAGGTGATTGACTTCGGCATCGCGCGGCACGACGCGACCCTGCCCGACGGGCACGACGTCACCGCCGCCGACCAACGCTTTCGCACCCGCACCGGGGTGGTCATCGGCACCCCCGCGTACATGTCGCCGGAGCAGGCGGGCGGCGTGCCCGACATCGACGCGCGCACCGACGTGTGGGCGCTCGGCGTCATCCTGTACGAGCTGCTCACCGGCAAGCTCCCCTACGATGCGCCCAACGTCAACCTGCTCATTGGCAAGTTGCTTTACGAATCCCCCACGCCCGTCCAGCATTGGGAGCCCACCCTGCCGCCCGGCGTCGTCGAGCTGGTCGAGTGCGCGCTGCAACGCGACCGCGACGCGCGCTTTGACTCAGCGGTGGAGATGTTCGCCGCGGCCTCGTCACGCGACCTGCTCGACGGCGCCACGACGGTGATGCCCTCGACGCCACCGCCGCTGCAGGCACTGGCCCCCATGTCGTTGCCCCCGGCCGAGGCGATCCTACCGACAGCGCCCGCCCCGTCGCCGCCCTCGCTGACCGCGTGGGTGTCGACGCCACACCGAGCGTCAGCCACCGCACCAAACCGTCGGGGCCGCGTCGCGGCGTTTGTAGGCGTCGCGCTGTTGGCGGTGGTCGGGGTGGCCACTGTCACCCTACGACAGCCGTCGTCGTCCAGCCCTGGCCACGCGACGGCCCCGGTGGCGCTCCCCTCGCCGATCGCACCCCTCATCGTGTCGCCACCCGAACGCACCGCCGAGGCACCAGCGCCCTTCGCGCAAGACGGCGGCACAACCGCCCTCCGCCCGCCAGGCACGCCGACCACGCCCGTCGCCGCCCCGACGCGCACCGGCCCCCCCCCGAATACACAAGCCGCAGCCAGCGCCGCAGCCACAGCCCATCGGCCGCGCGCACCTCGCGAACCGCGCGCCCCTCGCGCGACACCGGGCGCCCCTGCCGCGCCCGGACGGTCGGCCCGCCCCGTCCACTTTGACAGCGAGTACCCATGAGTCGCGTCGCTTCGATCCCTCCCAGGGTCATCAGCCTCTGTGCCGTCCTGCTACTGTCCATGGCGCCGTCGCGCGTTGCCGCGCAGACCCCCGACGCGGCGGTCACCGCCCGCATAGCCTTCGATCGGGGCATCGCCGAGGCACGCCAGGAGCGCTTCGCCGAGGCAGCCGCAGCGTTTGAGGAATCATATCGACTGCGGCCTGTGCCCGTGGTGCTGTTCAACCTCGCGGGCGCGTACGACCGCATGGGACGCGTTCGGCAGGCGTTGGACCACTACCTCCGCTATCTGCACGACGCCGGCAGCACGGTGAACTCCGCGCGCAGCGCGCAGGTGCAGGCCAACATCGCGCGGCTGCGGGTGCAGCTCGCGGTGGTGCAGTTGGAGCTGACACCCCCGACGGCGCGGGTCGAAGTCGATGGGCGCGACTCGGTGCGCACCCCCGACGGGCTGGAGCTCGAAGCGGGAGAGCACGTCGTCAGCGTCTCGGCGCCCGGCTTCGTCTCCCAACGCCAGTCGCTCACCCTCCGCCTGGGCGAGCGCCGCGCACTTCAGGTTCGGCTCGAACCCGTGGCCGTCGAGCCCGCGCCGACACCCGCGCCTGCGGTCTCGACGACGCCCGCGCCGCTGGTGACGCAGCCCGCAGAGGCCCCGCGCCCCACGCCCGATCCGCGGGTGCAGGTGCAGCCGCCGACCGACTCGCACGAGACACCGGTGGTGCGGCGGTGGTGGTTTTGGACGGGCATCGGCGCGGGGATCGTCGGGGGCGCCGTCGCGGGGATGGCCGCAGCAGGCGTGTTCAACGTCACGGCGTCGCCGCCGACGGGCGTCCACTACGCCGTCGACGCGCTCTCTAGTCGTTGGTGAGGGGGATGGTACCGATGCTGTCATCACGTCGTTTGGGGTGGGCGAGGCTGCTGCTGGCGCTCGGCCTGGGCGCCCAGGGCTGCGAGGTGCCCCGCACAGAAATCCTCGTGCGCGTTGAGTCGGACATTGCCTGGGGCGAGGGACAACGGCTGCAGTCGGTGGTGCTGGAGGTGCGTCGGGGCGACGCCGCAGGCCCGGTCCGTAGTCTGCGCACCACTGCCCTCGGCAATGGTCTGGGGCGCGTCGTACTGCCATTGTGGGTATCGATCGGCGAGTCGACCAACGACCCCGCAACGCCCGTGTGGATTGAGGCCCTGGGCTGCCCCACCCCCGACGGTTGCACCCTCGCCACGGCCCTGGTCTCTCAGCGGGCGGTGGTGCGATTTACGGAAGGGAGCAGCGTCGAGCTCCCGCTGCTCCTCGCGGCCACCTGCCTCAACAGCACCTGCGACAGAAACCAGCGCTGCGAGCCCTCCACGGGCGCCTGTCGCCCCGCCACCGAGGCCATCACGCTCCCCTGGTCGGGCCGCCTTGATGCCGCGCCGCTGCCCGCGCAATGGGACGCCCTCGACGCCCCCAGGCTGGATTCAGGCGCGCATATGGACGCCGAGGCCGACGTGGACGACGTGGACGACGCGGGCGATGCAGACGCGGGCGACGCAGACGCGGGCGACGCAGACGCCGACGTCTCGTTGGTGGCCTTCGACATGCCTGTCGCAGACGTGCAGGCCATGTGCGCTCCCGCGGAGACGCGGTGTGACGCGGTGTGCGCCGACCTGCAAACCGACCCGCGCCACTGCGGTCAATGCGGCAACGCCTGCCCGAGCGGACGGTTTTGTACCAACGGCGCCTGCCAGCTCTCCTGCGGCGGCGGCACGACGCTCTGTGGCGACACCTGCCGTGGCCTCTCGACCGACCCGCGTCACTGCGGTCGCTGCGACCTCGCCTGCTCCCTCCCCAACGCCACGCCCGGCTGCGACATGGGCCAGTGCGTCGTAACCCGGTGCGCCACCGGGTACGGCGATTGCGACAACAACCCCAGCAACGGTTGTGAATCCGACCTGAACACCGCGACCGACGCATGCGGTGTTTGTGGCCGGGCCTGTCCTTCGGGCGAGTCGTGCGTCATGGGCAACTGTCGACTGGTCTGCCCGGCCGGGCAGAGCGTGTGCGGGAGCGCCTGCGTCAACCTCACCAACGATACGCGCCACTGCGGCATGTGCAATCGCACTTGTGCCACCGGACAGGTCTGCGCCTCAGGAGAATGCGCGACAGGATGCAGTGCTGGGCAGGTCAACTGTTCGGGCGTGTGTCGGGTGCTCAGCAGCGACGTGGAAGGCTGCGGCATGTGCGGGCGGGCGTGCCCGACAATCAGCAACGGGGTGCGCACCTGCACCGGCGGCGTCTGCGGGTTTGCATGCAACAGCGGCTACGTGGAGTCCGGCGGCGCATGCGTGGCCTGCGGTGGCGAGGGGCAGCCCACCTGCACCGGCGGTGCTTGCTCGGTCGGTCGCACCAACTGTACGGGCGTCTGCCGTAGCACGACCACCGACGTTGCCGCGTGCGGATCTTCCTGTCTGGTGTGCCCCTCCGTGGCCAACGGTACGCCACGCTGCGTCTCGGGTGTCTGTGGGAGCCAGTGTTCAACCGGGTTTGCAGACTGCGATAGCAACCCCAGCAATGGTTGCGAGACCAACCTGACCAACAACCCGCGCCACTGCGCGCAGTGCGGTCGCGCGTGCGCAGCGGCCGAAGCCAGCGGCGTCTGCGTCGCGGGCGTCTGCGGCGTGGATGTCTGCCTGCCTGGGCGCGGCGACTGCGACGGCATCGCCGCCAACGGCTGCGAGACCAACCTCCTCAACAGCGCCGAGCACTGCGGCGCCTGCAACCGCTACTGCCCGCTGGCCCACCAATGCGTCGCGGGCGCCTGCGTCGCGGCGTGCCCCACGGGGCAGCCGATCTGCGGAGGCACCTGCGTCGCGTCGTCGGTGTCTTGCACGGTCGGCGCTGGTGCCTGTCGCCGCACGGGCACGCAGGTCTGCGATCCAGTGCTGGGCGTCGCAGCGGGCAATGCGTACACCTGCGTGCTGCGCGGCGGGGGCGTGGTGAGTTGCTGGGGGATCAACACCAATCGCCAGCTTGGGGATGGCACCACCACGGAGCGACTCACGCCCCGCGCGGTGCTAGGGGGGGTTCGCGACGCCGTCGAGATTGCGGCGGGCAATACACACGCCTGCGCCCGACGGATGGACGGATCCGTTCGATGCTGGGGATCGAACAGCAGCGGCCAACTCGGGTACGGGAACACAACAGACATAAATGCTCCGGTTGCCGTGTCGGGACTGAGCGACGCCACCCAGATTGCGGTGGGCGCTGCGCACACCTGTGCCCGCATGATGGATGGCACGGCCCGCTGTTGGGGGTCCAACGCCAATGGTCAGCTCGGGGATGGCAGCACCACCATCCGCAGCACCCCGGTCGCCGTGATGGGGCTGAGCGGCGTCGTCGAGATTGCAGCGGGAAATGGACATACCTGCGCCCGACTGATGGATGGCTCCGTCCGGTGCTGGGGACTCAGCACGAGTGGTCAACTTGGGGATGGAAGCATCTCACAGAGCGCGACCCCAGTCGCCGTGATGGGGTTGAGCAACGCTGTTCAGATTGCCGCAGGGACCAACCACGCCTGCGCTCGACTGGCCGACGGCTCCGTCCGATGTTGGGGCGCCAATGTTGTCGGCCAGCTTGGAGATGGGAGCACCTCGTCACGCACCACGCCAGTCGCCGTGATGGGGCTGAGCGGCGTCGTCGAGATTGCGGCGGGGCAGAGTCACACCTGCGCCCGGTTGATGGGGGGCACCGTCCGGTGTTGGGGAGCCAACACCAACGGTCGACTCGGCGATGGGACCACGACGCAAAGTACCACCCCGGTCGCGGTGATGGGGCTGAGCAATGTGGTGCAGATCACGGCAGGGAGTTCGCATACCTGCGCCCGGCTCTCGGATGGTTCCCTCCGTTGCTGGGGGTCCAACAGCAACCACCAGCTTGGTACAGGGAGCGCGACGCAAAGCCCCGTGCCGGTCGCCGTGGTCGGCCTCAGCAACGTGGTTCAGATCGCGGCAGGCAGCGCTCACCCCTGTGCCCGATTGATGGACGGCTCCGTTCGCTGCTGGGGTGGTAATGGCCATGGCCAGCTTGGGGATGGGAGTCAAACAAACCGCGGTACCCAGGTTGCGATGAAGGTGCTGAGCGACGTCGTTGATGTTTCGCTGGGCAGCTCCCACACCTGCGCCCTCTCGACGGACGGCTTGGTCTGGTGCTGGGGCTCCAACGGCATCGGCCAACTGGGCATTGGAGGCGGTGGCACGCGCTCCACGCCGGTCGCAATGATGGGACTGAGCGGCGGCGTCGAGATTTCAGCGGGCTACGGACATACCTGCGCCCGACGGATGGACGGATCGGTCTGGTGCTCGGGAGAAAACCGCTACGGCCAGCTCGGGAATGGGAGTACCTCGTCTCTCACCACACCGGGCGCTGTGACAGGATTGAACAACGCCGTCGAGATTGCGGCGGGCAGCGAACACACCTGCGCCCGACGTGTGGACGGATCGGTCTGGTGCTGGGGATTTAACAGCGAGGGCCAACTCGGCGATGGCAGCACCACCTTCCGCCTCGTGCCGGTCCCTGTGACCAGCTTGAGCGGAGTGGTCCAGATTGCACCGGGCGGGGCGCACACCTGTGCCCGAGGGATGGACGGATCGGTCTGGTGCTGGGGCCGCAACTCCAGCGGCCAGCTCGGGGACGGCACCACCACCAACCGCAACACCCCGGTCCCTGTGACCGGCTTGAGCGGAGTGGTCCAGATTGCACCGGGCGGGGCGCACACCTGTGCCCGGCTGATGGATGGCTCGGTCCGTTGCTGGGGCCTCAACACCAGCGGCCAACTCGGCGATGGGAGCGCCACCCAGAGCACCACCCCAGTCGCCGTGACGGGCCTGAGCAACGCCGTACAGATCGCCGCCGGGACCAATCACGCCTGCGCCCGGTTGTCCGACGGCTCCGTCCGATGCTGGGGCAACAACACCAACGGCCAGCTTGGCGACGGGAGCACCTCGTCACGCACCCTGCCGGTCACGGTGACGGGCCTGAGCAACGTGGTCGACATCGCCGCGGGCGCCTCGCACACCTGCGCGCGCCTGATGGGAGGCTCCGTCCGATGCTGGG
Organism: uncultured Myxococcaceae bacterium; assembly: GCA_964447205.1. GTDB lineage: Bacteria > Myxococcota_A > Polyangia > Polyangiales > JAEUKH01. Next base: position 137,899 of record CAYUSB010000014.1, read on the forward strand.
GCAACAACAACTCCGGCCAACTCGGGGATGGGAGTATCACCACCCGCACTACGCCGGTGGCCATCGTCATGGGTCCGCTCCAAGCTACCGAAGTGGCACCGGGAGGGCTGCACACCTGCGTTTGTTTGATGGATGGATCGGTCCGCTGCACTGGCAACAACAGCAGCGGCCAGCTCGGCGGTAGCACCAACACCTTAAGAACCTTGACCGCAGTGCAGGGTTTGAGCAACGCGGTCGAGATCACGTCCGGAACTTCCCACTCCTGCGCCCGGTTGACGGACAGCTCGGCCCGATGTTGGGGCTCCAACACCAACGGCCAGATCGGGGACGGCAGCCAAACCAATCGCACCACCCCCGTCCCTGTGACTGGCCTGAGCAACGTGGTCCAGATTGCACCGGGCGGGGCGCACACCTGTGCCCGGTTGATGGATGGCTCGGTCCGTTGTTGGGGCCTCAACAGCAGCGGCCAACTCGGGGATGGGAGCGCCACCCAGAGCACCACCCCAGTCGCCGTGACGGGCCTGAGCAACGCCGTACAGATCGCCGCCGGGACCAATCACGCCTGCGCCCGGTTGTCCGACGGCTCCGTCCGATGCTGGGGCAACAACACCAACGGCCAGCTTGGCGACGGGAGCACCTCGTCACGCACCCTGCCGGTCACGGTGACGGGCCTGAGCAACGTGGTCGACATCGCCGCGGGCGCCTCGCACACCTGCGCGCGCCTGATGGGAGGCTCCGTCCGATGCTGGGGTCTCAACACCAACGGCCAACTCGGCGATGGCAGCACCACCCAGAGCACCACGGCGGTCGTCGTGACAGGCTTGAGCAACGCGGCCGAGATCGCCGCGGGCGACGCGTACTCCTGCGCCCGCCTGACCGACGGCTCCGTCCGGTGTTGGGGGCTCAACACCAGCGGCCAGCTTGGCGACGGCGTCGGTCGCTTCGACCGGCTCACGCCCACCCTGGTGCGCGTGCTGCCCGACCCCATCGGGTGCAGCGCCACCCCCGGCCCCCCTGTGCCCGAGGTGTGTGGCGACGGCATCGACAACGACTGCGACGGCGTCGTCGACAACGGCTGCTGACGCCCCCTGCCGCCCGCCGCCTTCCCGCTTCCGCCGCCGCCTGACGCCGTGGTACCTTCGTCTCCGGGGGCGCCTTCTCCGCACGCCCCCGTGAGGAGCAAACACACGATGCACTGGACCCCGAAGACCGAGGCACGCGGTCAGTTGGCGGCGAGGCTGAAAACGCGCGCGACCACCGCGCCCATTCCGGGGCTCAAGCTCCGCGACCTTGACGCGCTCATCGCCCATGGCACGACGGCCCGCGACGCCGACCGCGAACAGCAGGCCGAGCTCGCCCGGGCCCGTGTGGCCCGCAGCACCCGCGCCGAGGACGCGTCGAAGCTCCGAGCCTTTGATCGCAGCCTGCGCGAGGTCGCGCCCGCGGTGGTTACCGACCTTGAGGCCGAGGGCCACACCGAAGACGCCGCCCTGCTGCGCCGGGTGTCCTTCGCGCGCTTCCGGCAGCGCGAGCTCCAGCCCCCCGGCGGCAGCGAGGCTCCCGCCGACGAAGACCCGCTGCTCCGCGCCGTCACCCTGGTGGCCCGCGACGACAACGCCTCCTTCGCCCGCGGCCTCGCCAGCTACTGCGATTTTCTCCTCCGCCCCGGCCACGAGCGCCTCGCCGATGCCTTCGCCGAGCGTGACGTCGCCCGCAGCGCCCTCGCCGACGCCCAGCGCCAGGCCGAGGCCCTGTCCGCCGTCGGCAGCAACCAGCTCGCCGCCTCGTCCGCCACGCAGCGCGAACACGACGCCGTCGCCGCGCAGCAGCAGGTGTGGTCGGCCGTCCGGCGTCTCGTGCGGCGCGCCGTCGAGGGCGACCCAGAGCTCAGCCAACTCTACGCCCGCTGCTGATCGAACGCTCCCGAAGCACCCGCCAACGTCCCCGAAACACCCACGAACGCTCCCGAAGCACCCGCCAACGCCCTCGAAGCGGCCGCCAACGCGGGTAGATTCCACCGCCCAGGGGCCGGGTTGCGTTTCGTCACGAGGGTTGCGCCCCTCGGCGCGGGGGTCGCGTGCTTCGGCGCGGCGGTCGTCGCTCCCCGCAACGCCCTCCAAGACTCCCGGCGCGGCCCCTACGCCACCACCAGCGGGGCCGTGGGCCACCCGCGCGGGGCGCCGTCCGGACGTCCAGGCGACAGGGCGCCAGGCTCAGCACCCGACGACGTGGATGCGCCGCGTCCCGACGGTCTCGGTGCGGGTGTAGATGCGGGTGTCCCAGGTCAGGCCTGGGCGGAGGTCAAAGAGCACGAGCCAGCCCTCGTCGAGCCCGAGGTGGTCAAGGTAACGGACGACCTGCTCCAAGGCCTCGGCCTCGGTCTCGGTGCTGCGTCGCAGCTTCATCTCGACGACGATGCGCTGGGTCTTCCACGTGATCAGCAGGTCGAGGGCCCCTTTGCCCAGGGCGTACTCGCGGTCGATGCGGCCGCCCCCGTTGATCACCCGCTGCAGGAAGGCCATCAGCATCAGGTGCGGCCCTGACTCTCGGTACGAGAAGCCCTCCGGCGCAAGGTGGCCGTCCTTGCGCCAGAAGGTCTGCCACGCCGCAAGGAGCCTGGGCGCGTCGAGCAACCCGTCCGGGCCCACGTACCAGGCCGTAGACTGGTCGATCTGGCTCTGTCGCACCGCCGTGAGGGCGCGAGGGATGACCTCGCGGTAGATGGGGTTGGCCACCACCCAGCGCCCGCTCTCCTTCCGCAGCAGACCCAGCCCGGCGACGTAGGCCAGGTCGTCGTCGAGCACGTCGTCGTCCGTGGTACCCCCCATCAGCATGGGGTCGAGGACGCGGCGCACCCGGTCTTCGCGCAGGCGTGCGAGGAGCGAGTCGATGTGGGTGCGGCGCTCCTGGATGATGGTCTCCTTGGCGGCCTCGATGTGGGCGGCGGTGATGGCGACGGCGCGATCGGGCACGTCGCGGCGGGTGGCCTGATCGGCAAGCGCATTGACCAGCCACGGGTGCCCCGCGCTGAGGTAGTGCACCAGGGCCACGGCTTCGGGCTCGAAGCGTTGCCCCGTCTCGGCCGTGTGCTGCGCGACCAGCTCGCCCACCTCGGCCTCGGTGAAGGCCGCGAGGGTGACGTTCTCCGCCGTGATGTTGAAGGGCGAGGCGCTGCCCAGCCACGGAAGGCCTCGACGCCCCTCCCCCGCCACGTAGTCGCGGATGGAGCGCACCCCGATGAGCGCCACGCTCCACGGCGCAGGTTGCCTCCGTCGCGCAAGGTAGAGCGCACGGAGCTGCGTGAGGAACGACACCATCGCCTCGCCTCGCAGCACGTCGGCTTCGTCGAAGAGCAACACCAGCGGACGGTCGCTCCCGGCGCAGAGGGCGTGGACGTACTCCACCAGCGCCGAAGAGGGTGCCGCCAACCAACGCTCGACCGCGTCGGCCGACGGCGGGGACAGCGCCTCCAGTTGCGCCGCCCGCGTGACACACAACGACAGCTCTCGAAACGCCACCGCCGGGTCGTCGAGGCCGCGTGTGGTCTGCACGTCGACCCAGAGGGCGCGGTACTGGCCTGCGGCGTTGAGAGCCTCGGCCAGGTGCTGCACGACGGTGGTCTTGCCCGTCTGCCTCCCCGACACGAGCGAGAACCACCGCCCCTGCTCAATGAGCGTCGCGGCCTCTGCCGCGCGGCGCTCCGCGGGGATCATGTAGTGCTCGTCGGCGAAACACGGCCCACCGATGTTGAACCAGCGCGTCATGGCCGCAGGCTGACCCCTCGCCCCGACCGCGTCAATCGCCTGTACCGAACCAGACCCGGCGGGACCGAGCGGGCCTCAGGGGGTTGGGGTGGCCATCTCCAACGCGATGCCGTAAGGCTGGGATCGGCCAGGAAAGTGGAGGAAGCGGGCCTCGTGCGCCAGGCAGGCCCGGGCCCCTTCGAGGGAGGGGTCGAGTTGAGCCACCGTGGTGCGCCCGTCGGGCGAGACCGACAGCTCGACCGCGCCCTGGAGGCGCTCGGGGCAACGGTTGCGCTCCTGGCAAGTAGCGAGGCAATGGGCCAACCGGGGTCGGGCCTGACCCAGCATGGCCCGGTGTTGAGCCGCCGTGAGCGCAGGCTCTTCCGGGACCGGGGCCACCACGGGGCCCCCGAGGTCGACCGTCGACGCCCGCGGAGGCCGCGCCGTCCGCGGAATGGCAGGCACGGCGTGAGCCAGGGTCGGCGAGGGCCGCCACGCTAGGCCCTCGGTCCCGTCGAGCACGAGGGTCATCCGACCACGGGCCGTACGGGCCACCAGGGTGGCCGGGGTGTGCACCCGCAGGGCCTCCAGGGCCGCAGGAAGGGCCCCGGTCTCGCCCAGGGTCACCCGGGCCCCATCCTCCAACGGCGGAACCCGCAGCCACACCCCATCGGCCGCAAACAGTCCCGGCGCGAGGGCCTCGGGGTCGAGGGCGGTCTCGATACGCCGGGCCCCAGGGCCCACCGCGGGCAGGTCGAACACCACAGGCCCCACCATCTGCAGGGACTCTCCGTCGCCCGCGGCGGCCCGCACCCGCCCCGAAAGAACCACCACCCGCAGGACGCTCTGGCTGTAGGTGCCCACAACCTGTCCGGCGACCTGGAGGGTCCATCGGCCGGCCACGATCTGCACCTCCCCCGGGGCCTCCTCGGAGGGGGCGAGGGCCACCGAGCCCGCGGCCACCCGCAACACGGTGGCGTCGTCGCGCAGGGCGGCCAGGGCCACGGTCGACCCGCTGCGAACATCGGCCCGCCACCCCCGGGCCAACGACAGCACCGAACGCCCCGCCGCGGCGGTCTCGATGCGAGCCCCTTCGGAGAGGGTCCCCGCGGAGGCCATGGGCACGAGCCCCGCCCCGGGAGCCCGCTCGACCCGAGCCCCGCCCGCGCTCAACAGCACTGCGGCCTCGTACCGGGCCTGCGACGTGGCGCCCCCCGGGCTGACCTCAGGGACCTGGGAGGGCCCCTGGGCGACCGCGGAAGACCCCTCGCCCGCCCCTTCGCGCGGCACAAACCGCAGGGCGAACAGTGCCGCCGCGGCCACCGCGAAACCAAACCCTACGGCCACCGGATCGCGCCACCGCGACACGGGGCGCAGGGCCCCCGCCCGGATCTTGCGGGCCGACTCTTCGGCGGCCTGGGCCATGACCGCGTCCATGGCCTCCCAGTCGGGGGCCTCGGGGCGGTGGGCCCGGGCCTCGGCGAGGATCCCAAGGCCCGCCCGCAGGCGCTGCAGGGCCACGTCGCAGCGGGGACAGCCCGCGCAGTGGGCGAGGGCCTCGGAGCCGGCCTCGGGCAACGAGTCGTCGGCGTGGAGGGCCTCAGCCAGAGCCACGAGGTCGTCGAGGGAGGGATGTCCGCTCATCGGGCGACTCCTTCCTGGGGGTCGTGAAGGTGAAGCTCTTGGGCGATGCCCGTGAGGGTCGCGTCGGCGGCCATCGCGGCATAGACCTCGCGGCGCGCATAGAAGAGCCGGGTGCGTACCGTCAGGACGGGGCTCTCGACCATCGCGGCGATCTGGGCGGCGGGGACCCCTTCGAGGTCGTGGAGGATGAAGACGGTGCGCTTCTTGTCGGAGAGGCCGTCGAGGATGCGGTAGAGGGCCCGGAGGCGCTCGTTGCGAGCCGACACGTCGAGGGGCGAGTCAAGCTCGGGCGTGACGGGCTCGTGGACGGGGGTGATCTCGTGGCTGAGGTTGGGCCGCGACCGGGCGGCCCGCAGGTGCATGAGGGTGACGTTGACCGTGACCCGGTGCAGCCAGGTGTTGAAGCGCGACTCCCCGCGGAAGCTCACCAGCGACCGGAACACCTGCAGAAACACCTCCTGCACGACATCGTCGACCTCGGCCCGCGGGCCGATGAGGCGGGCCACGAGGCGGGCCACGTCGCGGCGGTGCACCCGGTACAGCTCCTGAAACGCGCGGGCGTCGCCGCCGCGGGCGCGGGCGACGTAGCCGGGTTGTGCGTCGTCGTCAGGCGTCACAAAACGTCTCAGGGGCAGGGCGAGTGACATTACCATGGCGGGTGCAACCAGAGCGGGTGGGAGGCAGCGGCCGGGCCATGTAGGCCCTTGTGCTGAAACCTTCCGATGCACCCTCCCCCGGCCACCATTCACGCCGCGCGGTCCCGGACCCGCACGATGGGACGGGCCCCTTCCCCCAGCCGGGGTTCAACGTCGTCGGGCGCGTTCGAGGAGGCCCAGGAGGTCTGACGCCACGAGCCCCACCACCAGTGCCATCGCCACGAGTGCCATGCGCCCGGTGATGCGCCCGGGCCTCCGCGACCACCAACTTTCCGGCACACTCCGTCCGCAACCGTGAACATGCATTCAGTTGCATCCGGCCCCCCCTGCGGGCACCGCGGGCACCCCGTCTCGCAGCCACGATCGGAGAAAACACCGCAGGTCGCGGCGGGCGTCGGCGCGTTGGAAGGCCACCTCGTGTCCGTCCTCGACCCCGTCCTCGGGGTACTGCCGCAGGGCTCGGGTGTGGGTTCCGGCGGCGCGATTGCCCCGCAGGGAGCCCTCGACCCGGGTGGCCCCGACCAGGGGGGCGAGGCGCTCGAATGGGTCGAAGGCCGTGAGTTGGGCGTGGCCCCCGTCGAGGCTCGGGCCCGTCAGGTCGAGCGACCAGGCCAGGCTCAGGGTGTTGGCGATGGGGGGCAGGATGTACCGGTCGACGATCCCCTGCTGCATCAACACATGGGGCCCCCCGGGACGCCGCCCCAGGGCCTCGGCGAAGGGCCCCACGTCGGCCATGTCGAGGGCCCACTGGAGGACGTTGAGGGCGGGGTCGTCGTCGCGTAGCGACCGCCCCGTCCCGGGGTAACCCAAGAGGGCCTCGGCGGCGAGACGCACGGGCAGGGGGCGCTGCTTGTAGAGCACGTTGGCGATGTAGCTGCCGCCCGCCCCGGACAGAAGCACGGCCCCGAACCGACGGCTCGCCGCGGCGGCCAGGGGGGCAATGGTGGCCCCCATGGAGTGGCCGAAGAGGGCCAGGTGGGCGGGGTCGAAGCGGGCGTCCGCGGGCGACGCCCCGCCCGGGTGCTGACAGGACGAGGCGTCGACCCGGAGCCCTGGCAGGACCTCGGCCAGCAGGGCCGCTTCCAGGGCCGACTGGCGCACGTTGTCGCGCAGGGCCCCGAGGTTGCCCACGTTGAACATCAAAAACTGCTCGTCCCCCGCGCTGACGTTGCGCGGTCCCCCGTGGGGTCCGTCCCAGGTGATGGCCGCAAAGCCCACGGCGGCGAAGTCCGCGGCGAGGCCCGTTCCTGCTTCGGGGGCGGGTCCTCCGGGGGCGGTGCGGACCCCTCGATCGATGAGGGGCCGATCGCCTCCGCCCCCCGTGCGCACAAACAAGACCGCGGGATACCCCCCCGTGGGCATCGGGCTGCGCGGCAGGGTCACAAACACCCGCCCGGTCTCGCGCCCCACCGGAGCGTCGGGGGCCGGGATGCCCCGCCAGCGCCCGCCCTCCGTGGCAAACGGGGCCGTCCCCTCCTGGTAGACGGGCATCGACACCTCGCCCGCGAAGACGCAGTACCCGGGATGGGTCTCGCGGGGAGCGAGGGGGCCGACGAGGCGGGCCCCCTGGGGGGGGGTCCAGGCTTCGGCCTGGGGCATGGTGGCCACGATGTCGGCCACGGTGAACACCGCGAGCCCGGCCACCCGCTCGGGCCCGAGGCCGAGAGACGACCAACGCCCCGCCGCCCGTCGGTAACCCTCTGCGGCGTCGCCAAGGCCCGGGACGGGCTCTCCTCTCGCCAGGGCCGAGGCCGCGGGCCATACGGCGAGGGGGCGCCCGGCCAGGTCGCGCAGAGCCGTCGTCACCACGACCGCCCAGGTTCCGGGGGAGAAGCCCACCCCCTGAACGGGCAAGGCGGCCAGCGAGAACGGGGCCCCGTACGGACCTGCGTCGTGCTGAAACCGTAGCTGAAGGGGCACCCGCCGCGCGGACGCGTCGCCGTCGACCCGGTACGCCAACACCGCAGCCCCGTCGGTCACCGTGGCGGGTACGGTCGGCAACGAGGCCGGGTCGAGGTCCCCCGTGGCCGCGAAGAACACCGCCCCATTGGGCGAGAACCCCGTCATCTCCCCGGCCCTGTCGAACAGGGCCCGCACATACGCCGTACGCTGCCGCCCGGGGAAACGGGTCAGGTCGATGGCTCCTCCCGCGGTCCGACGATGATCGCTCGGGAAGGGGGACCCGTAAAAAGCCTCGTCCAGGAAGTTCATCCGCAGGTGCACGACCGGCCCGGGGCCGGCGTCGCCAGGGCCCCCGTCGCCAGGGCCTGCATCCCCCGGAACGGCCGCAGGGGAGCCCGAGCATCCCAGCACCGCCCACAACAGAACCCACCCCCCTGCGCGGCCCACACCCTGTCTCGCTCGGATTCCCGGCATGGTTTGATCTACCATCCTACGCATTCCTCCCGCCATGCACCCCGACCTTCTTCGTGTCCGCGCCGCCCTGGCCGACCGGCATCTCCCCGCGGCCTTTGTCGACCTCGACGCCTTCGAGGCCAACGTGGCCCACGCCCGACGGACCCTCGTGGGGCGTCCCGTGCGGCTCCGGGTGGGCTCGAAGTCGCTCCGGTGCGTCGACCTCCTGCAGCGCGCCCGGGTCGGCCTCGGCGAGGTCTTCGGCGGGGTCCTCTGTTACGCCGCGGGGGAGGCCGAGCACCTCGCGGCCCACGGCTTCGACGACCTCCTGGTGGCCTACCCCACGGTCGAACCCGACGACGCCGCCGCCCTCGCCCGGGTCAACGCCCGCGGGGCCTTCTGCGCCGCCATGGTCGACGACCCGGCCCACCTGTCCCTCCTGGCGGCCGCAGCCCGGGACCTCAGCACGGTCGTCCCTGTGGTGATCGACGTCGACATGGCATGGCGCCCCTCCGGGGCCCTCGCGGGCCTCCCGATCGCCCTCGGGGTCTTACGCTCTCCTCTCCACACGCCCGAAGCCGTGGTGGCCCTCGCCCGAAAGGTGGCCGACACCCCCGGCCTGCGGTTCGTGGGGTTCATGGGCTACGAGGCCCAGATCGCGGGCCTCACCGACCGCGACGCGGGCGGAGATCGGGTGCCCGCCCACGCCCTGGTCAAGACCCTGTCCCGGCGCCACGTTCGGGCCTTGCGGGGACAGGTTGTCGAAGCCCTCGACCGGGTCGGCCTCCGCCCCACCCTCGTCAACGGCGGCGGAACCGGGAGCCTCACCTTCACCCGCGACGACCCCGCGGTGACCGAGGGGGTGGTGGGTTCGGGTTTTGTGGGGCCCCATCTGTTTGACGGCCTCGACGAGTTTCCCTGCGCCCCGGCCCTCTTCTTCGCCCTCCGGGTGACCCGAGCCCCACGCCCCGGCGTCGTCACCTGCTTCGGCGGCGGGTACGTGGCCAGCGGAGCCGCAGGGAGTGACCGCCTGCCGCGGGTTCATCTGCCGCCGGGGGCCCGGCTCCTCAGCCGGGAGGGAGCGGGGGAGGTCCAGACCCCCATCGCCCTGCCCCCCGGAACCCGCCTCGGGGTCGGAGACCTCGTCGTATTCCGCCACGCCAAAGGGGGCGAGCTGGCCGAACGCTTCGCCCGATACCTCCTCCTCCGGGGTGCTACCGTGCACGCCGAGGTCTCTACCTACCGGGGGGACGGCGGCTCCTGGGGTTGACACCACCTTCGGGGCGGCACTATCCCGCAACACCGCGGACGCCCCCAATACCCCGCGGCCCGAGGCCGAACTGCCCCTATGATTGAAACCCACGGACTCACCCGACGCTTCGGCGATCGCGTCGCCGTCGACGCCCTCACCTTCTCCGTCCCCCGCGGCCAGATCGTAGGCTTTCTCGGCCCCAATGGGGCAGGCAAGAGCACCACCCTCAAGATGCTCGCGGGTTTTCTCCCGCCCACCGCGGGCCGTGCCTCCATCGACGGTCACGACGTGGTCGAGGCCCGCCGCGAGGCCCAGCGCTCCCTCGGGTACATGCCCGAGTCGGTACCTCTGCACCCCGAGATGCGCGTGGTCGAGTACCTGCGGTTTCGCGCGGAGATCAAAGGGCTTTGGGGGGCCCGCCGCAACACCGCCGTCACCCGGGCCCTGGAGCTGGCCGACGTGACGGACGTGGCCCGACGCCTCATCGGCGAGCTGTCCAAGGGCTACCGTCAGCGGGTGGGCCTCGCCGACGCCCTCGTGGCTTCGCCCCCCCTCCTCATCCTCGACGAACCCACCGAGGGCCTCGACCCCAACCAGATCCTCAAGTTTCGTGAGCTCTTGAAGGGCCTCGGGGCGGCCCACACCATCCTCCTGTCGACCCACATCCTGCCCGAGGTGGAGGCCGTCTGCTCCCAGGTGGTGATCATCCACCGCGGCAGCATCGTGGCCGAAGGGGACATCGACACCGTCCGGGGCGAGCTCCAGGGCAGCCACCGGTACGCCCTCACCCTGTCGACCCCCGAGGCCCTCGAAGCCCCCTGGAGGCACGACCCTCGGGCCGCGGCCGCGTCGCTCCTGGCCGACCTGCCCGGCCTCACCGTGACCGATTCTCGCTGGGCCATTGGGCTCGCCGGGGTCGACCTCACCCTCGCCGCCGACACCGACCTCGCCGTGGTCGAGGCCGCCGTCGCCCGGGCCGTCACCGCCGGACTCGGGGTGCGTCAGGTGTCGCCGACGGCCCGCTCGCTGGAGGACGTGTTTCACGCCCTCACCACCCGCGACGCCGCGGCCGAGCCCGTCGGCGACGCGAAGAAGGAGGCCGCGTGATGCGCACGACCTGGGCCCTGTACAAACGCGAGATCCTCTCCAACTTCTGCTCCCCCATGGCCTACGTGGTCATGGTGAGCTTCCTCGTCTTCAACGGGGTGGTCTTCTACTTCTTCATGCAGCTCACGGCCTCTCAGCCCACCCTGAGCGGAGCCCGGGGGCCCCTGCAGCTCTTGTTCGGGAGCACGATCCTGTCGGTGCTCACCCTGCTCATCTTCTGCCCCGCCCTCACCATGCGGAGCTTCGCCGAGGAGCGCAGGGCCCGCACCTTCGAGACCCTCTTTACAGCCCCGGTGACCGAGACCCAGGTGGTACTTGGGAAATACTTCGCGGCCCTCACCACCTGGATGGCCCTGTGGGCCCCGACCCTGCTCTACGTCCTGGTGGTCAAACGGTACGGACCCGTCGACCCGGGGAGCCTGGCCAGCGCGTACCTCGGGCAGATGGTCATCGGCGGCGCCTTCCTCTCCCTCGGGACCCTCATGAGCGCCGTGTCGCGTTCGCAGGTGACGGCGTTTGTGCTGTCGTTTATGGCCATCGGGGGCGTGATGTTCGCCCTGGGCCTGGGGTCGTACATCTTCCGCGAGGAGTCTCAGCGGCGCTTCTTCGCCTACGTCAACCTCTGGGAGCATATGGAACACTTCGCCCTCGGGGTCGTCGACACCCGGGCCCTGGTCTATTACGGCTCCGTGACCGTCCTCGGCCTCGCCCTCACCGTGCGCACCCTCGCCGCCCGCAAGGAGGCCTAGAGGCCATGGCTTCCGTACCCCCGCCTGCCCCCGAGGCCGCTCCCGAGGCTGCTCCCGAGGCTGCTCCCGAGGCTGCTCCCGAGGCTGCTCCCGAGGCTGCCCCCGAGACCTCGGCGGATCCGCCCGCCACGACCCCCGTCGAGACCCCCGTGCGCCCCGACCGGGTCGACGGGTTTCTGCGCGGCCCTGCGGTGGTGTTTCTGTCGGCCCTGCTCTTCGGGATGGTCAACTACGTCTCCGCCCGGCACTACCGGCACTTCGACCTCACCTCCGCGGGCAGCTTCACCCTGTCGCCCCGGTCGCGCGAGATCGCCCGCTCCTTGCGCGAGCCCACCGAGCTCTACGTCCTCCTCGGCCGCGAAGAACCCCTCTACCCCGAGGTCTCCCAACTCGCCGAGCGCTACGCCGCCGACTCCAGCCGGCTCACGGTGCGGTACATCGACCCCGACCGGCAACGCGAGCGGCTCATCGCCCTGGCCCAACGCCTCGACCTCCAGATCCTGGAGTCGCAGGGCACCGGCCGCACGGTCTCGTCCGCGGGCATCGTGGTCGTACGCGGGAGCCGTCACTGGGAGGTCAACCGCGAGCAGCTCCAGGAGCTCGGACAGTCCGACGAGGGCGACGAGGGCAGCGCGGCCCGCATCCTCAACGCCCGGATCACCGTCGAACGAGCCGTCTCCGAGGCCCTCCTCCAGGTCGATCGGGCTCGGCCCACCCGGGTGTGCTTCAGCACTGGACACGGAGAGCTCGCGGTCACCACGGGAGACCGAGCCGCCCAGGGGCTCGTCGACGACCTGCGGCACCACAACTTCACCGTCGAAGAGCTGGAGGTTCGGGGCCAGCGGGGGGTTCCGGCGACCTGCGACGCCCTCCTCATCGCGGGCACCTCTCGGGCCTGGACCCCGGAAGACGCCGGGGCCGTCGAGCGCTACCTCCGGGGGGGCGGAAACGTGGGGATGTTTACCGACCTCCTCATTCTCGAGGGCCGGGTGGCCCCGACGGGCCTGGAGTCTGTAGCCCGCCTCGGGGGGATCGCCCTGCCCCCGGCGGTCACGGTAGAGTCCGACCGCGACCACCTGATGCCCGACATGCCCCCGGTGCACTTTCGGGCCGACGGGTGGATGACCCACGACCTCACCCGGCAGCTTCGTGGAAGCTCCATCATCGCTGCGATGGTCCGGCCCCTGACCCGGGCCCCGGGGAGCGAGGTGGTCCCGACGGTGCTCGTGCAGACCAGCACGCGGGCCTGGGGGGAGGTCTCGATCGCCGACCTCCTGCGCACGTACACCCCCACCCTCGACCGCGAGGACGTCCCAGGGCCCGTGGCCATCGCCATGGCCGCCGAGGTCCCCGGGGTGCCCCGACGCGCCGAAGGCGAGGCCGCAGGGCGCCTCGTCGTCGTCGGAACCTCCACCCTCATCGAGGCCCCCTACTTCTCCCTGCAAGCCCGCTCGACCGTCACCAACGCCGCCCTGAGCGAGGCCATCGTCGGGTGGCTCACGGCCCGACGCGAGCTCGTCAACATCCCCTCGCGCCCCGTCCAGCGGGCCAACCTCCTGGTGAGCGAGCGCGACCTGCGACAGATCGGGCTCTACGTGATCCTCCTCGTGCCCCTCGCCGCGGCCCTCGTCGGCTTCGCCGTCTGGCGCGCTCGGAAATACGCCCCATGAAGCGCCTCGTACGGTATCGCACCCCCATCGCCCTCGCCGCCCTGTGCGCGGGCTTCGCGGGCTTCATCGCCTGGGATCGCACCCGGGCCACCACCGACGAGCTCCAGGCCCGGCAGCGGATGGTGTTCCGTGCGTTTCACCGCGAGCGGGTCGACCGCATCGAGCTCGTGCACCCGAGCGGACGCTTCGAACTCTTGAAGCGCGGCCGCGAGCAGTGGTCCCTGGTCGGCCCGCGCGGGGCCCGCAACGCCGACGCGGTGGAGGTCGAGCGGCTCCTGTCCGAGCTCGAAGGGGCCGAGGCCCAACGCGCCCTGGGGTCGCTCGATGCCTCCACGCGGGCCCGATTTGGGCTCGACTCCCCGCGGGTCACGGTCACCGTGCACGAGGGCCCCGAGGTCACCGCCCGGCTCGCCATCGGCGGGGCCGTCGAACGCGAGGCCGCCGTCTACGCCGAGGTCGGAGCCCGCGCGGGCCAACGCAGCGGGGCCCTGGAGGGGGTGGTTCTGCCGCGGAGCGTGGCGGAAATCGTGGCCCGCCCCGCGGCGGAGTTCCGCGACCGATTGGTGGCCGAGGTGGACGTGCAGCGGGTCGACGGGATCACCCTCGATCGGCAGACGGGAGGGCGTGTAGTCCTGACCCGTCGGGGACCCTCCTGGTCGGTCACCGAACCCGCCCTGGGCCGGGCCGCCCGCGGGGCCGTGGAGGCCATCACGTCCGACCTGCGCGAGCTCCGGGCTACCCGGGTGGTGCTCGACGACGCCACCGACGCCGAGCTGGCCCGACACGGCCTCGACCACCCGGTGATCCGCGCGGAGTTTCGCCGCGGAACGGGGGTCGAGCCCGTGCGCATCGCCATCGGGGGCCGATGCCCCGGCGACGAGTCGGCCTACGCCGCCACCCGCGTCGGAACCCGCACCATCGTCTGCCTCGCCCAGACCTTCGCCGACCCGATGCGGGCCCCCGTGGAGAGCTTCCGCGACGACAGGGTCCTCGGGGCGCGGACGGACGAGATCAGCCGGGTGCGCATCTCTCCCGGCCTGCCCGATGGACAGCCTCTGGTGATCCTACGCGATGGATCGGGATGGCGGGCGGTGGGGAGCCAGACCCCCATCGACACCGACGCCCTGGAGGCGTGGTTTGGATCCCTGCACGACCTGAGCTCGACCCGGAGGCTGGAGGGAGACGTCCGGGCGGCCCGCGGGCTCCTGCCGACTCCCGCCACCGAGATCGAGGTGACCCGCTCGGGCATCGAAGGCACCGAGCGCATCCGGGTCGGAACCGCCGACGCCGATGGGGTCGCCGTGAGCCGCGACGACGAGCCCATCGTGCTGCTCTTCCCGCCGAGCGTGGCCGACACCCTGCGGGTCGACGCCGTACGTTTTCGGCCTCGCACCCTGATCCACGACGAACCGACCGAGCTCCAGGCCCTGCTCATCGAGGCCGGGCCCCTGCGTGAGAACATCACCCGCAGCGACGGACAGCTCCGCCTCGGGAGCCCGGTGCAGGCCCTGGCCGACCCGGCTGCTCTGACCGAGCTGGCCCGTCAGCTCGCCGACCTGAGCGCCGACCGCTGGGTGAGCGGCTCGGAGCGCCCCGAACACGGCTTCGCCACACCCCGGGCGCGGCTTGTGGCCCGCTTCGAGGGCAACGGCGCCGCGGGCGGCGACGCAGGGGCGGACGGAGGAGCCCGGGTTCGGAGCTACACCCTGACCCTTGGGGCTCCGGCACCGACGGGGGGCTACTTCGCGAAGCTGGAGGGCCGGGATGGGGTCTTTGTGCTCCCGCGGGCCTTCTTCGACATGGTGTCCCAGCCCCACGTCGACCGCGGGGCCTTGCGGGTCGACACGGCGGCCCTGTCGCGCATCGTGATCACCCTGCGTTCGCCGGCGCGGCGGGTGGTGGTGGTGCGGGACGGGTCGACCTGGCGCACCGAGGCCGGGGCCACGGTCCCGAGCGAGCGGATGGACGACCTGATCGACCGGCTGGGTTCGGTCGGGGCCCCGCGTGTGTTCGGGTATGGGCCGGCGCCAGCGGAGGCTCATCTCGACGCGCCCACGGCCACGATCGAGCTCACCCTTGGAGCGGGCGACGCGGGCGGGCAGACCGTGCGGATCGTGCTCGGCGACCGCTTCGGAGCGGGCGAAGGGGCGGGCTGGTACGCGCGCCGCGACGGGCTCGACGCCACGCTGTCGGTGCCCGACGACTACGCCGAGGCGGTGCAGCGGTTTGAGCCGTAGGGGCCGCCGACCTCCTGGCCGAGAGCGACTGGTGGGGAGAGTTCCGCTGCGGTAAACCCAGACGATGCAGATGCCGCCGCGGTTTCCCGACGAGCGGGACGCCCAACAGCTCGGGTCGCGGCTGCTCCGGCCGCGGCGGGCGCGCCTGAAGGAGGCCCGCACGGCCCTCGCGGGGGTGACCGAGCCGCGAGAGGCCTGGGAGGCCCTGGCGTCGCGGGAGATCGTTCCGCTGTCGTGGGTGGGGGCCTCGGAGCGCACCTTCCGCAACGGGTGGATGCGGATGTACCCGCCGACCGTCGAGGCGGCCCTGATGCTGGGCTCCGACGCCGAGGGCGTGCTCACGGCCGAGGCCCTGGTGCGCGAGTGCGCGGCGCGGCTGGCCGAGTTGGGATACCCGACGACCCCCGCCGCGCCGGTGCAGTGGTGGATGGTGCCGCCCTCGCGCAACACCCGCGCGCTGCAGGTGGACGGGGTGTGGTGGGAACTCGGCCGGTTCGCGCGCGCGTCGGTCAACCAGCTCGTCTGGCTGAAGAACGTCCCGCCCGAGGACCGCACGTCCACGGCGTTGTTCCGCGGGGCGAGCGAGGGGCGGACGCTGGTCGACCCGCGGCGGGGGCCATCGCCGGGCGCCGAGGTCGTGGGGCACTTCGTCGACGCGGCGATGCGGTCGTTGTGGTCGGCCCGGGCGTGGTACCTGGCCGCACGCGACGGGATCCTGCTGCCCGCGCGACGGGCGTGGGGGGACGAGGCCCCGCCCGCGCGAGACGCCTCGGTGGAGGGAGTGACCCGCGACGGGGCGTGGGCGGGCCGGGCGATCGGCGAGGCGCCCGACCCCTTCGACCCGCTGCTGCGCCTGTGGGCGACGGGCTACGCGCCGGGATCGCTCGACGGCGGGCTCACCCTCTTCGCGCTCGACCGCCCCGCCTGAACCCCGTCAGCCCCCGGCCCCTTCGAGCACGGACTTGAGCTTCGCGAGGTCTTTCTGGTTGGCCCGGCGCATCGCGGCCTCCATCACGGGCGCGACGATCCGCGAGAAGCCCGCGGGCTCGCCGCGGTTGCGCAGGGTCATGCGGGTGCGTCCCTCGCCCGCGGGCTCCCAGGTGTACGTGGTCTCCATCGGGAACGGCCCCTCCGCAGTGCGCATCACCAGCCGCTCCCCGGGCACGAGCTCGACCACCTCGTAGGTGTACGCCAGCCGCCTCCCGAGGAAGCTGGCCACGAACGCCATCCGCGACCCGACCACGACCGGGGGCGCGGTCTGCCACTCCACCGAGCGGATGTTGTCGTACCAGCGCGGGGCGTTGGAGGGGTCGCCCGCGTAGGCCGCCACCTCGAGGCACGGGCAGTCGATGACGACCTCGGTCAGCACGTTGACGGCCATCGTACGCCTCCCATACGCCGGGTGATACCGCACCCGACCGTCCGGTGGCAACGACCACGCGGGCGTAACGACCCTCACCACGCGCCCTCCCGCGCACCCACACCGCACGCACGGTCATCCCACCCTGCGTGAACCACCATGTCGTGTATCGATCGCGCTTCGACGTGACGGCCGTCAAGCTGTTTGACTTTCATGCCAGCCCCGCGGCCTTCGCCCGGCTCGTCCCTCCGTGGGAGAAGACGCGCATCGTGTCGCGCACCGGGGGCCTGGAGGCCGGAGCCCGCGTCGTGATCGAGACCCGCCTCGCCCCGGGCGTGTGGGCCCGCTGGGTGGCCGTTCACACCGCGTACACTCCAGGCGAATCGTTTGCCGACGAGGCCGAGTCGGGACCCTTCAAGACCTGGCGCCACATCCACCGGGTCGTGCCCGACGGCGACGCCGCCGCCTGGCTGGAGGACGACATCACCTACGCCCTCCCCCTCGGGGCCCTCGGCGACCTCGTGGCCGGGCCCCTGGTGAAGCGTCGCCTCGACCGGATGTTTGCCCACCGCCACCGTGCGACGGCAGAGGCCCTCGGGGCGGGCATCACCGCGGGCTTCGGACGCGACGCGACGACGTGAAGGGCCCAGCGTGGCGCGCGACGCACAACATGCGCGCTACCGCACCATCGTCCAAGGAGCTATCTCCAGAATGCCTGGAGACCCACCGCGCGGACCTACGATAGAATACGGACTTTGCGCAAACATCTATTCGATGTATTCGATGTACTCTTGACCGCCCGTGGTCGTCTTCGGTGCCCCGCCCCCTTGGGACACCTCTGGACGAGGCGCTATGGTGGGATTAAGTTCATGCGCGACCAAATTGCGGCTCGTTGCCAACGGAGTGTTCCTCTTGTCTACCTCTGACCTTGATATCGCGCTTGAGCGCGACGTGTTCTTGCGCACCCTGATCCGGCACCTCGCGGGGACCCTGCAGGACGTGGTGGGCCTCGAAGACGCCGCCGGGTTTATCAGCCTCGTCGGCCAGCGGATGGGCGACGAGATCAACACCGAGTACCGCCGGGCCCTCGCCCTGCCCAGGCTCGACCGCGATCAGGTCGCCGAGGTCCTCGTCGACCTCAAGCGGCGCATCCAGGGCGACTTCTTCCTCATCTCCGTCGACGACGAGAAGATCGTGCTCGGCAACCGCACCTGCCCGTTCGGCGACAAGGTGCTCGGCCGACCGTCCATGTGCATGATGACCTCCAACGTGTTCGGCGTCATCGCGGCCGACAACCTGGGCTATGCCAAGGTCTCCCTGGAGCGCACCATCGCTGAGGGACACGGGGGCTGCCAGGTCGTCGTGTGGCTCCACCCCAACGCGGCGGCGGAGAAGGCGCCCGGGCGGGAGTACTTCTCCGAGTTGAAATCCGCAGAATGACCCCTGAAGCGTTTCGAGTCTGGGCCGGCGTCCTGCCTGAGCCCTGCGGGCTGCTGCGGGCCGACGGGGAGATCCTCGCTGCGAACGCGGCGGCGGCGCGCCTCGGGCTCCAGGGCTCCCTGCTCGAGTGGGTGGTGGAGACCGAGGTCGACGGCCTGCGGACCGCCCTGAAGCAGGCGGCCCGTACGCGGGCCCCGCGGCCTCTGCGGCTGGTGACGGCCGCGGGGGTCTTCCAGGCGCGCCTCGCCCTGCTGGACCGCACGCACGACGAGGCGTGGCTCCTGCTGCGCGTCACCGAGTCCGAGGCGTCCCGGTTCGTCGCCCTCAACCGCCAGGTGGAGCGGCTGATGAGCGAGATCCGGCGCAGGCGGGAGAGCGAGGCGGCGTTGGCCGCAGAGCGCGAACGGCTCGCGGTCACCCTGGCCTCGATCGGCGACGGCGTGGTCACGGTCGACACCGAGGCCCGCGTCGTCCTGCTCAACCCCATCGCCGAGCAGCTCACGGGCTGGACGTCCGACGAGGCGAAGGGGCTGCCTCTCGACGTGGTGTTCCGCATCTTTGATGAGCGATCCGGCGCGCCGGCGGTCGATCCCGTCGGAAAGGTGCTCCGCACCGGGCGCATCGTCGGGCTCGCCAACCACACGGCCCTCGAGGCCCGCGACGGCACCCGCCGCTCGATCGCGGACAGCGCCGCGCCCATCCGTGCCCACAACGGCTCGATCCTCGGGGTGGTGCTCGTCTTTCGTGACGTCACCCACCAGCACCGCATCGAGGAGGCCCTCGCCCGGGCAGGCAAGCTCGAGTCGCTCGGCCTGCTGGCCGGGGGCATCGCCCACGACTTCAACAACATCCTCACCGCCGTGCTCGGCAACCTCTCCCTCGCCGAGGCCCGCCTGCCGACCGACCACCCGGTCCGGGCCGACATCGCCGAGGCCGTGCGGGCCGGGGCCAGGGCGCAGGATCTGACGCGTCAGCTCCTCACCTTCGCCCGCGGCGGAGCCCCGATCAAGCGGGCCACCTCGCTCGAAGAGATCCTGCGGGAGACCGCGACCTTTGTCCTTCAGGGCTCCTCGACCGCGCTCGTCCTCGAGGTGCCGACCGAGCTGTGGACGGCCGACGTCGACGCGGGCCAGATCAGCCAGGTCGTGCACAACCTCGTGCTGAACGCCCACCAGGCGATGCCCCAGGGCGGCAGGATCATCGTGCGCGCGGCGAACATCGAGATCGGACCGGTCTCCGACCTCCCGCTCCCGCCCGGCCCCTACCTGCGCGTCGACATCGACGACGACGGGACGGGCTTGCCCTCCGAGCACCTGCCGCGGCTGTTCGACCCGTTCTTCACGACCAAACCCTCGGGCACGGGGCTCGGGCTCACCACGGTCTACTCGATCGTGCACCGCCACGGCGGCCACGTGGAGGCCAGAAACCTGCCCGAGGGCGGGGCGCGGTTCTCGTTCTGGGTGCCCGTGGCTGCGGCCCCGCCCGACGCGACCTCGCCCCCGCGCCCGCTGACGCCGAGACAGCCCCTCAACGTCCTGGTGATGGACGACAACGCGGTGCTACGAAACCTCGCCGCCGCGTGCCTGAAGCAGCTCGGCTGCACGGGTCGGTTCACCGAGGACGGCCAGAAGGCGATCGAGGCGTATCGGTCGGCCTTCGACGCGGGCCGACCGTTCGACGTCGTCCTGATGGATCTGACGGTGCCTGGAGGGATGGGCGGCCTGGAGGCGATGGCCCAGATCCGGGCGATCGACCCCGACGTCCGGGCGATCGTCACGAGCGGGTACTCGAGCGACCCGGTGCTGTCGGACTACCGGGAGCACGGGTTCGCGGCGGTGTTGCCGAAGCCGTGGCGCATCGAGGAGCTGTCCCAGGCCCTGGCCACCGCACGGCGCATCGCCCCCAGTTGACGACCGCGGGTGGGCCGGGCGGAGTCGCTCAACATGGAGTTCGCTCGCGACGGGTCCGCCGGGTCATGGCGTGCGGGGTTGGAGACCGCCGAAGTGTCCGTTCGCCTCTTGGGGGTCTTGGTCCGTGCACTGCTGGCGTTGTCGCTCGCCGCGCGGCGCTTCGCGGGTGTGCGGGCCTCGGCCGCCGCTTGGACCGCCCTCCTGCTGCTCGCCGCGACGATCGTTCCCGCGCTGTACCACGACCACTCCAAGGTGTCGTTCGTCACGAACTGTGCCTCGACCGAAGGCACCACCTCGTCTTCCTGTCCGACGACACGACAGAACGCGCAGTGCTCGGGCTCGAACGCCACCGCTCGCGATTTTCGGACGAACCGCGCATCGCCTGGCGCGAGTTCTTCTCCTGGGGCTTCGTCCCGCTGCATGGCTTCTCCGACGTGGTCGCGCCGCGGTGGACCTCCGTGGCGCTCGCGCTCGGAGGGCTTTTGTGGACGCTTGCGATGTGGATGCGCGACCGATCGCCCGCGGCCCCGGGCTCGGCGGTGCGCGGCTACCGCGACGACGCGCAGACGCGGTGGCCGAACCTCGGCTACCCCGACGCCCGCATCGAAGGCTGGATCCGCGACGAGTCGATCGAACGCTCGCTGCGCACGCTGGGGGTTCTGGCGCTGACACACGCGCCGCTCGCGGTGTCGATGCTGGCGGGGTTCGTCGCTGGGGGGTAGCGCCCGCTCGGGGAGTGCCTTGACCTGCATCGTCGGGCTCCCGTACGGTCGCGACCGCCATGGGAGAAGGCTACTGGCGCTATTGGGGCAAGGCCGATCCGAAGATCGGGGGATACCACCTCGCCGCCTTCCACTGCCTCGACGTCGCGGCCGTCGCATTCGAGCTGCTGACACGCACCGCGGTGCTGCGACGGCGGTGTGCTGCGCTCCTTGCCTTGCCCGAGGACAAGGTGGTCCCGACCCTCGCGTGGCTCATCGCCCTGCACGACCTGGGCAAGTTCGACCTGCGGTTTCAGATGAAACACCGCCCCTCGGCCGAGGCCCTCGACCCCACCCGAGCCGCCGCGGGGACCTGGGTCGGGTTTGACCACGGACACGAGGGGTACCGGGTCTTCGATCGCCTCATGAACTCGGGCAAGCCCCTGGCTGCGCGCCTGGGGAGCCGAAGGCTTGTTCCGCTTCTGCACGCGGTGTGTGCCCATCATGGTGCCCTCTTCGCGGGCAACCACGCCGATCGCGGCGAGCGCCCAGGGGCGAAGCACCGCGACCTCGACGACGCCGCGCAACGGGCGTGGTTGCGCGACGTGTCCGAGCTCTTCCTCGACCTCGGGGCGGCCCTGCCCTGGTGCCCTCCCCACTACCCCATCTTCGCCGCGGTGGAGTTTGTCGCGGGGCTGTGTTCGGTCGCCGACTGGCTCGGGTCGTACGTCCGCGACGAGCACGCCGGGGTGGACTACTTCACCTACGACGCCACGCCCCGACCCCTCGCGGCGTACCTCGAGCACGCCCGCACCGTGGCGCGCAGGCTGCTCGACGACCTCCCGCTGTTCTCGGCGACCCCGGGCGCCACCAGCTTCTCCGACCTGTTCAACGGCTGGGAGCCGCAAGGCATCCAGGCCGTCCTCGCCAACCTCCCGCTGCCTCCGGGGCCCGGCCTCGCCGTGATCGAGGCCCCCATGGGCGACGGCAAGACCGAGGCGGCCCTGCACCTTGCCGCACGCTGGATGCACCAGGGCGACGCCGCGGGCGTGTACTTCGCCCTGCCCACCATGGCCACCAGCAACGGGATGTTCGCGCGCATGAAGGAGGCCTGCGAGAAGCTGTTCGGGCAGCGGGTCAACCTCCGGCTGGCCCACGGGCGCGCACGGCGCCACGGCCCGTTCCAGGGCCTCGTGCAACGGCGCATCCGGCGCGTCGTCCCGCGGGAGGACGGCGAGGCCGAGACCGAGGCCGAGGTGGTGTCGGCGCGGTGGTTCCTGTCGCGCAAGAGGGCCCTGCTCGGGCAGGCCGGGGTCGGCACCGTCGACCAGGCCATGCAGGCCGTGTTGAAGCTCCGGCACAACTTCGTGCGGCTCTTCGGGCTCAGCACCTCCGTCGTCATCGTCGACGAGCTCCACGCCTACGACGCCTACATGGAGGTCATCCTCGAACGCCTCGTGACCTGGCTCGGGGCCCTTCGGACCCCCGTCGTCCTGCTCTCCGCCACCCTGCCCCAGCACCGCCGGGCGAGCTTCCTCCGGGCCTACGCCACGGGCGCCGGGTGGCCCTGCCCGGCCGTCCCCTCCACCCAGGACTACCCGCTGGCCACCCTGCTCTCGGCCGAGGGTGTGGCCCCAACCAAAGCCGAACCGCGCATCTCCCGCACGGTCCGGTTCACGCGGCACCCCACCGCCGACCCCGTGGCCTCGCTCGGTCCCGAGCTGCTCGCGGCTGCAAAGAACGGGGCCCTGGTGGGTTGGGTACGTAACACGGTGGCCGAGGCCCAGGCCGCCTGGGAAGCCCTGCGCAACAACGACCTCGGAGTCGTGGTCACCCTCTTTCACGCGCGGCTCCGACCCGCCGACCGCGCCCAGATCGAGGGCGAGGTGCTCGCGCGCTTCGGCAAGGACGGCAAGCGCACCCACGGCGAGCTTCTCATCGCCACCCAGGTCATCGAGCAGTCGCTCGACCTCGACTTCGACCTCCTCGCGAGTGATCTCTGCCCCATCGACCTGCTCCTGCAACGGGCCGGACGCCTCTGGCGCCACGAGCGCAAGACTCGCATCGCTCGGACGGGACGACAGCGGGCCGAGCTCATCGTGGCGACCCCAACCGACGACGACTGCGCGGCCCTGCGGCTGGGGGTCGGCGCGTTTGTGTACGACAAGGCCACCCTCTGGCTCGCGAGCGACACCGTAGGACCCGGGCGCGACGTGGCCATCCCGACCGACCTGCGCGGCCTCGTCGAGGACAGCTACGACCCCGCCCGCCGAGCGGCCCGGATCGCCGCCGCAGGGCCCCGCCGCGCGCTCGAAGAGGCCGAGGCCCGCCTCGAGGCCGATCTGGCGAAGCGCCGGGAGCACGCCCGCAAGGCCGAGATTGGCCCACCCGAGACCGACCTCAGGATCCTGTTTGGCCTGCACGAGGACACCGACGAGAGCGCCGAGGCCCTCACCCGCGACGGGGAGTCGGTGACTCTGCTCCTGGTTCACTGGGATGGCGAAGACGCCCGCTCCGTCGACCCGGGGGCCGACCCGTGGAGCCTCGACCCCACCGCCCCGGATGCGTGGCGCACCGCGGAGGCCCTGCTCGACGAGGTCGTCTCCGTGCCCGCCTACCCCTGGGAACGCCCCACCGATGGACTGCGTCCCTTCGGGGAGTCGGCGGCCTGGGAGGGGTGGCTCCAGGGCCTCCAGGCCTTCCTGGCCCAGACGGGGGCCCGGCGACGGAATCTGGTGGTGGTTCCGATGCGGGTGGGGCGCAGGGAGGGGGAGTACCGCGGGCTGCTCGGAACCTCCCGCGGCAAACAGGAGCCCATCGCGTACAGCCGTGCGCGCGGCCTGTGGTTTCCCGAGCGGCGGGCGCCCAAATGGGGCGCCGGTGTCAGAGATTCCGAGGAGGCCCCGTCCGTGGGGGGAGAGCCATGACCGAACCGTTCAACTTCAACGTCCTCACCGACCCCTGGGTCCCGCTGCTCCGCGACGGAGGGATGCACCGGGTGAGCCTCGTCGCGCTCCTGACCGACCCCGACTGCGACGCCGAGGAGATGGGCCACCCCCGCGAAGACTTCGGCTTCCTGGCCCGGGTGCTCGCGAGCGGGATCGTGCAGGCCCTGTGGCCCGCCCCCGACCGAGAGGCCCTCGAAGACCGCATCGACCAGCCCATGACACGCGAGGAGGTCGACCCCGTGGTGGTGCGGTTCCGAGAGGGGTTCAACCTGCTGGGCGACCGGGCTTTTATGCAGCCCGTGGGTAGCAAGGGCGACCCGTCCAGCAACGACACCACGAAGCTCATGCTGGACGTGTCGAGCTCTTCGCGCCCCAAGCTCCTGCGCCACGATCGGGAGTACGAGGGCCTCTGCCCTGCCTGCATGACCCTCGCCCTCTTTGGGGCCCAGTTCCTCGCCACCGGAACCGGTTCAACACCTGCGAAGAACCTGATCGATGGCCAACTTCCAGCGGGGATCAAGAGCAGGATCGGATACGAGTCTGGCATCCGAGGTCCCAGCTCGCTGATCACGCTCGTGCATCACCTGTCCGTCCGGGGGGCAGTGTGGAAGAACACTCTCGTCGGCCTTCCTCAGGATCGAGACTCGACGCCCTGGTCTGGGGTGGTGCTCGACTGGAAAAGTGCCTACTTGCAGCCACGACGCCGGGACAGCATTCCGGTCGTCGAAGGCATCTTCTGGCAGCCGCGCGCAGTGGAGTGTCGCGAACTGAGCGTCGGGCTATGCGACGCGTGCGGCGATCGAGGCCCGTTGATTGCGGCGTATGGGTACAGCATCGGGCTCGCGAACGGTCTGAAAGATGGATTTTTTCGAGACCCATGGCTTCCGATCTGGCACGTCAAGTCGCTTCCCAGGGCTCAGGAGACCCCCACAAAACAGCCCGTCTGGACGGGTCTCGCTGACATGCTGAGCATGGTGGGAGGCACAGCGGACACCATGCACCGCGATCGTGTGCCCGAGGCAGCTCCAGTGGTGCAACAGCATCTGGGCTGGGGCAGCGGCAACATCAGCCTGCTCGTGTTCGGGCAGAGCACCAACAACGCCAGCCTCGTGGCCCGCTTCGCCGAGACCCTCTCGCTCTCGATGCGGACAGGGGACGACGGCCAGGAGCTCCTCAGCTACCTCCGCGGCCGGGTGCAGCAGGCAGAAAAGTGCCTCCAGGCTCTACACGACTTCCTCAAGAAAGCCTGGTCGCCGGAGAAGAAGTCGAAGGCCTCGTACTGGCCCCATGACGCAGCGGCCAACTTCTGGCTGCAGACCGAGGGGCCCTTCCTCGACGAGAAGCGCCTCCTCGAGTCAGACGCCTCCGACCCTGCGGCCTCCGTCTGGACCCAACACCTCCGACGGATCTCCCTCGCGATCTTCGACGCGCTCACCGAGGGGGCCGCGATCGATCCCGTCCGCGCGCACCGAGTGGCCCACGCCCGACGGGGCCTGCGGTCCGCCCTCAACAAGCTCCTCTCCCTGCAGGACAACCCCAAGAAGGTGAAGGCCGATGACACAAGCTCCCCAAGTCCCGACTGAGGCCCTGCCCGAGATCGGGCGCCGCCTGCGGGACACCTACGACCGCCTCGACCGCGGCGAACGCGCGACCCTCCGGCGCTGCACCACCGTGGACGAGATGCTCCTGGAGGGCGCCTTCTGGCGGCTGCGGCGCCTCGCGGGAGCCGACGACCGCGACCCGGAGGAGGCCGCCCAGGTCGTCGTGCTCTTCCCGAGCTGCGAGGCCCGGGTGGGTCCCGGGTTCACATTGGGAAGGTTCCTCTTTGCCAGCCTCAACGCGGAGCAGCAGCGGGCCACGAAGACCCCGATGCGCCTGCGCCAGCTCCTGGCCTGCCGCGACCGCGACGCTCTCGTGCATCGTCTGCGACGGCTCCTGACCGCCATCGGCAAGCCCGTCGACTGGGGGGCCCTCTACGCCGACCTGTCCTGGTGGCGCCGCGGAGAGGCCTCACGCGACCGGGTGGCCCGGCGCTGGGTCCGCGACTTCTTTGACGACAACAGCCCCGACGCGCCCGACGCGCATCCCTGAGCCCGTAGTCCCCGCACCCCGAAAGCCCCCCATGAGCACCAACCCTGTGTACGTCGAGTTTCACATCCTCCGCAGCCACGCCCCCGGCAACATGAACCGCGACGACGTCGGCACCCCCAAGACCGCCCTCTTCGGCGGTCACCGACGGCTGCGCGTGTCGAGCCAGTGCCTCAAGCGCACCTGGCGTACGAGCCCCCACTTTCGCACCGTGCTGACCGAGGACAACCTCGGCACCCGCACCAAACAACTCGAGACCCTGCTCCTGGAGCGCCTCACCCACGACGACCTTTCCGAGGCCGCGCGCCTGGGCCTCCGTGACCTGTTGCAGCAGATCGGGCGCAGCAAGAGCACCGAAGGGGAAGAGGGCAAGGACGAGACGGCCCACCTGCTCTTCCTGTCGTCGAGCGAGGTAGACGCGGTGGCTGACTTCGTGCGCGGCAAGGCCAAGGCCCTCGCCGAGCTCGCCGAGACCAGCAGCGCCCTGAAGAGCGAGCGCGCCGACGCGGCGAAGGCCGAGAGCGACAAGGCCGACGCCGACGCGGCCGAAGGGGACGATGAGGCGATTGCCGAGGGCAAGAAGGCCGGGCGCGCCAAGAAGGCCGGGGGCAAGCCCAAGGCGGCCAAGGCCAGCGATGCGACGACCCACAAACGCGAGACCCTCCTGACGGACCTCCGCAAGGCATTCGTCAAGCACTTGAACGATGCCGAACCCCGGGCTGCGGCAGACATCGCCCTGTTCGGTCGCTTCCTCACGAGCGACGAGTTCAAGACGGTCAACGCCGCCCTCCAGGTGGCCCACGCGTTGGGCACCCAGAAGGTGGAGATTGAGTACGACTACTTCTCCGCCGTCGACGACCGCGGCGACGAGCCCGGGGCGGGCCACATCGGCGAGACCGAGTTTGCCGCCTCGGTGCTCTACCAGTACGCCGTGTGCAACCTCGGCGACCTCGTCGGCAATCTCAATGGCGACCGGGCCGTCGCAGTCCAGGCCCTGGAGGCCCTCACCCACGCCGCAGCCCGGGCCGTCCCCACCGGCAAGGTCAACGGCACGGCCGCACAGAACCCCGCGGACTACGTCGAGGTCGTCGTGCGCCGGGACGCCCCCATCTCCCTCGCCAACGCCTTCCTCAAGCCCGTGAGCCCCTACGGCGCCCACGACGTGATGGAACTCTCCGTCGAGCGCCTCCAGGCCTTCCGCACCCGGTACGAGACCGCCTACTCCGAAGACGCCTCCGTGGTCGGACGTTTCGTGCTCGACCTCGCCGCCGACCCCAAGACTGCTCCCGCCAAGAACACCACGGCCGTAGGCAGCGTGAAGGAGCTCGGCACGAAGCTCACCACCCTGTTGCCGGGGCTCCTCGGGCCCGTGGCGGGCTGACGGCCATGCGCGCCGTCGTCCTGCGGCTCGATGGGCCGCTCCAGAGCTATGGGGCGGGTTCGGTGGGCGGTTCGAGGCCGACCCTGGACGCCCCCACCACCAGCGCCGTGCTCGGCCTCGTGGGCGCGGCCCTGGGGTACCTCCGACACGACACCGAGGCCCTCACGGCCCTGCACAGAGACTATGCGGTGGCCGTTCGTATCGACCGCCCCGGGAGCCTCCTCGTGGACTACCACACCGCCGAGGGCGTCCCCACAGAGGGACGCAGCGGCACCGCGGAGACCCAGATCACCCAGAGGCGGTATCTGTCCGACGCCTCGTTCGCCGTCGCCCTCGTGGCCGTCCGGGTTGCCCCAGGGGTCGCGCCCGAAGCCATCGCCGCGGCCCTGCGACGCCCGCGGTTCGCCCTGAGCCTCGGGCGGCGGGCGTGTGTGCCGGGGGTTCCGGTGGTCGACCGGGCCCGGGCGGTGATCGAGGGCGAGACCTGGCAGGACCTGCTCGCCCAGATCCCAACGGCGCCCCCGTGGGAACGCGCACGACCCGAGGCCGAGGCCGTGGCGTGGGTCGATGCGCGCCTCGCAGGAGACGCCCAGGGCGACAAGGTCGAGCGCGTGCGCGATCGGCTCGTGGGGCCGTTGCCGCGGATGTTCCTCGACCACGAACGACGGCGCTTCACCGTGCCGCGCCCGCAGGTCGACCGGGCCCTGTGGGCGCTCCTCGACCCCAAGGCGGCGGCACGCGACGAGGCCCACGCGGTCGGGGTGATCCAGGCTGCACCCGAGACGGTTCCCTTCACCCGCGACACCACCGAGGAGTTCTTCGGATGAGCCCCCTGCAACCGTCCGCCCCGCCGCCCGGGGAGGTGTTTCTCTCGCGGGTGATCCTGACCGCACGCGGCCTCAACGACCCGTACAAGGTCCACCAAGCCCTGTGGCGGGCGTTTCCCGGGTGGTCCCCGGCCGACCCACGCACGGGACGCCGCCGCGACCCCGCGGGGGTCGAGAGCCCCTGGCCAGCCTTCCTGTGGCGGGCCGACCGACGCCGCGACGACGACGGAGCCCGCTTCGTCGCCCTCGTCCAATCGCCCACCGTCCCAGCCTGGGAGCAGGTCGGGGCGGCCGTCACCGAGGCCAGCGTCAAGCGGGTGCGCTGGAACCTCACCGCGGGACAGTCCCGGCGATTCTTCCTGCGGGCCAACCCCACCCAGGCCCGCAAGGACGCCCGGCAGCGGGTCCATGTCGGCGGAGAGGACATCGCCCTCGGGAGCCTCGACGAGGCGGCGTATCGGGCCCGCCGCGGGGTTCGGGTGGCCCTGTGGGGCGACGACGACCGGCACGACTGGCTCGTACGAAAGCTGGCCTCGGCCGGAGCCCGGCTGGCCGAGCGCACCCTGCGCGACGAACCCTTCGACGGACCCGCCACCACCCGCTCCCTCGGCGCGGCCCGCACCCAGGCCCGCAAGGTGTGGCGCTGGAACGACAAGGGTCGAGAGGCCACCCACGACGGGATCGACTTCGAGGGCATCGTCGAGATCGCCGACCCCGCGACCCTGCACGGGGCCCTCCTGTCCGGGCTCGGGGCCGCCAAGGGCATCGGGTTCGGGCTGCTGTCGCTCGGGCTCCTGGCCGGCGAGGCGGACGCGGTACCGTGACCTCCGCCCCGGTCATCACCCGCCTCCCGATCAAGGAGCGCGAACCCTTCCTGCACCTGCGCTACGGGGCCATCGACGTGCAGGACAACGCCCTCGTCCTCAACGACGCCAAGGGCACCCGGATGCAGATCCCCGTCGGGGCCCTCGCCTGCCTCATGCTCGAACCCGGGACTACCGTCACCCACGCCGCCGTCAAGCTCTGCGCCGAGGAAGATTGCCTCCTGGTGTGGTGCGGCGAGGCCGGGGTGCGCTTCTACGCCGCGGGGCAACCGGGCGGGGCCCGGGCCGACAAGCTGCTGTTCCAGCTCGGACTCGCGAGCGACCCCAAACGACGACTGGCGGTGGTGCGGGAGATGTTCCGTCGGCGCTTCGGGGACGATGTTCCCGATCGGCGCAGCGTCGATCAGCTCCGGGGCCTGG
Organism: uncultured Myxococcaceae bacterium; assembly: GCA_964447205.1. Taxonomy (GTDB): domain Bacteria; phylum Myxococcota_A; class Polyangia; order Polyangiales; genus JAEUKH01. The sequence goes on from CAYUSB010000014.1 coordinate 167,211, forward strand.
AGGGAGCCAACGTCAAACGCCAGTACGAGACCATCGCGGCGAAGTACGGGGTCACGTGGGAGGGGCGCCGCTACGACCCCGCCCAGTGGAGCAAGGCCACACCGATCAATCGGGCCATCAGCTCCGCCAACGCGTGCCTGTACGGGGTGACCGAGGCGGCCATCCTGGTGGCGGGGTACTCGCCCGCGGTGGGCTTCCTCCACACCGGGAAACCCCTGTCGTTTGTGTACGACGTGGCCGATCTGTACAAGTTCGACCTGAGCGTGCCCGTGGCCTTCGAGGTGGTGGCCGAGGGCAAACACTCCGACGTCGAGGGCGCCGTCCGACGCAAGCTGCGCGACCTCTTCAAGAAGGAGCGCATCATGGCGCGCCTCATCCCCGACATTGAGGGCGTGCTCGATGTGGGTGGTTGACCTCGAGAACGCCCCCGAGCGCCTCCGCGGAACCCTCGCCCGCTGGGCCGTCGAGGTGCGGGCGGGGCTCTACGTTGGCAGCGCCGGAGCGAAGACCCGGGAGTCGGTCTGGGCCGTGGTGCTCCGCGAGTCGGACGAGCAGACCAGCGCGGTGATGATCTGGGACGCCACCGGGCCGCAGGGCTTCGCGATGTACACCCACGGGCCCAACCGACGAGAGATCGTGGACGTCGACGGGCTGTGGCTCGCGCGCTTCTTCCCGCTGCCGCCGAAGGCCGAGGGAGAGGCGCCCGCCCCGGGCGACCCCGACCCCGAGAACGAGCTTCCCACGGAGGCTCCCTATGACCACGCCGAAGTGGATCCAGGCTTCTTGGAACCCTAGTTTCGTTCGCCGTGCTGATGTACGTTCGGAGCTTCCCGCGGGCATCGGGTCTTCGCGGCGGAGGGGGTGATCGGACAGGGGGACATCAGGATCGGAAAGAGAAGGGCCAGATCGGACACGGAGAGGCCAGATCGGACAGGAAGGAGCCAGTTCGGACATCGAACGCCCAGATCGGACGGAAACACGCCAGATCGGACACGGAGGGACCGGATCGGACAGCCGGAGCCCGCCCAGGAAGGACAAAGTCTGTGAGCAACACGCCGAAGAAGACGCAGGTTCAAGCAGAAGAAGGATTGAGCGCTGAAGAGGACGGGGGCGGCGGGGCTCCCTCCTTTGCGGACCTCCGCCTGGACGACGCGGAGACCCACCACGCCGCCGTGCGCCACGAGCTCGAACGCCTCAACAAACACGGCCTCTCCGCCGCGGCCCGCGCGCGGTGGAAGGCCGAGGCGGACGCACTGCCCGCCGAGCGCATCGGGTACCCCGCCCCGTGGGCGGTCCTGATCTCCGAGGCCTACGATGTCATGAAGTTCGTGGTGAGCCGCTGGCACGCCCGGGGCGAGCCGGGGTTCAAGACGGCGGAGCCGGGCCTGTCGCAAGTGGTGGTTCGGCTGCCGTACGGCGTGACCGTCGACCTGGTCGAGCTGGCCCAGTTGGCCGCCGAGGCCCAGCGGGGGGTGCTGCTCCGGACGCGGCTGGGTTCGAGCGAGGATGTGCGGCCCGAGGCCGCGGAGTATGTGGCCGACCTGGTGCGTGCGCTGACGTTCCTCTTTGACGACGGCGTCAACGACGACAACGACGCGCAGCTCGCCGCGTTGCGTGCGGCCCACGAGGCGCCCGAGGACCAGGGGAAGAAGCTCGCCGCAGCGATCGAGGACTACACCGCCCTGGCCGCGTCGCATCGAGACGCCCTGGCCTCGATCCAGTTTGATACGCAGCGGTTGGACCGGGCCCCCGATCTGGTCGCCGCCCTCCGGGTGGACCATCGCTCCCTCGACCGCGAGGCGGAGAACAAGATCCTGGCCGGTCTGCGCAACGAACGCGACCGCTTCGCGACCCTGCTCTTCGGCAAGATGCGGCTGGTCCGCAATGGGGCCCAGTTCGTGTTCGCGAAGTTCCCGAAGGTGGTGCGGGAGGCGACGAGCGCGTACCAGCGTAAGGCCCGCGCCACGCGTCGGGCCGCGGGCGCGGATGCAGGCGCGGGAGAGAAGGACGACAGCGGGGAGGATGAGCCGACGTGAGGTTCGACCGGCCCGCGATTTCGCGCTCCAGCATCGGTGGCGCAACGCTCTCTGAAATTGTTGTGTGATTTCAGCAGGTTGCAGGAAGAGTGGTCCCCGCACGCGCGGGGATGAGCCGTGTCGTAGGAGCTGCACCCTCCGCGTGGCCAGGGTGGTCCCCGCACGCGCGGGGATGAGCCGCGGCCGCCAGGGCGGGGAGATTGTTACGAGCTGTGGTCCCCGCACGCGCGGGGATGAGCCGTGTACCTGGGCCTGCGGTCGTATCGGGCGCACGTGGTCCCCGCACGCGCGGGGATGAGCCGCCCGGGTGATCGCGGAGACATCGGCTTCAATGGTGGTCCCCGCACGCGCGGGGATGAGCCGACCCGCGCCTTCTCGGCCACGCTACTCGCCGCCGTGGTCCCCGCACGCGCGGGGATGAGCCGTTAGTCGGCGCTTTGATATTGCCAACGTTATAGTGGTCCCCGCACGCGCGGGGATGAGCCGTCGTCCACGATCTTGACGGGGGACTTCTGTTCGTGGTCCCCGCACGCGCGGGGATGAGCCGAATGCTCCGGAGGCCAACGGCGGTATCTCCAAGTGGTCCCCGCACGCGCGGGGATGAGCCGTTGTATCCGAGTGAGTTGCCCCACGGGCAGGCGTGGTCCCCGCACGCGCGGGGATGAGCCGCGCTTTGGGGTTGGACGGGTACGGGACGGGACGTGGTCCCCGCACGCGCGGGGATGAGCCGCCCCGAGGGTCAATCCCCCGGGCTCGCGCCGCGTGGTCCCCGCACGCGCGGGGATGAGCCGGACATGGAGGTGCAGTTGCTCCCCAGCAACACGTGGTCCCCGCACGCGCGGGGATGAGCCGGCCAGCCGGACCAAACGACTTTGGCTCTCGGGGTGGTCCCCGCACGCGCGGGGATGAGCCGGTCGACCGGGCGCGCCCGGACTTGCCGCAGGTGTGGTCCCCGCACGCGCGGGGATGAGCCGCTCTACGCGGGTCATGGGGTGAGGGCTGCGAGCGTGGTCCCCGCACGCGCGGGGATGAGCCGCCGAGCACCATCCTCCTGCGCTCGACCGACAAGTGGTCCCCGCACGCGCGGGGATGAGCCGCACCCGTCAGCCGAGAGGCAATACCAGTCGGCGTGGTCCCCGCACGCGCGGGGATGAGCCGGGCTCGCCCTTGCGGGATGCCGTCTCGTATTCGTGGTCCCCGCACGCGCGGGGATGAGCCGGCCGCGCGGTCTGTCTCGCGGGTCGCCTCGTCGTGGTCCCCGCACGCGCGGGGATGAGCCGCACCCGACCTTGCGCCGCCCCCGCCACTCCTCGTGGTCCCCGCACGCGCGGGGATGAGCCTACCACAAGCGCGTGCCCTCCTTCGAGGACGCCGTGGTCCCCGCACGCGCGGGGATGAGCCGCGCGGGGCGGCCTCGGGGGCGGTGAGGCGGAAGTGGTCCCCGCACGCGCGGGGATGAGCCGGAGAGCAACCGCCGCTCCGCGAGGTCGCCCGCGTGGTCCCCGCACGCGCGGGGATGAGCCGACACTTCGCGCAATGGATTGACGCCATTACCAGTGGTCCCCGCACGCGCGGGGATGAGCCGGAGAGGCCGTGACCACAGAGACCCCCGGGTGGGTGGTCCCCGCACGCGCGGGGATGAGCCGTGGCGGGGTACACGTCAGACACCCTCCTGGCCGTGGTCCCCGCACGCGCGGGGATGAGCCGTCAACGACGAAACCCGTTGTCGACCGCAGCATGTGGTCCCCGCACGCGCGGGGATGAGCCGTGGTTGTGATGACTGCGCCGGTGGTCAATAGCGTGGTCCCCGCACGCGCGGGGATGAGCCGGGCGGGCGGGCCCCGCACCCCCGCCGCCTCGAGTGGTCCCCGCACGCGCGGGGATGAGCCGCGCGGAGGGTGGGGAGGGTCATGGTCGTCGTGGTGGTCCCCGCACGCGCGGGGATGAGCCGACCTTCGCTCGCGGCACGACGGAGGCGGAGGCGTGGTCCCCGCACGCGCGGGGATGAGCCGCACAGGGCGCCGATGGACGGGGCCCCGGAGCAGTGGTCCCCGCACGCGCGGGGATGAGCCGGCGCGGGGCAACGCCGCATCGGCGGACTCCGCGTGGTCCCCGCACGCGCGGGGATGAGCCGCTGAGCGACCCCGGCCCCCTCGCCGCCATGCAGTGGTCCCCGCACGCGCGGGGATGAGCCGACGACCATGACCAGCACCCTCAGTATCGACACGTGGTCCCCGCACGCGCGGGGATGAGCCGGCCCACGCTATCGCGACGCGCGAGCCCGCCCGGTGGTCCCCGCACGCGCGGGGATGAGCCGGCCGCGGCCGTCCTGCGCTTCGCCGACCTCGCGTGGTCCCCGCACGCGCGGGGATGAGCCGGCAACCGCCCTCGAAGCCGCCGGACCGCAGCCGTGGTCCCCGCACGCGCGGGGATGAGCCGGCTGAGATTGAGGGCCTCGCCGCGGAACTCGACGTGGTCCCCGCACGCGCGGGGATGAGCCGTAGAGCCGCGCGGTCCCGGCGTCGGTGATCGCGTGGTCCCCGCACGCGCGGGGATGAGCCCTCATCCGAGCCCGCAGGCGCGGGGTGGGCCACGTGGTCCCCGCACGCGCGGGGATGAGCCGCTCACGTCTCTCTGCGGCGTCGTTGTGCTCGGGTGGTCCCCGCACGCGCGGGGATGAGCCGGCCCACACAACGCAGCTCGCCGAGGTCTGCGCGTGGTCCCCGCACGCGCGGGGATGAGCCGCTCAGCCTTGCGGGCGCGGGCCTTCGTGCGCAGTGGTCCCCGCACGCGCGGGGATGAGCCGTCCTCGCGGGCCTGATCGCGCCCGGCGCGCGCGTGGTCCCCGCACGCGCGGGGATGAGCCGTACCCCGTTCTGATTCTCCGTCGTTCTGAGCTCGTGGTCCCCGCACGCGCGGGGATGAGCCGACAGGCAGGCGCCGCACGCGAGCGAGCGTCCCGTGGTCCCCGCACGCGCGGGGATGAGCCGCTGTCCTCGACGCGATGCGCTCGAGCGGCCGCGTGGTCCCCGCACGCGCGGGGATGAGCCGCTCAGGGCCCGCCGCCGCGTGCTCGGGGCCGAGTGGTCCCCGCACGCGCGGGGATGAGCCGATCGTCGGGATGGTGCCGTGCTTTTCGTCGGCGTGGTCCCCGCACGCGCGGGGATGAGCCGCAGGAGCGCGCGAGCCGCGTTGCGCCCGTTGACGTGGTCCCCGCACGCGCGGGGATGAGCCGGCCCCGGAGAGGCCCCGGCCCTCTGCGTACAGGTGGTCCCCGCACGCGCGGGGATGAGCCGGCCCGGGGCCTTGTGCGGGTGCGCGGGACGAAGTGGTCCCCGCACGCGCGGGGATGAGCCGACGGTCACCAACCTCCTGCGGTCGCTCCGCGCGTGGTCCCCGCACGCGCGGGGATGAGCCGAGGGTTGCCGTCATGGGCGCATCGGGCGCGGCGTGGTCCCCGCACGCGCGGGGATGAGCCGTCCCCGCGGCGCGATCCGGGTCGGGGGCGAGCGGTGGTCCCCGCACGCGCGGGGATGAGCCCTCGCCCCCGACCCGGATCGCGCCGCGGGAACCGTGGTCCCCGCACGCGCGGGGATGAGCCGGCCGACGCGGCCCCGAGGTAGGGTGCGGCCAGGTGGTCCCCGCACGCGCGGGGATGAGCCGTGGCAACAGGCCATCGTCCCGTCGACGGACACGTGGTCCCCGCACGCGCGGGGATGAGCCGCCCCCGCCCCGGTCCTCGACGCGTACGAGGCGGTGGTCCCCGCACGCGCGGGGATGAGCCGCCATCCCCCGCGCCCTCCCCGGATGCACCCTCGTGGTCCCCGCACGCGCGGGGATGAGCCGGCTGCGGTGCGGCCCATCCGCAGGTTGGCGATGTGGTCCCCGCACGCGCGGGGATGAGCCGCTCGTCACCACCCCCCCGCAGTACGGGGTGGCGTGGTCCCCGCACGCGCGGGGATGAGCCGGCCCCTGCCACACCCGTCGCTGTGGCACCCTCGTGGTCCCCGCACGCGCGGGGATGAGCCGGGTCCGGGGGATGATGTCGGGGTCGCGCCCCCGTGGTCCCCGCACGCGCGGGGATGAGCCGGAGGTCGTCCACGAGGTGCCCTGGGCCCGCGCGTGGTCCCCGCACGCGCGGGGATGAGCCGCTCAACTCCCCCTCGCTCTCCCTGCCGTCGGGGTGGTCCCCGCACGCGCGGGGATGAGCCGTCCTCGCGGGTACCACCGAGGACCCTGTCCATGGCCAACTGAAACTGACCCACCCCTCGGGGTGAATCAGCCCCCACTCACCGCGCGAGAGACAGCACCTCCAGCGCCCCGTGGAGGCTCCTGACCCAGGTGGCCAACGTGCCCCCCATGGCCACGCCTTCCAGACCCTGGGTGGGCCCTTTGACGGCCCTGAGGAGCCCCCTGGGGGCGCCGCTGCCCATCACGTGTCTCCGTCTCCGCCGCGATCACTCACAGCTCGCCCGGAGCCCCAGGGACGCAGACGGGCGGGCTGGGGTCGCTGGAGCACGCGGCGAGGCCGAGGGCGGCGCGGGGCCAGGACGGATCAATCAGGGGATGGAGCCAGGGAACAGCGGCAACTGGTTCTCAAGGAAGTGCTTGGGTGCCACGGCATTCACGCCCGCCTGAACAGCAAATCTACGCTGTCTCTGGTCAAGACTGACCAGGTAAGCCGCCTTGTACCGCGCAGCGCACGCTACGATCAGCGCATCGTACTTTATGTATGTCAGCCGCAGCCCCTCTTGCGTCGAAAAAGACTTGAGAAACTCAGCGGAAAAGGCGCTGAGCACCCGTGCAGCAGGCTCATCAAACGCCACGACTTCGACATTGTGGACGCGTGGTATGGGCTTCGTCGCCCCACCCCGCAGAATCTCTGCCAGGGTGGGGGCTGCGATCAGAAGCGCTGTACCCTGCTGTATGCACGTATCGACCAGCTCGATGCAGAGTGGGGCGTGCTCGTCGTCTTCAGCCGCCCCGAACCCACGCAAGGCTACCGTCGTGTCGATGAGCATCGACGCGGGCAGCTTCTTCGGATCAATCATCGTTGCGTCGCCTCTGATCGTACTCGGTCGCGGTGATGGCGTGGTCCTTGAACCAACTACGCAGCGCGGTGGAGGGATCGTGGTCGCCGACGAGGTGCCACGCGATGAGCTCGCCACGCACGATGTCGCCCTCAGCATCCCTGGCCACACGGGCCTCGATGTCCAGCGATCGGTACAGGTGCACCCCGAGCTGCCGGGCCGCGTCGACATCGACCCACAGCGAGAACTCGCCGTCGTACTTGGACTCGAAGCGCGCCATGGGGCGCTGGCCGCCGACGCGCAGGAGCTTCGCCCGATGGGCGAGGCGTGACCAGGGCGTGGGCGGCACCACCGCACCGGGGGCTACGATCTCCTGCCTCCACCCGCCCATCATCACCGCCGCGGTCTGCCCGTCTGGCAGACGTTTCAGCGCGGCGCGCATCCGGGAGATGTACTCGCCGGTACCGCGTGGCGCAGGCAAGTCGCCGCGCACGTAGCTCAGGGCTTCCCGGGCGATCTCTCGAACCGCTGCGCCATGGTCGACGTGTGCGACCACCGCAGCGCATTTGTCCTCGATCGACAGGCCGCGGATGGTGAGGGACAGGTCTCGATCGGATGCAGCACGCTGAACGAACCCGAGGAGCGTGGCAGCGATCTCCAACGCCAGGGGGGCGTCGACGGTTGCGGGCGAGACGCCGGGGCCGTCGATCTCGATCTTGATG
>CAYUSB010000015.1:0-174724 GCA_964447205.1 uncultured Myxococcaceae bacterium
GGGCGTCCGTGGGAGGCAGCTCTCGCTGGGCTCCAGCCCGGAGCCCGCATGAGCGTCTCCATGGAGGGGACGAGGGTCACGCGTCGCCCGCGAGGGCAGGTTCGACCCGACGCCGCCCGCCCCTACGCCCCCCGCGTCACCCGATGCCCGACCACCAAACAGGTGGTCGTGTCCCATGATGTTGTGTCTCCTGTGCATCAGGACAGACTGAGCAGCCCCTCGAACGATGGATGCGCGGCGACGAAGAGGAGGGACACAACAAAGAGGGTCGTAAACCCCGCCGCGATCGCGATCAGCAGCAGACGGTGATGGCGTTCGTCGATGCGCACCCCGTCGTCGTGGAGGGTCGCGGTCCGGTAGGGGTCGCGCGGCAGCGTGGCAGCGTGGCCCACATCCATCCGGCCCCGCACGCGCCGCAGAAACCAGATCGCCAGGGCCGCCATCAAGACGGAGACCAACCCTGGGAGCACGACCCTTCGCGCCGACACTTCGACGTGTCGCCTCTCTACCTGAACGAGACGAACATAAAGTGGCTCCCCCTGACTTGCTGCCAACGCTGCCACCGCCTGGGTACAGTCGTATGGTGTCGGATAGTCGATCCAACAAGTCTGCACGCGGCAGGTAAACTCTATAAGCGAGCCATCCGTCGACGCCCGCTGCCACACACTGCGTGTTTCACTGTGATGCTCACCGTCGAACCGCACGGGACAACTCCAGCCTGAGAACGACCAGGATATACCGGAACTGCTGCTTCCATGGTGGCCCGCATGATAGGCTTCGCCCTCGGCGACAAACCCGACCGGCCCACACCTCTGCTCCTCGCTCCATGTGGCGCTGGAGTCGAACATGGTGACCTGTGTATGACGTTCGATCCGCGCTCCAACGCGGGCACAGGTCGGCTGCACGGGTTCTGCCGGGAGGGCGCGCAATTCGTCAAGGGATGGCCTCCCCACCCGAACCGCCTGCTGCTCGACCCTCCCCACCCGAACCGCCTCCTGCTCGACCCTCCCCAGCCGAACCGTGTACCGAACGCCCAACGCGACGCCCATGCTCACCCACGGCACCGAGGCCAACGCGATCCACGCCACCGCGATGGCCGTAAGCCTCGTGGTCCACACTGACACACACCGCGGCGTCACCCAGCGCGCCAGCGGCACGGCAACGATCGTGGCGATCCCCAACAGCACCAGCATTTTCATGGACACCCCGCGGACCCGGGTCTCCGATCGTCGTGTCGGACGCGTCGGTCCACGGGTGTGAGTCTACCGCAATGCTCGGTGGTGGACAGGCCACGGCCCCGACGCAAACGCGCGGGGTCAGCGGGCGATGAGGTTCAAGATGCGGCCGGGTTTGTAGATCACCTTGGAGAGGGTCTTGCCCTCCAGATGCCGGGCCACCCCGAGGACCGCCCGGGCCGCCTCCACCGCCGCCTCCTCGGTCGCGTCCACGGCCAGCGACACCGTGCCCGCCGTCTTCCCATTGACCTGAACCCCGATCACCACGGTGTCCTCCGTGGTGTACTGCGGGTCGGCCTCGGGCCAGGGCTCGTAGGCCACGCCTCCGGGGGTGGGGCGATGGCCGAGTCCCCGGGTCCACAGCTCCTCGGCCAGGTGCGGGGCGAAGGGGGCCAGGAGCCGGGCCACGGGCTCCAGCAACACCCTCCCGTACGCGGCCTGTTGGGCGAGGTCGCGGGTGGCCACATGCAGGGCGCTCACGGCCGTGTTGAGCGACAGGGCCTCGAGGTCCTGGGTGACCTTGGCGATGGCCTTGTGCACCACGCGCAGGGCCTCCACAGAGGGAGCCTCCTCGGTCACCCGCGGAGCATCCTCGGCGTCAAAGAACAGCCGCCACACCCGCTCCAGCCACTTCCGTTGGGCCGCGAGCTGGTCGGTCTGCCAGGGCTTGTCGCTCTCCAGGGGCGTCAGGAAACACAGGTACACCCGCAGGGCGTCGGCCCCGTGCTCGCGGATCACGTCGTCGGGGTTGACCACGTTGCCCTTACGCTTGGACATCTTCTCGAAGCGTACGGCCACCTCCTGGGTGGCCTCCCCGAGCTGAACCGTGGCGGTCTTGTCCCCGCGGGCGATCACCGCGTCGGGGTGCACGATGCGCTCCGACCCGTCGGCCCCCGCGGCGTAGAAGGTCTCGCCGAGGACCATGCCCTGGTGGCGCAGCTTCACGAAGGGCTCGGGGTCGCGCACGAGCCCGAGGTCGCACAGAAACCGCTGCCACATCCGGGCATAGAGCAGATGGCCCACCCGGTGTTCGGCCCCGCCCACGTACAGGTCGACGGGCATCCAGTAGTCGCTCTTGTCGCGGGCGCAAAACGCGGCCGCGTTGTGCGAGTCGCAGTAGCGCAGGAAGTACCAGCTCGACCCCGCGCTCCCGGGCATGGTGTCGGTCTCGCGGGAGAGGGTTCGGCCCGTGACCGGGTCGTCCACGCGGATCCAGTCAGGGGCGTTGGCCAGCGGCGACTCGCCCGTGTCGCGGGGGCGATAGTCGGCCACGGCAGGCAGCTCCAGGGGAAGCTCGTCGACGGTGAGCGTACGAACGACCGCGTCTCCGTCCTTGAGCACAGGGATGGGCTCGCCCCAGTAGCGCTGCCGGGCGAAGACCCAGTCGCGGAGCTTGTACGTCACGGCCCCCTGGCCGAAGCCCTGGGCCTCGATCCAGGCGATGACCTTCCGTACGGCCTCGCGGTTGGCCGTAGGGGTCCCGGAGAAGTCCGCCGAGTTGACCATCACCCCCTCGCCCGTGTGGGCCGCCTTCGTGACGTCGCCGCCCGTGATGACCTCGACGATGGGCAACCCCATGGCCCGGGCAAACTCCCAGTCGCGGGTGTCGTGCCCCGGGACGGCCATGATGGCCCCCGTCCCGTACCCCACCAGAACGTAGTCCGCGATGTACACAGGGACGGACCGACCGTGCACGGGGTTGACGGCCCGGGCCCCGGTGTCGACCCCGGTCTTGGCCTTGTCGGCCTGGCGATCGCGCTCGGAGCGGGCCGCCGACCGGCGCTGGTACTCCTCCACGGCCGCGCGTTGGCCCGGGGTGGTGATGGCCGCCACGAGGGGGTGCTCGGGGGCCAGCACGAGGTAGGTCGCGCCCCACAGGGTGTCAGGCCGGGTCGTAAAGACCTGGACCTTCGCGTCGTGGCCCGCGATGGCGAAGTCGACGAAGGCCCCCTCGGAGCGGCCGATCCAGTCGCGTTGGGCGATCTTGGTGGACTCGGGCCAGTCGAGGCCGTCGAGGCCCTGGAGGAGCTGCTCGGCGAAGGCCGTGATCTTGATCATCCACTGGCGCATCTTCTTGCGCTCGACGGGGTGACCCCCGCGTTCGCTCTTGCCGTCGATGACCTCGTCGTTGGCGAGCACGGTCCCGAGGGCGGGGCACCAGTTGACGTAGCTCTCGCCGGGGTAGGCCAGACCGCGGGCGGCGAGCTCGGTGAAGATCCACTGGGTCCACTTGAAGTATGCGGGGTCGGCGGTGGAGACCTCGCGCGACCAGTCGTAGCTGTACCCGAGCTTCTTCAGTTGGCCCCGGAAGGTCTCGATCGACTCGGCCGTCGACACCTGAGGAGCGATGCCCTCTTCGATGGCCCGCTGCTCGGCCGGGAGCCCGAAGGCGTCGTACCCGATGGGGTGCAACACGTTGAACCCGCGGGCCCGCTTGTAGCGGCACACCACGTCGCTGGCCGTATACCCCGCGGGGTGCCCCACGTGGAGGCCCTTGCCGCTCGGGTACGGAAACATGTCCAGGGCGTAGAACTTCGGGCGCGACCGGTCTTCCACCGCCTGGTAGCTGGCGTGGGTGTCCCAGTGGGATTGCCAACGGGGTTCGATCTCGGAGGGGGTGTAGGGCATGGCGGGTAGTGGGTTCTCGGGTACCCCCGGCACGGGGCTGCCGCAAGCCCCTTCGGCACGCCCGTTGCCATCGCGCCGCGTCCATGCACGTCTCCCCAGACGAACGGCCCCTCCTCGCCGCCACCCGCCCCTACGCCCGCGAACAAGCGACGCGCACGCTGTTCGAGACCGCGCAAACCTTTCTCGTGTTGGGCCTCTGCGTAGCCCTCGCCGCGGCCCCCCTCCCGTGGCCCCTGCGCCTCCTCGGCTCGGTCCTGACGGGATTGGCCATCGTGCGGGGGTTCATCCTCTATCACGACGCCCGACACGGGGCGATCCTGCGCGGCCGCTCCCTCGCCGCCCGCCTCGGACGGGCCGTGCTTTGGGCCTTCGGGGTCCTCGTCCTCACCCCCCCCACCATCTGGACCGAGAGCCACGACTACCACCACGACCACACGGCCAAGATCGTGGGCTCGCACATCGGGTCGTTCCCCGTACTCACGGTGGGGATGTACGGCCGCGTGACCCCCGCCCAACGCCGGGCCTACCGCATCGCCCGCAGCCCCCTCCTGATCGCCTTGGGGTACCTCACGGTCTTCCTGTGGGGGATGTGCCTCGGGCCCTTCCTGCGTAACCCCCGCAAGTACTGGGACTCGGCCCTCGCCCTGGTCGTCCACGGCCTCCTCCTCGCCGGGGTGACCCTCCTCGCAGGCTGGACCACCGCCCTCTTCACCGTGGTCGGGCCCCTCACCCTCACCTTCGCCCTCGGGGCCTACCTCTTCTACGCCCAGCACAACTTCCCAGGGATCGTCGTCCAGGGACGCCATGAGTGGCGCTACACCGAGGCCGCCCTGCACGCGTCGAGCTATCTGCGCACGGGCCCCGTCCTCGGGTGGTTTACGGGCAACATCGGGTACCACCACGTGCACCACCTCAACCCGGGGATCCCCTTCTACCGACTGCCCGAGGCCATGGCCGGGATCGAGGCCCTGCAAGCGCCCACCACCACCTCCCTGCACCCGCGCGACATCATGGCCTGCCTGCGGCTCAAGCTCTGGGACCCCGAGGCCGGACGCATGGTCGGCTGGGAGGCGGTAGACGGACCGACCCCCGCGGCCCCATAGTCCGCCCATGCGTCCTGCCCTCGTGCTCTTCCTGAGCGGTCTGTCTGTCCTCGCGTGCCGCAACACCACCCCCGAGGCCGCTCCGTCCCCCGCCCCGGCCATGAGCCCCCCCCTCGGTCTGCCAGGCGACCACGCCGGGCTGCCCCCAGGCCATCCGCCCATCGCCCCCGGACAACAGCTCCCCGGGGCCACCCAGGGCCCCGCAGGAGGCGCACCCGCGGCCCCCGAGGGCACGACGGGGCCCGGGGCCCTGCGCTGGACCGACCCGCCCGGATGGCAGCGCCAGACCCCGTCGTCGAGCATGCGGGCGGCCCAGTACCTCATCCCCGGGGCGGCGGGCGACCTGACCCTGGCCGTGTTCTATTTCGGGCAGGGACAGGGCGGGAGCATCGACGACAACCTCCAGCGCTGGTGGGGGCAGTTTGAGCAGCCCGACGGGCGCCCGAGCGCCGAGGTGGCCCAACGCACCACCCGCACGGTCGGCGCTCTCCCGGTCACGGTCACCACCCTCACGGGGCGCTCCCGGGGCGGGGGCGGCATGATGGGGGCCCCGTCCGAGCCCGCCCGCGACGACCAGATGCTGCTCGGGGCCATCGTGGTCACGCCGCGGGGGCCGTGGTTCTTCAAGGTCACCGGGCCCCGGGCTTCGGTGGAGGCGGCCCGCCCGGCCTTCGACGCCCTGATCGACTCCGCCCGGCTCGAGCCGTGACCCTGCGCCTCCCAGACTCCCTCACCGCCCTCTTCGCCGACGACCCCGAGGCCCCCGTCGAGCGCGCCGCCCTCTGCATCGCCCGAGACCTCGACCCCACCCTGCGCCCGGGAGAGATCGTCAACATCCTGGACGACTACGCGGTCCCGGTGGCCGAGCAGATCACCCGCGGGATGACCCCCTCCGAGCAGGCCGCGGTCGTGGGCACCCACGTCTACGACCACCTCGGCTTCGCGGGCGACGAGGCGGAGTACTACCACCCCCACAACAGCCTCCTGCATCGGGTGATGGACCGGCGTCGGGGCATCCCCCTGTCGCTGGCCGTGGTGCTGATGGCCCTGTGCCGACGGGCCGGGATCGAGGCCGAAGGGATCGGGTTTCCCGGGCACTTCCTCGTGCGGATCGGCGGGGAGGCCGGGGTGTACGTCGACCCGTTCTTCGGCGGGACGATCCTCGGGGAGCCCGAGCTGGAGGGGCTTGCGAAGCGGGTGATGGGCCCCGAGGGGAGGCCTACCCCCGAGCACCTGCAGCCCATCGGGTCGCGGGCCATGACCGTACGGATGCTCCTCAACCTCAAGGGGGCCTACGAGCGGGCGGGCGATCCGGCCCGGGCCCTCCTGGTGTGCGACCGTCTCGTGGAGCTGAGCGGCCACGTGGAGTTTGTCCGCGCCCGCGGGATGCACGCCCTGACCCTGGGGGCCCACGCCGCGGCGGCCGACGACCTCGGGCGATACGTGGCCCACCCGGGGGCCCGCAGACCCGACCCCGAGGCCCACGAGGCCCTACGACGGGCCCGCGACGGGGCGGCCACCCGGCGACCTTCGTAAGGGAGGTCTCGGTCGGACTGGGCGCACCCGGGCGCCACACCTGTGCCGGGATGTCGCGGCGCGCACGCGCGGGGCCCCCTCCAACCGTGGAGGTATCGGGTTTGCAGACCGCCTCCCCACGGAGGTTCCCCGATGCTCTTTCAACGATTCAAGACGCCTGGGATCGCCCACGTGGCCTACGTCCTCGGCGACGCGGGCGAGGCCATCGTGGTCGACCCCCGCCGCGACACCGAGGCGTACGTGACCCTGGCCCGGAGCAAGGGTCTGCGGGTTCGGTATGTGCTCGAGACCCACCGGCAGGAGGACTTCGCCGTGGGGTCGGCCGAGCTCGCCGCCACCCTCGGGGCAAAGGTGGTGAGCCTCGATCATCCCCTCTTCGGCCACAGCGACCTCAGGTTGTCCGACGGCGAGGGGATCGAGCTCGCCGGGTTTCGCATCAAGGCCCTGCACACCCCCGGGCACACCCCCGAGAGCACCTGCTACGCGGTCTATCTGCCCGACATCGCCGAGGCCTGGGGAGTCTTCACGGGCGACACCCTCTTCATCGGCGAGACGGGCCGCACCGACCTGACCGATCGCACCAAGACCCGCGACAACGCCGGCCTCCTCTACGACGCCGTGCATACGAAGCTCGCCCCCCTCGGGCCCCAGACCCTGCTCTGGCCCGCCCACGGGTCGGGCTCGGTCTGCGGCGGCAACATCGCCCCCCGCGACGACTCCACCCTCGGCCTGGAGGCCACCTACAACCCGGTCTTCACCGAGGGGCGCGAGGCCTTCATGGCGCGCAAGGTCCGCGAGCGGATCCCCCGCCCCCCCTACTTCCGCACCATGGAGACCTGGAACCTCAAGGGCCACCGGACCCGGCCCAAACAGCCCGGGGCGGTCGCGGTGCTCGGCCCCAAGGACTTCGCCCGCGAGCGAAAGCAGGGGCTCGTGATCGACGCCCGGACGCCCGAGGCCTTCGCGGCCGGGCACATCCCGGGTTCGGTCAACGTGTGGTTCGAGGGCCTCCCGGTCTTCGGCGGCTGGGTCGCCGAGGAGAACACCCGGGTCTATCTCGTCTTGCCCCGGCCCGACGACCTCGACGAGGCCCTGCACCATCTCGGTCGGGTGGGCATCGACGGGGTCGAGGCCATCCTGGCCAAGGGGTTTGAGAGCTGGCGCGACGCCGGGATGCCCCTGGAACAGACGGGGACCATCTCCCCCAAGGCCCTCAAGGAAGCCCTCGCCTCGTACGCGGTGCTCGACGTCCGGGACGACCAGGAGTTTGAGTCGGGGCACATCTCCGGGGCCCGGCACCTTTACGTGGGCTACCTCGACGCCCAGCTCGAACGCATCCGCAAGGACCTCGGAAGCGCCCCGATCGCCGTGACCTGCAGCGTCGGGCACCGCGCGGGCATCGCGGTGAGCCTCCTCAAACGCCACGGGGTTCGGGACGTGTTCAACCTCCTCGGGGGCATGACCGCGTGGGAGGCCCTCGATCTCCCGCGGGAGTATGGGCCCGGGCGCTCGGTGACCACCCCCGACGTGGAAGGAGCACGGAAATGATGACGAACGACGCACAGCCCTGGTCACCCTACGCCGTGGGGGCCGCCCTCGGGGCCCTGGAGTGGTTTGCCTTCGCCACGGCGAAGCAGGGCCTCGGGGTGACCACGCCCTTTGAGAGCGCGGCGGTCTTGATCCAGCAGGAGGTGGCGCCCGAGGCCTCGAAGGTCAACCGCTTCCTGGCCGTACGCGACGAGCCCCCGGCCCTCGACTGGGAGTTCGCCCTGGCCACGGGGGTCGTGATCGGGAGCTGGCTGGTCTCACGCGGGCGCGGTTCCGCGGCGACGGCCGTGCCGCAACTCTGGGCCCGACGCTTCGGGCCGAGCCGGGCCCGACGTTACGGGGCGGCCTTCGCGGGCGGGGCCCTGATGATGCTCGGGGCCCGCACCGCCCGGGGCTGCACGAGCGGCCATGGCATCACGGGCAACCTCCAGCTCGCCGCGTCCAGTTGGCTCTTCTCCGCCGTGATGGGGGCGACCGCCGTGGCCGCCACCCGTCTCCTCTTCGGGAGGCCGTGACCATGCGCAAGGACTCTGTCGGCCAGCTCCTGCTCGGCCTCGGCTCGGGGGTCGCCTTCGGGGCTCTCCTCGAAAGGGGCGGGGTGGCTCGCCATGACACCATCGTGCGGCAGCTCCAGCTCCGCGACGGACGGGTGGCCACGGTCATGGGTGCCGCAGCCGCGGTCGGGGCCCTCGGGGTGTACGCCCTGGAGCGCTCGGGCAAGACCCGCCTCTCGGTCCAACCCCTGCAACCAGTCGGCACCGTCGGCGGGGCCGTCCTCTTCGGGGCAGGCCTCGCCCTGCTCGGGTACTGCCCCGGGACGAGCCTCGCGGCCGCCGGGGCAGGGCGTCGCGACGCCGCGGCGGGGGTCCTGGGCATGTTCGCCGGGGCCGTGGCCTTCACCCACCTCTACCCCCGCATCAAGGCCCGGATCGAGGCCACCGACCTCGGCAAGCTGACCCTCCCCGTGGCCACCCACACCGCCCGCTGGCCCTGGATCGCCGGGCTCCTCGCCGCCATGACGGGACGGGCCGTCGTCGAGGCCGCCCGCGGATAGACACTCTCCCGAAGGGGCCCGGGCCTTCGACCCGAGCCTTGGCCCTTGCAGAAAGTACTCGCCATGAAACCCTGCGAATCCTGTGGAAACGAATACGACAAGGCCTTCGAGGTGGTGGTGGCCGGGCAGCCTCACACCTTCGACAGCTTTGAGTGCGCCATCAACCTCCTGGCCCCCCGCTGCGCCACCTGCGGGGTCACCGTGGTCGGCCACGGGGTCGAGGTCGAGAGCACGGTCTACTGCTGCGCCCACTGCGCGCGCGAGGCAGGCGCTCGGGCCGTCCGGGACCGGGCCTGAGCCCTGCGGTGAATCCGTGAGGCTCCTGGCCATGGCCTTCCGGAGGGCCCCATGAGCACATCGCTCTCCGTCGTGATCCCCGCGTGGTGCGAGGCCGGCCACATCGCCGAGTCGGTCCGAGCGGCCCTGGCCATCGGCGACGAGGTCATCGTAGCCGACGCCTCCAGCCCCGACGGGACCGCCGCCCTCGCAGCCCGCGCGGGAGCCCGGGTCGTGCATGCCCCCAAAGGCCGCGGGGCCCAGCTCCGGGCCGGGGCCGAGGCCGCCCGGAGCGCAGCCCTCTTGTTTCTCCACGCCGACGCCCGCCTGCCCGCGACGGCTCGTCCGGCCATCGAGGAGGCCCTGGCCGATCCGGGGGTCATGGGCGGCAATTTTCACCTGCGGTTCGCGCCCGACTCGTCCGCGGCTCGGTTCTTCACCTGGGCCAACGACGCCCGACGCCGGTGGCTGCGGATCTACTACGGCGACTCCGCCCCCTTCGTACGGCGCAGCGTCTACGAGGCCCTCGGGGGCTTCCGCCCGATGCCCCTCTTCGAAGACTACGAGCTCCTCCGACGGCTCGAGGGCCTCGGCCGCACGGCCTACATCCGTCACGTCACGGTGACCGCGAGCGCCCGGCGCTTCGAGGGCGCCGCCCTGCGCTCCCTCCTCGTGTGGAGCGCCCTGCAGGTGCTGTACAGCGCGGGGGTCTCGGCCGAGCGCCTCGCCCGCCTCTACCACGACCGCAGGCCCGGGCCCCGGTAGCCCCGACCCGCGCGGACAGGTGCTCCCATGCGACCCGACGACCGCAACGGACACCTGCCTCCGGACGCCCGGCCCTTCCGGGTGCTCCTGATCGCGGGCTCACCCCCCACCGGGGCGAGGGCGACACCCTGCGGAACCGAACGCCCCGGCGCCCGTGACAGATCGCCACCCTGTCCATCCCCGACACACCCAGAGCCCGCCGCCCGAGACCTCAGAATCCCCTTCATTTCAAGCAGTCTTCGCGGTCTCTGCGAGGCGGCACGGGGGGTGCTGAAGCTGAGGTGCATCCACTCTCCACCCCTTGGAGGTCATCATGGCAACGATGGTAGGCACCCAGTCCGATCTCTCCTCCTTCCTCAAGGAGCTGATCGAGCTCGAATACGACGCCGTCGAGGCGTACCGGACCGCCCTCGATCGGCTCACCGACCGCGACAACCAGCGGCAGATCAACACCTTCCTGGCCGATCACCAGCGCCACGTCTCCGAGCTGACGGGCTTCATGCGGTCGATGGGCGAGTCTCCCCCCGACGGCGGGGACATCAAGCAGGTCCTCACCAAGGGCAAGGTCTTCCTCGGCTCGATCTTCGGCGACCGGGCCATCCTCATGGCCATGAAGACCAACGAGGACGACACCAACACCGCCTACGAGCGGGCCGTCGGACGGACCGACCTCACGATGCAGCTCCGCAACATCATGGAGAAGCACCTCGCCGACGAGCGGCGCCACCGCGACTGGATCGAGATGCGCGTGTCCAGCTCCGAGCGCACGTCGTCCTCGATGCGCTGATCGCTCCCCCTCCCCGACGCCTGGGGGCTCCCCTTGCGTCATCGCACCTCAGGTGTGGCGAAACACCACGACCCCCGCGGCCCCTCCTGCGGGCAATCCCCCCGGATCCGCCGACCGTCTGCGCTCGGCACACACGGTGCTGAGGGATCCTGGACATGAGATCCCACACAACACCTCTCTCCTCCGACGCCTCGTCTTCCTCCACCCACGCCCGAACCGCCCTGCCTCCCGCCCTCAACGCGGAGTGGGGGCGGCTCGAGGTGATGGAAGCGGGGGGCCTCGGCTACTACCAGGACCTCACGGGCGAAAACCCCTCGGTGGTCTTGATTCACTCCCTCCACCTCGGGGCCTCGGCCTATGAGATGCGGCCCCTCTTCGAGGCCCTGCGCGGCCGACGGAGGGTGTTCGCCGTCGACCTGCCCGGCTTCGGCCGCTCGCAGCGGGGCGATCGACCGTACAGCCCGTCCCTGTATGCCGAGGCCATCGAGCGCTTCATCGTCGACGTGGCCTCGCCCCAGGGCGATCCGGTGGACGTGGTGACCCTGTCCCAGTCGGCGGAATTCGTAGCGCGGGTGGCGGTGCGGGCCCCGGCGCTGTTTCGCTCGCTCACCCTGATCTCTCCGACGGGCCTCGGCAACCCTCACCCCCTCGGGGGCAAGGCCCAGGGGCTCGTGCGGCGGGCCCTGCACATCGCCCCGCTCTCCGCGGGGGTCTTCCGGCTCCTGCGGGCCCCGACCTCGCTCCGCTACCTGCTCAAGCGGTCGTTCGTGGGTCCCGTCGACGACGGGCTCGTGCGCTACGCGGCCCAGAGCGCGGCCGTCCCCGACGGGCACTTCGCGTCGCTGAAGTCCATCGCGGGCGAGCTCTCCACCCCCGACGCGGTGGCCGAGCTCTACGAGCCCCTGAAGGTCTCCACCCGGATCATCTACGACCAGGACCCCAAGACCGACTTCGACCGGCTCGACGCCCTCGTGCAGGCCAACCCGAATGTCTCGGTCTACCGGCTGACCCCGTCGCGTGGGATGGCCCAGTTTGAGCGCACCATCGACGTGGTCTCGCTCATCGAGCAGCCCGTATCGCGTCCTGGCAACATGGCCTGACCCGCAGGCTCCGCCCCGAGCAGTCCCGGTCCCCCCTGCCGCGGCCGAGGGGACCGGGATGCGGGTCGCGCGACCCTATCGAGGACCCGCGTCGTAGCCCGGTTGGTGCCGAGGCGGCGGGCCCCCGTCGTAGAGGTCGCGCGGCGGATGGACCGGCGGCGGCAGCGGGGGCTGAGCCCGGGGGGGCTCCGGCGGCGGAGCAGGCGGAATCCGCTGGGCCGGAACGACCTGGGCGATGGCCCCGACGGGCACCGCCCCGAGGGCGAACCACAAGGCCACACGCGCCGCCATGGAGTGTTTGGACATTGGGGTACGTCTCCTGCGAAGAGGGACCCTCCGACGGGTCCCGCGGGAGCGGTGAGCAACCGAGGTGCCAGGGGCGCCGCCACGGCCCCCGACGCCCCGGAGACCCCGAAGAACGTGCTTCCGTCCGCAGCATACCCTCCGCCCGCCGTGCGCCCCCTGGCGCCTCGGGTGTGGAGCCCTGCCACGTCGCCCTGTCGTGAACCCTCAGCCCGCGGGCGGGTCGATGTACGTCACCACCTCGTTGCGGAAGGTGCGCAGGGTGGTCCGCCCTGGGGCGTGAGACAACACGTAGTTGGGCCCCACGGGCACCTTCCCCTTGCCCCCCGGGGTGTCGACGATGAGCCTGGGCAGGGCGATCCCTGACAGCCGGCCCTGCAGACGCTCCATGATGTCGATGCCCGCGGCGAGGGGCGTGCGGAGGTGCCCGGTGCCGCGGATGGGGTCGGTCTGCAGGAGGTAGTAGGGCCGCACCCGGACCCGTACGAGCCCACGAAACAAGGCCTCCAGGGTGTCGGGGTCGTCGTTGACCCCGCGCAGGAGGACCGTCTGGTTCATCACGGGGATGCCGTGGTCGGCGAGGCGCTCGCAGGCCTTGCGCGACGCGGGGGTGAGCTCGCGAGGGTGGTTGAAATGCGTCATCAGCCACAGGGGATGGAAGGCCCGCAGGCGCTTGCAGAGCCCGAGGGTGACCCGCGCGGGCAGGACCACCGGAGCCCGGGTCGCGAGACGAATGGTCTCCACCGTCGGGACGGCCCGGACCATGGCCAGGACCCGCGCGAGTCGTTCGGTGGACATGACGAGGGGGTCGCCCCCTGACACGATCACGTCGCGGACCTCGGGGTGAGCCCGGAGGTACTCCATCGCGGGGCGCAGGCGCTCGTCGCTGCGGGCTCCGCCGTCCTGGCCCACCATCCGGGCCCGGGTGCAAAACCGGCAGTAGACCGAACAACGGTCGGTGGCCAGCAGGAGCACCCGGTCGGGGTACCGCTGCACGAGGTTGGGGGCCACCTCGTGGGCCTCCTCCCCGAGGGGGTCGCGCAGGTCGCCCTCCACCTCCACCGCCTCCTCGGCCCGCGGAACACACTGCCTCCGGATCGGACACCCCGGGTCGTCCCGGTCGCAGAGCGAGAGGTAGTAGGGCGTGATCGACAGCGGGAGCCCCTGGGACAGGGCTCGACGCACCCCCTCCCGCTCCGCCTCGGTGAGGGTGAGCCGGGCCTCGAGGCCGGCGAGGTCGGTGATGGCGTGCCGGGCCTCGTCGCGCCACGAGGGCTTCTTCGTCGGGTCGCGCTGGAGCACGGGGAGCCGCGCGGGGGGGTTCATGGGCGCGAAGGGATACTCGAAGCGGGAGCGTTTGGGGAGCGGCGACCGCGGGGCCCCGTCAGGGCGTCTCGGCCCGGGCCGTATAGTCGTAGCGGCCATAGTAGTAGGCCGGGGACTCGTCGCGCAGGTCGACGGCGTTGAGGACGCACCCGATGACCTTGGTGCCCAGGGCCCGAAACTGCCGCAGGACATCGGCGGAGTTGTCGCGGAGGCTGTGCCGGGCCCGCAGGACCAGCACGAGGCCGTCGAGGTGGGGACCGAGGGCCAGGGCGTCGTTGACAGCGTTGACCGGGGGCGAGTCAAAGATCAAGCGGTCGTACTGGCCCCGCAGGGTGGTGATCAGGTCGAGAAACTTCTGGCTGTGCAGGAGCTCGGAGGGGTTGGGCGGGAGGGGCCCGCACGGCAGGATCGAGAGGTTGGGCACCTCGGTCTCGAGGGTGGCCTCGTCGAGGGTGGCCTCGCCGATGAGCACGCTCGTGACCCCCACCGGCGGACGCAGGCCAAACACCTTGTGCACCCGCGGGCGGCGCAGGTCGCAGTCGACCAGGAGGACCCGCTTGCCCGACTGGGCCAGGGTGATGGCCAGGGTCACGGCCGTGAAGGTCTTGCCCTCCCGCGGCGACGAGCTCGACACCATGATGGCCGTGTAGGGATTGTCGGGGTTGCTGAAGAGCAGGTTGGTACGAATGCCCCGGGCCATCTCCGCCGCCATCGAGGCGGGGTGGGTGTGGGCCATGATGTCGATGTTTTCGATGGGGCCAGTGTTTTGCGGCGTGTCGCCGTACTGGTACTGGTACTTGTACTGGCTGCGCATCCCGCGGCCCGTCACCTGGGGCAGGTACCCCAGACACGTCGTGCGCAGGATCTCCTCGATGTCCTGGCGCGAGCGCACCGTACGGTCGGCCTGGATCGCCAGAAGGGCCGCGAGGACCCCGAGGACGAGCCCGCCCGCGGCCCCCACTCCGAGGTTCATCGCCACGCGGGGTTTGATGGGGGCCCCGGGCTGCAGGGCGTAGTCGAGCACGCTGATGTTGTTGACCTGGAGGTCGCGCATCAGGTTGCCCTCGGTGGCCCGCTCCAACACGATCCCGTAGAGCTTGGCGTGGTTTTCCCGCTCGCGCGACAGCCGCGAGTAGAGCATCTCCTGCTGGTTGAGCTCGACGGCCTGGCGCTGGGCGATGGCCAGCTCGGCCCGGATGCTCCCCTCGGCCCGGGCCACGGCCCGGTGCTCGGCCTCGGCCGACCCGGCGATGTTGCGCACCTCCGCACGAAACATGGCCACCACGTTGTTGGTCCGGGCCCGGGCCGTACGAAGCTCCAGGGCCCGCGGCAGATACCGCGGCTCCAGGGCGGCCTCGTCCCGGCCCGCCGACTCAAACTGGGTGCGCAGCCCCGACAGCACGCCCGACCCGAGAAACTCCGGGGTCGTGAGCTGCGACATGGCCTCCGTGACGTTACGATGCCAGGCCTGCCGGGCCTCGACCGAGGCCCCGAGATCGAAGCCCGGGCCGTTGTCGCGCAGGATCCGCTGGACCTCGCGCTCGACCCGCTGAATCTCAGACACCCGGGCCGCGAGGGCGAAACGCCGGGTCTGGGTCTCGGTGAGCGCATCGGACAGGCGCGAGATGCGGTTGCCGAGCACGTTGCGGTGGTCGGTGAAATTCTCCGAGACGATGCCGTGCTCGCGGCGGAAGGTCTGGATGGCGTCCTCCGAGCGCGACAGGTTGGTCCGCAGGTCGTCGAGCTGGTTGGAGAGCCAGCGCACGGCGTCGCGGGTGGCCCCGAGCCGATGGTCGAGGTTGCGCTGGATGTACACGTCCGCCAGGGTGTTGGCCAGGAGCTGGGCCCGGCGCGGCGAGTGGTCTTCGACCACCACGTTCATCAAGCGCGACTCCTTGACGGGCTCGACCCGCACCCGGCCCGTAAGGACCATGGCCGCGTCCGACACGCTCACGGAGCGAAACCGGGCCCGATTCTCAGGCCGCACCTGGAGAAAGTCGGGGTCGTGCTGGAGCCCCAGGCGCCGCACCACCCCCTCGGCCACCCCCCGGCTGCGGGCCACCCGGTACTGGGTCTCGTAGTACTCCCGCACATTCCAATAACTGCCGGCCCCGGGCGAGTCGATGTCGTCGACCCGGCGCCCGAGGGGCCGCGGGGGGTTGGGGTCAAACTGAATCGTCGCCGAGGCCGCGTACACCTTGGGCTGCCGCAGCACCCAAAGGGCGTCGAGACACACCGCCACGGCCACCCCCGCCAGGATGATCCAGCGGTGCTTCCACAACAGCCGAAGCTGATCGAGGGAGGACCCCTGGGTCGCCTCCGGGGCCGCCGTCTCGGGGCGAGGGGTCGCCGTCTCCGTACCGACAGTGCTCATCGTCGTGGCCTTCTACCAGATCCGCCCCCCACGACAACGCCACCCCTCCGGGAGACCACCTCGTCGTGAAGCGCTCGCCATGGGATGCACCCGACCGCCCCGGGATTCACCCCCCTCATGGCCGACCTGCATCGTCCGTCCCCAACAGAAGCCCCAACCCCGGAGGGTCTCCAGGGGCCGGGGCCCCGCCGTCCTGCCCCCCCGACCGGACGCAGAGCCCCACGGCCCCGGGGTGCGGCGGAGATTGTTCCATCAAGACCGCACACGCCGCTTCGAGGGCGGGGCGGTCGCGCAGCCGGGCGGCGAGGTTGGCCATGGGCAGGAGGTAGGGCTGCTCGGGGGCCGTGAGCCCGTGGGCCAGCTCGTAGGCGGCGTACGCCCCGCGGTCGTTGCCGAGTTGGGCCTCGAGCTCGGCCCGCTGGGCGTGGGTCGACACCAGGCGCGGGAGGCTGCTCCCGGCGGCCTCCAGCATCCGGGCCATCTCCTGCCGCATGGCCTCGGTCTGACGCCGCCGCGCCAGGAGCCGGGCCCGCAGGGCGTGCAGGGGGTACGGGTCGGTCACCCGCCCCACCGCGGTCTGGAGGCTCTGCAGGGCCTCGTCGAGGTTGTCGGCCGCCACCATGACCTGGGCGGCGCAGACGTACCCCGCAGGGTCGCGCGGGGCCTGCTGGCGCAGGCGGGCGCAGTATCCCCGGGCCGAGGCGTTGTCGCCCGCGCTGAGGGCCGCGTTGGCCCGGCGCTGCAAGGCCTGGAGGGTGTGCGGCCAGCGGCGCAGGATCACCGCGTCGAGGGCCTCGATGAAGGGCCCCGACCGGGCCCCCTCGGCGATCCGCTCGAGAAACACCTGACCCGAGAGGGTCTGCGGGGCGATGCGGTCGAGGGCCTCGACGCTGGGCAGAGGAGACAGGGACAACACGAAGCTCGCCCCGACTCCGTGCAGGGTGGACGAGCGGCTGAGGGCCTCGCGCAGCTCGACCAGGCTCTGGCTCCTGCGCCCCGAGGCCGCCAGGATGCGGGCCAGCACGAGGTGGGGCTGGGCCCAGTCGGGGGCCATGCGCATGGCCGCGGCCACAAAACGCAGGGCCATGGCGTCGCCCTCCGAGGCCGCCGAGGCCCCGAGGGCGAGCCGGAGGTACGGGTCGGCGGGGTGACGGAGGAAGACCGCCTGGGCCCCTGGGCTGCGGTGGTAGCCCGGGGTCGCGCGGATGGCCGCGTCGAGGGCGTCGCGTTCGGACTCCAAGGGAGAGCCCGCGGCCCGCACCCCGAGCACGGCCACGCACCCGAGGAGGGCGAAGGCCACGGCGCGGTGCGAGGGCGTATGGGGCAGGGGCCGACGCCAGCGACGGGCCGCCCAGCCGGTGCAGAGGCCCGCGAGGCAGGCGGCGAAATACCCCGTCCCGCCGAGGAAGAGGGAGAAGTCGAAGAGGTCGTGGGCCAGGAGCGACACGAGGGCCGCCCAGGCGGCCATGGCCACGGGGGGGGCTCCTCCGTCGGGGAGCCAGCTGCGGAGGGCCCGACCCAGAAACCACAGGGCCCCGAGGGCCGCGGGGACCCCGACGCTGAGGGCCAGGTCGAGGGGCAACGACTCGACCCGGAGGAAGGTCCACTCGGGCGACAACCTCCCCGTGGTGGCCGCGACCACCGGAAGGGCCCCCGAGCCGACGCCGAGGAGCTCGTGGCCACGCAAGATCCCGAAGGCCCGGCGGAAGTTGTCGAGTTTGCTCACGTCGCCGCGGAGGTACTCTTGCGACAGGCCCGCGGCGGCCACCCACCACCCCAGGGCCAGGATCACGCCCCCGAGGGCGACGGCGGCCACGGTCTCGACGCTCACCAGCTTGCGCACCTTGGGGCTGTGCAGGTCGCCCTGGTTGCGCGCCCGCAGGCCGAGAAACAGCATGACCCCCCCCGCGGCGGCGGCCACACCTCCGCGGGACAGGGAGAGGGCGCATACGGCGGCGCAGAGGGCGGCCCCGCAGGCCCGCAGGGCCCGCACGACGGGTTTGTCGGAGGACAGGGCCCAGCCGAGCCAGAGGATGGCCCCGGCCCCGGTGAGGGCCGCGAGGTGGTTGACGTTGAGGAGGGGCGACAGGATGGGCAGGGGGCCCACCCGGGGGCGGTAGACGGCGTAGAGGGCGTCCTGGTCGGTGAGGAGGTGAGCGAGGCCGAGGAAGGCCACCACCAGGGGGACGGCGGCGAGGAAGGCCAGGAGGCGCTCGAGGCTCTCGCGGGTGGCCACCCGGGCCGAGGCCAGGTAGGCGGCCCCGAGGCCCAGGAGGTAGACGAGGTCGGACAGGCCCGTCCCGGGGTCGTGGTGGAGGGGGCGCCAGGCTCCGGCCCGGTCGATGCGCCAGGGCTCCAGGGCCCGGGCCGAGGCCTCGGCCGAGCGGGCGTCGAGGAGGGACAGGAGGGCCGGAGGCAGGGGCAGGAGCTGAAAGGCCGTCACGGCGCACAGGAGGAGCCAGGCGTACACGAGGGGGTCGCGGCGACGGGCGAGGTCGACCCCCGACAGGCACACCGCCACCCCTGCCACCACCGCCGACGCCGGAACACTCCACGCCGGGGCCCCCCCCAGCAGGAGCGGGGTCCCCATGGCCACGACCCCGAGCGGCCACAGGGCGACACGGCTACGAATCTTGGGGATGTCAATGAGGGAGCCGAGGCTCCGGCGCTTGGGTACGTCCACCAACACAACCCCACTACGGGTCAAAAGGCACGATGGCGCTCCGTTGCCGGGCAGGCCTCGGGACGTTCACCCGAGGGGTCGCCCCGCCCGGTGACCGCGATGTCTGGACCGGACAATAGAGCATCCGGGCCGCCGAGGGAAAGGTGCGCGTTGGCGACGGGCCCCGCCCGTGGTACCCCTCCGCCCCCTGCCGATCTCCTCCAACCCCCTCCTCCGCCCCGATGGACACCAGACAGGATATGACGCACGAAGGCTCCCCCCTCTCCGGCCAGCGGGTCCTGGTCACCGGCGGCAACGGCTTCCTCGGGAGTCACGTGGTGGAGGCCCTGCATGCCCGCGGGGCGACGGTCGATGCCCCGCGGTCGCGCGACTACGACCTCACCGACCCCCGGGCCACCCGGAGCATGTTCGAGGCCCTCCGCCCCGAACTGGTGATCCACCTCGCGGCCCGGGTGGGCGGGATCGGGGCCAACCGCAAGCACCCCGGGACCTTCTTCCGCGACAACATGGCCATGGGCCTGCACGTCCTGGAGGAGGCCCGACGGGCCGGGACCCCCAAGGTCGTGGTGGCCGGGACCATCTGCGCGTACCCGAAGTTCGCAGAGGTCCCGTTTCGGGAGGACGCCCTGTGGGACGGCTACCCCGAGGAGACCAACGCCCCCTACGGGATCGCCAAAAAGGCCCTCCTCGTGATGGCCCAGGCCTACCGCCAGGAGTTTGGCAGCAACTTCGTGGTGGTCTTTCCTGTGAATCTCTACGGCCCCCGGGACAACTTCCACCTGGAAGACTCCCACGTGATCCCGGCGATGATCAGGAAGTTTATTGACGCCGACGCCCGCTCCGAGGGCACCGTCACCCTCTGGGGCGACGGGACCCCGACCCGGGAGTTTCTGTACGTCGACGACTGCGCCGAGGGGCTCCTCCTGGCCGCCGAGCGTTACAACGACGGCGACCCGGTCAACCTCGGGGCCGGGTTTGAGATCTCCATGCGCGACCTCGCCGCCAGGATCGCCCACCTCACGGGCTACCGGGGCTCGATCGTCTGGGACGCCAGGCGCCCCAACGGCCAGCCCCGTCGGATGCTCGACGTACGTCGGGCCCGCGAGCGCTTCGGCTTCGAGGCCCGCACCTCGTTCGACGACGGCCTCGCCCGCACCATCGCGTGGTACCGAAGCCACCGCGAGGCCATCGCCGCCCACGAGGCCCAGGGCCCTGCCACCCCGTAGATCCCCGCATTCCCCTCTCAAAAACCCCAGCGTTACCCATGAACAGCCCCTCCCAGCGCGCCCTCATCACGGGCATTACCGGTCAAGACGGGTCGTACCTCGCCGAGCTCCTCCTGGCCAAAGGCTACGAAGTGCACGGGGTCGTGCGCCGGTCGAGCTCGTTCAACACCGAGCGGATCGACCACATCTACCGCGACCCGCACGAGCCCGGGGTCAACCTCCACCTGCACTACGGCGACCTCAACGACAGCTCGTCGCTCCAGGCCATCCTCGACGAGGTCAAGCCCGACGAGGTCTACAACCTCGGGGCCCAGAGCCACGTCCGGGTGAGCTTCGACATCCCTGAGTACACGGGCGAGGTCACCGCCCTCGGGGCCGTCCGCCTGCTCGAGGCCATCCGCAAGACGGGGGTGCACTGCAAGTACTACCAGGCCAGCTCCAGCGAGCTCTACGGCAAGGTGGTCGAGACCCCCCAACGCGAGACCACCCCCTTCCACCCGCGCTCGCCCTACGCCGTGGCCAAGGCCTACGCCTTCTACATCACGCAAAACTACCGCGAGGCCTACGGGATCTTCGCCGTCAACGGGATCCTCTTCAACCACGAGAGCGAGCGCCGCGGAGAGACCTTCGTCACCCGCAAGATCACCCGGGCCGTGGGGCGCATCGTGCACGGGATGCAGACCGAGCTCTTCCTCGGCAACCTCGACGCCCAACGCGACTGGGGCTACGCCCCTGACTACGTCGAGGCCATGTGGCGGATGCTCCAGCACGACGTGCCCGACGACTACGTGGTGGGCACGGGGGAGACCCACTCGGTGCGGGAGTTCCTCGAGCTGGCCTTCGGGCGGGTGGGGCTCGACTGGCGCGAATACGTCAAGCTCGACCCGCGGTACCTCCGCCCGGCCGAGGTCGACCTCCTCCTGGCCGACCCCACCAAGATCCGCGAGGCCCTCGGGTGGACGCCCACGGTGGGCTTCCACGAGCTCGTGCATCGGATGGTCGACAGCGACGTGGCCCTCGCCGCCCGCGAGAAGCGCGCCCACGGCTGAGCTCCCTCCCGGAGCACATAGGGTACCGTGCGCATCCTTCACTGCATCGCGACCATGCTCGGGGGCGGGGCCGAACGCCAGGTGGGCTACCTCGCCGCCGAGCTCGTCCGGCGCGGTCACTCCGTCCACGTAGCCCTCCAACGGGGCGGGCCCAACCTCCCGCGGTTGCAGTCCTCAGGGGCCACCCTGCACTGGTTGCCCGAGGTCCCCACGGCGGTCGACCCCCGGGCCCTTCGGGCCCTCGCCCGCGTGGCCCGCCACAGCCGCTGCGAGGTCGTCCAGACCTGGCTCCCGCGGATGGACGTGATGGGAGGCCTCGTGGCCCTCGCCCTGGACAGAGCCTGGGTGCGCTCCGAGCGGACCCACTGCGTGTACACCTCGGGTTCGGCGTCCCACCGGGCCTTCCGGGCCCTGGTCGGGCGGGCCGACGCCATGGTGGCCAACTCGGCCCACGCCCTGGACTCGTGGAAGGGCTGGATCAACCCCGGGGTGCCCACCCACGTGGTCGGAAACGCCCTGCCCCTCGACGAGATCGAGAAGGCCCCGGCCGTCGCCCGGACGTCCCTCGGGGTGCCCGAGGGGTCCCCCCTGGTGCTGTACGGCGGGAGGTTCAGCCCCGAGAAGGGGACGGAGGCCTTCGGGGGGGCGATGGTCAAGCTCTTGACGACGCGCCCCGACGTCTGGCTCGTGGCCTCGGGCGAGGGCCCCACCTTGCCCGCGTTTCGGCGGGTTGTTGATGCGGCCGGGGTCGGCCATCGTGTGGTCACCCCGGGCTACCGCTCCGACCTCTGGGGGCTGATGAAGTCGGCCACGGTCTTCGTCAACCCCTCGCGTTTTGAGGGTCGGCCCAACGCCGTGATGGAGGCCATCGCCTGCCGGGCCCCGGTGCTCGTGTCCGACATCACCTCGCACCGCGAGATCCTGGCCGACGACGCGGCCCTGTGGTTCGCCCCCGACGACGTCCCGGGCCTGACCGCGGCCCTCGTCACGGCCCTCGACGACCCCGAGGCCGCCCGGGCCCGCACCCTCCGCGCGGCCCAACCGTTGCCCCGATGGGGCCCCGCCGCCGTGGCGGAGGCCTACGAAGCCATCTACCGCGGAGTGCTCCGGCCATGATCGACCCCCGACGCGCGACCCTCCTCGTGCCCTCGTGCGACCGCTACGCCGACGTGTGGGGGCCCTTCTTCGCCCTCCTGCGGCGCCACTGGCCCGACTGCCCGTTTCGGGTGGTCCTCGGGACCAACCACCGGGTCTGCGACGAGCCCGGGGTCGAGACCCTCCGCATCGGCGACGACCGCGACTGGAGCTCCGGGGTCCTGGCCATGCTCGACCGGACCGAGAGCGACACCGTCCTCGTGATGCTGGAGGACTACCTCCTGCGGTCGCGGGTCGACACCGGGGCCGTCCTCGCCCGCCTCGGCGACCACGAGGCCCTCGGGGCCGCCTACCTGCGCCTGCGCCCCTTCCCCGCCCCCGATTTTCCTCTGGCCCGCTTCGAGGCCGTCGGCGAGATCGCCCCCATGGCCCCCTACCGGGCGGCCCTCCAGGCCGTGTACTGGCGCCGCGCATCCCTGCGAGCCCTCCTCGTCCCCGGGGAGAATCCCTGGGAGTTTGAGATCGTCGGGTCGCGCCGCAGCGACACCCACCCCCTGGGCTTCTACGCCACCTGGACCCCGCACCTCGACTACTACGCCGGGGTCACGGCCGGGCAGTGGATCCCCTACGCCGTGGCCCTGTGCCGCGAGCACGGGGTTCAGGTCGACCTCGAGGCCCGGCCCATGATGGACGCCCCCCAGGCCTTGCGGCGCAACGTCGGGCGGGCGGTCAACGAGGCCTTCTCGCTCATCCCCTGGCGGGCCCGGGAGCGGGCCCTGCGGTGGTTTCGAGCCACAGGGCTGCGCAAGCCCCCCGGAAGGGTGACGGCCCCCGGGGTGCGCCCCGCGCCCCCCAAGGGAGAAGGCCCGTGACGCCCCCACGGCCCCGCCTGAGCTTCATCGTCCCGGCCTACAACCGCGCGGGCATGATCGCCCGGGCCCTGCGGAGCGTGCTCGACCAGGCCGGTCCCGAGGTCGAGGTCGTGGTGGCCGACGACGCCTCCACCGACAGCACCGCGGAGGCCGTCCTCGGCCTCGGGGACCCCCGGGTGACCCTCGTCCGGCTCCCGCGCAACGTGGGGGTGTGCGGGGCCCGCAACGCGGCCATCGACCGGGCCCGGGGCGACTGGCTGGCCATGCTCGACAGCGATTTTGAGATGCTCCCGGGGGGCGTCGGGCGGCTCCTGGCCCTGTGCGACGCGGCCCCCGACGACGTGGGCAACGTGGCCACCACGTGCCGGTGGGACCGCGGCCCCGACACCCCGCAGCCCATGCCCGACACCGACCTCCTCCTCGACTTCGCGGGGTACTGCACGTTTCTGGAGGGCCTCGGGGTGAGCGAGTGGTTCAACTGCTACCGTCGGGCGGTGTTCGCGGGGGTGCGGTACCCGGGGGGCCGGGCGTACGAGGGCGGGTTTCACCTCGCGGCCGCGCGGCGCTGGCGGTTTCAGCTCGTGCGAGACCCCGTGGTCTTGATCCACACCGACGCCGACAACCGCATCACGGCCTCGGCCCCTGACAAGCTCGCGGCCCGGATGCTGCGCGACGCCCCCGACGGGGCCGCCGACGCCGAGGCCGTCCTGGCCGAACACGGCGACCTCATGGCCGCCCGGGCCCCGGGCCTGTGGGCCCTGTACGCCACCCAGGCCATGACCCAACACCTCCTGGCGGGCCACCGCCTCGACGCGCTCTGGTGGTGGTCGCGTACCCCGAAGAAGCGCCGGTGGGCCCCGCGGACCTTGGGGTTTGTCGCCCTCGGGATGATGGGCCCGGGGGCTCTGGCGACGGTCCAGACCCGGGTGTCGGCGTGGAGGCGGCGATGACCCGGGTGTGTCTGGACGGGGCCAACCTGCGGGCGGGGGGCGGAGTCACCCACCTGCGGGAGCTTCTGCGGGCGGCGGATCCCCGCGAGGCCGGGGTCACGGAGGTGACGGTGTTTGCTCCCCGGGCCACCCTGGAGCGGCTGCCCGAGGCCCCGTGGCTGCGACGGGTCGACCACCCGCGGCTCGAAGGGGGCCTCGCCGAGCGGGCGTTTTTTCAGTCCGTGGTCCTCGGCCCCCTCGCCGCCCGCCACGGCGACGTCCTCTTCGTCCCCGGCGGAACGAGCGCCACCCGCTACCGCCCCCGCGTCTTGATGTGCCGCAACATGCTGCCCTTCGACCCCGTCGAGCGGGCCCGCTTCGGCCTGTCGCGCACCCGGGCCCGGCTGACGGCCCTGCGGGCCCTGCAAGCCCGGTCGTTCGCCGCGGCCGACGGGCTGATCTTCCTGACGGGGTACGCCCGCGACGCGGTGACCCCTCTCCTCGGACGGGTTCCGCCGGCGGTGGCGGTGATCCCCCACGGGGTCGACACCCGGTTTGTGATGTCCCCGCGGCCCGCCCGGCCCCTCGGGGCGGCCTCGGTCCACGACCCCCTGCGGATCATCATGGTGTCGCAGCTGTCGCCCTACAAACACCAGGACACCGTGATCGAGGCCGTCCGGGGCCTGCGGGCCGAGGGGCTGCCCGTGCGCCTCGACCTGTACGGCCCCGGCGAGATCGCGGCCGTACGCCGGGCCGTCGAGCGGCAGATCCACGAGGCCGACCCCGCGGGGCACTTCCTCGCCTGGCAGGGGCCCGTCGATTTCGGGGCCATCCACGCCACGTATCAACACGCCGAGGTCTTCGTCTTCGCCTCCAGCTGCGAGAACATGCCCAACACCCTCCTCGAAGCCATGGCCGCCGGCCTGCCCATCGCCTGCGCCCGCCGGGGCCCCATGCCCGAGGTCCTCGGCGACGCAGGGGTGTACTTCGACCCCGACGACCCGGCCTCCCTGCGGGCCGCCCTCCGGCCTCTCCTGGCCGACCCGGAGCGCCGCGAGGCCCTGGCCGCCGCCGCCCTCGCCCGGGCCCTCACCTACACCTGGTCGCGCACCGCCGCCGACACCTGGGGCTTCGTGCGCCGGGTGGCCGCCGGCCCCTCGGAGGCCCCATGTGCGGGATCGTAGGCTTCGTCGGCAGCCCCGAGGGGGTCGACCCCGAGGCCGCCCTGGCCGCCCTGCGCCACCGGGGCCCCGACGCCGAAGGCAGCCACCGGGCCACCCTCTCCAACGGGCAGACCCTGTGGCTCGGCCACCGCCGGCTCTCCATCGTCGACCTCAGCGACGCGGGGCGGCAGCCCATGGAGGGCCCCGGAGGGCGCCACGTGGTGGTGTTCAACGGCGAGGTATACAACTTCCGGGCCCTGCGCGACGAGCTCGGGGCCCAGGGGTACACGTTTCGTTCGGGGACCGACACCGAGGTCCTGCTCGCGGCCTTCGACCGTTGGGGCCTCAGGTGCCTTGAGCGGCTCCGGGGGATGTTCGCCTTCGCCCTGTGGGACCGCACCACCGAGACCCTCACCCTGGCCCGCGACCGCCTCGGCGAGAAGCCCCTGTACTACGTCCACGACGGGGCCCGGTTTGCCTTCGCCAGCGAGGTCGGGGCCCTCCTGGAGGGAGGCTTCGCGGAGCGCGAGCTCGACGACGACGGCCTCGACGCCCTCCTCACCTTTGGCAGCGTGGCCGAGCCGTACACCCTCGTCCACGGGGTGCGCAGCGTCGGGGCCGGGGAGGTGGTGACCCTGCGCGGGGGCGACCTCACGCGGCGAAGGTACTGGGCCCTCGGGGCCATCGACCCGTCCGGCCGCGGCCGCGAGGAGGCCGTGGCGGGGGTCCGCGCGCGCCTGAGCCGCTCCCTCGCCCAGAGCATGATGGCCGATGTCCCCGTGGCCGTCCTGCTCTCGGGGGGGGTCGACTCGTCGGCCAACGTGGTCCTCCTCGCGGCCCAACGTTGGGACAACCTCGCCACCTTCTCCGTGACCTTCGGAGGGGTCGACCGGGCCCTGTCCGAGAAGCCCTACAGCGACCTCGTGGCCCGGCGCTTCGGCACCCGACACACCAGCGTCGAGGTCTCCCTCGACGACGCCCGATCGCTCGTCCCCAGGGCCCTCGACGCCATGGACCAGCCCAGCGTCGACGGGGTCAACGTGTTCCTGGTGAGCGACGCCATCGCCCGGGCAGGCATCAAGGTGGCCGTGTCGGGCCAGGGGAGCGACGAGCTCTTCCTGGGGTATCCCCAACGGCGGCGGTTCGCGGCCCTCCTCGGGGCCAACCGGGCCCTTCCGGCCGTGGTCCGCCACGGGCTCCGGGCCCTCGCCCGATCGCCCCTCGTGCCCCCCGACGGCCCCTGGGACAAGGCCCTGCAGACCCTCGGGGCCTCGACGGCCCTGGCCGGGGCCTACCTCGCCCAACACTCGATGTTCGCCCAGTCGGGGGTCGAGCGCCTGCGGGGCGCACCCCGCCCTGCGGTGACCCGCTTCGTCGAGCCCATGACCGCGGGCCTCGGGGCCCCTTCTGGCGGAGGGCACCCCCTCGACCTGCTGTCTCGGATGGAGCTGGCCCACTACCTCCGCAACACCCTCCTGCGCGACGGCGACGCGATGAGCATGGCCCACTCGATCGAGGTCCGGGCCCCCTACCTCGACGCCGACCTCGTGGAGTTTGTGGTCTCGACGTCGCCGCGGCACAAGCTCGACCCGCGGCGCAATAAGGCCCTCCTGCTCGACGCGGTAGGACCGGCCCTGCCTCGGGAGGTGTGGGACCGACCCAAGATGGGCTTCGGCCTGCCCTACCAGCGATGGCTCCGCGAGGGGCTCGATCTGGCCGAGGTCGTGGGGCCCGAGGTGGGCCTGTGCCCGCGGGCCGTGGCGGCCGTACGCGACCGCTTCGGCCAAGGGCAGCACTACGCCCGCTGGCTCACGCTTCTCGCCTTCGCCCGGTGGGCCCGACGCACCCGGATGGGCACCGCCCGCCTCACCCGCGCCCCGGGGGGGTGAACGGCCCTGGGGGGTGCAGCAACCCACTCTCTCCCGTTGCAGTCTTGTGATGCACGGTGAGGTGCGCTAGGGCTGCGACGCTCGGTGTTCGCCGTGTCCATCACGGCCCGGCGGGTCTGACCCAGAGGAGACAGTGAATGCAGCAGGTGGTGCAGGAGGTCCGGTCGGGGGCCACGACGGTGCGGGAGATCCCCGACCCGGTGGCCGGGGCCGGGCAGGTGGTGGTGGCCACGGCGGCGTCGCTGGTGTCCGCAGGGACCGAACGGTACGTGGTGGAGCTGGCCCGCAAGAGCCTCCTCGGCAAGGCCCGGGAGCGCCCCGATCATGTCCGACGAGTGCTCCAGAAGCTCAAGAGCGAGGGCCTCGTCACCACGGCCCAGCAGGTGATGGCCAAGCTCGACGAGCCCATGCCCCTCGGGTACTCCGCGGCGGGGGTGGTCCTGGAGTGCGGGCGCGGCGTGCAGGGCTTCAAGCCCGGCGACCGGGTCGCGGCGGCGGGGCCCCACGCGGGGGTGGTGGCGGTGAGCAAGCACCTCGCGGCCCGCATCCCCGAGGGGGTGACCTTCGAGCAGGCGGCCTACACCGCGGTGGCCTCGATCGGCCTGGAGGGGGTCCGCCTCGCACGGGCCACGTTGGGCGAGCGGGTGCTCGTGGTGGGCCTCGGTCTGATCGGGCAGATTTGCGTGGCCCTCCTCAAGGCCCAGGGGTGTCGGGTGTTTGGCACCGACATCGACCCGGCCCGGCTGGAGATGGCCCGGGCCTTTGGGGCCGATGCGGTGGGCCTCGGGTCCCCGAAGCAGGCCGTGCGTGACTTCTCGGGACCGGGTGGGGTCGACGCGGTGGTCATCACCGCCGCCACGCCCAGCAACGAGCCCATCGAGTTTGCCGCCGAGGTCACGCGGGTGCGGGGGCGCATCGTGCTCGTGGGGGTGGTGGGCCTCACCCTCCCGCGCCCCCCCTTCTTCCTGAAGGAGCTGGAGTTTACAGTGAGCGGCTCGCTCGGCCCGGGCCGCGGCGACCCCCTGTACGAAGACCTCGGGCAGGACTACCCCCTCGGGCACGTACGCTGGACGGCCCAGCGCAACATGGAGTCGGTCCTCGACCTCATGGCCCAGGGCAAGCTGCCCGTGGAGAGGCTCACGTCGCATCGGTTCCCCATCGAGCGGGCCGCCGAGGCGTACGACCTCATCACCTCGGGGGCCCCCGTGGTCGGTGCGGTGATCGAGTATCCGTCGCCCCCCGAGGCCCCGCGGAGGCGGCTGGAGCTCGGGGGGGCGGTGCGCGGCCGCGGAGGCGTCGGGGTGTCCCTCATCGGGGCGGGCAACTACGCCCGGCTGATGATGCTCCCGTCCCTCGGGCGCATCGAGGGGTTGCGCTATCGCGGCCTCTGCACCGCCCGGGGGCTCAACGCCGAGCACTCCGGCCGGGGTGCGGGGTTCTCGTTCGCGACCACCGAGGTGGACGAGGTGCTCAACGACCCTGACACGCACGCGGTGTTCGTGGCCACCCGCCACGACCTGCACGCCGACCTCGTGGGCCGGGCCCTGCGGGCGGGCAAGGCCGTCTTCGTCGAGAAGCCCCTGTGCATCCGGCGCGAGGAGCTCGAGTCCCTGCGGGCGACGGTGGAGGAGCTCGGGGCCCGGTGTCCGCTCTTGATGGTGGGGTTCAACCGACGGCACGCCCCGGCCCTGAAGGCCGTCCAGGGATTCTTCGCCGGGGTGAGCCCGCGGACGGTGAGCTACCGCTTCGCCCCGGGGTACCTCCCGGGCAACGTCTGGCCCCAGCAGGAGGACGTAGGGGGCG
Organism: uncultured Myxococcaceae bacterium; assembly: GCA_964447205.1. Taxonomy (GTDB): domain Bacteria; phylum Myxococcota_A; class Polyangia; order Polyangiales; genus JAEUKH01. Next base: position 28,745 of record CAYUSB010000015.1, read on the forward strand.
GGCGGATCGTCGGCGAGGCCTGCCACGCCATCGACGCGTGCGCGGCCCTGGCCGGGGCCCCGGTGGTGCGGGTGTACGCCGAGAGCGTGGTGCTCGGGGGAGGCCTCGAGACCTCGGACGACCAGGTGTTTGTCACCCTCCGCCACGAGAACGGCAGCGTGTCGAGCGTGAGCTACCAGGCCGGGGGCGACCGCGGGGCCCCGACGGAGCGCTTCGAGGTGATGGGCGGCGGACGCACGGCCATCGTGGAGGGGTGGGACCGCGCGAAGCTGTGGCGGGCAGAGCGGATGACGGAGGAGAAGTTCGGGCCCGACCGGGGCAACGCGGGGTGCTTCCAGGCCTTCGTCGAGGCCGTACGGCGCGGGGGGGGCGACTGGCCCGTACCGTGGCGAGAAGTCTACGCCAGCGCCTCGGCCACCCTGGGGGCAGTAGAGTCGCTGCGGTCGGGGTTCCCCGTTGAGCTCCTGTACGGTGGTCAGGAGCCGTGAGGATGGCCCGACTCGACGACCCCGCGGCCCTCAAACGCGCCATCCACGACCACTGGAACGCCGTGCCCTGCGGCACCCGCGACCTGGCCCCGGCCGACCGACGGAAGTTCTTCGAGGCCCTGGAGTCAGAGCGGTACCGTCTGGAGCCGTACATCCGTGAGTTTGCGCGCTTCGATCGCGGCCGCGGGCAGCGCGTCCTGGAGGTGGGCATCGGGGCCGGGACCGACTTCGTCAACTGGGTCCGGGCCGGGGCCGTGGCCACCGGGATCGACCTGACCGAGCGGGCCGTCAGCCTCACCCGCGAGCGACTCAGCCTCGAAGGCCTCGCGGCCGACGTCCAGGTGGCCGACGCCGAAGCCCTGCCCTTCCCCGACGCCAGCTTCGACATCGTCTATTCGTACGGAGTCTTGCACCATACCCCCGACACCCCTCAAGCCGTGCGCGAGGTGCACCGGGTGCTCAAACCAGGCGGGACCGCCCTGGTCATGCTGCACCATCTGCATTCCTGGGTAGGTTTGATGCTCTGGGGACTCCATTGCCTCGGCAGGGGACGACCCTGGAAGGGTCCGCGGGACGCATTCCTGATGTTGGAGAGCCCTGGCACCCAGGCCTTCACCCGAAAAGAGGGTGAAGAGTTTTTTTCCAGGTTCTCATCGTTGTCGCTTCGCACACAACTGTCCCACGGCGACCTGCTGTTGATGCGACCTTCGGAGAAGTACAAGTCCCGCGCCCACGATCTGCTCTGGCAGGCGTATCCGCGGCGTTTTGTGCGGGCCACGGGCGACCGTTTTGGTACAGCGATGTTGATCGAAGCGGTACGATGACCCGCGTGTCGTCGATTCGGCAGAATCGTTGCAGAGTCGTGCGGCGCGGCCTCCTCAGGCGCGTCGGGGTGGTGTAGGAGTGGGAGACGAGATGAAGTCCCCTGGTGTTGCCCTCGACCCGCTCAAGCGCGCCGTCCACGATCATTGGAATGCCATCCCCTGTGGCACCCGTGACTTCCCCAAAGGGGATCGTCGCCGATTCTTTCAAGACCTGGAGGTCGAGCGGTACACCCTGGAGCCGCACATCCCGCGGTTTGCTCGCTTCGAGCGGGGGCGGGGCAAGCGGCTCCTGGAGGTCGGGGTCGGGGCCGGGACCGACTTCGTCAACTGGGTCCGGGCGGGGGCCGTGGCCACGGGGATCGACCTGACCCCGCAGGGCATCGCCCTCACCCGCGAGCGGCTCGAGCTGGAGGGCCTCGAGGCCGAGCTCCATGTCGCCGACGCCGAGGCCCTGCCCTTTGCCGACGCCAGCTTCGACATCGTGTACTCGTACGGGGTCTTGCATCACTCCCCCGACACGGTCCGGGCCATTCGGGAGGTGCATCGAGTGCTCAAGCCCGGGGGCACGGCCCTCGTGATGATCTATCATGTGCACTCGTGGGTCGGCCTCATGCTCTGGGGGGTCCACTGCCTCGGCAAGGGCAGACCCTGGCGAAGCCCCCGGTGGGCGATGTACCACCACCTGGAGAGCCCCGGGACCAAGGCCTACACCCTCGACGAGGCCCGCGACCTGTTCGCCGCGTTCTCCTCGGTGCAGGTCCGGGCCCAACTCGGCCACGGCGACCTGCTCCTCATGCGCCCGTCGGAGAAGTACCGGATGCCCCACCACGAGCTCCTGTGGCGTCTCTATCCGCGCTCCCTCGTGCGGCTGACGGGCGACCGCTTTGGCACGGCCCTGCTCATCGAAGCGGTGCGCTGACCATGTGCGGGGTGGCCGGCGTCTACCACTACAGGGCCCTCGACCGCCCCGTCGACCGCGCGGCCCTCGCCCGCATGACCCGCTCCCTGGCCCACCGCGGCCCTGACGGCGAAGGCCTCTACGTCGACGGCCCCCTGGGCCTCGGCCACCGCCGCCTCGCCATCGTCGACCTGTCGCCTACCGGGGCCCAGCCCATGGAGACCCCCGACCGCCGGGCGGCCCTGGCCTACAACGGCGAGCTCTACAACCACCGCGTGATCCGCGACCGCCTCGCGGCCCGGGGGGCGCGCTTCCGCGGCACGAGCGACACCGAGACGGTCCTGCATTGGATGCTGGAGGAGGGCCCCGAGGCCCTCGCCGAGGCCGCGGGGATCTTCGCCTTCGCCCTGTGGGAGCGCGGCCCCCGCAGGCTCACCCTCGCCCGCGACCCCCTCGGGGTGAAGCAGCTCTACCTGCACGACGACGGGAGCCGGGTCGCCTTCGCGAGTGAGGTCAAGGCCCTTTACCATTGCCCCGGGGTGCCCCGGTCCCTCGACCCCGAGGCCCTCAACGGGTACCTGCATTTTCACACCCCCCTGTTCGACCGCACCTTTCTGCGCGACGTGCGGGTCTTGCGCCCCGGGGAGTTTGTTCAGTTTTCGCCCGACGGGTCGCGGCGGCGGGTGTACTGGCGCCTGACCGATTTCTCCTGGCGCACCGACGACGACGGCCGACAAGTGGAGGCCCTGCGCGACGAGCTCGGGGCCGTGGTGCGCGACCAGCTCATGGCCGACGTGCCCGTCGGGAGCTTCTTCTCGGGGGGCGTAGACTCCACGGCCGTGGCGGCCTTCGCGACCCGGGCAGGGCTGCGGCCCCGGTGCTTCGGGGTGCATTTCTCCGACCAGGGGGTGATCGACGAGCGGCCCTTCCAGGAGTCGGCGGCCCGGGCCCTCGGGCTCGACCTCGAGCTCATCACCCTCGACGGGAGCACCTTCCCCGACGACCTGCCCGCCCTGATGTACTACCAGGACCAGCCCCTCATCGGGGCGGCCATGCTGCCCATGCACGCCGTGGCCCGCCTGGCCGCGCAGCGGGTGAAGGTGTGTGTCGGGGGCCAGGCCGCCGACGAGATCTTCGGCGGCTACGCCCGGTACGCCCTGGTCCACCCCGCCCGGGTGGCAGGGCAATGGGCCGCGGGGCGGGTGAAGGGACGGCTCCAGGCGACGCCCCCCACCGCCCCCCTGGGAGGCCCCGCGGGGGCCACCGGGCCCGTTGGAGGCAACCTCGGTCGTCAGCTCGCCGAGCGGGGCACCCTCGCCCGCCTGATGGCCCTGGCGGGTCGCGGGGCGGGCGGCGGGGGCCTCGACTGGCGCTCGCGGTACTTCGAGCACTTCGCCAAGGTGCCCGCCTCGACCTGGGGCGAGGTCTTCGCCGGGGCGGGGGTGGTCGACCGGGGGGCCATGCGGCAACGCTTCGACGACGGCCTCCGGGCCTCGGGGGCCACCGACCCGGCCGATCAGGTCATGCACTGGGACCTGCAGACCTATCTCACGGGCCTGTTCACCCAGGACGACCGGATGAGCATGGCCTGTAGCCTGGAGTCGCGGGTGCCGATGGCCGACCCGCGGCTCGTACGGTTCGCGTTCCGTACGCCCTACGGGCTGAAGTTTCGGGCCGGGGCGAGCAAGTGGATCCTGCGGGAGGCCGTAGCCGACGTGATCCCGGCCGAGGTCCTCAACCGCCGCAAGGTGGGCTTCGACACCCCCGCGGCCCGCTGGATGCGCGGCCCCCACGCGGGCTTCGTGCGCGAGACCCTGCTGTCCCGACGGTCCCGCGAGCGCGGCCTCTTCGGCCCCGCTGCCGTGGCCCGGTGGCTCGACCAGCCCGACCACCCCCTGTGGTTCGACGTCGTGTGGAAGCTCCTGTGCGTCGAGGTATGGGCCCGGATCGCCCTCGACGGCGACCGCCCCGTCCCCGTCGACCCCGGCCTCGACGCGGCGGTGACCGAGGCCCCGTGAGGCTCCGCGACCGCGTGCAAGAGCTCCGCGAGCTCGGCCCCTGGGGCACGGCCTACCGGGTCGGGCGCGAGGCCTGGGTGCGCTCAGGCCTCGGGGCCCGGCTCTACACCCGCCCAGGCCCTCCCCCCGGGGGCCTCGCCCGTTGGGCCCGCCGATGGCTCGAGGCCCTGCCCTTCGCCCACCCCGAGGCCATGTCCCTGGCCATGGCCGACCGCCTCGGCGACCACGACCTCGACGCCCTCGTGGCCCTGGCCGACGACGCGGCCCGCGGGCGCATCCGTCACTTCGGCGGCGACACGGTCGACTGCGGAGACCCCGTGGCCTGGCACCGCGACCCCTTCTCGGGCGGGGTCTGGCCCGCGGACGTACACGGGTCCGAGGCCCTCGGCCGCGGGCCCGCGGCGGGCTGCGGCGACGTGAAGCTCACCTGGGAGGCCGCCCGTTTCCCGCAGGCCTACCACCTCGCCCGGGCGGCGGCCCTCGTCGGCGACCCCGCGCAACGGGCCCGCTGGGCTGCGGCCTTCGGGGCCCAGGTCACGGGGTTCCTCGACGCCTCTGCCTTCCCGAAGGGGGTGCACTGGGCCTCGTCGCAAGAGGCCGTGATCCGCCTCGCGGCCTGGCTCTTTGGCCTCAGCGTGTTTCACCGGCTGGGCTTCGACCAGCGGCCCGTGGCCCACCGGGTGGCGGCCCACGCCTGGGAGCTCGGGCACCACCTCCACGACGAGATCGGCTACGCCCAACACGCCGTCTACAACAACCACCTCCTGGCCGAAGCCTTCGGCCTCGAGCTCTGCGCCCGCCTCGTGCCTCCCTGCCCGGTCTCCCTCGACTGGCGGGCCCTCGGAGGTCAGATCCTCACCGCGCAGGCCCGGCGGCAGTTTTATCCCGACGGGGCCTACATCAACCAGTCCCACACCTACCAGCGGGCGGCCCTGCACGACTACCTCCTCGCGGCCCGGTTTCGCCAGGCCGCCGGCGAGGAGGTCCCCGAGGCGTGGCGCGGGGCCATGGGGCGCGCTCTGGCCTTCCTCGCGGCCCAACAAAACCCCAGGGACGGCCGCCTCCCCAACTACGGCAGCAACGACGGGTCGATGCCCCGGGTCTTGTCGACGTCGCCCTACGACGACTTCCGCCCCACCCTCCAGTGCCTCGCCGCCGAGGTGTACAGCACCCGCCTCTACGGCCCCGGACCGTGGGACGAGGAGGTGGCCTGGCTCCACGGCCCCGGGGCCCTCGACCTGCCCCTCGCCCCACCCACCCTGCGGTCGGTGAGCTTCGCGGCCACGGGCTACCACGTCCTGCGGGGCCGCGACCCGTCAAGCTTCCTGACCTTCCGCTGCGGCTCCCTCCGCGACCGCTTCTCGCAGATCGACATGCTCCACCTCGACGTGTGGTGGCGCGGTCACAACGTGCTCGTCGACGGGGGGAGCTACCTCTACAACGGCCCGGCCCGGTGGCACGACCACTTCCTGCGCACGGCCAGCCACAACACCGTGGCCGTCGACGGGGCCGACCAGATGCTTCACGCCCGGCGGTTCAAGGTCCTCTACCCCACGGAGGCCACCCTGACCCGCTTCGACCCCACCGGGCCCGTGTCCGTGATGTCGGGCGAACACGCGGGCTACCGGCGCCTGCCCCAGGGGGTCACCCACCGGCGTACGGTGCTCTCGGTCGGGGGCGACCTCGCCGTGGTGGTCGACACCCTGCGCGGCGACGGGACCCACACGGCCCGCCTGCACTGGCTCGCGGGCGACTTCCCCCATCGGGAAGCGCTCGATGCCGGAGGGCTCGACCTCGACACCCCCGACGGGCCCTTCACCCTGCGCGTGTACGACCTCCAGGGCCGTCCCTGTGCGGTCGATGTCGTACGGGGCGACCCCGAGGCTCCGCGCGGATGGCTCTCGCGCACCTACCACCACAAGACCCCGGTGGCCTCCCTGGCCTGTGTCCACAGGGGCCCCTGCCCGGGCCTCACCACCGTCACGGTGCTCTGTGGCGACGAGACCCCGAGGGTGACTGTGACGGGTCCCCGTTGGTGCCTCGAAGGCCCTGCGGGGACCCTGGAGTTTATGCTCGGTCTGGGGCCTGACGGGGTCGACGACGCGCGCGATGTACGATGGAGAGGGCCGCGATGAAGATCCTGGTGGTGCATCAGTACTACCTCCTGCCCGGGAGGCCGGGGGGGTCGCGCTTCAATGAGTTCGCCCGGATGTGGCGCGAGGCCGGGCACGAGGTCACCGTGCTCGCGGGCAACCTCGATTACGCCACGGGCGAGGTCCCGGAGGTGTACCGGGGGCGCCTGGTCACCCGCGAAGACGACGGGGGGGTCACGGTGTACCGCTGCGCCGTCCCGCGGAGCTACGCCCGGGGGTTTGTCGGACGGGCCGCGGCGTTTGCGGGGTTCGCCCTGACGGCCTCGGCGGTGGCCCTGGGCATCGGGCGCCCGGACGTGGTGGTGGCCACCTCTCCGCCCCTGACGGCGGCCATCCCGGGGTACCTCGCGGCCCGGGCCCGATGGCGGGGGGTTCCGTGGGTGTTCGAGATCCGCGACCTGTGGCCCGAGAGCGCGGTCACCACGGGGGTGTTGAAGGCCGGGGCTCCCCTCACCCGGGCCCTGTACGCCCTGGAGCGTTGGGCCTGCGCCCAGGCTACGCGGGTCAACGTCCTGACCCCGGCGTTTCGGGACGACCTCGTGGCCCGGGGCCTGTGCCCCCGCGACCGGATCGTGTTTGTTCCCAATGGGGCGGACGTCGAGCGCTTCGAGCCGGGGCCTCGCGACAACGGATCCCGACGCAGCCTCGGTTGGGGCGACCGTACGGTGGTGATGTACGCCGGGGCCCACGGGCGGGCCAACGCCCTCGACCAGCTCATCGCCGCGGCCGAACGCCTGCGCCACCGCCCCGACATCCTCATCGCCTGCGTGGGCGACGGACCCGAGCGGGCCCGCCTCGCCGCCGACGCCGCGGCCCGGGGCCTCGACAACATCCGTTTCCACGGGGCCGTGCCCAAGGAGGCCATGGCGGGGGTGGTCCAGGCCTGTGACATCGGGGCGGCCGTCCTCCAGCGCAATCCCACCTTCCGTACGGTCTATCCCAACAAGGTCTTTGACTACATGGCCTGCGAGCGGCCCACCCTCCTCGGCATCGACGGGGTGGCCCGCGACCTCGTGGTCGACCAGGCCCGGGCCGGCCTCTTCGCCGAACCCGAAGACCCCGAAGCCCTCGCCCGGGCCATCGAGACCCTCGCCGACGACCCGGCCGAGCGCGAGGCCATGGGCAAACGCGGGAGGCAATGGGTCCTGGCCAACGCCACCCGGTCGAGCCTCGCCGCGCGGTACCTTCAGGTCATGGAGGAGATCACCCGGTCATGAAACAAGCGGGCTGGAGGCGGTGGGTCAAGCAGGCGGTCGACCGCAGCGCGGCGGCCGTGGGCCTCGTGGTGGCGGCCCCGGTGATGGCCGCGGTGGCGGTGGCCGTGCGGGTCAGCATGGGGTCGCCGGTGCTGTTCACCCAGGAGAGGCCGGGCCTTGGGGGCAGGGTGTTTCGTGTGGTGAAGTTCCGTACGATGCGCGACGCCCGAGGGCCCTCGGGGGAGCCCCTGCCCGACGAGGCCCGGCTGACCCCGGTGGGGGAGTTTCTCCGGTCGACCTCCCTCGACGAGCTCCCGCAGCTCTTCAACGTCCTGCGCGGCGAGCTGTCGCTGGTAGGTCCCCGTCCCCTCCTCGTGCGGTACCTGCCGCGGTACAGCCCCACCCAGGCCCGACGCCACGAGGTCCTGCCGGGCATCACGGGCTGGGCCCAGGTCAACGGACGCAACGCCCTGGCCTGGGACGACAAGCTCGCCCTCGACGTGTGGTACGTCGACCACTGGAGCCTGTGGCTCGACGCGAAGATCCTCGGACTTACGGTGTGGAAGGTCCTCCGCCGCGACGGGATCTCCAACGCCGGAGCCGCCACGATGCCCGAATTCATGGGACCGTCCCTGCAACCAGGAGCCCTCGGATGAGCCACACCACGCGGATCGTAGTGTTCGGGGCCGGAGGTTTCGCCCGAGAGGTCGCCTGGCTGATCGACGACCTCAACGCCGCCGGAGGTCGTTACGACTTCGTCGGGTTTGTCGTGAGCGACACGGCCTCCCTCGGGCCCCACGACAGCCGCGACAAGGTCCTCGGCGATGTCGCCTGGCTCGACGCCCACCGCCACGAAATCGACGCCGTGGCCCTCGGGATCGGCACGCCCGCGGCCCGGCTGCGGGTGGGGGCCCAGCTCGACGCGGAGTTCGCCGAGTTTGCCCGGCCGGCCCTGATTCACCCGTCGGCCCGCTTCGACGCCAGGACCTGCGTGTTCGAGGAGGGGTCGATCGTGTGCGCGGGCAACATCGCCACCGTCTCGGTGTCGGTCCGGCGGTGGGCCATGGTCAACCTGGCCTGCACCCTCGGACACGAGGCCGAAATCGGGCCGGGCACGGTCCTCAATCCAGGAATCAACCTTTCGGGGGGTGTCACCCTGGAGGAGGGTGTGTTACTGGGGACCGGGGCCAAGGTGCTTCAGTACCTCCGGGTCGGGCGAGGCGCCACCGTAGGGGCGGGCGCCGTGGTCACCAAGGACGTGCCCCCGGGAGAGACCTGGGTGGGCGTTCCGGCGAAGAAGTTGGGCAGAGCGTGAGGCATGGCGTGACGAAGCCGACAGTGGTCCTGGTGGCCGGGGCCCGGCCGAATTTTATGAAGGTGGCCCCGATCCTGCGGGCCTGGGAAGCGAGGGCCCCCGGGCTCGCCCCGGTGTTGGTGCACACCGGGCAGCACTACGACGCGGCCATGAGCGACGTGTTCTTCGCCGAGTTGGGGATTCCTGCGCCGGGGGTTCATCTGGCGGTGGGGCCCGGGTCGCATGGAGCCCAGACCGCCCGGGTCCTGGAGGCCTTCGAGGCGTACCTCCTGGGGCTCCCGGCCCTGCCCCGGGGGGTGGTGGTGGTGGGCGACGTCAACAGCACCGTGGCCTGCACCCTGGCAGCGGCCAAGCTCACCGTGCCCGTGGCCCACGTCGAGGCCGGGCTGCGGAGCTTTGACCGCACGATGCCCGAGGAGATCAACCGGGTGGTGACCGACGCCGTGGCCGACCTCCTGCTCACGAGCGAGCCCGCGGGGGCCCTCAACCTGTCGCGGGAGGGGGTCGACCCGGGGCGGGTGATCTTCGTCGGCAATGTGATGATCGACACCCTCGTGCAGCAGCTCGAGGCCGCCCGGGCCCTGGGGATGCCTGCCCGCCTGGGCCTCCCCCCCAAGGGGTACGCCCTGGTGACCCTCCACCGGCCGTCCAATGTCGACGACCCGGCCCGGCTCGCGGAGCTGGTGGCCTTTCTGCAAGAGACCGCGGCCCGGACGCCCGTGGTGTTCCCGCTGCACCCGCGGACCCGGGGGAGGCTGGAGGCGGGGGGGTTGTTCAAGGCCCTTGACGAGGCCCCGGGGGTGTCCCTGCTCGGGCCCCTGTCGTACCGGGAAAACCTGGGGTTGATGGAGAAGGCCCGGGTGGTTCTCACGGACTCCGGGGGGATCCAGGAGGAGACCACGTTCCTCGGGGTGCCGTGCCTGACCCTGCGGAAGAACACCGAGCGGCCCGTGACGGTCAGCCTCGGGACCAACACCCTCGTGGGCGACGACCTCGACGCGGCCCGGGCAAGTCTGAACGCGCTGGAGGCGGGGCGCTACAAAGCCGGGGTGTCGATCGAAGGTTGGGACGGCCACGCCGCCGAGCGGGTGGTCGCCGCGCTACACGAGCGGTGGTCATGAAGCGGTTGTACCTGTCGGTTCCGCATATGGGAGGCGCTGAGGCGGGCTACGTGGCCGAGGCCTTCGCGAGCAACTGGTTGAGCTCCGTGGGGCCCAACCTCGACGCGTTCGAGGCGGCGTTTTCGGCCCGGATGGGCCTCCCCTCGGTGGCCCTGTCCTCGGGGACGGCGGCGATCCACCTCGGGCTGCGGCTCCTGGGGGTCGGGCCTGGCGACGAGGTCGTGTGTCCGAGCCTGACGTTCGTGGCCAGCGTCAACCCGGTGATGTACCTCGGGGCCCGCCCCACCTTCCTCGACGTCTCCCCCTCTTCGTGGAACCTCAACCCAGACCTCCTCGGTGCGTTCCTCGACGACCGGGCCCGGGCGGGGCGGCTGCCCAAGGCCCTGGTGGTGGTCCACCTGTACGGCCAGTGCGCCGACATGGACCCGATCCTGGAGCATTGCGCCCGCCACGGGGTGGCCGTGCTCGAAGACGCCGCCGAGGCCGTGGGGTCGACGTACAAGGGCCGCCCCGCGGGCACCCTCGCGCCCATCGGGGCCTACAGCTTCAACGGCAACAAGATCATCACCACCACCGGGGGGGGCATGCTCGTGGCCCACGACCGGGCCCTGATCGAACGGGCGCGGTTCTGGTCGCAGCAGGCCCGCGACCCGGGGGTGGCCTACGCCCACACAGAGATGGGCTACAACTACCGCATGTCCAACGTGCTCGCCGGCATCGGCCGGGGCCAGTTGGAGGTCCTCGACGCCCGGGTGGCCCAACGTCGGGCCAACGCCTACGCCTACCGCGACGCCTTCGCCGACCTCGCCGGGCTGAGCCTCATGCCCGAGCGCGAGTACGGGCTGCACACCCACTGGCTGAGCACCTTCCTGGTCGACCCCCGGGCCCTCGGATGCGACCGCGACGCGCTCCTCCGGGCCCTCGACGCCGAGCAGATCGAGGCCCGCCCCGTGTGGAAGCCCATGCACATGCAGCCCCTCTTCGAGGGCCTCGGATGCGTCGGGGGCGGCGAGGTCTCGGCCGACCTGTTTCAGCGTGGGATCTGCCTGCCGAGCAGCTCCAGCATGACCGAGGCCGAGCAGGGACGGGTCATCGACGTCGTGCGGCGTACGGTGGCCCGGGCCCGCCGCGGCGTCGGGGAGATGGTGACCGCATGAACAATCACGCTCCGCCCCACGAGCCCTCCCCCCATACGGAGATGGGCCTGCCGGCCCTGGTGTTCACCTACCGACGGCTCCTGGTGGTGTTTGTCCACCTCGTGCTGTGGGCCCTGGCCCTGGTCGGGGCCTTCGTCCTGCGCTTCGACGGGCACGTCCCCGCGGGGTACTGGCCCCTCATGGCCGTGTGGATCCCCGTGGCCCTCGTGATGCGCACGGTGATCTATTTCTCCTTCGGGCTCTTTCACGGCCTGTGGCGTTACACGGGCCTGCGCGACCTCCTGGCCCTCCTCAAGGCCGCCACCCTGTCGACGGTCCTCCTGGTGCTCTACGTGGCCCTCCTGGGGCCCTCGGGCATGCCCCGGTCGGTGTACGTCATCGACTGGCTGCTCTCGATGTTCGCGGTAGGGGGGCTGCGGGTGGGCATCCGTACCCTGCGGGAGCTGTCGCACCGGACAGCCACCCTGGCCGCCGAGGCCGCCCCGCGGCGCATCCTGATCGTGGGGGCCGGCGACGCGGGCGAGATGCTCGTGCGGGAGATTCGGAAGACCCACAGCGGCAAATTCGAGGTCGTGGGCTTCATCGACGACGACCCCAACAAGCAGCGGATGCAGATCCACGGGGTGAGCGTGCTCGGGCCCATCGTGGCCGTGCCCGAGATGGTCAAGCGGTACGGGGTCGACGAGGTCATCGTGGCCATCCCCTCGGCCCGCAGCCAGGAGATGCGGCACATCGTAGACCTGTGCGCCCAGAGCCACGCCAAGATCCGTACGATCCCCGGGGTGGACGCCCTGGTCGACGGGCGGGTGACCCTCAACCAGATCCGGGCGGTGAAGATCGAGGACCTCCTCGGGCGCGACCCGGTGACCCTCGACTCGCAGTCGATCGCGGAGACCCTCAACGGGGCCGTGGTCATGGTGACCGGGGCGGGCGGGTCGATCGGGTCGGAGCTGTGCCGACAGGTGTGCAAGTACGGCCCCGCGCGGCTCGTGCTCGTCGAGCAGGCGGAGAACGCCCTGTTTCAGATTCACCGAGAGCTGCACGAGCGGTTCCCCTCGGTGCGGCTCGCCCCGCGGATCGCGGACGTGTGCGACACCAAGCGGATGGACGCGGTCTTCGCCTCCCACCGTCCGAGCGTGGTCTTCCACGCCGCCGCCCACAAACACGTCCCCATGATGGAGTGGAACCCGGGCGAGGCCATCAAGAACAACGTCTTCGGCACCAAGAAGGTGGCCGACCTCGCGGTGGCCCACGGGGTCCAGCAGTTTGTGATGATCTCCACCGACAAGGCCGTCAACCCCACGAGCATCATGGGCGTCTCCAAGCGGGTGGCGGAGATCTACTGCCAGGCCCTGTCGCAGCGCTGCACCACGCGCTTCATCACGGTGCGCTTCGGCAACGTCCTCGGGTCCAACGGGAGCGTGGTGCCCATCTTCCAGGAGCAGATCGCCAAGGGCGGCCCGGTGATGGTCACCCACCCGGAGATGAAGCGGTACTTCATGACCATCCCCGAGGCCTGCCAGCTCGTGATGCAGGCCGGGGCCATGGGCAAGGGCGGGGAGATCTTCGTGCTCGACATGGGCGAGCCCGTGAAGATCGTCGACCTGGCCCGGGCCCTCATCACCCTGTCCGGGCTGACCCCGGGCGAGGACATCGAGATCCAGTTTTCAGGCATCCGCCCGGGCGAGAAGCTCTTCGAGGAGCTGGCCGCCGACGAGGAGCGGGCCGACAAGACCCAACACCCCAAGATCTTCGTCGGGCGGTTTCGGCCCAACGATTGGGACACCGTGGAGAAGGGCATGGCCGCCCTGCACGCGTGCACCGAGGGGATCGCCGACGAGGCCCTGATCCGCGACCGGTTTATCGCCCTCGTGCCCGAGTACAAGCCCACCCTCCTGCCCTCCTCGGGATCGACCACCATGCCCCGCCTCGCCGTCGTCCAGACCCCCACCCCGGCCCCGGCCCCGTCTCCGCCCGCGAGCGCCTCGGGCGCGTACGACGCCCTGAAAAACTGATGGACCTCGGCCTCGAGCCGGCCGTGCTCGCGGAGAAGCTCCAGGGACCCCGGCCCCTCGTTCGGGTGGGCCATGGGCTCTACGCCCCCCCGCGGCCCGGGTCGACCGTCGCCTGGGCCGCCTGGGTCTACGTCCCCCCCGCGCTCCGCCGTCGGGGCCACGGGGCCCAGGCCCTGGCCGCCCTGGAGGCGCGCGCCCAAGCCGACGGAGCCACCCGCCTGCGCCTCGGGGGGCCCCCGGGCAACTACTGTGTCCCGGGCGTCCCCGTCGACGACCCGGCCCTGCCCGAGGCCCTCTCCCGCCGGGGGTATCGCCCCGGCCCCGAGAGCGTCGACCTGATCGTCAACCCCACGGACCATCGTGGCTTCGTCCACGCCGCCCTGCGACGGGGCGAGGCCCACGACCTGGCGTGGATCGCCGCGGAGTTCTCGACCTCCTGGGCCGAGGAGTGCGCGCGAGCCTTACGGACAGGGGGCGTATGGGTCACCGAGGGAGCCGACGGCAGCCCCGAGGGCTTCGTGGCCTGGGGCGGAAACCTCGCGTCCCGAGGCCGCTTCGGTCCGGTGGGGGTCGTGGCCCGCGCCCGCGGCCGAGGACACGGAGCGGTCCTCACCCGGGCCGCCCTCGGGGCCCTCGCGGACGAGGGCTTCGCGACGGTCACGGTGCCCTGGGTGGCGGCGGAGACGGTGGGGTTCTACGCGGCCTTCGGGCCCGTCCTGTCGATGCGGCGGCACGTCGTGTGGGAGAAGGGGCTCGGGGGCTGAGGCGCCGGGGCTGCTGTACGCATCGTGCACAGCGTGACCCCTCGCAACAGCCTTGCACGCCGACGTTTTCACGCGCGCCCGGTGTTCACGATGTACGGGTCGGGGTACCCTGCCGGGAGATGAGACGCGCGCACGGGAGCAGGTGGAGGTGGGCGATCGCCCTTGGGGCCCTGGGGTGCTCGCTGGAGAATCCCAGCACGATTCTCAGCCCCACCGACCTCGGCCTGATCGCCGACCGCACCGACGTGCCGCAGCACGAGGCTCCCGCCCCAGACGACGTGGCCGACCGCGACACCTCCGAGGATCCTCCCATGGTGGACGGGGGCACCGACGCGGGCGCCGAGGCAGGTGCGGACACGGGCATCGACGCAGCGGCGGACGCAGGGGCCGATACGGGCGTCGACGCGGGCACTGACACGAGCGCAGACACAGGCACCGACACGGGCTTCGACGCCGGCGTCGACGCGGGCTTCGACGCCGGCGTCGACGCGGGCGCTGACACGGGCGCTGACACGGGCATCGACACGGGCGCTGACACGGGCATCGACACGGGGGCGGTGCAGAGTTGCGGGCTCGGCGGCGACCCGTGCTGCGCCGGGCAGACCTGCGCGGTGCCCTCCCTCGTGTGCCTCCAGCGACCGGGCTCCCCTTCGGCGACCTGCCAGGCCTGCGGGGCGAGCGGTCAGCCCTGCTGCGCGGCGAGCGCATGCAACACGGGCCTCGGGTGCACTCGAGCCGCGGGCGATCCGGTCGACACCTGCCGCCAGTGCGGGGCCCGCGACCAGCTCTGCTGCGCCGGAGACACCTGCGGGGCGGGACTCGGGTGCTCGCAGCTCCTCACCGACCCGTCGCCCGTCTGCCGCACCTGCGGCGGCAACGGGCAGCCATGCTGCCCCAACCTCGCCTGCATCCCAGCCATGGACCGTGTCTGCCAGCTTCGGCCTGGGGAGATCACGCCCTTCTGCCGCGACTGCGGGGGCAACGGAAAACCTTGCTGCACCGGTCGCCGCTGCGACGGGATGCGCACCTGCGCCATGCGGACCGAGCCCTGGGAGACGTGCATGTGAGCGATCGGGCTCCGCCTCCTCCCGGGGCTGCTAACTCGCGACCCTCGGCGTGATTGGGTAGGGTGCCCGCGAGGCCCACCGGATGACCGCACGTTACATCGCCGTGGCTGGCAACATGGGCTCGGGCAAGTCGAGCCTGGTCAAGTGGCTCTGCCAGCAGTTTGGGGCCGCCCCCTTCTTCGAGCCCCACGACGAAAACCCCTACCTCGCCGACTTCTACGGCGACATGAAACGCTGGGCCTTCCCCTCCCAGCTCTTCTTCCTCGTGCGGCGCTTCAAGATCCACCGCGAGCTGGAGTCCCTCGGGGCCTCCGTCGTGCAAGACCGCACCCTCTTCGAGGACGCCGAGATCTTCGCGGCCTACCAGCACAGCCTCGGGCACATCGACGACCGCGACTGGGCCACCTATCAGGAGCTGTACACCACCCTGCGGGCCGAGCTCCGCCCCCCCGACCTGATGATCTACTGCCGGTGCGAGGTGAAGACCCTGCGCAAGCGCATCCAGATGCGCGGGAGACAGTACGAGCAGGCCATCCCCACGGCCTACCTCAAGGCCCTCCACGGGCTCTACGAGGCCTGGTTCGCGCGGTACGCCCACTCGCCCACCCTGGTGATCGAGACCGACCGGGTGGACTATGGCACCGAGCTCTTCGACCGGCAGCGGGTCCGCGACGCCGTGGCGGCCCACCTCGACGGGCCCTCCGCCGCGGGCCCCGCGTCCCTCATTCTTTGAGGTGGCCAGCCCGGCGCAGGGTGGGCTCGGCGCAGACCAGGCAGTCGTCGCCCGGAAGCCCCGCCAGGACGCCCTCCAGGGCCGCCCGGAGGGTCGGGTCGACGCTGGACTCGGCCACGATCCGAACCCGGTCCCGCGCGGCCTCCTCGCCCGTGGCCTCGAGCACGAGGGCCGCGGCCACCCGTCGGGCGGGCGGGGTCGAGGGGGCCACGAGGATCCGCTCGACCAGCTCGCGGTCGGGACCCGCCGTGCGGTACACCGTCCCGACGGCGAGGTGGCGCAGGGCGTCGACCCAGCCGTACAGGCTCCGGCCCCCGCGGTCGAGGAAGGTCCCCGCGGCCTCGAAGGGGCGCTCCCGGGCCGCGAGGGCCGCGGCGTTGAGGCGGGCCGCGAGGGCCTCTCCCTCGGCCTCGTTCAGCCGTGACGACCAGCAGTGCAGGGGGCGTCGGCCGCGGCGCTCGATCACGAGGTCGCCCCGCTCGAGGCGGGCCCGGCGCAAGGCCCCCCAGGCCACAAACTCCGAGCTCCCCACCCGGCGCAGGCTCAGCCCGTCGGCCCCGAGCACGAGGCTGGAGGGCCCGAAGTGCCGCGCCGCCAGGACGGCCACCCCGAGCACCACCCCCGCCCCGAGGGCCAGCGTCGCCGTCACCCCGAGGCCCGCCATGGCCGCCAGAAGGATCAAGATGGGCAGGAGCTGAAGCACCACGAAGCTCGTGGCCGCCGCGACCCGGAGCCACAGGTCGCGGGGACGCCCCAACCGGACGGTCTCCACATGGGCCGCGGTGACGTCCGAGGGGGTCATCCGCGCTGGGCCTCCTGCACCCGCACGAGCCGCTGCAGGGACCGCTCGTCAAACTCGCCGTCGAGGGTGCGCTCCAGAGCCACCCGCAGGGCGTCGTTGGCCGTGGCCTCGGCCGCCATTCGCACGCGCCCCCGGGCCTCGACGGGGAGCTCCCCCGACGGGTCGGACAGGGCCAGGGCCGCGGCCACCCGGGTGGTGGCCTCGACGTGGGGGTTGTCGAGGACCTGCAGGAAGTCCTCGCGCCGCAAGGGGGAGGCTCGGTACACCCCCTGTTGGGCCACGAGGCTACGCAACGAGGCCACCCAGGCCGCGTAGCTCTCCTCGCCCCGCAGGAGCCCCGCCAGGCCCGGTCCCTGGGGGGTGCTGCGATAGGCCAGGAGGGCCTCCTCCAGCCGGAGCTGCAGCCGGGCACGACGTCGGGGGTGGGCCTGCGACCCGAGGAGGCGCACCACGGCCCCGTCGTCCAGGAGGAGGGCCAGGCCCGAGGCGTCGGAGCACACCGCCTGGACCGACGCGTACGCGTGAAACCGCTCGCGGAGCTCGCCCCGGACCGACACCCCGTCGGCCCCCACCACCACCTCCAGGGCCTCGACGGGCCGCATCAGGACGAGGCACCCCGCCCCCGCCGCCACCAGGGGGACGGCCAGGGCCAGGGACACCCACGGGCTCACCAGGAGCGAGGCCACGGCCGTGACCCCGAGCCCCAGGGCCAGGACCCCGAGGCTGAAGGCCACCACGAGCCACATGCCCCGGAGCCACGGGCGGGACGTGCTCACCGCGAAGGCCCGCTGGCGCACCCCCACCCCGAGGGCGTCGAGGAGCCCCGCGGCCGTGAGTCGGTCGGGCAGGAGGGTCGACACCCGGTCGCCGTTGCACAACGACAGACGCACCCGAACCCCCGCGGGATCGGGCTCGCACCACCCCGCCGAGACCGCCCCGAGGGAGAGGGTCCGGCCCCCGCCCGGGGCGTCGCCCCAGGAGAGCCACAGGCGCCCGTCGACGACCCGCAGGCGCCCCGGACGGGCCCGCGCGAGGCCGTCCAGGAGGGGTTCGAGCAGCCACGAGCTGATCAAGACGAGCAGGGCGTACCCGAAGCCGACGAGCCCCAGGGCCACCCCCATCAGGGCCAGGACCCCCGCCGAGCCAAACAGTCGCCGCCGGGCCCCGTAGGGCAGCCGTCGCACCGAGCTGCTCTCGAACGACCACCATGGGTGCAGCGCATCGGCCATATGCCTGGCTCCTCCTCCACAGTTGTAGCAGGGGGGCGGGCCCCGCGGCGAGCGACAGGGCCCCGCGGCCCGACCTCGCCCGCGTCGAGAGGTCGCACGAGGCGGCGGATTCGGGATAGGTTCGGGCCCAACCCCCCCGATGCCCCATCCCCCCCTCGCAGCCGAACGCGACGCCCGGCACCTCGCCCTGGGCCGCGGGGTGGCCCTGTTTCTTGGGGGGTTTACGGTGATCAACCTCCTCGGCGAGCTCGTGGCCCGAGGCTACGACGCCTCCCTGTGGTGGATCGACCTGCGCCCCCTGCCGGGCGGCCTCGGGCGGCTGATCCTCGCGGCGTGCGCGGCCCTCCTGATCGCCCAGGGCCTCGCCCCGGTGGCGGCGGTCCAGGGGCGATGGGCCCCCGGGCAACGGCTGCGGCGCAGGGTCACCTTCGTGGCGGTGTTGTTTCTCCTGACGGTCAGCGCCAGCAACGCCGTGACCTTCTGGACCCTGCGGCTCTTTCGGGCCATCACGGGGCCGTCCTGGGTCCCGCTCTCGCTCCCGCTGGCCCTGGCCCTCGGGATCGTCCTGGTCTCCCTCGGCCGCGGCGACGAACACGACGACTCCCTCGACCTTCCGCCCGAGACGCCCGACGCCCCTGTGGCGCCGCGCCCGGCCCCCCGCGCCCCGTCGCCGCCCCACCGCGGCCTCATCGCCGCCACGGTCCTGGCCTGCGGGCTGCTCTTCCCCGTGGCCCTGATGCTCTGCCTCGGGGTCACCGACTACCGCCGCGAGGCCGACGTGATCGTGGTCCTCGGGGCCCGGGCCTACGCCGACGGAACCCCCTCCCCGGCCCTGGCCGACCGGGTCCTCACCGCCGTGGAGCTATACCGGGCAGGCCTCGCGCCGCGGCTCCTGTTCTCGGGCGGACCGGGCGACGGAGCCGTGCACGAGACCGTGGCCATGCAGCGGCTGGCGGTGTCCCGCGGCGTCCCGGCGGCGGTGATCGTACGGGACGAGGGGGGGGTCGACACCCAGGCGACGGCCCGGGCCACGGCGGGGTACATGCGCGTCCTCGGGCTCCGCAGGGCCCTGGCCGTCAGCCATTTCTATCACCTCCCCCGCGTGAAGATGAGCCTCTCCCGGGCGGGGGTCGAACAGGTGTTCACCGTCCCGTCCCCGCAGCGCCAGGTGATGCGACGGCTGCCTTGGTTTATGCTCCGAGAGGTCGCCGGCCTGTGGTGGTACTGGCTCACGGTCCTGCCTCGTCCTGCACAAGACTTGACAGCGCCCCCCAGAGATTGACGCTATGGCAACGCAAGGGCCCGATGAAGCTGTTTGACTCCTTTCCTACTCGTTATCTCGTGCCCAACACGGTCACCTGCGTGAGCCTCGTGTTCGGACTGGCCTCGATCCACACCTCCCTCACGTCGACCGACGCGGCGGGCTTCGTGACGGCCGCGTGGTTCATCCTGTACGCGGTCCTGCTCGACAAGGCCGACGGGGCCCTGGCCCGGAGGTTCAAGGCCTCGAGCGAGTTCGGGGTTCAGCTCGACTCCTTCAGCGACTTCGTCACCTTCGGGATCTCTCCCGCCGCCCTCTTGTCCCGGGCCCTGCCCGTCCTGGCCCCCTCCCCCTGGGCCTCGGGGGTGGCCTACAACCTCCTGCACGCCCTCGCCGCGGCCTACGTCCTCACCGCCGCCGTGCGCCTCGCCAAGTTCAACGTCACCACGGCTGGCAACGACCCGCGTTTCTTCCGCGGCCTGCCGAGCACCTCCTCGGGGGGCCTCCTGGCCAGCGCCTTCCTCGCCCACCGCGAGCTCGGCCTCGGCCCCGTGGCCCTGTCCGGCCTGGCCGCCTGGATGACCGCCAACGCCGTGCTGATGGTGTCCAACCTCCCGCAGCCCAAGCTCCAGATCTCCACCCGGCGGCACTTCCGCCTCGCCCAGCTTGTCCTCCTCGCCAGCGCGTACGTGTTCATCCCCCTCAACCGCTTCCCCACGTACCTGATGATCCTCGCCACCTCGGCCACCGTCGGCGGGTTCATCTACGGCATCGTGGTCAAGTCCCGCGAGGCCCACGGCCCCCACGACGAGCTCCCCCAGGAGGCGTGACGACGAGGTCAACGCGCGGAGGGCGCGGGGCACACACGCACCGAAGCCGTAGACCCCGCCCTCCCAGCCCAGGCTGGACAATTGCTCAGCGCCCTGGCCCAGCCCACCTTAGCCCAAGCTGCGAGATCCGCGGGACGCCCATGTGTTGCCGAGCGTTCGGGACGAGATCACGGCGGCGCTGTCGGCGATGGGTTCGGCGCAGGCCGAGGTGGTGCGCGAGGCCCGCGAGTTGACCGCCGCCTCGGCCCTCCGCAACACCGAGCTCGAACGCCACGACCGCACCTTCACCCAGGTCGTCGGCCTGGGCGCCGCGCTGCGCCGTGTGGCCAACCAGGACGCCCTCGCCGATCGCCTTCGCCCCTCCCAGCGCCGTCGCGGACTCACCGCCGCACTGGCCGCCGACGAGCCCGGCTCCCCCTCCGAAGACCCGCCGTCCGAGGGCTGACCCCGCCCCGCCGCCCGAAGGCTCCCCACCCGCTGCGGAGGCTTCGGGCGGTCGCGAGCGGGCGCCGCAGCGACCACGGTGGGCGGTGGCACTATGCGGACGGGTCTGTACGCGCGAGCAGGGCCCGCAGCCGCGCGATCTCGGCGTTGGCCGCGTCCCTCTCGGCGAGCGCCTCCTCCTTGGCCCTGCGCTCCGCGTCCTTCTCGGCCAGGGCGGCCTCCTTGGCGCGTCGCTCCTCCTCGCGCGCGCGCCGCTCGACGACTGCGCGTTCGGCGTCTGTGGGGAGGAGCTCGTCGCCGTGGGGCCCCGTGGCGAGCCGGAGGCGGATGTTGCCGAGCTCGTCGACGCGGCGAATCCAGCATCCGAGGGCCTTGGACTCCACGCGGTCTCCCATGCCCGCGAAGACGCGCACCAGGCCGCGCCCGCGCACCCTGCGGTAGACCTGCCATCGCACGCGCTTGCGGCTTCGGTCGGTGGCGCTCGGATCGAAGACCACGAGCTCCCGTGCGCCCATGGCGTCGTAGTCGCCCGGGGCCTCGGCGTAGTCCTTCTTCCACTCGTCGCTGACGATCTCCAGGGCGAAGGCGGGGGTGTGTCCCTCCCAGGTCTTCCACGTGGGGCGGTCGGGCGCGTCGGGCGCGACGCCCTCGACGACGTACACATCAGGCGCACGACACCGCTCGGTGTCGCCCTGCACCCAGTACCAGAACTGATTGCCCGCGACCCGCGCCACCACGCCCCGCAGCGCCAACCACGCCGCCACCAGCGGAACCAACAACACCGCGATCTGAAACTGCCGCTCGTGTTCCCCCATGTGGTCCGTCTCTGGGTACACCACCGGCGCGGCGAGGGGCTTTGCGGTGTCCATACGACCCCTTCTCTACCACGCCCCCGCCAGCCCGGGCCACGCCGCCCCCGCCACCGACCTACAGCTTCACCGTGATCGCGGGCGACAGGGAGGCCACCCGCCGGGCGAGGCCGTGGGCTTCGAGGGAGGCCATCACCGGCTCGATGGCCTTGTACGCGTCGGGGTGCTCCTCGTAGAGGAGGTCGGGGTCGTCACACAGGAGCCGCCCCCCCGTGGCCGACCGCGTCAGCTCGCTGCGGCGGTAACGCTCCTTGCCCCGGCGCAGGGCCTCGGTGCGCCCGTACCGCCGCCCCGCTCCGTGGGCCACCGAACAGAGCCCCGCCTCGATCCCCGTCCCCTGCACGATCCACGACGGAGCCCCGCGGCTGCCAAGAACCACCGTGAACCCCTCGGGGTACGCAGGGGCCGCTCCCTTCCGATGCACCCAGGCCTCGGCCCCCCCGACCTCTTCGGACCGCACGTCGTTGTGGATCACATCGAAGCCCCCCACCTGGGCGTCTTCGCGTACGGCCCCGAGGGCGGAGAGGAGCCGCCAGGTGAGCACGAGCCGGTTGGCCTCGGCGAAGCGGCACACCCCCCGGAGCTCGTCGAGGTAGCCCCCGATGCGCGGAGACCGCAGGGAGGCGTCCGCCCATCGGGCCGCCAGGGCCGCCCCGAGACCCCGCGACCCGCTGTGCACGAGGACCACCACCGCCCCCCGCACCATCCCGAGGGCGGCCGCCCCCGCGGGGTCGACCACCGTCTCCACCCGCGCGATCTCGGCGAAATGATTGCCGCCCCCGATCGTCCCCAGGGAGGCCACGAAGCCCGCCCCGCCCCCAGACCACCCGACCGACTCCCTCTGCGGAGCGACCGCGGGCTCCCGATCGGCGAGGGCCCGGAGCCCCTCCGGCAGCCCCTCCACGCGGCCAAGGCCCCGCGCCCCCTCGGCCCACACGGCCTCGAACAGCGCAGAAGGGTCGGCCCCGTCGAGGGGAGAGGCCTCGAAGGCCCCACGCACCCGACGTTCGAGCCGGTCGAGGGACAGGCGCCCCACGTCGGTGACGACCACCCGGGCCCCGCAGCCCGCGTCGCCCCCCACGAGCCGCGGATAGACGACCTCCCGGGTGGCCACCACGGCCCCGATGGGGATCCCCCGGCCTGGATGCAGGTCGGGCATGCCCGCAGCCCGGACGCAGCCTTCCAGGGCCGCCACGGCGGTGAGTTGGGCGAGGGCCTCGGGGTCGATCCAGACCCCCGGGCCCTGGAAGACCGTGGACGACGGCGGAGGCGCGGGAGGCGAGAGGGTCATGGCAGCGGGAGCAGTCTTCTCTACTTCGCCCCCCTTCGGGAAGGGACACCCGCGGGGACCTCGACGGAGAAATCGTGCACCGCCACGACACCTTCGCCGCCCTCCCTTCGATACAGCGCCCACGATGACTCACCCTCCCCGCAGCGCCTCCCTTGTCTGCGCGGCCCTCCTGGGCTGCTCGGCGTCAACAACCCACACCGAGACCCGGCTCCGTCTCCGCGTCACGACCACCGCCACCGTCACCTCCGGGGACGACGCGCCCACAGGGGCCCCTGCACCCGCAAGGCCCCCGCCCCGCACAAGCCCGCCCACGGTCGAGACCCGGGCCATCCCGCGGTGCCTCGACCCGGCCGGGGCCCCCTTGCACGCCGAGCACCTCGTCGGGTCGCGGGGTCGCTTCTGCACCCTGCATGCGGGCGGATCGGTGTGCTGTTGGGGGCACACCCTGCCCCCCGAAGAGGGCGACAGCGACTACGGGTCGGGGTGGAGTTATCCGCATCGCGTCGAGAGCCTGCCCCCTGTGCAACAGGTCGCTCTTGGAGCCCGCCACGCCTGCGCCCTCGGTCGCGACGGTCGGGTGCTCTGCTGGGGCGACGGAACCAGCCACCAGCTCGGGGCCGAGGCCCACGCCCCGCGGGCCACGGGGGGGCCGGTTCCGGGTCTTGGGCCTGCGGAGGAGATCGTGGCCGCCGACGACCAGACCTGCGCCCGGACCACCGACGCCGCGGTGCGATGCTGGGGCGGACGGGGCGGCCTCGCGGGCTCCGGGAGCCTCGACGCCCCGCGCCGGGTCGAAGCCCTCCCGGCCATCGCCCGCTTCGTCGTCGGCCCCATCCCCTGCGGCCTCGACCCCACCGGAACCCTCGTCTGCTGGCACAACAACGGCCGCATCGACGTCGGCCCCCGCACCGCGGCTCCGGTCGTACGGTTCCCGCAGCTCGCCCCGGCCCGCACGTTCTCTCTCGCGGTCGACGCCTACCAGCCCTTCCTGAACCGCGGGTGTTCGTTGGCCCCCGACGGGACGGTGCGCTGCTTCCGACCACGTCAGGGGACCTGCGAAGGAGACCCCTGCGATGAGCCCGTAGAGGGCCTCGGCGACGTGGTCTCCCTCGCCGCAGGGACCGCCCACCAGTGCGCTGTACGCCGCGACGGGACGGTCTGGTGCTGGGGGAGCAACCGGGATGGATCCCTCGGAGACGGCACCGTCGTTCCGCGGGCCCACCCCCAACGGGTCGACGGACTCACCGGGGTGATCGAAGTGGCCGCCACAGGAAACACCTCGTGCGCTCTCGGGGGCGACGGCACGGTCCGCTGTTGGGGCCACGGGGCCCACGGGGTCCTGGGCAACGGAACCCTCGCCCCGCAGCTCACCCCCCGCCGGGTTCGCTTCGACGCCACCCCCGAGCCCCCCGAGCCCGCGCCGAGCGGCCCACCCGACGACCCCTGCGTCGCCCCCCGCGAGCCCTCTCCGCGGCAGCCCCCCATCGTGAGCCTCGCCACGGGCGACCTGCACAACTGCGTGGCCCTCGCCGACGGGACCGTGCGCTGTTGGGGCACCGGCAGGTCGGGGGCCCTCGGCGACGAGAGCCGACACGGCGACAGCGCCGCCTGGTCGCCGGTCGAGGCCGTGGGGCTGGGCGACGCCGTGCAGGTGGCCGTGGCCGACAGCATCTCGTGCGCCCTGCGCCGCGACCGCAGCGTCTGGTGCTGGGGCAGCGACGGAGAGCGACAGATCCGTGGCCAGCAGCGCTCGATGTACGACCGGCCCGTGCCCTGGCCCGGCGGCGGCTACGCCGAGGTGGCCGTCTGCCAGAGGATGGTGTGCGCCCGACGCCTCCGCGGGACCGTAGTCTGCAGCGGGGGGTTTGCGCATCGCCAGGCGCGGTGGGAGGTCGCCCTGCCCGCCCCGGCCGTCCAGCTGCAGAGCGGGGCCCGCCGCACCTGCGCCCTGCTCCGCAACGGTCGGGCGGCGTGCTGGACCGTGACCCACCCCGAGCCCGTCGTGTCCGAGCCGTTCCCGGCCCGCCCCCTGGAGCTCGCGGTCTCCACCCACCACGCCTGCGCCCGCCTGGTCGACGGGACCGTGGCCTGCTGGGGCGACGGAAACCACGGCCAGCTCGGCCTCGGAGCCGTCGGGGACGTCGTGCAGCCCACCCGGGTCGTGGGGCTCGACCGGGTCGTGGCCGTGACCGTGTCCGACGACAGGAGCTGCGCCACCCGCGACGACCGCACGGTGTGGTGCTGGGGCAGCAACCGCACCGAGCAGGGCGTAAGCGGGACGGGCGAGTCGTTTCCGTTTGCCACCCCCCTCGGGCCCCTCGGGCCGGTGGAGACCCTGCGCCTCGGGGGGGCCCACGCCTGCGCCCTGCTGGTGGGAGGACCGCTGTGCTGCTGGGGTTCGGACGACCGGGGACAGCTCGGACGGGGCCCGCGGCAGGGTCCTCCATCGACCCCGGCCGCGCGGCCGGCCCCGCTCCAGTGGTAGGGCGCGGGGCGGCGCGGGACGGGAGCGTCCTTCCCCCTCAGCGCGAGCGCTGACTCGGGGCGACCCGGGCGTCCAGGATCGCGCGGACCTTCTGCAAGAGGGTCGTGCGCGTAAACGGCTTGGGGAGAAAGGCCTGCCGGGTCCCCCGCAGGTCGCCGAGGGACAGCTCCTCCGAGAACCCCGAGATGAACAAGACCTGGGTATCGGGCCGCTTCTCGACGATCCGCTGGGCCAGCTCGCGGCCGCCTACGAGGGGCATCATCACGTCGGTGATGAGCAGGTCGATGGGACCCTCGTGCCGGTCGGCCACCGCGAGGGCCTCGATCCCGTCGGGCGCGAAGAGCACGTGGTACCCCTGCTCGTTAAGAATCTCGCGGGTCACCCGGAGCACGGCGGACACGTCGTCGACGAGCAGGATCACCTCGTCGCCGCGCAGGTCGGCCGCGTCCACCGGGGGGGGCGTCGGCTTCTCTTCCGCCAACTGGGTCAGCGGGAGGTAGACCCGGATGGTGGTCCCGCGCCCCAGGGAGCTCTCGGCCAGGATGTGCCCCCCCGCCTGGGTGACCGAGCCGTACACCGTGGCGAGCCCGAGGCCCGTGCCCCGACCCATCTCCTTGGTCGTAAAGAAGGGCTCGAAGCAGTGGGCGAGCTCGTGCTCGCTCATGCCCACCCCATTGTCGGACACGGTCAGCAGGCCGTACCGCCCCGGGGTCATGCCGACCCGCTCGGAGCCGATGCGGTCTCCGAGCTCGACCTCGCCGATCTCGATCGTCAACCGGCCGCCGCTCTTCATGGCGTCGCTCGCGTTGATCGCGAGGTTGACGATGATCTGCTCGACCTGGGCGGGGTCGACGCAGGCCGGCAGGTGCTCGGCGTGAAACAAGATCACGAGCTCGATGTTGGGCCCCAGGAGGCGACGCAGCATCTTCTCGGTGCTCAGCAGGAGCTCGGCGAGGTTGACCACCCGCGGCTGGAAGGTCTGCCGCCGCGCGAAGGCCAGGAGCTGGCGGGTCAGAGAGGCCGCACGCTGGCCGCCGGCGACGATCTCCGAGAGATTGCTGCGGATGTTGTCGTCGGCGGTCATGGCCATGGTCATCTCGGCGAACCCGAGGACCCCGGTCAGGATGTTGTTGAAATCGTGGGCGATGCCCCCGGCCAGGAGCCCGATCGATTCCATCTTGCGGGCCTGGGAGAGCTGCTCTTCGAGCTGTCGGCGCTCGGTCATGTTGTCGACCACGGCCGACACGGCCACGGGGGTCCCCTCGGCCGACCGGATGACCCCGAACCCGGCCACGACCTTCACGGGGGCCCCGGAGGCGCTGACCAGCTCGACCTCGATGTGCTGCTGATCGACCTGTCCCAGGGACAGCTCGCGGAGCACGGCCTGGAGCCGCCCCCGGTCGCTCGGGTGGGCGTGATCGAGCAGGGTCGACTGGAGCAGGGCGCTCTCGGTGAGCCCGAGGAGGACGCACATCTGCCGGTTGACACGGAGGAATCGGCCGGTGCAGGCCGACAGGTTGGCCTTGCCCACCGGGGCCACCTCGAACATGGCCCGGTACTCCTCCTCGCGTTGCCGCATGGCCTGCTCGGCGGCGGTGCGGGTGGCGACCTCCTGCTGCAACTGCTTGACCGCCTGGGCCAGCTCGGCGGTGCGGTCGGCCACCCGCTGCTCGAGCTCGTCGCGGGCCCGCAAGGCCTCGGCCTCGGCCTGCTTGAGGGCGGTGATGTCCGAGAAGGTGAGCACGACCCCGTCGATCACGTCGGAGACGGTGCGGTACGGCAGGATGCGCATCGCGAACCATTTGTGGTCCGTGGAGGAGGCCACGTCCCGCTCGCAGGGCTCCAGGGTGCGCAGCACCCGCTCCATCTCCCGGGGCAGGTCGACGTTGTCGAAATGGGTGGCGATGTCGCGGATGGGCCGGTTGACATCGGCGTCGATCAGGCTGAACAGGTCGCGCGAGGCGGGGGTAAACCGTTTGATCCTGAGCCCGCGGTCGAGGAAGACCGTGGCGATCTGGGTGGCGCGGAAGAGGTTCTGCAGGTCGCCGTTGATGGCGGCCAGCTCGTCGAGTTTGGCCTGGAGCTCGGCGTTGACCGAGCCGAGCTCCTCGTTGACCGACTGCATCTCCTCCTTCGAGGTCTGCAGCTCCTCGTTGGCCGACTGCAGCTCCTCGTTGAGGGAGAGGAGCTCCTCGTTGCTGAGGCGCATCTCCTGGTTGGCGTGCTCGAGCTCCTCGACGGTGGCGTTGAGGTGCTGGCGGGTCTCGTCGAGCTCGACCTCCAGCTCGGCCACCTGCGGGTCTTTGCCCGTGCGGCGATGGCGGACCTTGGCGAGCCCCGCGGGGGGTTGGAGCTCATAAAACAGCACGAGGAACAGGCTCGGGTCGCGGTACTCGTGGAGCGGGCGGACCTCGATGCGGAGCCACCCGTCGCCCCCGGGACCCGACAGCCGGACGTCGCGGCTCCGGGTGGGTTTGCGCGTGGACACGGCGGCCTGGAAGGCGTTGCGCAGCTCGGGTCGGAGCCCGCTGCGGGCCAGCTCCAGGAGGTCGAGGCTGGCCAGGCCCTGAGGGAGCTCGAGGTGCCGACCGATGGGGCCCGACATGTACACGACCTTGCCCCGATGGGTCACCACCGCGGCCGGGGGGGTGCATTTCTCGATCAGCACGCGCTCGATCGTACGGGCCAGCAAGGGGTCGCCGCCCTGCCGCGGGGAGAGCCCCAGGCTCCGGGCCTCGGTCCCGCGCACGTCCGGGTGCAAGAAGCTGAGGTCGGGCAGGGCCCTGCCCCCTGCGTCGCGGTGTTGAAAGATGCGATGTTTTTTGTCGAGGGGGCGAAAGAGGTCGAGGTGATCGACCGCGTTCTCCGAGGGGCCGAGGAAGAGGTACCCGCCGGGGTTGAGGGCGTAATGAAACAAGGGCAGGAGCTGCCGTTGGAGGGGGGCCTCCAGGTAGATCAGGAGGTTGCGGCACGAGACCAGATCGATGCGGGCGAAGGGGGGGTCTTTGATGACGCTCTGCTCGGCGAAGATGCAGAGGTCGCGCAGGCCCTTCTGCACCTGCCACCCGTTGCCTTCGCGCGTGAAGTGGCGCTCGAGCCGCTCGGGGCCGAGCTCGCCGACGATGGAGTCGGGGTAGCGGCCCTCGCGAGCCACGTCGAGGGCGGCCTTGTCGATGTCGGTGGCGAAGACGGTGATGGACGGCGGAGGGCGGGGCAGGGCCTCGGCCCGCTCGCGCAGGAGCATCGCGATGCTGTACGCCTCCTCGCCGGTGGCGCACCCGGGGACCCACACGCGGATGCCCCGCTCCATGCCGGGCTTCTGGAGGAGGGCCTTGACGACCAGGTGGTCGAGCGCCTGGAAGGCATCCGGGTCGCGGAAGAAGCGCGTGACGCTGATGAGCAGGTCTTGCTCCAGGCGCCCGGGCTCGTCGGGGTCGGCGGCGAGGCGCTCGAGGTACACGTCGATCGCGTCGATGCCGAGCATCTGCAGGCGGTGCTGGACGCGGCGCACGAGGGTGGTGGGCTTGTAGCGCCCGAACTCGTTGCCGGTCTTGCTGCGCAGGAGGGCGCAGAGGGCGTCGAGGCGCTGGCGGATCTCGTGCTGTTGGGGGTCGGCGGGCGTCGGGGTGGGCCGGGCGTGGAGGTCGGCGGCGTGTTGGATCAGGACCCCGGGGAGGGCCTCGACGGGGGCGGCCCGGTCGACGAGGCCGGTGGAAAGGGCGCTGCGGGGCATCCCGTCGTATTGGGCCGTCTCGACGGACTCCGCGAGCACGAAGCCCCCGCGGTCTTTGAGGGCGTGGATGCCCTGGGTGCCGTCGGTCCCCGTGCCGGTCAGGACGACCCCGGCCGCGTGGGGGCCCTGGTCGGCCGCCAGCGACTGAAACAGGGCGTCGATGGGGTGATGGGGGTCGCCGCTGTCGGGCGCGTCGAAGTGGATCCTGGCGTCGCGCATCGTGGCCCGGGTGCCCGGGGGGAGCACGTACACGTGGTCGGCCTCGACCGCCATTCCCTCCTCGGCCCGCACCACCGGAACCGGGGCCCCCGCGCTGAGCAGCTCAGGCATCAGGCTCTGTTGTTGAGGGTCGGCGTGGTACGCGACGACGAAGCCCATCCCCGACTTGGCCGGCAGATGGGCGAAGAACTTACGGAACGAGTTGAGGGCACCGGCCGATGCCCCGACCGCCACGATGAACTCTGCGTGCGTCGACAAGGACTCAAACCTTCCCGGCTCTAGGGGATGTGATCCGTGCAAGCTCGGTGACATGGGAGACAAGGCCCTCCGGATGACCATCGTGGCGTCGCGCAGAGAGCGCCCAGGAGTGATCGAACCAGAAGGCCCCCGGTGTCCCTCGCCGGGGGATAAGAACTACGGCGAGGCCTCGGGTCAAGACCAGCACCCGCAGGAATTTGCCTCTTCTTCAAGAAGACCGTTGGCGCATTGCGTGCAGTGATGATGCTCCGAGGCTCAAACGCGATTCTGCATCTCCCTCCGTACGAGCATGAATTTGTAGAACATTGCCATCACGAAGGGTATCTCGTGGGGCGGCGGAGCGGCGGGGCTGCCGTCCTCCAGGGCCTCGGCGGCGGCCACCGCGGACAGAGCCTTGGCGGGGCGTTGGGAGGCTGCGAAGGCCAGGGCGGCGTCACGGAGTTGAGTGGCCAGGCGGGCCCGCTCGGCCGGGGTATAAAACGCGTCGATGCCTTTGAGGAAGGCCGCGCGGGTGGCCTCTCCCTCGGGATCGTCGGCTCCGCTCCCGTGGGCCTCCACATAGGCGGCGACGGCGTCGACGGCCCGTCCTGGAGGCACCACAAAACGGAACTCGGGTTCGCCATGCAGGTCGAGGCTCGCGGCGATGTGCAGGGGGGCGTCCGCCACGGGGGACAGGGCCCTGGCCGGGTGGGCGACCTCTCCCTCGACCGGGGCCACCCGGGCCAGAATGGACGCGACGGCGGGGCTCAGGGTCTTGCGTGCGGCCCGGTGGGCGGCCACGGCCTGGTGGATCCTCCAGGCCACGTAGGGCCCCGGGGCCGGGCCGACCCGCACCCGGGTGCGCTGCCCGAGCTCGTCAAACTCGGCCCGGAGCTTCGTGCGGGAGGTGTCTCCGTGGGTCACGTCGGACACGGTCCCGTCGCCCGCGAGGATGACCCGCACCACCGACAGCCCCCCGCCGCGCCCCACCGTGACGTGCACGAGAAACTGAATCCCGTCGACGCCCGCGGTCGACACAAACGAGGGCTCTCCCGCGACGGGGATGCGCGCCCGGATCACGGGAGCACCGCGATGCAGTCGATCTCGACCCGGACGTCGCGCGGGAGGCGGGCCACCTGCACCGTGGCCCGGGCCGGCAGGACGCCCGTGAAGTACTCCGCGTACACAGCGTTGACGGCCGCGAAGTCTTGCAGATCGAGGAGGAAGATGGACGTCTTGACCACCTGGTCGAGGCTCGACCCAGCCGCCGTGAGCACGGCCGCGAGGTTGTCGAGGACGCGACGGGCCTGGGCCGACACGTCTCCGTCGACGATCTGCCCCGTCCCCGGGTCGAGGGGGATCTGACCCGAGCAGAACACCATCCCTCCTGCCACCACCGCCTGAGAGTACGGCCCGATGGCCGCAGGGGCCCTCACCGTCTGCACCGCCCTCGGCTCCTGCGTCGCGTCGCTCATGGCCTCATGGCATCGCACGTCCCCGAGGCCTCGCCAAGGGCCCATCGCCCTCCATCCGGCCGCGTCCCCGCAGTCCCCTCTTGGGTGATACCTTCGCCCCCATGGAAACACTCCGACGCATGGGGATTCGCTGGGTCCCGATCGCCGCGACCCTCGTCGCCCTGGGATGCAACGGCACTACGGTCGTCGGCGGACCCACCGACGCCGGGACCGACCTCGGGACCGACACCGGGACCGACACGGGCCTCGATGTCGCCCTGGAGGCTGGCCCCGACGTCGGGGTCGACGCCCCTGCCGGGGATGTTCTCGCCGACGCCTCGACGGTCGACGCCCCGGACGTGGCCCCCGACGCCCCGACCGACGCGGGCCCCGACGACGCGCGCCCCGCCCGTTGCATCGCCGATCCCGACTGCGCGGCCTCCGCCGAGGGCCGGGTCTGCGACGTGACCACAGGCCGCTGCGTGGCCTGCACCGCGACCCGCGACCTCTGCCCCGCCGGGCAATACTGCGACGCCACGGCCCTGCGCTGCACGGCAGGCTGCCGCGACGACCAGGCCTGCGCCTCGGGCCTCGACCCCGACGCCGGAGCCCCGCCCGCCGACGTCGACGACGGCGGAGCCCCGCCCGCGCGCCGCTGCGACCCGCAGACCCGGTCGTGCGTCGAGTGCGTCACCGACGGACACTGCGCCGCGGGGCGCCTGTGCGTGGGCAACCGCTGCGTGGCCGGGTGCTCCCCCCAACAGGGCTGCCCCACGGGCCAGGCCTGCTGCACCGGGGCCTGCGTCGACACGGGCTCCAGCGTGGCCCACTGCGGAGCCTGCGAGGCCCGCTGCATGCTGGCCAACGGGGTCCCGGCCTGCACCAACAGCACCTGCACCGTCGGAGCCTGCACGGCCCCCTTCGCCGACTGCAACGACCGGGTCGACGACGGCTGCGAGGCCGACACCTCCACCAGCCTCGCCCACTGCGGACGCTGCGGGGCCGCCTGCGAGGCCCGACCCAACACCGTCACGGCCTGCCTCGCGGGCCGCTGCGAGCGCCCCTGCGCGGCCGGGTTCGCCGACTGCGACGGCGACTCGAGCAACGGCTGCGAGGTCGACACCCGGGCCGACACGGCCCACTGCGGGGCCTGCAACACCCGCTGCACGCCCCCCAACGGGACGCCCGTCTGCACCGCGGGGGTCTGCGCCATCGCCGCGTGCTCCGGGGGCTTTGGCGACTGCGACACCAACGCCAGCAACGGGTGCGAGACCGACCTGCGCTCGGCGGCGGCCCACTGCGGGGCCTGCGGCACGTCGTGCCCGAGCCGCCCCATGGCTGCGGCCCTGTGCGCCGACCGCCGCTGCGTCCTGGTGTGCGCGAGCGGGTATCAGGACTGCGACGGCGACGCCACCAACGGGTGCGAGGTCGACATCCGCACGAGCGCCGACCACTGCGGGGCCTGCGGCCGGGCCTGTACGGTGATGGGTGGCTCGGGGCGGTGTTTGGCCGGGAGCTGCTCGGTGGCCATGTGCGAGACCGGGCGGGCCGACTGCGACGGGTCGAGCGCCAACGGCTGCGAGGTCGACACCACTACGAGCCTCGCCCACTGCGGGGGCTGCAACCTCGCGTGCCCGGCCCGGGCCAACGCCACCCCGCGCTGCGCGGCCGGGGCCTGCGGGTTTGTCTGCAACGCGGGCTTCGGCGACTGCGACGGCAACACAGGCAACGGCTGCGAGACCGACCTCCGGACGAGCCCCGCCCACTGCGGGTCGTGCGGCGGAGCCTGTCCGAGCCGGCCCAACACGGCGGCCTCGTGCGCGGCGGGGGCCTGCGGGTACGCCTGCGCCGCGGGCTTCGGCGACTGCGACGGCAACACGGGCAACGGCTGCGAGGCCGACCTGCGGACGAGCCTCACCCACTGCGGGGCCTGCGGGCGCGGGTGCTCGGTCAGCGACGGGGCTCCCGCGTGCGGGGCGGGGGTGTGCCGAGTGGCGAGCTGCAACCCCGACTTCGCCGACTGCGACGGCAACGCGGCCAACGGGTGCGAGGTCAACCTCTTGACCACCACGGCCCACTGCGGACGCTGCGGAGCGGCCTGCGGGGCGGGCAACTCGTGTTACGCGGGTCGGTGCAGCGTGACCTGCTCCAACACCACCCCGCTGCCCGCCCCCGTGGCGGGGTGCCGCAACGTGGCCCCGAGCGCCGTCGCGGCCGGGTCGGGGGTGTACGCCGGGCAGGTGGCCGCCCGGGCCAACGACGGAAACCGCTGCACGAGCTGGAACTCCGGCGGATACGCCCCGGCCACCCTCACCCTGGACTTCGGGGAAACGGTTCCGATGCGCGGGGTCACCCTCGTGCCTGAGATGTCGCCCACCACGGCCGGGGTCGGCCACGTGGTGGAGGTGAGCGACAACGGCAGCGCCTGGCGGGTGGCCCACACCGTGTCGCAGACCATGTCGAGCGGCCAGGTCTACCCCTTCGCGTTCTCGCAGCCCCAGTCGGCTCGTTTTCTGCGGGTGCGCTCGACCTCGTCGCCCTCGTGGATCGCCTGGGTCGAGGTGGCGGTCTACCGCTGCGACTGATCGCCTCCGGGCTCCGCGGACCCCGTCGCCATTCGGATGGTGGTGGTGGGGTAGGCGAGCCGGGCCCCCGCGGCCTCGACGGCCCGCAGGAGCTGCATCAAGACCTCGCTGCGGATGCCGTGAAACTCCTCCAGGAGCACCGTCTCGAACCACGCCGACACCTCCAGGTCGAGGCTCGACGGCCCGATCCGCCGGAGAAACACCCAGAGGGTGTCGGGGTGGATCTTGGGGTGGGCCAGGAGGGCCGCCCGCATCGACTCCATCAGGCTCTGGAGGGTCGCGGCGGTGGTCGCAAACTCGAGCGGGAAGACCGCGTTGAGGTGGAAGCGGTCGCGGGCCGTGAAGGTCTCCGTGCGCATGTCGGCGAGCTTGCCGTTGGGGATGGAGACCACGGTGCGGTCGAGGGTTCGGAGCCGGGTGGAGCGCAGGCCCACGGACTCGACGGCGCCCTCCTGGCCCTCGATCTTCACCCAGTCGCCCACGCGGAAGGGCTGGTCGAGGCCGATGGCGAGGGTCCCGAAGAGGTGCTCGCCGGTCTTCTGGAAGGCCAGGGCCACCGCGAGGCCGCCGATGCCGAGGCCCGCGACCAGGGAGGCCACGGGGTACCCCAACACCGACAAGACCCCCACCCCCGCCGCCGCGGCCACCATCACCCGACCGATCTTCGTCCCGAGCGGAACCAGCGTCACGCTCCCCGGCTGCTCCCGGGCCCAGGCCGAGTCGGCCAGGGCCCGCGCCAGAAGCTCCACGGCCCGCCACAGCACCCAGAACAGGGCCCCGAGCGAGACGGCCCGCAGGCCCGCCCGCACAAACTCCTCCGCGTCACGATAGAGGACCAGGAGCCCGAGGCTCGCCCGGGCCACGGCCACCCCGGCCAGGAGGGTCACCGGCCCCACCAGGAGGCCCGGAATGGCGTCGTCCCACACCGCCGCCGAGCGCCGCACGACCCGGGACACCACACGCCGCGTGACCCCGGCCACCATCCGCCCGAGCACGAGCGACAGCCCCAGCAGCAGCGGCAGGCTCAGCCACTGCCACCACAGAAGGTCGCGGGGGCCGCGGGCGTTGAGCCATCGCGGGAGGTGGTCGCGCATCCACCGACCCTCCAGGCCGCCGTACCACCCGTCCACCCGCTGCACCGTGGCCCGCGTAAAGACCCACCGGGCCCCGTCGGCGAAGTCGCGTCGTTGGATCCGCACGCTCTCTCGCCCGCCCGTCGGACCGACCACGTCGCCCAACGCGTCGACCCGGGCGGGGAGGCCGTCGTCGGGGTCGCCCTGGGGTTCGGCCGAGACGGCGTCGAGGTCCCAGCCGAGCCGGGCGTCGATGACCTCCGCGAGACGACGGGCCACCTCGGCCTCGCGATCCCGGAGCGAGGAGGGCAGGTCGAGGAAACGCGCGGCCTCGGCCCACTGCCCGCGGCGGCCGAGCTCACGAAACCGCTGGAGGCTGCCCCGCGGAGTGTCTGGGGCTGCCCGGGTGGCCGCGAGGCTGGCGGGTTCGGGCGAGGCGTCGCGGACGATAGGGCGGGCGGGCTGGGCCCAACCCGGGACGGCGACGAAGAGCACCCACAGGGCGACCCATACGATGCGGAGGACCATGGGGCGGCTCAGGGATCGGCTCCGGGGGCGGAGGCCTGGGCCATGGCCGCGGGGTCGGCGTCGGCGACCCGGGCCGGATCGGCGTACACGAGGACGGTCTCGCCAGGTTCGAGGGCCGTGCGACGGGAGCGCTGGTTGATGCGCTCGATCATGCCCACCGTGGTCCCATAACGTTGGGCGAGGCTGGCCACGGTGTCGCCGCGCTGCACGGTGACCCGCACCCGGCGTTGCCCCGCGGCGGCCACGGCCCGGTCGTGAAAGGCCTCGCTCGTGCGGTCGAGGGCCTCGACCTCCGAGGGCGCCCAGACCCGGGCCGTGGCGCTCGGATCGTCGCGCACGAAGGCCTGGAGCCACATCCCGGGTTGCACC
Organism: uncultured Myxococcaceae bacterium; assembly: GCA_964447205.1. Lineage (GTDB taxonomy): Bacteria > Myxococcota_A > Polyangia > Polyangiales > JAEUKH01. The sequence goes on from CAYUSB010000015.1 coordinate 63,903, forward strand.
CGGGCCGCGGGGTCGAGGCGGTTCCACGCGGCGAGGGAGGCGGTCGAGACGCGGAGGGCCTGGGCCACGCGGCCGAGCTCGTCAGCGTCGGAGACGCGGAGATAGACCCTGCGGGAGCCCTCGACCTCGGGCATGGCCGCCATGATCGGGTCAACCCCCAGGACGGGGGCGGCCTCCTGGCGCGGGAGGGCTTCGGCCCGGGGCACGAGGAGCATCGTCCCGGGGCGGGTCGCGGCCCCCTCGCGCAGGCCCGAGCGGGTGAGGAGCTGGGCGGGGCGGAGGTTCCACCGGGCGGCGACCTCGTCGAGGGCCTCGCCGACCCGGAGGATGTACGGCCTCACGTCCCCCCGGGCCACGCGCCCCAGGGCCGCCCGTACGGCCTCGCCGCTGCCCTGCGGGACGTGGAGGGTGAAGACAGGGCGCTCGGCCGTCGGAGGGGGCGTACGGGACCGCATGAGGGCGGGGTTGAGCTCGCGGAGACGGGCCTCGGTGACGTGGGCCTGGCGGGCGATCTCGGCCAGGGGCAACGACTCCGTGACGCTCACGTCGTCCCAGGCCACGAAGGTCTCGCGGTTCACGGGTCCGAGCCCGAAGGCCGCCTCGTTGTGCGCCGCCACGCTCAGGGCCAGGATCCGCGGAACATAATGCAACGTCTCCCAGGGCAGGCCCGCTTCGAGGGAGGCCAGGGTCTCGAAGTCGTTGGTGTTGTACTTCCGCACGGCCCGGAGCAGGCCCCCGTAGCCCATGTTGTAGGCCGCGAGGGCGAGCTCCCAGGTGCCGAAGCGCTCGTAGAGCTCGCGGAGATAACGCGCCCCGGCCCGGGTGGCCAGGACGGGGTCGCGGCGCTCGTCGACCCAGTCGTCGACCCGCAGGCCCACGCCCCGGGCCGTGTCGGGGATAAACTGCCAGAGGCCCACGGCCCCGGCGGGCGAGGCCGCTCGGGGGTCGAAGTTGCTCTCTGCGGCCACGACCCAGGCCAGGGACTCGGGCAGCCCCTCGGCCACGAGCAGGCCCTGGAGCCGCGTCAAGTAGCGCCCCGCGTTGCGGAGAAACCCCGTGAGGGAGCCCCGGGCCCGGGCGTCGGTGCGATACAGCCGCAGGGCCTCGATGAGCCGCGGGGTGAGCCGCATGGGCAGGGCAGGCATCCGCAGGCGCTCGGCGAAGGCGGCGTCGAGGCCAGCCTCCTCGCCCAGGGTCACCCCGTCGCGGGCGGCGGCCTGGGCCACGGTGGCAACGGGGGCCCGGCGTGGGGCCGAGGCAGCCTGTTCGGACTCGCGCAGGGCCCGCAGGGTCGCCGACTCGCGGGTGCCTGCCAGGGCGTCCGCGGGGGAGGTCTGCCCCCAGGCTCCCCCGGCCGAGAGGGTCACAACCAGCCATGCCACCGCGCCCGTCCGTCGTCGTGTCACGCCCCGTGCGGTAGCAGAGGGCCGCCGGAGGGAGCCAATTTCTTGCGGGGTCGGACGCGGAGGAGGAGGCGAGGCGATGCCCGCGCGGAGCAGTACTCAGCCCCGCAGGGGCAGGGCGAAGGCGAGGTGAAACGGGATGCCCGCGAGGTCGGCCCGGGCGCTGGCCTGGAGCACCACCTGGCGGGCCCCTCCCTCGGCGGCCACGACCTGGGCCTCCAGCCGCGCGCTCTCGCGGGCCGTGGGGAAGAGAAACACCTCCGAGGCCTGCTCAAAGAGCAGCTTGACCTCGCTCTCGTTCGACCCCGGCGGGAGCTGGGCCAGGACCCACCGCGCGAACCGCACGATGCGCCCCGTCAACACCTGGGCCGCCAGGGGCACCACGTCCGTCCCGCCCCGCACCGTGCCCGCCGCCGAGAGCACGATGCTGTCCGAATTGCGGGCGCTGCCGAGGCCCACCACCCCGAGCTCGTGCAACCGGCTCTGGGCCCGGATCGACAGGAAGGCCTCCGTGGGCACGAGCATGCCCTGGTCGCGCCCGGACGGGAGCTCGTACGACCCGGCCCCCTTCAGGGCCCCCGTGGCCCCCAGGATGCGCGCGAAGGCCCCGGTCCGGTGGTAGCTCTCGGCCAGCATGGCCCCTACCGCCGCCGCGGCTGACCCGAAGACCACCCGACGGGCCGCCCCGTTGCCCTCCACCCGCACCACGGGGCGGTTGAAGGCCACCGACAGCCAGCGGGTGGACTCGTCGGCCCGGAGCTCCGGCCACCACGCGGGCATCGACCCGTCCTCGGCCTCGATCTTCGCGCTCACCGCGTGCACGTCCGACTGACCGAAGAGCGACTCCGTCACGCTCACCACCACCGGGGCGTCGGCGTCGGCCCCCAGATTGGCGAAGGCCAACAGGGCCTCCTGGCCCTCCACGGGGTCGAGCACGAACAGGGCGTCGGGCCCCTCCTCCTCAGGCACGGTGGGGAGGGCCTCCCGCAGGGCCGCCTCGGCCTTGTCAGGGGCCACATCAATCACCTCCAGGTGCATCCCCGCCGCGTCGGGGCAGGCGTCGACCAGGAGCTTGAGCGAACGCCAGGCCCCCTCCAGGGCGGCCACCCCGGGCGACCGCAGGATGTCCGCGGCCGTGGCGTACACCTCGGCCTCGAGGAGGTCGCGTCCCGCCCGCCCGAGGCCCGGGGCCACCGCCGCGGGGCCCGCGGGGCGCATGGCCTTGATGAAGCTCGACACCGCCACGGCCGGGGTCGGGGCCGGGGCCGGGGCCGCGGGCACGATCGGCTGGTCGAGCAGGTCACCGAGGAGGGACGCCCCCCCGCCCGCCGCGGCAGGCGCTCCAGGCGCCGCGGGAGGGGCCCCCGCAGGGGTGGCAGGGGCCGCCACGCTGAGCTTGGCCCGCAGGGCCGCCGAGAGCCTGCCCTCGCCCACCAGGGCCACCACCCGCTCGACCGCCGCGGCGGCCTCGGGGCGTTTGGTGGCGTCTCCCTGACCGAGGGAGGCCCCGAGGGCCAGGAGGTCGCGCAGGAGGGGGTCGACGGCGATCACCTCCGCGGTGTGGAAGCTCTTGAGGGTGGGAAAACTCAGGGCGAAGGTGCGCCGCGGCCCCGCCCCGAGGCGGTCGTCGATCTCGACCTCGGCGTGGAGCCCCCGGGCCTGCAAGACCGCGGGAAAGCTCGCGGGCGACACGCCGAAGCGCTCCCCCGTCGGGGACGGCCCGAAGGCCCCCGCCACCAACCACCGCACCCTGACGCCCTCTGCGCTGTCCGTCGCTGCCATCGCTCGTCCTCCCTGCCAATCCGGTGTGACCTGCAACCCGTAGCGACGCCCCCCAGCGGCCTTGGATGCGGCCGAGGGGGCGGCGTCGGCGGGCGTGTTACTCGATGCCGCCGTCGATGAAGTCGGCGTAGATGGCGTCGTCCTCGACGTCCGCGTCGGGCACGTCGACGTGGGCGTCGGCGTGGGCCCCGGCGTCGGCCACGTCCGTCCGGGCGTCGACGTGCAACACCCGGAACCACAACGAGGGGTCGCTCGCTACGAAGGTGTCGTTCTGCACGTAGATGGCGCGGTCCTGGCCTGCCCGGCGGAAGACGCGCGCGGGGATCCCCTCGCGCCGCGGGTCGGCGTCGGACACCACCACCTGCTCGTGCACCTGGATGCCCGAGGGCCGGTACTGGAGCTGGGTCTGCTGCTCGAAGGTGCGCACCCACCCCGTCTCCTCCAGGCGCGTGGTGCGGCGTTTGACAAACTCCAGGCGGGCCGGGCCGAGGCAGCGCCCCGACACCGTCCGCAGGGGCTCCTGCACGAACCGATCGCCCCGGAGCATCATGAGCCGGGCTTGACGGCGGCAGGTGGTGAGGTCGTCATCGTTCTCACACACCTCGCCCTCTCCGACGAGGACCCGGCGGGTGCCGATGGTCTCCAGCCGCAGGCGCACCCGTTGGGGGAAGGTGCGCAGCGTCCCCATGGCCCGGACCACCACCCGGTTGGGCAGAAACTCCGCCAGGGCCACGGGGCCTACGGCCTCGCCGTTGCGGTACCGGTCGACGATGATCCACACGAGGCGCAGGTTGCCCTGGACCCGCGAGACCTTGACGTCGTCCTCGGTGATGGGCCGCTGGGGGATGGGGACCTGGCCCGCGTTTTGTTCTTCGACGTCGGTCTCCCAGCAGCGCACCTGGGGCTCGCGCCACACCACGGCGCGGCCCGTACAGTCCGAGGCGTTGCCCGGGGCGATCCCGGGGTTGTAGCTCCGCAGGAGGAGCCTCCCCCAGTTGTCGACCCGCATCGTGGGCATGGCCCCCGCCCGGGTCTGCGGCACCTCCAGCGAGCACAGGGCAGGCTGCGGCAGGGGGGCCACCTGCGGGGGGGGCCTGCGCGACGAGCACGCGGCCCCTGTGCTCACCGCGGCCAGGATCGACCCCAGGGCCACCCCCAGGACCCCACCCCAACGCGATCGTCGCTGCCCCTGGGCTTCGTTGTGTTCTCCGCGATGCATCATTGCCACGCTGGTCCTTCAGGTCGCTGGCTCTTGGGGCCCGTCATCCCGGCACCGGGTGTGAGGGGCCCGCACTGTCGCTCGTGCGGCGGGGCGAGGCGCTCGCCTACCGTCCGCTCCCCGATCCTAGACGCCGGGCGTCGGACTCGGCGAAATTCTCACCCAACGCGGCGTTGTAAGCCCGCGCAAATTCTCGTCCGAAGACCGCCGCGGCGATCTCCTTGTCCTCGGTGAGCTCGTCGTGGACGCGCTCATACTGCCTCCAGTACCCTGCGTCCTTGAAGACCCAGAATCTCATAAACCCGCCGCGGTGCTCGGCCATCCGCGCGATCTCTCGCGGCGACAGGCGGGTCGTGACGAGCTTGCGGACCCCCTCCATCAGCCCCGACAGGAGGGCCACCTGGTGGGTGAGGATCTCGGCGAAGTGGCCCTTGAGGCTCTGGAGCCGGGCGTCGCCGTCGGCGCTCCAATCGAGGAGGTAGGCGAGCACCGCCCGGGGGTCGTTGCCGGCCTCCAGGGGGGTCGGGTCGGCGCTGCGCCGGGTGGCCCCGACCATCTCCGAGCCAAACTCGTCGTGGCTGCGCCGCAGGCCCACGTAGGCCGTGGAGAAGGTCTCCAGGGCCACCAGGGCCCGCACGAGGAACCCCTCGATCTCCTGAGGGGTCTGCGGGGGCGCGCGCCCTGGCACGAGGTGCTGGGCGAGTTGGGTCACGAGCTGCCCGGCCACGCCTCCGTCGCCGCCCGTGGCCCCCCCGGGGACCTTGACCCCTTGCGAGGCCGCGAGGGCCACGGCCTGCTCCTGCCGGGCCGTGTCGGGGAAGGCGGCGAAGAAGGCCTCGAGGGTGGCGGCCACCTGAGACGGGGGCATGGAGTTGAGGGTGGCGTTGAGGGCGTCGAAAAGGTCGTCGCAGCTCTGGCGGAAGGCGGCGTGGTGGGGACGCAGGGCGGCCACCGCGCGGTTGACGCCGGGAGGGACCTTGCCCGCGGAGCTCCCCGACGGGCGACCCGCGGCAGGCGGCGGACGACCCGCGGAGGGAGCCGGTCCGCCGAGGAGCCCGAGGGCCGAGGCGTCGAGCATCATGGTGGAGCCCGCGTTGTCGCCGAGGGAGGGGTGCACCTGGAGGCCCTCGGCGATCATGGTGTGCTCGCTCGCGTCGGCGGCGGAGGGCGGGCGGGACAGGCCCCCCATGGTGGCGAGCATCGACTGGGACTGGGCCACGGAGTCGGGGATGTTGGCCCGGGAGAAGGTCAGCCGGAGGGTCCCGATGCGGAACTCCTGCTCGGGGTGGGTCACGGGGACGGGGACGTTTTTGCCGAGGCGCTGGCCCTGGTGTTGGGTCCCGTTGGTGCTCCCGAGGTCGTAGAAGGTCACCTGATGGTCGTCGTACTGGACCACCGCGTGCCACTGCGACACAAACGGGAACTGCAACGGCAGGTCGTTGAGCGGGTTGCGCCCGAGACGTACCGGCGAACGGGTAAAATGGAACGTCTGCGACGACCCATTGTCGAGGCTGTCCACGCGGACCAGGAGAGCCAGCATCGCAGGGGCACTTCCTTCTCGGGCGAGTCACCACCGGGCGCCAGCCGCCCGTGTGTGGCTCCGCGTGCGCCGGAGCCCCCGCCGTCGGAGCCGGACCCTAACACAACTCACGCGCCGCGCGTCTCTTCAATCATCGGCCGTGCGGCACGACAGCGGGCGGACCCACGCCGACACCCCGCGCGCCAGCACCGGGCGCAGGCCCCCCCGATGCACGCCGGGCACGACAGGCCCGTCACAGGCTCGCCGCAGCACCAGCATTGAAAGAGCACCATGGGCAACCGATGCACGAAGCACAGCGGAAACGCCCGGGTGCACCCGTGCCCCCCCGCGCAGGCCCCGCAGCCCTGGACCCCGCACAGCGGGCACGACCACGCCCACAGGCGCTCCCGGCCTTCGGCGTCGACGAAGGCCCCGCGACGGCCCTCCGCGGGCATCGGGGCCGTGTCGGGGACCCCCCGCGGGGAGCCGCAGGTCGGACAACATCCGAGGCCCTCCTCGGGCACAACCACGGTAGACATGGGCGCCACTCCCTCGACGGCGACCATGCACGGGGATCAGGCCCGTCGTCGAGGGGGACGCCGCGGTGCGGCGAGGAATCAGCGTAGAGAGAGGAGAAGAGGCGGGCGACGCTCAGTGCGCTTCGGGCACGGTGCTCTCGTCGAACTCGATGCGCCAGGCGCCTTCGGGCGACAGGCCGATGTCGAGGACGCGCGGCAGGGGCCCTTCGGCCATCCGCTCGAGGAGCACCCGCGAGCAGGCGGGGATGAGCGACCCGCGGAGGATGTGCTCGACGTTGCGGGCCCCGGTCTCGGCCTCGGTGCAGCGTTTGGTGATCTCGTCGACGAGGTCGGGGTGAAACCGGGTCTCGATCTTGTGCGAGGTGGCGAGGCGCTTGGCGAGGCCCCCGAGGCGCATCTGGGTGATCTCCCGCATGATCGAGCGGTTGATGGGCCCGTACGGCACGATGGTCATCCGCGCGAGGAGGGCGGGCTTGAAGTGCTTCGAGAGGATGGGGCGGATCTCGTTGACCACGTCCTCGACGGTGGGGGGCTCGTCGCGGTCGTAGACCTTCATGATCTCGTCGGTGGCGAGGTTGCTCGTGAGGATGATGATGGTGTTGCGGAAGTTGATGTGGCGCCCCTCGCCGTCGGAGAGGGAGCCCTTGTCGAACACCTGGTAGAAGAGGTTCATCACCTCGAGGTCGGCCTTTTCGACCTCGTCGAGGAGCACGACAGAGTAGGGCCTCTGGCGCACGGCCTCGGTGAGCACGCCTCCCTCGCCGTAGCCCACGTACCCCGGGGGCGAGCCCACCAGCCGCGACACGGTGTGCTTCTCCTGAAACTCCGACATGTTGATCACGGTCATAAACCGCTCGCCGCCGTAGATGGCGTCGGCGAGGGTCACGGCCGTCTCGGTCTTGCCCACGCCCGAGGGCCCCACGAAGAGCAGGACCCCGACGGGCTGGTTGGGGTTGTTGATCCCCGCCTGCGAAATCCGGATGGTCTCCGCCACGGTCTTGATGGCGTGCTCCTGCCCGCGGACCCGGTCGCGCAGGCGGTCTTCGAGCGACAGGAGGACGGCCACGTCGTCCTTCTGCATCTTGCCCACGGGGATCCCCGTCCAGTCGCCGACGACCCGGGCGATCACGTCGGGGTCGACGTCGGCGTGCACGAGGGAGGGCTTGCCCTTCACGGCGTCGAAGTGGGCCATGGCCTCGAGGACGGCCTTGCGGGCCTCCTCCTTGCTGTCGGCGGGGGCCTCGTTGAGGGTCTTGCGGGCGGCCACCAGGGCGGCCACGGCCTCGCGCTCGACGGTCCACTGCCGGGTGATGGCCTCCTTGGAGACCTCGGCCGCGGCGAGGCGCTCGACCAGCTCGACGTAGTGCTCCTCGTCGACCTTGAAGCCCGAGGCCCGGTCGCGCTCCAGGGCGTCACGCTCGCGGTGCATGTTCTGAATCTGGACCTCGAGGTCGGTGAGGTCGTCGGGCTTGGCGTCGAGGTTGATCTTCACCCGGGCGCAGGCCGTGTCGAGGAGGTCGACGGCCTTGTCGGGGAGCTGCCGACCGGAGATGTACCGGCTGGAGAGCTTCACCGCGGCCACGATGGCCTCGTCGCGGATGGGCAGGGCGTGGGACTTCTCAAACACCGCCCGGAGGCCACGGAGCATGAGGGTGGCGTTCTCCTCCGAGGGCTCGTCGACGGCCACGGGCTGAAACCGCCGGGCCAGGGCCGCGTCGCGCTCGAAGTACTTCTTGTACTCGGCCCAGGTGGTGGCCGCGATGGTCCGGAGCTCCCCGCGGGCCAGGGCCGGCTTGAGCAGGTTGGCCGCGTCCGATCCGCCCGCCGACCCGCCCGCCCCGATGATGGTGTGGGCCTCGTCGATGAAGAGGATGATGGGCTTGGGCGAGGCCTTGACCTCGGCGATGACGTTCTTCAAGCGGTTTTCAAACTCGCCCTTGACCCCCGCCCCGGCCTGCAGGAGCCCGAGGTCGAGGCCCATCAGCTCGACGTTGCGGAGCTGCTCGGGCACGTCGCCGCTGACGATGGCCATGGCCAGGCCCTCGACCAGGGCCGTCTTGCCGACGCCCGCCTCGCCCACGATGATGGGGTTGTTCTTGCGGCGACGCGCGAGGATGTCCACCATCTGGCGGATCTCCAGGTGGCGGCCAAACACGGGGTCGACCTTGCCCTGGCGGGCCTTCTCCGTGAAGTTCTCACAGAAGCGGGTGAGGTTTTCGGCCTGCCCCGCGGGCGCCACGGCCCCCGCAGTAGCTCCAGCAGGACCGGGGCCCGCGGGCGCACCGGGGGCCGACACGAGGGCCTCCCCGGACTCCTTGGAGGGGGCCACGAGGTCGGCCAGCTCCTTCTTGATCTCCAGCCGGGGCACCCCCTCCAGCTCGGTGAGGGTCTCCGCGGAGTACTTCGCCGGGTTCTGGATGAACTGCATCACCAGGTGGCCCGAGCGCAGCTTGCCCGCGTCCTGCTCCAGCGAGGCCACCGTCCAGGCGTCCTCAAACCACTGAAACAAGCTCCCCGAGAACGACGGCTTGCCCGCGTTGCCGGTGCGAAACCCGGACAGGATCTTCTCCAGCCGGGCCACCAGCCTCACCCGGTCTTGGCCGTAGTGATGCAGGATGCGGGCGGTGTCGCCGTCTTCGCTCTCGGCGATGGCGAGCAGCATGTGCTCGACCGTGACCTCGTAGCAGCGAGCATTGAAGGCCCTGCCGACGGCGGCATCGAGGGCCTTGACGCAAGTGGGGGTGAGACGTCGAACGATGGACTTGGGCTCAACGAGCAGCGCCATGGGGGTGCCCTCCGTGGGGTGGTGGTGAAGCCTTCGAGGCGTGGTTGCCGTCCCCGGGAGAGCCTTCTCCCGCGGCCGAAGACGTGACAGACGGAATCGGTACGATCACCCGGGTCTCGCGGTCGGCGTTGACCGTGAGCCACGAGTCGAGCCCGAGGCGCGAGGCGTCGTCGGGGCGGGACGCGAGGCGCAGGGCCGGGGTCTCGCCCGGGGCGAGGATGAGCTCGACGTCGAAATCGAGCGGGTCGCGGACGTAGAAGCTCACCACCTCGCGGAGCTGCGACAGCCCGTCGCCGCCCGGCAAGAAGCGCTGGAAGGCCTTGCGCCGCAGGGGCCCCAGGATGAGCCTGAATTTCCCCCCCCGGTCGAACACCCTGCGCCCGATGACCACGTCCTCGCCGAGGGTGGTGTTGGCCACCCCGAGCCGCAGGAGCTGGCGCTCGTCGATGGTGACCCACCGCCCGACAAACTGCTCGATGTCGACCCCGGCCCCCTGGAGGATGGGGTGCAGGGTGTCGCTCACCACGGCCACGAGACCCGCCGCGGTGCGCGACCGGGTGGCGAGGAGCGGCGCGAGGCGCAGGAGCATCCCGAGGGGCATGTCGGCCACCGGGGGCCGCCCGTCCCAGGTGTCGACCCCCGCGAGGGAGAGGACCCGCAGCGACCACGGGTCGCGCGACGACGACACGTAGTCGGTGACGTAGCTGTACTTGCTGTGGGCCCGGTAGAAGAGCGACAAGACCCGGTGGTGGAAGATGTCGAGGAAGTCGCGCTGGGCGGGGTGATCGGGGTCTTCGTTGAGGACCTCCTCGATCATGTAGGCCGGCAGCGGGGAGACCGTCCCGGTGAGTCCCAGGAAGGTCGTGGTGACCTCGTAGAGGGGGACCTCGTCGCTGTCGTGGGCCTCGCCCGCGGTGCGCTGGCGCGGGGCGATGTGGCTCACGTCGCTCGTGGCGAACGACAACGACGCGTCGTGGCGAAACCGGATCGACTCGCGGGGCACGGGCCCGTCGCCGCCGACGCGCTCCGCCCCCTGGGAGGCCGTGGCCCGCTCGAGGATCTCGACGGCGCGGTAGAACCCCACCCTGCGGGGGCTCCCGAGCACGATCTCGACGGGGGATCTCACAGCACCAGCTGCTGACCGGCCTTGGGCTTCCACGCGTACTCCGCCTGGGAGGGGTGAGTCTTCACCTTGAGCTCGGCGAAGGTGTTGACCCCGGCGTGGGCGGCCAGCACCTCATCGAGCACCGAGGCGAAGAGAAACAGATCGCCTTCGCCCGCATAGCTCGACTCGTCGAGCTCGAGGGTGACCCCCACCCCCCGCACGGGGACCCCCCGCACGAGGCGCTCGACGGGGCGGGTCGACACGGCCCGCAGGCCCTCGATGCGGAGCCGGTTGGCCCGGGCGGCCTGGCGATCGACCAGGGCCTGGAAGTTGTAGAGCTCGAGGATGGCCCGCAGGCTCTCGACGTCGGCGAGGGCCCGGTAGTTGAGGGCCAGGTGCGAGATGAGCCGCCAGTGCAGGGCCTGGCCGAAGGGCGGGCGCACGGGGATGGTCACGGGGATGACGTTTTTGAAGCGGGCGAAGGGCGGCGACCCCGGGGCCGGGACCGACACGTCGCCGACCTTGAGCTGCGACGACAGGCCCCGGTTGGTACACGTGAGCTCGATCGACAGGGTCTCCTCGACCGCGGGGCTCGACACGTCCCGGGGGGTGTGCACCGAGAGGTAGGCGTCGATGCCCTCGTCGAGGGGCGAGGTGGCCCGGCGGATGCGGTAGTAGGTGGGGACATCCTCGGGCGACAAGGCGTGGAGGTAGTCGAAGAAGGGGCGGTACTCCCGGCGTTCGGTGCGGCCCGCTTGCAGGCCCGTCACCTTGTCGACGGAGTAGACCTCGGCGTGGCGGGGGTCGATCTCGGAGGCCCGCACGAGGTACTCGTGGGCCAGGGGGTCGACCTTGATGGGGTCGGCGTCGCAGCTGAAGAGGTTGATGGCGGGGGTGCAGTGCAGCCGCACGAGCTCCTTGCCGATGCGGGCGGGCAACGGGGGGGGCCGCTCAAACTGCAGGACGAGCTCGAAGCGGTCTTCGGCCCGGGACAGGGCCGCGTCGAGGCCCTTGATGTCGAAGAACAAGAACTTCGCCGGCAGGGTGAAATACTCTTGCAGGAGGCGGTACCCCCCGGGGGCGAGGCGCGGCCAGGGCAGCAGGGCGTGGGCCGGGTCGAAGCCGATGGGGCGCAGGGCGGCCCGTCCGAGCTCGATCCCCTTGGCCCCTTGGGACATGCCCCGGACCTGGACCGACCGCAGGTGGTGCATCAGCCACACGAAGACCATGGTGCCGACGGCGGGCTCGGCCTGGAGGAAGATGCGGATCCCGTCGGGGTGAAACACCGCGGGACGACCGGCCTCGTGGGTCTGGAGCTGGATGCGGAGGCAGGGGTACGACGGCTGGGCCGTGTCGAGCACCACGTCGGTGAGAGTGACGGGCAGGAGATCGATGTCGGAGGTCGTGCGGAAGCGGCACGAGGTGCCTTCGACGGGGGCGCTGGCGAGCTCGGTCCCGCGGGCGATGCGCTGCCGGGTGCGGAGGGCCCCGGCCACGGGGGTAAACTCCACGATGGTGCACGAGGGCAGGGTGCGGAGGTAGTGCGGCAGGAGGAGGTCGGTGAGGGTGTGGATGACCTCGGGGACGTCGTCGTCGAGGCGCTCGCGGATGCGGGCCGTGAGGAAGGCGAAGCCCTCCATGAGGCGCTCGACGTCGGGGTCGCCCCCGCGCTCGGCGAGCATCCCTGCCACGTTGGGGAAGGCCCGACCAAACTCGCGCCCGAGGTCGCGCAGGTAGGTCAGCTCGCTCTGGTAGTACTTGCTAAACACGTGGCTCTTCCGATGCCTCCCGCCGCCCGTCGACCGCCCCGGAGCCTCGCACGATCGACGGCCCCGCGACTACTCTTTGCGCCATTGGGGGCGCCCACCGTGGCCTCACCGGACGTTCATCTGGCCGCCGGCGCGGAGCTGGGTCTCGAAGCGTACAGCCCCCTTGGCGTTCTTACTCGCCAGTTGGGCCGTGATCTGGAACTTCAACACCAACACCTCGTCGTCGCGCACGTGCTGGACCACCACGCTCTTGAGCCTGGGCTCGTACTGCAGGATCGTGGCTCGGATCGAGCGCTGGAGCACCTGGATGGCCTCGGGGAAGTTGTGCACGAGGTCGGTGAAATCGATCACCCCGAAGTCGGGCACCGAGACCGACTCGCCCTGCCGGGTGTTGAGGAGCCCCCGCAGGTGCTCGACGATGGAGGTGATGTCGTCGACCCGGACCCGCATCGGGTCGGGGGCCGCGATGCGCTGCATGATGCCTCGAACTCCCATGGCAGGGCCCTCTGCTCTGTCCGCGTCATCTGTGGGGCCGCAACGGCGACCCCCCGATGACGGCTCTGGCGAGGGTAAGCCCCGCCGGGGAGGACCTGTCAATACATCCCCGCCCTGGGCCCTCAGGAAGGGGCAGAGCTCTCGGTCTGACGTGCATGGGCTGGGAGAAGTGTTGATCGGCGAGAATCGGGTGTGCCATCCTGGCTGCGGAGATTCGACTGGCGACAGACATCACAGGGGCATGCGCCTCGACGCCTCAGGGCGCGGCCGCAGTGCCCACGACGGGGAAGGTCACAGACGTGTTCAAGCTGATGCATCACCACGGTCTGCGCCGCGTGCTGCTGTTGCTCGCGCTGGCGCCCGGGGCGGCGACGTGCAGCTCTACGCAGCGCCCGCCGCCGACGCCGGCGACCTGCGACCTGCCGCAGAACGTACACCTCGTGCTGCGGGGCTCCGAGCGGCTCAACCCCCGCGACGACGGCCACTCGCTGCCGGTGGTGGTGCGCATCTACCAGCTCAAGTCCATCGCCCGCCTGGAGGAGGCCGAGTTTCAATCCGTCTGGCGCGCCGACCGGGCCACCCTGGCCGACGACATCCTCAAGGTCGACGAGGTGTACCTCTACCCCCAGCAGCGCGTGGCCCGGGCCTTCCGCCGCGAGGCCGAGGCCAACTACGTCGTGGCCGTGGCCATCTTTCGCCGCCCCGCGGGCACCGCCTGGCGCACGATCTTCGAGCTCCCCCCCGCCCCCGGGGCCGAGCGCTGCGCGGCCCAGTCGAGCGACCCCACGGCCAACCCGCCCCCCGTGGCCGACCCCCGCTTCGTCTTCTTCCTGGAGGACTACTACATCGAGCCCGGGGGGCCCGACGAGGCCGACGACGCGGGGGTCCCCGACGGCGGACGGATGCGCCTGCCGAGCACCCTGCCCCGCACCCCCTCGGCCCCGTCCCTGCCGAGCGCTCCGTCGGCCCCGTCGCTGCCCAACGCCCCGACCGTGCCCAACGCCCCATCTCTGCCGAGCGCCCCGTCCCTGCCGAGCGCCCCCACCGTCACCCCGCCCTCCATTTCCCTAGGCCTGGAGGCCCCCGTCACTCTGTGGAGCCGTGCATGAAGGTGCCCAACCGCGTGGTGTGGTCCGAGGGGATGTTCATGTCCCCGCAGCACCTCCAGCAGCTCGATCGGTATCACGAGGGCTACGTCGGAGCCCGGGTCTCGGCCCTGCTGCCCTTCGACTGGGGGGCCCTGGGCGTCGAGCTCGACGAGCGCTCCCTCGTGGCCGGTCAGGTGCGCATCCAGCGCTTCGAGGGCGTCCTGCCCGACGGGATGCCCGTGGCCTTCGACGGGACCCACCCCGAGATCCCCGCAGCCCGCCCGATCGAAGGGCACTTCCCGCCCATGCAGCGGGTCCTGGAGGTCTTCCTCGCGGCCCCCGCCGAGCGGGAGGGCTCCCCCGTCGTGGCCAACACCACCGGCCCCGCCGCCGGGATGCGGTACTACACCGCCTCGCGGGCCGTGGTCGACGCAGCCGGGGGCGCCACCGACGTGCCCGTGTCCTTCGCCCAACGGCACCTCACCGTGCTCTTCGGGACCGAGTCCCGCGACGACTTCGACGCCATCAAGGTCGCCGAGATCGTACGCGACGGAGCCGGGGCCCTCGCCATCCGCCGGGAGTACATCCCCCCCGCCCGGCGCATCGGGGCCTCGCCCTGGCTCATGAGCCGGATGCGGGAGCTCCTGGCCCTCATGGCCTCCAAGCAGCGCCTGAGCGCCGACCGTCGGAGGCAGCGGAGCGGGGCCCTGGTGGAGTTTACCTCCGGGGACATGACCAATTTCCTCCTGCTCAACGCGGTCAACACCTTCCTGCCGATCGTCAACCACTTGATCGAACGCAGCGAGACCCCCCCCGAGGAGGCCTACCTGCTGCTCTGTCAGTTTTGCGGGCAGCTGTCGACCTTCGCCACGGACGGCGACCCGACGAAGCTACCCAAGTTCTTCTACACCGACCTGCACACCACGTTCGCGGGCGTCATCGACGAGATCACGCGGCTCCTGCACATCACCATCCTCGACCAGTTTGTGCGGGTCCCCCTGGAGTCGCGCGAGGACGGTCTGCACTTCGGCCGCCTCGACGACGACAAGCTCATCCGCGGGGCCACCTACGTCCTCACGGTGCGCTCGAATCAGCCCGAGCAGACGGCCTCGGCGGAGATCCCCAAGCTGTCCAAGATCGCCAGCTGGAGCGAGATCCCTGCCATCGTGCACTCGGCCCTGCCGGGAGTGCCCATCCAGGTCACGCACAGACCCCCGGCGGAGATCCCGCCGCAGTCGGGCACCCTGTACTTCATGCTCAACCAGGGCGGCCAGTATTGGCGCAGCGTCTCGGGCGAGCGCACGATCGCGATTTTTCTGCCGCCTCCCTTTGACCCCAACAACATCAAGCTGGAGCTCCTCGCGATCCCAGCCAGGCCCACGGGTAACGCCCAGGGCTGAGGGCCCGCCGCACCCCACCGCCGAGGACCGACGCCTGCCATGGACAAGATCGACGAACTCACGTCCGACGTGTTCAACTTCCTGATCCAGCTTCGACGGCTGGACCCGGCTCAACAGCCGCCGCCGGAGAGCGTCCAGCAGCGCCTGCGGAGCCTCATCGACACGATGCGACAACGCGGGACCCAACTCGGCATCCCCCAGGAGGACGTCCTGGAGATCACCTACGCCATCATCGCCCTCGCCGACGAGGTGGCCATCTACGCGGGGGGCAACCTGCGGCAGTTTTGGATGAGCCGCCCCCTCCAGCTCCAGTACTTCAACGAGAACCAGGCGGGGGAGAACTTCTTCGTGCGCGTCCAGGCCCTGCGCACCGACCCCCGCCGCATCGACGTGGTGCGCGTGTACTACATGTGCCTCGTCCTGGGGTTTCAGGGGCGGTACCGGGTCCGCGGGGGCGAGGCCGAGCTTGGGGCCACCCTGGAGACCCTCTCGGCCGACCTGGCCAAGGCCGGCTACCACGGCCCCGAGCTCCTGTCTGTTCAGGGAGAGCGCCCCGCAGGGGAGAAGCGGGCCCAGGGCCGCACCGACCTGCCCATCGTGGCCCTCTCCCTCGGCGCCGTGGCCCTCGCCGTGGTGCTCTACGTCGGGCTCCGGGTGAGCCTCGACAACGACGTGTCCACCGTCCTCAACCGCATCGGGCAGATGGTGCAGTAAACCACCGCGTCTGGCGGGGAGAGCGTCTCAATGCTGAAGTACATCTTCGCGTTCATCGTCGTGGCCGCCGTATGGGCCGCTGCCCTGGTGATCAAGTTTCCACATGCCGTCGAGATCGCCATCGCGGTGACGATCCTGGTCGTGCTCCTCCTGGTGGGCCTGTTCGCCTACCGGAAGTATCGCGCCCGCAAAGCCGCCAAGGAGATCGAGCGGGCCCTCAACGCCCAGGCCGAGGAGCACGCCCGCAGCGTCCGACCCGAGCAGCAGGCCGAGGTCCGGGCCATGCAGGCCGAGTTTGCCCGGGCGGTGGGCTCGCTCAAGTCCTCGAAGCTCGGCAAGTCGGGCACCGAGGCCCTGTACGCCCTGCCCTGGTACGTGATCATCGGGCCCCCCGGGGCCGGAAAGACCACGGCCTTGACCAACTCGGGGCTCCAGTTTCCGTACCTCGGGCGGGACAACAACGGCATCAAGGGGGTCGGGGGCACGCGCAACTGCACGTGGTTCCTGTCCAACGAGGCGGTCCTGCTCGACACGGCGGGGCGATACACCACCGTCGACGACGACCGCGACGAGTGGGTGAGCTTCCTCGACCTGGTGAAGAAGAGTCGGCCCGAGAAGCCCCTCAACGGGCTCCTCATCGCCGTGAGCGTGGCCGAGCTCGCCCAGGCCACCGAGCCCGAGGTCGATCGCATCGCACGGCAGGTGCGCGAGCGCATCGACGAGGTCCAGGGCCACCTGCACATGGAGCTGCCCGTCTACGTGCTCTTCACCAAGTGCGACCTCGTGCAGGGCTTCAGCGAGTTTTTCGGCGACCTGCGCAAGAACGAGCGCGGACAGATCTGGGGCTTCACCGTGCCCAACGGGTCGCCCCCGGCCTCGCCCGGGGCGTACTTTGGCGACCGCTTCGACGAGCTCGCGGCCGTGGTCGACAAGCGCATGTGGCGCCGCCTGGCCGCCGAGCGCAAGCTCGAGGACCGCGAGGCCATCTACCAGTTTCCGCAGCAGTTTACGTCCGTCCGCCAGAGCCTGGCCGACTTCCTCGAGACCCTCTTCGCGGGCAACTCGTACCAGGGAGCTCCCCTCTTCCGCGGGGCCTACTTCACCTCGGGCACCCAGGAGGGGCGGCCCATCGACCGGCTCACGGCCAAGCTCCGCGAGACCCTCGGCCTGCCGCCCCCCAGCGCGGCCCCGGCCCAGCCCATCACCGAGGCCAAGAGCTTCTTCCTGCGCGACGTGTTCGCCCGGGTGGTCTTCCCCGACGCCGACCTCGCCGTACGCTCCGAGGGCGAGGTGGCCCGACAGCGCAAGCGGCGCCTCCTCGTGGCCGCCGGGGCCCTCGCGACCGCGGCCCTGGTCTCGATCCTGCCCGCCTACGCCTACGTCGAGAACCGCGACTTCGTCAAAGCCGCCGGGCGCGAGGCCGAGGCCATCGCGGCCCACGCCACGGGGGCCAACGCCGCGCCCCTCACGCTGGCCGAGCTCGAGCCCGTGCGCGAGCGGGTCGAGCAGCTCCGGCGCTGGGAGTCGGGCCAGGAGTACGTCCCCCTGTCGATGCGCTTCGGGATGTACCGCGGCGACCGGATCTATCCGCGGGTGTCGCAGCTCTACGCCACGGCCCTGCAGCGCCACGTGGTGAGCCCTCTGGCCGAGCGCGACAAGGCGGCCATGCTCAACTTCGTGCAGCGGCACCCGGGGATCACTCCCCCCGGGGCCGAGGCCCGGCAGCAGGCCTACGGGCTCCTCAAGCTGCACCTCCTGCTCACGGGACCGGCGGCCGCGGCCGAGCCCCCCACGGCGGACCAGCGCGACTACCTCACCCAGCAGCTCACCGAGACCTGGGTGCGGAGCCTCCCCGCGGCCCCCGCGGCGGGCGACCGGGCAGCCATGCAGCGCAACGCCCGGGCCTACGTCGAGCAACTCGCGGCCCACCCCGAGTACCGCCTCCCGCGCGACACCAACGTGGTCAACCGCACCCGGGCCGTGCTCAACCGGGCCTCGCTCAGCAACCTCGCCCTGCGCTCGCTCATCGACGGGGCCAACGCCCTCGGGTGCGACGTCAACCTCGCCGGAGCCCTCGGGCGCTCGCCGGGTGACAACATCTACCAGGTGCCCCAGCGCCTCGCGGGGCTGTCCAACGACGGGGAGGTGCCGAGCACCGACCACACCCTGGTCCGCTGCGCGTTTACGCGGGCGGGCTGGGAGGGCCATGTGCGCGACCGGCTCCGCGACGCCAGCGACGACCTCGCGGGAGAGCCCTGGGTCCTTGGCCGCGAGGGCAACCAGCAGCAGCTCTCGGGGGAGACCCTCCAGCAGATCCGGAGCGAGTACTTCCGGCTGTACATCAGCGAGTGGCGGAGCTTCCTGGAGGGCCTGCGAGTGCGCGACCCGGGCACGCCCGAGAACGCCCACCAGATGCTCTCGTGGCTCACCCAGGGGGGGGCGCCGCCGTACGAGTTCTTGATGCGGACGGTGGCCGACAATACGACCCTGGTCGACCCGGCCGACGCCGCGGCGGGTGCGGCCACGGGCAGCCTCGGGCGCAGCGCCCTGGCGGCGGTGACGGCGCGGGCCAACTCGGCAGGACGCCTCGGGACGGCCGCGGCCCAGGCAGGGACGGCAGCCCTCGGGGCCGCGGGGACCCAACGCGGGCCGCAGTACGGGGCCACGGTCTACATCCGCGACTCGGTCGAACAAGATCCCCTCCTGCGCGGGATCGTGCGCTTCGGGGTTCCCCCCCAGCCCCCGCCCCCGCCCCCGGCCGCCCCGGGGGCTGCCCCGCCGCCGCCCCCGCCTCCCGCTGGGCCCACGCCCCTGCGGGAGTACCTGGAGCAGCTCGCCCTCGTGCGCGACTCGCTCAACGGGTTTCTGTCCACCCCAGGGGCCCCGTCGGCCCCGCTCATGACGGCCCTCAACGCCGCCCAGACCCGCACCCGGGCCCTCATCACGGCAGGGGCCGTCGACAGCCGTCAGGTGCTGGAGAACCTCCTGCCCCCGCCGATCCGGTTCACCGTGCGCAGCGCGCAGAACTCCATCGCGGGGGGCAGCTCCGACCGCTGGTGTACGGCCGTGGTGCTGCCGTACTACCGCACCCTCCACAACCGCTACCCTTTCGACCGGGCGGGGCAGGACGCAGCCTTCGCGGACGTGGCCGATTTCTATCGGCCCACCCGTGGCGCGCTCTGGGCCTTCTACACCGAGAACCTCGCCAATCCGGTCCCGCGCGTCGGTGAGCGCTACGAGTTTGCAAGCGCCCGCGGCAGCACCGAAGACCGCCAGGAGGGTCTCGATCGGTACTACCGCCCTGAGCTTCGGGACTTTCTCAACCGCAGCCAGGACATCTCCACGGTGCTCTTCCCCGCCGGGTCCGAGCTCCCACGGGTGAACTTCGAGGTCCGTATCCGGGCCACCCCGGGCATCGCCGAGACCACCTTCACCGTCGACGGCCAGTCCGCGGTCTACACCAACGGGCCCGAGGAGTGGCACCCCATGCGCTGGCCCGGCGGCGGAGACGGGGCGGGCGGCGGAGGCGGAGGAGCCGCGGCCAACGCCAACGCCGCGGGGACGGCCCCGGCACCCCCGGCGCCCCACGGGGCGAAGATCCGGGTCCGCGGGCTCAACGGCATGGACGAGACCATCGAGCAGGAGGGCGAGTGGGGCCTTTTCCGGCTGCTGGAGGCGGGGATCGCGCGGGGGCGGACCGAGGCGCGGGTGTTCTCCGTGGTGTGGCGCCTGCGCGACCAACGCGGGATCGAGGGCAACCGCTTCGTCGAGATCGGCATCGACGTTCGCCCCGCCCGAGCTGAGAACCCCTTCGTCGGCGTGCCCCGCGCCGACAACCAGACCGTCCAGATGCTCCGCCCCTTCCGCGGGGGCGACATCTCCGCCCCCCACCCCATCGCCCGCACGGCCCGGTCCTGCGACCTGTCGGGCGTCCCTGGGGCCCCTCCCCGAGCCGAGCGCACCCGCGACGAGGGCGGTCGGCGCCACCGCCGCAGCCGCCGGTCGCGGAGCTGAAGGGACCGCAGGGCCACCCCATGGGCAGCGACCGCGAATCCGTCGGGATCTACGGCAAGCTCCCTTCGCAGGGTGATTTCGTTCGGCTCAACGCCAGCGACCCCGCGGCCCAGAGCCTCGACCAGTGGGTGCAAGAGTCCCTCGAGACCCTCGCCCGGACCTCGCTCGAGCTCCCCCCCGAGGCCCTCTTCTTCTGTCACCAGGCCCCCCACCCCAGCCTCCCCGCCCTGATCGGGGCCCTCGCCCCGAGCCAGGACCAGGTGGGCCGGCGTTACCCCATGCTGGTCTTCGCCCGGGTCGACGCCGCCGTGGCCAGCTCGCGGTTTCCCGCGTTGCACATCGCCTACGGCCACTTCCTCCTCGACGCCGCCCGCATCCTCGGCGACCTCGGCCGCGCCGACGCCTCGCTCATGGCCGCCTGGGCCCGCTCGCTGCGCGTGCCCACCCCCGCCGTCTTCGCCCACACCGACTTCGTCTGCCGACACGTCCTCGACCAGAGCACCGCGGCCGACCTCCACGCCCGGGTCTTCGGCCACGCCCCCCCGTTGCCCGGGGCCCTCGGGTACGCCCTGAAGACCGCGGCCGACGCCTGCGACGCCACCCGGGCCCGCCCCCTCAAGGTCCCCATCACCCTGGAGTGCCCCCTCGGCAGCGACCTCGACGCCTTCACCTGGCTCGAGCTCGTGCGCCGAAGGCTCTACGGGACCCCCGTCCGCCCGTCGTTCGTCTGGCGCGAGGGGGCCGACCCGCGCCTCCTCGTGGCCCTCGGGCCCGCCCCGGGGACCATGCTCCGGCAGCTCCTGCGCCAGGGAGACACCGCCTCGACCCTGTGGCCCCTGACCACCACACGCCCCGACGCCATCGGCCCCCTGTGGGCCACCATGGCCCCCCACCACCGCCAGGCCCTCGAGCACCCCGCCCTGCCCCTGGAGCACCTCCTGGCCGCCTTCGCGCGGTGATCGATCCCTCGTGGTGAAATCTCACGCCCCCCGCCGCGCGATCTCCTGGTGACGGCCACGCCGATTGAAGTACCATCCCGCGCCGTAGCGCGAGAGACCCCCCGGAGAGCCATCGCCGATGAGCATGACCGTCGAAGAGCTTCGCAAACGGGCCGAGCCCTGGACCAGCCCCGTCTCCGACGGAGCCCCCGGCGGGTCGAACGCCACCGCCGACCCGCTCTACGACGAGGTCCGCACCGAGATCGCCAAGCGTGACTCGCCCTCTGGAGGGCAGGTCGTGTGGCGCAAGGTCATCGACGCAGGGACCGAGCTCCTCCAGAGCAAATCCAAAGACCTCCTCGTGACGGCCTACATGGCCTACGGCCTCTACGCCACCCGAGGCCTCGATGGGATGCTCACCGGGGTGTCCGTCCTCGCCGTCATCATCGAAGACTTCTGGCCCGTCCTGTACCCCGAGGCCAAGCGCATCCGGGGCCGGGTCAACGCCCTCCAGTGGTTCGTCGAGGCCGCCGGGCAGGTCCTGCCCAACATCACCGTCGGGCCCAACGACCGAAAGACCCTCGAAGGGCTCTCCTTCGCGGCCAAACGCCTGTCCACGGTCTCCCGCGAGAAGTTTGGCGACAACTGCCCCGCCCTGCGCCCCCTCCTCGACGGGGTCGAGCGCCTCGCGGCCAACCTCCCGCCTGAGGCCCCCCCAGCTCCCCCCGAGCCCCCGCCCCAGGCGGCTCCGCCCCCCGTGCAGGCGCCCCCGCCTCCGGCCCCCGCGGCCCCCGCAGCCCCCCCTCCCCCGCAAGCCCCCGCGGCCCCCGCCCAGCCCCAGGCGGCCCCCGCCGCCCCCGCTGCGCCCCCGCCGCCCCCGCGGCCTGCCGTGTCGGTCGCCGCCCCCGCCGCGGTCGCCGCACCGGCCGACCCCGCGGAGATCGTCAAGTTTCTTTCCGATGTCGGCGGCACCCTGGTGACGGCGGCCAACACCCTGCGCACGGCCGACAACAGCGCCCCCCTGGCGTACCGCATGATCCGCACGGGGCTCTACCTCCACCTCACCGACACCCCCCCGGCCGAGGGGGGCAAGACCAAGGTGCCCCCGCCCTCCCCCGCCCTGCGGGCCCAACTCGAGAAGATCGCGCAGAACGGCAAGTGGGCGGCCCTCCTGGAGGAGAGCGAGGGCAACCTGCGGGCGAGCAGGTTCTGGCTCGACCTTCATCGGTACTCAGCCATGAGCCTGGTGGGCCTCGGGGCCACCCACACCCGGGCCCACGCGGAGCTCCTGCGCGAGACCCGGTCCCTGCTCCAGCGCCTGCCTGCCCTGCCGACGATGCAGTTTGGCGACGGGAGCGCCTTCGCCGACGAGGCCACCCGGGCCTGGCTCGACACCGAGGTCCTCGCAGGAGCCGGGGCCCCGTCGGGCTCTGGGGCCTCGGCCGGAGGGGGCGGAGGTGCCCCCCAGGTGGTCGTCGTGCAGGCTGCGGGCGGGGGCGGTGGGGGCGAAGACGCCGCCGTGGCCAACGAGGCCCGCAAGCTCGCCGCGGGAGGCAAGCTGGCCGAGGCCCTGGGCATGCTCCAGGGCAGGCTCCAGGGGGCAGGCTCGGCGGCGGGGCGTTTTCGGGCCCGGATCGCCATCGGGCAGAGCTTCCTCGCGGCGGGGCAGCCCGCCATGGCCCGGGCCGTCTTCGAGGCCACCGAGACCGAGGTGGCGGCCCACGGCCTCGAGACCTGGGAGCCCGCCCTCGCCTCGGCCTCGGCCGAGGGGCTGGTGCAGAGCCTCCGGGCCCTCGCAAAGGGCGGAAAGCCCCTGCCCCCGGAGACGAGCTTGCTGTATGATCGCGTCTGTCGGCTCGATCCGACGACAGCGTTGAGACTCGGGGCTTGAGTTCAACCACGCGCCCGACGCCCCCAGTGACTTCCTCAGGGTCTCCGGGATAGGGCGCACGTACCACGGAAGAGGTAGGTCGATCATGGCGAAAGAGGGTTCGGTCGCTCCGAAGGAGCGGGTCAACATCGTGTACAAGCCCGCAACGGGCGGTGCACAGGAGGAGGTCGAGCTCCCGTTGAAGATCCTGATGTTGGGGGATTACACCCAGCGCCAGGACGATCGACCGGTGGAGGATCGCAAGCCGATCAACGTCGACAAGGACAACTTCAGCCAGGTCATGGCCGAGCAGAAGCTCGAGGTCGACATCAACGTCCCCGACAAGCTCTCCAACGAGCCCGGGGCCGAGCTGAGCCTCAACCTGAAGTTCAAGAAGCTCTCGGACTTCACCCCCGAGGGGATCGCCAATCAGGTCCCGGAGATGCGCAAGCTCCTCGAGCTCCGCAACGCCCTCAACGCCCTCAAGGGCCCCCTCGGCAACGTGCCGGCCTTCAAGAAGAAGATCCAGTCGATGCTCGGCGACGACGCCTCGCGGGCCCAGCTCATGAAGGAGCTCGGCCTCGGCGACGGGTCGGGGGGCTGAAGGACTCCCGCGGGCGCAGCACGTTCACCGTAGAGATTCGATCATAGAGGGACGCACACGATGAGCACGGATACGAAGACGGCAGCCCAGGGGGCCTCCCAGACGCTGGAGGGGTCGTCGCTGCTCGAAGAAATCCTCAACGAGGGCAAGGTCAGGCCCTCCCAGGAGGGGTACGACGTCGTCAAGCGGGGCATGCAGCACTTCATCGCGGAGATGCTGGCCCCGTCGCGCGCCCAGGAGCGCGTGGACAAGGAGATCATCGACAGCATGATCGCGGAGATCGACGCGCGGCTGAGCGCCCAGATCAACGAGGTCTTGCACCACACGCTGTTTCAGAAGCTCGAGAGCGCCTGGCGCACGCTCAAGTTCTTGATCGACCGGGTCGACTTCCGGGAGAACATCAAGGTCGAGATGCTCAACTGCTCGAAGGACGACCTCCTGGCCGACTTCGAGGACTCGCCCGAGGTGCCCAAGTCGGGCCTGTACAAGACCGTGTACTCCGCGGAGTACGGCACCTTCGGCGGCAAGCCCCTCGGGCTCATCGTGGGCAACTACGAGTTCGGCTCGGGGCCCCAGGACATGGCCCTCCTGCAGAAGGTGGGCTCGGTGGCGGCCATGGCCCACGCCCCCTTCATCTCGGCCTCGTCGCCGCAGATGTTCGGGGTCGACACCTGGGAGGAGCTGCCCAAGCTCAAGGACCTCAAGTCGCTCTTCGAGGGCCCGCAGTACGCCCGCTGGCACGCCTTCCGCGAGAGCGAAGACGCCCGCTACGTGGGCCTCACGGCCCCGCGCTTCTTGCTCCGGCTGCCCTACGGCCCCGACACCGTCCCGGTGAAGACCTTCAACTTCCAGGAGGACGTGATCGACAAGCACGAGTCCTACCTCTGGGGCAACACGGCCGTGGCCCTGGCCACCCGCGTGGCCGACAGCTTCGCCAAGTACCGCTGGTGCCCCAACATCATCGGCCCCCAGGCCGGCGGGGCCCTCGAAGACCTCCCCTTGCACCAGTACGAGGCCATGGGCGAGATCCAGACCAAGATCCCGACCGAGGTGCAGATCACCGACCGGCGCGAGTTTGAGATGTCCGAGGAGGGCTTCATCGGCCTGACCTTCCGCAAGGACTCCAACAACGCCTGCTTCTTCTCGGCCAACTCCGTGCAGAAGCCCAAGTACTTCGGCCAGAGCCCCGAAGGGCGCGCGGCGGAGACCAACTACCGCCTCGGCACCCAGCTGCCGTACATGTTCATCATGAACCGCCTCGCCCACTACCTGAAGGTGCTCCAGCGCGAGCAGATCGGCACCTGGAAGGAGCGGAGCGACCTCGAGCGCGAGCTCAACCAGTGGATCGGCCAGTACGTGGCCGACTTCGACGACCCCGCCCCGGGGGTGCGCTCGCGGCGCCCCCTGCGCAAGGCCAGCATCAAGGTCGAGGACGTCGAGGGCCAGCCCGGCTGGTACCGCTGCAACATGCAGGTGCGCCCGCACTTCAAGTACATGGGGGCCTCGTTTACGCTGTCCCTCGTAGGCAAGCTCGACAAGGAGTGAGTCGCCACAGCCCCCGCTGAAGGACCCCGGTCGGCCCCCAACGGCCGCGACGGGGCCCTTCGGCGGAGACGCGACGCGCCGACTGACAGCTCTGGCGCCTCGCCGCGGGCCGCTGCGGCGGGGCGTCTGGCGTTTGGGGCGCGACGATGGCACACCGACGGTGGAAAGGTCAGACCGCGACGGGGCGGTGCACAGGGACCCAATGAGCAACGATCAACAGTACGCGGCCTCGACGAGGGTCGAAGAGCTCGTCGCCGAGGCCCAGCCCGAGACGTCCCTGCTGCAGCAGATCCTCGACGAGGGGAGCATCACCCCGGGGCGCAGCAACTACGAGGTGGTCCGCCAGGGGGTCGCCCACCTGTTGTCCGAGATGCTCCTGCCGGCACGGGCGGGGGAGCCGATCGACAAGGTCCTTGTCGATGTGATGATCGCCGAGATCGACGGGCGCCTGTCGGCCCAACTCAACGCCATCCTGCACCACCCCAAGGTGCAGCGGCTGGAGAGCGCCTGGCGCTCGCTGCGCTTCCTCGTCGACCGGGTCGAGTTCCGGGAGAACATCCGCATCGAGATGCTCAACGCCTCGAAGGAAGACCTCCTCAACGATTTCGAGGACTCCCCCGAGGTGCCCCGCTCGGGCCTGTACCGCTGGATCTACTCCGCGGAGTTTGGCACCAACGGCGGCTCGCCCTACGGGATGCTCGTCGGCGACTACGAGTTTGACACCAGCCATCAAGACCTCGCCCTCCTGCAGAAGATCGGGTCGGTCGCGGCCATGTCTCACGCCCCCTTCGTCGCGGCCGCGGCCCCCAAGCTCTTCGGCCTCGACGACTGGGACGAGTTTCATCGCCTCAAAGACCTCCGGGCCCATTTCGAGGGGCCTCAGTACATCCGCTGGCAGGCCTTCCGCGAATCCGAAGACGCCCGCTACATCGGGCTCACCATGCCCCGCTTCGTGCTGCGCCACCCCTACGGGGCCAACGGGATGCCCGTGAAGGCCTTCAACTTCCAGGAAGACCTCCGCGGCGACCACGAGGCCTTCCTGTGGGGCAACGCGGCGGTGGCCCTCGCGAGCCGGGTGGCCGACAGCTTCGCCCGGTACCGCTGGTGCCCCAACATCATCGGGGCCCAGGCCGGGGGCAGCCTTACCGACCTCATCACCCACGAGTTCGAGGCCACCGGGGCCATTCAGCGCAAGCTCCCCACCGAGATCCAGATCACGGAGAAGCGCGAGTTTGACCTCTCCGAGGAGGGCTTCATCCCCCTCACCTACCGCAAGGACACCGACGGGGCCTGCTTCTTCTCGGCCAACTCCGTGCAGAAGCCCAAGACCTACGGCAACGGCCCCGAGGCCCGCCTCGCCGAGACCAACTACCGCCTCGGCACCCAGCTCCCGTACATGTTCATCATGTCGCGGATCGCCCACTACCTGAAGGTGCTCCAGCGCGAGCAGATCGGCACCTGGAAGGAGCGCAGCGACCTCGAGCGCGAGCTCAACCAGTGGATCAACCGCTACGTCTCCGACTTCGACGACCCGGCCCCCGCCGTCCGGGCCTCCCGCCCCCTGCGCAAGGCCAGCATCAAGGTCGAGGAGGTCGACGGGCAGGCCGGGTGGTACCGGGTCAACGTCCAGGTGCGCCCGCATTTCAAGTACATGGGGGCCTCGTTTACGCTGTCCCTGGTGGGCAAGCTCGACAAGGAGTAGGCCGTCTCCCGATGCTCCTCTCGGCCAATCCGCCCACCCGATACCTCATCGAGCGCCACGGGGCCCGGGTCTCCTACGTGGTCGAGGGGGAGGGGCCACGCACCCTCATCCTCGCCAACGGCCTCGGCGGCAGGCTCTACGCCTGGGAGCCCCTCGTGCGGGCCCTGCCCGAGGGCTACCGGGTCATCTCCTGGGACTACCGGGGCCTCTTCGACTCGTCCCCGCCCGCCGGGCGCCGCTGGATGAGCGTCGACGAGCACGCCGCCGACGCCCTCGCCATCCTCGACGCCGAAGGCATCGACCGGGCCGTCTTCTGCGGCTGGAGCATGGGGGTCCAGGTCGCCCTGGAGGCGGCGAGCCAGCACCCCGACCGGGTGGCCGGGCTCGTGCTCCTCAACGGGACCTACGGCCACGTCTTCTCCTCGGGGTTTCAGCCCCTCGTGCGCTTGCCCTTCGCCGGCCAGTGGATGCACGCCCTCGTGGAGTACGTGGCCGACAACCCCCCCATCGCCCGCGCCATCGCGGCCATGGCCCCACGCTTCGCCCATCCCGCCGTCGGGCTCTTCTGGCTCATCTCCGGGGCCGACCGGGTGGCCATGGGGGCCCTGCTCCGCCGGTACCTCCGCGAGGTCTTCGGCGAGACCACCTTCCCCAACTATCTGCGGCTCTTTCAGGAGCTCGACGCCCACTCCGTGCTCCATCACCTCCGCGACATCGAGGCCCCCGCCCTCGTGGCCTCCGGGGCCTGGGACTGGCTCACACCCGCGTACCAGTCCCGACGCATCGCCGAGCGCCTGCCCAACGCCGAGTACCTCCCTCTGCGCCGGGCCAGCCATTTCGTCCTCCTCGAACGCCCCGAGGTGATCCTCCCCGCCATCCTGCGCTTCCTCAACGGGCGGGCCCGCTGGTGACATAACCTGTCCCCGATTTGAGCCCTGCGGAGGACGCTGGTGGTTACACTCCCCCAATGTCCGACACGACACGTTTCATCGAGGCCTTGAGGGTCTGGTCGGGGGCCGCGGCCCTCGTGCGCGGGGCGGAGGTTCTGGCCCGCGGGGCCCTGTTTGACACCCGCCGGGTGGGCCCCTCGCTCCGGGCCCGCTGCCACGGCCAGGAGTCGGGTCTGTATCACCCCACCCTCACCCTCTCCGACGACGATGGGGCCATCGCCTCGGGGCACTGCACCTGCCCCGCCGGGGCCGACGGGCGATGCAAACACACCGCGGCCCTGGGGCTACGGTTTGCGGCCGAGCCCGAGGCCTTCGTGCGGCTGGCCCCCCTGGCCGAGGCCCTGCGGGGGCGGACCCGGGCCGAGCTGGTGCTCCTCATCGAGCAGATGGTCCAGCGTCACCCCGAGCTCGACGCCCTGGTCACCCTCCCGATGCCCGGAGGACGGTCCCGGGGGGCCCCCGAGGCCGCGGACTTCGGGCGCCAGGCCGACGGGATCTTCGACGCGGCCGGCTCCGCCTGGGGGGCCGAGGTGGCCATCCTCGACGCCCTGAGCCCCCTGGCGGCCCTGGCCCGACGCTTCGCCGACGCCCACGACCTGCCGGGGTGCCTCGCCGTGTCACAAGGCCTCACCGACAGCGTCTACCGCCACCTCCCGGCCTTCCTCGGCCACCACCACGCCGACGACCTGCGCGAGGTCGTGCGGGGCTGCGTCGAGGCCGTAGGGAGCTGCCTCGCCCGCCACGAAGACCCCGCCGCCCCCCGAGAGGCCGCCCTCACCTGGCTCCTGGAGACCCGGGCGGCCGACCTCGAGCTCGGAGACGTAGGGCCCGCGGAGGTCATCGAGGCCCTCCTCCCGAGCGCCACCACCCCGGCCGAGCGAGCCGCCCTGGCCGCACGCCTCGGAGCCCGCGATGCGCCCCACACCCCGGGGACCCCCACCGCCTGGGAGACCCTGCCCGACGGGGCCCTGCGGTTCGAGCTCGTGCGCGACACCCTGTCCGACCCGGAGTTTCTCGCGGGCTGCGAGGCCCTCGGGCGGGCCGCCGAGCAGGTCGAGCGACTCCTCGCCCTGGGCCGATGGCAGGAGGCCCTCGACGTCGCGCGCAGGGCCCCCTTGCGGGCGATGCAGCCCATCGCCGAGCACCTCGTCGCGTACGGGGCTCCCGAGGTCGCAGAAGCCCTGGTCCTGGCCCGCGCAGAGCAGTCCCGCGATCCGTCACTGTTGATGTGGCTCCTCGGTCGGGCCCGGCAGCGGGGCGATGGGGCGGCCGTGCGGTCTCTGGCGGAGACCCTGGTGGAGGTCCGGCCTGACGTCCAGGCGTTTGGGTGGCTTCGCGAGGCCACCGCCCCGGCCGACTGGGAGCCCGCCCGCGAGCGGGCCCTGGGGCTGATGTTGGGCCACGGGCGGGTGCGCGACTACCTCGAGGCCCTGCTCTCCGAGGGCCTCGTGGCCCGGGCCGCGGCCCATGTCCGGTCGGTTCGGCCGTCGGGTGACCTGGCCTTGCGGGTGGCCGAGGCCGCCGCGGGGCCGTGCCCGGACGATGCCCTGGCCATCTGGGAGGCCGAGATCGAGGCCCTGGTGGGGCGCCGCACGCGGGGGGCCTACGCCGAGGCCGCGACCCTGGCGGGGCGGGCCGTCGAGACCCTACGACGCCTCGGGCGCCACGCCGAAGCCGACGGGTACGGGGCCTCCCTGCGCAGGCGGCACGGGCGGATGCGAGCCCTGCACGAGGCCCTCGACGCCGCGGGGGTGTGACCATGGCCCCGCAGGCGTGGCAGAGGGCCCTACTCGTCGTCGAAGGAGGGGGGGCTGGGGTAGCCCCCGGTGGTGGGATCGGGGGGCGTACTCGGGGTGACAGGACGGCGATAGGGAGCCTGGCCGAGCTCGGGGGGTCCTTCCTTCGCAGGGGGGGTCCGGGACCTCCAACGGTCGAAGAGCGCGACCGAGCCCCCGAGGGCGAGGGCTCCGCTGACAGCGATGAGGACTTCGACGAGCATCACCCCGGAGGGTAGCGCACTATGCGGTGGGGGCGGGAGCGGGAGCGGCCTCGGCGGGGGCGCGCTCGCTGGCGGCCTCGGGCAGGAAGCGGCGCTGGTGGTCGCCCACGAGGCGGGCCACGAGGTGCTGGAGCTCGCTCGCCCGGGCCTTGGAGACCGAGAGGTGGGCCCCGGCGCGGCGGGCCGCGGAGACCTCTTCCTCGTGAGGAACGAGGGCCACCCGGAGGGTGTCCTGGAGGGCCGGGGCCCGGGCGATCACCTCGAGGATGTGGAGGGCGTCGATGCCCGGCAGGTGCAGGTCGAGGATGACCACGTCGGGCTGCTGGGCCCCCATGGCGAGAAACACCTCGACGCCGGGCGCGAAGGTGTGAACCTCGAAATCCATGTCGAGGTAGTTCTGCACCGTGCCGCGCCAGATGGGCTCGTCGTCGATGACGAACACCAGGGGCCGCTCGCGGGCCACATCCCGGGGGATGCGGTACCCCTGCTTGCCAAGAAACCCCGCCAGCGTCGAGCGGGCGACCCTGCGGTGCCCGCCCTCCGTCAGCCGCGCGGGAAGGAGTCCGCGCGTGACCCACTCCACCACCGCGGGGCGGGACACACCACAAATCTGAGCAATCTCTTCCGTCGTGAACTCGCGCTCGCCCAACATGGTCGACCTCTTCATCCTCGTGTCGTCGTGATCACCGGGCCAACTTCCCCCCGCAACGGCGGATCGGGCTCAACACCGGGACGTTTCAAGTGCGCTTGATACCAGAAGTTCTCAGATTCTGTACAGTCCCCGTCAACACCCTTTGTGCGATCGCAGTACGAATGATGTTTCCGTGCAGCACCCCCGCCGCTGCGGGTGCCCCTCGACGCAGCCCCCAAACCCACGCTAGATCCCTTTGGTAATGAGTCCCTTCGACCCCAACGCTGCCTCGATGCCCGGCTCGGGCATCTTCGGCCTTCCCTACACCCTCGAGGAGGCCCGGGTGGCCGTGCTGCCGGTTCCCTTCGCGGCCACGACCTCGTACGGCCGCGGGGCGCAACACGGGCCCCGGGCCGTGATCGAGGCCTCGCGGCAAGTGGATTTGTACGACCACACCTACGGCGACATCTGGAGCTCCGGGATCGCCCTGTGCCCCGACGACCCCGAGATGGAGCAGTGGGACATCGAGGCCACGGCCCTCGCCGACAAGGTCATCGCCGTCGGGGGGCTGGTCGACGGCGACCCGGAGCTGACCGCGGCCCTCGCCCGCGTCAACGCCCTGTCGGCCCACCTCAACGCCCGCGTGTACGAGCGGGTCGCGGCCCTCCTCGCCGTCGGCAAGCGGGTGGCCACCCTCGGGGGCGACCACGCCATCCCCTTCGGGGCCATCGCGGCCCACGCGGAGAGGTTCCCGGGCGTTGGGATCCTGCACCTCGACGCCCACGCCGACCTGCGCCCCGCGTACGAGGGGTTCACCTGGTCGCACGCCTCGATCATGGGCAACGTCCTTGACCATCTCCCGGGCGTCGCCCGCATCGTGCAGGTGGGGATCCGCGACCTGTCGTCCGAGGAGCGCTCCCGCATCGTCGACAGCGGCGGGCGGGTGGTGACCTTCTACGACGCCGACCTCGCCGCCCGGCTCCACGAGGGGACCCCCTGGCGTGTCCTCGTCGACGAGATCGTGGCCGCCCTTCCGCCCGAGGTGTACCTGAGCTTCGACATCGACGGGCTCGACCCCGCCCTGTGCCCCAACACCGGGACCCCCGTCCCGGGAGGCCTCGGGTGGCGCGAGGTCGAGGCCCTGCTCGCCGGGGTCGTACGCGGCGGGCGCACCATCGTCGGGCTCGACCTCGTCGAAGTCGCCCCCGCCCCCAACGGCGACCCGTGGAACGCCAACGTCGGGGCCCGGCTCCTCTACAAAATGATCGGGGCCATGACGAAATCACAACGAGGAGGTTGACACCCCCGGGGCCGAGGCGTACAAGTCGGCTCCCTCGCAGTGATGGGGCTGTAGCTCAGCTGGGAGAGCGCCTCAATGGCATTGAGGAGGCCACCGGTTCGATCCCGGTCAGCTCCACCCATCCGACGGTCACGAGGGCCGTACACCCCGAGGCCCGACTTCCCCCCAGGAGTCGGGCCTCGTTGTGTTTGGGCCTCCCCCGGGTCGGCCGCGCATCGACAGGGCCGCCCGCGTCGGGCAGGCTCCGCGCCATGAAGCGCCCTGCCTCGTCCCTGCACCTGCCGGTGGCCCTCCTCCTGGGCCTCGGCTGCGCCACGACCCCACCCCCGCCCCCCGCCCCCGCGGCCCCCGTCGTGACCGCGGCCTCCACCGAGGCCCCACCCCCCGCGACCCCGGCCTCGCCTTGGGACGGCCTCGACGCCGTCGGCCTCGGACGCATCGTCGGGGAGGGGGCCGGCCGTCGCTTGACGGAGGTTCAACCCGACTTCGACCAGACCCGCCTCGGGGCCTTCGTGCGCGACCCGTCCATGGCCCCCGCCCTGAGCGGCCGGGCCTGCGATCAGCTCCTCGACCTGGCCATCGTGGCCCTCAGCGCCGACCAGGGGGACGCCGCCCGGGGCCTCGTGGAGCTCGTCCGCACCCGGGCCCGCAACCGCAACCTGGCCTTCGCCGGCTCGACCCTCCTGGCCGAAGCCGCGCGCCGCGGGGCAGGCGACGACCCGGCCGCCCAACAGCGGGCCGTCGAGGCCGTGTTCGGAGCCCTGCCCCGGTCGCGCCTCGGGGGAGCCACGGTGATGTTTCAGCTCATGCAGACCCAAGGCCAACTCGACGCCCGGCTCGCCCAGGTGCGCCAGCAGCTCGTCTCGCCCGAGACCGCTCGGACGGCCCTGTATTTCAGCGCCGTCCTGCCCGAGATCGTCCGCAACCGGGCCCTCTTCCTCGCCGCCATCGAGGCCGTCCGGGCCCGCAACGAGGCCCAACCCCCCGAGACCCCGTACGCGTTCAGCACGGTCGACCTCACCGGGGCCCGCGACGCCCGCGAGGTGCGGGTGGCCGTGTGGGACGTGGGCACCAACCCCGAACTCTTCCGGGCCCAACTCTTCACCAACCCCGGCGAGCAAGCCAACGGCCAGGACGACGACCGCAACGGCCAGGTCGACGACCTGCACGGCCTCGCCAGCGACGGAGAGGCGCCCAATACGGCCCTGCTCTTTCAGCCCGCCCCGGAGGTCTTGACCGAGTACGGGCCCTTCCTGCGCGGGGTGATGGACCTGCGGGCGGGCCTCGCCACCTCCGAGGCCGCCCAGCGGGTCCTCGCCCTCCAGCGGTCGGTCACCGACGCGGCCGCCCAGGAGCGCCTCGACACCAACCTCGAGGCCGTCGGAGAGTGGGCCCACGGGACCCACGTGGGGGGGATCCTGCTGGCAGGGGTCCCCAGCGCCCGGATGGCCATCTTCCGCTCGGCCTGGGCGGGCGAACACCGGCTCTACCACCACCGTGGCCCCACCGACGCCGAGCTCGACGCCGAGGGGGCCAACATCGACGCCATCGCGGAGTTCATCAACCGCCACCAGATCCGGGTGGTCAACGCCAGCCTCGGGTTTTCGCGGGAGTACGTCGAGGCCTCCCTGCGCCACCAGCGCGACGTGTACACCACCGACGAGGCCGTGCGGGCCCGGGCCGAGGTCGTGCACGCCCGACGCCGCACCCAGTGGCAGCGGGTCTTCGAGCGGTGCCCCGGGACCCTCTTCGTGGTCGCCGCGGGCAACAGCAACCAGGACGTGGTCGAGTACGGCGAGGTCCCCGCCGCCCAGGCCGCCCCCAACCTCCTCGTGGTCGGGGCCGTCGATCGTTTCGGCCAGTGGGCCCCCTTCACCAACTCCAACCTCGAGCGGGTCCGGGTCTTCGACCACGGGGTCGAGGTCGACTCGGTCGTGCCCGATGGAAGCCGGGTCCCGCTGTCGGGCACGAGCATGGCCTCGCCCAATGTGGCCAACCTCGCGGCCAAGCTCTACGCCCTCGACCCGGCCCTCACGCCCCCACGGGCCATCGCCATCATCGAGGAGACCGGAGAGCCCATCGCGGCCCCGTTCTACGGGCGCATCGCCCACGAGGCCCGGGCCATCGCCCGGGTGCGTCGCGAGCGCGGACGACGCCCGGCCGCCCCCGCCCGGGCCGCCCCCGCCCGCTCCTGAACGCACCCCACGATGCCCGGTGCGCCCCGGGGAACAACGCGGTATCACGTGGCGTACGGTACGCCGGTCGCGCACACACCCACACCGAGGGCCACACCGGGATGAACGCCAAGGGACCTGACCCCAACGCCACACAACGAATGCTCCTCGAGGGAGAGCTCGCCGGAGCCCAGTCGAGCGCCGGGGCCTCCCTCGCCCGCCTGGCCTTCGAGCGCCCCCTCGGGGCCCTCAACCAGCGCCTGGCCGACCTCGACGCCCTGCGCGAGCAGATCGCCCGGGCCCGGGCCCGCGGGTACGTCTGGTCGGGCGACCTGGAGGAGCGGCTCCGCGAGGCCCAGGGCATGTCCCGCGGAGCCCTGGAGGCCGCCCGGACCGAGTCGGCGCGGGTGGGGCAGCAGCTCCGCCCCCGGGTCGACGCTGTTTCCCGCGACGCCCGCCGCCTGGCCGGG
This sequence comes from uncultured Myxococcaceae bacterium, assembly GCA_964447205.1. Lineage (GTDB taxonomy): Bacteria > Myxococcota_A > Polyangia > Polyangiales > JAEUKH01. The sequence continues at coordinate 97,918 of CAYUSB010000015.1, forward strand.
CAGGACCCCCTGCGGGCGCGGGCCCAGATCGAGGCCGTCGCCCGCGAGGCCCGGGCCGTCGACAGCGCCCTCGACGCCGCCGACAAGCGCATCGCCGAGCTCGGGGCGGGCTTCACCCGGGTCGTCGACCAGCTCACCGAGCGCCTCAAGCGCATCCACTTCACCCTCGACCAGTTTGAGCACGGCAGCTTCCAGATGCAGCCCGAGGAGAACCCCCTCGCGGCCATCCAGGCCACCTGGGAGGACTCCCCCCAGGGCAAGCGGTCGGGCGTGCTCCTGCTCACGGCCCACCGCATCCGGTTTGAGCACCACGAGGAGGTCGTGCTCGAGCGCACCCTGCTCTTCTTCGCCTCCCGCACCGAGGTGCGACGCACCCTCCTCATGGACGCCCCCGTGGGCTACCTCGCGGGCTCCGAAGACGCCGAGCGAGGCCTGCTGATGAAGGACCAGCTCGTGGTCCTCACCTTCCGCATGGCCTCGGGCGGCTTCACCCGCTGCACCTTCGAGGTCGAGGGGAACACCGGCAAGGAGGTTGACAACCTCCTGGAGCAGATCCGGACCGGCGACCTGGAGCGGCAGCGCTTCCGCGGGGCCATGCCCGTCCCCTCGACGGTGGGGGTCCCGGTGCGCTGGCCCGCCCAGTGCAGCCAGTGCGGGGCCCGGATGGAGCCCCCCGTGCGCGGCCAGACCTTCCTCGCCTGCCCGTACTGCAACACCAAACACGACGTGGTCCTCGGCGAGGGATAGTCCCCGCGGCCTCTGCCTGCGGCCCCTGCGGGATGCCTTCGCGCCCCCCCCGGGCCTCGTGGTACACCCCCGGGGCATGCAACGCCCCCTGGTGCTCATCCTCGATTTCGGGTCGCAGTACACCATGCTCATCGCCCGCCGGGTGCGTGAGCTGGGGGTGTACTGCGAGATCCTGCCCTGCACGACCCCGCAGGAGACGCTCCGGGCCCGGGCCCCGCGGGGGCTCATCCTGTCGGGGGGCCCCGCGAGCGTCACCGACCCGTCGGCCCCGAGCCTCGACCGGGCCCTCCTCGAGCTTGGGATCCCCGTCCTGGGGATCTGTTACGGCGAGCAGCTCCTCGTGCACCTGCTCGGCGGCAAGGTCGAGCCCGCCACCGACCGGGAGTACGGGGCCGCCAAGGTGACCGTGACCCGCAACGACGGGGTCCTCGCCCGCTTCGGCAAACACGACGTCCTCGACGTATGGATGAGCCACGGCGATCGGGTGGTCGAGCTCCCCCCGGGGTTTGAGGTCCTGGCCACCTCGCCCGGGTCGCCCTACGCGGCGGTGGCCGACCTGACTCGCCGGCTCTACGGGGTGCAGTTTCACCCCGAGGTGTCGCACACCCCGCGGGGCGGGGCCCTCCTCGCGGCCTTCGTCTTCGACGTGCTCAAGCTGAGCCCCGACTGGTCGCCCGCGAGCTTCGTCGAAGAGGGAGTGGCCCGCATCCGACAACAGGTCGGCGAGGGCCACTGCCTCTGCGCCCTTTCTGGCGGGGTCGACAGCTCCGTGGCCGCGGTGCTCGCCCACCAGGCCATCGGCGACCGGCTCACGTGCATCTTCGTCGACAACGGCCTTCTGCGCCGGGGCGAGCGCGAGCAGGTCGAGCGGGTCTTCCGCGACCACTTCCACCTCGACCTGCGGGTGGTCGACGCCCGGCGGCAGTTTCTCGACGCCCTGGCGGGGGTGAGCGACCCGGAGACCAAGCGGAAGATCATCGGCCGAGTCTTCATCGAGGTCTTCGACGCCGAGGCCGCCCGCATCGCGGGGGTCACCCACCTCGTGCAGGGCACCCTGTACCCCGACGTGATCGAGAGCGTGTCGTTCAAGGGTCCGAGCGCGGTCATCAAGAGCCACCACAACGTGGGGGGCCTGCCCGACCACATGAAGCTCTCGCTCGTCGAGCCCCTCCGCGAGCTCTTCAAGGACGAGGTCCGGGCCGTGGGGCAGGCCCTGTCGATCCCCCGGCAGATCCTCTGGAGGCAGCCCTTCCCGGGACCCGGGCTCGCCATCCGGCTCCTCGGGGCCGTCGACGAAGACGCCCTGGAGCTCCTGCGGGCCGCCGACTCCATCGTCGACCAGGAGGTGCGCTCGGCGGGCCTGTACGAGGCCATCTGGCAGGCCTTCGCGGTGCTCCTGCCCGTGCAGACCGTCGGGGTGATGGGCGACGAGCGCACCTATGAGCGGGTGTGCTCCGTGCGGGCCGTCGAGAGCGCCGACGGGATGACCGCCGACTGGGCCCGGCTCCCCCACGAGCTCCTGGCCACCATCTCGTCGCGGATCATCAACGAGGTCCGCGGGATCAACCGGGTGGTCTACGACATCTCGTCGAAGCCCCCCGCCACCATCGAGTGGGAGTGATCGTGCTCGCCGGGGGCGCCCTCCGTGTGCTCGGCCTCGTGGCCCTGGGCCTCGGGTCTGCGGGGTGCGCGGCCCGACCGCATCGGCCCCCCCTGGCCGGAGCCCTGCGCTTTACGTGCACCCCCGCCGACGCCCACATCGTGCTCGACGAGGACGACCTCGGCCCCTGCGTGGTGTGGCACGACCGCTGGATGGGCCTCGGGCGCGGGACCCACCGGGTTCAGGTGTTGCGCGACGGGTATTTCCCCCAGGAGTCCGAGGTGGTGGCCGACGGGCGCAGGCATCACGTCGAGGTCACCCTGCGGCGGATCCCCGACTGAGCCTCCGAGGGCCGACGGGTCACTCCCGGAGCCGGTCGAGCTCGTGCAGAAACTCCTCGTCGTCGATGTCGTCACCTTCGGGCACGAACACCCCCCGAAGCCACAGCTCGGTGCGCCGTGACTCCTGCACCTGGAGGGTGGCCCGGGGCCGCACGCTGTCGAGGAAATCGGCCGCGGCGATGAATTCCGCGGCGTACTGCGACCCGGCCTGCAGGGACAGGGCCGCCCGCTCGGCCTGGAGGGCGTCGGCGAGGTCCATCAGGGCGGCCATGGTCACGTCGAGGGCGGCCACCCGGCGCAGGTGCTGCTCGACGGGGTCGAGGACCCGGGCCATGGCCTGACGCTGCTCGGGGCGTACGAGGAAGTTCACCGCGAGGGCCGACTCCAACGCGGCGAAGGCCGCCTGGCGCTCGGAGGAAGCCCCCGCCCGCACCTGATCCAGCCAACGGTCGCGGGCCGCCCGCTCCTCGGTCGTCGGCTGGATCCGAAACGGGACCCGGGTCGTGCCCGCCTCGGCCAGGGCCCGCTGCAGGGCCGCGGCCACCACGTCCAGAGGGGCCGTAGGCGACACGGACAGGGCCTGATGCAGCTGGAGCTGGGTGGTCAGGCGCCGCCCCTCGGCCGCGGCCAGCTCGCCCTGCACCGCCCACACCGCCGCGAACCACCGGTCGACCGCGGGCCGAGCCGCCGCCCGCACCCGCAGCTCCCGCTCGACCTGGGTCCGTCGGACAAACCGCGGCCCCCCGCAGCCCAGGGCCCCCAGGGCCGCCACCAGCCCGACCTCCACGAGGGTCGCGCGGGCGTCCAGTTTTCTACGACGGGTCGGTGTCATGGGAGCCCTCGGCGCAGTCTGCGACAAGAAAATACAATCTGGCGACAACTTCGGGTTCCCCTTCGTTTTACACCACTCGGCGCCCGCGCCGGTTGGTCGGCCGATGGAGCCCCATGACGACGTACCTGATCGCTGTCCCCTACCTCACAGTGCTGCTGGTGTTGGTGTTCTACGGCCTGCACCGCAGCCACCTCGTGTGGATGCTGTGGAAGCACCGACGCCAGTTGCCCCCTGCTCCCCCGCGCAATGTCCCCGAGGCCGAGCTGCCCCACGTGACCGTGCAGCTCCCCCTCTTCAACGAGCCCGACGTGCTCGAGCGCCTGCTCGACACCGTGGCCCAGATGGACTACCCCCGCGACCGGTTTGAGGTTCAGGTACTCGACGACAGCACCGACGAGAGCCGCTACCTGGCGATGCAGAAGACCGAGGAGCTCCGGCGGCGCGGCATCGACGCGGTGTACATCCACCGCACCGACCGCACGGGCTACAAGGCCGGGGCCCTCGACCACGGGCTGGCCCAGGCCAAGGGCGAGCTCGTGGCCATCTTCGACGCCGACTTCGTCCCGCAGCGCAGCTTCCTTCGCACGGTGGTCCATCACTTCGCCGACCCCAAGGTGGGCTGCGTCCAGGCCCGCTGGGGCCACCTCAACCGCGAGGCCTCGCTCCTGACCCGGGTCCAGGCCTTGATGCTCGACGGCCACCACATGGTGGAGAATCGGGCCCGCTTCGCCGCGGGTCTGTTCTTCAACTTCTCGGGCACCGGCGGCATCTGGCGCCGCACGGCCATCGTCGACGCCGGGGGCTGGCAGCACGACACCCTCACCGAAGACCTCGACCTGTCGTACCGGGCCCAACTCGCCGGGTGGCGCTTCGTCTACCGCGAAGATCACGTCACCCCCGCCGAGCTCCCCGAGGAGATGGAGGCCTTCCGGGCCCAACAGTTTCGGTGGGCCAAGGGCACAGTCCAGACCGCCCGCAAGCTCCTCACGCGCGTGTGGGCCCGCAAAGACCTGCCCTTCGCCGTACGGGCCGAGGCGGTCTTCCACATGACCCCGCACTTCGCCTACCCCCTCATGGTGCTCCTGGCGGCCCTGCTCCTGCCGATGCTCCTGGTGATGCCCGCGAGCGACCCCCTGTCGCTCCTCCTCGTCGACATCCCCTTGATGATCGGCTCGACGGGCTCGCTCCTGACCTTCTACGTCGTGGCCGAGCGGGCCCAGGGGCGCACCACCCTCGGGGCCCTGCGCCGGCTCCCCTGGCTCCTGGCCATCGGGTCGGGCATGGCCCCGTGGCTCACCCGGGCCGTGTGGGAGGGCCTGCAGTCCGAGACCGGCGAGTTTGTCCGCACCCCCAAGAAGGGCGCCGCCAAGGCGGGCGGCAAGTACAAGGCCCGCACGATCCTCCCGGTGTTCGAGATCGCCATGGCCGTCGAGGCGGCCCTGTCCGTGGTGGCCGCCGTCACCACCCAGCACTACATCGCCGCCCCCTTCGCCCTCTTGTTCTTCGTGGGCTTCGGCTACGTCAGCCTCTGCGTCGTGCGCGAGCGCCTCGGGGTCTCCACCCCGGTCCTCACGCCCCGTCCCGTCCCCGTCCTCGCGGCGCCTGTGTTCCGGGACGCGGCCGACAGCGACCCGGGCTTTCTCCCGGCCTTCGCCAAGAGCGCCCGGGCCACCGACTCCGTCACCGCCTGATCCCCTCCCCCCTGCCGTCTCCCTCGGGCCCCCTTCGGGCCTCGTTCAGGGAGACGGTCTCCAGCCGTCCCCCTCCACGTCGACATACACCGGGTTGGTGTACCCGAAGGCGTTGCCCGCCCCGACCGGGGACAGCTCCCCGCCGCGGGCCACCGCCACGTAGAAGGCATCCCGCGTGGGCCGCAACCGCACCGTCGCCCGCAGGCGCCGGGCCCCTTCGGCCCCGGGCGACGTCGGGGTGAGGGTCAGCACGAAGGGGTCGGTCTCCGCGGTGGCCTCGCGCCCCAGAAACACCCCCGATCCCATCGGGGTCAGGCTCACGGGGCGGCCGTTTTCGTACAGCACAAGGCTCCGCGGGCTCACCCACCCCGGGGCCTGAACCTCCACCTCCAAGGCCACCTCCCCGCCCGGAGCGGGCCGTACGACCTCCTGCCAGCCCATCCGCTCGACCCCGCCCACCCGCATCCGCACGACGATCCCGCTGGCCACCAGGACCCGCTGCCCGCGGATGGCCGTGCGCAGGGCGGCGGGGCTGACCTCGGACGGGGCGTCGGTCCCGACCCGCACGAGGTTGTGGGGCCAGCCCGAGCCCCCGTTGCGCCCGTGGGTGTCGCTGTTGCCCAGGGCGCAGACGTGGTCGCCCCGGCGCAGAAACGCGAACCAGTCGTGCAGGGTGGCGATCCCCGCCGCGTCGCGCCGGGCCCGGGCGCGCAGGGCCTCGACGTTGCGGGCGAGAAACTCCGCGGGTTCGCCGAGGGATTCGTTGACCTCGACGGCCTCCCAGCCGGTGGCCAGATCGCGGGGAGTCTCCAGGGTCACGGGGTCGAGGCCGAGGCTGGTGAAGTATCCCTTGAGGCCCGTCGAGCGCGGGTGGCTGAGGTGCACGATCGGGTCGCTCGGCTCGGCCCGGAGCCGGTCGAAGAGCTGCTGGGGGCTGCGTCCTGCCCAGAGCTGGGCCCCGACCAGGGCTGTCGGGTCGCGCGGGTCGAGGGCGAGCGGGTAGGCGTTGAAGTGCCCCACCCCGATGACCGACACCTCGTTGCCCATCATGGCCCCGAACCACCGCCCCAGGCCCAACGACGCGATGCACGGGCCGTAGTCGGTGACATTGTCGTGGTCGGTGGTGGCCGCAAACTCCAGGCCCTCGGCCACATTCTCAAGCACCCTCCCGCAGAGCGAGCGCCCCGAGTCGAGGCTGCCTACGGTGTGCTGGTGCAGGTCGGCGGAGACGTACCCCGTCGTGTCGACCACGCGGCGCAGGTCGGCCCGGAGGGTGGCCTCGCCGTCGGCGGGGACGTCGAGGTCGAGGGTCACGGCGTCGTACTCCGTCCCGCGGGAGACGATGGCCTGGTAACGGCCGGGTTTGACCCGCACCCGCTCCTGGCCCGTGTGCGCGTAGATGGCCCGGTGCAGGCGGTACGACTCGCGCTCCCCTTCGAGCTCGCCGAGCTGCGCGTCCGGGGCCTCCACCGACACCCCCCGCAAACTCACCTTCATGGGAACCCGCACCCGCGCATCGCTCCCCTCCAGGGCCGCCACATCGAGCACCACCGTGCCCGTAGCCCCCGCCACCGGGTCGGCCCGAACCTCCGCCCCGTCCGTCACGGTCACCGTCACCGCCGCCCCTCGGGCCCGGCCCGCGTCGGTGGCCAGGACCGCGTATCGTCCCGCGGAGAGGGGCATCCGATAGCGCCCCGCCTCGTCGGCCCGGGCGCTCATCCGGGCCGAGGCTCCGGGCTCGTACGGGTCGCGAAAGGCGTACACCAGGGCCCCCGGGGTGGTCTCGCCCGCGAGGATCCCGTACGGGTCGCCCCGGCGTCGCAGGAGGGGCTCGACCGCCGAGGCCACGTCTCCCGTTCCGACCGACACGTAGCGGGTGAACACCGCCGGGACCTCGCCGTCGGAGTCGACGGTGGCGTACAGGCCCACCGTGCCCGAGGCGTCGACGAGGGGGACGCTCATCGTGCCCGTGGCGGGCCCGAGGGCGTACGAGACCCGGCGCCCGCCCTCCCCCGGGTCGGAGGCGGCGGCGAGCCAGGCCAGGGGGGTCGTGGCCCGGGCTGCGTTGCCGAAGCCCGTGGGGTCGGTGAAGAACGTCAGGGCGGCCCCGAAGCCCAGGAAGTCCCCCGTCTGGACGTTCGACAGGCGGGAGTGGGCGAGCGACTGGGCCTCGGTGCGCACCTCCAGGACGTCGCTGTCGGGGCGGAGGATGTAGTGGGTGACCACCCGGGCCCTGCGGTCGCGGGCGAGAACGTCGAGCTGACCGAGGATGCCCGTGGCAGCGTCGCGCCCGATCACGCGCACGACGGCCGGGCGCCCTCCCGAGCCGTCGCAGCGGACCGTGACCTCGTCGACGGTGGCCACCCGATAGCCGAAGAGGGGAAAGGCCTCGCGGAGGAGGTCGTGGCCCATCGCGCCCGCGGGCCGAACCCGGTCGGCGTCGAGGAGGTTGCCCCCGAAGAGGTTGTACCCCGTGGAGCGCAGCGCGGTCCCCGGCTCGGCCCGGCCCTGCACGATGAACCGCACCCGGCTGTTGTAGAGCCGAAAGTGACCGACCCGACCCGCGGCCCCCTCGCCCCCGAGGAGCTCGCGTTCAAACCGGACCTGTCCTGCCCGAGCCTCGGAGGCGTCGAGGGGTTCGTCGAGGGGAGGCGGGGTGGGCGCGGGGTCGCAGCCGAAGGGATCGGTGTAGGGCGGGAGAAACCCGCGGTCCTCTGGGGGGGCGATGTCTTCGGCGGCGTCGGCCCCGTCGAGGGACGCGTCGCGCCCGGGGGGAGGCTGGCTCACGCAGGCCGCCGCGAGGGCCACGGTGAGTCCGCCGACGAGGGGGGTGGTTTGCACGATGTCAAAGGGTGTCACAGGCCCCGTGGACTTTGTACCCGCCGAACACTACGGTACGGCCCTGTACCCCCATGACCACTCCGCGTGACCCGCTCCCGCCCTCGGACGCCCCTGCAGACGCCACCGACGTCGCGCAGGGAGCCCCCTACCGGGCCGCCCGCGTCCGCCGCCATCCTGCTCCCCGCCGATGGCTGCGTTGGGTCGCCCTGGGGGCCCTGGCGGTCCTCATCGCCCTCATCGCCTCGACCATCCGGGGCTCGGCGTTTGTGTACTCCAAGTACGTCGACGAGATCATGACCCCGGCCGAGCGGGGCCGCTGGGTGGGGCGCACGGTGCGGGTGGAGGGCCTCGTGGCCCCGGACAGCATCGAGCATCAGCCTGGGACGCGGCGGTTCCGGTTTCGGGTGTATCGCAACGAGGCCGTGATGGCGGTGGAGTACCAGGGCATCGTGCCCGACACCTTCCGCGACTGCGCGGGGGTCACGGTGCGTGGGTCGCTGCGCCCCGACGGGGTCTTCGCCGCCGACGAGATCGTGGCCAAGTGCCCGTCGAAGTACGAGGCCGCCACCCCCGTCAACGGCCGCTGCGTGGTGGGCGTGACCGGGGCCGGGACTCCCTCGGCGCCCCTCGGCGGATCGACGGCTCCGCGGGCCCGGGTGCGGTAGCGGGCTGACCGAGCGTCACGCCGTCGACCCGGAGGATGCTCTCCATCTTCTTCCCCCTGGCGAGCTCGTCAACCAGCTTGTCAAGGTAGCGGACGTTCCGCATCAGGGGGTCGGCGATCTCCTCGACGCGCACCCCGCACACGACGCCCTTGATGAGCCCCACGTTCGGGTTCATCCGGGGCGCGTTGGCGAAGAACGCTTCGAGGTCAGTCTTGTCATCGATGACGCGCTGAAGCTGGGCGCCCGCGTAGCCCGTGAGCCACGCGATGACCTCGTCGACCTCGGCCTTCGTCCGCCCCTTCTTCTCGGCCTTCTGCACGTAGAGGGGGTACACGCTCCCGAACGACATCGAGTCGATGCGGTGCTTCTTTTCCATGCCTGTCGGACCACCGATACCTCTGGCAAGGCCCGGCATCAACAAATGACCTGACGCAGGGCGGAGTCGCCTCCACGCCGGGTCGGTCGCCCTGTACCGTCGCGACCCATGAACGCCCTCAAGGCCGCCCTCGGGCTCGGGCTCGGGCTCCATGCCGCGGGCTGTGCCGACGCCCACGCCCAGCAGCGCCGAGACGCAGGCCCTGCCCGCGGTTGGATCCTCCCGGCGAGGGAGTCCGCGCTCCGTAATCCGTTCCGCCGGGACGGGGGAGTGCCGGTGGCGTTCCTCTTCGGGCCCACGGGCAACGCGTCGGACCTCGGTGACGTCCTCGCGAACGCCACCGCGACCAGCGCCGCCCGTCCGGCGCCAGCGTCCAACGCGGAGGCGGTCGGCACGATCGGCTCCCCCGCCCGTCAGGGGCGCTTCGCCGCCCCCGAGCGCCTCGTGGGCATCCCCCCAGACGACGCGCGCATCTGGCTCACCGTGTCGGAGGGCTGGGTCCTCCGGTGCCTGGAGCGGGTGCACCTCTCGACCCCCTTCGACGCGCCCGTTCGTGTCACCGTGGCGCGTGACGGGACGGTCGCGGGCGTGGCCGCGGCGGGTGCCCCGGAGGGCGCGTTGCCCTGCCTCGTGGAGGGCCTCGGCCACGCGCGCTTCCACCCCGTCGCGCAGCCGGCGGAGGTCGTCGCACGCTACCAGTACACCGTGCGCGGGGGTCTGCCGCGGAGCGCGGCACCCCGCCGGATCCGCTGACGACCAGGAGGACAGCGACTCCAACGGGCTGCCCGCGTCGAGCAGCCGCTCGCCCCGCGTCGCCTCCCGCCCGTCCCGCGTCGCCCCCCAGTGGGTCACGGCGCTTCGAACTCCTCGAGGGTCTCCTCGGCGATGGCGAAGGCGGTGCTCGCGCCGGTGCCGCTGGTCACGATCACGAGGCGCACCCCGGGGGCGGGCGCCTCGCGCACCATGAGGACGCCCGGCAACGAGGCGTGGACACCCACCCAGCGCTCGACCACACGGGCGTCGGGGAGGTTCAGCACGGCGCGAAGCTCGCCCAGGATGAGGTCGTCGACGGCCGCGCGCGCGAAGGGCGAAGGGCTCCACCCGTAGTGGTGGCTGTCGCCGACGATCAGGGCCCCGTCGGCGTCTTGCGCGACGATGAGGTGGATCCCGTGTTCGAGGTGCGCGGGCTGCTCCGCCTGGAGCCGCGCGCGCAGCCCGGCCGCCTCGGGGAGCGCCGCGAAGCCCTGGTAGCGCACGAGCGACAGGTCGGACATCACCACCGCGGGCAGGAGGAGGTTCGGGGCCTCGGGCGCGACCTTGAGCATCTGGAGGCTGCAGCGCTCGATCCCCAGGGCCGCGATCCGCTCTGGGAACAGGGTCACCAGGTCGTCGCCCGGACAGACGACGACCCGCCCGGCCTGGAGCGTTCCCGCGGAGGTCTCCACGCGGCCCGAGGACACGTCGCGCACCCCCACCCTCCGCCAGAACCTGACCCCATGCTCCGTCTCGAGCCACGCCGCGAGCCGAGGAACCGCCCGTCGACTGTCGACCCTGAGCTCGTGGGGGCTCCAGAGGGCTCCCTGGATGGGTCGGCGTGCGAACGAGTCTCCGCACCGCCGCCGCGCTTCCTCGGCCCCGAGCAACTCGCACCCGGCCCCCATGTCGGTGGCGCGGAAGGCGTCGAGCACGGCCATGGCCTCGGGCCGTTGTGCGACCACGAGGAGGCCCCGCTGCTCGACCGCGATGCCTGCCTCCGCGGGACAGTACCCGACGCTGTAGATCGGGTCGCTGAAGAACGCGTAGGGCCCCTCGACGGCCGCCCCGCCGTCGCGCCGCGCATCGAGGAACATGTCGCGGTAGAAGTAGCCGTCGACCCCGAGGTGAAGCGTCGCCCAGACCTTGAGGGTGAAGGTCACGGCAAACAGCCCGAGGCTCAGCAGCAGCACCTCGCCCGCCGTGCCATCGAGGTCGAGGGAGCCGCGGGTGGCGGAGAGGAGGGGGCCCTGGCTCCACACGACGTGGAAGTACACGACGCCGAGCGCGGTCGAGTACACGTCGTAGGCGGCCTCGTCGCCGAGGCGGCGGCGCAGCGCGTGGTTGAGCCCGAACCGGTACACGAGGGCGTGGCCGACGTAGTAGGTCACCCAGGTGCCGACGAAGTAGGCGAGGGCAGGGCCGACGGGAGGCCGTGGGTGCGTCGCGCCGAGGAGGATCGAGAGGTCGGTGCCGGTGAAGGCGAGGGCGAGCGCCGCCGTGGCCGCGATCGCGGCGAGCGTGCAGAGCGTCTGGCGCGGCGAGCGGTCGATCCGCAGGCCCACCATCGCGGCGGCGGTCGCGAGGACGCGCAACGGGTGCGACCGCGGCAGGGCCTCGAAGGCGACGAACCCGCGGACTGGACGCGTCGCAGGCAGGGTGAGACTGAGGCCGGAGCTGTGGTGCATCCTGCGTAGGAAAGCAGCGCTCGTGCCCTCCGCGGCGCCCAGCGTCCGTACACGCGCGACATCGTGGGATCTGTGCCAGAGCCCTCTCCGTGAAGTGCAGCCTGCTTCACTTCGGACTGTGATGTGCACTTCCGAGGCGCAGGGACTTGCACATCAACTCGAAGGGCTGTCTCCGCGGCGTTCCGCTCCGCCCCCCAAACATCACCCACCAGCCTCTGTGCGGGTGCGATGAGTCCCAAACCCAAACGGGTGGGGGCAGCTTGACACCCGCAGCCTTCGCCCCGCATCACCCAACGAATGAATGCAACCGCCGACGACACGCCGGAGTTTTGCGGCACAGCACGATTTGAAGTGCGGGGACGGCTGGGAGAGGGAGGCATGGGCGTGGTGTATCGCGCTCATGATCGTTCGCGAGGTACGACGGTTGCGCTCAAGACCCTACGGCGGGTCCATCCCAACGACATCTACCGGCTCAAGGCGGAGTTTCGAGCGCTCGGCGACCTCGATCATCCAAACCTGGTGCGGCTCGAGGAGCTGTTCTGCGACCGGGGGCAGTGGTTCTTCACCATGGAGCTGGTGGAGGGGGTCGACTTCCTCACCTACGTCCGGGCCCAGGGGGCCGAGACTCCGCCCAGCCCCGCGGACACGACGCTTCCGCGAAGCGACCTGCCCGAGACCGTCGGGCGATCTGCGGGCGGCCTTCGGTGCGACGTGACGCGACTGCGGACGGCGCTCGCGCAGCTCGCGGCGGGCGTCGGCGCGTTGCACGCCGTGGGCAAGGTGCACCGGGACATCAAGCCGTCCAACGTCCTCGTCACGCCCGAAGGTCGCGCGGTGCTGCTCGATTTCGGCCTCGTGCGCGACCTCGACGTAGGCTCGGAGTCGTCCGACGGTGAGATCGTCGGCACGGTTCTGTACATGGCCCCCGAACAGGCCGCGGGAGGGAGCGTAGGCCCCGAGGCCGACTGGTACGCCCTCGGGGGGATGCTCTTCGAGGCCCTCACGGGGCGCCCGCCCTTTGAGGGCACGGTCGTGCAGGTGATGGCCGACCGTCGACGCATCGAACCGCCCCCGCCAGGCATGGTCGCGACCGGCGTGCCGCCCGACCTCGACGCGCTCTGCGCCGCGCTGTTGCGGATCGATCCGTGCGCCCGCCCGCAGGCCCGTGAGCTGCTGGGCCGACTGGGTGTCCGTCCGGGGAGCGTCCCGGGCGCGTTGCAGAGCCCCACGACGGTCGCGGCCACGTTCGTCGGTCGCGACGCAGAGCTGGCCGTGCTCCGCGCTGCGTACGCGTCCAGCCGCGCCGAGCGCACCGTGGCCGTCGTGCTCCGCGGGGGTTCGGGCATCGGCAAGAGCGCGCTGGCGCGGCGCTTCGCGGACGAGCTCTACGCTGACGGCTCGGGCGCGGTCGTGCTCGCGGGCCGGTGCTACGAGCGCGAGTCGGTGCCCTACCAGGGCGTCGACGGCGTCATCGATGCCCTGAGCCGCCACCTGAGCCGCATCGACCCCGTCGACGCCGCGCTGCTCCTGCCGCCCGACGCCGCCCTCGTGGCCCACGTGTTCCCGGTGCTGCGCAGGGTTCGTGCGGTCGCTCGGATGGCCGAGCCGCGGCACCGCGCGCGCGACCCGATCGAGCTCCGGACGCGCACCTTCGCGGCTCTGCGCGAAATCCTGTGTCGGTTCGCGCGCCGCCAGCCGCTGGTGGTGTTCATCGACGACCTCCAGTGGGCCGACGCAGACAGCCTCAGGCTGCTCGGCGACGTGCTCCATCCGCCGGACGCCCCGCCGGTGCTTCTGCTGGCGACGCTCCGCGACGAGGGCGGACCGCCGGGCGCCCACCCGACCCCCACCCTCCCCTGCGAAGTCCAGGAGCTTCCCCTCGGGGCGCTGCCCCCGACCGGAGCCCTCGCGCTCGCGCGGGCCCTGCTGGCGTCGTTGGGCGCGGACGTGGGCGCCGCGGGCCCCGTCGTCGAGGAGGCCCACGGGCACCCGCTGTTCATCCAGGAGATCACGAGCCACATCGCGACCACCGGGGCCCTCCACGCGGACGGCGTACGGCTCGACGGCGCCCTCCGGGCTCGCGCCTCCACGCTGGAGCCCTCCGCCCGCGATCTGCTCGACGCCGTGGCGGTGGCGGGTGTGCCGGTCACGCTCGCGGTCGTCTGCGATGCGGCCGGGCTCGACCTCGCGGAGGGAGGACGCCGGGCGATGCAGCTGCGCGCCCTTCACTTCATCCGCACGGCGTCCCTCGACGGGCTCGTCGAGAGCTACCACGACCGGGTCCGCGAGGCGGTCACGGCGGGGCTCACCGACGCGCGCCGCCGGGAGATTCACCATCGGCTGGCCGACGCCCTGGAGGGCTCGGGCGCGTCCGAGCGCAACCCGCATGTGCTGGTGCGGCACCTCGACGCCGCGGGCATGAGTGCGCGCGCCGCGACGTACGCCGCCCGGGCCGCCGCTCGGGCCGTCGAGGCCCTGGCCTTCGATCAGGCGGCAGAGCTCTACGACACGGCCCTGCGCCTGGGCACCTACGACGACGACGCGCGCCGCGCGCTGTGTCTCCTGCGCGGCGAGGCGTTGACCCACGCGGGCCGCGGCGTCGAGGCAGCCGAGTGCTTCCTCGCGGCGCTCGAAGGGGCCGACGCTACGACCGGGCTGGAGTGCCGCCGCAGGGCCGCCGAGCAGTGGCTCTTCGCGGGCGAGGTCGAGCGGGGCCTGACGGCCTTGCGCGAGATCGAACGTGAGCTCGACGTACACATCAGGACCTCGTTCGCAGGCGCGCTCCTCTCCATCGCCAGGCACCGCGCCCTCGCCCGCCTGCGGGGCTACCGCTGGACGCGGCGCGACCCCGGCGAGGTCGCCCCGCGGGACCTCACGCGCGTCGACACCTACAGCGCGTTCGGCGCGGGCTACGGGATGGTGGATCCGGTGCGCGCGTCGGAGTTTCAGGCCCGCGGTCTGCTGCTGGCCCTGGAGTGCGGCGAGCCCGTGCGCGTGGCCCGCGCCCTCGTGCTTGAGGCGTCGAGCGTCGCGATCACCGGCGGCCCGCACATCGCCCAGGCGCGCGACCTCCTCGAACGCGCCGAGCAGATCGGGCGGGACCTCGACAGCGCGCAGGTGAGGGCGTGGGCGGCGGTGGCCCGGGGGTACGTCGACTACTACGACTGCCGCTTTACGTCCTCCGCCGCGCGCTTCCTCGACGCGGAGGGGATGCTCCTGGGGACCCACGCGGGCTTCGCGCGCGACCTCAGCAACGCCCGCACCATGCTGCTCTTCTCGCTCCGCCACACGGGCGGGCTGCGCGAGCTGCGGTGGCGCCTCGATGACTACCTCCGCGACGCGCGACGGCGAGACGACCGCCACACCGAGTCGACCCTCCTGCGCTCGTGCCACGTCGCGTGGCTGATGGACGACGCGCCGGACGTCGGGCGTGCCGCGCTGGAGCAGGCGCGGTGGGTGCCGCCCTCTGTAGGGTTTCACGTCCAGCATTTGTACGAGCTCCGCGCGCGCGTCGAGTACGACCTCTACGAGGGCCGCGCGGGGGAGGCCTCCCCGCGCCTCGCCGACGGCCTCGACGCCCTGCGGCGCGCCCTCCTGACCCGATACGCTCAGATCTACCGCGCCGAGCGCAGGTGGCTGCTCGCCCGCGTCTTGCTGGCCCAGGCCGAGGCGGGGCGCAACGTCGTGCGCGCCCTCGCCGAGGCCTCCGGGCTCGCCGCGAAGCTGGAGCGCGAGGGGGTGGGGTACGCGCTCGCGTGGGGGGCCCTGGTGCGCGGGGGGGTCGCGGCCCTCCGCGGTGACCCTGCGGGCGCCCTCGGGCACCTCGCCGAGGGCGCCCGGGTCGCGGACGCGCACGACATGAGGCTCCTCGGCGCGGCGGCGCGGCGGCGGGCGGGCGGGCTGCGGGGGGGCGACGAAGGGGCGCGGCAGGTCGCGGAGGTGGACGCATGGATGGCGGCCGAGGGCGTGCGGGCCCCCGCCCGTCTGGTGGCGGTGTTTGCCCCGGGCTTCGGCGCGGCGGAGCGCGTCGGGCGGCTCGCCGGGAGGAGCGGGTAGTTCGCCCCGCGGCGTACGCCCCTCGCGAGCGGTCGAACCCGGGTATAGAGTCTCTACCTCGCGAAACGTGACGCTCCCCCCACCGCCTCCCGCTCCCCCCACCGAGCGTCGTCCCCCGGAAGACCCGGCCTCGGGTCGGCGGGCGGTGCGCCTCGTGGTGCTCGGTCACCGCGGCTCCGTCACCGTGCCGCTGCCCGGGTCGGGGCGACTCGTGCTCGGTCGCGCGGAGACCGCAGACGTGCGGGTCGACGACAGTCTGGCGTCCCGGAGCCACTGCGTGCTGCACCTCGGGGCGCGGGCGGAGCTCGAAGACCTCGGCGGCGTCAACGGCACGAGCGTAGGAGGCCGCAGGATCGAGCCCGGGACGCGGGTCGCGCTGAAGCCCGGGGACTCCTTCGAGATCGGCGACACGTTGTGCGTGCTCCAGGGCGACACGCACACGCCCGGCGTGCCCCGCGCCCCGTCGCCGCCCGCGCGCATCGGAGGGGTCGTGGTGGAGGATCCCGAGATGGCGCGGCTCCACGGGATCCTCGAGAAGATCGCGCCGGGAGCGATCAACGTGCTGCTCCTCGGCGAGACGGGGGTTGGCAAGGAGGTGTTCGCCGAGCGGCTCCATGCGCTCTCGCCGCGTCGTGGCAGGGCCCTCCTGCGGCTCAACTGCGCGGCGATCCCCGAGACGATGCTGGAGGCGGAGCTGTTCGGGCACGAGCGGGGCGCGTTTACGGGCGCGGTCGCGGCGCGGCCCGGCCTGCTGGAGAGCGCGGACGGGGGGACGGTGTTCCTCGATGAGATCGGCGAGATGCCGCCGCAGCTCCAGGCGAGGCTGCTTCGTGTCCTGGAGGACCGCACGGTGCGCAGGGTGGGCGGGCGCGAGGAGCGGGTCCTCGACGTGCGCTTCGTCGCCGCGACCAACCGTGACCCCGAGGCCGAGGTCGCCGCGGGACGCTTTCGCGCCGACCTCTTCTTTCGCCTCGGCGGCGTGCGCCTGGTGATCCCCCCGCTGCGCGCGCGGCCCACTGAACTCTTGCACCTGGCGGCCCTGTTTCTCGACCGCGCCGCGCGCGCCTCGGGGCGGCCCCTCCCCCTCGCCCTGTCGTCCGACGCGGTCGCGGCGCTGCGGGCGTGGCCCTGGCCCGGCAACCTCCGCGAGCTGCGCAACATGATGGAACAGGCCGCCCTGCTCACCAGCGGCGCGATCGTGACGCCCGAGCACCTCCCTGGGATCCCCTGCGTCACGCCGCCAGTACACGACAGGCCGACCGCCCCCCTCGCGGGCCCTCCGGTGCTCCTCCAGGCCGCTGTCGACGTCGCAGAGCGCGAGCACATCGTGCAGGCCCTCGCGCACAGCAACGGCAGCCAGACCGAGGCCGCCCGGCTCCTCGGGATCAGTCGACGCACCCTGATCAACAAGATCGAGCAGTACAATCTGCCCCGACCCCGCAAGGGGAAGGCGCCGAAGGAGGGCGACGGGGGCGAACGATGAGGGGTCTTGCTCCGCGGCGGTGCTCCTCTCTGTCCGTGCCGCAAGGCGAAGCCGTGGCCGTCGTCAGCGCGCGGTGGTCACGACGCCGGTGTGGTCGCGAGGGCCAGCTCGCGCCGTACGAAGTCCTCGATGCGACCCTTGAAGGGCCGCGCGAAGAAGGGCAGGTCGAGCGCGACGCGCACGTCGCGGTCGCCGATGGTCACCGTGCCGGTGCCGCCCTTGTAGCTCCCCGAAACAACCCGATCGTCCACCCAGCGGCAATGGTCCGTGAGCGCGAGGTGCGGGTACCGCTCGGCGTAGTACGCGATGCGCTTCTGGGCGTGCGCGCTAAGGGTGGCGAGGTCGAGCGCATGGCCTTGGGTGATTTCGAGCTTCACGACGCAGAGGCCTCTAGTGCCTGGGGGGCGTTCTGTCGAGTTCCCGGCGGGCGACGGGGGCACCGGTCGCGGACGCAGCGTCGAGGGTCTCACGCCGCCCCTCCACGCGCATGGCCTCATCAATCCGCCTGACCCTTGCGACCCTCGCGCCCTGGCGGCTTCGCTGCCCGTCCCGCGTCGCCTCCTGCCCGGGTGCGGGAGCGGGCCGTCTCGGCCGGGCGTGCTATCTCCACGGGGCCCTGTGCTCGTCCCGAGGAGGCGTCGCCCGTGAGTCGCACCGTCCCCATCGCCTCGTTGCCCGTCGCCCTGCGCATCGAAGACGCCGTCGAGGCCGCCTGCGCCGCGGACATCACCTTCATCGAAGAGCGCCTCCGCCGCGGGGTCTCGGTCCTGGTCGAGTGCGACAAGGAGCTGTCGCTCTTCCTCTACCTCGCCGTACGCCAGCGCCTGCGCCGCAGCAAGGACGCCCCCCGCCTCGTGGTCATCGACGGCCGCCCGAGCCCCGACCCCGCGGGCTCCCAACGCACCGGCCTGGTGCGCATGATGGAGCAGCTCACCGAGACCATCCGGGCCTCCATCGACCGCACGGTCCTCGTGCTCCTGCACCTCGACGTGCTCACCACCACCCACACCGGGCTCACCGTCGAGGCCCGCGAGGCCATCCCCCTCCTCTACGAAAACCCCGAGGCGGTCATCCTGGGGTTTCGCGACCCGAGCTTCGAGATCCCGAAGGTCATCCGCGGGGTCTTCGGAGCCCGCCGCGAGATCACCGGGATCCCCCGGGAGGCCCTCGTGCGGCTCGTGACGCAACGCGAGGCCCGCACGATGCACGCCACGGATTTCGACCCCTTCGGGCTCTACAAGTTTGTGTCGGGCCTCAACCCCGTGCGGTGCCGACGGATGCTGAGCGACCTCGGGACACGCCGCGAGGCCCCCCAGGGGCGGTCGCTCACGGCCGAGGTGTACAGCGAGATCCGCAAGCAGACGGTGACCGACGACATCGAGCTGCCCAACGTCGACCTCGACGCGGAGATCGGCGGCTACCACGAGGTCAAGACCCGCCTCCGCGAGGAGCTCATCGACCTCATCGCCCAGAAGGAGCGGCTCAAGGAGGCCGGAGACATCGCCACCCTGGAGGGCCTTCTGCCGCGGGGGGTGATCTTTCACGGGCCCCCGGGGACAGGCAAGACCTTCTTCGCCAAGGCCGTGGCCACGGCCCTCAACGCGAGTGTGATCGTCGTGCCGGGCCCGGAGCTGAAGTCGAAGTGGGTGGGGGAGTCGCTCCCCTACGAGGAGGAGGTGCTCGTCGTCATCAACGGACAGGCGCGCCGCATCCCCATCGGCGAGCTCGTCGAGTCGCACGCCAAAGACGATGTCCTTGCGTGGACGTCGGGCGATGACGGGACGGCACTCCTCGCACCCGTCACCGGATTTCTTCGGCACGACGGGCCTGACTACCTCGACGTCGTCGTCACCGAGACTGGGCGCGAGGTGCGGGTCACGGGTGGACACAGCCTCTTCGTCCAGAAGGATGGCAGGCTCGCGGAGGTGATCGCGGATGAGATCGTAGCTGGAGAGACTCGGATCGCGGTCCCCTTGCGGCTGACCGCGCCGGAGACCATCACGGAACTCGACCTCACCGCGCTGCTCCGGGGTTCGGAGTGGGTCAAGGTTCAGGGGTACGACGGTGACCTCGCGCGCGCCGAGCGCCGCGCAGGCCCGGCACGTATCGCCCAAGCGATGGGACAGCCGGTCGCGCGCTTGAAGGCTCAACGACGCCCTCCTGTTACGCTCGCGTCGTACGAGGCGATGACCCGCGAGGCTTCGCTCACCCCAGACATTGACGCCCTCACGCTCTATGCGTGGCATCGTACCAAGCACCTCCCTTCACGGCTCCCGCTCACCCCGGACCTCGGTGAGTTTTTCGGCATCTGGATGGCCGAAGGTAGTTACAGCAAGACCGGCGTTCGACTCGCCATTCACCGAGACGAGGTCGAGCATTACGTAGCGCTCTGCCGTCGTCTCTTCCACCATGTGACCGTCTCACCCAAGGCGGGCTCACGGGGCGTTGAGCTCGTCGTCAGTTCGACGGGCCTCTTGCATGTCATGAAAGACGCGTTGGCCATCGCCGATGGCTCATCCACGAAGCGCGTGCCCCCCTTCGTCTTCATGGCTCCGAAGCCGTTTGTGGCGGCCTTCCTGCGAGGGTACTTCTCCGGCGACGGGACGTTCAATCAGAAGTACGTCGAGGCCACCACCACGAGCCGTGGACTGGCAGGCGACATCGCCACCCTTCTGCAGTATTTTGGCATCGCTGCGCGATTGCGCCTCAAGCCGGAACACAACGGCTCCATCAGCCACCGGGTGCGATTTCTCTGGTCGAAGTTCCTTCGTTGTTTTCATGATGAGATCGGCTTCTCGGACGCGCGCAGGCAGAAGGCGCTTGGGTTCTACCTTGACACGATGCGCCTGCGCCGCGACCTCCAGACGCCCGCACGCCACATTCAGAACGATGTTCTCTGGGATAAGGTCATCGAGGTACGCCGAGAGCCCTACGCACGCGCTCATGTCTACGATCTGAGCGTCGAGTCAACCGAGCGATTTATGGCCGGGTACGGCAACATCCTTGTGCACAACTCTGAAGAGAATCTCCGGCGAGTCTTCCGTCAGGCCCGACAGGCCGCCCCGAGCGTGATCGTGTTCGATGAGATCGACGCCTTCGCCCACCAGCGCGGGACGTACATCGGGTCGGGGGTCGAGCACTCCATGGTCAACCAGCTCCTCACCGAGATGGACGGCTTCCGGAAGAACGAGATGATCTTCGTGATCGGCACGACCAACTACCTCGAGTCCCTCGACGGGGCCCTGCTGCGGCCGGGGCGGTTTGAGTTCCTGATCGAGATCCCGGCCCCGAGCGCCGACGACCGCGCGGCCATCGTGCGGATCTACGACAAGAAGTATGGCCTCGCCCTGACCGAAGACCTCGTCCAGCACCTCGTGCGGCGCACCGAGGGGTTCGCCGACCGCGACAAGGGCATCCCCTTCTCGGGCGACCACCTCCAGTCGGTATGCCGGGCCCTCAAACGCCAGCAGCTCCGGGAGGGGGTTCGGCCGTTTACGACCGACGACCTCGACAAGGCCCTGCAGCGCAAGACCCGCCGCCCGATCATCCTCTCGCCCGAGGAGGAGCGGGTCATCGCCATCCACGAGGCCGGTCATGCCCTCGTGGCCATGCTCATCCCCAAGGCCACGCCCCCCGAGAAGATCTGCATCGCCCAGGACCAGGAGGGGGCCCTCGGGTACGTCATGCGGGCCGCCCGGACGCGCCCCTACACCACCACCGACGAGGAGATGCGGGCCGACATCTGCGTGGGCCTCGGGGGCCAGGTGGCCGAGCGCCTCGTGCTCGGCGAGGTGAGCGTCGGAGCGTACTCCGACCTCCAGCAGGCCAACACCATCGCCCGGGCCATGGTCGAGCAGTACGGGATGAGCGAGCGCCTCGGGCCCCGGGTGGTCCTCGACGACGAGATCGGCCGCGACCGCGGAGGGCGGGGCATCGCCGAGGCCCGGCGGACCCTGCTCGACGCCGAGGTCGAGCGCATCCTGCGCGAGGAGCAGAGCCGCTGCGAGCGGGTCTTGATGGACAACCTCTCTCTGCACGACGCCCTGGCCCGGCTCCTGTTGGAGAAGAAGGTGCTCGACGGCGGGGCCCTCAAGGCGCTCCTGCCGAAGCGGGAGTGAGACCCGGACGCTCATGAAGCCTTCGGGCTGGACAAGGGGATTGGGACGAGTTGGCCGTGCAGCCGCCAGGGATCGTGGGAAGGAAGAAGCTGGTTGGGGAACTCTCCCGCCCCCCCACATTAATTCTCGCTTCACGTGCGCCACACCTCCAGTAGATAGTAAAATTTGGTGACGCGTGTGCCGTTGGGGGAGAGGAAGGTCCCCCACGAGTCTCATGAATCCCAGCCTCTCCCTCCCCCCTGGTTTTCCCTCGTACCGAGGCGTTCCAGCGCGAAGGCTCCATGAGCGACTTGTTCTGCTCCGGCGACTGCCTGTTCGGGCCCGAGGACTGCGGCGGGCCTCGGGGCGGACGTTGCCGTGATAGGGTCCGCGGCCATGTACTTCGAGACCCTGGGACAGATGAAGAAGATGCTCGGCCAGATGGACGTGTGGTTCGACAAGGCGGTTGACCACGCCAAGGCGAGGTCGTTCGACCCCGACCTGTACCTCGGCTTCCGACTGGCCCCGGACCAGTTTGCGTTTGCGCGGCAGGTGCAGACCGCGTGCGACACGGCGCGGCTGGCCGTCGCCCGCCTGACCGGCAAGGAGGCCGCCAAGGTCGCGGACAACGAGGCCACCCTCGACGACCTCCGGGCCCGCGTCCGGGCCACCATCGCCTGGCTCGACGGCCTCACCGCCGCCGACTTCGACGGAGCCGCCACCCGCGTGGTGACCCAACCCCGCTGGGAGGGAAAGACCATGACCGGGGCCGACTACTTCCTCCAGCACGCGGTGCCCAACTTCTTCTTCCACCTCGCGCAGGCGTACGCGATCCTGCGTCACAACGGGGTCGCCGTCGGCAAACGCGACTACCTCGGGCCCCTCACCATGCAGTCCCCCTGACGAATAACGCGCGGGCTGCGTGCGGCCCCCCGAGATCCGCACGCAGCCCACTTGCCTACCGCACCGAGAGCACGACGCCGGCCCCGACCGTTCGACGCCCCTCGCGCAGGGCGAAGCGCATCCCGGGCTCGAGCCCGACGGGGTGCCGCAGGGCAAACCGAACCCGCGTCCGGGCCCCCGGAACGACCGGGCCGTCGTCGACCTCCAGGACCCCGGTCACGTCCGTGGTTCCGAAGAAGAACTGGGGGGTGTACCCGCTGCCGAAGGGCGTATGGCGCCCGCCCTCCTTCTCGCTGAGCACGTACAGCTCGGCCTCGCCTGCGGCGTGGGCCACGATGGCCCCGGGGATCGACACGAGCTGACCGCGGGCCACCTCGTCGCGCCTCACGCCGCGCAGGAGGAGGCCCACGTTCTCGCCCGCCCGGGCCTCGGGGCGGTCCTTGTGAAACGACTGGATGGCAGTCACCACGATGGTCCGCCCGTCGCCCTCGGAGAGCCCGACGATCTCGACCCGGGCCCCCACCGGGAGCACCCCCCGGTCGACCCGACCCGTGACCACGGTGCCCCGACCCTCGATCGTAAACACGTCCTCCACGGGCATCAGGAAGGGCCCCGCGAGGTCGCGCACGGGATCGGGGAAGTGGGCATCCATGGCCTGCACCAGGGCCCGGATGGGCTCGGTGCGCGCGTCGTCGAGGGTGCCCGCGTCCACGGCCCGGATGGCCTGAAGGGCCGAGCCGCACACCACGGGCGAACCCCCGTACCCGTGACCCTCCAGGATCTCCTGGGTCTCGAGGATCACCAGCTCCAGCAGCTCGGGGTCGGCCAGGTCGGTCTTGTTGACGAAGACCACCACGCGCCCGACCCCCACCTGCCGCGCCAGCAGAACGTGCTCGCGGGTCTGCTCCTGGGGGCCCTGCGATCCGTCCACGAGCACGATGGCCCCGTCCATCTGGGAGGCCCCGGTGATCATGTTCTTCACGTAGTCGGCGTGCCCGGGGCAGTCGATGTGGGCGTAGTGACGCCGGGCGGAGCTGTACTCCACGTGGGCGAGGTTGATCGTGATCCCGCGCATCCGCTCCTCGGGGGCGCTGTCGATCTGGTCGAGGGAGCGCGCCCGTCCGCCGTACGCCGCGGCCATCACCTTCGTGATCGCGCTCGTGAGGGTGGTCTTTCCATGGTCCACATGACCGATGGTCCCGACGTTGAGATGAACCTGGCCCATGATCGTTCTCCGTGTGCTCCGTGTGGGACCGGTCCCCCTGCGTGGAGCGGCGCGGGACCGGTCGTCGTGACCCCTGAAATGCAAAAACCCCCTCCAGCGCGTGTGCGGCCGGAGAGGGTCTTCGTCAGGGCGTCGGGGTGGTTGTCTTCTATCCCCGTGTCGCCGCAGTGCGTGAGCCTCCTCGGGCGCAGCCGTCCGCGCGTGACTCCCGTGAGTCACTGGCGAGACGGGATGCGGCGAGGACGAGCGTGCGCATGGCGGCCGCCCGGTTGTCCCACACGGCGGGCCGATGTCAAGCGGGCGGACAAAACCACCCGGTCGGTCACCGCCCGACCCGGCCGTACCCGCGCAGGTCGGTGAAGGCCCAGGTGAACCGTTCGAGGTCGAGGTAGGCTCGGGCCCCGCCCCAGGTGGAGGTGTCGCAGAGCCGGTCGTTGAGGACGATCACACGCCGCGGCCCGTCGCCGACCACGTCGCACCCCAGTCGATTCGCCGTCATGGGACCGAAGGTAGCAGCGCGCGCGGTGGGAGCGCGAGCATCGCGGCCGACGACGGGGCAAAAGCCCTTCATCTGAGAGCTATTCTGCCGCGTGAGGGGACGGACGCGCGGGGTCTTCGGGCGCTTGACGGGCGCATTTGTTGGGGTTCCTATCGCCCCACCAAACTCCATGCCTATCCGTATGACTCGGGCTCCGGCCGTCCTCGTTTGCCTTGCCGTCGTTGTTACCTCGGGTGCATGCAGCAGCCGCAGCGGCGGCGGTGGCCCCGGCGGGACCGACTCCGGGGCGATCGAAGACGTAGCGACGGACGTCCCCCCCGCAACGGACGCCCCCGACGCGGGATCCAGCCCTGACGCGGGATCCAACCCCGACGC
This sequence comes from uncultured Myxococcaceae bacterium, assembly GCA_964447205.1. Classification (GTDB taxonomy): domain Bacteria; phylum Myxococcota_A; class Polyangia; order Polyangiales; genus JAEUKH01. Next base: position 122,090 of record CAYUSB010000015.1, read on the forward strand.
GGGATCCGGCCCTGACGCCGCCGACGGGTGCGTCCCGTCCGGCGACCCCGACGACCCCGACGTGCCCGGAGACTCCGACTGCGACGGGTTCGAGGGGGTCCTGGCGTCTGGGGTGTTCGTCGCGCCGTCCGGGGCCGACACCAACGACGGCTCGCAGGCGCGCCCCTTCCTCACGATCGGGGCGGCCCTGCGGCACGCCCGCACGGCGGGTCGCTCGGCGGTCTACGTCTCGGCCGGAACCTTCGGCGAGACCGTCACCCTCGCCTCGGGGGTGTCGTTGTACGGCGGCTACGACCCGAAGAGTTGGGGGCGCACGTTCGCGGCGGAGTCTGTGATCCAGCAGTCGCTGGCGTCGGAGGGGACCGTGACGGCGTTTGTCGCGCGCGACATCGCGACGCGGACGGTCGTCAGCCGCTTTACGATGCGCGCGCTCGGGGCTTCGGCGCCCGGGATCAGCACCGTCGCCGCCCTGGTCGTGAGCGGGGGGCTCTGGTGCTCCGCGGCAACACCCTGGTCGCAGAGAACGGCAGCCCGGGCGCAAACGGCATGGCGGGCACCCCCGGGGCGGCGGGGTTGGGCGGTTCGAGCGGGTCGTCGGGCTGGTGCGACGCCTCGACGAACGCATCGGGCGGCACTGGGGGAGCGAGCTCCTGCGGCGCACGCGGCGGCGACGGCGGCTTTGGGGGCTACGCGTCGAGCGGGGCCTCGGGGTCGAGCGGAACGGGCGGAGCGTCCGGCGGCAGTGGGGGCTCGGCGGGCAGCACGGGGCGCTCGGGGAGCCGCGGGGACAACGGGGCGAGCCGGGCGGCCGGGACGGACGGTGCGGGCGGCGACGACGGCGGTGCGTTTGTGGGCGAGGTCTGGGTCGGTGCGATGGCCGCCTCGGGCATGGCTGGGATGCACGGCGGCGGCGGAGGCGGGGGAGGCGGGGGCGGCGGGCAGAGCTGCGTCCTGTGCGTCAACGGACGCGGCAACGGCGGCGGCGGAGGCGGCGGAGGCGGGTGCGGCGGGACGGGCGGCGGCGCGGGGGGCGCGGGCGGCGGATCGTTCGGCATCGTGCTCGTCACGTCTACGGGGGTGACCCTCGACGCCAACAGGATCACCTCGGGGAACGGCGGCGAAGGCGGAGCGGGCGGAGCGGGCGGAGCGGGCGGAGCGGGCGGAGCGGGCGGAGCGGGCGCGAGCGCGTGCACTTCGGAGGTCGGCGCGGGCGGGATGGGCGGGAGCGGCGGGATGGGCGGACGCGGCGGAATGGGCGGAGGCGGGGCGGGGGGCCCGTCGTTCGCGATCTACCGGGTGGCTACGACCGTCGACCCCGTGGGCAACACGCTCGCGCACGGGACCGGGGGCGCGGGCGGAGCCGCGAGCCGCGCAGGGTCGGCAGGCGCGAGCGGGATGACGCACTGAGGCCCTCGGCCGTGGGCAATCCGTGGCCAGTCAGATTGCCCCCGAGGCACCCGATCACAAAACCCCTTGTTTTCAGGCACCCCCGGCGCGAGTCGAACGCGCGACCAACGGCTTAGGAAGCCGCTGCTCTATCCACTGAGCTACGGAGGCAGCAGAGCCGCGGGGTAATGCCCCACGACCCGTCCCCTGTCAACCCGTCCGCAGGGCCGCGAGCACCGCGTCGACGTGACCCGCCACCTTCACCCGCGGCCACGCGTGGGTCACCCGCCCGTCGGCTCCGATCACGAAGGTGCTGCGGATCGTGCCCTCCATCTTCTTGCCGTACATCACCTTCTCGCCGAAGGCCCCGAAGGCCTTCTGCATCGCCAGGGACGCGTCGGACAAGAGGGTCACCCCGAGCCCGTACTTGTCGCGAAACTTGCAGTGACTCGCCACCGTGTCCTTCGACACCCCGTACACGCGCACGCCCAGGGCGTCGAAATCAGCCTTCTTTGCCGTAAAATCCTTCGCCTCCGTCGTGCAGCCCGGGGTGTCGTCCTTGGGGTAGAAATACACCACCGACCGCTTCCCCAGCAGGTCAGCCCGGGTCACCCGCTGCCCCCCATCCCCCTCCGCCGCAAACTCCGGAACCGCATCGCCCACGTTCAGCATGGGCCCATGCCTCGCACCGCTGCCGCCCGATGCGCAAGCCCCCAACCGTCAGTCGGTCTCGATCAGGACGTCGCGGAGGTTCTGCGGGTCGACCCGCACAGGCACCGAGGCCCCGACCCCCAACTGCGCCGCCACGTGGCCGTGCATCAACATCTTCGCGCTCGACGCGTAGGGCGGATGCCCCGGGACCGCCACCTCCAGCATCACCTCCATCTGCGGCACGTCGTTGATCTCCACCCCCGTGGTCCGCACCTCTCGCACCCGCCCGGTGCCCTGGATCCCGTGCGTCCGGAGGTACTGGGCCCGCTTCGCCGCCTTCGCCATCCCCAGCCCGATGCCCAGCAAGACTCCGCCCCCGATCCCCAGCCCGAGGGCCCACAGCACGTTCGTCGGGTCGAAATCCACCAGGCCGAAAAAACCCAGCCCCGCCGCCATCACGACCACCCCCGCCCCCACCGTCAGCACCGCCCCGAGCGGAACAAACACCCGATGGATGCCCCCCGTGGCCCGCTGGGCGGCCTGCGACGCCGCCTGGGCTCCGTAGGTCCGCTCCGCCCGTCCGAGGCTCTGAGGGCACAACCCCAATCCCCCGAAGGTCTCCACCACCTTGCGCACCGACGTCCGCCCCGAGGGCCCACCCTGGCCGAAATACTCCAGCAAAGCCGCCACGGCCGCGTCGCCCTGGCCCAGGCGTTCCCACGCGTTGGCCCGAAGGACCACCGACAACCCGTCCATTGCGTCGAACACCGGAACCTCCGCGAACTCCAGCCCAAGCACCCCGAGGACCGCCCGGAAGTCTCCCCGGGCGGTGTCCACCATCGCCCGCGACACACGCCACGCCGAGTCGGTCTGCAGGTCGTCGCTGCGAGGGTCGCAGGGGGCGAGCCAACGTTCGGCCTCGGCGAGGTCGCCCTGACGGACCGCCAGTCGCGCGAGGGCCCCGCGCATCATCTGCTTGTGCCGGGCCAAAGACAGGACGTCGAGGGCGCTCTCGTACAGCCCCCGCTGCCGCACGAGATCGCCCTGCTCGGAGAGCACGTTGGCCAACACGAGGGTCAGGAAGAACACCCGCTCGGCCGCCTCGTGGCCCTGGGTGGCCATGACCTCGCGGCGGGAGTTCTGCCACACCGTCACCGCCTCCTGAACCTTCCACGCGGGAATCCCGCCGCCCTCGAGGAGGCTCTCCAGGCTCGTCGGGGGCAGCATCGGTCGGCCGTCCTGCTGCCGCAGCCGCTCCATCCGCGTGGCCTCCGGAACCACGAACCCCTGCCCCCCCGCCCCAAGCGGTCGGTCGTCCCGGGCAGGCACCGTATTGGGGCAGCCGCACCCCGGGCACTGCACCGTCCCGCCAAAGACCGGGGCCTCCACGGTGCCTGCACAGTGCGTGCAGAGCACGACACGAAAAGAAGGGTCGGCGCGTCGGTCCATCGAGCATTGATCTCATCACGAATTGACCCCACAGCCCAGCCTCCGTGATAGCTCTCTCCACGCCGCACCCTATGAAACCTGACGACATCCCGTACCTTCGCGAGGAGATCCTCGCGGGCTTCACCGAGACCCTCGATTCGCTCCTGCCCTGGTTCGTGACGCAGATGCCGGCCGCGTACTTCGCCGACACGAGCGAGGCCGAGCGCCGGGTGCATCTGCGGGCCATCGCCGCGGCCCGGACCTCCAGCCAGCGGCTCAATATCACCCTGCGCCACGAGGACGGCCAGCGCTTCACCTTCCTCCTCGACCACGACGACCCGGGCCTGCTCGCCGACATCCTGGCCCAGGTCCCCAAGGACGTGGGGCTGCGGCAGGCCAAGGTGCACATCAGCGCCGACGGCAAGCTCGCCATCGACACCGTCCTGCTCGGCGACGCTCCGCGCTTCGATCCCGAAGACCCCGCCCTGGCCGAGCGGGCCGCCGCCATCGTGGCCGAGGCCGGGGCCCAGGGCATCGACCCCGATGCCGTCCGGCGGTTCCTCACGGGCTGCTCGGCCGACTGGGTGCGGGCCGTGACCCCCCTGCGGGCCCTGCGGAGCTACCAGCGCTTTGCCGCCGTGGCCGGGACCGACGACACCCTCGTCATCCTCGAACCCGAGGTCGACCCGCGCCTCAGCCGCATCGTGCTCACCGTGGGCAACGCCACCCCGCGGCGTATGTTCGAGCGCACGGCGGCCTACCTCGGGGCCCACGGGTGCAACATCCTGCGGGCCTTCGTCGACGTGGTCGAAGACCCGGGCAACGGGTTTGTCACCCTCCTCACCTATGTCCTGCGCGGACCCGACGGCCCCCTGTCGCCCGAGGGCACCCTGTGGCAGCGGCTCCAGCCCGACCTCGCCCGCATGAAGTGGATCACCCCCGCAGCCCTCACCCTGTCCAAGGAGCACCTCGGGCTCGGCCTCCTGCGCAGCGAGATCGCGATGGCCCTCGGCAGCCTCGCCCACCAGCGCCTCGTGCGGACCAACCCCTTCGCCTTCGCCCGCGAGCGCATGGTCACGGTCCTCAACCGCTACGCCCCCGTGGTGGCCCTCGTGGCCGACTACTTCCGCGACCGGGCCGACCCGGAGCTCCGCCTCAACGACGCCGTCCTCGAGCGCCGCCGGGCCGACGTCGCCCGGGCCATCGACGACGGGGCCGAGACCGACGACGCCCGGCGCATCCTGCACGCGATGCTCGACGCCGCGGCCCGCACCCTCAAGACCAACCTCTTCGTGCCCGGGCGCTACGGCCTCGCCATGCGCCTCGACCCCAGCCTCATCGAGCGCCCCGAGCTCACGGACGTTCCGTACGGGCTCTTCTTCGTGCACGGACAGGGCTTCGACGGCTTCCACCTGCGCTTCCGCGACATCGCACGCGGGGGCGTCCGGGTCGTGCGGCCGAGCACCCCGCAGGCCCTGTCCCGCGAGATCGACCGGCTCTACGACGAGGTCTACGGCCTCGCCCACGCCCAACAGCTCAAGAACAAGGACATCCCCGAGGGCGGAGCGAAGGCCGTCATCGTGTCGAGCCCCGATATCAGCACCGCCCGGGCCTTCAAGGGCTTCGCCGACGGCCTGCTCGACCTCCTCGTCCCCACCGCCGCGGGCTACATCGTCGACCGCCTCGGCATCAACGAGACCCTCTACCTCGGCCCCGACGAGAACATCACCCCCGACCTCATCGACTGGGTCGTGGCCCGGGCCGCCGCGCGGGGACACCGCCTGGCCGGGGCCTTCATGAGCAGCAAACCCGCCGCGGGCATCAACCACAAGAAGTACGGGGTCACCTCCGAAGGGGTCAACGTCTTCCTGGAGGTGGCCCTGCGGGCCGTCGGGATCGACCCGTACACCCAGGACTTCACCGTCAAGCTCACCGGGGGGCCCGACGGCGACGTGGCGGGCAACATGCTCCGCATCCTGCACCGCGAGTACGGCAACCACGCCCGGGTGGTGGGCCTCGCCGACGGGTCGGGCTGCCTCGAAGACCCCGACGGGCTCGACCTCCCGCACCTCCTCACCCTGGTCGCCCAGAGCCACCCCGTCGACCGCTACGACCCCGCCCGGCTCGGCCCCCGGGGGCGCCTGACCCCCGTGTCCGACCCCGACGGCCCGCGCCTGCGCAACAGCCTCCACAACCGCGTGGTGGCCGATGCCTTCGTCCCATCGGGGGGCAGGCCGCAGACCCTGCACGACTCCAACTGGCAGGAGCACCTCCTGCCCGACGGGACCCCCTCGTCGCGGGTCATCATCGAAGGGGCCAACCTCTTCCTCACCAAGACGGCCCGGGCCGAGCTCGGGGCCCGTGGGGTCCTGGTCCTCAAGGACAGCTCGGCCAACAAGTGCGGGGTGATCTGCTCCAGCTTCGAGATCGTGGCCGCCCACCTGTGGAGCGACGAGGAGTTTCTCGCGAACAAACCCGAGTTCGTGGCCGACATCCTCGTGCGGCTGCGGGCCCTGGCCCGGGCCGAGGCCGAGCTCCTGTTTCGGGAGAGGGCCCGCACGGGCGAGCTCCTGCCCGAGCTCTCGGTCGAGCTCTCCCACACCATGAACCGGGCCGCCGACGCCATCGACGCCCACCTCCTGGCTCACCCCGACCTCGACCCTGCCCTCCTGGAGAGCGTGGTTCAGGAGCACCTGCCCGAGACCCTGCGTCGGCTCGCGGGCGACCGGGCCGTGCGGCGCCTCCCCCCGGCCTACGCCCGCAGCATCGTGGCCAAGTCCCTCGCGGCCCGCCTCGTGTACCGAGAGGGCCTCGCCTGGGTCAACGCCCTCGGCTCCGACCACCTCGGGGCCACCGCCTTGCGATACCTCCGGGCCGAACGCGACGCCCGCATCCTGGCCGAGGCCGTCCGGGCCGGGCAGGGCTTCGACGCCGCCCGGGTGGCCGCCCTCATCGAGCGGGCCGGGCCCCGGGCCGACACCGAGATCCCTGCCTGAGATTCAAGGCTGAAGGAAGGGGGCCGCCGCGGTGATGACGTCGGCGGTCCCCTCGCAGCGCACCCGCAGGCGCACCGCCCCCCCGGGCAGGGTCTGGCCCCGGGGCACGGTGACAAACACCGGGAGGTGGGCCCCCTCGAAGGGAGCGAGGCGCACCCGGGTCATGGGGATGAGGTAGGTCACCCCCGCGGGGGGCGCGAGGGGCTCGGCCACGAAGGTGTGGGTCTCCCCGAGCTTGTTGACCAGGTGGATGTTGAAGGCGTTGCGTACGGTGGTCCCCTCCAGGCTGTACGGGGCACCCTGGAGGCGCAGGAGGTTGGCCTCGAAGCTCGTGCGGGTGCGGGTGGCGAAGAACACCCCGAAGGCCCACAGGACCGCGATGCCCAGGTAGAAGAAGAGCCGCGGGCGCATCCAGCGCCGAGCGTTTCCGACCAGGCCGTTGAGGGAGTCGTACCGCACGAGGCCGCGGGGGCGGTGGAGCCTGTCCATCACCTCGTCGCAGGCGTCGATGCAGGCCGTACACCCGATGCAGTCGAGCTGGAGGCCGTTGCGGATGTCGATCCCCGTGGGGCACACCACCACGCACCGACCGCAGTCGACGCAGTCGCCGGCCCCTTCGCTGCCGACCTTGCCGCGGGGCTCGCCGCGGGCCTTGTCGTAGCCCACCACGAGGGAGTCGTCGTCGGTCATCACCGACTGGAGTCGGCCGTAGGGGCAGATGGCCAGGCAGGTCTGCTCACGGAACCACGCGAAGTCGAAGAACCACACCCCGGTAAAGAAGGTCACCCAGAAGAAGGCCTGGGGGTGGGTCACGGGCCCCTCGGAGATCATGGTCAGAAACGACCGGATCGGCACGAAGTACCCCAGGAACACATGGGCGATGGCCGAGGCCAGGAGCAGGTAGATCGACCACAGGACCGTCCGGCGCCAGACGCGGTCGAGGGTCCAGCCCTTGCGCTCGCGTTGGAGGCGCTCGTTGCGGGAGCCCTCCAGGAGGCGCTGGAGGGGGCGAAAGACGCCCTCCAGGAAGACCGTCTGAGGGCAGGCCCAGCCGCACCAGACGCGACCGAGCACGGTGGTCACGGCGATCAGGGTGAGCCCCACCCCGAAGAGCACGAAGAACAGGAGCCAGGCGTCCTGAGCGTTGAGCACGGCCCCGAACAAGAGGAAACGCCGTTGGGCGATGTCGAGGAGCACCGCGGGGCGCCCCCCGACGGAGAGCCACGGGACCGCGAGGTAGACCACTACGAGCAGGCCGTAGACCACCCGCCGGGCCGTGAGGAACCGCCCCCGCACGTCGGCCGGGTGCACGGTCTCCCGCGTCCCGTCGCCGTGCACCGAGGTGCGCATCCCCCCCACCACCGGCAGGTGCCTCGACATGCGGGCTACTCCGCCGCCACGTCGCCCTGGGGGGCCTTGCCGCCAGCGACGTTGGTGTTGCGCAGGGTGAGGAGGTAGGCCGTCACGGCCTGGCTGCGCTCCTCGCCGAGCTGCGGGCCCCAGGCGGGCATCCCCCGGGCGGCGACCCCCTCGGAGATGATGCGGTAGATCTGGGTGGCCCGAGGGCCATGGATCCAGGCGTTGTCGGTGAGGTTGGGGCCGATCGTGCCGCCCCCGTTGGGGCCGTGGCAGGCCACGCACTGGGACGTGAAGACCCCTGCCCCCGTCCGCACGATGGCCGGGTCGCGGGCGAGGGTGGCGAAGGTCTCGTCGGTGAGGGCCCCGGCCCGACGGGCCCGGGCTGCGGCGGCCGCGCGGTCGACGGCCACGCTCTGCTCGTAGGCCTCGAGCTGCGACGGCCCCGACTTCAGGACCTCGTAGTGGAAGTAGTACCCGATCCCGAACACGATGGTCGCGAAGAGGGTGACCAGCCACCAGTTGGGCAGGTGGTTGTCGTACTCCTCGATCCCGTCGTAGCTGTGGACCACCGTGTCCTGGGGCTCGGCGGCGGCGCCATGGAGGCGCTTGCCGGCGCGGGTCACGGGGGCCGTGTCGTGGGTCGCGTCGGGGCCCAAGGCCGGGGTGACGGACTTGGAGGCCTCGGGGGTCTGGGACTCAATCAGCGCGGGCATGGGTCGTGTCCTCGTCGAGGGGCAGTGCCGCCAGGGGGTCGTATCCGTGGGCCTTCTTGCGGAAGGTGGCGAACACCACCGCCGCGAAGGTCAGCATGAAGATGGCCATGGAGAGCACGGGCAACGCGAGGACCGGGCTCTGGGTAAAAAACTGTCGCCACATGGTCGTGTGAGCTCCGGGTGATCAGCGCCCGAGGCGCTGGAGGTACGCGATGAGGGCCACGAGTTGGGTGTCGGGGGCGACGGTGACGCCCTCGCGCTGAAGCTCCTGGGTGATCTGCTGCCCCTGGGTGGTGGCGTCGGCGGCGGCGGTCGAGACCTGGGCTGCCGTGTAGGGGACCCCGAGGGCCCGCATGGCGTCGACCTTGTCGTCGAGGCGCTCGGCGTCGTAGCGGGTGGTGGCCAGGTGCGGGTACGCGGGCATGTTCGACCCCAGCGAGGTGCTGCGCGGGTCGATCATGTGGCGGTAGTGCCAGAGGTGGGGGTACCGGCCGCCTTCGCGGGCGAGGTCGGGGCCCGTACGCTTCGATCCCCACTGGAAGGGGTGGTCGAAGATGCTCTGGTCGATGGTGGACGGGTCGCCGTAGCGCATGGTCTCCCAGCGCAGGGGGCGGATCATCTGCGAGTGGCAGTTGTAACAACCCTCCCGGAGGTATACGTCGCGGCCTTCGAGCTCGAGGGGGGTGTAGGGCCTCTGGCGGGTCTGCGACACCATGGTCTGGTTGGCCACGAGGCTCGGGACGAGCTCAAGCACACCCCCGACGAGCACGGCGAGCACGGTGAGGAGCGAGAAGATCAGGGCCCGGCCCTCGACGATGCGGTGCCAGGTGGTCTTCTTGGAGTCGCGGCCCATCTGGTGAGCGATCGTGCCGAAGACGGCCACGAAGACCGCGAGGCTGGCCACGCTGATGCTGGCCACGTCGCTGAGGACGGCCACCGCGGCGAAGAGGGCCATCACCAGGGTCGACAGGATCACCGGGGCCCCGAAGGCGACCTTGTACCAGGGCACCTCGTCCTCGGCGTCGGGGGTGAGCTCGACGGCCTCGCCGTGCCCGTCGACGGCCTCGCCCGAGCGGGCCGTCTTGTAGAGGTTCCACGCCATGAGGAAGAACCCGGCGAGGTAGAGGGTGCCCCCGAGGAGGCGGGTCCAGTACATGGGCCGCAGGGCCAGGAGGGTCTCGACGAAGCTCGGGTACTGCAGGGCCCCGCTGCCATCGACGGCCCGCCACATCAGGCCCTGGGTGATCCCGGCCACCCACATCGACACCACGTAGAGCAGGATCCCGACGGTCCCGATCCAGAAGTGCGCGTCGGCGGCCTTCTTCGAGTAGAGCTCGGTCCCCCACAGGCGCGGGACCATCCAGTAGAACATCCCCGCGGCCATGAAGCCGTTCCACCCGAGGGCTCCCTCGTGGACGTGGCCGACGATCCAGTCGGTGTAGTGAGCCAGGGCCGACACGCTCTTGATGCTGAGCAGGGGCCCCTCGAAGGTGGCCATCCCGTAGAAGGTCACCCCCGCCACGAAGAACTTCAGCACGGGGTCGGTCCGCACCTTGTCCCAGGCTCCGCGCAGGGTCAGCAGGCCGTTGAGCATCCCGCCCCAACTCGGGGCCCACAGCATGAGCGAGAAGACCACCCCGAGGTTTTGCGCCCAGTCGGGCAGGGCCGTGAAGAGGAGGTGGTGCGGCCCGGCCCAGATGTACACGAACACCAGGGCCCAGAAGTGCACGATGCTGAGCCGGTACGAGTACACCGGCCTGCCGGCGGCCTTGGGCAGGAAGTAGTACATGATCCCCAGGACGGGGGTCGTGAGGAAGAAGGCCACCGCGTTGTGGCCGTACCACCACTGGGTGAGGGCGTCCTGCACTCCGCCGAAGAGGGAGTAGCTCTTGAAGAGCCCCACCGGAATGGCAAGGTTGTTGACGATGTACAACACCGCGATGGTCACGATGGTCGCGATGTAGAACCACAGGGCCACGTAGAGGTGCCGCTCGCGGCGTTTGGCCAGGGTCCAGAAGAAGTTGAGGGCGAAGACCACCCAGACCACGACCACGGCGAGGTCGATGGGCCACTCGAGCTCCGCGTACTCCTTGCCCTGGGTCATACCCAGGGGGAGGGTGACGGCCGCGGCCACGATGATGGCCTGCCAGCCCCAGAAGTGGATGCGGCCCAGGAGGTCGTGGGCCATGCGGGTGCGCAAGAGGCGCTGGGTGGAGTAGTAGATCCCCGCGAAGAGCATGTTGCCCACGAACGCGAAGATCACCGCGTTGGTGTGCAGGGGTCGAAGGCGGCCGAAGGTGAGGTAGGGGCCGACGTTGGCGGGGTGCCAGGCGAGCTGGAGGGCCACGAGGACGCCCACCAGCATCCCGACGATGCCCCACACGACCGAGGCCGTGACGAACATACGCGCCAGCGCATCGTCGTAGACAAACTTCACCCGCTGCCCCTCGGGCACCGGGCGATACGCGCTCTCCGAACTCATGACGACCTCATGTCCTCTCCGTGATGCGACGCCGCCGGGGCCGCGGGGGCACTCCGGGGGGCGTCGTCTTCTGCGATGGCCAACAGGGCGATGCGATCGGCGAACTCCACGTCCCGACCGCGCACCATGTGGCCGAACATCAGCAAGGCCCCTGCCAGCAGCATGAGGCCCACAAACGCGAGCAATACGATCACCTCCACGACCACCTCCCCGACCCGAGCGACGCGACCGTCATGGCCACGATGGACAGCGAAGTGACCGGCATGAGCACCGCGCAGCGCAGGGGGGTCATCCACCCCGCGAGCGACAGCCCCACCGCCGCCACGTTGTAGACCGTGGCCAGCCCCAGGGTGCGGCGCAGCACCCGTTGCAGGGCGCGCGCCCCGTGCAGGGCGTCCCGCACGGGCTGCACACCCGGGGTGACAAACCACCCGTCGGTTCGGGCGGGCAGGAAGGGGCGGTCGAGGGCGGGGGTGAGCGAGCAGAAGGCGGCCTCGACAGCCTGGGCGTCGTTGACCCCGTCGCCCACCATGAGGGTGTCTCTGCGGTCGTGGGCGGCCACCCAGGCGGCCTTGGCCTCGGGAGACATCCCGCCGAGGCATCGGTCGGGGGCCACACCGAGCGAGGCGGCCATCGCGGCGGCCCGATCGGGGGCGTCGCCCGAGAGGATCCACACGGGGTACCCCTCGGACTGCAGGGCCTCGACCTCGGCCCGGGCGTCGTGGCGTCGCTCCTCGTCGGTGTCAAACCGCGCCCGAAGGACACCGCCCCGGACCAGGACCAGGCCGGGTCCCGCGTCGGGTCCGAGGGCCCAGGCGGCCCGCCCGAGGCGCCACACGACCACGCCCTCGTCGAGCTCGACCCCCGACCCGGGGACCTCCCGCACCCGGGCCGTGGCGTCCCAGACGACGTCGTGACCGCGGTCTTCGAGGGCCCGGCGTACGGCCACGCTGTGCGGGTGGGTGCTGCGGGCGCAGAGGTTGTAGAGGGACCCGAGGTCGCCGGAGGACAGACCGTCGAGGACGGACGGGTCGCGCAGGGTGAGGGAGCCGGTGGTGAGGGTTCCGGTCTTGTCGAAGAGGACGTGGCGGACCTGGGGGAGTCGGTCGAGCAGGCTCGGGCTCCGCACGAAGAGTCCGCGCCGCCGAAGCCCCGACTGTACGAGCTCGTAGGCCATTGGGGACGCGATCCCGAACGCACACGGACAGGTCACCACCAGCACCGCCGTGGCCACCTCCAGGGCCCGGGGGATGTCTCCCGTCACCACCGCCCAGGCCACAAACCCGACGGTCGCGAGGGTGAGCACCGCGGCCACCCACACCGCCGTCACCCGCTGCCACCACGGGGTCGTCCGGGCCTGGTCAGGGGCCTGCACCGGGGCCCGCAGGAGGGACGGCAGGGCCGACCCGGCGAAGTCCTCGGCCGCTACAGCCGTTGTGGCCGACTCGCCCGCGTTGAAGGCCCCGGCCGGGGCCGTAGCGCCCGCGGCGTAACCGCACGGGGCCGACTCGCCCGAGATCCAGTCGAGCCGCAGGGTAGCGTCGGCCTGGAGGGTCGCATCCACCGCGAAGAGGTCGCCCGGGGGCACCGCGAGGAGGTCGCCCTTGCGCACCTCGGCCACCCGTACGACCACGAGCCGACCGCCCTCGAGGCGACGCACGAGGAGGTTCTCTACGCCGTCGTCGGCCAGGAGGCGGGCCCGGTTTTGCGACAAGACCCGCTCTTGCAGCCACCGCCCGACGAGCATCAGGGCCGTAAAGGTAGCCAGGGTGTCGAAATAGGCCCCCCGGGACCGCTCGGCGAAGAAGGCCCAGGTCGAGCCCCCGAACGCCAGAAGGAGCCCCACGGAGATGGGCACGTCCAGGTGCAAGACCCCCCGGCGCAAGGCCCCGTAGGCCCCGCGGAAGAAGACCGGGCCCCCCACCAGGACGCTCGCCCCCGCGATCGCAAAGGCCAGCCAGCGGAAGAGCTCGTACACGGGCCCCGAGACCAGCCCAAAGTACAGGGGCACGGAGAAGAGCATCGCGTTCATCATCAGGGCGAGGGCCACCCCCATGCGGAACACGAGGCCCGACCCGTCGGGCAGGGCGTCGCGCCGCGGCGGCCCGAGCCGGTACCCGCAGGCCTCGACGTCGGCGACAAACGCCCGCAGGTCGAACGCGCGGGTCACCCGCAGCTCGATGCGCCCCCGGGCGGGGTTGACCTCGGCGGAGATCCCGCCCCCACACGACTTCGACCGGCGTGTGAAGAGTTCCTCCTGGAGCCACACGCACGCCGCGCAGTGGAGCCCCTGGACGTCGAGCTCCAGCCGCGTGACCCCGTCGGACTCTCGGAGTTGTGCGGCCATCACCTCCAGCCAGGAGGCGTCGCGGGGGCCAGCCTGGGCGGCCACGGGAGCGCCCTCGCCTCCCCCGAGGGTGTAGTACCGCCCGAGCCCCTCCCGCATCAGCACCGCATGCACGGCCCGACACCCCAGACAACAAAACCGGTCCCTCGCCCCCGCCGGAACCGCCGACCCACAATGCAGACACCCCGCCCCGGCCGCCTCCGCCGCGGGCCACCCGACCGTCGCCCCCCCTGTCATCGTCGCCCCGTCGCCCCGTCCCATCCGCTCCGGCCCTGTAACCATCAACCCGCCCCCTTCGCAGCCCCCGTGCCAATCCCCCCGGGGCCGCACATCTCGCGCTCCGCACGGCATTGCCCCCGATGCTCTCCCGGCCCGCACTCCAAGCACGGAGCGCGCCCTGCGCACATCGATCGCGCACATCCGGGCCCCGGGGCGATCGCCTCCCGTCGGACCTCCCGGGCCTGGGCGAGACGGGGCCTTCGGCACTGGCCTTGCTGGCAGGCCCTGCCACGATGGAGCTGCTCGTCGCCCTCACCGCGGGATCGGCCGCGGGCATCGCCTCGACGGCCCACTGCGCGGCCATGTGTGGCCCCCTGGCCCTCGGGGCCTGCGGCGACCTTCGTCCGAGCGTGGCCCCGGCCCTGCGGTACGGCCTCGCCCGCCTCGGGGCCTACGCCGTCACGGGCACCCTCGCCGGAGCCCTCGGGGGGGCCCTGCTCCGCCCGCTCCACGGGACCCCGCTACACGCCGTGGCCGCCGTGGCCGCCGGCCTCGCCCTGGCCCTGTCCGCCCTGCGCCTGCTGCGGTCTTCCCCCGCCCCGGGGAAGGGTCCGTCTCTCGTGCCCCTGGGGCGAAGGGCCCCGTCCAAGGCCCGGGCCTGGGGGATGGGGGTCCTCACGGCCCTGCTGCCGTGTGGGGCCTCCGCGGCGGCCCTGCTCCTCGCGGCTTCCACGGGATCGGCCCTGCACGGAGGAGCCTCCATGACGGCCTTCGCCCTCGCCTCGGTCCCGGGCCTCGCGGCCGTCTTCGCGTCGTCCCGCCTCGGGGCCTCGTCCCCCCTCGGGCCGTGGCTCCATCGCCGACGGCCCCTGGTGGCCGCGGCCCTGATGGGGGCGGCGTTGCTCACGGCCTCGCGGCCGTGGAGAATGGAGCGGGAGGGGTGTCACTGTCACCGTCCGCCGACCCCCTCCGCCCTCACTCCAACCCACCAGAGTCCATCATGACTACACTCCTCGTCGCCCTCGATTCCTCCTCGGTCTCCCAGAAGGTCTTGGAGGCCGCCGTGGCCCAGGCCCGCAGCCTCGGGGCCACCCTCACCCTCTTGCGGGCCGTGGGCCTGCCCACCGAGCTCCCCCTGGAGGCCTACGCCATGTCCCCCGACAGCGTGGCCGAGCTCCTCGTCAAGGCCGGCAAGGTCGAGCTCGGACGGCAGGCCGAGACCCTGCCTCCGGGCATGCTCCGGGAGACCCTCGCCGAGGTCGGGGTCCCCTGGCGCGTGATCTGCGACACCGCCACCCGGCTCGACGCCGCCATGATCGTGCTCGGGGCCCACGGCCACCGCCTCCTCGACGGCCTCGTCGGCACCACCACCACCCGCGTGGTCAATCACGCCGATCGCCCCGTCCTGGTCGTGCGCTGACCCGCCCCAAACCCGACAGACCTCGATCCGTCGGCGGGTTGGCCCTTCCGCCCGCCGATTCTTGGCGTTATATCCCAGGGCGTGACGGTCTCTGACAGCACGCCCTCCCTGGACACGGCCCACCCAGAAGCCTCCCATGGCGAGCATGTGTTCGAAGAGATCAAGCGGTATGTAGGCTTCTCGGCGGTCGACGAGGCCTGCCTCCTGGCCCTCGGTCCCCGGGTCGAGCCCCAGGCCGGTCGCATCATCGACGACTTCTACGCCCACATCCTCGACCACGACGACGCCTCGACCGTGATCACGGGGGGCGAGGCCCAGGTCGCCCGGCTCAAGGGCACCCTCATCCTGTGGCTGCGCAAGCTCTTCCTCGGCCCCTGGGACATGTCCTACTACGAGCAGCGGGCCCGCATCGGCCGCCGCCACGTCGCGATCAACCTCCCGCAGCAGTACATGTTTACCGCGGTCAACGTGATCCGGGGGCACCTCCTGGAGGTCGTGCAGGAGACGGCCGCGTCGCCCGAGGCCGCCCGCCTGGAGACCCACGCGGTCAACCGCCTCCTCGACATCGAGCTCGCGGTGATGCTCCACACCTACCGCGAGGACTACATCGCCCAACTCCAGCGGGGCGAGCGCCTGGCCACCTTCGGGCAGTTTGTGGCCTCCATCGCTCACGAGCTGCGCAACCCCCTCGGGGTCATCGAGTCGTCGCTCTTCCTCGTGCGCAGACGCCTGCCCGAGGCCCCCGAGGGCGTCGCCCGGCACCTCGACAAGATCCAAAACCAGGTCGACCGCTCCAACCGGATCATCGTCAGCCTGCTTGACCTCGTCCGCGACGGCCCCCACCGCCCCCGGGCCTGCGTCCCCGCCGAGCTCCTGCACATCGCCCAGGAGACCCGCCACGGCGAGCACCCCGAGCGCCTCGAGCTCGACCTCGACCCCCTGGCCGCTCAGCCCGTGCTCTGGGCCGACCCCGAGCACACCCTCCGGATCCTCGTCAACCTGATTGACAACGCCTTCGAGGCCGCGAGCGAGCACGGCCCCGGGGCGGTGCGGGTGGAGTGCCGGATCGACCCCGAGGCCGTGCGGTTCCGGGTGAGCGACAGCGGACCGGGCATCGACTCGAGCGTACAAGCTCGGCTATTCGAGCCCCTGGTGACCACCAAGGCCCGAGGAATCGGGTTGGGCCTCGCACTTTGTCGGCGGCTTGCCGAACGAAACCGCGGTACGGTGCAGCTCGTGAAAGGTCCCCTGTCCGGGGCCTGCTTCGAGCTGGCCCTGCCACGGGCCCAGCCGGGTGCAGAGGAGACGCCGTGACCACCCCCCCCGTCGACAGCCAGATACGCAGGGTCCTCGTGGTCGATGACAACCGCGACCTCGCGGAGAATCTGGTGGAGATCCTCGACGAGCACGGCTTCCTCGCCGACCTCTTCGACGACCCCCGGCGGGCTGTCCTGGCCTTCGTCCCGGGGCGCTACTACATCGCCCTCCTCGACCTGAAGATGCCCTGGATGGACGGGGTCGAGCTGTTTCGCGAGCTCCGCCGCCACGACCCCACCCTCGCCGCCGTGGCCCTCACCGCCTACTGCAACGACGACCGGGTGCGGGCGGCCCTGCTCGAAGGGGTGGCCCAGGTCCTGGCCAAGCCCGTCGACACCGACTCCCTGCTCGCCGCCGTGGCCCAGGCCCACGCGGCCTGATCGGGTCGCCAGTTCCCCACTGGGGCGCGGGAAGAGTACACTCCCGTCCGTCATGACCGCCCCCTCCACCGCCGCCGATTCCCTCCCCGAGGCCCGGATGCTCTACGGGGCCACCCCCTCGTGGCGCGTCCATTTCGCGCGCTACCTGGGGGCCCTGGCCTGCGCCCTCGGGGCCCTCGCGGCCGTAGGGGTGTACTTCTCCGTCACCCCACACCCGGGCCTCTTCGTCGGGGCGGCCGTTGGCTCGGTCGTCGGCCTGTGGCTCTACCTCGGCGGGGAGCTCCGTCGGCGGGCCACCCACTACCGCATCAGCACCCGCACCATCGACATCGAGCAGGGGGTCTTGTCGAGGCGCATCGACACCCTGCAGCTCTGGCGGGTGCGCGACGTGATGTTCGAGCAGACCCTGCCCGAGCGGCTCCTGGGGATCGGGCGCATCCGGGTCATCACCCACGACCGCTCGACCCCCGACCTGACGCTCAAGGGCCTGCCCGACGCCCGGCTGCTCTTCGAGAAGATGAAGGCGGCCGTTGAAGGGGCCCGCCGCGAGGGCAACGTCATGGGGATGGTCGAGTGAACCCCGTGGCCTACACGGTCCGCGCGACCCTCGCCGACCCCGCCGTGGCCGACGCCTGGATCGCGTGGCTGCGGGACGTCCACCTCACGGAGGTCCTGGCCGCCGGGGCCCTCGACTGCGAGGTCCTGCGCGGCGAGCTCGACGACGGGGGGGTGTACTGCGAGGTGCGGTACCACTTCACCGACGCCACCGCCTTCGCCCGATACGAGCGCGAGGAGGCTCCCCGCCTGCGCGACGAGGCAGCCCGGCGGTTTGCCCCCGAGGCCATCCGGTACACCCGCTGGGTCGCCCCCGTGGTGCTGCGACGATGACCGGCCCGGGACGAGACGGCCCCGCGGCCCTCCTCGGCCTCCTCGGCCTCCTCGGCTGCTCGACCCCCGCCGGGCCTCCCCCCCGCGACGCCTCTGTCGGCGACGTCGGCCCCTTCCTCGACATCGCGTCGGCCGCAGACACAGCCCCCGCGCCTCCGCCCCCGCCCCCGCCGAGCGAGCCCGGACGACACGCCGTCACGGTCGAGGAGACCCGCCAGGTCGTGCCCGGCCCCGGGCTCCCCCCGATGGCCATGGCCGGGACGAGCAACAACAACCTCGACGTGGTGCGCCACGGGGGCAGGGTCTACCTCGCGTGGCGCACGGCCCCCGATCACTTCGCCTCGAACCGCACGGAGATCTTCGTGGTGTCGAGCCCCGACGAGGTCGCGTGGACCTTCGAGGCCCGCTTCGCCGCCGAAACCGACCTGCGTGAGCCGCGGCTGTTGTCCTTCCACGGGGCCCTCACCCTCTACCTCGCCCGGCTCGGGACCGACCCCCTGGGGTTCGACCCCCAAGGGATGAGCCGAAGCACCCGCGGCGAGGACGGACAATGGTCGGCCCTGACCCCATTCTACCGACCGGGGTTTATCCCCTGGCGCACCCGGGTCGAGGCCGGACGGGCCTACATGACGGCCTACCTCGGCGGAGAGAACATCTACCGCTTCAACGGCCTCCCCCTCCAGGTCGAGCTCCTCGGCTCGGACGACGGACAGACCTGGGCCCCGGTCGATCCCGCCCGACCCGTGGTGTACGAGGGCGGAGGGAGCGAGACCGACTTCACCCTCGGCCCCGACGGGACCCTCTTCGCCGTGATCCGCAACGAGGCCGGAGACGCCTCGGGGTGGGGTTCGCTCGTGTGCCGGGCCCCCGCGGGCGACCTCGCCCGATGGACCTGCCGTCACGACCCGCGCAAGTACGACTCGCCGTTGATGTTCTGGCAGGACGGCGAGGCGTACCTCGTGGGGCGTCGCCACGTCACCGAGGACGGGCGGTACGACCTCGGACAACGGAGCCGCCCCCACGCGGCCCAGTCGGTGGCCTACCAGGCGGCGTACGCCATCCGACCCAAACGATGCAGCCTCTGGCGCTACGTCCAGGCCGAGGACCGCATCGCGTACCTCCTCGACCTGCCCAGTCAGGGAGACACCTGCTTCGCGGGCATCCTCGACGGCCCGACCCCCGACACCCGCGTGATCTACAACTACTCCTCCCCCCTCGACGGCCCCGACCTCCCGTGGAACCGCGCCCAACACGGCCCCACCCGCATCTACCGCCACGTCCTGCGCTTCGCCCCGCGGCCGTAGAGCACCGGCCCTGCGCACTTCCGCAGGGTCTCCGCGGGCCGCGGTGTAGTACCCTCCCGCGGCAACGCGATGCGAAGCACGGTGCCGTTCTACCGCGAGCCCCTCGGGCTCCTGACCGACCTCTACCAGCTCACCATGGCCCAGGGGTATTGGCGCTCGGGCCACGCCGACCGCGAGGCGGTCTTCCACCTCTACTTCCGCAGGCTCCCCTTCCAGGGCGGATACGCCGTGGCCTGCGGCCTCGGGGCCGTGCTCGACTGGATCGCCTCCCTGCGCTTCACCCCCGACGACCTCGCCTACCTCGCCACCCTCCCGGGCAACGACGGGAGCCCCCTGTTCGCCGCGGACTTCCTCGCGTACCTCGGGGCCCTGGAGGTCACCCTCCACGTCGACGCGATCCCGGAGGGTACGCTGGCCTTCGCCCAGGAGCCCCTCGTGCGCGTCCAGGGGCCCCTCATCCAGTGCCAGCTCGTCGAGACGGCCCTCCTCACCTTCATCAACTTCCAGACCCTCATCGCCACCAAGGCCGCCCGCATCTGCGAGGCCGCCGGGGGCGACGAGGTCCTCGAGTTTGGACTGCGCCGGGCCCAAGGGCCCGACGGCGGGCTCAGCGCCTCCCGGGCCGCCTTCGTAGGCGGGGCCCACGCCACCTCCAACGTCCTCGCCGGGCGCCTCTTCGGCATCCCCGTCAAGGGGACCCACGCCCACAGTTGGGTGATGTCCTTCGGCGACGAGGTCGAGGCCTTCCGGGCCTACGCCGAGGCCCTCCCCAACAACTGCGTCTTCCTCGTCGACACCTTCGACACCCTGGAGGGCGTACGCCGGGCCGCCGCGGAGGGCCTGCGCCTGAAGTCCCTCGGGCACCGCCTCGCGGGGGTCCGCCTCGACTCGGGCGACCTCGCGTACCTGTCCATCGAGGCCCGCAAGATCCTCGACGCCCACGGCCTGCACGACGCCGCCGTGGTCGCCAGCAACGACCTCGACGAGCACCTCGTCACCAGCCTCAAACACCAGGGGGCCGCCATCTCCGTGTGGGGCATCGGCACGCGCCTCGTCACCGCCTCCGACCAGCCCGCCCTCGGGGGGGTCTACAAGCTCAGCGCCGTACGCGACCCCGGAGGCGACTGGCAGCACCGGGTGAAGGTGTCCGAGCAGCCCGCCAAGACCAGCACCCCGGGCATCCACCAGGTGCGACGCTTCGTACGCGACGGGGTCTTTGTGGCCGACATGATCTACGACGCCTCGACCGACGGCCCGCCCGGCCACACGATGATCGACCCCTTCGATCCCACCCGACGCCGCACCTTCGCCGACGACCTCGGGCACCACGACCTGCTCGTGCCCGTCCTGCGCGGGGGAAGGCCCGTGTACACCCTGCCCGACCTGGTCGACACCCGCGCCCACGCCCGTACCCAGGTCGCCGCCCTGCACCCGGCCGTGCGCCGCCTCGATCACCCCCACGAGTACCCCGTGGGCCTCGAGGCCTCGCTCTACGCCCTGCGCACCCGCCTCGTGCTCGAAGCCCGGGGCCTCACGGAGTAAGGACCGCCACCGCCCATGTCTGAAGCCCCCTGGAGCCTCTCCGCCACCGACCTCGCCGACCGCCTCCGCAGCGGGGCCCTGACCAGCCGGGCCGCCGTCGAGGCCCACCTCGCCCGCATCGACGTCCTCGACCCGCAGGTGCACGCCTTCACCACCGTCCTGGCCGCCGAGGCCCGGGCCGAAGCCGACGCCCGCGACGCCGAACAGGCCCGGGGACGCATCCGTGGCCCCCTCCACGGGATGCCCGTCACGGTCAAAGAGTGCTTCGACATCGAAGGGCTCCCCACCACCCTGGGCCTCGGATCGCGCCGCGACACCCGGGCTCGCCGCGACGCGGCGATGGTCACCATCCTGCGCGAGGCCGGGGCCGTGATCCTCGGGCGCACCAACCTCTCGCAGACGATGCTGTTCGCCGAGAGCCGCAACCCCCTCTTCGGGCAGACCGCCAACCCCTTCTCGCGACTGCACTCCGCCGGGGGGTCGTCGGGAGGCGAGGCCGCCGCCGTGGCCGCGGGGATGAGCCCCCTCGGGCTCGGGACCGACATCGGCGGGAGCATCCGGTCGCCCGCGGGGTTTTGTGGGATCTGCGGGTTCAAGCCGACCCTCGACCGGTGGCCGATGCACGGGGTGGGCACGGTGCTCCGCGGCCAGGAGGCCGTGCGGTCGCAGTGTGGCCCCCTCGCCCGGACGGTGGGCGACCTGGCCCTGTATTTCGAGGCCCTCGACCCGGTGCGGATGAGCGCCCTCGACCCGCGGGTCCCGCCCCTGCCGTGGGTGTCCCATCGCACCGTCGACGTGTCGACCCTGCGGGTGGGGTACTACACCGACGACGGGATGATCCCCGTCTCGCGGGCCGTCACCCGGGCCGTCGAGCGGGCCCGCGATGTCCTCCGGGCCCGGGGCCTCGTGGCCGTCCCCTTCACCCCGCCGGACGTCCCCGGGATGATGGAGCTCTACCTCCGGGCCGTCTCCGCCGACGGAGGGGCCGCCCTCGTGGCCGCCGTGGGCGACGACCCCCTCGACCCGAGCCTCCAGGCCCTGGCCCGGGTGGCCAACCTCTCGCCCCGGGTGCGGGGGGTCCTCACCCGGGCGGCGTCCCTCGCAGGACAAGACCGCACCGCCCGGCTCCTCGACAGCGTCGGAGAGAAGTCCGTGAGCGCCTACTGGGCCCTCGTCGACGCCCTGCGCGGGTACCGGGCCCGGATGGTCGACGCCCTGCACCGGGCCCAGATCGACGTCGTGCTCTGCCCGACCTACACGACCCCCGCCCTGCCCCACGGGATGTCCAAGAACTTCACCCTCGCCTCCTCCCCCGCCATGGTGTGGAACGTCGTGCAGTTTCCCGCTGGGACCGTCCCCGTGACCCGGGTCCGCCCCGAGGAGACCGTACGGCCCCACCCCCGCGACCTCCTCGAGCGTCACGCCGCCCGGGTCGACGCCCAAAGCGAGGGGCTCCCCGTGTGCGTCCAGGTCGTCGCCCACCCCTGGCGCGACCACGAGGCCCTGGCCGTCATGGCCGCCCTCGAGTCCGCCCTGCACGGGGCCCCCGATTGCCCCCGCACCCCCGTTGATCCTAGATAACCCCCGCCCCATGCGCCCCCCCGGCCTGCTCCTCTGCCTCGTCGCCACGTCAGTGTCCCTGGGATGCAGCCCAGGGCCCGCAGAGGGCCCACCCGGAGGCTCCGACGCCGCGGTCGATGTCTCCATCGACACCAGGCCTGGGGACGCTCCCACGGGCCCTCCCCGCTGCCGCAACGGGGTGGCCCTGCCCTATCCCGAGGGCTCCCCTCCCCTCGACGAGAGTCGGCCGCTGCCCGACCTGCCCTTCGCCCGCCCCGCCCCCGAGGGCCCGCTCAACCTGGCGACGCTGTACACCCCCTGCGCCACGGATCCCGGGCTCCTCGTGATCCGGGTGATGGCGGCCTGGTCGGGCCCCGCCCGCTGGCACGCCGCCCACACCGGACGCCTGCGGGCCCTGCCCGACGGAGCCCGGCTCACGCTCGTCGACCTGCTCGTGCGCGACGAGGACAACGCCCCCGCCACCCCCGAGGACCTCGGCCCGTGGAGGGCCCTGTACGACGTCCCCCCCGACGCCCTCGCGGTCGACCCCAGGTACTGGTTCCGGTCCCTCTTCTTCGGGGGCGGGCGCCTGCCGGTGGTCGTCCTGGTCGACCCCCGCACGATGCGCCCGATGCGCACCCTGGTGTCCCCCGACGCCCCCACCCTCGACGACGCCATCTCCGTGGCCTGGGCCCAACTCCGCGGAGGTCCGCGCCCGCCTCGGGTTCCGGTCGTGCGCACCGACGGGCGGTTTACCCACGACCAGTGGGCTCAGATCGAGGCCATGGCCCGGCCCCTGGGCCCTCCTCCCGACCCCACCAACCGCTGGGCCGACGACCCCAACGCGGCCCGCTTCGGGGCCCTCCTCTTCGACGACCGCGGCCTGTCCGGCCCCGGGACGGTCTCCTGCGCCACCTGCCACGACCCCTCCCGTGCCTGGGCCGACGCCCGGGGCCAGGGACTCGGCCTCGCTCCGGGCGATCGCAACACCCCCTCCACCCACCACGCCGCCCACATGCGCTGGCTCTTCTGGGACGGACGGGCCGACAGCCTGTGGTCGCAGGCCCTCGGGCCCCTCGAAAACCCCGTCGAAATGGACGGCTCCCGCCTGGCCGTGGCCCACCGCGTGACCACCGTCCACCGGGCCGACTACACCGCCGCCTTCGGCCCCCCGCCCGCCCTCGACGACCCCGCCCGCTTCCCCCCGGCCGGACGACCGGGCCAACCCGCCTGGGACGCCATGCGCCCCGACGACCAGACCACAGTCAACCGGATCTTCGTCAACATCGGCAAGGCCCTCGCCGCCTTCGAGCGCCTCCAGGTCGCCCCCGAGACCCCCTTCGACCGGTATATCCAGGGCAGTTTCGAGGCAATGACCCCACGAGCCCGGGACGGACTACGCCGTTGGTTCGACTTTGGGTGCATCCAGTGCCATCATGGTCCGTTGTTGACCGATCAGGCCTTTCACAACATCGGGATGCCCACAGGACGGCGCGACGGGGCCCCCGACCTCGGCCGCCTGGAGGGCCTCGCGGCGTGGAGGACCTCCGCCTTCCGAGCCGATGGGATGTTCAGCGACGCCCCGACCCACCGGCGGCTGCCCGAGGGTCTGCCCGAGCCCTGGATGCGCGGGGCCTTCCGGACCCCACCCTTGCGCGGGGCGGCCTCCACGGGCCCCTGGGGTCACGGGGGCACCTTCGCCGACCTCACCGCGGTGATGCGGCACTACGCAACCCTGGTGGTGGCCCCGCCCCTGCCGGGCACCACGGGCGAGCTCGACCCGCACCTCGGGGCCTTCCACATGGACGCCGAGGCCCTCGGGAGCCTCGCCGACTTCCTCGGGGCCCTCAGCGTGCGGTAGGCCGCCGCCGTCAGGGCCTCACGGGGTCCCCACGGGATCAGGCGGGGTGGGGCTCGGCAGAGGGGGCGGACGGGGGGTGGTGGCCAGGGCGTCGGGAAGGAGCCCCGCGAGGTCGCCCACGACCACGTTGGCCTCGTCGGCGAAGACCGTCTCGCGCCCGTAGTAGGTGTACACCCGCACCCGTCGCCCGAGGGCGGGCGGGGTCATGTCGGGTTCGCGCCGCAGGGTGACCGGGCGGATGAGCTCGACCGCAGCCCGGATGTCGAGGGCCAGCTCTCGGGTGCGCCCCCCGACGGGCAGGTTGGCCCGCTGAATCCAGGCCGTGAGCATCCCCCGTCCGGGCCCGAGGACCACCGTAGGTCGGCCCCCCCGGAGCCGCGCGTACCGCACGGGGGCCCGCCCGCTGCGGCGGGTGATCCCCACCTCCTCGGTGCGCAGCTCGTACGACCGGATGTCCTCGACGGCCCCGGGATCGGGGGCCCCGGGCAGGGTCATCCGCTTCCAGGCCCGGAGGGGCAGGAGCCGGGCGTCGTACACGACCTCCACGTCGGACACGTTGAGGGGCCACTCCTGCCGCACCGTCATCACCCGCAGGCAGCCCCTGCGTTCGAACAAGAACCGCTCGCTGACCATCCGCTCCAGGGCCGTGGCCCCTGGACGCAAGTGCCCCGTGCCCAGGTTCTCCCGGGCGACCGGCGAACCCGCTGGGCAGGTGGGATAGGCCAGGGCCACCGGCCCATCGACGGCCACGTGTTTCTTGCGACACCCCGGTCCCCCGAGGGTGGTCAAGAAGACCCACGGCAAGGCCCAGGCGATACGAGGGAGGAACATGGAAGACAGGACGATGGGGACGCCGACCGGGGCCGTCATCCCCTCCGACGGGGGGCGAAGACCCGGGTCAGTGATGGGCCGCGGCGGGGGCGGCCCCCGCGGCGGGAGCGGGAGGGGCGGGGGCGGCCGGGATCTGCAAACCGCCCGGGGCGATCTGCCCGGTGGACTCGAGGGTGCGCACCATGTTGGCGCGATCAACCGCGCCCCGGGTGTTGATGTCGTCGAGGGTCAAGACAATGAAGACCCCGAGGAAGACAAAGGCCGCCACGAACACCATGGCGTGAAAGGGCTTGTCCCACCACAGGTGCATGAAGAAGGTGGCCACGAGGGCGGCCTTGAGGGTGGCGATCCCGACGGCCACGATGTTGTTGGCCGGGCCGAGGTCGACGTACGACACGGCTACGGTCAAGACCGTGAGGAAGATCAGGGCCCCGAAGACGGCGACCATGAAGAGGACGGGGGTGACATGGGCGTGGACCTTGCCGTCGTCGGGGCCGTGCTCTGCGGAGTGGGAATCGTGCGTCGCGCTGCTCATCAGCCCACCAGGTACAGAAGGGGGAAGAGGTAGATCCACACGAGGTCGACGAGGTGCCAGTAGAGAGCCCCCATTTCGACCCGGGTGAAGTGCCCAGGGGTGACCTTGCCGTCGAGGTTGCTCTTGAGGGCCCAGATCAGGATGCCCATCCCAATGAGGACGTGCAATCCGTGGATGCCCGTCATCATGAAGTACAGGCCGAAGAACATGTGGGCCCGGTACGGCAGGACGTGCCCGTGGTGGGCAAACTGCTGGAGGTGGGCCTGGAAGTAGACCCCCGGGAGCAGCCCGTCGTGAAACTTGTGCCGGTACTCGAAGAACTTCACCACGAGGAAGATGCACGCGCAGAGGAGCGTGATGACCAGGTAGCGGGTCGTGCCCTTCTTGTCTCCCACCTGGGACTGCCGCACGGCCAGGGCCGCCGTGAGGCTGCTGAAGAGCAGGACCACGGTGTTGACGGCGCCCATGATCTTGTCGAGGCGCTCGTGGGCCTGGTGGAAGATGTCGGGCTCGTTGTTGCGCAGGATCGTGTAGGCCACGAAGAGGCCGCCGAGCATGAGGATCTCTGTGGCGATGAAGATCCACATGCCGAGCTTGGCAGATTCAAACTGCTGCGCGGGGGTGTCAAAGTGGTGCGCGAGGAACGGAGAGTGGTGCCCGTGTCCGTGGGCGCCCTCGCCGTGCTCTGCCGTCGTGGGGGAGGCCGTGCTCATGGCGACGCTCAGTCCTTCTTGGCCGGCTCGGTGCCCTCGGGAAAACCCGGGTCAAGCTCTTCGTCGGTGGCGAGATGATAGTCGTAGGGCCCGCGGGTGATCTGCGGGACCTCGGAGAAATTCTGCAGGATGGGCGGAGAGGCCGTCTGCCACTCGAAGCCCGCCGAGCCCCAGGGGTTGCGCGGAGCCGGGGCCCCCGAGCGCAGCGACTTGATCAGCACCCAGGCCAGGATGACAAACCCGAGGCCCAGGATCCAGGAGCCCACCGTGGAGAAGGCGTGGTAGGGGCGAAACTCGGGGAGGTAGTCGTAGTAGCGCCGGGGCATGCCGCGGGAGCCCATCACAAACTGAATGAGGAACACCGCGTTGAAGCCCACGAACACAAAGAACCACGAGACCTTCGCCAGCTTCTCGTCGTACATCTTGCCCGTGATCTTGGGCCACCAGTACAGGAGCCCGCCCACGAAGGCGATCACGGTGCCACCCATCATCACATAGTGGAAGTGGGCCACGACGAAGTAGGTGTCGTGCAGGTGGATGTCGACCGAGAGCACCCCGAGAAAGACCCCGGTCAGTCCGCCGATCGTGAAGAGCACGATGAAGGACAGGGCGTAGAGCATCGGGGTGGTGAGCTCGATCGACCCCTTGTACAGGGTAAAGGTCCAGTTGAAGACCTTGACGCCCGAGGGGATGGCCACGAGCATGGTCAGGGCGGAGAAGGCCATGGTGGCGAACTCCGACTGACCCGAGGTAAACATGTGGTGGCCCCACACGAGAAACCCGAGGAGGGCGAGGCCGAGGGAGCTCATGGCCACGGCGAAGTAGCCGAAGATCGCGCGCCGCGAGAAGGTGGCCAGGAGCTCGCTGATGATGGCCATCCCGGGCACGATCATGATGTACACGGCCGGGTGCGAGTAGAACCAGAAAAAGTGCTGGAAGAGCACCGGGTCGCCGCCGAGGGCCGAGTTGAAGATCCCGAGGCCAAACACCCGCTCCATGGCCAGGAGCAGGAGGGTGATGGCGAGGACGGGCGTGGCCAGGACCTGGATCACGCTGGTGGCGTACATGCCCCAGACAAACAGCGGGAGCCGACGCCAGTGAAGGCCCGGGGCCCGGAGCTTGTGGATGGTGACGATGAAGTTGAGGCCCGTGAGGATCGACGAGAACCCGAGGATGAAGACCCCCAGGGTCATCGAGACCACGCTCGTCGAGGTCGAGGTGCTGTACGGGGTGTAGAAGGTCCACCCGGTGTCGACGGCCCCAGAGATAATGCTGTAAAGGCAGAAGATCGAGCCGAAGACGTAGATGTAGAAGCTGAGGAGGTTGATCCTCGGGAAGGCCACGTCTTTGGCGCCGAGCATCACCGGGAGGATGAAGTTGCCCAGGGCCGCCGGCACGGACGGGATGATGAAGAGAAACACCATCACCGCGCCGTGCAGGGTAAACATGCGGTTGTAGGTGTCTGCCCCCATGATGGTGCGGCCCGGGGAGAGCAGCTCCAGCCGGACGAGCAGGGCGAACACGCCGCCCAAGAAAAATGCCGCGATCACGCTCACGAGGTACATGACCCCGATGCGCTTGTGATCGAGCGTGAAGAGCCAGGAGCTTACGCCCTTGCCGGCCTTGAGATAATTCTCGTTGAAGTCGAGTTCGTCGCCGTGCGAGTCCGGCGTTGCCACGTCCGTTGCCATGTTCTTACCTTCGGGTTCCCTGGTGGCGTTTCAGCGCAGCGTCCGCATGTAGGCAATGAGGGCGTCGATCTGCCGATCGTTCAGCGCCCCCGCGTAGGTGGGCATGATGGGCTGGTAGCCCCGCACGATCTGAGCGTTGGGCTGCAGGATGGACCGCCGCAGGTAGGCCTCGTCGGCCTCCACCGTGGTGCCGTCCGCGAGCTGCACGCTGTGCCCGAACATTCCACGCCAGGTGGGGCCCGTCATGGTCGACCCGTCCACCGAGTGACAGGTGAAACACTGTTGCTGCCGGTAGAGATCCTGCCCCCAGCGGGCCGGGGTCATCTCCTGCCCCGTGGTCGGATCGACCGGCGGCCGGAGGCTGTCCTCCAGGAAGCGGGCCCAGGCTTCGCGGGGGTGCACCGTCACGCGGCCCATCATCGAGAAGTGCCCCGACCAGTGGAAGCGCCCGGCCCCGGCCTGGATGACCTCGGTCGAACCCGTGGCCGCGGCTCCGCAGTACTCCGAGCAGAAGAAGTGCGTCTCGCCCGTCTGGGTGGCCTCAAACCACAGGGTGGTGTAGAAGCCCGGGACGGCGTCGCGTTTCACCCGGAAGGCCGGGATGTACATGGAGTGAAGCACGTCTTCACTCGACATCACCAGCCGCACCGGGCGATGGGCCGGGACGTGGAGCTCGTTGGTGGTGTGGGCCCCATTGGGGTACTCGAAGTCCCACGACCACTTGCGGGCCCGAACCCGGATGTCCATCGCGTCGGACGGGGGCGTGGTAAGATGCACGTACCCCTGGAAACCCCAGTGAAACAACAGGGCCAGGAGGACGAGGGGGGAGATGGTCCAGGCCACCTCGAGCACGGTGTTGTGGCCCGTCGGCTCGGACTTCACGCCCGGGCGGCGCTTGTACTTCACCGTCCAGTACAGGACCGCCCCGGTGATGGCCACGAAGAGCACGACGCTCAGCCAGTAGCAGAAGTAGTAGACCCAGTCGACGCTCGGGGCGAACGTCGACCATTGTCCGGGGAGCTGCATCGTAGGGTTCATCTCAGAAGCCTTGGTCCATGGACCGACCCGCAGGGGTCGGGGGTTGCATGGGAATCTTTCAGTGCACCGACTTCGCGTCGTCGAGGCCCGGGGCGTGGTCTTTACGACGCCGCTCCCGATACCACAACGTCGCCAGAAGTGCGCCCAGGGAAACCGCGGTCAGCCCGCCGCCGAGCTGCATCACGCGCCGTGCCACAAGCACGTACTTCTGCCCTTGCGGGTCGTAGTGATAACAAAACAACAATACCCGCTCGACGGTGCTGATCGAACGTCCCTGCGAGGCCTCCAGGAGCCCCACCCGCACGTCGGTGGGTGCGTGGTCGATGCCGTAGAGGTACCGCGCCACCCGCCCCTCGGGCGTGAGCAGGAAGGTCACCGCGGGGTGGGCGTACTGATCTTGCCGAGGGTCGAAGCGGTACTCGAACCCCACGGCCCGGGCCACCCGACGGGCCTCCTCGTCGGTCCCGGTGAGAAAGTGCCATCCTCGGGCCGCGCTCGGCCGCCCGTAGGTCTCAAGCACCCTGCGGCGCTTCTGGGCGGCCACCTCGGGGGTGTCCCGGGGGTCGATGCTGAGGGTGACCACATCGTACTGCTCCCCCACCGACCACGGGGTGTTGGCGAGCGACCGCAGGACGGCATTGAGCACCATGGAGCAGAGCATGGGGCAACGATGGTACACGAGGTTGAGCACCACCGGACGCCGGCCGTCGAAGTAGCGCCCGATCTGCACGGTCTGCCCGGTGTGATCCCGGAAGGTCGCGTCGCGCGGGACCTGGGCCATCATGTGCTCGATCACCCCCACCCCGCTGAGCTCGTGCGGAGGGGTGTTGACCTGCCCCGACGCCACGGCTCCCGCCACCGACGCGGCGAGCGCGACGGAGGTGGCGAGCAGGGCAGTGCGGAGGCGCGGGGTGATCATGGGTCGGGTCAGTGGGTCTCGGGCGCCGGAGGGGTAGGGGCCGCGGGCACCCCAGGGGCTACGGGAGTCTCCAGCGCAGGGGCCGCCGCGGGCACGGCCCCTGCCGGGGCGGGAGCAGGCGCCGCCCCAGGCGTGGGAGCTCCGGGAGCAGCATGGGTCGGGGCTCCCAGGGGACCGGGCACCGCCGCGGGATCGAGCGTGGGCACCTCGGCCGGGAGCGGGACCGCCGGGGGCGGGGCCGGAGGCGGCGGCGGGGACGCCGGGACCGCCCTGGGCATCAGGGCCCACCCCACGAGGGCCGCGGTGTCGGTTGAGGGGGCCGTGGCGAGGGCCGCAGGGCGCTGGCCCGGGTTCGCAGCCAGGGACTCCATGGCCTGAGACACGGCGCGGCTGTGTCCCTCGGGGCGGGTCAGGGAAGCCCCGTACAACCGGGCGTCACGCTCCAGGGTGCCCGTCTGGTTGACGGCCGCCTGGGCGGCGTACATCTGCTGGAAGTACGCGGTGAATACAAACTGAAGTCCGACCAGGGTGGCGATCGAGCCCAGTCCGATGAGGACGATGCGTAGGGTAGGCGGTTCGGTCTTGTCGGTGGCCATGACGAGCCTTTCACGCGTTCTGAAGGTGGAGCGAGCGCTGCAAGCGCGGGTCGCCCACCGGCACGAGGGGAGCCTGGGCCATACGGTAGAAGACCACCGCGAGGTAGATCCCGCCCACCCCGAGCAACGAGGCCAGGTCGAGCCAATGAAACGCCATCGCGTCGGGCCGCCGGGCGACCTCTTCAATGGCCAACGCGGGCTGCTGGTGCATCGCGTAGTTGGGGAGCACGAGCCAGTACATCTCGACCACGTGAATGCCCAGGAGCAGGGCGGCCCCGAGCTGCAAGAACTTCTGGTTGAAGTACCGCTTCACGTTGCGCGAGATCAGGAGGAAGAAGGGCACCACAAAGTGCAGGGCGACCACGGTGACCGACACGGGCTTCCAAGGCCCGTTGGACCACCGGAGGTGGAAGAACAGGGTCTCCTCCGGGATGCTGGCGTACCAGATCAGGAAAAACTGGCTGAACGAGATGTACGCCCAGAAGCAGGTAAACCCGAAGAGGAGCTTGCCCAGGTCGTGGAAGTGCTCGGTGTTGATCGCGTCGCCGGTCAGGCCGCTGTTGCGGAAGCTCAGGGTCAGAAGCACGATGGCGGCCAGGGAGGCCACCACCGAGGCTGCGAAGAGCTGCACCCCGAAGATGGTCGAGTACCACTGCGGGAGCAGGGACATGTACCAGTCGAAGCCCGCGAAGGTCAGGCTCAGGGCGAACAGGGCCGTCGCCCCGGGGGCCAGGGCCTGGTTCTTGTTGGTGTAGGCGATGTCCTTCGTGGAGTCCTGGGCCCGGCTGTTGTTGTAGAACCGCTGCGACAGGAAGGCCCACACGAGGAAGTACAACAGCGCGAAGGCGTAGAAGCGAGGCTTGTTGAGGAAGGCCGACTTCTTCGCCAGGAGGTGCCCGTGGTTGAGGTGGTCGATCTCGTCGAAGCTCAGGGCCCGCCCCGCAGGCGCCCCGTGACCCGGCTGTCCGGGGGCCGCGTGGCCGTCACCGTGGGCCGCTGCGCCGTGGGCCGCCGCGCTGTGACCCGCTGCTCCGGGCTCGGTGGGCTCATGGAGCCCCTCGGCCGACCCGTCGTGGGCGGTGGCCGCGTGGTGAGCCTGGGCCCAGGGATACAGGTGATCGACCGCCGCCCCGATGGGTACGAAGAGCAGGGCGAACACCGGCAGGGCGCTCATGAAGAACTCGGCCGACCGGCGTACCGTGACGCTCCACCAGGCGTTGGTCAGGTGCTGAATCAACACAAAGAACAACGAGCCCAGGCTCAGGGTGAGGAAGACCGCGAAGGCGAAGAGATACGAGAACGCCGCCCGCCGCCCGTCCTGGGCGAAGCCCGCCCCGACCCCGGCCATGCCGAGGAGACCCGCCCCGAGGCAGATCTTCCACGCGCTCGCCCACAGGCCGCCCTTGATGCGATACTCGATGTCGGTGCTCGTGCTGGCGGCGCTCACGGCGTGCCTCCGTTGTTGGCCTGGGCGAGCTGCAGGGCGCGGACGTAGGCCACGACGGCCCAGCGGTCGCGCACAGGGAGCTGCGCGGCGTATCCTGGCATGTTGCGAACACCATTGGAGATGGTGGCATAGAGCTGCCCGTCGGGGATGGCCCGGATGCGGGCGTCGTGCAGACTCGCGGGTTGGGGGTACTGATAGTTGCCACCCTGGCCCCGGGCCCACACGATCCCGCGCCCGTCGCCCGTGGCGCCGTGGCAGGGGGTGCAGTAGATCCCGTAGCGGTCCTGGCCCCGGTGCAGGAGGGCGCTCATGCCCGTCACGCGGGTGCGATCGGGCTTGAGGAAGGTCGCCTCGGAGACCACGTCGGCCGGGATCTCGGAGACGTAGGTGGGGCTGTCGGGCAGGTGCCCGAGGGTGATGTCGTCGCGGTCGAAGGCGTCGTCGCGGCCGATGGTCCCGTCACGGTACACCGGCGTCTGGCCGCCGGGAAACCGGGCCACGGTGCCCGCGGGGACGGGGCGCATCGTGCGGTGGTCGGCGAAGAACGCGCTCCGGGCCTGGGAGTTGTACCGCTGTTGGAAGTGCATGTTGCGGATCGGCGTGATGGGGGGATCTTCAGAGACCTGCCCCCGGCAGCCGCCGGCCAGCGCGGCGAGCGCCGCGGTGATGTACAGGGCGTGCTTCACGACGCGTTGTCCTCGATGATCTCGATGTGGTTGGCCCCGGCCGACCCGAGCAGGGCCGTGGTGGCCTCCTCGTCGAACTTGGGGTCGGCGTACTCCACCGACACAAAGAACTTGTCGTCCGTGGCGGCCCGGAAACGATCGCTCTCGAACACCGGGTGGTGGTGCCGCGGCAGCCGGTTGAGCCCGAGCATCCCGAAGACCGACCCGAAGGCCGAGAAGAGCACCGTGAGCTCGAAGCACACGGGCACATAGGATGGGATCGAGATGGCCGGCTTGCCGCCCACGATGAGCGGGTAGTCGATGCCGTTCATGTAGGTGATCATGGAGATGCCGGCGGTGAGGCCGGTCATGGCCATGGCGAACACGATCAGCCCGAGCTTGGAGTCTCGCATCCCCATGGCCGCGTCCATCCCGTGGATGGGGAAGGGCGTATGGGTGTCGAAGTGTTTGAAGCCCGCGTCGCGGAGCTTCTCCGCGGCCTTCATGCACTGCCCGGGGGTGTCGTACTCCGCGAGGAGCAGGACGGGCTGCCCCTGGGGGACGCTGACGGTGGTGACCTCGACGCTCATGTCACGCCTCCGTCATCACGGCGCCGGCCGTCGCGGGAGAAGGGTGGGCCTCGTCGTGATGTTCGCCGTGGTGCGGGTTGGCCGCAGGGAGCACGGTCTTGACCTCGGCCATCGCAATCATCGGGACCCACCGCATGAAGAGGAGGAACAGGGTGAAGAAGAGCCCAAGGGAGCCCAGGTACGTGGTGATGTCAATCGGCGTGGGGTGGAAGTACCCCCACGAGCTCGGGATGAAGTCACGGTGCAGCGAGGTCACGATGATCACGAAGCGCTCGAACCACATGCCGATGTTGATGAAGATCGACACCACGAAGCTGAGCGGGATGTTCGTCCGGAGCTTCTTCGACCAGAAGAGCTGCGGGGAAATCACGTTGCACGAGATCATGATCCAGTACGACCAGGCGTAGGGGCCCGTCATACGATTGAGGAAGGCGTAGCGCTCGTACTCATTGCCCGAGTACCAGGCGATGAAGAGCTCCATGAAGTACGCGTACCCGACGATGGACCCCGTCGCGAGCATGATCTTGTTCATCAGCTCGATGTGGGTCATGGTGACCAGGTCGTTGAGCTTGAAGACCACGCGGGCGATGAGCAGGAGGGTCATCACCATGGCGAAGCCCGAGAACACGGCCCCGGCCACGAAGTACGGCGGGAAGATGGTGGTGTGCCATCCGGGCTCGACCGAGGTGGCGAAGTCGAAGCTCACCACCGAGTGCACCGAGAGCACGAGGGGCGTCGACAGGGCCGCGAGGATCATGTAGGCCCGCTCGTAGTGCTGCCAGTGACGGTTGGACCCGCGCCAGCCGAGGGACAGAAAGCCGTACACCGAACGCCGCAGGGCGTTCTTCGCGCGGTCGCGCAGGGTCGCGAGGTCGGGGATCAGGCCCACAAACCAGAAGAGGGTCGACACCGTAAAGTAGGTGCCGACGGCGAACACGTCCCACAAGAGCGGGCTCTTGAAGTTGGGCCACATGCTCATCTGGTTGGGGATCGGAAACATGTAGTACGCGTGCCAGACGCGGCCGACGTGGATCCCCGGGAAGATGAGGGCGCAGATCACCGCGAAGATGGTCATGGCCTCGGCAAAGCGGTTGATGCTCGTGCGCCACTTCTGTCGAAACAGAAACAGCACCGCCGAGATCAGCGTCCCGGCGTGGCCGATGCCGACCCACCACACGAAGTTGGTGATGTCCCAGGCCCAACCGACGGGGGCGTTGTTGCCCCACACACCGACGCCCCGATAAAACAGGTACGCGATGGACATCCCCAGGATGCCGGTGCAGCTCAGGGCCACGAGGAAGGCGATCCACCATCCTCGAGGCGCAGGGTTTTCCGTCACCCGGCTCACGGCCTCGGTGATGGACTTGAAGGTGCTATTGGTAGCGACGAGAGGCTTCTCGCCGATGGCCGTCATGGGTCCGTCGGAGCTCATCCGAGCATCTCCGGGTTCGGATTGCGGATCTTCGCGAGATACGAGGTGCGGGGCTGCGTGCCGAGCTCGGCCAGCAGGCCGTACCGCCGGTGATCGCGTGCAGCGCGGGCCACACGGCTCTCCCGGTCGTTCAGGTCACCAAACACGATCGCCTCAGCCGGACAGGCCTGCTGACACGCCGTCACAATCTCTCCGTCACGGACCGGGTAGAGCTCGCGCCCGTCGCGTTCGACGTAGGTGTTCTGCCGCTTGGCCTCGATCTTCCGGGCCTGGATGCGCTGCACGCAGTACGTGCACTTCTCCATCACACCGCGGAAGCGCACCGTCACGTTGGGGTTCATCTGCATGCGCACGGTCTCGGGGGTGTCCGCGTCGAGCGGCTGATAGACCCCGTCGTTGTGCCAGTTGAGGTAGTTGAAGCGCCGCACCTTGTAGGGGCAGTTGTTGGCGCAGTACCTCGTCCCGATGCAGCGATTGTACGCCATCTCGTTGAGCCCTTCGGGGCTGTGCACCGTGGCATTGACCGGGCACACATTCTCGCAGGGGGCCTCCTCGCAGTTGACGCACGCCAAGGGCTGGAAGGCCACGGCCGGATCGTGGGTCGCAGCCGGGTCGGCGTCGGTGCCCCCCCGCCGCGGCGACACGAAGTACCGATCGACCCGGAGCCAGTGCATCTCACGCCCGCGCCCCACCTGGGTCTTGCCGACGACGGGGATGTTGTTCTCCGCCTGGCAGGCCATCACACAGGCGTTGCAGCCCGTGCAGAGGTTGAGGTCGATGGCCATGCCCCAGCGGTGCTCGTTGTACTGCACCTCCTGCCACAGGGGCAGGGTGCGCGGGGTCGGCGAGCGCACGGCGGCGAAGTTGGGCCGCTCGCGGTACTCCGCGTGGGTCGCCTCGATGGCGATGGGCCGGCCCTCCATCCGATGGTGATCCTGGGTCTGCGACAGCTCGTACCGCCCCCCGGTCTTCTCGATGCGGGCCCCGTCGACAAACCATGGGGCGTCGGCGCTCCGCAGGACGTTGACATCAAACCCGCGCCCGGTCCCGACCCGGCCCGCCTTGCGGCGACCCCACCCGAGGCTGAGGCCCACCACGTTATCGGCCTGCCCGGGGAGGATCCAGGCTACGATCTCCAGCGACTTGTCGCCGCGGGTGATGCGCACGAGGTCGCCGTTGTGCACCCCGAGCCCCTCGGCCGTGGCGGGCGAGAGGCAGGCAGCGTTGTCCCAGGTGATCTTGGTGATCGGGTCAGGGAGCTCCTGGAGCCACGCGTTGTTGGCGTGGCGCCCGTCGAACATCTTCGCGTCGACCTGAAAGGCCAGCTCCAGGCTCTGGGGGCCGAGGGCCCCGGAGGGGGTCGGCAGGGCCCGCACCCCACCCGCCACGGCCTCGCCGTTGAGGGTGAGGCTCCCCGCGGGGGCCTCGACCTTGGAGACGATCCCCCGGTTGAGCCACCGCCGCCAGGAGCGATCGAAGGCCAGGGCCGTGGCCCCGGCCGTGTCGCCAGCCCGGAGGGTCTCGCGCACGAGGTCGTGCCCGCGCTGGGCCGGGTGCTCGACCACGAGGGCCAGCATCTCGATGTCGCTCCGACCGCGGAAGAGCGGGTCGATGAGGGGCTGCTGCACGGCCACGGTGCCGTCGAGGCTCTGGCCGTCGCCCCAGGTCTCCAGGTAGTGGGCCCGGGGGATGGCCCAGGTGCACCGCTCGGCCGTCTCGTTGAGGTGCGAGGTGAGGTGGAAGCTCGCGGTCGCCCGCCCGAGCTTCGTGCCGAAATCGAGGTGACCCGGGGCGTCGTACACGGGGTTGCCCCCCAGGATGAGGAGGGTCTGGACCTGTCCCCCCGCGAGGGCCTCGCACAAGGCCGCAAGGTCGTTGGCCGGGTCGCGCTCGACCAGGTCGGCCCCCTGCACCGCGGGCACGAGGCGTACGGTCTGCCCCACAGACCCGAGGCCCTGATGAATCGCGTGGGCCAGGGCATGAACGGCCGGAGGCTGCCGGGCCCCGACCACCAGGGCGGCGGCCTCCCGGTGGGCGAAGAGGTCGGCGGCCACGGCGTTGATCCACCGGGCCTCGACCCCCGCGGGGGCAGCGGCCCCCTGCACGGCGGCCCCGACAGGGCCGAGGTCGACGTGGTGCTCGCTCACGAGGCGGGCCGCGAGGGCCTTGAGGTAGCCCCCCACGTCGCGGGCCGCGAGGCGCAGGCGGTGGTCGGCCGTGGCCCCGGTGACCGAGACCGTGGGCTCGACCACGTAGAGCCGGGACATGGCCTCGGCGTCGGGGCTACGACCCGAGGCCCAGCCGCGGGTGTTGTGCACCGCCCCGGGCTCGGTCTGGAGGAAGTCGGCGTCGAGGGACAAGACCACCCGGGCCCGCCCGAGGTCGTACGAGGGCCGGACCCAGGCCCCGTAGGCCAGGTGCCCGCCCCGCAGGATGTTGGCCGCATTGGCCGCGTCCCAGAAGCGCACCTGGGCCTGAGGGAGCCTCTGCCGCAAAACCCCGAGCATCCGGCTCAGGGTGGGCGAGGACGACGGCTGCACGAGGACGTGGAGGCCCGCGCCCTGGCGGTCGGCGTGGCTCCGCAGGGCCGCCCGCAGGGCCGTCTCCATGTCGTGCCAGCTCTTGAGCTCGTTGCCCTGGGCGGGCTGACGGAGCCGGTCGGGGTCGTACAGGTCGAGGACCGAGGCCTGGCAGAGGAGGTCGGTCTTGCCCGTGGACCCGGGGTGATCGGCGTTGCCCTCGACCTTGGTGGGTCGTCCCTCGTGCGACTCCACCAGGAGCCCCACGCACTCCCCGCGGCGGTCGGTGACCGTAGCGTAGAAGTTGGAGACGCTGACGGTCACGTCGTCGGGCTGACGCACGTACGGCAGGATCTTGTCCTCCGGACGGCGGCACCCCTGGAGGGTCCCGAGGGCCACGGCGGCCCCCATGAGGGTCATAAACGACCGCCGGGAGACCGGGTCGGAGAAGTCGGAGGCCCCGGGCGGAAACTCCGCGGCGAGGGCCTCGTCGGCCTTCGGGTCGGGGCTCTGCTGGGCCGTGTAGTCATCGAGGCTGGTCCAGTAGACCGCCGCGTCAGGCGCGGGCCCCTCGAATTGGTAGGGATTACGACGGGTCATCGGTGACACCCTGAGCAGGTCTGCGGGGGATGGAGGGGCCGCGGGGGATCGACCGCCGGGCCCGTCCAGCTCATGTTGGTAATCTGGTCGAGGGGCCGGATGTGCGGGGCCGGGTTGCGGTGGCACTCCAGGCACCAGCCCATGGAGAGGGGCTCGGCTTGCCGCACCACCTCCATCTGGTCAACCCGGCCGTGGCACGAGGCGCAGCCGACGCCCGCCGACAGGTGCACGCTGTGGTCGAAGTACGCGTGGTCGGGCAGCCGATGCACCCGCACCCACTCCACCGACTGGTTTTCGGCGAGGAGGGGCATCCGGCTCGCTTCGACCCCGGGGCAGTTGGTGGCGTTGCGATCGCCCGGCGGAAACTGCGAGCACCAGCTCTCCCGCACCGGCGCGAGGCGCGCGGAGTTGGTGCGAACCAGGGCGTGGCAATTCATGCAGGTCTGGGTGGGGGGCACCATGGCGTGGGCCGCACGCTCGACGTTGGCGTGGCAGTACCTGCAGTCCATGCCCATCTGCCCGGCGTGGAGCCAATGGCTGTAGGGCACCGGCTGACGCGGGGCGTAGCCCACCTGCGTGTTGCGGGGTGAGAAGTAGTACCAGACCATCGAGGTCACGAGGCCGCCCGCGAGGGCGACCCCGATGGCGACGATCGCTGGCAGGCGATTGAGAGAGCGAGGAAAGATCTGCATTGCGGGTTCGTCCGGGGCTGCGGGCCGATCGAACTACGGCGCCCTGCGCGCCGCACAAGAGGGCGACGGGGCGGGGCCGCTAGCACCATTTCGTAGGGTCACTGTCAAGTCCCTTGGTACGTTCAGGGTCGCGATCCGACCGCGGCGCGCACCGTGCGCATCGATCGCGGGGATGGCTTTGAGTTCGTCGCGTCACCCATTGGCTCCGCCACGGCGCGCGGACGGTATCAGACTCCGGCTCCAATCTCGGCAAGAAACGACAGCCGCGCTGTCGACCCTCTGGCCCGGCATCGACCCCACGGGGGGCGCCGGGTGCAGTATCAGGGCCAGGAGGGTCGTTCTGGCAAGACCCCCCCTCGAGTCATACCCCTTCGCCCTCGTCCGCGAGGGCGGGGGCCGGGAGGGGGGTGGGGGCCGGGAGGGGGGCCCCCGGGAGCCATACGGTGAAGGTGGCCCCGAGCCCGGGGGCGCTCTCGATGTCGAGGGCCCCTTCGTGCTCGTCGACGATCCGTTGGACCACCGCGAGGCCCAGGCCGGTCCCGGTGCTCTTGGTGGTGAAGAAGGGCTCCAGGACCCGGGCCTTGTCGGCCGGGGTGATCCCGGGCCCGCTGTCTTGCACCGACAGGCCCACCATGCCCGGGCGGTGGACGGCGGACCCGCGGTGCACCCCGAGCCGCAGGGGCCCGACCCCGGCCGTGGCTTGCAGGGCGTTGGTGATGACGTTGACCAGGGCGTGGCGCACCCGACGGGGGTCGCAGCGAACCTCCGGGGCCCCAGGCTCGACCGCCCAGGAGACCTCCAGGCGGGCGGGGTCGAAGGCCGCCGTGGAGGCCGCCAGGGCGTCCTCGAGGAGCCGGACGGGGGAGGCCTCGGACAGCTCCACCCGGAAGGGTCGGGCGAAGTCGAGGAGGTCGCCCACGAGGCGGTTGAGGCGCTCGGCCTCCTCGCGCAGGATGGACAGAAACATCCCGGCCTCGCCCTCGGGGCCCATGATGCGCCGCAGGGGCCCGAGGGCGTTGAAGATCACGGCCAGGGGGTTGCGCACCTCGTGGGCCATCACCGCGGCCAGCTCGCCCAGGGCCGCGAGGCGCTCGCGCTGCACGAGGCGGGCCTGGGCCGTGGCCAGCTCGTCGACCCGCTTGCGGGTCTCGGCGTAGAGCTCGGCGTTGTCGACCCCCACGGGCACCACGCTCGCGATCGTACGCGCCAGGGCCACCTCGTCGTCTTGAAACCGCCGGGCGGGGTCGTCGGCCACCACCAGGAGGCCCCGGGCCTCGTCGCGGGCCACCAGGGGGATGAGCAGCAGGGTCTGGGCGGGGCCGTCCTCCTCGACCACCCCAGCGGCCCGGGGGTCGGCGGCACAGTCTCCCACCTGCACCACCTGTCGGGTCCCCAGGGCCTCTCGGACACACAGGGCGTCGGCCACCACCACCTCGGCGGCGAGGGGACCCGCGGGCTCCGAGGGTCCCAGGGGGACCCGGGTCAGGACATCGCCCGAACCCGAGGGCCACAGGGCCGTGACCGACCGGGCCCGGAGCCCCATCCGCAGGGCAGAGCAGGCCGCCCGGAGGATCGCCCCGGAGCCATCGGGGGCCACCTCGAGCATCCGGCGGGCCACGACGTTGACGGCCTCCAGGTCGCGGGCGTGTCGCCGGGCCGCCAGCAGGACCCGGGCGCTGTCGAGGGCGGCCCCCACCTGGGCGGCCAGGAGCCGGGCCATGGGCAGGTCGTCCTCGGCCAACCAATGGCCCAGGAGCACGAGGAGGGGCCGATGCCCGACCATGACGTCGATCCGCACGGCCACGGCCTGCACGAGCCCGAGGGGCTCCAGGCCCGTCCCCCCCCCGGACCCCAACCCCAGAAAGTGCGCCAGGACATCGCGGCCGTCGTCCGCGTACGCCTCGCCCCACCCGAAGGCCTCGCGCGAGAACGCAGACCACCGCCCCACGGCGTGGGGGTCTCCCCGGCCCAGGGCCTCTCGCCAGACCCGCTCGACCTCGGGCGACAGGTCGGCGAAGCGGACCGCCGGGCCCGCCTCGGTGGGGTCGAGCCAGACGCTGCGCAGCTCGGCGGCCTCGAGCCCGCGGCGCAGGGCGGACAAGACCTCCTCCTCGGTGTGCAGGAGCTGGAGCGCGACCCCGAGGTGGGCGAGGGCCATCCGCCGACCGCGGACGTCGGCCAGGTCGGTCGCGTCGCGGACCACCACCACCACGTCGCTCCCCGCCCGCCGCACCTGGAGGTCGACGCTGCGGTGCCCGCCCCCCGGCAACGCCACCCGCGCCCCATACTCCGTCGGAACCACCTCCCCCCGCATCCTCCGCGCAAACCGCTCGGCCAGGCGCTCCGCGTCCTCGGGCACCAGGAGCACCCCGAAGGCCTGCCCGACGATGGCCTCCCGGTCTCGGGCCGCCAGGGCGCACAGGGCCGCGTTGACGTAGCGCACCACGCCCTCGCGGTGCACGAGCACTCCCATCGGCAGGACGTCCAGAATCTCCTCAGGCAGCACCCGGGCACTCCACCCCGGAGCCTGCGACGCCAGGGGCCCTCCTGTCACGCTGCTTCGCACGCGCCACGACGACTTAGCGCCCGAGCGCATGGGCGGGGTCGTGCGTCGCGGCGGTGGCGCCACCCGACGCTCTCACTCCGCGTAGAGCGCGCGACGGGGGCCTGAAGTTGGTGTGATTGGGGTCAGCGCATGGGGGTCGAAAACCCGTCGGGGGTGGGGTATAGAGCGCCCCCCCGATGCCCGCCTGTTACTTTGACGTTGATGGCACGCTCGTTCGCACCAACCTGGTGCATCCGACGCTGTTCTACCTGATCAATCAGGCCACTCCGGGGCGCACCCTGGGGCGCCTTGCGCGGGCCCTGCTCGACGCCCCCCGCCTCGCCTTCGCCGAGCTGCGCGACCGGCGCCTCTTCAACGAGGCCCTCTACCAACACTTCCAGGGCATGACCGAAGACCGCCTGCTCAGCCTCGCCGACGAGGCCTACGAGAAGGTCCTGCGCCCCGCCATCTTCCCCAACGCCCGCGAGCTCGTGGCCCGGTGCCGGGCCGAGGGCCACGAGGTGGTCCTCTTGTCCGGGGCCCTCGATTTCCTGATGGAGCGCCTCGCCCGCGACCTCGAGGCCGACGCCGTCATCGCCAACCGCCTGGAGTTCATGCGCGGGGCGGCCACCGGACGGATGATCCCGCCGGTGGTGGCCGGGCCCGCCAAGGCCCTCCTCCTGCGCGACCACGCCCGCCGCCGCGGCCACGACCTCGAGGGCTGCCACGCCTTCTCCGACTCCTACTCCGACGTGCCGATGCTCTCCGTGGTCGGCCACGCGTCCGCCGTCAACCCTGACGCCGCCTTGGAGCGCCTCGCCCGCGCCCACAGCTGGCCCGTCCTCTACCTGGATCGTTCGCCGTGACCCACCCCTGCGTCGTGACCCTCGACCGCAAGAGCGCCCCCCGGGTCCTCTTCGCCGGTGACCGCCTCGTCGAAGTCGACCTCCCCCCTGGTACCCGGGTGATCTACCCCAAGGCCCCGCTGGCCGGGCTGCGCGACCCCGACGCGGCCATCCGCTACGCGATCAACCACCCGTACAACGCCGAGCCCCTCTACGCCCACCTGCGCCCCGGCATGCAGGTGACCATCGCCATCGACGACATCTCCCTGCCGCTCCCGCAGATGCAGCGGCCCGACGTGCGCGAGCGGGTCCTCACCGTGGTCCTCGAGCAGCTCGCCGACCACGGGGTCGACGACGTCGAGATCATCATCGCCACCAGCGTGCACCGCAGGATGCGCGACTGGGAGGTGCGCCACATCGTGGGCGACAGGATCTTCAACGCCTACTGGCCCAAGCGGCTCTACAACCACGACCCCGAGGCCCCCGACGGGATGAAGAAGGTCGGCGAGACCGA
Organism: uncultured Myxococcaceae bacterium; assembly: GCA_964447205.1. Taxonomy (GTDB): domain Bacteria; phylum Myxococcota_A; class Polyangia; order Polyangiales; genus JAEUKH01. The sequence goes on from CAYUSB010000015.1 coordinate 164,115, forward strand.
GCTCGGAGAGCCCGTGGTCCTCAACCGCCGGGCCGTCGAGAGCGACCTCATCATCTACGTCAACCTCAACCTCGTCCCCATGGACGGGGGGCACAAGAGCGTGGCCGTGGGCCTGTGCGGCTACGAGAGCCTCAAGCCGCACCACAACCCCAAGGTGATGCGCAAGTGCCACTCGTACATGGACCCCAAGTCGAGCGAGCTCAACACCATCGTCGAGCGGATGGGCAAGGTCACCAACGCGGCTCTCAAGGTCTTCACCATCGAGACCACCGTCAACAACAGGATGTTCGACAAGCCCCTGTCCTTCCTCCACAAGAACGAGGACGACTGGTCGAGCTCCGAGCGCCTGGCCTGCAAGGCCATGATGTACACCCTCGACCGCACCCCCGACGCCCTGCGCCATGAGGTGTTTCGCCGGGTCCCCTCCCCCTTCGAGCTCACCGGGGTCTTCGCCGGCGAGACCGAGGCCGCCCACGCCCACACCCTCGAGCGCTGCTTCGAGCAGTACCTCGTGCCCGTCGAGGGACAGGCCGACATCCTCGTGAGCGGGATCCCGTACATCTCCCCCTACAACGTCAACGCCTACCTCAACCCCCTCCTCGTGCAGGTGATGGCCCAGGGGTACCTCTTCAACATGTACCGGGGTCAGCCCCTCGTGAAGAAGGGGGGGACCATCATCATCACCCACCCCTGCAGCGACCGCTTCGACCACGACCAGCACGCCCCGTACGTGGAGTTCGTGCATCGGCTCCTGCCCGAGACCCGCGAGGCCATGGTCCTGCACAAGAAGTACGAGGCGGAGTTCGCGTCCAACCCCGCGTATCTGGCCATGTTCCGCAAGGGGCACGCCTACCACCCCGCCCACCCCTTCTTCATGTGGTACTGGGGCGAGGCGGGCCGTCAGTGGGTGGGTCGCGTCATCGTGGTCGGGGCCGACAACGAGTACATCCCCCGCCTCCTCGGGTACGAGACCGCCCGGTCGATGCACGAGGCCCTGGAGATGGCCCGCGACACGGCCCCCCCGTCGCCCGCCATCACCTGCTTCCACCTGCCCCCCATCGTCATGGCCGACGTCTCCCTGCCCCGGAGCCCCACGGCCAACGGAGGTGGACGGTGAGCGAGGTCCGCGCTCCCCTCGACATCGCCCGCCTCCTCGAAGGGTCGCGCGTGGTGGTGGTGGGCGGCACCGGCTTTCTCGGCAAGGTGTGGCTCTCCCTCCTGCTCTGCCGGTACCCCGACATCGGCAGGATCCTGCTGGTGGTGCGGTCGAAGACCGGGGTCGACTCCGAGGCCAGGTTCTGGGCCGACATCGCGTCGAGCGAGCCCTTCGCCCCCCTGCGGGCGATGCACCCCGGGGCCGCGTACGAGGCCTTCCTCCGCGACAAGGTCGAGGTCCTCGACGCCGACGTGTCGAAGCCCCTCTGCGGCCTGACCAACGAGCAGATCGAGGCCCTCTCCGGCACCGTCGACGCCGTGGTCAACGTGGCCGGGGTGGTCGATTTCAACCCGCCCCTCGACGAGGCCCTCCTCACCAACGCCCGCGGGATGGAGCACCTCATCGAGCTCGCCCGGGTCCTCGGGGACGTGCCCATCCTGCACACCAGCACCTGCTACGTGGCCGGGTATCGCAGCGGGCGGATCCCCGAGGTCGACCCCCGGGAGCTGCCCTTCCCCCGGTCGGACGAGCTCCCCGACGCCCAGTGGGACCCGGCCCGCGAGATCCGCGAGGGGATCGACCTCGTGCGGTCGATCAAACGCCACGCCGACGACGCCCACCGGATCGCCCGCTTCGAGGAGGAGGCCCGGCAGAACCTCGAGCGGCGGCAGGAGCCCACCACGGGGCCGATCTTCGCCGCCGAGGTGCGGAAGGTGCGGGAGCGGTACATCACCGACGAGTGCGGCAAGGCCGGGACGGAGCGGGCCAACTGTTGGGGCTGGACCAACACGTACACGTACACCAAGAGCCTCGGAGAGCAGGTCCTGGCGGCCTCGGGCCTGGCCTTCACCATCGTGCGCCCGGCGGTCATCGAGTCCTCCATCGCCTTCCCCTCCCCGGGGTGGAACGAGGGGATCAACACCATGGCCCCCATCACGTTCATGTTTATGAACGGGCACATGCAGATCCCGGCGAGCACCCGCACGACCCTCGACGTGATCCCCGTGGACATGGTCTCGGGCGGCATGATCGCCGCCCTGGCGGCCCTCCTGGAGGGCTCCCAGGCCCCCGTCTATCACCTCGGGACCAGCCACACCAACGCCCTCCCGATGCACCGCCTCATCGAGATCTGCGGGCTCTACAAACGTCGGCACTACCTCCGCACCGGCAAGGGCAACCCCTGGGTCAATTTCGTCCAGGCCCACTGGGAGCCCACCCCCGTCACCAAGGAGGGCTTCTTCGCCCACGGGGCCCCGGCCATCTCCAAGGCCGCCCGGACCCTCTCCCAGATGGCCCGCTCGGCCGCCGTGGGCCCGGCCGCCCTGGTGATGGGCCCCACCTCCCGGGCCCTGTCGCGTTACGCCGACCTCGCCGGGCGCAACGGCGACATCTTCACCCTCTTCGTGCCCTTCATGGCCGAGACCGAGTACGTCTTCCTCACCGACGCCATGCGCGGCCTCGTAGCCCGGATGAACCACGCCGACCGCGAGGCCATCAACTGGACCCCCGAGTCGATCGACTGGCGGCACTACATGCACGAGGTCCACCTCCCGGGCCTCGACAAGTGGGTGATGCCCCTCATCGAGGAGCGCATCAAACGCCCGACCAAGGCCCTCAAGGCCTACCCCACCCTCCTCGACATGCTCGACGAGGCGGCCACCCGCCGCGACCACGCCGTGGCCCTCCTGCGCACCGAGCCCGCGGGCCTGTCCCGGGTCACCTTCCGCGCCTGGAAGGCCCGGGCCGACGCCGTGGCCGCCCGCCTCCGGGCCGCCGGGGTCAACCTCGGAGACCGGGTGGTCTTGAGCGCGGCCAACCACCCCGACTGGCCCATCGCGTACTTCGGCATCTTGCGGGCGGGGGCCGTGGCCGTCCCCGTCGACGCGGGCCTCGATCGCCTCGGTCTCGGCAACATCCTGAGGGCCTCGCGGGCGACCGCCGCCGTGGTCGACGCCAAGGTGGCCCCGAGCCTCGACGACCTGCCCGAGGCCGCCGGGGTGACCCGCTTCGACCTGCACGACCTCGGCCTCGAAGACCCTGCCCTCACGCCCCCCGACGATGTCTTCCCCACCGGGAGCACCGTGGCCAGCGTGATCTACACCTCGGGCACGACGGGGACCCCCAAAGGGGTCGTCCTCACCCACGGAAATTTCACCGCCCTCCTCGCAGCCCTGGCCCCCATCTTCCCCCTGTCCGAAGGCGATCGGGTGCTGTCGGTCCTGCCCCTGCACCACACGTTTGAGTTCGCCTGCGGGATGCTCCTGCCCTTGTCCCGGGGGGCCTCCGTGGTCTACCTCGACGAGCTCACGGGCGAGAAGGTCGTGGGGGCCCTCAAGGGGGCCCGGATCACGGCCATGGTGGGGGTTCCGGCCCTGTGGCAGCTCCTGGAGCGGCGCATCTGGGAGCAGGTCAAGGCCCGCGGAAGTACGGCCGAGGCCGCGTTCGACCTCGCCCTGGCCCTCAACCGCACCCTGGGCCGCAAGCTCGGGGCCAACGTGGGCAAGGTCCTCTTCGGCTCGGTCCACAGCCGCCTCGGGGGGCAGCTCCGGTACCTCATCTCGGGCGGGGCCGCCCTGCCCCGGGACACCGCCGAGCTCTTCCAGGGCCTGGGCCTGCCCCTGGCCGAGGGCTACGGCCTCACCGAGGCCTCCCCCGTGCTCACCGTGGCCCCCGCGAGCAGCTCGGCCAGACCCGGAGACGTGGGCAAGCCCATCCCCAACGTGGAGATCACCATCGCCAACCCCGACCCCTCGGGGGTGGGCGAGGTTCTGGCCCGCGGGCCCAATGTGATGACCGGGTACGCCGACGACCCCGAGGCCACGGCCAAGACCCTCGACCCCGACGGGTGGCTCCACACCGGAGACCTCGGGCGCCTCGACCGGCACGGCAGGCTCACCCTGGTCGGGCGCAGCAAGGACGTGGTGGTCTCGGCCAACGGCGAAAACGTCTACCCCGACGACGTCGAGCGGGCCCTCGGGGCCATCGACGGGATCAAGGAGCTCGTGGTGGTCGGGGTCGACGACCCGCGGGGCGGAGAGCGGGTGGCCCTGCTGGCCGTCCCCGACTGCGAGGGGCTCGAGGGCGACGAGCGGCAGCGGGCCCGCGACCGCGGGATGAAGGCCCTGCGCGGACGGATCAAAGACCTGCCCCCAGCGTGGCAACCCGCCGTGGTCCTGCCCTACGACGCCGAGCTCCCCCGGACCGCCACCCGCAAGGTCAAACGCAACGCCGTGCGCCCCATCGTCGAGCGCCTCCTGGCCGCCAGCGCCCCGGCCGCGCGCCCGGCCCCCGGGGCCTCGGCCACGAGCGCCGTACGGACCGCCGTGGGGGGCCTCGCCCGACGCGACCCGGCCACCCTCACCGCCGAGACCCGGCTGCGGGCCGACCTGGGCTTTGACTCCCTCATGGCCATGGAGCTGTCGGTCGTGCTGGAGCAGCTCCGCGGGGCTCCCCTCCCCCCCGACCTCCTCACCCTGGAGACCGTGGGCGAGCTCGAACACGCCCTCGGGGTCACCGTCGAGCCCGGCCGACCGTCCGTGGTCCCGCGCCCCAGGGGCTCCACCGCCCGCATCGACGAGGCCCCCGAGAGCGCCCACATCGACCTGCCCGAGCCCCTGCGCGACGCGGCCAAATCGGCCCTGTCGGTCCTGCAGCGGGAGTTTTACGGGTCGGTGATGAAGCCCAGGGTGACGGGCAGGGCCTTCGTGCCCCACAACCGCCCGAGCCTCGTGGTGGCCAACCACTCCAGCCACCTCGATATGGGCTTCGTGAAGTACGCCCTGGGCACCTACGGCCGCGACCTCGTGACCCTGGCCGCCCGGGACTATTTCTTCGACACCCCCCTCAAGCGCGCCTTCAGCGAGAACTTCACCAACCTCGCCCCCTTCGACCGCGACGCGGGCCTGCACCGTACCCTCGAAGAGGTCGGGTCCCTCCTGCGGGCGGGCAAGACCGTCTTGATCTTCCCCGAGGGGACCCGCAGCGACGACGGGCAGATCAAGAAGTTCAAGGGGGCCGTCGGGTTTCTGGCCCTGCATCACCGGGTCGACGTGCTCCCGGTGTGGCTCGGAGGCACCTACGAGGCCCTGCCCAAACGGGGGGTGGTCCCCACCCGACGCGAGATCACGGCCCGCATCGGCCCCCCCCTCACCGTCGACGCCGTGGCCCGCCTCACCCACGGGATGAAGCCCGTGGAGGCCGCCCGCACCGTAGCCCGCCTCGCCCAGAGGGCCGTCGAGACCCTGCGCGACGGCGGGGTCCTCGACATCGCCACCCTCGACCACGCCCTCGAAGACGGCCCCCGGCAGCACCCCATGGTGACCCTCTTCGACGACCTGCAACGGCGCTTCCGCCCGGGACAGGTCGACGACCCCGTGCGGTTCTATTTCACCCTCGGCAACGACCCCGAGTCAAAGTGGACCGTCCAGGTGGGCCCCACCGGGTGCAGCATCGTCAACGGAAAACCCGAAGGCGGCGTCGCCGACTGCGTCCTCAAGACCTCCCCCGACCTCTTCACCCGCATCGTACGCGAGGGCTACCAGCCGGGGGTGGCCGAGTTTATGAGCGGGGCGGTCAAGTCCAACGACGTGAGCCTGCTGCAGACCTTCACCCGCGCATTCAGCTTGGGATGATGCACCCCCCTCCGACCATGAATCGAGGCCGTCCATGAAGATGCTGGTGACCGGGGCCACGGGTTTTCTCGGGCGTCACCTCGTGCGGGCCCTCCAGAGCCGCGGACACGACGTGGCCGCCCTCGCCCGCACGAGCTCCCACACCGAGGGCCTCGACGGGGTGACCTGGGCCCGGGGCGACATCCTCGACCCCGACTCGGTCCGGGCCGCGGCCGAGGGATGCGCGGGGGTCTTCCACTGCGCGGGCATGGTGTCGCGCGACCCGGCCCAGAGCGACGCCCTGTGGCGCGTGCACGTCCTGGGCACCCGCAACGTCCTCGAGGCCGCCCGGGCCGCCGGGATCCCCCGGGCCGTCGTGGCCTCCACCTCCGGGACCGTCGCCATCAGCGACGACCCCCACCACATCGGCCGCGAGGACGACCCCACCCCCCACCGGCTCATCACCCGCTTCGCGTACTACCGGGCCAAGCTCTACGCCGAGCAGGAGGCCCTCACCCAGTCGCGCGACGGGCTCGAGGTCGTGGTGGTCAACCCCTCGCTCCTCCTCGGGCCGGGCGATGTCCTCGGGTCGTCCACGGGCGATGTCCGCGACTTCCTCGCCCGACGGATCCCTGCCGTGCCGGCCGGAGGGATGGCCTACGTCGACGCCCGCGACGCCGCCGAAGGCATGGCCCTCGCCATGGAGCGGGGGACCCCCGGGCGGCGCTACCTCCTCAACGGCAGCAACTGCACCGTACGGGCCTTCTTCGGGCGCCTGGAGCGGGTCAGCGGGGTCAAGGCCCCGGTGCTCCCGATGCCCCCCGGGACGGCCGTGGCCCGGGTGACCAGCTCCCTCTTCGAGCGGGCCCTGCGCCTCGTCGGGGCCGAGCTCCCGATCGACCCCGTGAGCGCCGAGATGGCCCAGCTCTACTGGTACTGCGACGCCAGCCGGGCCGAGTCCGAGCTCGGCTGGAGCCCCCGCGACCCCGTGGCCACCCTCGCCGACACCGTCGAAGACCTCCAGGCCGCCGATCGCCTCGCCCCGGTGCGCCCCGACCACGCCCCGTCCTGAGCGGGACCGTGCCCTGCGGTATCCTCCCGCCGCGATGACCGCCCCCCGCCCCGCCCCGCGCCTCGCCCTCCTCGCGGCCGCGGCGGCCGTGCTGGCCCTGGGGGCCTATCTCCGCACCCGGGGCTACGCCCAGATCTACCTGCCCGACGCGGTCCTCGGGGTCGACACCGACTGCTACTACCACCTGCGCCGGGCCCTGCTGTGCCTGCGCGGGTTTCCGTGGGTGCCCGTGGTCGACCCGTGGCTGGCCTGGCCCGACGGGGCCGCCCCCACCTGGGGCCCCGGGTTCGACCAGATCCTCGCCCTGCCCGCGTGGCTCCTCGGGGCCCGCGAGGGGCTCCCTGCCCAACGCATCATCGCCGCCGTGCCCGTCCTCCTCGGGCTCTTCGTGATCGTGGCCGTGGCCCGCCTCGCCCGGGCCCTCGAAACGGACCCCGCCCAAGGCGATCACGTAGCCCTCGCCGCCGGGGTCCTGGCCGCGGCCATGCCCCAGGCCGTCTACATGAGCCAGCTCGGGGCCACCGACCACCACGTCGTCGAGGCCCTGGCCCCGGCCCTCCTCGTGCACTGGGCCATCCGGCATCCCACCACCCCGCGGCAGACCCTCGCCTGGGAGGCCCGGGGAGCCCTCCTCCTCGCCCTCCTCGCCTACGCCTTCCCCGGAACCGTCCTCACCCACGGCCTCGTCGCCGCCGCCCTCGCCGTGCGGTCCCTGATGACCCCACAGCCCCGTCGCCCCATCGGGGCCCTGGGCCTCCTCGGGGCCTCCCTCCTCCTCGGGGCCCTGGCCGCCCGATGGACCCTGCGACACGGCGAGACCTTCCATCACCTCCAGCTCTCCGCCCTGCAACCGCTCCTGCTTGCCGTGGCGGGGGTCTTCCTGGGCCTCCTCGGGCTCGTGCCCGGCTCCGGGGCCTCCCCCGCGACCCGGGCCCTCACGCGCCTCCTGGGAGCCGCCGCGGGTCTGTCGACCCTGCTCGGGGTCCTGGCCCTCACGCTCCCGGGTCTGCGTCGGGAGGTCGTGGCGGGGGTGGTCGACTGGCTCTTCACCCGTGACCCGTGGATGGCCACGATCGGGGAGTGTCTCCCGCTCTTCCATCGGGGCAAGAGCCTGGAGGCCTCCCTGCGCCTCGTGTGGATCACCCAGGGCGTCGCAGGCCTCCTCCTGCCCGTCCTCGCGCCCCTCGCCCTCGTGCGGCTGTGGCGTGGGGCTCCCTCCCCGCGGGGGGTCACCGCCGCCACCGTGGCCACCGTGCTCCTGGGCCTCGCGGCCCTCGCCCTCACCCAGAACCGCTTCCTGCGGGGCCTGTCGGGCCTCGTCCCGGTCGTGGCGGCCCTGGGGCTCGCCGAGGCCGCCACCCTGATGCTGCGGGCCGTTCCGCGGGCCCCCGTGGCCCGGGCGGGCCTGGTGGCCCTGGCCCTGAGCCTCGCCTCCCTCGGCCTCGGGGCCTTCGCCCGGGACGCCTTCGTCACCCGGGAGGCCCCGGTGGTCAACGGGCTCCTCGACGCGGCCCTGCACCTGCGCCCCTCCCGGCCTGTGACCCCCGGGCGCGGGGACGGGGTCCTGGCTCCCTGGGACACGAGCTTCGAGTTTCTCACCCTCTCGGAGCGGCCCGTGGTGGTCTCGGGCTTCGGGCCGTACCTGCACCGCGCGCTCTTCGAGGAGGCCGAGGCCATGTGGACCCGGGACGAGGCGGCCCTGGTGGACTTCCTCCAGCGCCGCGACGCAGGATTCCTCGTGGCGGTCTCGGCCCGGGTGCTCACCGCCAACGCCTCGGCGTCCCTGCCCCCCACCCGGCGTACCCCCGACGGCCGGACGGTGATCAACGCCGCCCTCCTGAGGCTGCGCCCCCTCGCGGCCCTGAGCCTTGGGGGGAGCGGGAGCGCGGGCACGGAGGTGCGGCACCTGGAGCATCTTTGGCCGCGCTTCGCCGACCGGGGGCGGATGGGCACCCTGACGGCCCCGCTGCCCGAAGTGTGGGTGTACGAACGTGTGGCCGGGGCCGTGCTTCGGGGCGAGGCCCCTGCGGGTACCCTGGTCGTGGCCGACCTCGAGCTCGTGCACCACGGGGTCCGCCGGACCTGGCAGGCCTGGACCCGCGCGGTCGACGGCCGCTGGGCCCTCACGGTCCCCCTCCCCACCGGAGTCCGCGACTACGGGGTGCACACCGCGGGGCGCTACGTCGTGCACGGGAGCGGGGCTCTGCGGACCGGGGTCGTCGTCTCCGAGGCCGACGTCCGCGCGGGACGCACCGTCCCGGTCACCCTGCACGAGTAGTCCCGCCCAACCGGGACGATCCCCGACGGCGCCTTGAAACCTGGGGCCCTCGGGCCCAGAGTCGGGGCACCCGTATGCCCCCTGCACTCGCTGCGTCCTCGTGGGTCGGCCTCGCCGGGACGGTGTTCGTCGCATTCTTTGCCGTCTCTGCGGTGTCCTCGGCCCTGGGGTTCCTCGCCGAGCGGAGTTTTCCCGCGCGGAGGATCCTGGCCGTCCCGATCTGGACCGGGCAGTACCGCCTCGAGCTCCTGGGCAACGCGGTGTTTCTGGTCGTGGCCACGGCCGCGGTGACCGGGGCCCTGCACACCGGGGCCCTGCGCTTCGGCCCCCCAGGGGCCCTGCGCGACGGGCTCACCTTCGTCGGGATGCTCCTGGGGTTTCAGGTGTTCTACTGGTTTCTCCACCGGGCCATGCACACCCGCAGGCTCGTGCCCATCCACCGATGGCACCACCGCTCGCAGACCACCACCCCCCTCACGGGCCAGTCGATGCACCCCGCCGAGGCCGCCCTGTGGATGCTCGGCTACGTGGGCCTTCCCGTGGCCCTGTCCCAACTCGTCCCGTTGGGGTTCTGGGGCTGGGCGGGGTACCTGGCCTTCAACGTGAGCGGCAACGTCTTCGCCCACGCCAACGTCGAGATGACGGTCGAGGCCGGGGCCACCCGCAGGGCCTCCCTCTTCGCCAACGCCTTCATCTTCCACGCCCTGCACCACGCCCGATGGACGGGCCACTACGGCTTTCAGGCCGCCGGGATGGACCGCCTCATGGGCACCGAGTGGGACGACTGGCCCGCCCTCTACGCCCGGGTCGTGCGGGGCGAGGCCCTCAAGAGCTACAAAGAGCGGGGCTGACCGGCTCAACCGCCGCAGCTACTGCCCCCGCCCCAGCCCCCGCCACAACTGCTGCCGCCCCCGCAGCTTGAGCTCGACCCGCACGACGACGACGATCCTGAAGACGACGTCCACGACCCGCTCGCGTGCCTGCCCGCGTTCTTCACGACCAACCACAGTATCCAGCCAATCCCTGCCGTCCAGGTCAGGGGCGTGAGCCCCGACACGCCGACCACGGCCACCACGGGACGCCCACGACCCCCACCGCCGTGGGCTACCCTGGCTGCCCCGAAGTCACCCGCTCCGTGAGCGACAACCCGGCCCCCAACACGAAGGCCCCCCCCAGGGCGACCCCCGGGTCGAGGGCCACCCCCCAGACCACCACCGCGAACCACGTCAACAGGGGGGGAAGAAGCTGGAGTTCGGAGTAGGTCCCCGTGGCGGGCGCAGGCGTTGTCGCTCCGGGGCATTGGCGGCCATTGGCATGCTGGGGAAGCAACCAGTGGGCGGTGAGGGTCCGAAAAGGGCATCGTCGCGATGCCGCTCGCCCCCTGCCATGTCCCCGTGTATCGCCCACGCGCCGCGACGGAGTCGGTGCTGTACGGCGTGGTGCAGGCCGAGCTGGAGCCCTTCCTCGCGGCGGCCCGCGCGGCGGAGGTGGCGC
>CAYUSB010000016.1:0-53993 GCA_964447205.1 uncultured Myxococcaceae bacterium
ACGACCTGGAGCGCCCCGCCCCGGTGTACGGCAACACCAGCTTCGGCCACATGCTCGCCTGGACCCGGGCCCAGGCTTCCGTGCGGCGCATCATCCACTACCCCGAGGCCTCGTGGTGGTTGACCTTTGATGTGCCCGTCCCGCTCTATCTCGCTCCGGTCACGCTGGAGGCCCGGCAGCACGACCTCGACCTCCTGGCTCCCCTCTCCACCGCCGACCCCGCCGCCCGAACGGGGGTGGTGGGTCATCACCTCTTCTCGTCGGGCCAGGAGTGGGGCTACTGGCTCATCGACTACTGCGTCTCGCGGATGATCGCCCAACGGGGCCTCTCTCACGCCCAGTGCCTCGGGGAGTTTACCTCCGTCCTCGCCCAGGGAGACGCCGTCCTCGCGGTGCTCCGGGAGGTCGAGCGGCGCCAGATGACCGACCTGCGCGACCCCGAGGTCTTGCGGATGCTGGTGGGCTCCGACGACGCCACCGAGACGGCCCTGCGGGCGGGCATCGACTTCCATCCCCTCCCGGCCGACCCGGGAACGGTGCTCGACTGGGACGACGCCCGGGTGGCGGCCTTCGAGGCCCGCAACCTCGCCCCCCTGCGCAGCATGGCCACGGACTACGCCGCCTGGACGGCCCGCCTGGAGGCCCTCCTGCCGATGCAGGACGAGGCCCAGGCCCCGTGGCTGCGCGAGGTGGTCGACGGGGTGGCCATTACGGGCCTGCGGGCCGAGCACGCCCTGGCCGTGTACGAGACGGCCCTGGCGGCCCGGACGGCCCTTCTGCGGGGCGACACGGCGGGGGTCGAGACCGCCCGGGCGGGGGTCGGGCGGGCCGAGGCCCTGACGACCCGGGCCCGAGAGATCGTGCGGCGACGGGCCCGAGACTACCGCTACCCCGAGGCCCTCACCATCGCCGGCGACGAACCCGGGACTCCCGGGGCCATCCCCAACCGCACGGTGTACCCCTACCGGGTCTACTCCCGGGCGCATCGGGTGTTCTACTGGACGCGGCCGGACAGCCAGCTCGCCGTCATGTTTGCGCGGGGGATCGACCCGGTCCGCGTCGATCAGCGGATGCTCCTGGGCGAGGAGGCCATCGCCCCCCGGCTCCTCGTGCAAGGGGCCACGGGCATCACCCTCGACTGGGGCGACGGAACCACCGCCGACACCCTCGCCCCCCATCGGTACATGCGCGAGGGTCTCTTCGCGTGGCGCCTTCGGGCCACCCACGCGGGCGGGGCCCTCGACTGGGCCGATCAGGCCGCCCGGGTGGCCAGGCGGGTGACGGTTCCGCACGGTTCGATGCGGATCACGAGCCCGTCCGGGGCTTCGATCCTCAACGGGGTCTTGCCGGGGCTGGCGGTGGGCACGGGGCGCGACCCCGACGGGGACTTCCTCGTGCTCGGGCGCATCGACGGGGCGGTTGCGCGGAGCGCCCGGGGCAGCCTCCAGCGGCGGGCCCGCCAGGGGGCCACCTCGGGGCCTGCGGACTTCGCGGTCGACCTCCAGGGGGTCGGGGCCCTCACGGTCGAGGGAGCCACCCTCGAGCTCCAAGACGGAACGGGCCCCACCGGCCGCCGCCTGGTCATCGCGGGGCAGCTCTCGACCCAGCGGGTGATCGAGCTGTTGATCGGGGTCGGGGGCTTCGACGAGCAGGGGGCCCGGCGCATCGTGGCGAGCGTGTTGGGCTTTACGCCCGCGACCTTGCCATCGAGGGTCAGCGTCCGTATGGAAGGCGTCGGCCGCGAGGAGTAGCCCCGACCATGGCACGCGGTGTGGTAGGCCCGGACACCATGCGAACGATCACGATCTGGCTGCTGCTCGGTGCCCTGGCCTCGGGGGCGGCGTGTACGAGCACGACGGGCGACGGCAACGGGGCGGACGCGAGCTCGTCGCGCAACTGCGCCCTGCCCGGAGGGTCTCTGTGCCCCTACGGCACCCGCTGCCCTGCCCCCGACGGATGCAACACCTGCCTCTGCGGCGACATGGGGCTGACGCTGTGCACCGAGCTGGCCTGCCCCGCCGATGCCGGGGTGCCGCAGGATGTGCCACCCGCTCGGGACGTTCCGGGCGTGGATGTCGCCCCGAGTACGGACGTGCCCCCGAGCACGGATGTGCCTCCGAGTACGGACGTGCCCCCGAGCACGGATGGGCCTCTGGCGGTGGATGCGGGGGAGAGGCGGTACCCCGACGCTCTGCTGATCTGGCAGTCGCCGGGGGGCTTCGCGGGTTGGGGCCCGGCCGTCATGGTCGAGGGCAACGGGACCGTACGGCGTTGGCAGATGGCCCGGGAGTTCTCCTCGGGGAGCATCCCGATGCCGGACGAGACCTTCCAGCTCCCGGGGCACGTCGTCGACGACCTGTTCGCCCGCTGGACCCGGGTCGACCTGGAAGGTCTCCCCCACGGCCCGATGGGGGCCTCCGACTGTTATCCGTCGGTGACGGTGCGCCTGTCTGCCCGTGGGGTCGAGCGCACCCTGCGGTATCAGCACCCCCGGCAGCTCACGCCCGAGATGCAAGAGGTCTGGCAATGGTTCGTGACCCACACCCCGCGGGTCTTGCCGGGAGAGTTCTGCGATTTCTGAGGGCGCCCCGACCGCGTCGCGCCCTTCCCCGGTCTGGCGGGCTCCGTCCCTGCGTGACCTGCTCGTGCTCGCGTGGCCCGTGGTGGTCGGGCGGGCGGCCCAGTCGGTGGTGGGCTTCGCCGACGCGGTCATGGTGGCCCCCCTCGGCCCCGACGCCCTCGCCGCCGTCGGAAACGGGGCCCTCAACGCCCTGGCCCTGTTCATGCTGCCGATGGGGGTGGCCACCATCGTGCAGAGCTACGCGGCGCAGCTCTACGACAGCCCCGATCGTGCGCGGCTGCGTCGGTACGGCTGGTACGGCCTCGCCCTCGCGGCCCTGACCGAGGTCGTAGCCCTGGCGATCCTGCCCGGGGCGGGGTGGCTCCTCGGGATGGCGGACTACACCCCGGCCGTGCGGACCCTGATGGGGTCCTACCTCGCCGTCCGGCTCCTCGGATCGGGGGCCGCGGTGGGCCTTGAGGCCCTTGCCAACTGGTTCGCGGGGCAGGGGGACACCCGCCTGGGGCTGCGGGCCAACCTGCTGGTGATGGCCCTCAACGTGCCGCTCAACTGGGTCTTCATCCGGGGCTTCGGGCCCGTCCCCGCCCTCGGCGTCCGTGGGGCGGCCCTGGCCTCGGTGGTGGCCTCGACGGCGGGCCTCGGGTACGTGGTGTGGCGCTTCGTGGCGGCGGGCCGAGGGGCCCCGGCGAGCGGGTGGCGCTGGCCCGAGGTGCGGAGAATGCTGCGCTTCGGCCTGCCCAATGGGGTCAACTGGTTCCTGGAGTTCGCGGCGTTTCTGTTCTTCATCGACGTGGTCTTCGCGGGCATGGGGACAGCCGCCCTGGCCGCCCTGATGGCCGTGCTCCAGCTCAACACGATCGCGTTTATGCCGGCCTTCGGGCTCGCGAGCGCGGGGGCCATCCACGTCGGGCAGGCCCTCGGGGATGGGGTCCCGGACGCGGTCCCGGGGCTCGTGCGGCGGGCGGTGCTGGTGTGCTGCGTGTGGATGGGGGTGGTGGGCCTCGGGTACGGCCTCGTGCCCCGGTGGCTCCTCGGGCCCTTCGCGCCGGGCGACGCGTCCGAGCAGGCGGCCTTTCTGACGGCGGCCGTGCCCCTGCTGTGGGTGGCGGTGGGCTGGCAGCTCTTTGACGCGACGGCCATGGCCGTGAGCGAGGCCCTGCGGGCGGCGGGAGACACCGCGTGGCCGATGCGAGCTCGGATCGCCCTGGCGTGGTTGGGGTTTGTGCCGGTCACCATCTGGTCGGCCCGGGCTGGGGCCGGACCGACCCTCACCCTGGGCTGGGTGGTGGTGTACATGGGGATCCTGGCGGGGGCCCTGGTGTGGCGCTTCCGGGCGGGGGCCTGGCGCACGATGGAGCTTACGGCCGAGGAGACATAGCCAAAACCCTGCGCAGGGCCGACACCCGCTCGCCCGACACCCCCGGCCTGCGCACCGCGTCGGCCTCGGCCACGAGCCGCTCCAGGGCCCGAACCCACAGCCCCGCGGGGCCCCCCTCCGCGGTGGTCTCCTGCCACGCCCGGGCGGCGGCCAGGGCTTCGGCGAAGCGCCCTGCGGCGGCGCAGAGCTCGGTGAGGGCCCGTTGGGTGGCCTCCCGCCCCGGTCGGGCCCGGAGGAGGGCGATGGCGAGGTCGTGGGCCCCGAGGGAGGCCATGGCCTGGGCGAGGGTGACGGCCTCGAGGTCGTCGAGCCCTTCGGCCCGCAGGGCATCGAGGAGGGCCACGGCCTCGTCGCGTTGGCCCCGGGCGGCGAGGCAGCGGGCGTACCCGAGGTGGGCCGCGAGCAGGGTGGCGTCGAGGTAGATGGCCCGGTGGTAGTGCGAGGCGGCTTCGAGCAGCCGTCCCTCGTCCTCGGCCCGGGCCCCCCGGGCGACGAAGCCGAGGGCGCTCTCGCGCACGAGGGCCACGGCGGCGGCGGTGCCCACGACCTCGTGGACGCCCGTCTGGGGGCCTTCGACCTGCCCCGCGGCCCACGGGGCGAAGGTGGTCGCCACGAGGGCGGCGAGCAGGGGGTAGGGTCGCGACCGCATGCAAGGGTACGGTAGCACCGTCGGCGCGCTGCGGTCTGCGTCGGGCCGCGTACGGGGGGCGTAGGTGACGCGGGCCTCGGGCTGCCGTAGAGTGGCCGGGCCGGTGACACACCGCAGACGACAATCCCGGGGCTACGGCCTGCGCGCCTCGGCGCGGGCGTGCGGTCTTGTCGCCCTGGGCGCATTGGGCGCCTTCGGGGGCTGCGCTCGGGTGGTGGTCCTCGACGACCAGGACGCGGCCTTCGGCTGGGAGGTCGACGTGCCCTTTGGCAACACCGGCGATGTCCCGCCGCTCGGGGTTCACGAGGAGTTTCCCGAGAAGCCCGACCCCTTCGGCGACGCGGTCACGCCCCTCGAAGACGTCACGGGTCCCTCCGACGCGGGGGTCGCCCCGCCCCGCGACACCGGGGTCGCTCCGCCCCTCGATGCGGGCCCCAGCATTCCCTCCCACTGCGGTCAGGTGGGCCGCGACTGCTGCGCCGGGGCTCGCTGCGGCACCGGGCTTCAGTGCGCCGCAGGGACCTGCGTCGAGGCCCCCACCTGCGGCGTCGTGGCCCGACCCTGCTGCGGGACCGCCGCATGCGGGCCAGGGCTGTCGTGTCAGGGGGCGGTGTGCGTCGCGTCGAGTACCTGTGGGGGGAGCGGACAAGCGTGCTGCGCGGGTGTTACAAGCTGCGTGGCGGCCCTGGCGTGTATGTCCGGGCTGTGCGTCGCGTGCGGCAACGTCGGACAGGCGTGTTGCACCAGGGCCCCTGGCTGCAACGGGACCCTGCTGTGCAACGGCGGGTGGTGCCGCCGCTGACCGTATCGGGCTCTTGTTCAATACCCTCGTAGGATCGACCATGATCGCTCTGGCAACTCCGCGCACCGCCGCCCTCGCGGCGCTCCTGGCAGCCTCGATGGGCTGCGCCGACGACCCCGCGGGGACCGCCCTCGACGCCGCGGCCGACGGGTCGACGACCCTCGACGCGTCCCTCGATGTTCCGCCGGCCCGGGACATCCAGCGGGTGTCGGTGGAGGCCGGGGCCCTGGCCCAGCCGCTGGTGGAGGGGCTGGCCATCACGTCGGTGGCCTTCTTTCAGGCGGTGAAGGTGCCCGTGCTGACCGGCTCGGGCCCCCTCCCCGTCGAAGATCGGGTGGCCCCGGTGGTGGCGGGGCGTCGGGCGGCGGTGCGGGTGTACGTGGCCCCGCGGGCGGGATGGGTCCCGCGTACGGTGACGGCCCAGCTCTTTCTGGAAGGGGGCGGCGAGCGGTTCGCCCTGGAGCACACACGGTTTGTCACCGGGGCCAGCGTGGAGGGCACGGCGTCGAGCGTGTTCGTGTTGGATGTCCCGGCCGAGCGGGTGGTGCCGGGGCTTCGGGTCTCGGCCCAGTTGACGGTGGCCGACGGGCTGGCCATGGCCGCGGGGGGAATGTCCGAGGCCCGGATGCCCCCGGACGGCACCAACGTCGACGTGGGGGTCGAGCCCGATCCGGGGCCCCTCCAGGTGATGCTCGTTCCGTTTCGGTACGACACCGACGGGAGCGGTCGGCTGCCCGACACCTCCGAGGGCCAGCTCGATCGGTTCCGGGGGCTGCTCCAGGCGATGTTTCCCATCGCCCGGGTGGAGTTTACCGTGCACGCGCCGCTGCCCTGGTCGCGCCCCCTGCTCCAGAGCGGCAACGTCGATTTTGTCTCGATGACGGGCGAGCTGCGCAACCTCCGCCGGGCCGAGTCGGCCCCCGACGCGGTGTACTACTACGGCCTCATCGAGCCCACCGAGCGCTTCGACCAGTACTGCCGCGGGGGCTGCACCCTCGGCCAGGGCTTCGTGGTCCTCGACTTCGAAAACGGGGCCCGTCGTGTGGCCGGGGGCCTCGGGTTCTCCGGCGAGCGGGCCGCGGGGACCCTGGCCCACGAACTCGGGCACCTCCACGGCAGGCTTCATGCCCCGTGCGGAGCCACCGGGGTCGACCTCGCGTACCCGCATCCCAACGGCACCCTCGGGACCTGGGGCTGGGACGCCCGGAGGCGGTTCTTCTACCCCGCTGGGATGTTCGACTTCATGAGCTACTGCAGCCCCGACTGGATCTCGGACTACAACTACGGGGCCCTCTTCCAGCGGTCGGTCCGGGTCAACGGGCTGGCCGCCCAGGAGTGGCGCCCCGCGGGGGCCGAGGCCGTCGAGACGCCCCTCCCACGGTGGGTGGCCCGCTGGGGCGGAGGGGAGGCCGCGGGGTGGGTGGGGGTTCCGTTGGTGAGCGATGCGCCCCTGGCCGGGCCGCGGCGGGCCCTGCGCTGGCGCGACGCCGCAGGGAGAGACCTGGGCGGGGGCGAGGCCGTGGTCGAGGCCTTCTCGGAGGGCGGGGTCCAGGCCGTGCTCCCGGTCGCCCCGCAAGGGGCCCGTACGGTCGCCCTCGGGGCCTTCGCAGGGGCCGAGGGGTACGAGCCCGACCCGGTCCGGCTGCTCACGCTTCCCCGCCCCTAAAGTCCCAGCCCGCGCAAATTCATATGACTCTGCTTCTGACGCGCCTTCACTCTCGGGCGAAGACATCGTTTTGTCATGAGAGTGTCGCCTGCACGAACACCTTACGCGGTCGTTGAAATTAAGGCCGAGCTGGGATATCGTCGAATGCGATGTGGGTGGCCATGCGATGCGTTGATTCGACAACGCACGGGCATGCTTCGTCATCACACGGGTTTTCTGTGTGCATATGCGCTAATCAAGAGGATGAGGCAACCTCTTCTGCACACATATTCGAGCGTGAGCGGTAGTCAGGCAAGGGGGGACGGCGTGGAGGTGTAGGGGCATGAACAGTGTGGAGAACCGTCGATCGATGTCCGCTCCGGTCTTGGAGGACGCTCCATCTCCAGGGAGTGTGCTCGCGGGGGAGGGTGGCTCGCTGCCCCTCGGGGGCCCTGCGGGGTCTCGGCGCAGGGTGTTGATCGTCGAGGATGAGGCCCCGATCGCCCGCGACCTGGCGCGCAGCGTCGCCCGCCTGGGGTTTGATGTGGTCGGGGTGGTTGACCATCTCGACGGGGCCCTGGACCTCTGCCGCGTCCAGCAGCCCGACCTCGTGCTCGTCGACCGCTTCCTCCACGGCACCGAGGACGGCGTCGAGGTCGGGCGGGCCCTGACCCAGGTCTGCGACGTCCCGGTGGTCGTTCTCATGGCCGATGCCGACCCGGAGACCGCGGGCCGGGCCGTGTCCGTCGGGCCCTACGGCTGTCTCTTTACGCCCTTCGACGATCAGACCCTGTCGGCGAGCATCGCCGTCGCCCTCGAGCGGCACGCCGCCGAGCTCTGCGCGCGGCACATGCGCGCCGCGGTGGACGCGACGAGCGTGGGGGTGACCCTGGTCGAGCGGGGAGCCCCGCCGCGGTTCGTCTACGTCAACGGGGCCTTCGTGGCGATGAGCGGCCGCGATCGCGCGGACTGCCTCCGCCGGTCTCCGTGTTTTCTGGCGGCCGATCAAGACGACGAGGCCGTCCTGCGGCTGCGTCACGCCCTGGAGCTGGGGACGGCCGCCGAGGAGACCGTGCGCATCCGGCGCGGCGACGACGAGAGCCTGCGCTGGCTGTCGGTGCGGATGTCGCCGGTGCTCGAGCGGGTCGGGGCGGTGACCCACATGCTGATGTTCTATCAGGACGTCACCCGGTCGCGCGACTCCGAGCTGGTCTCGGAGGTGAGCCAGCGGATGGCCCTGATGGGACAGATGACGGCCGAGATCGTCCGGGAGTTTGGCGACACCCTCTGCGCCATGACGGTGCAGACCCAACTCGCGATGGAGGGGATGGACCCGGGGCCGCGGCGGCGCGACCTGGAGGGGGTGCTCGACGCGGCCCAACGGGGCGCGGCCATCGCGCGCAAGCTCGTGGATTTCTCCCGACGCCCCGACGCCGCGGGCCGCGGGGTGAGCGTGGCCGCGGCCCTGGTGGCCCTGCGACCCATGGCCCGGCGGCTGCTGCGGACCCACCACACCCTGACCTACCAGGTCGACGCGGCGCCCATGATCGCCCGCATGGACGCCCACTCCTTCGAGCAGGTGATGCTCAACCTCTTGACCAACGCCCGCGACGCGATGCCCGACGGCGGGGCCGTGGTGGTGACCGCTACGGCGTCTGGCCCCGACCTCGCCCCGGGGTTCGTGCGGGTGGTGGTCCGCGACGAGGGGGTGGGCATGGACGCCGCCACACAGCGCCGGGCCTTCGAGGCCCTCTTCAGCACCAAGGCCGAGGGGAGCGCCGCGGGGGTGGGCCTGCCGATCAGCAGGATGCTCGTGGAGCGCCACGGGGGGCGCATCACCCTGCAGAGCGAGGTGGGCGTGGGCACCGTCGTGACCGTCGACCTGCCGGTGAGCGCCCTGGCGGAGTCGGAGGTCGAGGCCGAGGACGAGGCCGTCCCGGAGGGAGACGCCGGCGGGGCGTACTGCCTGCTGGTGGAGGACGATCCGGCGGTGCGTCAGGCGTGTCAGCGGGCCCTCGGGCAGGTGGGGTTCCGGGTGATGGCCCTGGCCCACCGGGGGGCCTTGATGCGCGCGCTCGAGCGGGTGGCTCACGAGGTGGGCCTCGTGGTGGGCGACCTGTCCGGGGAAGGGGAGGGGCTGCCCGGAGCCCTCGGGCGGCTGCGTCGGGTCGCCCCGACCGTCCCGGTACTGGCCACCATGGGCCTCGGGGCCGCCCAGGGCGAGCTGGCCGACCCCGACCTCGCCCTCCTCTGGAAGCCCTTCTCCATGAACAGCCTGGTCCGTCGGGCTCTCGACCTCCTCCGGACAGCCTCCGGGGCGTCGCCGTTCGTGACCCTCCGTCCGCCCGTGGCCCCCGTCGAGCCCGCCCCGGCCCGCAGGTGGCCCGTGGCCCGTCTGCCCGCCGCCCCCCTGTCGCAGACCCCGGTGCTCCTCGTGGCCGCCGAGGGCCCCCTCCTGACGGGCATGCGCGCCGCCCTCGAAGCGGCCGGGGTCGCCGCCTTCAGCGTGTGCACCGCCTCCGAGGCCCACGCGGCCCTCTTGCTGCATCCCACCGTGGTCGTGGTCGACCTCGACCTGCCCGACGGGGGCGCCGAAGACCTCATCGCCGCGCTCCGGGCTTCGTCGCCGCGGCTCCAGCTCCTCGCTGTCGCGGCCAACCCCTCGATGGAGCTCGTACGGCGGGCGATTCAACATCGGATCCTGGGGCTCCTGCCGAGCCCCCCGTCCGACGCCCTGCTCGTGCAGGAGGTGCAGCGGGCCCTCACCGAGGCCCAGGTCGCGGGCCTGCGTCAGCAGCTCCTGCTCACCAAAGGGGGGGTGGCCATGCCCGTCGACGACGCGGGCCTGATGTCCCAGTACCTCGACGAGGCCCTGGCGGGGCTGTTCATGCTCTATCAGCCGCTGGTGCGGGCCCTCGACGGGTCGGTGTACGCCTACGAGGCCCTGATGCGCAGCCGCAGCGTGCACCTCCCAGGGCCCCTGCAGATGCTGGCCGCCGCCGAGGCCCTGGGCCGGATGCCCGAGCTCGGCCGTGCCGTGCGGGCCTGCGTGGCCGAGACCCTCTACGACAGCCCCGACTGCGACGCCTCGGTGTTCGTCAACCTGCACCCCCTTGAGCTCACCATCGAGGGGCTCCTGGGCCCCGACGACCCCCTGCTCCCCTTCGCCACGCGGGTCGTCTACGAGGTGACCGAGCGGGCCCAGCTCGACGCCTCGCCCGGCCTGTCGCCGACCCTGGCGGCCCTCCGGGCGGCGGGCTTCCGCATCGCCCTCGACGACCTCGGGGAGGGCTACGCGGGCCTGTCCTGGCTCGTGCGCCTCATGCCCGACGTGGCCAAGCTCGACATGTCCCTCGTGCGCGACATCCACGGGTCGCGCATCAAACGTGAGCTGGTGGCGTCGCTGGTCAACGTGTGCCGCCGGGCCGGGGCCGTCGTCGTGGCCGAGGGGGTGGAGTGCGAGGCCGAGGCCCAGCAGCTCCTCGACCTCGGGTGTCACCTGCTCCAGGGGTACTACTTCGCGCGGCCCGGGGCCCCGTTTCCGACCCCGAGGCTGTGGCGGAGCGTGTGAGGGGCGGTCGGTCCCGCCGGGGCGGTCAGCCGAGGGTGCTCTCGTTGCTCCTGAGGTTGTCGGCGAGAGTGACGAGGTTGCGGCCGTTGCGCTTCGAGGCGTAGAGGGCCGCGTCGGCGGCGGCGAGGAGGGCCAGGGGCGAGACCTGGGGGGAGGACAGGGCTACCCCGAGGCTGACGGTGACGGCCAGGGGCGGGGCTCCGAGGCCCGGGTTGAAGGGCGCTTCGGCCACGGCGAGGCGCAGTCGCTCGGCGACCTGACCGGCCACGAGGATGGACGCCACCGGGCACAGGACCACAAACTCTTCGCCGCCGAAGCGGGCCAGGACGTCGTCGCGGCGAAGGGCGTGGGTCCATCGTCGGGCGCACTCCTTGAGGACGATGTCGCCGACGAGGTGGCCGTGGGTGTCGTTGACGCGCTTGAAGTGGTCGATGTCGAGGAGGATGGCCGCCAGGGGGATGGTGAGGGACGTGGCGGTGGTGAGGCTGCGCTGGAGGAAGGCGTCGAAGTAGGCGCGGTTGTAGGTCCCGGTGAGGGCGTCGCGCTGCATCGAGGTCAGCATCCGGGCCTGGTACTCGGCGTCGACGTCGTCGACCACCCCGAACTTCAGGAGCACGTTGTTGCCCACCTGGATCTTGTCGCCCTCGGCGAGGACGGCCCGCGAGACGGTCTGGCCGTTGTGCTGGGTGCCGTTGCGGGAGCCGAGGTCGATCAGGACGAAATCCATGCCATCCCGCTCGATGCGGCAGTGGGACCGCGAGACGCTCGCGTCCTCGAGGCGTACGTCGGCGGCCTGGCCCCGCCCGAGCACCGCCGTCGCCCCCAGCAAGAACATCGTGCCCGGCGTGGGCCCCGCCAGCATGATGAGACAGGCCTGGCGGCGGCTCAGCCCGGAGGGGCGCAGGACGCGCATCGTGCCGATCTGCGTGGGTTCGTCGTCGTCGAAGACCATGGTCGGCCGGGACCCTACCGCAACAGGGACCGGGGAGGAATGGGCACCGTGGAGACCGTGCCGCGGAGGTACGATCCGCGCCCCTGCGATCGGGACGCGTCTCAGGGCGTCGGGGCCTCGGGGGGGGCGGGCAGGTCGAGGGGTTGGGCGAGGGCGAAGGCCACCACGTCGGCGATCCGGGCGGGGTCGATCCCGCGCCAGAAGATCCACCAGGGCGGGGCCTTGAGGAGTCCCTCGGCGAGCTTGGTGTACCACTCGTTGATGGGGTTGGCCGACCGGGCCCTCCAGGCGAGGGCAGGGTGAACGTCGCGCAGGGTGTCCCACAGGTCGCGGGCGATGCCCTCTCCACGGGCCTCGGGGTCGGTGGCGAACTTGGTGAGGTAGTGCCCGAAGGGAGCCTCGGCCACGATGGCGCAGCCGCGGTAGTGCTCCTCCAGGTAGATGGCCTGGACGGGGCGCTCGAAGAAGGCGGGCTGGGGGCTGCGGCCGAAGCTGCCGGCGATGAGGGCCGCGAGGCGGTCGCGGTCGAGGTCGTCGTAGCGGTCGAAGCGCAGGATCCGGGCTCCGCGGCGCAGGAGGGTCCCGGCTCCCTTCACGGTGAAGAGCTCGCGCAGGAGGTTGAGGGGCGAGGTGATGGTCACCAGGAGCTTGTGCGGGGAGGCCGCGATGAGGCGGGCCCCCTGGGTGAGCATCACCCGCTCCTTGCGGCTGAGGGTGCGGCCGCTGAGGAGGGCGGGCAGGTCGGTCCCGACGTTGACCAGGGGGATGAGCACGTCGCCCTGACGCAGGCCTCCCGGGCGGTGCAGAAAGAGCAGGCGGGGGACGCCCAGGGCGGCGAGGAGGGCAGAGAGGAGATCAAACCGGCCCACCAGGGTCGAGCCCTGGGCGGGTCCCAGGGGCACGACGGGGAGGACCCCGCGGCGGCACAGGGCCGTGATCCAGGGGGCCAGGGCGGCGGGGTCGGTCGAGGGGGGCAGGGCGGCCGGAACCCCGAGGTCGCCCAGGCGGCGGGTGAGGCGGGCCCCGAGCTCGGACGCGTCGGCGGGCTCGAAGAGGCCGAGGGTGACCACGGGGATGAGCCCCAGGTCGGCCAGGAACTTCAGGTGCAGGGCCACCACGTCCAGGGCGTGGCGGGCCACGTTGGCGTCGATGGACAGGGCCGCGAAGCGCTCGCGGGCCGCGCTCCGGAAGAGACGAACATAAAAATCCGACTCCTCTTTACGCCCCACGCTCTCCAGGAAGCGCAGCACGACCTCGGCCTCATCGGGCACCGGCGCCGAGGCGCTCGCAGTCTCTGTCATCGCGGCCCGAGGGTAGCCGATGCGCGGGGCCCGCGCAGGCACTTGACGGGGGGGAAGAATGGTCGCACTCCGAGGGGCAATATCCCGATGTCCCACTTCCAGCTTGTGACCGAGTTTTCGCCCCGGGGTGACCAGCCTGCGGCCATCGAGAAGATCGTCAAGGGGCTCCGGGAGGGCAAGCGGCACCAGACCCTGCTCGGGGTCACCGGGTCGGGCAAGACCTTCACCGCGGCCTCGGTGATCGCGGCCACCGACCGCCCGGCCCTGCTCCTGGCCCCCAACAAGACCCTCGCGGCCCAGCTCTACAGCGAGATGCGCTCGCTCTTCCCGCACAACGCGGTGGAGTACTTCGTCTCGTACTACGACTACTACCAGCCCGAGGCGTACATCCCCGCCAGCGACACCTTCATCGAGAAGGACTCCCTCATCAACGAGGCCATCGACCGGATGCGCCACTCGGCCACCCGGTCGCTCCTGTCGCGGCGCGACGTGATCATCGTGGCCAGCGTGTCGTGCATCTACGGGATCGGCGACCGGGAGTCGTACCAGGGCATGGTGGCCGAGGTCGGGGTCGACGACGAGGTGCCCCGCGACGCCCTCCTGCGGCGCCTCGTGGAGATGCAGTACGAGCGCAGCGACGGGGATTTCCACCGCGGGACCTTCCGGGTCCGGGGCGACGTGGTGGAGATCTTCCCGAGCTACGAAGAGCACGTGGCGGTGCGGGTGGCCTTCTTCGGCGACACCGTCGACGACCTGTCCGAGATCGACCCCCTGCGGGGCAAGGTCCTGAAGAAGATCCGACACGTCACCATCTATCCCAACTCTCACTACGTCACGCCCAAGCTCAAGCTGTCGAAGGCCATCCGGAGCATCCGCGACGAGCTCGGGGTGCGCCTCCGAGAGCTCGAGGGCATCGCCAAACTCGTCGAGCGCGAGCGCCTGGAGCAACGCACCCTCTACGACCTCGAAATGCTCGAGCAGGTCGGCTTCTGCTACGGCATCGAGAACTACTCCCGGCACCTCTCGGGGCGCGCTCCGGGCGAGCCTCCGCCGACGCTCCTCGACTACTTCCCGCCTGAGTTCTTGATGCTCATTGATGAGAGCCATCAGACGGTGCCCCAGGTGGGGGCCATGTACCGCGGCGACCGGGCCCGCAAGGAGACCCTGGTGGAGTACGGGTTTCGCCTCCCGAGCGCCCTCGACAACCGCCCCCTGAAGTTTGACGAGTTCGAGGAGCGGATGGGGCAGGCCTTGTACATCTCGGCCACCCCCGGGGACTACGAGCTGCGCAAGTCCGAGGGGGTCTTCGTCGAGCAGATCATTCGCCCGACGGGGCTCATCGACCCCGAGATCGAGGTCCGGCCCGTAGGCAGCCAGGTCGACGACCTGCTCGGCGAGATCCGTCTGCGGGTCGAGCGCGACCAGCGGGTGCTCGTGACCACCCTCACCAAGCGCATGGCCGAGGACCTCACGGAGTACTACCTCGACCTGGGGGTGAAGGTTCGGTACCTGCACTCGGACGTGGATACGCTGGAGCGGGTGGAGATCCTGCGCGACCTGCGGCGCGGGGAGTTCGATGTCCTGGTGGGGATCAACCTCCTGCGGGAGGGGCTCGACCTGCCCGAGGTCTCGCTGGTGGCCATCCTCGACGCCGACAAGGAGGGCTTTCTCCGGTCGCCGCGTTCGCTCATTCAGACCATCGGCCGGGCGGCCCGCAACCTGGAGGGGCGGGTGATCATGTACGCCGACCGGGTGACCGACGCGATGCGCAACGCCATCGACGAGACCTACCGCCGCCGCGACATCCAGAAGGCGTACAACATCGCCCACAACATCACCCCCGCCTCGACCCGTCGGGCCATCACCGACCTCAACCCCGCCGCGGGCACGAGCGACTGGGTCACGGTCTCCAACCGCAAGAAGGGCCCCCGGGGCGACGAGGCCGTTCCCGAGGACGAGGCCGGTCAGCGGAGCCTGGTCGAGGCCCTCCGGGGCGAGATGCTGGAGGCCGCCGAAGGCCTGGACTTCGAGCGGGCCGCGGCGTTGCGCGATCAGATCCGCACGCTGGAGACCACCCTCGCGGGCGGCGGGGCGAGCGCCGGGAGCGCGGGCAGTGGTGGTGGTGGCGGAGGTGGTGGTCGCGGAAAGCGAGCGGCGGCGGAGCCGGAGGTGCCGGCGGTCCCGGGGGTTCCGGTGAAGCGGGAGGGGGAGAAGCTCGACGCCAAGGCCCGGTTTGCCAAGGCGGGCAAACGCTTCAAGGCCAGCAAGTAGCGCCGACGGGGCCTACGGGCGCCGGAGGGCCCCGCACGATGGACGCCACCAAGGTCACGGCCCTCCTCGGGCCCACCAACACCGGCAAGACCCACCGGGCCATCGAGCGGATGCTCGACTTCCCCACGGGCATGATCGGCCTGCCCCTGCGGCTCCTCGCCCGGGAGGTGTACGACCGGCTCACGGCCCGGCTCGGCGAGGCCCGGGTGGCCCTCGTCACGGGCGAAGAGAAGCGGGTTCCGCGTCGGTCCGACTACTGGGTGTGCACCACCGAGGCCATGCCCGTGGAGCGCGAGGTGGACTTCCTCGCCGTGGACGAGGTTCAGCTCGCGGGGCACCCCCAGCGGGGGCATGTGTTTACCGACCGCATCCTGCGGGCCCGGGGGCGAAAGGAGACGTGGTTTCTCGGCAGCGAGGCGGCTCGCGGCGTGTTGGAGATGCTCGCCCCGGCCGCCCAGGTGGTGTCACACCCGCGCCTTTCGCGCCTGCGGTACGCGGGACCGAGCAAACTCGCCCGGGTGCCGCCCCGGAGCGCCGTGGTGGCCTTCTCGCTCGACCAGGTCTACGCGGTGGCTGAGCGCCTGCGGGCCGTCAAGGGCGGGGCCGCTGTCGTCCTCGGAGCCCTGTCGCCGCGGGCCCGCAACGCCCAGGTGGCGATGTACCAGGCCGGGGAGGTCGACTACCTCGTGGCCACCGACGCCATCGGGATGGGACTCAACCTCGACCTGCGCCATGTGGCATTCGCCTCCCTGCGGAAGTACGACGGCCGGGACATCCGCCCCCTCGACGTGTCCGAGCTGTCGCAGATCGCAGGCCGGGCCGGCCGCTGGATCCACGACGGAACCTTCGGCACCGTTCACCCCGAGGTTCTGGCCCCCGACCTCGCCGAGGCCGTCGAGCACCACCGGATCACCCCCCTCACGAGGGTGTGGTGGCGCCCCGATGACCTCGACTTCTCCTCCGTCGACGACCTCCTCGTGAGCCTGCAACGGCCGTCGATGCGGCGGGGCCTCCAGCGTGTTCTTGATGCGGACGACACCCGGGCCCTGGCGGCTCTGTCCGAGCGCCCCGAGATCCGTGCTCGGGCCCGCGGGGCGGAGCGGGTGGCCCTCCTGTGGGAGGTCTGCTCGATCCCGGACTACCGCAAGCTCCTGTGGGAGATGCACGCGGACTTCCTGGCCGAGGTGTTTCTGGCCCTCACCGAGGGAACGGGGCGCCTCGGGGAGTCCTGGCTCGGCCCACGTCTCGGTCCGCTTGACGAGACCGACGGGGACGTCGACGACCTCGTGGCCCGCATCGCATCCGTGCGGGGTTACGCGTACATCGCCCACCAGGGCCGCTGGGTCGACCAGCCCGAACGCTGGCAGGACACGACCCGGTCCCTCGAAGACCGGCTCTCGGACGCCCTGCACGCCCGGCTCGTTCTGCGCTTCGTCGACCAGCCCTCCATGGGCCGGGGGGGGAGCGTCCAGGCTGCCAAACGGCCGCGTACGGGGGCTGGGCAGGCTGACCGCGGAGAGGCCCCGGAAGGGCCCGCCCGGGGCCATCCCTTCGCGGCCCTGGCTCCCCTGCGGGCGACGTTGCGGGCGGCCTCGGGGGAGGGGCCGTCGTTGGCCTCCCTCGATCAGGGGCGATGGGTGGAGGCGGTGGTGGAGGCCCCGCACGGGCGCTTCGGGCTCGACGGGCGAGGGCGGGTGATCGACCGCGAGGACGGGGTTGTGTTGGGGAGGTTGGAGGCGGGGGCGGGACCGGGGGGGCCCGGGGTTCGGTTGGTGGGGCTGGAGGAGCTTGGGGCGGGGGCGCGTGATCGGGTGCATCGGCGGCTCCTGGCGTGGACCCGCGACCATGTGAGCGCCCTGATGGAGCCTGTCCGGGCCCTGGTCCGCGGGGTTGACGACCCCAACCTTCGCGGGCTCGTGTATCAGCTTGAGCAGTCGCTCGGGACGGTTCCGACGCGGCGGGTTCGAGCGTTGTTGGATGGGCTGGAGGAGGAGACTCTGGCGGGACTGGACGGGGCGGGTCTGGTGCGGGGGGTGCGGGTGACGTGGCACCGGGCGTTGATGGCTGCGGAGGCGATGGCGGTTCGGGCCGAGCTCGCGCAGGTGTGGTGCGGGGAGGGGGTGGGGGTGACGCGGGGCGGGCGGGTGAGCGTGGCCCTGCCGCGGGGGGCCCGGGCCGAGGGGTGGTGGGCCGCGGGCTACGCGGTGTACGCGGGCTGGGCCGTGCGGGCCGACCTGGCTGAGCGGGCGGTCAACGAGGCCCTCGGGGGGGGCGAGGCCGCGGCCCGGCGCACCCTGGGGTGCCCGGCGGGCGAGGCGATCGCGGTGCTGCAGGCCATGGTGATGGACACGCCGTAGGGGGCTGCGGGGTGGGGCGGTGGTGGGATGGGAGCGGCGTGCGGAGGCGGGCGTGGGGCGGGGGAGGATTGTGGGGGACGATCCCCTCTCCCCTCGCGGTGCGCACGGTACGAGAGCGCCCTCTCCCCCGGGAGAGGGCCAGTGTTGCGACGTACGCATCGCGCGGGGAGAGGGAGGTCCCCCAACGCCACGCCGCGATCATCCCGACCCCTGCCTCGAGGCTACGGGAGCGAGGCGACGAGCCAGGCGATCGTCTCGGGCGCGCCGTGTTCGTCCCACATCACCCCCGTCACTGTGTTGCCCTCGATCTCGAAGGGCTCGTCGCCGCGGGTGACGGCGATGAGGGCCTCCCGAACCTCGGCCGAGGCCAGCCAGACCCGGGTCGCGTCGGGCGTCGTCGTCTGGATGTAGACCTTGTCGTCGAAGGCCGCATCGCGCACCTGAAGCTCGCGCGAAAAGACCTTCTTCAGCTTCGTCACGAAGCCCTCCGCGCCAAAGGTCCCCTGCACCGACGGGGCGACCGGCAAGGTCCACACCTCACGAACCCCCGTACGATCGCTGACCGTGACCCCGCCGACCGACGACTGCGACGACAGGGCCGCGACCCCCACCCGGGCCCCCCGGGCCTCCAGGGCCTCGTGCGCCGAAGAACGAACCGCGCTCCGCCCCGCCCCGCCCCGCGGAACCGGCCCGTTCAGCGCGTTCCGGACCTCGTTCGACAACCCCGCAGCGCCGCGCGCCGCCTCCACGGTGGCCTGCATCTGCGCGACGTCCCGCGCGATCTCGCCGCGTGCGCAGGGGTCACAAATGAGCCCGGTCTCCCCGTAGCTCGCCGTCGACTCGTCCCACGACCGCCCACACGCTGTGCATTGAATCGTCCCCATGACACCCGGGATCTACACCAGGCGCACCCCGACCGTCGAGCCCGCCTTCGCGCAGGCCTATCTGTTCAAGCCGCGTCCGGGCAGCGCGCGAGGGCGCGATCGTCCGCGAAACGTCGAGGGGGTCACGCCGCGCTTCCCCCCAAAGAACCTCGTTGCCCCTTGCGACCCTTGCGCCCTTGCGGTTTCGCAGACGGTCCCCTCGTCGCCCGCAGCCCGTCGCCTGCTTGCGCACCCTACCACCGACGGGTCCTGTCTTCGTCACCCAGCCTCGCAGCCCAGCGGTCTCCCGCGGCGGAATCTGCTCTATCATCGGCCCCCATGCGCGCACGCCCCCCGATGTCCGCCGCCCTCCTGGTCGCCCTCGCCGCCGCGTGCGGCAGCGGACAGAGCGGAACCCCGCCCATCGCGGACGCCGGCTCAGACCTCGGCCCCGCCGACACGGGCCCCGCCGACACGGGCCCCGCCGACACGGGCCCCGCCGACAGCGGCCCCCCCGCGGACACAGGCCCGACCCGCTGCACGCAGGAGACCGACTGCGCCGGAGCCCCGACCGGCCCCGTGTGCGACCTCAGCACGGGTCGCTGCGTGGCCTGCACCCCCACCACCGACCGCTGCCCCGCAGGACAGTACTGCACCGCCGACAACGCCTGCGCCGCGGGGTGCCGCGACGACGCGGCCTGCGCGTCCGGGGGCTCCAGCACGGGCCGCTGCGACCCCCAGACCCGGCAGTGTGTGGCCTGCGTCACCACCGCCCACTGCGACGCCGGAACGGTCTGCGTGGGCAACGTCTGCGTCATGGGCTGCACCCCCGAGGCCCGATGCCCCGGGGCCCAGACATGCTGCGACGGGGCCTGCGTCGACGCCCAGACCAACGTGGCCGCCTGCGGGGCCTGCGGCAACCGCTGCACCATCCCCAACGCCGCCCCCGCCTGCGTCAACGGAACCTGCACCGTCGGTCAATGCACCGCCCCCTTCGCCGACTGCGACAACAACCCCACCAACGGCTGCGAGACCAACCCCACCACCGACCTGTCCCACTGCGGGGCGTGCGGGATGGCCTGCGCCGCACGGTCCAACGCCGCTGCGGCCTGCACGGCCGGAGCGTGCCGGTACACCTGCAACGAGGGCTTTGGCGACTGCGACGGCGACGCGAGCAACGGCTGCGAGGCCGACCTCCGCGCCGATCCCCTCCGCTGCGGGGCCTGCACGACGCGCTGCGACCTCGCCAACGCCACGGCGGCCTGCACCGCGGGGCGCTGCGCGGTGGCCACCTGCGCGGCGGGGTTTGGTGACTGCGACGGCAACGCCGCCAACGGGTGCGAGACCGACACCCGGCGCAGCGACGCCCACTGCGGATCGTGCGGGGCCGTGTGCATGGGCGCTCCGAACGCCGCCCCCGTGTGCATCCAGGGGAGCTGCTCGCTCACGTGCACGGCCGGGTTTGCCGACTGCGACGGGAGCGCCGCCAACGGCTGCGAGGTCAACACCACCGCCGCCCCCACCCACTGCGGAGGCTGCGGACGCACCTGCGCCCTGCCCAACGCCACGGCGGCGTGTATGGCCTCGTTGTGCGCGGTGTCCGCGTGCACGAGCGGGTTTGGCGACTGCGACGGCAACGCCGCCAACGGGTGCGAGGTCACCCTCGCCACGGACTCCGCCCACTGCGGGGCCTGCGGTCGGGTCTGTGCGGCCGGACAGCGCTGCGCCGCCGGGGCCTGCGTCGGGGTCGACGGACCCCTCGTGGTGGCCGCGGGACAGACCCGGAGCTTCGCCGACCTCACGGTGGCGATCCCCGTGCAGCGGATCGAAGGGGCCCAGGTCGACGGCACAGGAGCCTCGCGGTTTCGGGTCGGGGATGAGGTGCTGTTGATCAACATGCAGGGGAGCCCGGGTTCGACGGCTGCGGTGGGCACTCGGGAGTTTGTGCGGGTGACGGCCGTGACCGACAGCCGCTTGACGGTGTCCCCCGCCCCCGCGCGGATGTACGCCCCGGGAGGCAACGGAGACCTGACGGGGCAGCGGGTGTTTGCGGTGCGGGTTCCGCACTTTACGACGGTGGCCATCGACGGGACCTTGACCACCCCGGCCTTCGACGGAACGGCCGCGGGTCTCGGCCTCGTGGCCCTGCGGGCGAGCGCGTCGTTGCGGGTCGGGGCCCAGGGGGCGGTCGACGTGAGCGCCCGCGGGTATCGCAGCGACGGGGTCATGTGCAACGGGGTCTGGGGGCGTCCGGGCGAGTCGCTCGCCCCGCAGCCGGCCATCGTGACGGGGCAGTGTTACTACGCCAACCCCAGCAACACCCCCAACGTCGGGGGCGGGGCAGGGGGCCAGTCCAACTGCAACACCTACGCATGTTCGACGCAGCTCATCGGGGCCGGCGGCGGCGGGGCCGGGTACGCCACCCCCGGAACCCCCGGGGCCAACAACGGCTCGCTCCAGGTCGGGGGCCTGCCCGGCGGGGTGTACGGCGAGGCGGGGCTTGGCCGGTGGTTCCTCGGGTCGGGGGGCGGGGCCGGGTCGGGCGGAACGAGCGGTCCGGGCTTCGTCATCAACGGCGGACGCGGCGGGGGATTGTTGTTTCTCGCGGCTCCCACCCTGACCGTCGCGGGTCGCCTCGCGTCCGACGGCCAGACCGGCGGCAACAACTCCAACTGCGGCGGCTCGCAGGGCTCGGGTTCGGGCGGCGGTGGCTCGGGGGGCTCGATCGTGCTGGAGGGCAACGCCATCACCCTCGGCACCGTGACCGCTCGCGGCGGGGCCGGGGGCTGCCTCGGCGGGGGGATGGGGGGGGCGGGGCGCATCCGCATCGGCTACGGGACCCTCAACGGGGCGGCCTTCCCCGCGGGCGATCCGGCCCTCACCGCGCCGTCGGCCCACCTCGACGACCAGCGTTGACCCAACCGACGCCTCGCGGCGGATCTCCTTCACCGCGCGCGGCATCCCACAGGAGACACGGAGAGAGAATGACGACGATGCGGTCTCGAGTCTGCTGGGTGATGGTGGCGGTGCTGGCGGGGTGCGGTCCCAACCTGGTCGCGGCCCCGCCGCAGGATGGGGGCGGGCACGATGCGGGCGGGGTCGTGGGCGACGATGTCCCCGCGGGGCAGGACGCGGCCACGGCGATGGATGCGGGCGATCCGGCGTCCGACGGGGGCCCTGTCGACCGCGAGGTCGGGCCCGAGGATGCGGGGGCAGCGCCCGAGGACACGGGGACGGCGCCGACCGACGCGGGCGCAGTGCCGACCGACGCGGGCGCCGTGCCGACCGACGCGGGGGCGGTGCCGGATCCGTCTCGCCCGGGCCCCTGGGCTGTCGTGGCGACCACCGGCCCGCTCGTCGGATCGAGCGGCAACGCGCGGGTGTTTGTTCCGACGGGGGCCACGGCCGGGATGCGTTTCCCGCTGGTGGTGTTCGCCCACGGGTTTCAGCTCGGGGTCAACAACTACGACGCCCTCCTGACCCATGTGGCCTCCCACGGCTACCTGGTGGCCAGCGTGGACTATCCCGGGAGCCTCCTGCGCGTCGACCACCGGGACGTCCCGCGGGTGATGATCGCCGTGCGGGCGGCCTTCGCCCAGGTTCCCGCCTACGCGGCCCTGGTCGACCCGATGCGGGCCGCGGCGATGGGTCACTCGCTCGGGGCGAAGGGGGCCATCATGGCGGCCCTCGACGCCCCAGGGGCCTTCCAGGCGGTGGTGGCCCTCGATCCGGTCGACGACAACCCCGCCCCGGGCGGTCGTCCGAGCGAGTCGGCCCCGAGCATCGCCCCCGAGCGGATGGGGAGCCTGCGGGTGCCCCTCACGCTGGTGGGGGCCACCCTGTCTCGCTGCGGGTTTCAGGCCTGCGCGCCCGAGGCCAGCAACTATCAGGGCTTCGCCGCCGCGGCGCCCCCGGCCCTGCCCCTCGCGGTGTACCCCCTCAACAACTTCGGCCACAACGACTTCGTCGACACGGCCTGCGGGATCCCGTGCGCCCTCTGCACCCGCGGGGCGGCGCCCCTCGACACGCGGCGGAATGCGCTGCGGGCGGCGACGGTGGCCACCCTCGGGCGACACCTGCGCGGGGAGGTGGGGTATCAGACCTGGCTCGACGGAGGAGCGCGCCGGGCGTTCGAGCAGTCGGGGGCCCTGTGGGACGGCATGCCCGCGACGCGTACGGCCTGCCCGTAGTCCCGCGTCGGTGATCTCATACCCCCGCGACACCAAACCTGCCGTGGGAGCCTACGGCGGGAGGCGCCCGAGGGAGATGTACCGCGGTGCGTCCCCTTCGGTGCGCAGGGCGGCGAAGCCGAGCTCGATCAGGCGGGCCATCACGCGCTCAAACGCCTGCGCATCAAGCCCGGAGGCCTCGCGCAGGGCCGCGACCGTGCACTCCCCCATCCGGGCAAGGGCCTCGACCACATCGGCCTCGCGGGCCGTCAGGCCGTGAACCTCGGGCCGCGCCCGCGGCGCGTAGACGGGCATCCCGCTGCTGAGGCCGCGGTAGCTCGGGAGGGTCGGGCCGACCTCGACCCCCTGGGAGGTGATGTCGAAGGTACGAATCTCTCGACTGTGGTGCCCGCGGCGCATCTTGAGGACCGTGACGACCCGGCGGTACGCGCTGTCGATCTCGATGAAACGATTGAGGATGATGTCATCGCACAAAAAGGACATCTGATCGCGTGTCAATCGTGGGTCGGTCGGGCTTCCTACGACCTCGTGGGTCATCATCACGGTGACCCCGGTCGAGGTCAACATGCTCAGGAGACGGTACAAGGACTCGCGGAAGTCGTTGCGGAAGGTCGGGGCCAGGGCGACCTCGAAGCCCGACAACGAGTCGATCACCAGGCGGGTGGCTCCGAGCCGGGTGACGGCCGCGCGCAGCGCTTGCATCGTCTCATCGACCGACAGGTCGAGAGGTCGGAGGTACAGGACCTCGCAGCGCCCCGCGTGGATGCCCGTCGCGAAGTCGTCACCCCCGAGGGAGGCGGCCCGCGCGAGGTACTCCCGGGGGCGCTCTTCGAAGACGGCCACCACGGCGGCTTCGCCGACCCTGAGGCCCGCGATGACAAATTGCATTCCGAAGGTGGTCTTGGCCGAGCCCGTAGGACCGGCCACGAGGACCACGTCGCCGCTCGGGATGCCCCCTCCGGTCATCTCGTCGAGCCCGCGGATGCCCGTAGAGAGCCGGGCGGCGGGGCGTGGACCCTCCTGGACCGGCCATCGATCGAGCAGGCGGGGGAAGACCTCCAGGCCGTGGTGGGTCATGCGGAAGGTGTGCAGCCCCGGCATGAAGTCCTGGCCCCGAACTTTGACGACCTGCACCTTACGAACGACCGAGTTGCGCTCGACGGCCTGGGTGAGCCAGAGGATGGTGTCGGCCACGGTGAAGACGGGGTTGTCGCGCTCTGACTCGTTGGCCTCTCCGATGAGGAACGAGGTGACCTCCCAGGTCGTGAGCTGATTGGCGAGGCGTTGCACGAAGTTTTCAAGCTCGGCCTTCCCGTTGCCGCGCGCGACACGGGCGATGGCCCGGAAGCTGTCTACGACCACGAAGGCGGGTCGGAGGCGGGTGACCTCGACGATGATCGCTTGAAACAGGGAGTCCAGGTCGCCGGTGAGGACAAGATCGCTGAAGTTTGCAAAGTGGACGTCGCGGCCGACACGGTCAATGTCGAAGAATTCAAACTGTTGTTGGTAGCGGAGCAACTTGACGGTCGGCTCTCCGAGCACGGTTATGAAGAGAGCGGGCCGGTCGTCGGAGGCGTTGGCGAAGAGAAACTGCTGAACGAGGGTGGTCTTGCCCGTTCCGGGTCCGCCTGCGACCAGGCTGAACGAGAGCGCGGGGAGGCCTCCTCCGAGTACGGTGTCGAGCCCGTCGATGCCGGTCTTCAGCCGTTGAATGGGTACACGCGAATCACCAGGTTCAACCATGGTTGGATCCTCCCAAGGGGCGGTTGTCACTCGAGGCGAGGCCCTGCTCAAGCAGGCGAAGCGCCATCTTCAGGCCGACATAACGCCCGAGGGTGCGTGTGAGGGTCTCGAAGAGGGTGACGCCGTCGGTGCGGATGTCCTCGTCGGTCGCAGCCGCGGTCCTGCGCAGGGTGTAGGTCTCGTCGAGCTCCAGGGTGCTTCTGGGCTCAGTCTGCGCGAGATCGACAAAGACACGAGAGCGCAGGGTTCGCCATCCGTCCCCGCCGATCCAGCGGGTGAGGTGAGCCCCGAGGCGATTCCACAGGACGTCGAGGGCAGTCATCGTGTCGGGCTGACGGACAACCTCACGGTCGAGGGCCACCGTGATCACTGTGCGGATCAACTGCTCGCTGTCACGTTCGGGCCGGTGCACGGTCATGGTAGGGTCCCAGGAACTGCGGGCGAAACGTCGGACGAGGAGGGCGCCATGGGTCACCGTGGGGTCATGGCCCATGCGTAGCCCCCCGAGCGCCGACCCGGCCGTCGCCAGAGGCACCCTAATCACCGCAGGCTCGACTGTCGTCCCCGTGGGCCCGCAGAGTCATCCGCGGTCTCCACCGATGCCGGCCGCCTCCCAGGGCCTCAGCCTGCGGTGCGTCAGGCGCGGGGCTCCGCGGAGGGTCGAAGCGCTTGACGGCCCCAACCGCAATCACTACCGAATACCCGTCCCATTATAGGGCGGGAAGTGCGGGCGCAGACATCGACCCTCCGGTCATGTCACAGCGAGTGTGCGCGTCCAGACCCAACCCACATCGCGGAAAGCAGGAGGACCCATGACGCTGGACATCTGGCACGAGCGCGGTACGTCGTTAGAAAAGCAGGCCTTCACGTGGCACGATCTCGTGAGGGCCCCCATCAGCAAACTCGACAACGACGCCTTCACGCGGATTCGCATCATCTTGATGAATGGCATCGAGAGCGAGGCCAACCGATTCTCGCACGCCTTCGCGCGGGTGTGTCCCAACAACGATGTGAGGTTGGCCCTGGCCAAGGTGCGCCGCGTCGAGCAGCATCAGCAGACCCTGGTCAACTGGCTGCTCGGGGCCGATCACTCGCCCCTTGAGACCACCATCGGCTTTGAGCAGGTGGCGATCGAGGTGACGGCGGCGGTGGCCCAACGTGAGCCCGATCCCTATCTCGCGCAGGTGCACCGCTTCGGCCTGCTCGAAGACTTCGACCACATGTACCGGTTTTCTGCCCTGATGGATCGGATGCAGGGCAAGGATGCCAACAACATCCTGCAGTGTTACACGGACGTCGTGCCCGGCCGGCCGACTGCGGTGGAGCATCGCCATCCCTCCGACGATCTGCGTCGTCCGTACGACCGGCGCACCGCCGAGGCGATCACGAAGATCAACTCCCTCACGATCATGGCGGGCGAGAACCAGACCCACGACTACTACATGACCATCGGGCCGATGTTTGCAGATCCCCTGGCGCGGCAGCTCTACGCAGAGATCGCCTCCATCGAGGAGCAGCACGTCACGCAGTACGAGTCGATCATCGACCCCACCGAGACCTTGTACGAGAAGTGGCTGATGCACGAGCTCTGCGAGGTCTTCAACTACTGGTCCTGCTTGCAGACCGAGGAGGACCCGCGGGTGCGTGGGCTCTGGGAGCAGCTCCTCTCTCAAGAGCTCGGTCACCTCCATTTTGTGATGGAGGTGATGAAGAAGTACGAGAAACGCGACCCGACGGAGGTTCTGCCCACGAGGTTGCCGGACCCGCTGCCGTACACGTCGCAGCGCAAGTTTGTGCGCAAGGTCCTGGCCGAGGAGGTCAACTTCCGGGCCCGTGGCACCGAGATCGGTTCTCTCGAGGAGAGCACCGCGACGCGGCGGTACCGGGAGGTCATGAACGCGGAGGGCTCCCCGAGCGAGCGGGTGGCCTCTCAGTATCGGTTTACGCCCGGCACGGAGCTCAGCATGACCCGGGGACGGTTCGGAGCACAGGAGGCACAGTCGTGACGCACAAGCAGCATCAACCCACGAGCAAGGCATCCCGCAAGCAGGCCAGCGACCCCGCGACGCCCTCGCGGAAGAATCGCACGGGCATCGCGGCCTCGCCCATCGACGCCCGGGACGTGGTGGCCCAGGCCCGCTCCAGCCGCATCACGCCCCTCGCCGATGTCGAGATCGGCGGGGTGCGCGCCTTGTACGACGCCGAGCCGGTGCCTCTGGGCACCATGCCGCTGCCTGCGACCCTGAAGGGCATGGGCAAGACGGCGATGTCGGCCCTGAAGGGCGAAAACGTCGCCGTGCTCCTCGACAAGATCGGCGAGCGCCTCGCCTTTGAGCGTACGGGCACGCGTCTGTACGAGGCCTTGATCGGCAAGCTCGACACGCGGGGATCGTGGGAGGGCGGGCCCACCCGGGACGAGCTCGTGGACATCCAGGAGGAGGAGCTCGAGCACTTTCACGTCCTGCGCGAGGCCATGGAGGAGCTCGGCGGCGATCCTACGGCGATGACCCCGTCGGCCAACGTCACCGACGTGGCGTCGAGCGGGATCCCGCAGGTGGTCACCGACGGACGGTCCACCCTGGCCCAGTGCCTGTGCGCGATCCACGTGGCCGAGCTCGCCGACAACGACGGCTGGCGTATGCTGGTCTCGCTCTGCACCTTCCTCGGGATCGACACCCTCGCGCGACGTTTTCAGACCTGCGCCGCCCAGGAGCAGGATCACCTCGACAAGGTGCGGGGCTGGCTCAGCGCCCACGCCATGGCCACTGCGCGCGGGACCGCGGTGGAGGCCGAGCTGCGCGCTTCGCATTGAAGGCACGCGGGCCCATCGTCGCGGGCGCGACGGCCCGATGGAGCTTGACGCCGTATGCGTCGGCGCGATTGCATCGGCTGCGATGCGCCCTGTCGAGGTCCCCCCTTCTCTCCGCCGCTGGTTCTTCGTGCACTTCGTGGCCGATCTGCTCTTCGCGGTGCCGATGATCGTCGCCCCGGGGCCTACGCTGCGCGCCTTCGGGTGGACGGCGGTCGATCCGGTGACGACCCGCCTCGTGGGGGCGGCCCTGGTGGGCATCGGCGTGCAGTCGCTCCTCGGGCGCCAGGAGGGCGTCGAGGTGTACCGGGCCATGCTCTCGCTCAAGTGCCTGTGGTCGGGGGCCGCGGTGGTGGGCCTCGGCCTCTCG
Organism: uncultured Myxococcaceae bacterium; assembly: GCA_964447205.1. Taxonomy (GTDB): domain Bacteria; phylum Myxococcota_A; class Polyangia; order Polyangiales; genus JAEUKH01. The sequence goes on from CAYUSB010000016.1 coordinate 27,483, forward strand.
ATCGCCCAGGGGGCCCCGACGATGACCTGGGGCTTTCTGGCCATCTTCGTGACCTTCGCGATCGTGTGGAACTACTACCGCATCACCCTCCGCCCGACGTGACGGGGGCCCCGCCCGGTCGCAGCGAGGCCGTCACCGTGAACTTCCCCCCGCGTACGATCTCCCGCGTGGGGCCGACGGCCCGTTCGAGCATCGGGGTGTAGCGCTGGGGGGTGTTCCAGACCGACCAGAGCGCGCCGCCTGGGCGTAGGACGCGGGCCGCCTCGGCGAACATCCGCTGCGCCACGCCCGTGTGCACCGCCGCCCCCACATGGAACGGCGGGTTGAGCACGACGAGGTCGGCCATCGCGTCGGGCTGCAACGACAGGCAGTCATCGCGGACGGCCTCGATGGCCACGCCGTTGGCCGCGGCGGTCTGTCGGGCGCTGTCCACGGCGGCGGCCGAGACATCGCTCGCGATCACCCGAGCCTCAGGGGCTCTGCGCGCGAGCATCGTGGCGAGCACCCCCGTCCCGCAGGCCAGGTCGATGGCGGTGGCGTAGGGCGGCAGACGATCCCAGACCGCGAGCAGAGCCCGGGTGCCGATGTCGATGGAGCCCGCGGCGAAGACCCCCCCGTGCCCTACGACGTGCAGCCCGAGCCTGGGGTCGAACGCCCGCAACAGGGCGGCCGGGGGCACCTCGCGGGGTTCGCGGGCGGTCAGGAGCCGCGCTTTGCCCCGGGCGTGCGAGACGTCGACCCGGCCGAAGCTCGCGGCGAGGATGTCGTTCTGGCTGGGGGTCATGTGTTTGACCATGTTTGCCGCGAGAAGGACGGCCTCGGGGTGGGCCTTGCGCGCCACGGACCGGGCGATGCGATCGAGGGCCTCAAGGGCCCGGGGCAGCCGCACGAGGACGAGCCGGGTCTCTCGGGTCATCACCTCGTCGAGCCCGTAGGGTGTGTAGTCGGCCTGACCGAGGGTGTCGGCGTTGGCGGCGAGGGCCCGCTCGGCCACGACCGCGTCCTGATGAACCCGAACGTGCCGGGCTCCCAGGGCGAGGGCTCCGAGGGTCAGGGCCCCGTGGGTGTCGTCGATCACCACGACCTCGGGGGGGCCCTCTCGGAGCAATGGCTCGGCGGTGTCGAGGAGGTAGCGGTCGGCGGCGTCCCAGGCCCGCAGCTCGGGCGACTCGACATCGGGACGGCGACGGAGAAGGGCCAGGAGGGCGTCGAGGGTCGGCATCCTCGGCTCAGTACCAGTCGAAGCCCGCGTGCAGGGCCACAGTGACGAGCCGGTCGAAGCTCGACGAGGCGTTGTAGAGCGACGTATGCGACACATCCAAAGCCAGGGAGAACGACCGCTCGCCCACGCGCCACAGGTCGTACCCCACGGCCCCCGAGAACCGCGGGCCGGGCAGAGGGAGGTACCAGGAGTTGCCCGTGGTGGCCGAGGCCCATCCCACGCCGATGCCCCCGCGCAGAAAGAGCCGCGGGCCGACAAACCCCTGGGCCGCGAGACCCAGGGCCGCGTGGAAGGCCGTCACGTCGCCGAGGGAGGCCACGTTGCCGCCGGGCATCGCCCCCAGGGTGAGCTCGCCCAGCATGTGGAAGCGGTCGGTGAAGGCCCCCCCGAACCGCAGGGCCACCCCCGTCAGGGCCGCGCTGGCGCTGTCGCCCGTGCCCCCGGGGATCCCGAGGCCTCCGAGCACAGAGACCCCGACCCGGCCCCCCTGGCGCTCGGCCTCCTGGGCCTGGACCCCTGAAGGACACACGGCCACGCAGACCCCAAACGCCACAGCGAGGAGCCCTCGACCCCTGCCGCCCCGCGACACACCCTCACCACGCACGACCATGGCCTCGTTGGTATCACAACCGCGTCCGAAGCTCTGCGGGCTCTCCGTGGGCCTTTCATCCGTGGTACACCCCCGGGCCGATCTCCCGATGGCCCACGAAGTGACCCCGTCCCTGGTGCGTGCCACCGCTGCCCTCGCGCGCATCGAGCTGCACGAAGACGAGGTGGCCCCCCTCGTCACGGCCCTGTCCGCCATTGTCACCCACGTGGCCGCCCTCGACGCCGCACACGATCGCCCCGAAGAGGGCCTCAGGGGTCCCGGGGTCGGAGCCCCGCAGTGCCCCCTGCGCGACGACGTGGTGACGACGGGAACGGGCCCCGACGCGGTGCGGGCCATGGCCCCGGCCCTCGATGAGGGGTGTTTCCTCGTTCCGCGGTTTGGTGAGCCGTGAGCCCGGACGACCTGACGGCCCTCGACGTGGCCACCACCCGCGACCGGCTCCGGGCAGGGACCGTCAGCGCCCTGGCCCTGGCCGAGGCCAGCCTCGCCCGCATCGCGGCCCTCGACGCCCGCCTCGGGGCCTTCCTCACCGTCGACGCCCCCGGGGCCCTGGCCGCCGCCGCGGCCCTCGACGCACGGCTCGCCCAGGGAGACCGCCTCGACGACCTGCCCCTCGCGGGGGTCACCGTGGCCGTCAAGGACGCGTTCTGCACCGATGGGCTGCGGACCACCTGCGGGTCGCGCATGCTCGAAGGGTTTGTCCCGCCCTACGACGCCACGGCCGTGGCCCGTCTGCGGTCCGCCGGGGCCATTGTGGTGGGCAAGGCCAACATGGACGAGTTCTCCATGGGCTCGTCCACCGAGCGCTCGGCCTTCTTCCCCGCCCGCAACCCCTGGAACCTCGCCCACACCCCCGGGGGCTCCTCCGGGGGCGTGGCCGCCGCCGTCTCCGCCCGCCTCGCCGCCGTAGGCCTCGGCTCCGACACGGGGGGCTCGGTGCGCCAACCCGCGGCCCTCACCGGCCTCGTCGGGCTCAAACCCACCTACGGTCGGGTCTCCCGGTACGGCCTCGTGGCCTTCGCCTCCAGCCTCGACGTGGTCTCCCCCATCGCCCGCACGGTGGCCGACTGCGCGGCCCTGTACGCCGTCCTGGCGGGCCCCGATCCCCGCGACGCCACGTGCCACCAGGGCCCCGTCGACCCGCCCTCCCTCGGCCGCCCAGGCGCCTTGTTGGGGCTGCGGGTGGGGGTCCCCGCGGAGTATTTGGGCGAGGGGGTCGAGGCCTCGGTGCGCGACCGGGTCCACGAGGCTCTTGGGGCGATGGAGGCCGCGGGGGCCGTGCTCGTGCCCCTGTCGATGCCGTCCACCGCCGAGGCCCTGGCCAGCTACTACGTCCTGTGCCCCGCCGAGGCGAGCAGCAACCTCGCCCGCTACGACGGGGTCCGCTACGGGCTGCGGGTCGAGGGCCCCGGGCCCCGGGCCGACCTCCGGGCCATGGTCGAGGCCACCCGCCGGGCGGGCTTCGGCCCCGAGGTCCAGCGCCGCATCGTGCTCGGCACCTTCGTGCTCTCGGCAGGGCAGTTCGACGCCTACTACGCCCAGGCCGTACGGGCCCGCGGGCGCATCGCGGCGGAGTTTGCCGCGGTGTTTGCGTCGGTCGATGTCCTGGCCGCCCCGACGGCCCCCACCGAGGCCTTCGCCCTCGGGGCCCACCTCGACGACCCGGTGGCCATGTACCGGGCCGACGTGTGCACCCTGCCCGCCTCCCTCGCGGGAGTGCCCGCCGCGAGCGTCCCCGTGGGCCTCGGGGCCGCGGGTCTGCCCGTGGGCCTGCAGCTCATGGCCCCGGCCTACGCCGAGGCCCGCCTCCTCGAAATCTGTTACGCCGTCGAGGCCCTCGTGGGCCGCGTCCACCCTCCGGAGCCATAGCCTCATGGATCTCGTCTCCACCCTCCGCGCCCGCGGCCTCGTGCACCAGGTCTCCCACGAGGAAGAGCTCACCACGGCCCTGACCCGGGGCGTGGTCTCGGGCTACGCGGGCTTCGACCCCACCGCCGCCAGCCTCCACGTCGGACACCTCCTGCCCGTGATGCTCCTCGCCCACCTGCAGCGGGCCGGGCACCGCCCCATCGCCCTCGTGGGCGGGGCCACCGGGCTCATCGGCGACCCGTCGGGCAAGGCCGCCGAGCGCTCGATGCTCACCCGCGCGCAGGTCGAGGCCAACGTGGCCGGGGTCCGCGGCCAGCTCGAGCGCTTCCTCGACTTCGACGACGGACCCACCGGGGCCATCCTCGTCGACAACCAGGCCTGGCTGGGGAAGGTCAGCCTGCTTGACTTCCTCCGAGACATCGGCAAGCACTTCTCGGTCAACGCCATGGTCCAGCGCGACTCGGTGCGCACCCGCCTGGAGCAGCGCGAGCACGGGATCTCGTACACCGAGTTCAGCTACATGCTCCTGCAGGCGTACGACTTCCTGGAGCTGCACGGCCGCTACGGGTGCACCCTGCAGATGGGGGGCTCCGACCAGTGGGGCAACATCGTCTCCGGGGCCGACCTCGTGCGTCGCCTCCGGGGCCAGGACGCCTTCGGCCTCACGGCCCCCCTCCTCACCAAGGCCGACGGCAGCAAGTTTGGCAAGAGCGAGTCGGGCAACGTCTGGCTCGACCCGGCCCTGACGAGCCCGTACGAGTTTCACCAGTTTTTCCTCAACGCCAGCGACGAGGAGGCCCCGCGCCTGTTGCGGTACTTCACCTTCCTGCCCGACGAGGCCATCACGGCCCTGCTCTCCGAGCACGAGGCCGACCCCTCCCGGCGCCTCGTGCAGCGGGCCCTGGCCGACGGGGTCACCCGCTTCGTGCACGGCGACGACGCCGTCCTGCGGGCCCGTCGTACGGCGGAGGTCCTCTTCGGCGGGGCCGACTGGTCCACCATGGCCCCCGACGAGGTAGCCGCCGTGTTTCGTAACGCCCCGAGCGTCGAGGTCCCCGCGGCTCACCTCGGCACGCCCGACGCGGCCCTGATCGAGCTCCTGTCGGGCAAGGGGCGCCCCTTCCGCTCGAAGACCGAGGCCCGCACCGGCCTCGCCCAGGGGGCCGTGGCCGTCAACAACGCCGTCGAGCGCGACGCCCGGCGTTTCCTCACCGAGGGGGACGTCCTGCCGGGCGGCCTCGTGGTGCTCCGCAAGGGCAAGAAGACCTACCTGGTCGTGCGCGTCCAGGCCTGAGAGTCCCCCCCAAGGGCAATCCCTGGGGGGCGGGTCTTCGGGGTTGGTCCCCGGCGGCGCTTCCTGTACCTTCGGGGCTGTGGAGGCAGGCGATCGGTTTGGCTCGTACGTGCTCCGCGAGAAGATCGCCCAGGGGGGCATGGCCGAGATCTTCTACGCCGAGCGCCACGGGGCCATGAGCTTCCGGCGGCCGGTGTGCATCAAGCGCATCCGGCCCACCCTGAGCGCCGACTCGAGCTTCGTGCAGATGTTCATCGACGAGGCCCACACCACGTCGAAGCTGCGGCACAGCAACATCGTGGCGGTCGAAGACTTCGGCTCCGAGGACGGCCAGCTCTTCCTCTGCATGGAGTGGATCCACGGCCTCGACGGGGCTCGCCTCCTGCGCGAGGTCGACCGCAGCGGGACCCTCCTGCCCGTCGACGCGGCCCTGCACATCATCGGGGAGGTGCTCAAGGCCCTGGAGTACGCCCACCGCAAGTCCGAGGGGGGCAAGGCCCTGCAGATCATCCACCGCGACGTGAGCCCTCACAACGTGATGGTGAGCTTCGCCGGGGAGGTCAAGCTGACGGACTTTGGCATCGCCAAGGCGGCCTCGCGGCTGCACCAGACCCAAGGCGACATGGTCAAGGGCAAGATCGCCTACATGGCTCCCGAGCAGGCCATCGGGGGCGTCCTCGACGGGCGGGCCGACCTGTTCGCGGTGGGGGTGATGGCCTTTGAGTTTCTCACCGGGCGCAGGCCCTTCACGGGCAAGGAGCTCGAGCTCGTGCAGTCGCTCCTGCGGGGCGATCGCCCGCGGGTCCGCGACCTCCGGCCCGAGGTGAGCCCCGAGGTCGAGGCCTTCGTCGACGGGCTGTTGCAGGTCCAGCGCGACCGCCGCTTCGCCGACGCCTCCCACGCCCTCGAGGCCCTCCAGTTGCTCCCGGTGGCCACGGGGGGGCGCTCGTTGCAGCGGGTCATCGCGGGGCTCTACCCCGATCAGGTGAGCGTGGTGAGCCCGTCGGCCCGCGGGTCGTTGCCCGAGGCCATCGCCGCGGCTCTGGCGACGTCGGCAGACATGGCCGCAGAGGCCACGGTGCCCGCCCGTCGGGTGGTCCCCGAGGTGGCCCCGGCGGCGGCCTCCGCGGCGATTCCGGTGCGGCCCAACAACGAGCCTACCCGGACGGTGCCCGCCCAGCTTCCGGCTCCGTACCCTGCGACGAATGCGGGGCCTCCGCCCGCGGGGCCCGGCCTCTCCAAGGGGACCATGGCCGCCGTCGTCCTCGCGAGCATGGCCATCACCGCCGTCGTGATCCTGGCGGTCGTGAAGGAGCGGCCCCCGAGGCCCACCCCGGGGGTGGTCGGGACCCGGGTCATCCCGGTGGCCCACGGGGCGGAGGTTGTCCCGCAGGGGCCGACCCGGGTCGCGGCTGCGGTCGACGCAGGGGGCGGGGTCGCGGCGGCCGCGGCGGTGGAGCCCCGGGTCGATGCCGGGGTCGCGGCGGCGGTGGATGCCGGGGGGCGACCCGCTCCGCAGTGGGCCAACGTGGTGCTGCGGGCGCGGCCCTGGGGCGATGTGACCGTCGGAGGGCGGCGGGTGGGCAACGAGCCGGTGCGGTTGCGCCCGGGGGTTCATCAGGTGGTGGTGACCCAGGGAGAGCGTCAGTTTCGGCAGAGCATCTCCCTGCGGCCGGGGCAGACGGGGACGTACTGGGTCAACACCGCGGGGCGCTGACCTCGGGTCGCGAGGCTCGCCATCGGTCGTGGCATCGTGTAAGGCGTAGCCTGCGATGCCGCGCTTCGCCGCGATTGATGTAGGTTCCAACGCCATGCGGCTGCGCGTGGTGGAGGCGACGGCCCCGGACGTGTGGCGCGAGGTGGCCTCCGAGCGGGCCGCGGTGCGCCTCGGGCGCGACGTCTTCCTCACGGGGCGCCTCGCCTCCGGGGTCCTGGCCGAGGCCGTCGAGGCCCTCAAGGGCTTCCGCGAGGTCATGCGGGCCGCGGGGGTCGAGTCGTTTCGGGCCGTGGCCACGAGCGCCGTCCGCGAGGCCCAAAACGGCGACGTCCTCGTCGAGCGCGCCTCCCGCGAGGCCAACCTCACCCTGGAGGTCATCGAGGGCATCGAAGAGGCCCGCCTCGTGCTCGTGTCGGTCCTGCACGCGGTGCCCCTCGCGGGCCGACGGGCCCTCCTCGTCGACATCGGGGGCGGCTCGGTGGAGTTCACGGTGCTCGCCAACGACGCCCCGCGCAGCTCGGTCTCGCTCCCGCTCGGGACGGTGCGCTTGCACGAGGCCTTCCTCCAGCCCGACGCGCCCCTCACCCCCGACCGCCAGAGCCTCCTCGACGAGTACATCGAGCGCCTCCTCGACGAGGCCGCCATCGCTGGGGCCGCCCCCGACGTGGTGGTGGCCACCGGCGGCAACGCCGAGGCCATCGCGAGCCTGTGCCCCGTCGCCACCGACGACGGACAGGGCATCGACGTGGCCGCCATGCGGGCCCTGCGCGACACCATGAGCGCCCTCAGCCCGCGGGCCCGGCGCGAGCGCTACGGGCTGCGGGGCGACCGGGCCGACGTGATCGTTCCGGCGTTGTGGGTGCTCTCGGCGGTGGCCGCGCGGGTGGGGGCCCGGGCCATCGTCACGCCCGGGGTGGGCCTCAAGGACGGGATCCTGGCCGAGCTCATCGACCGCGCCTTTCGGGTGTGGGACCACCGCGGCGAAGAGGCCGAGGTCGAGGCCGAGGCCCTGGCCCTCGGGCGCAAGTACCGCTTCGACGAGCGTCATGCCCGCCACGTGGCGGCCCTCGCCCGGTCGCTCTTCGATCAGCTTCAAGACCTGCACAAGCTCGGCCCCGAGGAGACCTCCCTCCTGCGCCTCGCGGCCTTCCTGCACGACATCGGGGACTTTGTCGGCTTCGAGTCCCACCACAAGCACTCGTACTACCTCATCGCTCACAGCGACCTCATGGGCCTCAGCCCCGTCGACCGCGAGATCGTGGCCAACGTGGCCCGGTACCACCGCCGCTCGGTGCCCGACTTGTCCCACCCGGGGTACCGCAAGCTCGATCGTCGCGGCCGGGTGGTCGTGCGCAAGCTGGCCGCCCTCCTGCGGGTGGCCGACGCCTTCGACCGCGAGCACCTGGGCAAGGTGGCCGACATCGCCGTGCGTATCACCCCGGGGAAGATCAGCCTGCGGGCGGTTCCGAGCCCCGAGGGGCTCACGGCCGATCTGGGGCTCGAGCGATGGACCGCCCTGCGGAAGGCCGACCTCATGGAGGACGTGTTCGAGTGTGAGGTGCGGGTCGATGGGGCCGAGGGCATCGCCCCGTCCCGGCCCAGCGTGTAGTCTGCCCGGGTGACGGATCGCTGCGCGCGAGGTCAGAAGCCCCGTGCGGGCTCTCCGGCGATGGGGAGGCGACCCGTCCCTGAGTTTCTACATGGCGGCCCTTGTTGGGGCCTTGTTGGGCCTCAGGGAAGGCCCGCGGCCCGGCGGGCGGCGATGCCGGCGAGGACCTCGCCCAGGACGTTGGCCGCGAGCAGGCTGGTGATCCCGTGGAGGTCGAAGTCGGGGGCGATCTCCATCACGTCGCAGCCCACCACCCGCAGGGCCCCGGTGGCCCGCATGAGGCTGAGGGCCTGCCACGAGAAGATCCCGCCCGGGACAGGGGTCCCCGTGCCCGGGGCCATGGACGGGTCGACCCCGTCGACGTCGAAGCTCACGTAGAAGGGCCCGTCGTCGGCGAGGGCCGCGATGGCGGCGAGGGTGGCGTCGAGGTCGCGGTGGATGGCCTCGGCGGTGACGATCTGAAAGCCGGCGTTCCGGGCGAAGGCGAGGTCGTCGGCGGCGGAGAAGGGCCCGCGGATGCCGAGCTGGATCACCTTGCCCGGCCGCAAGAGCCCCTCCTCCTGGGCGTTGCGGAACACAGTCCCATGGTGAGGGTCGACCCCCCAGGCCGGGGGGAAGGTGTCGCTGTGGGCGTCGACGTGGACGAGGCCGAGGGGGCCGTGGACACGGGCCAGGCCCCGGAGGACCCCGAGGGTGCAGGTGTGGTCGCCGCCCACGAAGGCCGCCACGGCGCGTGCGGAGGCGATCTCTTCGGCCCGGGCGGCGATGCGGTCGAGGGTCCCCGGGGTGTCCATCGGGACACACAGAACGTCGCCCCCGTCGGCGCAGCGCAGGTGGTCGAAGAGGTTGACCCCGGACTCGGGGTGAAACCCTCGGGCCAGGGCGCTCGCGGCCCGAACCCCCCGCGGTCCGAAGCGGGCCCCGGGCCGAAAGCTCGTGCCCCCGTCGAAGGGGACCCCGACGACGAGGACGTCGACGTCCCGGGGGTCGTCGTGCAGGGGCAGCCGCAGGAAGGTGGAGACCCCGGCAAAGCGGGGAACGAGGCGCGGGGAGACGGGGCGAAACCTGTCATCCATGGCGAAGGCCTCTCAGCCCTGCCCGAACCGCGCGGAGAAGACCCGCACAAACTCCGCCACGGTGGGCAGGTCGATGTTGGTGAAGCGCACCTCGGTGATGCGGGTGTCGGGGGTGTGGTCGAGGTACTCTACCACGGCGTCGACCATGACCTCGGCGCACAGGTCTTTGGGAAACCCGAAGATCCCCGAGGAGATGGCGGGCAGGGAGACCCGGGGCAGGTCGAGGACGTGGGCGAGGGCGAGGCTGTTGCGCACGGCCTCGCGGAGCTCGGCGGGCTCGTCGCGCAGGCCCCCGTGCCAGACGGGGCCCACGGCGTGGATGACCCGGCTGCACGGGAGCATGCCCGCGGTGGTGTGGGCCACGGCCCCGTTGGGGAGCTTTCCGTGGCGCTCGACCCAGGCGTCGGACTCAAGCTGGAGCTCGAGCCCGGCCCGGCGCAGGATGGCCCCGGCTACCCCGCCCCCGTGGGCGAGCCAGCCGTTGGCGGGGTTGACCACCGCGTCGACCCGCTCCTGCGTCAGATCGCCATGAACCACCCGCAGGAGCTGCCCCCCGGTCGTGCCGTGCGTCGCCTTGACCTCACCCATCGCCAACCTCACCTCCTTCGCGCCGACTTTGGGTGTCCCACGATCGATGGGGACTTGTCCACGAAAGGGCCCGCGGGTCATGCTCAGGGCAAATGCTCTCTGCCCTCTGGCGTGAGCGCGTGCGGCCCCCCATGGCCCGACTGTGGTGGGAGCTGTCCCGCGCCCTGCGACCCCCCCGACGACTCCGATTCACCCGCGAGGGCAAGGTCTTCGTCGGCATCACGTTGGGCGTGGGCTTCGCGGCCGTCAACACCAGCAACAACCTCCTCTACCTGATGCTGGGCCTCCTCCTGTCGCTGATGATCCTGTCGGGGGTGCTGTCGGAGATCGCCCTGCGGGGGCTGGAGTTTCGGCGGCGCCTGCCGCGGCGGGCCTTCGCGGGCACGGCGGCCCTGGTCGAGATCGAGGTGTACAACACCAAGCGGTACGCCCCGAGCTACTCGATCGAGGTCGAGGACCGGATCGAGGGCCGACGCACCGACAAACGCTGCTACTTCCTCAAGATCAGCCCGGGGGCCCGGCAGACGGCGGCGTATCGCCGGGTGGCCCCGGTGCGGGGGCCCGAGCGCTTCGTGGCCCTGCGGGTGGCCACCCGCTTCCCCTTCGGCCTCTTTGAGAAGTGGCGGGAGGTGGACATGGTCGAAGAGCACGTGGTGTACCCGGCCCCCCATCGCCTGCTCGGCAGGGCCCGCCCGGTGCTGGCGGCGGGCGACCGGGTGACCCGCGAGGAGCGCGGACACGGCGAGGTCGACGGGGTCCGCGAGCTGGCCGACGGCGATCCGGCCCGCGATGTCCACTGGGCCAAGACCGCCGCGGTGGGGCGGCTGGTCGCGCGGGAGCGTCGTCGGGAGGGGGTTCGGGCCGTGCGGATCATGGTGGCCAATGGCCCGCCGGACACCGAGGGGCTGAGCCCGGGAGAGGTGGCGGTGACCGAGGCGGCCTTCGCCGTGCGGGTCGAGGACGAGATTCGTCGGGCCGCGGCCCGGGCCCTGGAGGCCCTGCGGGCGGGGGCCCCCCTGGAGCTCGGGGCCGAGTCGGTGGCCCCGGGGATGCCCAAGTCCCTGCGGCTTCGGGCCTCGGGCAACGCGGTCGACCGGGCCCTGACCTTCCTGGCCCGGCTCCCCCCCGAGCCCGCCACCCCCGAGGAGCCCGCCGTGGTCGAACGTGGGGTCGGGGCCCCCCGGCGGAGCTCGGTGCCCGACCCGGCCCCACGACCGCGGATCGCGGTGGCCTGAGGGCCCACGGAGGAGTGAAGGACGTTGCGATTCGCGAAGGTTCAGAAGGTCGCGGTGTACATCCTGGCCGCCCTCGGGCTGATCGCCCTCTGCGCGGGGGGCGAGCTCCCGGTGCTCAGCGTGGCGGTGGTGGTGGTGGGATTCGTGGCGAGCTGGTTCGCCGAGGGGGCCCTCCTCGCGAGCGAGCGGTACGCCCGGGTCTGGACCGCCGCCCTGGCCCTGGCCTTCGCGGTCCAGCTCGCCCGGGTGATCTTCCTGCGGACCGACCCCCTCGTGTCGCTCGTGGAGTTTGCCGCCCTCCTCCAGGTCAACCGCCTCGCCCTGCGCCGCGACGCCCGGGTGTACCAGCAGGTCACCCTCCTGTCGGGCCTGATGCTCATCGCCGCCACCGTCCTCGGCAGCGGGCTGTCGTACGCCCTGTCGTTCGTGGGCTTCGTGATCGTCGCCCCCTGGGCCCTCACCCTGGGCCACCTGCGCCGCGAGATCGAGGGCAACTACCTCGCCGACGCCCGGGCGGGCCGGGCCGGGGTCCCCATCGACGTGGCCCGCATCCTGCGATCGCGTCGGGTGGTGGGGGTGGGCCTTCTGGCGGGCTCGTCGCTCCTGTCGGTCCCGATCTTCCTGCTGACCGCGGTGATCTTCGTGCTGTTTCCTCGGGTGGGCCTCGGGCTCTTCTCCGTGCGGCAGCGCTCCGAGAGCGCCGTGGCGGGCTTCGGGACCACCGTCGACCTCACGGGCCACGGGACCATCCGGGACAACCCCGCGGTCGTGCTCCGGGTGCAGCCCGACGACCTGCCCGCCCAGCCCCCGGTGTACCGCCCCCTGCGCCTCCGCGGGGCAGCGTTTGACACGTACACGGGCCGGGGGTGGACTCGTCGTACGCACGGCCACGAGCGGCGCATCGAGCGCGAGGGGATGCGGTACCCACTGCGCCGTTCGGTCGACGCCTCCCGCGACCGGGCCTGGCGGATCGTGCTCGACCCCCTCGATCCGCCGGTGCTCTTCGCCCCCGAAGGGGCCGTGGGGCTGCACATCGACGCCCGCTACGAGGCCGGGATGCCAAGGTACACCGAGGTCTATCGCGACCGCGACGAGGGCCTGCGGTACGTCCGCAGCGGCGACGAGCCGGGCCTCGTGTACACCGTCTTCCTCGGCCGCGAGCCCCTGGGGCCCGGGCCCCGGGAGGTTCAGGCCGCGCGGCGGGAGGCCTTTCGGGCGCGGTATCTCCAGCTCCCCGAGGGGGTGAGCCCCCGGGTGCGCGAACTGGCCCAACGTTGGACCGCGGGCCACGAGACCCCCCTGGCCCGGGCCGCCGCGGTGCAGTCCGCCCTGCATCGGTTTCGGTATACCACCCGCCTGGAGTCGGGCCGGGCCGACAGCCCCCTGGAGGACTTCCTCTTTCGCACCCGGGCCGGGCACTGCGAGTATTTCTCCACGGCCATGGCCGTGATGCTCCGGAGCCTGGGGGTCCCCACCCGCAACGTCACGGGGTTTCTCGGGGGGATCTACAACCGTTATGGCCGCTTCTATGCGGTCCACCAGGGCGACGCCCACTCGTGGGTGGAGGTGTGGGACGACGGGGCCGGGTGGGTGACCTTCGACCCGACCCCCCCGGGGTCGGAGATTCCGCTCCGGGGCAGCGGGCTGGTGACCGAGCTCGACGCGATGCTCGAGGCCCTCAACCTCCGGTGGCGCACGTACATCGTGGGGTTCGATCTCTCCACCCAGGCCGACATCGCCCGCACGACCTGGCGTTACCTCGAGCGCCGCCGCCCCGGGGGTGGGCGCCTCTTCGGCAGGGCCTCGGAGGGGGTCGGGCTGCGTCCGCGGGCCGGTCGGCTGCCCTGGCGGCCCGTGGTGGGCGGGCTCCTGGTGGTGTTTGTGCTCGGGGTGGCGGTGTGGGCCGCCCGGGGGGGTCGACCGGAGCAGGGGCCTTTGGGCCGCAGGGCCCTGTCGGCACATCGCCGGGCCGCCATCGAGCTGGTCCGGGCCATCGACGGGGCGACGGCCGCCCTGGGGTGCCCACGCCCGTCGAGCCGTTCGCCCCTGGCCCACGCCCAGGGCCTCGTGCGCGACGGACACCCGGCCGGGGAAACCGTGCTCGAAGCCACCCGGACGTACCTCGGGGCCCGCTTCGGGGACGAGGCCCTGGACGAGGGCGAACTGGCGCGATGGCAGCAGACCCTGCGGGGTCTCGTGCAGTCGTAGCGGAGTGGGGTGGGGTGGGGGCCCTCACCCCCCTCGCCCCCTCTCCCCTCACGGGGCGAGGGGGAGTCGGAGCCGGAGTCGGAGTTGTAGGATGAAGCATCGACACGCTGTCAGGACGGGGGCGGTGCCCTGGGCGACCCGAGACAAGATCGAACGGGCGCGAGCCCTGCGCCAGGCGGCCACCCCCACGGAGGCAGAGCTCTGGAGCCTGCTGCGCAATCAAGGGATTGGCGTGAGGGTACGGCGGCAACATCCGCTCGCGGGCTTCATCGTAGACTTCTTCATCCCCTCGGCAGGCCTCGTCGTCGAGGTGGATGGCCCCGTGCATGAGGCGCAGCGTGAGGAGGATGAAGAACGCCGTCTGGCCCTGCAAACCCTGGGTGTGCGTGTGATGCGAGTCACCAATGAGGCGGTCATGCGCTCACCGGCCCTCGTGGTCGAGGCGATCAAGGATGCGGTGCGTGACGCCCTCAACCTTCCGGCTCCCCCTCGCCCCGTGAGGGGAGAGGGGGGTGGGGGGTGCGGGCCAAAAGGCGGCCCTCAGCGCGGGGCGTTGCCGAAGTACCAGACGGCCGAGACGGAGCCGTTGATGATGTCGGCGAGGCCGTAGTGCGGGCCGATGGTGGTCCCGATGTTGAAGGTGGATCGGGAGATTTCGGAGCTGTTGCCATTGCGGCGCAGCTCAGAGAGGGCGCTGGCGTTGTTGACTTGGAGGGCGGCGCCGATCTGGGCCTGAAGACCAAGCTGAGGCAGGCCAATGAAGCCAAACTGAAGCTCTGCGGCGAGGTTGGCGCCGAGTTGGAGCTGGAAGGCGTTGGCGGAAATGTCGGCGACACTGTCGTTCTCACCCGTGGTGATCGTGTAGTTCCCGAACGCAATGTTGGCGAAAGGAGCCAGGTGGATGATCAGGTGCTTGGCTTCCGCGAGAAGGAGGGGAGCCCCGATGTGCAGACCCAAGCCGAAGAAGTTGGGCTGGTCTTCAGTGCGGGTGTCGGTCATTGAGCCGGTGCGCTCCGTCCTCGTATTCGACCTGCTCTCAAACCCGAACGACAACCCACCTTCGAGGGCGAAGGTGTGGGACATCCAGTAGCGCAGACCCACGGTGTGCAGCGTGTTTCCTTCGGTCTCGCTGAACGAAATGCCCATTCCAGAGACGACCAGCCTGGAAATGTTAGCAGACCCAAAGTACCGAAGGGCAAGCCGGTTGACTACCACCGAGTGATCGGTGGGTCCCGAGGTGTCGGTGATCGACCCTCCACCCGCGGCGGGCTGGGCCGCCGTGGTGTTGAGGTCCTGCGCACCGGCGAAGGACGCCCCAGTGATGATCGCCGCGCCTACGAGGAGGGAATGAAAACCGCGCATGATTCTGTGCACCTGGTGAGGGTGGAGAGGAGTGTCGGCGACGGTCGAGCGTTGCCGCGGGCGCCCTTGTGCAACCAATTGCCGGGCACTGTCAAGGTTCCCTCATGCGGGAATCTCCCGTAGAAGTGACATATCCTGACTGGGTCTGTGGGGCAGAGGGGGGTCAGGGGGAGGGCGGGAGGAGGTCGTTCCATGGGGAGCGGGGGTCGCGATGGGCGGCCCGGCGCAGCAGGGCCCGCGCCGCCTCGGGCTCGATCCCCTCGGCCGTGGCGCGGGCGCGGAGGGTCACCGCGGCCTCGGGAGCTCCCTCGGCGGCCCGGGTCCTCGCGGCCTCGGCCTCGCCCGGCGTACAGAGCCCCGCGGCGCCTCGGGCGCAGACGAGGGCCCTCCACGCGTCGGCGAGGGCGTCCTCGTGCGGGTCTCCGGTACGCACCCGGAGGTCTTCCAGAGCGGCGTGAGGGTCGGTGCGGGCCCGCAGGGCGCCGCGGCGGTGCATGCCCCAACGGGTCTCGACCGCGTCGAGGAGGGCCCGGCCGGGGCGCTCGGGGTGGTGGGTCTGCAGGGTGTGGGCCCAGGCGATGCGCAGGGTGTCTCGGCCGAGGGCCCGCTCGGGCTCGGACAGCCGTGCCACGGAGGCCTCGACGGCGCGCTCGGCCTCGTCGAGGAGGCCCGCTCGCTCCAGGGCCAGGACGGCCACGATCCGGCTCTGGGCGAAGGCCATCCCGGGCCCCCGGGGGGCGTCGGGGCGCCCGGCCCAGGGGGCCTCCCAGGGCTCGGCCAGGGGGTCGTCTTCGGCGTCGAGGTCGACCCCGGCGAGCTCGGCGACGCACACGGCCCAGCGCCCCATCGCGCACCACGCCTCGGCCCGAACCCTCCGCCCGAGGGCGTCGTCGGGGCGCTCTCGCAGGGCCGCCGTGGCCTCCTCCGCGGCGAGGTCGGGGCGCCCCACCAGGAGCCACAGACGGGCCCGTCGGGTGGCCTCTACCTGGCCGGGCTCCGATCCCACCCGGAGGGCTGCGACCCAGGGGGCCGCGTCGCGGGGCCGGCCGTCGCGGACCCGGGCCTCGATCACCGTCACCCGATCGACGATGTCGCGGGGATCGAGGCGGGCCGCGGGGCTGAGGGTGCGGTCGACCGCGGCCCACTGGCTCCGGGCCCGCAGCCGGGCGGCCTCGACCCGGAGCCGCGACCGGGGTGCCCGGCGGATGCGCTCGTCGGGGTCGAGAAAGACCCTGTCGGCGGTGACCCGGTCGCCCGCGTCGGCCTGCGGGGCGGTGCGTCGGGCGTGGGCGAGGGCCGCGGGGTCGGCCTCGGTCACCTCCGCCGTCACGGCCCGGACATCGGGGTCGTCGGGGTCGAGGGCGAGGGCCCGTTGGGCGGCCCGGAAGGCCTCGGGATGGTCGCCCGCCCGCAGGGCCACCCGGGCGAGGCCCAACCAGGCCACGGCGGCTTCGGGGAAGTCGCGGGTGGCCTGGGTGGCCAGGCCGAGGGCGGAGGGGGTGTCGCCGTCGGCGAGGCGGAGCTCGACCTGGCGCACGACGAGCCAGGGGTCGCTCGGGTCGGCCTGGGCCGCGAGGTGCAGGAGCCGCAGGGCCTCGGCCCGGTCCGCGGGGGTGCCTCGGGCGGCGTAGAGCTCGGCCCGGAGGAAGGCCTCGTACGCGGTGGGCGACGCGAAGGCCCGCAGGCGCGTGGCTCCCCCGATGCGTTCGGTCATCGTGCGGGGCCGACGGGCGGCGCAGCCCTGGGCGGCCAGGCAGGCGACGAGGACGAAGGGGGCGACGCGGGCGAACACCAGGCGTCGATCTACCACGCCGGGCGCGGGTTCGGGTATCTTCGCCCGGTCATGACGGCGCGGAGGTACAGCCAGCGAGGGCGGGCCTGCGCACCGAAGACCCTACGCTACGGAGATCGCACGCGATGAGCAGTGATGTGGACGCCCGGTGCCTCGACACCTTCCCCAACTGGCTGAGGGCCCTCGGGGCCGACGCCGAGGCCATGGTCGACGCCCTGGAGCACGAGGCCACCCCCGAGGCGGCCCGCCGCGCCCTGGCCGGAGGGCTCAATTACGTATTCAAGTCCGTCGACCTGATCCCCGACGGGATCGACGACATCGGCTACCTCGACGACGCCTTCGTCCTGCGCATCTCCACCCGGCTGGCCGTGGCCGCGGGGCTGTCCAGCGACGGCCGCCCCGACCTCGCCCGCATCGTCGAAGAGGACGCCCTCGTGCAGGAGTTCCTCGGGGCCGACTACGTCCGCCTGGAGACCTACGTTCGCGGTCTGGAGCGGGGCACGGCCCGGGGCAGGGCGGTGACCGAGATCCTGGGCAGCCCCAACGTGCGCCAGGACTTCGTCGCCGATGTCCGCGGGTTCGCGCGCAGCTACGAGTCCCCGAGCTTCGCCCGCGAGGAGAAAAACCTCATCAAGCTCCGGGCCTTCTTCGACGCCAAGCTGCCGCGCTAGACGGCGCGTAGGCTGGCCGTTCGGTTTTGACAGGACCCATCGTCGCGGCCCACAATCGCGGCCACGATGTCCTACCCACAGCCTCCTGGTTACCAGAGTTCATACGGTGGTCCTCCCGGGTCTGCGGGAGGGTACGGGTCTCCGGGCTACGGCCCGCCCGGCGGGGGCTACGGCCCGCCCGGGTACGACCCCCGCCAGGCCCGCGGGGCCGAGATCCTGCAGAGCGCCCGCAACTGGCTCCTCATCTGCGCCCTCGGGTGGTTTCTGGGCTTCATGTGGATCACCGGCCCCCTGGCCTGGTACCAGGCCACCCAGTTTCAGCGCGAGACCGAGGGCCTCGGGATGGGGACGCCCAGCGAGGTGAGCAACCTCCGCCTCTTTGGCATCCTCACCACCATCTTCTCGGCCCTGATGATCCTCGTGGGCGTGGCCGCCCTGGTGTTTGTCTTCGGGGCCATCGCCTTCACCGGGGTCCACCGCTGAGTCAGCATCCCTCCCACTCCATCGCCCCGACCCAGGCGTCGGGCGGGGCGAAGCGGCGGCAGACCCGTCCCGGCAGGGCGGTCCAGGGCAGCGGGGCGCCGTCGAGGTGGGGGGCCACGTCGTCAAACCCGAGGTCGGTGACGGGGTACCGGCCGACCCCCACGGCCCCGCCGACTTGACGCGCCCTCCGCGGGTCGAAGCCCATCACCGCCGAGGCTACCACGTCCGCGGCGAAGGGGTCGTCGGCGAAGAGGAGGCACCCGCTCAGAACGGCCCGGGGCCGCAGGGGGCCGTTGCCCTCGCCCCCGATCACTCCGTCCATCAGCACGACGTGGCGCCGTTGGGGGGTCGTATGGAGGGCCCGGTGGACGTCCGCGAAGCGCAGGCACCGCACGATGTCGAGGGCCATCCGGCAGCAGGTGTCGTTGCCGGGCCAGCTCCCGCCCGAGGCCAGGCCGAGGCGGTGGGTGAGGGTGTACAGGGCCCGCTCCAGGGTGCGTCCGGCCTGGGTGAGGGGCGACACCGGGCCCCGGGCCCAGACCCGGTCGCCCAGGGCGCTGGCGGCCCGCACGAGGGGGTGGGCCGCGGGAAACTCGTCGCCCCCGTGGGCCCGGTCGCCGCGGCGGTGATGGGCGAGGCAGTCCTTCTCGGCGATGGCCCCGACGCAGCCCTTGAGGGCCCCGGTGACCCCCACCTTGGCGTGGGTCTTGAGCTTCGGAACGCTCACGATCAGGTCGGCCTCCAGGGCCTCCCGGGCGATGCGGCAGGTGTGCCGTCCGGGGCCATGAAACCGCGCCGTCCCCGCGGGATCGTACTGGAGCACCCGAAACGCCCGGTTGCCCCCGAGCGACTCCAGGAGGCTGTCCGCGCCGAGCTCGACCCCCACCCCCTCGGCCCGGGGCCGGTCGTGCCCGAGGATCCACCCGCGCAGGTCGACGGCCTCGACCGGGGCTAGCCCGGGCGGCCCTACGGCGGCGGGGGCTCCTCGGCCACACAGCGGAACCGCCCTCCCCGCGGGACGCAGTAGGCGATCCGTCCCGCCACCGGGGGGCACCGGCGCTCGAGGTCGCCCGGGGCGCAGGGGTCTCCCGGGTAGGCGCAGGCCCAACCCCCGTGTTCGCAGCGGGTCCCGACCACGTAGGCGAGGCACTGGCCCATCCGTCGGGCCCGGCAGTCGGCGTGGGTGCGGCACCCCGCGGGGATGCACACCCGCTGCGGAAACGGCAGCATCTGGGCCGCGGCGCAGCGCTCCCCGCCGGGGCAGTCGGCGTCGGTCCGGCACGACGGCCGGACGCAGGTGTTGAGCCGTCGGCGAGCCCGCCAGGCCTGGCCGTCGGGGCAGTCGCGGAAGGCGCTGCTGTACTGGGCCTCCAGGTCGGCGGTAAAGCACAGCCCGCCCGGGCAGTCGGCCTCGACGGTGCACGGGGTGTCCTCGGGGGGAGGGATCCGCAGGGAGGCCCGGGCCCGGGCGGGCAAAGGAGGGCCGTACGCCGACGGACCCGGGGCGTCGAGGGACGGGCCCGCATCCGGGGTGCTGGGGGGCCGAGGGGAGCGTCGGGGGCAGGCCCCGAGGAGACCGAGGGCGGCGACGAGGACGATCCGGTCTCGGAGGGCCCGGGAGGGGGTCATGCGGGGGCTTGGGGGCGGCGGGCAGGCACCGGGAGGGCGCGGGTCAGATCGGCCCCGCGGCAGGCCTCCGTGACCCGCCGGGCGGAGCCTGGGAGAACCCCCCCGCAGCGGGCGAAGAAGTGCACGAGGGTGTCGGCCCCGAGGGTCCACAGGGCGAGGCCCAGGAGGGCGCAGGCGAGGGCGCTCTGGCGTCGGGCCCGAGGGGCCACCACGAGGCCCCAGGTGATGGCGGCTCGCCACAGGCCGTAGGCGAAGTGAAACACGGTGGCGCTCAGGCCCAGGAGGTACCCGGCGTAGACGGCGGGGGTCCCGAGGAGGGACTCCAGGGCGGGGTACAGGGCCGTGGGGCTGAGGGTGTGGCGCCCGAGGGGGATCCGGAAGTGCCAGAGGTGGACCCCGAGGAAGACGAGGGCGAGGACCCCGCTGGCCCGGTGAAGGGCCGCGTACCAGTCGGCGGGGGATCCGTGGCGCAGCGGGGCCCCGCGGGTCGTGGCCAGGAGGTAGAGCCCGTACCCCGCGTGAAACCCCAGGGGGAGGAAGACCAGCAGGGCCTCGACGAGGCCGAGGAGGGGCAGGGACTGGAGCCCCGCGGTGGCGCCCTCGAAGGCCGTACGGCCTCGTACGGCGGTGTGCACGAGGCCCAGATGAAGGAGCAGGAAGACCCCCAACGGACCGACCCCCGCCAGGGCGTGGAGCCGACGCAGGGGGGAGGGCCGCGGGGGAGTCCCGGCCACAACCTCGGGGGAGACGCTCATCGGACCCTGCTCGCTGTCGACACCCTGCGTTTTCGGCCCTGGACGGCCGCCCGTCAAGGGATCATACCCCGCCGTCTCGTCGCGCCCTCGTCCAATGCATGCGCCGCCCCGCCGTCTCTGCTTCCTCCCGCCCCGCGGGGTGACCGCCCGGAGCACGCTCCTGCGGGCTGCGGTCGTGGTGGCGATGGCGTGCGCCCTGGGGTGCCCCTCGACCCGGGCCGTGGGGCGGGGTGCCCGGCTGGTGAGCCGTTCGGCGGAGGTTGACGGGGCCCTCGGTCGGGCCGCCCGGATGGCCATGGACGGCGACCTCGACCGCGCCGACAACGCCCTGCGGGCCCTGGAGGCCCGCGCCCGCAACGACGGCCTGGCCCCCCTGGTGACCCTGCGTCGAGCCCGGCTCCACCTCGCCCGGGGCGACCTGACCGCCGCGGCCGAGGCCCTCGGGCGGGTCCCGCGCGGCATCGATCCGGCCCTCGACATGCAGCGGGCCCTGGTCGAGGGGCTCCTCCAGGCCCGGCGGGCCGAGGCCCCGGAGGCCGTGCGCTCGCTGCGCCCCCTCGACGGGCGGATGATCGACCGGGCGGCCAACGTCGAGGTGGCCTGCGGGCTCCTGGCGATGGAGCCCAGGGCCCCCGACGGCGACCCGGCCCGGGCCCTGCGTGCGGTGGCCGTGATCGAGCAGGCCCGCGAGGGCGGGACCCGCTGGCTGCCGACGGGGCTGTCCTGCGAGGACCCGGCCGAGCGGGCCGCGGCCCTGCGCGACCTGGCCGCCCGGGTCGACGATCCGCAGGTGCTGGCCGACGCCCTCGACGCGATGCCCGCGGGGCATGCCCTGCGGGTCGATCTCGCCCGCAGGCTCCGGGCCGTGGCCGCCCAACGGGGCGAGGTGAGCCGGTGGCTGCGCTGGCTGGCCGATCTGCGCGACGACGAGGCCACCCTCCTGCCCGTGGGCGTCGACGAGGGGGCGGTCCTGCGGATCGGGGTCCTGGCCCCGATGTCGGGGCCGCGGGCCAACGTCGGGATGGAGGTGGTCCGGGCGATCCAGCTCGCCGTGGCGGGCCACGCCTCGGTGGAGCTCTCCCTGGCCGACGAGGGCGACACCGCCGAGGCGGCCGTACGCGGGTTCGACCGCCTGGCGGCCGAGCGCTCCGACGTGGTGGTGGGGGCCACCCAGGAGGGGTTTGCCCGGGCGGTGAGCCTGCGGGCCGACGCGGCGGGGCTGGAGGTTCATCTGTTGGCCCCGTACGTGGACGCGGTCGATCAGCGGGGGGGCCATGTGCGTCTGGCGGGTCCGGCGGCCCGTGACCGCGCGGTGGCCCTGGCCGCGGCGGCCCGTCGCGTGGGGACCCGGGTGGTCCTCGACGGCGCCGGGGGAGCCGGGGGCGAGGAGTTTGTCCGGCGCCTCCGGTCGGTGCTCCAGCTCGCCGGGGTCGCCGTGGCCGAGCGGGGCGGGGTCGAGCTCCCGCGGCTCGTGGTGGGCCCCCTCGACCAGGAGCACCGTACGCGGGCCGCGGCCCAGGCCCGTCGGGCCCCGGGGCGCTCGCTCATCGACGCCCGCAGCGGGGCCCCAGGGACCCCGGGGGTCTGGGTGGGGGTCCGCGCGGGGGAGGGCTTCGCGGCCCTGCACGCTCGCTTCTGCGGCCTCACGGGGCGCCCCCCGAGCGAGCTGGCCCTTCTGGCCCATGACGCGGTCCAGGCCGTCTTGCAGGAGCAACGGGGGGAGGTCCCGCGTTGGGCCCTGACCCGCTTCGAGGTGGCGACCGAGGCCGTGGGGGCCTCCGGGGCCCCGGGGACCCTCCTCGGGGTGACCCGCCCCTGCGTCAGCACGGTGCTCCCGCCGCCCGAGAGCGGCGACGTCTACGACCGGGAGTGACCCCCTCGGTCTGTCACCGTTGCCAGGGGGCCTGGAGCCCGCGCGACGGCGAGGCGGG
Organism: uncultured Myxococcaceae bacterium; assembly: GCA_964447205.1. GTDB lineage: Bacteria > Myxococcota_A > Polyangia > Polyangiales > JAEUKH01. The sequence continues at coordinate 49,534 of CAYUSB010000016.1, forward strand.
CGGGGCCGACAGGCCGTCGGGTTCGGCCGGCAGCGCCGGGGTGGGCGCCGGGGAGGCGGGCCACGTCCAGGGGGCGGCCCGAGGCCCTCCCGGGGCGGGCTCGGCGGGCTCGACCCCGGGCTCGGCGCGTACGGCCACGCCGATGGCGACGGCCTGCTGGGCCCCCTGGTCGTGGCGGAGGCGGATCACGGCGTCGCAGCCGAGCGAGAGGGCCTCGGCCTCGAGGGCCTCGGCGAGGTGGGCGAGGTCGGCGTGGGCCCCGCGCCCGACGGCCTGTACGAGGGCCACCTCGGTGATACGAAACCCTGGGATGCGTGCGTCCCGGGTGAGCCTCACCCGCCCCGGGCCGCGGGCCACGGGGCCTGCGGGGCCGAGCATCACACGGTACGTGGTCGTGCTCCCGCACCCCAGGCCCAGGGCCCCGACGAGGCCCAGGAGCACGAGGCCCGACCGCGCCCGGGGGCTCATCGGGGCCCCCGGCTGCGGTAGGCCCGGCCCTCGAGGTGGAGCTCTCCGACCTCCTCCTGGATGAAGTACGTACGCGAGCACATGGTGGGAAACCGCGGGCTCCCGCAGTTGAACGACTGGGTGTACGGCCGGGACTGCCAGACGAAGCGCACGGCCCACCGCTCGATGACCCCATGGTCGCCCCCGAGCTCCTGGACACGGGCCACAAACTCCGGGACGACCTCCTGCACGCTCCCGACCCCGTGGGCGGCCACTTCGCCCACCAGCTCGGCCCCGGGCAGGGGCCGCAGGGCGCTCAGTCGGACGGGCCCCTGGTGTGGGGCGTACCGCTGCGACCCCAACGGGGTGGCCGAGCCGTGCACCGACCGGCACCCTGTGACTCCGAGCGTGAGGAAGACGAGGAGGAGGAGGGAGGGGGAGAGGGCGCGCACGGCGAAGGCCATCGGGATCAGTGTGACCGGTCGGGGCCCGGAGCGCCCGGGGTGCCCGGGGCTCCCGGGGCGATCAGGAGGCCGTGCAGGAGCACGTCGGCGAGTTGGGAGGCCGCCCGGGTGAGGCTCCCGGGCTCGGGGTTGCCCAGGGCCCAGGTGAGGGCGATGCCGTCGAGGGCCCCGAAAATGGCCCGGGCCACGATGCGGGGCGACACGTCGGAGCGAAACTCGCCGGCCCTCTGGGCGTCGGAGACCACCGCGGCCATGAGCTCGAGGTACTCGGTGAAGCGCCGGGTGGCGTACTGCTTGAGCAGCCGGGTCGACTGCCGGAGGTTGACGGTGATGACCTCGGCCAGGTCGCGCTCGCCTTCGAGGAGGCCGAGCTGGAGCTCGACGAGGCGACGGAGCCTGCCGGGGCCCGTGTCGAGCCGGGCGCACTCCTCGCGGAGGAGGGCGATCAGCCGGACGATCCGGTCTTCGAAGAGCGAGGTGAGGAGCTCGTCCTTGCTCTTGAAGTAGAGGTAGATCGTGCCGTCGGCGACCCCTGCGGCCCGGGCGATCTCGCTCACCCGGGAGGCGTAGAAGCCCTTGCGGGCAAAGACCTTGACGGCGGCCCGCAGGATGCGTTCGCGTTTGTCGCCGCTGGCGCGCGGGGCCGCCGAGGGGGTGGTGGCCTCTGCGGCCCGGCGACGGGACGCCCGCGGGCGAGGCCCGGCCTCCCCCACAGCCCCCTCCGCCGCGCGGACCCTGCCGCTGAACCGCGATTCAGTCACGCCTCGCCGCTAACACGCGCCCCCCGAGGGCGTCAACGCCGCCCGCGGCCCCACCGGGAGGAGGGGCCCCTCAGGCTCGGACGTGGGTGGCATCGGCCCGGCGGGGAACGATCTCGTCGAGCAGGTCGCGGCACTCGGGGCGGGTGCGCAGGTGCCGCAGGAGGACCTCGCTGTGCTCGGTGAAGGCCCGCTCGTAGGTGACCCCTTCGCGGGTGCGTTGGGCCACCCGCTCGCGGCCCGGGGTGAGCTCCTCGTCCATGCTCTCGGTGTAGCGGGCGAGCTGGGTGCGGAGCTCCTCGATCTGCCTGCGCAGGTCGCGGGCCTGGGCGTCCTTGCGGGAGGCCTTGAGCTCGTGGTCGGCGAGCTGCTCGCGCCACGCGTCGACCCGGGCCTGGGTCTGTCCGGCCCGCTCAAACACCATCCGCAGGGTGGGCAGGGCCATGCCCTGCTTCTCGGCCGCGTCGGCCTGCATCCGGGCCTGGGTGAGGGCCCGGTCGCCCTGCCCGAGGCGCTCTCGGAGCTGGGAGACCTGCTCGTGCTCGGTCTGGGCCTCGCGCAGGGCCCGCGACTCCTCCGTGGCGAGCTCCTCGACCTTGCGGCCGATCTCCGCCCGCAGGGCCCGGCCCCGGCGCTCGAGCGACTCCAGCTTGCGCATCAGGGAGGCCACCTCGCCCTCGAGGCGCGAGGCGTTGCTGGCGAGGCGCCAGCACTCGTCGAGGGCGTTGCGGATCTCCGGGGGGGCCTCGGCCGTGGGGTACGCCCTGGCCACCATCCGGGCGTACTGGGCCGCCCGCGTGGCCCACTCGGCCACCCCGGCGGAGGGGGCGGGGGGGGGTGGGGAGGGGGCGGGGTTGGCGTCGTCGTGGCGCATCTCCCAGGGCAAGGACGGCAGGATGCGCTGCAGGGCCTTGAGGTCTTCCTGGAGATGGTGGGCGTCTTTGTACCGGTGCTCGAGCTTCTTCTGGAGGAGCTTGAGGATGACCTTCTCGGCCTCGGGGTGGAGGTCGGGGCGCAGGACCCGGGGGTTGGGGGGCGGAGAATTACGCTGGCTGTCGAGGAGCTGGTCGCGGTCGCTCGACCGGAAGGGCAGGGTCCCCGTGGTCATCTCGAAGAGCAGGACCCCGAGGGCGTACAGGTCGCTCTGGGCCGTGGCCTCCTCGCCCCGGGCCTGCTCGGGCGACATGTACTCGGGCGTGCCGAAGACGGCCCCCTTGGGCGCGAGGCGCGCGTCGAGGGCGAGGTGGGCCAGGCCGAAGTCAAGGATCTTGACGAAGTCCTTGCGTCCCCCGCGGTTGGTGAGGAGGATGTTGTCGCTCTTGAGGTCGCGGTGCACGACCCCGAGGTCGTGGGCGCGGCCGAGGGCGGCGGCCATCTGCTCGAGGACGTCGATGGCCCGGGCCTGGGCGAAGGGGCCCTTCTGGATCTCCGCGGACAGGGGGGTGCCCACGAGGTACTCCATCACGAGGTAGAGCTCGGCCTCGTCGGTCTCGCCGATGTCGTGGATGTCGATGATGTGGGCGTGGTCGACGCGGTTGGCGGCCCGGGCCTCGCGGAGCATCCAGGCCCGCAGGTGGGTCTCTCCGCGCAGGTCGGGGCGGATGAGCTTCAGGGCTACGATGCGGTCGATGAGGACGTGGCGGGCCCGGTAGACCACGCCCATGCCCCCTTCGCCGATGAGGGCCTCCAGCCGGTATCGGCCCGCGATGACGCGGCCCAGGTATGCGTCGGACTTCTTCGAAGGGGCCACGGCTGTACTCTGCTTGTTCACGCTACACCTCTCGCGAGGGGAGCGACTCTATCACCACCATTCGTGTGCCCGAGAAGACTTCCGGGAGGGGCATTGCACAACGCCACGCGCCTACATTGTGCGTCTCTGTCGGGGAGCCCTCCCGGTGAGGGCCACCCGCACCACCTCGGGGCTGGCCCCGAGCCGAACGGGGGGCCCCGTGATGCCCACGCCCCGGGAGACGTAGAGGGTCCGGTCGCCGCGGGTGTAGGTCCCTGAGACGTAGGGCAGGGCCGCCCGGGTGAGGGGGCCGAGGTCGACCTGTCCCCCGTGGGTGTGCCCCGAGAGCTGGAGCTTCACCCGGGCTGGGGTGGCGCGGAAGAACATCGGGTTGTGGGCCAGGAGAATCACCGGGGCTTCGGGGTCGTGCCCGCGGAGGGCCTCCCGGAGGTCGGGTCCGGGTCCGGAGCCCATCCGCGGGGCCATCACGTCGTCGACCCCGGCCATGAGGAGGTCCGATCCCTCGACCCGGAAGGCCTGGTTGTGGAGGGCGCGGATCCCCGTGCGGGCCAGGCCGTCGAGGACGGCCGCGGGGCCGGTGTAGTGATCGTGGTTGCCGAGGATGGCGTAGGTCCCCCGGTGGCCGCGGATGCGGGACAGGGCCCGCAGTCCGTCGGGGATGTGCCGGGGGCTGTTGTCGAGGAGGTCGCCGGTGAGGACCACGAGGTCGGGCCGGAGGCGGTCGACGGCCTCCCGCAGCCGATCGACCTCGCGGGGCCCGGTAAACACGCCCAGGTGGATGTCGGTGAGCTGCACGAGGGTCAACCCCTCCAGGGCAGCGGGCAGGTCGGGGATGTACACCTCCAGCTCGGTGAAGCTGAGGTCGAGGCGCTGACGGTTGCCGACGAGGGCCGCGCCGAGGGCGGCTCCCCCGAAGGCGACGGCGGTTCCGCGCACGAGGGCCTCCCGCCGCGTCGGGACCGGCTCTGGGACCGCGGGCACTGGGACCACGGGCTCTGGGACCGCGGGCACTGGGACCACGGGCTCTGGGACCACGGGCTC
>CAYUSB010000016.1:54093-103186 GCA_964447205.1 uncultured Myxococcaceae bacterium
GGGGCGGGCTCGGCGGGCACGAGGCGGCTCAGGGCCCGGGCCACGAGCACCCCGAGGGCGGTCCACACGGCCGCGGCGGTCACGACCCGGGCGGTGCCGAGGGGGAACCGCCACAGCCATCCTCCCCCCCAGGGAGCGAGGCGTCGGCCGAGGACCTCGAGCACGACCAGGGACAGGGTCGCCCCCACCGCGGCGAGGCGCAGCCGCAAGAGGGCCCCCGGGCGGTCGAACCGACGCGGGGCCAGGGCCCGCACGACCGAGGCCAGGGACAAGCCCGTCAGGGTGGAAACCGCTGCAAAGAAGACGATCCAGCGCAAGACCATGGGGTCGGCCCAGCATGCGGGCCCCAAGACCCCCGTGCAACCGCCGTCCTGCGGGGCCCGGGCGGATGCTACCGTGGGGGTCGACCGTGGACACCCTCCGAGCACGCCTGCGCGACCCCCGGATGGGACCCTGGATCGTAGCCGCGGCGGTGCTCCTGACGGCCCTCCCCGCGGCCCTCGGGGCCTTGTGGGATGCCGACCTCGGGTGGATGCTCCGGGCGGGCAAAGGCCTCCTCGATACGGGCTCCCTCCCGCGGCGCAACGCCTGGAGCTTCACGGCCCCCGGCGCCCCGTGGGTCTTCCACGAGTGGATGCTCGGGGCCCTCTACGCCGCCCTGGTGTCGGCCTGGGGGGTCGGGGCCCTCGGGCTCGTGCGCCTCGGGGCGGTGGCCGCGACGGCCCTGGGGCTGCACCGGGCCGCGGGGTTCGAGGCCCATCCCAACGTCGCCGCCGGGGCGGTGGCCGTGGCCCTGGTGGGGTACGGCGAGCGGTTCGGGTCGGCCCGGCCCATGGGGGTGGTCCTGGCCCTGGCGGCGGTGACCCTGGGGGTGTGCCTCGACCCGAGGTTTCGTGGGCTCCACGTGGCCCTCCTGGCCGCCCTGGGGTGGCTCTGGGCCTCTTGCCACGGGAGCTATCCCCTGAGCCTCCTCCTGGTCGTAGCCGCTCTCGGGGAGCCCGGGTCGCGCACGGCCCGCGGGGCGGCCCTGGTGGCCCTGGCCGTCGCGGTGTCGGTCACGCCGTACGGCCTTGAGCTCCATGGCCTGGTGGGGCGTTACCTCGCCGCGGGGGCCGACGACCCTACGGCCGTCGTGCACGCGCGCATCCTGGAGTGGTGGCCCCTCGGGCGGGCCCCGCTGCGGGTAGCCTCGTGGGGGCAGCTCGTCGGGTACGGGGCCCTCGTAGGGGCGGGCCTGGCCATGCTGCGATCGACGCGGTGGCGGTGGCGGGGGGTGGCGGTGGCGGTTCTGGCGGCCATGGCCTGGCGACACAACCGGCATCTTTTTGTGGCGGCCTCGCTCGGGGCGGGGCTGGTCGCGGCCCCCGTGACGGCGTGGTTGGGCTGGGTCGCCGGGCGCGCGCAGGGCGGGGCCTGGCGCGGGGTGGCGGCAGGGATGGCCCTGCCGGTGGCCCTGTGGGTCGGGGCCATGGGAGGGCGGAGCGAGGGGGAGTGGCTCGATCCGAGCCGCGACGACGAAGACCTCACGGCCCTCGTTCAGGCCCTGCCCCCGGGGAGCAGGGTGTGGGCGGGGTTGCCGTTCGTCGGGTGGGCCCTGTGGGTGGGGGAGCCGGGGATGCGGGTGTTCTGGGATCCCCGCAACGACTGTTACCCCGCCGCGGTGGTGCGCGAGGCCCTCGACCTGGAAGACGGCCGGGCCACCCCGGAGAGGGCCCAGGCATGGCTCCGGGACCGCGGGGCCGACTACGCCCTCGCGCCCTGCGCGGGACCCACCGCCCGGCTCCTCGAAGGCTGGACAGTGGTCGGGCGCCAGGGGAGGCTCTGCGCCCTCAGGCGTGCAGGTGACGGGCCGCGGAGATGAGGTCGTTGTCGTCGAGCTCGCAGCCCTCGACGGCGAGCCACATCCCCGAGGCCTCCCGCGGCGGGTCCGCCGGCAGAACCCTTGCCCGCAAGGTCATGGCGGTGCGCTCAGAGGGGTCGCGGAGGGTCACCCGCACGGTGCTCCCCGGGGGGTACCCCTGCCCGGTCGTGACAAAGAGCCGATCGGACCCGAGGGCCCGGCACAGGCCCCCGTGCACCCCCCCCGGACCCTCCAGGGTGACGGGGGCGGCGAGGGGGAAGCTCCAACCATCTTTGGGACCGGGGCGCACCTCAGGGGGCATACCCGGGCCGCAGGGGCGTGACCAGTTTCCGGGGATTTTCCCTGGGACGTCCCTGTCCAACAGACCGCACGCTGCACAACACGCACTGCGTCTTGACCGCGTATGCGAGACGAACGTAGGGTGCACCGCATCCGTGGGCCACCCGATGCAGCTTCGCATCAGGGGCCCCACCCAAGCCACGAGGACGGGATGAAGCTCACCGCCGCAGGCCTCTCAGACGTGGGGCGCGAACGAGACCACAACGAGGACTCCTACGCGGTGGAGGATGACCTCGCGCTGTTTATCGTCGCCGACGGGATGGGGGGCCACCAGGCAGGCGAGATCGCCTCGGCCCTGGCCATCATGGCCGTCGTGGACTACGTGAAATCCCACGGCGACGCCGCCGACAAGCTCGAGATGCTCGCCCAGTCGGCCCGCGAGGCCAACCGCCGCGTCATCGACGAGGGGGCGCGCAACCGCAAGCGCAAGGGCATGGGCTCCACCCTGGTGGCCATGCTCCGCGACGGCGACCAGATGGGGATCGTGCACGTCGGCGACAGCCGGGCCTACCTTTACCGCGACCACAAGCTCCAGCGCCTCACCCGCGACCACTCCCTCATCGAGGAGCTCGCGGGCGACGACCCCGCGGCCCTCGCCGCCCTCGGGGGGTACTCCAACGTCATCACCCGGGCCATCGGGACCGCCCCCGACACGCAACCCGACAAGCGGGCCGAGCCCATGCGTCCGGGCGACGTGTTTATGCTCTGCTCCGACGGGCTGTGCGGGGTCGTCAAAGACACCGACATGGAGAAGATCCTCACCCGCGTCGGCGACGAGCTCGACCTCCAGGCCGCCTGCAAGCTCCTGGTGCAGAGCGCCAACGAGCACGGGGGCCCCGACAACATCTCCGTGGTCCTCGTGCGCATCGAGCCGTAGCCCGACGCCCTCCGCGCCCTCCTCACTCCCTCCGCGGTCTCTGCCCGAGTCTCCCCGATGCCCTCCGTACGCACCCTGGTCCTGCTCTTGGGAGCCTCGGCCCTCGCGGGGTACGCCTTCGCGGTGACGTCGGTGGGGCTCAGCCTCGACCCGCCCAACCTCGCCGCGGCCTTCGCCCAGGGCTCGATCCTCGGGGCTCCCGTCGGGGCCTTCGTCTTCACCTTCGTGGTGGCGACCCTCCTCGGGCTGGTCGTGGCCTCCCTGAGCCTCGGGGCCCCGCGGCCCGTGTATGGCGTGGCCACCCCGGGGGGGCGGGTCCTGGTGGCCCTCACACCCCTCCTGGCGACGCCCATGGCCCTCGCCCAGGACGACCTCGCGCGGCGCCCGCCCATCCTGGCGGCCCTGGTGGCGAGCTCCCTGGCCCTGGGGAGCTACGGGTTCGTTCGGGCCCGCGAGGCCTCCGGGGAGCCTGAGCTCGCGGCCCTCGCGGCCCCGTCGGGGTGGCGCGGGTTTGCGCGCGAACATGGCCCGGTCCTCGTGGCCATCGTGCTCCACGCGACCCTCTTCTCGGCCCTGGCGGTCTTGCGCGACCAGGCCCTATGGTCGGCCTCCGTCGACCTTGGGATCTTCAAAGAAGCCCTGTGGAACACCCTCCACGGCCGCGTGATGCACTCCCCCACGGTGGGCTATTCGTTCCTCGGCGAGCACTTCGCCCCCGTGCTCTTTCTGCTGGTCCCGCTCTACGCCCTGTGGCCTTCGAGCGCCTGCCTCCTGATCGTGCAGACCCTGGCCGTGAGCGCGGCGGCCTGGCCGGTGTACCTCCTCGGCCGCGACCTCAAGCTCGGCCGGGCCCTGGCCACGGCCCTGGCGGCGGCCATGCTCTTCTCGCCGCCGATGCACACGGCCCTCCTCTATGACTTCCACATGGACCTCCTCGGGGTCCCCGCCCTCGCGGGTCTGGCCCTGGCCGTGCATCGCAGGCGGTACGGCCTCGCGGCCCTGTGCCTGGCCCTCCTGGTGAGCGTGAAGGAGGACATGTTCATCCCCGGGGGGGCCGTGCTCGCGGCGCGGTTTTTCTCGGGGGACGCCCGCGACCGCAAGGCCAGCGCGGCCCTCGCCGTGGCGGCCGTGGTGTACTGCCTCCTGGCCATGGTGGTGATCCTGCCCCGCTTCGGCCCGCCCCCAGGGGTGCCCGTCTACATGAGCGACGGGGGGGCTCCGGGGGGATACAAGTTCCTGCGCAACTTCAGGCACCTCGCGGGGCCTCCGGGGCCCCTCCTGCGCCTCCTCGGGCAGCCCGTACGCTTCGCCCTGTACGCCCTCACCGAGGCCCGCCTCAGCACCCTCCTGGGCTTCGTGCTCCCTGTCGCCCTCCTGCCCTTCGCCGCGGGCTGGAGGGTGGCCCTCCTGGCCCCCCTGGGCATCGTCCTGCTGTCGGACAACAGCGAGATCGTGGCCCTGCGGTACCACTACTCGGCCATCCAGCACCCGGGGGTGTACCTCGCCGCGGTCTATGGCGCCGCCGCGGTGCTCGCCCGCTCGGCCCACCCCACGGCCCTCCGGGCGGCCCTGACGACCTTCGTGGTGGGAGCCGCTGCGGTGATGGCCATGACCCACCCGTCGAGCATGGCCGCCCGCACCCACGCCCACGACGCGCGCCGGGTGACCCCCCACGTCCGGGCCGTCGACCGGCTCGTGGCCCGCATCCCCCCGTTGGCTCCGGTGAGCATCGGGACCTTCCTCGGTCCGCGCGTCAGCAACCGCCCCATGACGGCCCTCTTCCCCAATGCCCTGTCGCGGGTCGAGTGGGCCCTGGTCGATCTTCAGCGCCCCCCATGGCCCGCGGGGCCCGAGCAGCGCGATGACATCCTGCGGGGCCTCCTGCGGTCGGACTGGGGGGCCGTGGCCTGGGAGGACGGGGCCATCCTCCTGCGGCGCCGGGGCGACACGGGGCGCAACCTGGAGGCCGTACGCGACCTGTTCGTGCGGCGTCGGTACGAGGTGGAGGGGACCGAGCAGACCGACTTCCCCAACTGCTCGGAGTCCGTACCCGGGGCGAGCGACACCCGGGCCCGGGTGGTGCGGGCGACCGATCCACGGCCCCCGGGGTTTGTGGTCTTCGGGCCCTTCCTGCGGCTGCCGATGGGGCGGTACCGGGTGACCTTCCGGCTGCGTTCGACCGATGTACGGGGGGGCGGCGGGGAGTTGGGCGAGGTCGATGTGTTCGTGCGCCCCGGACGGCCCGTGGCGGCGCGCGCGCTCACCCCGGAGGTGTTGCCCGAGGGGGCGTGGCGCGACGTGGTGGTGCCCTTCGAGGTAGGACCCGGGGGCTACGACGGGGTCGAGTTTCGGGTCCGCACGAGCAAACGCGGGACCCTCGCGGCCGACGTGATCTCCCTCGCGGCCGACGACGAGGACGCCGTGGTGCGGGGCATGATGGGGCTGTAGGGGTCGACGGGGCCGATGCCGTTCAGCGCAGCGTCAGGCGGAGCGCGCTGCCGCTGGTCACGACGCGGCGGTTGTTGGTCCCGACGAGCACCGCGCGCGCTCCCGCGAGGTTTTCGACGCCGATGGTGGCGTGGCGGCCGACCTGGAGGTCGGTCATCGTGCCCATCGCGAGCGAGCGGTAGTGCAGCTCGATCACCTGGCTGGTCTCGAAGAGCTTCGCCTGGAACCTCAACCGCGCGGTGGGCTCCTCGACGAGCCCCAGTCGTTCCACTCCACGACGAAGCGACGGTTGGGTGCGGAGCCGCGCGACGTGTGGTGGTCCCTTCTCTGTTCGGACTCACACGCAGGGATCGCGAGTCGTCGTGGCGCTGGATCACACGCGTCCGTCGTGGTCCCAGCGCGTCGACCTTCGCCCGTCCGATCTCATCCACAACGTGCGCTCCCTTGTGCCCCTTGCGCCCTGGCGGTTCTCTTCTCCTGCGCGCGCTCGCGTGTACGACGGGCGACTGCGCATCGGGGACCGCCTCCTCGCAGCCTCAACCCGCGAGGAGGTACACGAGCAGCCCGGCGCTCATCAGGGCCGTGAGCCCCGCCACGAGACCGAGGCTGAGATTCTCCGGGGCCTTCGCGTCGGGGTCGATGGCGCGGCTCCAGACGTAGCTGCGCCATGCCCCCACCAGCGACACGACGCCGCCGAAGCCGACCAGCGCGACGCCCACGCCAAAGGACACCCCCGGGGCGGGAATGTGCGACTGAACCCGCGCCGTGGCCCCCGCGGGAGTGCCAGCCTCGAGGAAGAGGGCCAGCTTCGCCAGGGCCAGCCCCAGCGCGATGAAGGCCAGGGCGGTACGAACCCACGCCAGCAGCGTGCGCTCGTTGGCGAGGCGGTCACGAATCTCGGTCTGTTTGTACTCGGGCATCGGGGTCACTGCCCGAGGAAGTCGGCGGGGCGGCGGGCGAGGGCGGCTGCGAGCCCCTCGCCGAGGTCGCGGCTGCCGTAGCTCTCGGCCGGGTGGAGGGCCTCGGCGTGCGGGGCCCGCGACAGAGCCTCCCGGTCGAGGCGCATCTCGCGCGTGAGGGCCCGCACCGCGAGGGGGCCGTTGGCGGCGATCTGCAGGGCGAGCTCCCGGGCTCGGGAGAGCACGGCCTCGGCGGGCAGGGACTCCAGGGCGAGGCCCATCCGGGCGGCCTCGTCGCCGTCGAAGAAGCGCCCCGTGAGCAGGAGCTCCGCGGCGGGCTGCCGGTCCACCCGGAGGTGCGTGAGGTAGGTGGCTCCCATGCCCGGGTGGAGCCCGAGGCGTACGAAGTTGAGGGCGAGTTTGGCCCGGGCGTCGACCACGCACCGGTCGCAGGCCATGGCCACGCAGAGCCCCGCCCCGACCGCGGCCCGGAGGGCGTCGCCGAGGGCGGGGGTCATCGCGTCGCGGCGACGGGTGTCGTGAAGGGCAACGGTGGCGACGTGGTCGCGCACCTCCACCTGAACCATCTCATCCGGGGTGGACATGGCGTGTGGCCTGGGAGGGTACACCCGCGGGTCGTGGGCGGCGGGTGCTCCTTGCGTTCGGGGCGGGGCGACGCTACGAGTGGAGCGTGCGCCGCGTCATCCACCCCAACCCCCTGCTGCGCCCCCCCGGGTGGGCTCGTCGGGTGATGGGGCTGTCGACCCTCCTCCTGGTGGCCTTCGTCACCATGGCCCAGGGGTTCGGGTACACGTGGTGCGCCCCGATGCAGCGGGCCATGGCCCGTCCGTGTTGCCCCCAAGGGCACGCCGACGCCGACGATCCGGGCGGACACGGTCCCGCGGTCGATGCCCCCTGCTGCGAGGCCCGGAGGGTGGGGGCCCTGCCCGCCGTCGAGCTGCCCGAGGTGCTTCACGGGGCGGTGGCCCCGGCCCCCCTGGTGGCCCTGATCTGCTTCGCCCTGTGGATGGCCGCGATGCGGGCCCCGAGCGCCCTCGTGCGGGTGCGGGGCCGAGCCCATCGCGTGCGGGCCGGTCCGCCTCCGAGGCTCTTTCTCCTGCACGGCCACTGGCTCAACTGAGGACCCACGACGGGTGACGCTCCTCTCTCGCGCACGGGCGCAGAGGGGGGCGGTGCTGTCGTGCGCGTGGCCTGCCCTTGGTGTCTGAGTAGAACATCCGAAGAGGCCCGCGCGCTCTTGTGGAGGCGGAGCGTGGCGTCATGCGATGGATGTTGTGGGTCGGTGTGTCGGTGATCGGGGCAGGATGTGGCCCGGGCGTAGAGGCAGAGAACCTCCGACGGGGCGAGGCCTCGCTGCGGCGATCCGTGGCGGCGGCTCGGGCGGGGCAGGAGGCTCCCCTCGGGTTGGGCGATGGCCCGTTGGCCCGTGAGGCCCTGGTGCAGGCTGCGGTGGGGCGCGACCCGATGGGACGAGCCCAGCGCGCCCGGGCGGCGGCCCTCCTCGCGGGGGCCCAGGCCGAAGGGGCACTTCCTCCCCCCGAGGTCGAGGCCCAGATGTGGAACGCCCCCCTCGCGCGCCCCTGGTCCCTCAACGCCTCGGAGATGTTGATGGTGGCCCTGCGTCAGTCGTTTCCGGCGGCGGGGGTTCGTGGGGCCCGGGGGAGGGCCCAGGCGGCGGAGGCGGAGGCCGCGGTGGCCCAATCCCTCGACCGGGCCCGCACGGTGGCCCGGGAGGTAGGCACGGCCTGGGCCGAGCTGGTCGGGTCGGCCGCCCATCACCGGGTTCATGCCCGGCACCTGGGATTGATGGAGTCGATGTTGACGGTGGCCCAGTCGCGGTACGCCACCGGGGCCGCGGGCATCGAGGAGGTCCTGCGTCTGCAGGCCGAGCGGGCCAGGGTCTTGCGTGACCTCACCCGCTTCGACGGCGACCGGACCCGGGCCGAGCGCGGCCTCAACGCCCTCCTGCGCCGTGACCCCGAGGCCCCTCTGGGGCAGGCCCCCGAGGCGGTGGTGGAGCGGGTTCCGCTGCCCTTGTCCGAGCTCCTCGGGCGGGCCCTGCGGGTGCGTCCCGAGGTCGCCGCGGCCCGGCATCGGGTGGAGGCCGCACGGCACCGGGTGGAGGGGGCCCGGGCCGAGGCCACCCGGCCCATGTGGACCGCCGGGGTGAGCTACATGCAAGACCCCATGATGCGCCCGGGCTACGGCCTGAGCGCGGGCATGACCCTGCCGTGGCTCTCGGCCGGGGGCAGCCACCGACAGCGCGAGGCAGCGGCCATGGTCGAGGCCGAGCTGGCCGAGGCCGAGGGGCTTACCGTGCGGGTTCAGTCCGAGGTGAGCGACGCCTTCGTGCGGATGGAGTCGCTCGTGCGCGAGCTCGAGGTCCTGCGCGGGGCCGCCCTGCCCGCGGCGGGCCGTTCGGTCGACGCGGCGGTGGACGCCTACCGCACGGCCCGGGGGAGCCTCCTGGCCTGCCTCGACGCGGCCCGGATGATCCTCGATCTACGCATGGAGGAGGCCGACCTGGTGATGCGCCTGAGCCGGGCCCTCAACGACCTGGACGCGGCCGTGGGACAACCCCTCCCGCGCGTGGCGGTGGAGGGCGGACCATGAGCGCGGAGCACGACGCGAGCCCACGTTCCTTGCGGCTGATGGCCCTGGTGCGATGGGCCCTCCTGGTGGCGGTGACGGCCGTGGCCGGGGCCTCGGTGTACCGCTTCTGGGGCCCTGTGGAGGGCCGCGGAGGAGCCACGACGGCGGGGCGGTACCACTGCCCGATGCACCCCGAGATCGTGCAGGACGCCCCCGGGACCTGCCCCATCTGCCACATGGACCTCGAACCCATCGGGACGCCCTCGCAGATGCCCGGGCCCGCGGCGGCCCCCTGCGTGGACGGACCTCCCGCTGGCGACGGAGGGGTCCTGCCTGGGGAGGTGGGGCCGGTGAGTCTGACCCTCGATCGGGTGCAGCTCGGGGGGGTGGTCTCGGTGGCGGTCGAGCCTGGCGACGACGAGGCCCTGCTGCGGGTGGCCGCGAGCGTCGAGGCCCCGGAGACGGCCCTGGCGGAGGTGCATGTACGCACCGCGAGTTTTGTCGAGCGGGTGGCGGTGCGCGAGTCGGGGGTCACGGTGCGGGCGGGGCAGGTGTTGGCGTGGATGTATGCCCCGCAGCTCGTTCAGGTGCAGCAGGAACTCTTGAGCGCCCTGGGCTGGCGGGAGTCCCCCGCGGGCTCGGGGAGTTCGAACACCCTGCACGGGGTCCACGTCGACGGGCATCACGGCGATGGGCTCGTCGACGCCGCGCGCACCAACCTCCGCTACCTCGGGATGAACGGGGCCGACATCGAGTCGGTCCTCTCCAGCCGCACGGTCATGCGGGAGGTCCCCGTGCGGGCTCCCATCTCAGGCACGATCACGCGCCGCGGGGCGGTCCAGGGCCAGTACGCCACGCCCGAGACGGTCCTCTACGAGATCACCGACCTTTCCCGGGTGTGGGTGATGGCCCACGTCCCCGACGATGTCCTGGCCCGGGTGCGGGTCGGGATGGAGGGGCGTTTTTTGCGGGCCGACGAAGACCCCTCCGGCCCCCCGCGGATTGTCCGGGTGCGCTGGATCGAGCCGGCCGTGTCGGCGGTCACCCGCAGCGGACGGGTTCGGTTTGAGCTGAGCAACCCGGGGCAGTCGTTGCGTCCGGGGCAACGGGGGGAGGTGCGTCTCGCCTTGCCCGAACGCGACGCGGGGGTCGGGCCGGGGGTGCGGGTCCCGCGCGACGCGGTGATCGACACGGGGCTGTCCCGGTACGTGTTCGTCGACCTCGGCGGAGGGCGGTTTGCGCCCCGGGCGGTGCGCCTCGGACGCCGGGTGGACGAGTCGTACGAGGTCCTGGCCGGGCTCCGGGCGGGGGAGCGGGTCGTGGCTCGCGGGGCCTTTATGCTCGACGCCGAGAGCCGTCTGCGGGCGGCCCTGGCCACCCGGGCCCCGAGCCCGACGGCGGACGGAGGGGCGCGGTGATCGGACGCATTCTGGACGCGAGCGCCCGGCATCGGGCCCTCGTGCTGGTGGCCGCGGCCCTGCTGGCCCTGGCCGGGTGGATGTCGCTCCAGCGGGTGGAGCTCGACGCCATCCCCGACCTCGGGGACACCCAGGTGGTGGTGTTCAGCGAGTGGATGGGCCGGGCCCCGTCGCTGGTCGAGGACCAGGTGGGATACCCCCTGGTGACGGGTCTCCTGGGGCTGCCCCGGGTCATCGACGTGCGGGCCCAGTCGATGTTCGGGATGAGCTTCGTCTACGTCGTCTTCGAGGAGGGAACCGACCTCTACTGGGCCCGGGCCCGCGTCCAGGAGGCCCTCGGGTCGCTCCGGTCGCGGCTCCCGCCGGAGGTCTCTCCGCGGATGGGCCCTGACGCCACGGGGGTGGGCTGGGTGTACCAGTACGCCCTCGTCGACCGGACGGGACAGACCGACCTCGGGGCCCTCCGCACCTTCCACGACACCTCCCTGCGGTACGCCCTGCAGACCGTCCCGGGGGTCGCCGAGGTGGCCACCGTAGGCGGCTACGAACCCCAGTACCAGGTCACGGTCGACCCCCAACGCCTGCGGGCCTTCGGGGTGACCCTGATGGAGGTGGCCGAGGCCCTGCGTCGCGCCAACGGCGAGGTGGGGGGCCGGGTCATCGAGCTGTCACAGCGCGAGCATTTCGTCCGCGGCCGCGGCTGGCTCGGGAGCCCCGCCGACCTCGAGCAGGCCGTCGTGCGGGCCCGCCCCGACGGCTCCTCGCTGCGGGTGTCCGACGTGGCTACGGTGCGCTGGGGCCCGGAGATCCGCCGCGGGGCCGCCGATCTCAACGGGCAGGGCGAGGTGGTCTCGGGCATCGTCGTGATGCGCCAGGGCGAACGGGCCCGCGACGTGATCGGCCGGGTCGAGGCCCGCCTGCGCGCCCTGCGCCCGACCCTGCCCCCGGGGGCCGAGGTGGTCACGGTGTACGACCGCCGGGGCCTCATCGACCGGGCCATCGACACCCTACGCCACGCCCTCGTCGAGGAGATGATCGTGGTGGCCCTGGTGATCGCCCTCTTCCTCCTGCACCTCCGCAGCGCGCTTCTGCCTGTGATCGCCCTGCCCCTGGCGGTCCTCGTGGCCTTCATCCCGATGTACCTCCTGCGGATCCCCGCCACGATCATGTCTCTCGGGGGCATCGCCATCGCCATCGGGGCCACGGTCGACGCCGAGATCGTGATGGTCGAGGCGGCCCACAAGGCCCTCGAGACCCTCCCCCCCGACGCCTCCCACGCGGAGCGGGCCGAGCGCCTGTCGGCGGCGGCCCGGGAGGTCACCCCGGCCATCTTCTTCTCGCTCCTGATCATCGCCGCGAGCTTCATCCCGGTCTTCGGCCTCACGGGCCAGGCGGGGCGGCTCTTTCGTCCGCTGGCCTACACCAAGACCTTCGTGATGCTCGCGGCGGCTCTCCTCTCGATCACGGTGGCCCCGGCCCTGCGCGACCTCCTCCTCCAGGGCAAGATCGTAGCCGAGCGCGATCACCCGGTGAGCCGCGCGATTCGGAAGGTGTACGCCCCCTTCGTGCACGTGGCCCTGCGCAACCCCGTGACCACCGTGCTCCTGGGGGTGATGGCGGTGGTGTCGGCCCTGCCCCTGGCCCCGCGGCTGGGCCGGGAGTTTATGCCTCCCCTCGACGAGGGCGACATTCTGTACATGCCCACCACCCTCCCGGGCATCTCGGTGGAGGAGGCTCGCAGGCAGCTGCAGCGGCAGGACGCGATCCTGCGCGAGGTCCCCGAGGTCTTGTCGGTGCTTGGCAAAGCGGGGCGGGCCGAGAGCCCCACCGATCCGGCCCCCTTGTCGATGTTCGAGACCGTGGTGCAGCTCCGGCCTGTGCAGCAGTGGCGGACCCGGTACGTCCGGCGATGGTACGTGGGACGGGTTCCGGTGTCGTGGAGGCCGACCCTGGGGAGGGTGTGGCCGGAGTTTGTGCCCATCACCCGCGAGGCCCTCGTGCGCGACCTGCACGCCCGGCTGTCTCTGCCCGGGTGGAGCAACGCCTTCACCCAGCCTATCCGCAACCGCATCGACATGCAGGCCACGGGCATCCGAACCCCCGTCGGGATCAAGATCCACGGCGACGACCTCGGGGCCATCGAGGCCGCGGGGACGTCCCTGGAGCGGGTCTTGTCGCGGGTCCCCGGGGCCCGGAGCGTCTTCTACGAGCGCAACGCCGGAGGCGGGTACATCGACGTCGAGCCCGATCGCGAGGCCCTCGGCCGCCACGGGATGAGCGTCAATGACCTCAACGAGATCGTGGAGGTGGCCCTCGGGGGGCGCACGATCACCACGGCCATCGACGGTCGGCGGCGTTACCCGGTGGTCCTGCGGTACACCGAGGACCACCGCACGAGCCTCGACGCCCTGCGGGCCCTGCCCGTGGCCCTGCCCATGCGCGAGCCCGCGGGGGCCGAGCCCGCAGGGTCTGAGGCGGTGGGGGCGACGGTCCCGCTCGGGGCGCTCGCCCGGGTGGTGCTTCGGTCGGGGCCGCCGATGATCCGCGACGAGGGCGGAACGCTCGTAGGCTACGTCTACGTCGACCTCGACCCGAACGCCGACATGGGGGGCTGGGTCGACGCCGCCCGCCGGGCCACCGCGCACGCCACCCGCTTCGGCTCCCTGCCGCTCCCGCCGGGGACGTGGCTGGAGTTTACCGGCCAGTACCAGGAGCTCGCCCGGATGGAGGCCCGGATGAAGCTCCTGATCCCCTTGGCCCTCCTCGTGGTGGTGCTGCTCCTCTACGCGCAGTTTCGCAACGCGACGGAAGTGATGATCGTGCTCCTGTCCGTGCCCTTCGCCCTGGTGGGGAGCGTGTGGGCCCTGTACCTCCTCGACTATCGGCTCTCGACGGCGGTGTGGGTGGGGGTCATCGCCCTGGTGGGCCTCGCGGCCCAGACCGGGGTGGTGATGATCGTCTACATCGACCACGCCTACCTCCGTCGGCTGGAGGCGGGAAAGATCAACTCGCTTGACGACATCGTCGAGGCCCACGCCGAGGGCACGATCCAGCGGGTCAGGCCCAAGCTGATGACGGTGGGCACGATGCTGGTGGGCCTGTTGCCCATCCTGTGGAGCGACGGGGCGGGGGCCGACGTGATGAAGCGCATCGCGGCCCCGATGGTCGGGGGGCTCCTCACGAGCGCGTTTCTCACGTTGGAGATCATCCCGGTGATCTACACCTACTGGCGCAACGAGCAGCGGGTGTGGGGCCGGGTGCTGGCCGAGTTGCCCGCCCGGATGCCGACCCTGTCGGGCAGCGCCTGGGTGCTGCGGGCGGCCCTCGGGGTGGCCCTCCTGGGAGCCCTCGGGCCCTTGTATGTGTCGTGGGTCGCCCCGTGGCGGCCGTACGTCGTGGGAGGGAGCCTCGCCCTGGCGGCGGGGGCCCTCGTGGTCTATGCGTGGGCGCGTGTCGCGGTGGGCCGCGCGCTGTCCGCTCTGTCAACGCCGCCCCCCGAGAACCCTGTGGAGACTGCATCATGATCGTCACGCGACGGGCCTTGTTTTCCTTCGTGCTCCCTGGCGTGCTGGCCCTGGCCTGCACCCGCACCGAGACCCGCCCTGCGGCCCAACGGCCGCCCGACACCGTGACGGCCGCGGCGGGGGCCCGGGTCAACATCCGGGTGGGCGAGGGCTACGCTCCGGCGACGGTGCGGGCCCCGGCGGGGTCGAGCCTGACCCTGGTCTTCCTCCGGGACACGGACGAGACCTGCGGGCAGCAGCTCGTGTTTCCGACCCTCAACATCCGGCGCGACCTGCCCCTCAACCAGCCCGTGGAGGTGCCCATCACGGTCCCGGCCTCGGGGGCGGTCCACTTCACCTGCGGGATGAACATGTACCGCGGCACGGTCGTGGCCCAGTAGCCCCCGCGGTCGGCGCGCCGGGCCCAGGGGCTGCGCGCCGAATGTGACATTCTATGTCACGCCACTGTGAGTATTTTTCGCAACCCGGATTTGGCCGTGCTAGAGCCCTCGCCCTCGCCATGGCCGATCAGCTTACGGAGGACCTCAACGCCCTGCGCATCGACCGCGGCGCCCCCAGGGCTTCGGCGGGCGGGGGCATCGCGCGGGTGCTGGTGTGGCTCGTGGTGCTCGGGGTCCTCGCGGGCGGGGGGGCGTGGGCCTGGCCGCGGGTGCAGGCCCGGGTGTTCAAGACCGAGGTTCGGTTGGGCGAGATTCGCTCGGTGTCTCCCACCCAGGCTACGACCCAGGTGAGCGCCACGGGGTATGTGGTGGCCCTCCGGGTGTCGCGGGTCCAGCCCCGGGTCCCGGGGCGGGTGGCCCGGGTGTTGGTGCGCGAGGGCGAGATGGTGCGGGAGGGGCAGGTCCTCCTCGTGCTCGACGCCTCGGAGAGCCGCGGGGCCATCGCGGCGGCCCAGGCTCGTGTCCTGGCGGCCCAGGCGCGGGTGGCCGTGGCCCGGGCCAACCTCGCCGAGGTCACGGTCGCTCTAGAGCGGCAACGCAGGCTGGTGGCCTCGGGCTCCGCGCCTCGGGCCGGGGTGGAAGACCTCGAGGCTCGGATGGGGCCCCTCCGGGCCTTGATCGAGGCCTCTCAGGCGGAGGTCCGGGCCGCCCAGGCGGAGGTGTCGAGCCTGCGGATCAACCTCGGGCAGCTCACGGTCACCGCCCCCTTCGCGGGACGGGTGGTCAACCGCCCTCCCCAGGTGGGCGAGCTGGTGGGGATGGGGGCCATCTCGGGCACGACCACCAACGCGGTGGCCGCCGTGGTCGAGCTCATCGACCCGACCTCCCTGGTGGTCGAGGTCGATGTCCCCGAGGGGCGCCTGGGGCTCGTGCGCATCGGGGGGCCCTGCGAGGTGGCCCTCGACGCCTTCCCCGGACGCAGGCTGCGGGGGGCGGTGTCCGAGTTTGGAAACCGGGTCGATCGGGCCAAGGCTACGGTCCCGGTGCGGGTGCGCCTCGTCGACGCGGTCGAGGGGGTGCTGCCCGAGATGAGCGCCCGGGTGAGCTTCCTCTCCGAGGCCCTCGACGAGGCGGCCCTGACGGCCCGGCCGCGTACGATCCTGCCCGCCGCGGCGGTGACGGCCCGGGGGGGACAGCGGGTGGTGTTTACCGTCGAAGACGGGGTGGCCCGGCAGCAGCCGGTGCGCCTCGGGCCGCAGGAGGGCGACGGGTTCGTGCTGCTGGAGGGGCCTCCCCCGGGGGCCCGGGTGGTTCTTGGGGCTCCGGCCGCCCTGGCCGATGGCAGCCCGGTGAAGGAGACGACGCGATGACGATGGCTGAGAGCGCTCCCACCACGGGCGAGGCCCTGGTGCGGCTGCAAAAGGTTGTGAAGTCGTTTCGTCGCGGGGGCGAGGAGCTCGTCGTGCTCGACGGGCTCGACATGGAGATCCCCAAAGGTTCTTTCGAGGCCTTGATGGGGCCCTCGGGCTCGGGCAAGAGCACCCTGCTCAACCTCATCGCGGGGCTCGACCGGCCCACGGGCGGCAAGGTCCTCGTGGCGGGCAACGACCTCGGGGCCATGAGCGACGGGCAGCTCGCGGCCTTCCGGGCCCGGCACCTCGGGTTCATCTTCCAGTCGTACAACCTCATGCCCGTGCTCACCGCGGCCGAAAACGTCGAGCTCCCGCTCCTGCTCACGGGCCTGCCGAGCGCAGAGCGCCGCCGCCGGGCCCTCATCGCCCTGCGGGTGGTGGGCCTCGAAGACCGCAGCGGCCACTACCCCCGGCAGCTCTCCGGCGGCCAGGAGCAGCGGGTGGCCATCGCCCGGGCCCTCGTCAACGACCCGACCCTCCTGGTGGCCGACGAGCCCACGGGCGACCTCGACCGCAAGAGCGCCGACGCCATCCTCGACCTCCTCGTCAAGCTCAACACCGAGATGGGCAAGACCATCGTGATGGTCACCCACGACCCCGCCGCGGCCGAGCGGGCCTCGGTGATCCGTCGGATGGACAAAGGGGTGCTGCGGTGACCCTCGTCTCCATCGCCGTGCGCAACGTGGGGCGCAATCGTTTCCGGGCCCTGATGACGGTCCTCGGGGTGGCCGTGGCGGTGATGGCCTTCGTGATGCTGCGCACCGTGGTCACGGCCAGCAACGCCGCGGTGACCTTCGCCGCGCAAGACCGCGTGGCCACCCGGCACAAGGTCTCGTTCGTGATGCAGCTCCCGCGGCGGTACATCGACACCGTGCGGGCCGTGCCGGGGGTGCGCGAGGCCACCTGGGCCAACTGGTTCGGCGCCAAAGACCCGCGGAGGCCCGACGAGTTCTTCGCCAGCATGGCCGTGGACACCGACTCGTTCTTCGCGGTCTACCCCGAGATGCGGGTGGCCCCCGAGGCCCTGGCTCGGTGGCGCGAAGACCGCCGGGGGGCCCTCGTGGGCGACGTCCTGGCCCGCAAGATGGGCTGGACCGTCGGGCAGCGGGTGGTCCTGCGGGGCACGATCTATCCGGGCGACTGGGAGTTCAACATCTCGGGCATCTACGAGGCCACCCAGCGCTCGGTCGACCGGTCGCAGTTTCTGTTTCACTACCGCTACCTCAACGAGTCCATCCCTGTGGCCCGACGCGACGAGGTCGGCTGGATCGTCGGGCGCATCGCCGACCCGACCCGCAGCGCGGCCATCTCCCAGGCCATCGACGCGGCGTTTGATGTCCAGGACATCCAGACCACCTCCATGAGCGAGCGGGCGATGAACCTCTCGTTTATGGGGATGATGTCGGGCATCCTCACGGCCATCGACCTGATCTCCCTGATCATCCTCGGGATCCTCGGCCTCCTGCTGGGCAACACGGTGGCCATGGGGGTCCGCGAGCGGACGCAGGAGTACGGGGTCTTGCGGGCGGTGGGCTTCCTCCCGCGCCACGTGGTGGCCTTCATCCTGGCCGAGGCCGCGGCCCTCGGGGTCTTCGCGGGCCTCGCCGGGGTGGCCGTGTCGTACCCCGTGGTGCAGCAGGGCCTCGGCCGCTGGATCGAAGAGAACCAGGGCTCCATGATGCCCTACTTCCGCATCGAGCCGGTCACCCTGGTGGTGGCCTTCACCCTCGCGGTGGCCCTGTCGACCCTGTCCGCGGCCCTTCCCGCCTGGCGGGCCTCGCGCCTGACCGTCACCGACGCCCTGCGCCGACTCGACTGAGAGGACACCCCTGTCATGGTCCCGCTCTCGTACAGCGTCCGCAACCTCCGGGTCCGGGCCACCACCACCGCGGCCACGGCCCTGGGCATCGGGCTCGTGGTCTTCGTCTTCGCCTCCGTCCTGATGCTGGGGGAGGGCATCCAGCGCACCCTCGGGCGGGCGGGCTCGGCCGACGTGGCCGTGGTGCTCCGCGACGGGGCCGACGCCGAGATGTCGAGCTCGATCGAGCTCCCCTCGGTGGGGCTGATCCTCAACGCCCCCCAGGTGCGTCGCCGTCCCGACGGCCGACCCGACGGGGTGGCCGAGACCGTGGTGGTGATCATCCTCGACAAGCTCGGCACCTCCGGGGTCTCCAACGTGGCGGTGCGGGGCGTGACCGAGGACTCCCTGCCGTTTCGGCCCTCCGTGCGGATGGTGGCGGGGCGGGCCCTGCGCCCGGGCAGCGACGAGTGCACCGTGGGGGCCTCCATCCGCGGGCGGTTTCGGGGGCTCGACATCGGTCAGTCATTTGAGATCAAACGCGGGCGGAGGCTGACCGTGGTAGGGGTCCACGCCGACGGGGGCAGCGGGTACGAGAGCGAGGTGTGGGTCGACCGCGACTCCGTGGCGAGCGCCTTCGGGCGGTCCACGGTGGTGTCGTCGGTGCGGGTGCGGCTGACCGGGCAGGGTGACTTCGACGCCCTGCGCGCGAGCCTGGAGGGCAACCGGCAGCTCGGGGTCGACGTAAAACGCGAGACCGTCTGGTACGAGGAGCAGTCCCAGGGCACGAGCATGTTCATCCGGGCCATCGGGCTGCTCGTGGCCGTCTTCTTCTCGGTGGGGGCCATGATCGGGGCCATGATCACCATGCACGCGGCGGTGGCCGCCCGGCAGCGCGAGATCGGGACCCTGCGGGCCCTGGGCTTCTCGCGGCGGAGCATCCTGACGTCGTTCTTGTTCGAGTCGGTGGTCTTGTCGCTCCTGGGCGGGGCCCTGGGGGCCGGGGCCTCCCTGGTGATGCGCTTCGTGCGCTTTAGCATCGTCAATTTCTCCACCTGGTCGGAGGTGGTCTTCGAGTTCGCGCCCACGGTGGGCATCATGGCCGCGTCGCTGGTCTTCGCGGGGGTCATGGGTCTTCTCGGCGGGATGTTCCCTGCGATTCGGGCCTCCCGCATGAACATCCTCGAGGCCCTGCGCGGCTGATGCTCCCCGCCGACGCCTCCGCGGGGACTTCGGCCGCCGACGGGCTCCTGCGGGCGAGTCTGGGGGTCACCGCGGCCCTGGCCCTCGTGCTCCTCCTGGCCCTCGGCTGGCTCCTCCTCGGCGGCCGTTCGGGGCCCCGGAAGGCCTCGGCCCAGGCCGTGAGCGCCGGGGCGGGGGTGCTCCTGGGGGTCCTCCTGGTGGTCGACCTGATCCTCGTGGCGGGCTCACGCCGTGCCACGCGGACGGCCATCCCGACGGGGCCCGACGTGGTCCGGGTCGAGCTCCTGGCCCAGCAGTTTTCGTTCAACCTGCGGCACCCGGGCACCGACGGGGTCTTCAACACCGACGACGACGTGGTCGAGCTCGATGTCCTGCGCGTCCCGGTGGGGCGTCCGGTGGCGATCCAAGGGCGCAGCAAGGACGTGGTCCATGGGGCGTACTTCCCGCATTTTCGTGCCCAGGTGGAGACCGTCCCGGGGCGCACCACGCGGGCCTGGTTTCGTCCGGGGGCCGTCGGGCGGTACGACTTCCTCTGCACCCAGCTCTGCGGCCCGGCCCACTACCAGATGCGCGGGGAGGTGGTGGTGATGACCCCCGACGACTTCGCCCGGTACATCGACCGGGCCTCCGACGCCGCCCGCCGGGCCGCCACCCTCACCCCCCTGCCGCCCGAACGTCGCTGGGGCTGGTCGTGGACACCCTAGGGCGCCCCCGGGCCCTGATGGCCCTCGGGGCCGCGGGCTTCGTCCTCGGCGGGGCCGCGGCCATGGCCATGCGCTGGCAGCTCGCCCTCCCCGGCCAGAGCTTCCCCGTCCTCGGGGCGGTCTCGGCCCGGGCCTACCCCGCCCTCGTGACCTTCCATGGCAGCGCCATGCTCTACCTCGGGGCGGCCCCCTTCCTCGCGGGCCTCGGGGCAGCCATGGCCCCCGCCTGGTCGGGCCGCTCTGACACCGCCCTGCCGGCCCTCCGCCGGGTCGCGGGAGCCCTCTTCGCCCTCGGCCTCGCCCTGTCCCTCCTCGCGGCCGTGATGCCCCTCGGGGCCCCGGCCGCCGGTTGGACCGCCCTGCCGCCCCTGTCCACCCACCGCGGGGTCTACGGCCTGGGCCCCACCCTCTGGACCCTGGCCGTCTCTCTGGCCGCCGCAGGGGCCCTTCTGAGCGCCCTCGACCTCCTGGTGACCCTCACCCTGGCCCGCACCCCCGGAGACCCCTGGCGGGGCCTTCCCAGCGCCGCGTGGGCGTGGATCTTCGCCAGCGCCCTCAACGTGGTCTTCCTCCCGGTTCTCCTGGGGGCCAACCTCTTGATCCTCTCCGACCGGGTGGCCCGGACGGGCT
The DNA here is from genome assembly GCA_964447205.1 of uncultured Myxococcaceae bacterium. Taxonomy (GTDB): domain Bacteria; phylum Myxococcota_A; class Polyangia; order Polyangiales; genus JAEUKH01. The sequence continues at coordinate 74,200 of CAYUSB010000016.1, forward strand.
TCTTCACGGCGGGGGCGGGCCCCGAGGCCGGGGGCGACCCGATGGTGTATCAGCACCTCTTCTGGATCTTCGGGCACCCGGCGGTCTACATCGTGATCTTGCCGGTGTGGGGGGTGGTCACCGACCTTCTGCGGGCGGAGGTGGGGTTGCCTCCGCGGGCCGACCGGGGGGTGGTCCTGGCCATGGGGGCGGTGACCCTCCTGGCGGGGCTGGTGTACGGGCATCACTTGTACACGGCGGGCCTCGGGGCGGGGTTTGCTCAGGGGTTCGTGGTCCTGACCCTTCTGGTGTCGCTGCCGTCGGCGGTGTTCTTCGTGCGGTGGCTGGTGACGCTCTGGGAGGGGGTCCCACGGCGGACCGTGACCCTGGGATACTGCGTGGCCACGGTGTGGGTGTTCGCCCTCGGGGGGCTCACGGGCCTGCCCCTCGGGGCCGCGGCCACCGACACCGTCCTGCATGGAACCCACTTTGTCGTCGGCCATTTTCACTTCGTGATGGCCGCCGCGGTGCTGTTCGGGGTCGGGGCGGCCCTGTCGGCCTGGGGCTCCGAACTCCTGGGACGCCCCCTGCCTGCCCGGGTCCTCGGCTGGCACCTGGGGGTGTCGCTGGTGAGCGCCCACGGGGTGTTTGTCCCGATGTTGAGGGCGGGACTCCTCGGGATGCCCCGGAGGGCCTGGGACGTGACGGGCCTGCGGCTCCTGGAGGGGGCGGCTCCGTGGCAGGTCGTGGCGACGGTGTCGGCCTTCGTGCTGGGGGTGGCCCAACTGGGGTGGGTGGCCCTGTGCGTGCGGGCCGCCCTCGGGGCCTCCGCCGAGCCTCCCGCGGGCCGACGGTTCGCCTCCCGCGCAGCCCTGGGTGGGCGGTTCGGGCGATGGGGGTGGGTCCTCGTTCCGGCGGGGGTGTTCGCGGCGACCCTCGGGGCGGCGGGGGCCCTCCTGCGGGGGCCCGGAGCGTGGCATGGCCCGTCCGAGCCGACCCTACCCGCGGGCCTGTCGGCCTCGCAGCGGGCTGGGCGGGTGACGTACCTCCTGCACTGCGTGTTCTGCCATGGGGAGCGCGGGGACGGCCGGGGGGTGTCGGGCCTCGGGCTCTCTCCCCCGCCCCGCGACTTCCGGGCGGGGGTGTTCAAGTGGGTGAGCACCGCCGCGGGCGACCTTCCCCAGGACGCCGACCTGCGCCGCACCATCTCCCGCGGCCTCGCCGGGACGGCCATGCGCCCCTGGTCCCTATCCCCCCAGGAGTTGGACAACCTGATTGACTACCTCAAGACCCTCTCGCCCCGCTGGCGTCGTGGGGCCCCGCTCCCCGAACCCCTCCCGGTCGACCCCTGGGGGCCGGGACGGGCCGCGGAGGCGATGGTCCGAGGCGAGGCGGTATATTACGGCCGGGCCCAGTGCGCCACCTGCCACCCGGCCTACGTGTCCCGCTCGGTGGCCGAGGGCTACGCCCGGGCCTTTCAGGGGGAGGGGGTTCGGTTGGGGTGGAGGCCCGACGCGCACCGTGGGGTGGCGGTGCACGAGGAGGGGTACGGAGTGGCCGTGGTAGCACCGGACTTCACCCGGGATGTCTTGCGCAACGGGGCCGCCGTCGACGACCTCGCCCGGGTGATCGCCGCGGGGGTGGGCGGAACCCCGATGCCGGCCTGGCGGGAGGCCCTGTCTACGGCCGATCTGTACGCCCTGGCGTGGTACGTCCGCGGCCTGGCCGCGCGGCCCGGGCCATAGACGCGCTACGCGGTGTCGACGGGGCTCGGGGCGTCGTCGGGGGAGGGGGCGGGGGGATCGTCGTGTTGGGTCTCCTCGACCAGGGCCGCGGCGATCTCCAGGGCCCGCCGTGCCCGGTCGAGGAGGTCGCCGTCCCGGGCGCTCTTGCGGTGGGCCCGCTCGGCGCGGTCGGTGGCGCCGCGGAGGGCCTCGCGGAGGGCCTCGGCCTCGTGTTGGGACGACTCTCGTGCGGCGAAGAGCTCGCGCAGGGCCTCGTCGAGGGAGCCCTGGAGGGCGGCCCGGGCCTCGTCGGCGGCCTGCAACGCCTGGGCGTGCTCGGCGGCCGCGCGGGCCCGTTCGGCGGCCTCCTGGGCGCGGGCTTCTTCCACCGAGGCCGTGGCGGCCACGGCGGCGGCGACGGCGGCGGCGTGCGCGTCGCGCTGGCGCTGGGCCTCGGCCCGGAGCTGCTCGCTGTCGGCGGCGTGGGCCTCGACCAGCATGGAGACCTCGGCGGCGTGGGCCTCCCGCAGCTTTGCGGCGGTCTCCTGCAGGGCGGAGAGCTCGACGGCGTGGGCCTCTCGGAGCCGACCTTCGGCCTCCTGGAGGGCGCGCACCTCGGCGGCGTGGATCTCCGCGGCCCGGAGGCGGGCGGAGGTGGCCTCGGCCTCGACGACCTCGTGGGCGGCCTTGAGCCGCGCGATCTCTTCCTCGGCGCGCTCGGCGGCCTCGTGCAGGGCTTTGGCGTGGGCCTCGGCCTGGGCCTGGAGGGCGAGGGCGTGGGCCTCGGAGGCGGCCTCCAGGCGCTGGAGGGCCTCGGCCTGGGCGTGTTCGGCCTGGGCCCGGGCGGTGTCGAGCTCGCCCTGGAGGGCGAGGAGGGAGGCCCCGCGGGCGTCGAGGTCGTCGTGGAGGGCGGCGAGCTCGGCCGTTTTGCCCGCGAGGTCGGCCTGGAGGGCGTCGACCGCACTGGATTTCGCCGTGAGGTCGGCCTGGAGGGCGTCGACCGCACTGGATTTCGCCGTGAGGTCGGCCTGGAGGGCGTCGAGGTGTTGGCGGGCCTCGTCGCGGGCGGTCTCGAGGGTCGTGATCTGGCCCTGGGCCGCCCGGAGCTGGTCCTGGAGGGACTCCATGGCCTGCTCGTGCTCGAGGAGCTTGTCGTCGATGTCGGCCCGGGACAGGTCGGACTGGAGCATCCGGTCGCGGAGCTCGAGGAGCTCTTTGTCGCGGTTGTTGACGGCCTCGCGGAGCTGCAGGATCTCCTTGTCCTTGCGGTTGAGCCCCTCGCGGAGCTCAAGGAACTCCCGGGTGGACACGCCCCCCGTGGGCCCGGGGGTGGGGCGGGAGGCCCGGTGACGCAGCTCGTCGAGCTCACGGCGCAGGGCGGCGGCCTCTTCGGCCTGGGCCCGGAGCCGACCGATCTCGGCCTCTTGGGCGGCCTCGACCTGTTGGGCGGCCCGTCGGGCCTCCAGGAGCTCCCGGTCGAGCTCGTCGGCCCGGCGTCGCATCCGGTCGACCTCGGCCACGAGGTTGACGGCCGGCATGGCCGGGCTGGTGGGGAGCCGCGGCGGAACCGACCCCATCCGGGGCCCCGGGGCTGCGGCCAGGGCGGGGGGGAGCTCGATCCGCGGGGCCACGGTGGTGAAGTCTTCGAAGTCGGTGAAGGCCGGGGGGCGCAGGGAGGGCTGGGTGGCGGTGCGAAAGAGCTGCGGGTCGGGGCTCACCATGATGCTGCTGAAGGCCGCGTCGGTGAGCCCTTCGAGCTCGGAGTCGACGCCCTGCAGACCGAGGTCGTCGGGGCTCGGGGGGGGGATGGAGGCCGGGGACTCGACGATCACGGCGTCGTCGACGAGGAGGATGTCGTCGGCGGCGAGCTCGACCGAGTCGCGGGAGGGCGGGTCGAGGGGCAGGAAGGTGGCGGCCCGATCGGCGAGGACCTCCGGGGCGATGGGCTTGTGGGCGTAGTCCTCGGCCCGGGTGCGGAGCTTGCTGTGCTGCTCGAAGGTCTCGGGCGGGGCGTCGGCCGAGACGATCAACAGCGGGACGTCCTTCAGCTCGGGGCTCTTCTTGATGCGGTTGCACACGGCGAAGCCGTTCATCCGCGGGAGCTCGATGCTCAGGATGATGAGGTCGGGGGGGTCGGTGAGGGCGAGCTCGAGGCCCGCCTGGCCGTCGTCCACCGTACGCACGATGCAGTTGCGGGCGACGAACTCTCGCCGCAGGGCCTCCGCAAACACGCGGTCCTGCTCGAAGATCAGCACCTTCTGGCCAGCCATGGGGCTCCCTCGCTCCGTCGCGGCGATGCCCCTACGCCCGAAAGGGTGGACGAGGGGGGCGGTGCGACGCTCTACAGGGCGCCGCGCGCCGCGGATTCAGTCGGAGGGTAGGTGTCGGGCCGAAGGGGCGTCAACGGAGACCGCTCCACCGCGGGCAGAATTGTCTCGTTACGGCGCCGCGAGGGAGGCCAGGAGGTCGGGGTCGAGGTCGGCGAGGCGGGGGCGCGTGGCGTGGGCCCCGGCCGCAGCGAGGTCTGCTTCGGGTACGCTTTGCGCCACCCCGACGACCCGCAGGCCCGCGGCGAGGGCGGCCCGGACGCCCGCCGGGGTGTCCTCGACGGCCACGGTCCGCGACGGAGCGACGGGCGCCCCGTGGGCCTGAAGGGCGGCGAGGGCCGCGAGGTACCCCGCGGGGTCGGGTTTGCACGCCGAGACGTCCTCGGCGGCCACGATGCAGCGCACGGCGGGGGCGGCCTCCATGAGGTCGAGGGCGAGCTCGATCTCGGCCCGCAGGGCTCCCGACACGATGGCCACCGGGACCCGGGCCGCGCAGGCCCGGAGGAGGGCCGCGGCCCCGGGGAAGATTCGGAGCTCGGCCCGGGCCCGGGCGGCGTACCAGCGGGCCTTTTCGGCGATGAGGCGGGCCACGAGGTCGGCCGGGGCGGGCAGCCCGCGGTCGCCGAGGGCGGTGGTCAGGGCCCCCCGGTCGTCGAACCCGATGTAGCGGGCCTCGTAGTCGGCGTCGGACAGGTGTAGCCCGAGGGGGCCGAGGACGGCGTTGAAGCCCGCGAGGTGCAGGGCCTCGTCGTCGACGAGGACCCCGTTGAAGTCGAAGAGGACGGCGTCCATGGGCATCAGTGCAGGGTCCCGGCGGGGGCCCCGGTGTGGGGGGGGAGGCGGGCGAGGACCTCCAGGCAGCGGCGGCGCACGAGGGGGGCGGCCCGAGAGTCGTAGGCCAGGGCCCGGAGCTCGGGGGTGTGCAGGAGGGGGGCCAGGGTGGCCACCACGGGGGCGGGGGTGGCGGGGTTGAAGGCGAGGGCGTTGCGGACGTGGGGGCTGGCGGCCCAACGGGCGGCCTGAAACACTTGGAGGAGCACCTCGGGGACCCCGGGCCGGTGGGCGCAGAGGCGCACCACGTCGGCCTCGGTGAGCCGGGGGTTTTGTAGGAGCAGCGCGATCACCCCGGGGTGGGGGTCGCGCAGGGCCCGGTCGAGGGTGCGGCGATCGGGGCGACGGGCCAACGACTTGCGCTCCCCCAAGGACGGAACCCGCCCCATCCCGTAGTCGGGCACCCGGGGGGCGGCCTCCTCCTCTTCGGCGACCTCGGGGGTCGCGCAGCGGGCCGTCGGGGCCCCGGGGGAGGCGACGGCCCCGGGCCCGAGGGAGGCGGCGTACAGCTGCTGCATCCGCGGGAAATCCTGGGCCAGGGCCACCGCGGCGGAGAGGAGGGCCACCTGGGCGTCGCGGTCGCGCAGGCCGGCCCGCTCGGCCAGGGTCTCGACCGTGTCCCGGAGCTCCTCCAGGGAAAGGTCGGCGAGGCGGGCGCGAAAGAACCGGGCCCGCATGGCCGGATCGGTCACGGACAGGGCCCGGCGGCAGAGCTCGTCGACGAGGGGCGACATCATCGCGGGAGCCCGTAGGGTGACACAATCCGAGGGGCTTTGGGGCTCCGCGGCGAGACTTGACCGTACGCGGGCCTCGGGGCTAAGGGGTGCAAGGCGCGGCGTCGGGTCTCGACGTGATGGACCCTCATCCTCTCCGCCGCGCGGTGCGCTCGATGACAGACACTCCGCCGCCGGGGCCCCCCCCGCGCATCGTCAAGCGGTACAGCAATCGTAAGCTCTACGACACGGTCGAGAGCCGCTACGTCACCCTCCCGCAGATCGCCGAGCTCGTACGCAACGGCGAGGAGGTCCGGATCGTCGACAACACGTCGAAGGAGGACCTCACCCGCATGACCCTGGCCCAGATCCTCTACGAGGAGGAGCGCAAGCAGTCGCGGACCCTCCCTCTGGCGGCCCTGAAAGACCTCCTGCACACCTCGAGCGAGCGCATCATCACCTCGCTCCGCGGCACGCCCGTGGGCAAGCTCATCGCACGGGCGGAGGAGCCCGAGCGCGACCCGGGCCCGAGCCTCCCCGAGGCCTCCCCCGAGGCTCCTGCCCCCGACGAGCCCGCGGCCCCCGACGGGGCGTCGGAGGCGATCCGGGCCGAGGCCGCCGACGAGCGGGGGGGGCGGATGGCCCAGTTTGTCGAGCAGTCGCGGGGGGCCCTCGACCAGTGGCAGCACCGGGTCGACGAGCGGATCCGCACGTTCTGGGGCGGGATCAACCCCGCCTCGCAGATCCAGGCCCTTCAGGCCGAGGTCCGACGGCTCCAGGGGCGGGTCGACGCCCTGGAGGCCCGGCTCGGGACCGGACGCGACCCCGACGGGGAATAATCTCCCCCCTTGCGCGGGTTGCGGGGAATGCTTCCCTTAGGGAGTCACTGGAGACCTTCTCACAATGTCACGAGACGACTCGGCCCGAAGGGCCCGCTTTGAGGCGGAGGTATTGCCCCACCTCGACGCGATGTACCGCACGGCCCTCCGCCTGACCCGCAGCCCCAGCGACGCCGACGACCTCGTGCAAGACACGGCCATCAAGGCGTATCGTTTTTTCGACAGCTACGAGCAGGGGACCCACATCCGGGCGTGGCTCCTGAAGATCCTGACCAACCTCTTCTTCTCCCGGCATCGCCGGGGGGCCCTGGAGGCCAACGTCCGGCAGCTCGCCATGGTCGACCCGGTGGCCGACGGGTGGCTGAGCGCGGCCTCGGTGGCGTCCAACCGTGAGCCCGAGCGCCTCGTCGAGCGGCCCCTGCTGGAGGCCGCGGTCGCCAAGGCCCTCGAAGACATCCCGGAAGATTTCCGCACGGTGTTGGTTCTGGTCGACATCGAGGGCTTGACGTACCGCGAGGTGGCCGACGCCATGGGGTGCCCGATGGGCACGGTCATGTCGCGGCTGCACCGGGCCCGCAAGGCGGTGGCCCAGCGGCTCGGCATCGTGCCGACCCCGGTGGCGGCGCCCTCCCAGAGCGAGACGGTGGTGAGCCTCGACGGCTTCCGCCGCCGCAAGGAGCGTGTCGGATGACGTTTGGTTGCGAGGAGACGGAGCGTTACATCGACGCCTGGGCCGACGGCGAGCTCGACCCCAGCGCGGCCGCCCATGTCGAGGCCCACCTCGCGCGGTGCCCCGACTGCCGCGATGTGGCCTCGGTGCTGCAACAGCTCAAGCGCACCCTGGCCGGGTGCCGCGAAGACTGCGCCCCCACGGCCCTGCGTCACCGGGTCCTGGCGGCCCTCGACGCCGAAGACGACGGGCGCCTGATGGCCGAGTGCTCCCGCCGCCGCAAGCGCCACGCCCTCGGGGTGGCCCTCACCGGGGCGGCCCTCGCCGGGGTGGTCCTCGCCCAGGGGTGGAAGGCCCGCCAGGGGCCCACCTACGACGCCATGGGGATGTCCACGGGGCCGAGCATGGCCGGGGTCCTGCCCATGCTCGAAGACGTGGCCCAACGGCACGCCCGGGAGCTCCCCGCGGAGGTCGAGGCGAGCGACCCGGTGCAGGTGGCCCAGTGGTTTCGCGGAAAGCTCGACATCCCCGTGCGCCCGATGGCCTTCCGGGGCATGACGGCCCGCCTCGTCGGGGCCCGCATCTCCAACGTCCGCGACCGCACCGCCGCGGCCCTGTACTACGACGTCGGGGGCCGTCGGATGACGGTCTTCGTCTTCGACGGCGGCCGCGGGCTCCCGCGCTCCCTCGCCGCTACCCCGGGCGGGGCCCTGTCGATGGTGCACGGTCAGCCCATGTACGTAGGCTCGGCCCACGGGTACACCATCAGCCTCACCGAGCGCGAGGGGGTGGCCTACGCCATCGCCTCCGATATGCCCCCCCAGGAGTGCGCGCGCGTCGTCGAGTCGGCCGACCTGCGGTAACGTCTTGGGCCCCATGCGCCCCCTCTTCGAGCAGACCCCCACCCGACTGTCGTTGCCCGGGTTGGTCTCGGCACACTCTCACGCGTTTCAGCGGGCCCTGCGGGGCAAGACCCAACGCACCCCCGCGGCCACGGGTACGTTCTGGTCGTGGCGGGAGGCGATGTTCAAGCTGGTGGACGAGCTCACCCCGGAGGGTCTCGGGGCCGTCTCCCGCCGGGCCTTTGACGAGCTCCGGGCGGCCGGGGTCACCGCGGTGGGGGAGTTTCACTACGTGCACCATCAGCCTGGGGGTGTCCCCTACACCCAGCGTACGCTCCTGGCCGACGCGGTGATCGAGGCGGCCCTCGCGGCGGGGCTCCAGGTGTGCCTCCTCCGGGTGGCCTATGCCCGGGCCGGGGCGGGGCGGGAGCCCGAGGGGGGGCAGCGGCGCTTCTGCGACGCCTCGGTGGAGGACGTTCTGCGCGACGTGGAGGCCCTCCAGGGGCGCTGGGGGAGTCACCCGGGGGTGCGGGTCGGCATCGCCCCGCACTCGGTCCGGGCGGTGCCTCGGGAGTGGATTACGGCCCTGCACGAGGCCGCCCGGTCGGCCGCCCTGCCCTTTCATATGCATGTGGCCGAGGTTCAGGGCGAGGTCGACGCCTGCGTAGCCGAGCACGGACTGCGGCCCGTGGAGCTTCTGGCAGAGCTGGGGGTCCTGGGTCCGCGGTTTGTGGCCGTGCACGCGACCCGCCTGGAGCCTCACGAGGCGCGGCTTCTGGGTGAGGCCGGGGCCATGGTGTGCGCGTGCCCGAGCACCGAACGCGACCTCGGGGACGGCCTGGCCGACCTCGGGAGCCTGCGGGAGGCGGGGGTTCGGCTGTGCACGGGCATCGACTCGCATGTGGTGACCGACCCGGTGGAGGAGATGCGGGCCCTGGAGACCCACGAGCGGCTGCGGCTGCGGCGCAGGGTCACCTTCGAGCCCCCGGCGGGGCGCACCCCGGCCATGCAGCTCGCCCTGGAAGCCAGCATCTACGGCGCCCAGGCCTGCGGCTGGGACGCCACCCTCTCCTCCACCCACACCACCTGGAACCCCCGCACCCTCGTCGACCTCACCCACCCCACCCTCGCCGGGGTCGCGCCCGACGAGGCCCTCGACGCGTTTGTATTCTCGGGGCACCCGGGCTGCGTCGTGCCCGCGGAGGGCCCGTGACCTCCCCGTGGTGGGAGACCGGGGCCGGCGTCGCTCCGGTCGGGACGTCGGGCCATTTCGGCGCCCGTCGGGTCGACGTGGCCGTGGTGGGGGCGGGCATCGCGGGGCTCTCGGCGGCCCTCGCCCTGGAGCGCCGGGGAGCCTCCGTGGCCCTCGTCGACGCGGTGGGTGTCGGCGGCGGGGCGAGCGGGCGCAACGCGGGGTTTCTCATGCGCGGGGCGGCCGACTGCTACGCGGCGGCGTGCACCCAATGGGGGCGCGAGAGGGCCCGGGCCCTGTGGAGCCTGACGGAAGAAAACCTCGCCCAATTGCGCGCGGAAGGGATCGAGGGGCTGCCGTCGGTGCGGGCCGTCCCGTCGGCCCTCCTGGCCCTGGAGGCGGGAGAGCTCGGGCTCCTGCGAGAGAGCCTCGACCTCCTGCGGGAGGACGGGTTTGCGGCGTATTGGGAGTCCTCGGGCGACGACGCCGTGTGGCGGTCGGGGGTGGCCCTCGGGGCCCTGGTCAACCCCGCGGACATGTCCTGCAACCCCTTGGAGCTCGTGTATTTCCTCCACGCGAAGCTGCGGGCCGAGACCCTCTCCCCGCAGCGGGTGATGGCCCTGGAGGAGTCGTCTGGGGCGGTGACGGTGCGCACCGTGGGGGGCGTCGTGGAGGCCGCGCGGGTGATGGTCTGCGCCAACGCGTACCTCCCGCGGCTCGTGCCGGCGGCGGCCGGGTGGGCGGCTCCGCGGCGGGGGCAGATGCTGGCCTTGCGGGCCGAGGGGCTGCGCCTCGACCGGTCGTACTACGCCAACCACGGCTCGGAGTACCTCCGGCAGGGGGCCGACGGGGTGGTCGTGCTCGGCGGGTTTCGTAAGCGCTTCGTCGACGAGGAGGTGGGCTACGACGACCGGGTCACGGAGGGGGTCCAGGGCGCCCTGGAGGGCTTCGCGGCGACCCTCCTGGCCCCGCGGTTTGAGGTGCTCGGGCGCTGGTCGGGGGTGATGGGGTTTGGCCCCGCGGGCCTCGTCCGGGTAGGACCCCTGCCGGGCTACGACCGGGTGTGGGGGGTGGCCGGGTTTACGGGCCACGGGATGTCGATGGCCTGGCGGGTGGCGGGCATGGCCGTGGGGTCGATGCTCGACGGGGACGACAACCCCTTCGGCGCGGACTGAAAGCCTGTAGATCAATGTCTCCCATCGGCCATGGCGCGATGCCCGTCGCGATGCGGCGTCGATGCACTTCACCGCACATTCAGTGCGCTTTCAGTGCATCTCCTTGCCTCGCTCGGGCCTCCCGCCACGGCCTCGGTCCGACATTGATCTACAGTCTTTGAGGGCTCAGGCCGAGGGGGGGGCGTCGGGGGCGGGGGCGTGGTTGCGCGCGTGGGCCAGGCAAAACTCGGTAGGTTTGCCGCAGTGGGCGCAGGTGCAGACGCGAAACTCCACCCGGCGGTCGTCGTCGGTGACCCCGCACAGGGCGCAGCGGCGGGTGCGGGGGGCCTCGACCTCCTCGGCGGCGGAGCGCTTCTGGGCGGCGGGGCGGGCGGCCTTGCGGGCCCTGCCCTGGAGGAGGGCCACCAGGGTGGGGCCAAAGAAGAGGAGGTAGTTGCTGATGGCCGCGAGGGGTTGCAGGCGCTGCCAGCCCTCGGCCGTGGCCACGAGCAGGGCGAGGAGGGCCACGTCGACGAGGGCGAGCCATTTGACGCGCAGGGGGAGCACGAAGAAGAGGAGAATTTCGTACTCGGGCTGCTGGGTCGCGAAGGCGAGGAAGAGCGACATCAGCAGGAAGCGGTTGGAGGCCGGGACCCCAAACGCGAAGGCCAGGGCCGCGGTGGTGACGACCCCCACGAGCCAGAACAGGGCGTACCGAAACGACCCCATCGTGCGCTCGACCATCTGGCCGAGGGCCCACGTCCACCACAGGGCGAAGAAGAGCCACAGGGGGCTGTCGCTCGGGGGGATGAAGACGAAGGTGAACAGCCGCCAGACCTGCCCCGCGGCGACCCGGGCGGGGTCGAGGGCGAGCATGGCGAGGAAGCCCGGACGCAGGCGCTCAAGGACCCACGTCACGCCCATGAGGCCGACGAGGTACAGCGTGAGATTCTGCGGGGTGTAGCGGTCGAACCGACGCTCGAGCCGTGCGAGGAGGGACTCCATCAGGCCTCCCGCCTAGCATGACGGGCTGAGGGAGGCACGCGGCAAGCGGGGGGGCGCGCCCGCGGGAGGGATCAGTCGTCGTCTTCGAAGTCGCGCCAGCTCTCTTCGCGGTCGCGGCGACCCTTGCTGGCGGCCCCGCGGCCTTCGCCGTCGTCGCCCTTCTTCTTGCGCACGTCGCGGCCGCGGCTCGCGGGGCCCCCGGGAGGGCCTCCGAAGGCCGGAGGGGGACCGAAGCCCGGAGGACCCCCGGGACCGGGGCCCATGCCCGGGCCGCCGCCACCGCCGCCCACGAAGCTGCGGGGGGGACGATCGGGGCTGGGGCCGTCGCCTTCGCGGGGGGTGGCCCCCTTGGGGTGGGCGAGGTTGATGATGAGACGTCGGCCGCGGAGCTCGGCCCCCTTGAGGACCTCGGCGGCATTCTTCGCGGCCTCGGCAGAGCCGAGGGTGACGAAGCCAAACCCACGCTTGCGGCCGTCTTGATCGAGGGGGAGGTGAACCCGCAGCACGGGCACGGCCCCGAGCTCGGTGAGCACCGCCTCGATCTCTTCGGTGGTCGCATCGTAAGGCAGGTTGCCGACGTAGAGGGTGCGGTCGGGGGCCGGGCCCCCGGGGCCGTCGCGCCGCGGTGGACGGTCGCCGTACCCTCCCGGGCTGAAGCCCCCAGGACCTGGGGCCCCCATCCCGGGTGCGCCGGGAGGGCCGCCCATGGGCCGCTCGGGGCGCACCGCCGGGGGCTCGGCCTGGAAGGGACGCACGGAGATCGAGCGCCCGTCCACGATCCGCCCGTCGAGGACCTGCCGCGCCCGGTCGGTCTCTTCTTCGCTGCCGAGGCGCACGAACGCGAAGCCGCGGGGGCGGCCCGACATCCGATCGCGCGGCACGGTCAACTCGATCACCTGAGCGCCTGACTCAATGAAGAGGCCGCGCAAAACCTCCTCCGTCACGCTGTCGGGCAACCCTGCCACAAACAGCTTCCGCGCGTCTTCCGTCGCCATCCGATCCTGCTCCAACTGTGATGCTTGTGCGTGAATCTGAGAGAAAATCCTGCGTCCGGACGTGCCGTCAAGGGAGCCCCGCGGCGCCATCAAAGGCCGCGGGCTCCACGGGTTGAGAGCGCCCAGAGGATACAGGCCCGCGCCGCGCCGTCAACTGCGCCCTCGCAAAGAACGCCTCCCCGGCGCCCCACGAGCCCTCCCTGGCCCGCGCCAGAGGCCCCGAGAGAAAATCGTGGGGGCGACGAAGCTTGACACGGTTCGAGCCGATGGGGCAGGGTCGAGAGCGTGGCGCGCCCAACGGGCGGCATACGCCCGCCCAGCGACGTCCCGCGGTGAGACGAGCCGAGAGAATCCATGGCGGAAGCACGCGCGCAGAGTAGTTACCGGGTCACCCAGCGACTCGAATCCGGCGGCATGGCCGAGGTCTTCCGCGGCGAAGCCACCAGCGTCGCCGGCTTCAAGAAGCAGGTCGCCATCAAGCGCGTCCTGCCGCACCTCGCCTCCAACGAGAAGTTCATCAAGATGTTCCTGGATGAGGCGCGGCTGTCCGCCCGCCTCTCCCATGCCAACATCGTGCAGGTCTTCGACATTGGCCGCGTCGAAGGCACGTACTTCATCGTCATGGAGTACATCGACGGGGTCAACCTCAAGGCCGTGGTGGAGTATCTCCGGGCCCGGTCTGAGCCCGTCTCGGTGGCCCTGGCGGTCCACGTCACGGTCAAGGTCTGCGAGGGGCTGCACTACGCCCACGAGCTGACCGACACCGACGGCCACCCCCTGCACATCGTCCACCGCGACATCTCCCCGCCCAATGTCCTCATCTCCAAGCGGGGTGAGGTGAAGATCGTCGACTTCGGCCTCGCCAAGGCCGCCCACTCGGTGGAGAAGACCGAGCCGGGCGTGGTCAAGGGGAAGTTCAGCTACCTGGCCCCCGAGACCGCTCTCGGCCAGGAGGCCGACAGCCAGGCCGACATCTACGCCGTGGGGATCATGCTCTGGGAGATGCTCGCGGGGCGAAAGCTCTACCAGGGCGAGACCGACTACCAGACGGTCCAGATGGTTCAGCGGTCGCAGGTCCCGTCCCTGCGCGACCTCAACCCCGACGTGCCCGAGGCCCTCGAGCGCATCCTCATGAAGGCCCTCGCCCGAGAGAAGGCCCAACGCTACCGCACGGCCCAGCACATGGGGGTCGAGCTCGAGCGGTTCCTCGCGCAAAACAGGATGTTCGCGTCGGCCTTCGACCTCGGCGAGCTCGTCGGCCGGGTCGCCGAGGAGAAGGCCCGCTCGGCCCGGGTCGAGGGGCAGCAGGGCTCGGGCGAGATCGACAAGCTCATCCAGGAGGAGCTGGTGAAATTCACCTCCCTGGACGAGCAGTCGGTGGCCGGCAAGGGCCTCGCCCCCGAGGCCGACGCGGGGGCCCGCCCCCTCGACGCTGACAACTTCGTCGACCCGTCCCAATGGGCCGACGACTTCGCGAGCGACATTCCCGCGAGCCCGCGCGGGGGCGACAACCCCGCCGCCCCGCGCGAGCGGCTCTCCGTGCCCGTCAGCCTCGCCGACGAGCTCGAAGGCGACGACGGCCCCGTGGCCCCGGTCCCGACCCCCGCGGCCCCCGCGGCCGACACCCACAAGCCCAATCCGCCGCCCACTTCGCTCGTGCACGGGCAGGGACGGGCCGGGTCGTTCGCCCAACTCGCGCCCCCCCCGAAGCCCCCCAAGAGCTTCCCCGTCGGCATCGTGGCGGCGGTGGTGGTGCTCCTCGCGGCCGCCGCGGGCGGGCTCTACTTCGCCGGCATCCTGCGCTGAGCGTCCGCCCCGGGCGCCCCGCGGTGCGACTCCCCCTTGTCGCCGGGCCCACAATCCCGTAGTGACGCCACCCCATGGAACCCGTCGAGAAGGCTGGCGTGTTGCTCGAGGCCCTGCCGTACATCCGGCGGTTTCAGGGGCGCACCTTTGTCATCAAGTACGGCGGACACGCCATGGTGGCCCCCGCCCTCAAGGACTCCTTCGCCCAGGACATCTGCTTACTGAAGTACATCGGGGTCAACGTCGTCGTGGTGCACGGGGGCGGGCCCCAGATCAGCGCCATGCTCACCCAGACCCACGTGACGTCCCGCTTCGTCGACGGCCTCCGGGTCACCGACGACGACACCATGAACGTCGTCGAGATGGTCCTCGCGGGCTCGATCAACCAGGACATCGTCTCGCTCATCTGCCGCCACGGGGGCCGGGCCGTGGGGCTGTCGGGCAAGGACGACGGGTTTATCCTCGCTGACAAGCTGCCCCCCATCACGTCGCGGGCCGGCGAGGAGGTCGACCTCGGACGCGTGGGCGAGGTGCGGCACATCACCCCCGACATCGTGGTCGAGCTGATGCGGGCGGGGTTCATCCCCGTCATCGCTCCCATCGGGGTCGACGCCGAGGGGGCCTCCCTCAACCTCAACGCCGACACCGCCGCGGGCAAGGTGGCCGAGGCCCTGCGGGCCGAGAAGCTCATCCTCCTCACGGACGTCGAGGGCGTCCGCGGTGCCGACGGGGGTTTTCTGTCGTCGCTCGGAGCCGCCCAGGCCCGCGACCTCATCGAGGCCCGGGTCATCGAGGGGGGCATGATCCCCAAGGTCGAGTGCGCCCTGGAGGCCATCGCCTCGGGCGTTCGGAAGGTCCACGTGGTCGACGGGCGCAGGCCCCACGTCGTGCTCCTGGAGATCTTCACCGACACGGGCTCGGGCACCGAGATCGTACGCAACCCCAAGAGCCCCTGAAGGGCTCCCAAGGCCGAACGCCCATGCAGCACCCAGACACCTCGTCCCGCGATCGATGGGCCCTGGAGGACGGGGCCGCCCACCTCAACCACGGCTCCTTCGGGGCCGTGCCCCGAGAGGTCCTCGAGCACCAACGGGCCCTGCGGGCCGAGATGGAGTCCCAGGGGGTGCGCTTCCTGTGGTGGGAGCTGGAGGCGAAGCTCGACGCGGTCCGAGAGAGCCTCGGGGCCTTCGTCGACGCCCACCCCGACGACCTCGCCATGGTCACCAACGCCACCACCGGGGTCAACACCGTCCTGCGCAACCTGCGCCTGCACCCCGGCGATGAGCTCCTCGCCACCGACCACGGGTACAACGCCTGCACCAACGCCCTGGAGGCCGTCGCCGAGGCGGCCGGGGCCCGGGTGACGACCGCCGATGTTCCCTTCCCCTCGGCGGGCCCGGCCGAGGCCCTCAGGGCCATCGTGGGGGCCATCACCCCGCGGACCCGCCTCGTCCTCGTCGACCACGTCACGAGCCCCACGGCCCTCATCCTCCCCGTGGCCGAGATCGCCGCGGCGTGCCGGGACCGCGGGGTGCCCGTCCTCGTCGACGGAGCCCACGCCCCGGGCATGCTCCCGCTGTCTCTGCGCGACCTCGCCCGGGCGGGGGTGACGTACTACACGGGCAACCTGCACAAGTGGGTGTGCGCCCCCAAGGGAGCAGGGTTTCTGTGGGTGGCCCCGGCGGAGCAGGGCCGGGTGCGGCCCCTCGTGATCTCGCACGGGGCCAACAGCCCCCGGAGCGACCGGTCGCGGTTTCGCCTGGAGTTTGACTGGACCGGGACCGGCGACCCGACCCCGTGGTTGTGCGTCCCGGAGGCCCTGCGGGTGATGGGGGCCCTCCTGCCGGGCGGTTGGGACGCTGTTCGGGCGGCCAATCGGGCCTTGTGCCTCCGGGCCCGCGACCTGCTCTGCGCGGCCCTCGAGGTCGCTCCCCCCGCCCCGGATTCCATGCTCGGATCGATGGCTTCGGTGCCTCTCCCGAGCCGGGTGGCCCCGGGGGTCACGGCCGGGGTCCTCTCCCGGCGGCTGTGGGCGGAGGCGCACATCGAGGTCCCTGTGATGCCCTGGCCCTGCGGCACGTCGCGTATCCTCCGGGTCTCGGCCCAGCAGTACAACACCCTGGCTGAGTACTCCCGGCTCGCCGAGGTCTTGCATGCCCTGACCCGAACCTGACCCGCGGGCTACACCCGGGTCTGGGCCCATCGTCCGCGGCCCCAGCGCCACAAGACCAGGCCCATGCGCACGATCCAGTCGCAGCCCGACCCGAGCCACACCCCCAGAAGCCCCCACCCCGAGACCACCCCGAGGAGGTACGTGGCCGGGATGCGGACCCCGAGCGATCCGGCGAAGGCCACGGCCAGGGCCTCCCGGGTGGCCCCCGCGGCCCGCAGAGACTGGGCCAGGACGATGCTCACCGCCATCGGGAGCTGCACGAGGGCGCCCGCCCGCAGGGCCGGGGCCCCGATGGCGACCAGGGCCGGGTCGTCGCGAAAGAGCCGGATCAGGGCCTCGGGGAAGACCAGCATGGCCGCGGCCACCCCCGTCAGGAGCGAGGCGCTCAGGCCCGCGGAGAGAAACCCCGCCCGCCGGGCCCCCGTCGGGTCGCCCGCCCCGAGGCGCTGCGAGACCTGGGCCCCGGCCGCCACCGCAAACCCGTCCGCCGACAGGAACGACACGCTCTCGATGCTCAAGAGCACCTGGTGGGCGGCCATGGACGCAGGCCCGAGGCTGTTGATGAGACGGACGTACACGAGGTATCCCGCGTGGTAGATCGTGCGTTCGCCAAAGGCCCCGGAGGCCACCTGCAAGACGCGACGGACCCCTGCGAGGGTGGAGGCCCCGGCCACCCCGCGCCACCGCACGGGGGCCTCGGACCGGGCCAGGAGGACCACCCCCAGGAGGGCCTCCAGGCCCAGGGCCGTACTGCTCGCGAGGGCGGCGCCCTGGGCTCCCAGGCGCGGGGCCCCGGCGCTGCCGAAGATGAGCAGCCAGTTGCCGATGAGGTTGACCACGTTGGCCAGGACCGCGAGGAAGAGCGGGGTCCGGGTGTCGCCCGCGGCCTGCATGGCGGTGGTCGTGGCCACCCCGACGAAGATCAGGGGAGTGGCCGGCAGGAGCACCGCGAGGTAACCCCGGGCCTCGGCCAGGACGGCGGGCCCCGCGGCTCCGCCCAGGAGGCCCAGGAGGGGCGTGAGGGTCGCGGTGGTGACCAGGGCCACGGCTCCGCCCAGGCCCAGGGCGAGGGCCAGGCTGCCGCGTAGGGCGCTCGACGCCGCCACGGGGTCGCGGGCCCCGACCGACCGGCCCACGACGGCCACGGTGCCCGAGGAGAAGGCCCCGAAGACGGATTGTAGGGTCCACACGAGGGGCCCAGCCACCTGGAGGGAGGCCAGGGCCTCGGCGCTGTAGCGCCCGAGCATCACCCGGTCGACGAGGAAGACCAGGGTGAGGAGGAGCCCCTGGGCCACGGCGGGCAGGGCCAGGGCGAGGGTGACCCGGAGCTCGGACCGGAGCGACGGGGACAGGACTGCGCGGAGGGCGGGGCGTACCAAGCGCCGGGGCTCATACACCAACCGCGGGAGCCGGGGCGGTCGTCTTCACACTTCTTCACAGCCCGACCCGAACGCCCTTCACAGAGGGGCCGCACCTTCTCCCTCGCGACGCACCACCCCTATCGCGTCGACGACCACGAAGGAGCACCATCATGCTCGGATTTCTCATCGGAACCGCCTGCCTCATCGGCCTCATCAAGACCCTCCGCTGCGGCCGCCGCCACGGCTGCGGAGGCGGAGGCTGCCACCCCGGGATGTACGCGGGCCACGGTTGGGGCGGCTGCCCCGGCGGCGGCGGCTGGCGCGGAGGCGGCCACCACCGCGAGGGCCACGAGGGCCACGAGGGCCGGGGCGACGGGCCGCCCTGGGGCTTCGCCGGGGCCTCGCCTGAGGGCCTGCGCCGGATGCTCCGGCCCCTGTTTGAGACCCTGTCCACCACCCCCGGCCAGGAGCGGGTGATCGTCGAGGCCGTCCAGGGCCTGCAGGGACGGGGCAAGGAGATCAAGGAGGCCCTCCGCGCGACGGGGGGCGACACGGCCCGGGCCTTCGAGGGCTCGAGCTTCGACGAGGCCGCCATGGGCGAGGCCTTCGCCCGGCAGGACGCCGCCCTGGAGTCGTTTCAGAAGGCCTGGATCGACGCCCTGATGAAGGTCCACGAGGCCCTCGACGAGGGGCAGCGCCGCGAGCTCGCCCGGCTCATGGAGCGGGGATTGGGCTTCTTCGGACGCTGGGGCCGCAGCGCCTACCGCGGCTGACCGGCAGCCCGCTCGACCGACGCACCGGACCCTAGAAAGACAAGAGGACTGACGATGTACTTCCGCCGCATGAAGATCGCGCTGTTGAGCCTTGGGATGGTGGGCGGGTTCGCCGCGGGGGCCATGAGCCTCCACTGCCGGGCCCACCGCCGGGCCGCCTTCGAGCACCACGTGGCCCGGGTCTGCGTCGAGGCCGCCCGGGCCGACGCCCAGGCCCGCCCCGCCTGGGGCTACGCGCCCCGCTGGTAGTCTGACCCGGGTTGAGGGAGTCTCAGGGCCCCATGAGCGTCCGGGTGCTACACATCGACGACGACCCGCGGTTCGCGGCCCTGGTGGCCGACTACCTCGGGCAGAACGGGGTGGCGGTCACCCACTGCCCCGACGGGGGCCGGGGCCTGGCCCTCTTGGACACCCAGCCCTTCGACGCGGTCCTGCTCGATGTGATGATGCCCGGCCTCGACGGGCTGGAGGTGGTCCGGCGCCTCCGTACGAAGCACAACGTGCCCGTCCTGATGCTCACGGCCAAGGGCGACGAGACCGACCGGGTGGTCGGCCTCGAGCTCGGGGCCGACGACTACCTCGCCAAACCCTTCTCCCCCCGCGAGCTCCTGGCCCGGATCCGGGCCGTCCTGCGCAGGGCCCAGCCCGACGCGGTGGCCCCCACCCTGGTCGTGGGCGACCTGCGCCTCGACGTGGCCAGCCGCGAGGCCACCCGGGGCGACGTCCGGCTCGACCTCACGGGGGTCGAGTTTGACCTCCTCCTGGCCCTGGCCCGTCGGGCGGGGCGGGTCATCACCCGCGAGGCCCTGCTGGCCACCGCGGGCCGCGACGACGGGAGCGTGAGCGAGCGCACCGTCGACGTTCACATCTCGCACCTGCGCCAGAAGCTCGGCGACGACCCGCGCAGCCCCCGCCGCATCAAGACCCTGCGCGGGGTGGGCTACGTCCTCGTGCGCGACCCGGAGTGACCGCCCGATGCCCCCCTGCCGACCCCACCGCCCGTCGCATCACTCCCCGGGGCCCTGGCCTCCGGGGCGCGCTCACGGGGCAAGGCACCGGGGCGGGTGGCGCGGGTCGCGCCTGGCCTGTTACCTCCGGGCCCGGCTGCAACGGAGGCTCTTCGTGGCCTTCGGCGGGGCCATCCTGGTCACGGGGCTGGTCTCGTCCCTGGCCATGTCCCTCCTGGCCGGCCCGGCCCCCAGCTGGCGCACCGAGCACCGTCGTGTGGCCGCCCTCGCCGCCGCGCGCTTCGCCTCGGTGTGGGACAACCCCGCGGATCGGGCCGAGCTCGCCGCCGAGACCGCCCGCACCCTCGACCTCGACCTCGTGCTCGAAGACCGTCAGGGCGGCGGGCGCGCCCTATTTTCGCCGACCGATCCGCCCGGGTTTGCGTGTCGGCGCCCCACCCTGCGTACGGTCGTGCGGGGCCCAGACGGGGCGGTCCGCGGGGAGGTCTCGGTCTGCGCCGCCCGACACCACCGGGCCTTCGGCGGAACCCGGGCCTTCGCCCTCCTCGGGGCCGTCCTCCTGGCTCTCTATGCCCTGGCGGGGAGGGTGGCCCGACGCATCGCCCGGCCCCTGGAGGAGCTCGCCGCGGTGGTGCAAGACCTCGGGTCTGGACAGCTCCACCGGCGGGCCCCGGGGCACCTGCAAGACGCCGACGAGGTGGGGGTCCTGGCCCGGGCCGTCAACGACATGGCCGACCGGATCGTGCGGCAGCTCTCGGCCCAACGAGAGCTCCTGGCCGCGGTCTCCCACGAGATCCGTTCGCCCCTGGCCCGGGTGCGTTTCCTCCTCGAACCCCTGCGGGCGGAGGGCGGTCAGGTCGAGGCCATCGAGCGCGAGCTGGAGGGCATCGACGCCCTGGTGGGCGACCTCCTGGCCTCGGCCCGGATCGACTTCGACGCCCTCTCCCGCGCTCCCCACGACGCCGTGGCCCTGTGCCTGCGGGCCCTGGAGCGGGCCGACGTCGACGCCTCCGTGCTCAACCTCGACGACCCGTCCCTGCGCGTCGACGTCGACGCCTCGCTCGCCACGGTGGCCCTGGTCAACCTCTTGACCAACGGCACCCGCCACGGGGGTCGGGTGGTGGCCCTGCGGGTCGAGCCCGACGCCCGGGGCCGGGTGTGCTTCGCGGTGGAGGACGACGGGGAGGGCTTCGGGGCGGGCGAGGAGGCCCGGGCCTTTGAGCCCTTCTGGCGCTCGGAGGGGGCCCGGGCGGGGCAGCGACCCGGGGTGGGGTTGGGCCTGGCCCTCGTGCGGCGCATCGCCGAGGTGCACGGGGGCGAAGCGTGGGCCGAGGGCCGCGGGTCGCTGCCGGGGGCCCGGGTCGTGGTGGCCTTCCCGCGAGCCCCGACGGGCGGGACTACCGCGGTGACATAAACACCAGGGCGATGTCGGCCGCCACGGCCAGGAAGAACACCACCCACAGCACGATGGCCACCATCCACCGCCGCCGGTGTCGCTTGGCCGTCGCGGCCGCGTCGGCCTCGAGCTTCGCCACGCGCCCCTGCCAGGCCCCGTCGGTCTGGGCCATGGAGGCTCGCATCTGCTCGATCTGCTGCCAGGCCTCGCGCCGGGCGGCCTCCACGGCCGCCTGACCCTCCTGCTGGATCCGGGTGCGGTCGTGGACAAACTGCTCGCGGGCCGTCTTGAGGTTCTCCTCCAGCCGGGACCGGGCCTCCTCGGCGCGCTGGCGCCCGGCTCGTTCTTCTTCGAGTTGGGCGTGGGTCGACCGCAGGTCGTTGTCGAGGCGCTGGCGCTCGGCCCGCTCCTGACGGGCCCGCTCGCTGCGTTGGGCCTCGGCCTCCTCGCGCTGCCGCTGTGACTCCGCGAGGCGGGCCTCGCGCTCCTGACGCTCGCGCTCCTGGAGGTTCCATTGTTCCCAGGCGGCGCGCTCGGAGGCCTCGCGGTCGTTGCGCTCCTTCTCGGCCACCACCAGGGGGCGCAGGGTGGACGGCCCCTCGAAGAGCAGCCACCAGGGCTCGACCCGCCCCTGGGCCGCGGCGGCCTCGGCCCCGTACGCCACGATGGCCCGCAGAGCGGGGGTGTGGGCCGTCAGGGCCTCGGTCAGGGCGAAGGCCTCGCGCTCGCCGCAGCCCGTACACTCGGCCGTGCTGCGTCCGCCCCGCAGGGCCCGCACGAGGACCGGGCTCGCGCAGCGCGGGCACAGGGGCGAGCCCGTGCCCACCCGCATCCGCAAGGGGGTCGACGAGGGGAGCTGCTCGCTCGGGAGGTCGACCGCGGCCACGGAGTCGCCGAGTCCGTGGAAGGGGTTCCACGGGCCCAGGGCGTCGCGCTCGGGGTCGTCGGGGGCCGACAGGTCGGCCGCGGCGTGGGCGTACTGCAAGGCCTCCTGCCACCAGCCCAGGTCGACCTCGTTGCCGTGACCGCAGTGGGCGCAGGGCAATGGGGCAGCCAGGGACTCGGGCCGTACGAGCACGGTGGCCCCGCACCGCTGGCAGGGCAGGGACACCTCCATCCGGGCCCAGGCCCGGCCCGGGAGGGGCAAGGCCACGGGTTTGACCCTGACCCCGAGGGCCCCGCGACAGATCGTGCAGTGGGCGTCCCCGGTCGGAGCCACCGCCCCGCACGTGGGGCACACCCGGAGATCGCCTCCCCCTGCGCCACCCGGAATCGCCGCGAAGACCATAAAGAACTCGCGCGGACGCTACCCCCTCCTCGCCCCCGCCCGCAACGGCCCTCACGCCCCTTATCCCCTACGCGGGGGGTTGAACGTGGGCCCCGGGTGGGTTCAACTGTAGACCGAAGGGGCCCTGACCGATGCGGGCAGGGTCCTCGGCGAGGAGCATCCTTCATGCTTGGACGATCTGAGGTACGGGGCGTGCTTGCGCTGGTGGCCGCGCTGGTGTCCACACTGGGCGCGGGCTGCGGGACCACCGTCGACGACGTGCTCCCCCGTGGGAGCTGCAACGAGCCGAGCAACGGGGTCTGCACCGACTTCGTGGGCGACGCCTGGCGTACCCCGAGCGCCACGTCCATGTTCTGCAACACCCGGATGGGGACCTTCTCCGAGGGGTCGTGCCCGACGGCCAACCGCACGGGCACCTGCCAGGTGATGGCCGGGGCGGCCCAGGAGACCCGGGGCCGGTCGTACAGCCCGCGGATCACCACGGCGCAGGCCCAGGCCGCGTGCGTGGCCCTGGGCGGACAGTTTACGGCCAACTGAGGGTCCCGCTGGTGCCCTCTGATGACCGCCCGCGCGCGCCCGTGACCGACGACACCGACCGACCCCGCTGCGGCCTCTGCGCGTACTTCCAGGCCCCGCGCCTCGACCCCGGGAAGGGCGTCGTGGTGGGCGACTGCCTCGGGGGGCAGTATCCCCCGGTGCGCCCCGAGCACTCGTTGTGCGGGGATTTCGTGCCGCGCGGGGCCCTCGCCCAGAAGACCTCCCCCAAGACCGCCGCCCGGGCCCGGAGCGGGGGCGGGTCTTCGCCGCAGAGTGTTTCGCAGGCCCACAGGGCACCCCTGGAGATCGACATCGACATGGACGAGGACACGTTTCGTAGAGTGCTCCGCGAGGTTCTGGCGGAGGAGCTGGCCCTGAGCGAGGCCCCCATCGCCGAGCGCTACCGCGGGGGCGAGCTGGTGGTGCGGGCGGGACGCGAGGGTCTGCAAGACAAGCGGATCCCGCTGGAGGGCTTCTTCCGCAAGGTGGTGCTCCTGCGCGACCGCCTGCGCGTCCTGGAGCAGCGCATCAACAGCCACCCCAAGCTCACGGACGAGGACCGGGTGTCGCTCCAGCAGTACATCACCCAGTGCTACGGCTCGCTCACCACGTTCAACATCCTCTTCCGCGAGGAGGGTGACCGCTTCGTGGGCGCCAGCGGCAGCGACAAGGACTGATCGGGGGAGAGGCTGAAGCCGTGCGTCCCCTGCGGTTGCGGGGGGCGCACGGGCCGTGTGCGGGGGAGGGCAGAGAGGCTCAGCGCACGAAGATGTACCCGAAGAGGCGGGTGTCGCGGTCGCCGGCGTCGGCCGAGCAGGAGGCCACGTTGCCGACGGCGTTGGTGGCCCCGGCCCCGCAGAGGTTGAGCTCGCCGCCGAAGCCGATGCGGGAGTCGGGGGTGTTGCAGTCGTTCTCCTGGTTGCCCAGGATGCCGATGCGGACGCGTTGGTAGGGGCTCACATCAACGTCGAAGCCCTCGCGGTTGCAGTTGGGCTGGAGCGAGGGCGAAGCCAGGAGGCTGCGCCAGGCGTTGCGGCCCGCCGAGGTGGCCCGAAACCCGCTGGCCAGGACGTCCCGCATCGAGCTGAGGGGGCTGCTGGAGGCCGTCACCACGATGAAGCGGGTGGCCCCGTCGACCATGCCCAACCGCATCTGGGTAAACGGCAGCGTAAAGAACCCGCGGAACTTCGCCGCCGTCTGGGTCATGTCCGTCGACGTGGTGTTGAGCAGGGTGGTGTCGGTCCAGAGCGACGAGCCGTATACGAAGCGGGTGTCGTTGCCGTTGGGCTTCATGATCAGGGTCCATCCGCCCCCGTCGCTGGTCATGTCGCAGTAGGCCTGCCAGTTGGTGCCCCCGGCGTTGAGGGTGTAGACCCCGCTCGGGAGCGAGCGCGAGATGGCGTTGCAGGAGCTGTACACGCAGGCCCCGGTGGTCTCACACCCGTCGGCGGGGTTGTTGTTGCAGTCGGAGAAGCCCGCGTTGCAGGTCCCGAGGGAGCAGCTCCCGCCGCTGCACACGGCCGCGGCGTTGGCGAAGGTGCAGGCGTTGTTGCAGCGGCCGCAGTGGGCCGTGCTGGTGGCGAAGGCCGCCTCGCAGCCGTCGACGGCGCTGCCGTTGCAGTCGCCAAAGCCCGAGGCGCAGGTGAACCCGCACGTCCCGCCGCCGCAGGTGCTCGTGGCGTTGGGGCGCGTGGGGCAGGTGGCCCCGCAGGCTCCGCAGTGGGCCAGGGTGTTGGAGAGGTTGACCTCGCAGCCGTTGCCGGGGCTCCCGTCGCAGTTGCCGAAGCCGGCGTTGCAGGCGAACCCGCAGGCGCCGCTCGCGCAGGTAGCCGAGGCGTTGGCGGGGGTGGCGCAAGCGTTTCCGCAGCGGCCGCAGTGGCTGGTGGAGGTGTCGGTGCGCACCTCGCAGCCGTCGCCCGGGACGCTGTTGCAGTCGCCAAACCCGGCCTGGCAGACAAACCCGCACATCCCCGACCCGCAGGCCCCGAAGGCGTTGGGGGGGGTGGTGCACACGTTGCCGCAGGCCCCGCAATGGAACCGATCGGTGGCCAGGGTGGCGCACACCCCGCTGCAGATGGCCTGCCCGGTGGGACAGGTCACGGTGCAGCTCCCGGCGGCGCACACCTGGCCGCTCGCGCAGGTGCGCCCGCAGGCCCCGCAGTTGGCCCCGTCGGCCTGCAGGTCGCGGCACGCCCCGCTGCAGTTGGTGAGCCCCGGGGGGCAGCTCAGGACGCACACCCCCGCGGTGCACACCTGCCCCGCGGCGCAGGCGTTTCCGCAGGCCCCGCAGTGGGAGCGGTCGGTGGCCAGGGTGACGCAGACCCCGCTGCACTGGGTCTGCCCCGTCGGGCACGACGGGACGCACGCGCTGCCGACGCATCGCTGCCCGCTCGGGCACACCACCCCGCAGGCCCCGCAGTGGTTGCTGTCATTACGCAGGTCGCGGCAGACCCCGGAGCACTCCGTCAGGCCCGTCGCGCAGGTGGGGGTGCAGGTTCCCGAGGCGCACGAGGTCCCAGAGGGGCAGACGGTTCCGCAGCGGCCGCAGTGGTCGTTGTTGCTGAGCGGGTCGCGGCACACCCCGGCGCAGAGGATCGCCCCCGTCCCGCATCTCACCATGCAGGACGATGCGACGCAGGCGGACCCGGCGGGGCAGACCGTGCCGCAGGCCCCACAATGGGCGTTGTCGCTCTGCAGATTACGGCACACCCCCGAGCAGTTGGTCTGCCCGACGGCGCAGCTCACCACGCAGGTCCCGGCGGCGCAGACCCGGCCCGAGGGGCAGGCCGTGCCGCAGGCCCCGCAGTTGTTGGTGTCGGTCTGCAGGTCGCGGCAGACCCCCGTGCAGTTGGTGAGCCCCGCCCCGCAGGTGACCTGGCACGCTCCCCCTGAGCACACCTGGCCGCTCGGGCAGGTGCGCCCGCAGGCCCCGCAGTGGCTGTTGTCGGTCTGCAGGTTGCGGCAGACCCCGGCGCAGTTGGTGAGACCCGCCCCGCAGCTCACCACGCAGGCCCCGCGGGAGCACACCTCGCCCGTGGCGCAGGCGTTTCCGCAGGCCCCGCAGTGGGCGAGGTCGGTCTGCAGGTCGCGGCACACCCCCGCGCAGTCGGTGGTCCCCGCCCCGCAGCTCACCACGCAGGCCCCCCGGGAGCACAGGCGCCCGGCCGGGCAGGCGTTGCCGCAGGCCCCGCAGTTGGCCACGTCGGTCTGCAGGTCGCGGCAGGCCCCCGAGCAGTCGCTCGTCCCTGCCCCGCACGACACCCGGCAGGTCCCGGCCGAGCAGACCTGACCGCTCGGACACGTGGTCCCGCAGCCCCCGCAGTGGGCCCGGTCGGTGGCGAGGTCACGGCAGACCCCGTCGCAGTTGGTGAGCCCGGCCCCGCAGGTCACGACGCACGCTCCGCGGGAGCACACCTGCCCCGCCGCGCAGGCGTTGTCGCACATCCCGCAGTGGGCCACGTCGGTCTGGAGGTCGCGGCACACGCCCGCGCAGCTCGTGGTGCCCGCTCCGCACGACACCCGGCAGGTCCCGGCCGAGCACACCTGGCCGGCCGCGCAGGCCGTCCCGCAGGCTCCGCAGTGGGCGATGTCGCTCGCGAGGTCGCGGCACGTCCCCGAGCAGTTGGTCTGCCCCGCGGCGCACGACACCACGCAGGCCCCCCGGGCGCAGATCTGCCCGGTCGGGCAGGCGTTTCCGCAGGCCCCGCAGTGGGCGAGGTCGGTCTGCAGGTCGCGGCAGGTCCCGCTGCACTCGGTGCTGCCGGCGGCGCAGGTGAGCTGGCACGCCCCGTTGGTGCAGATCTGCCCGCTCGGGCAGGCGTTGCTGCACGCCCCGCAGTGGAGCCGGTCGGTGTTGAGCTCGCGGCACACGCCCGCGCAGTTGGTGGTCCCGACCCCGCAGCTTACGGTGCAGGCCCCGCGGCTGCAGACCTGTCCGCTCGGGCACGCGGTGGCGCAGGCCCCGCAGTTGGCGAGGTCGCTCTGGAGGTCGCGGCAGACCCCGTCGCAGTTGGTGGTCCCCGCCCCGCACGACACCTGGCACATCCCCATCGAGCAGATCTGTCCGGCCGGGCAGGCGTTGCCGCAGGCCCCGCAGTTGAGCCGGTCGGAGTCGAGGTCGCGGCAGGCCCCCATGCAGTTGGTCGAGCCCGCCCCGCACGAGACCTGGCACATCCCCCCCGAGCAGATCTGTCCGCTCGGGCAGGCCCGGTCGCACATCCCGCAGTGGGCGGTGTCAGAAGGGAGGTTGCGGCAGGTCCCGCCGCAGTTGGTCGCCCCGCCCCCGCACGACACCCGGCACATCCCCATCGAGCAGACCTGGCCGTCGCTGCACGTGGTCCCGCAGGCCCCGCAGTTGGTGTTGTCGTTGGACAGGTCGCGGCACGACCCCATGCAGTCGGTCAGGCCCGCCCCGCACGACACCGTGCAGCGGCCGGCGGTGCAGAGGTTGCCCGCGGTGCAGGCGGCCCCGCAGGCCCCGCAGTGGTCGCGGTCGCGCTGGAGGTCGCGGCAGAGGCCGTCGCAGGTGGCGAGGCCGGCCCCGCACATGGTGGCGCAGGTGCCCGCCGAGCAGAGCTGGCCGAAGGGGCAGGCGTTGCCGCAGGCCCCGCAGTGGGCGAGGTCGGTGTTGGTGTTGGCGCAGATCTCTCCGCCGCCCGTGGGGCCCGCGTCGGCGCGGCCCCCGGGGCAGCGGGTGCTGAGCTCGGGGCACCGCAGGCGGCACACCCCGGACTCGCAGCCGTAGCCGTCCATGCAGGTGTTTCCGCAGGCTCCGCAGTTGTTGCGCTCGGTGGCGGTGTCGGCGCAGTACCGCTCAGAGCCTCCGTCGGCGCCGGCGCGGGTGCACTCGGTCAGGCCCGTGCGGCACATGAAGGTGCACACCCCGCTCGAGCACACCCGGTCGCTCTCGCAGGCCCGGCCGCAGACCCCGCAGTTGCGCGAGTCGGTCATGAGGTTGGCGCACGACAGGCCCGCGTCGGGGCTGCCGCACAGGGTCTCCGAGGCCGCGCAGGCCGGGACGCACGCGCTGTTCTGGCAGGCCTCACCGGGGCGGCAGGCGCGGCCGCAGCCGCCGCAGTGGGCCGGGTTGGTGGCCGTGGCCACGCAGACGCCCTGGCACGCGGTCTGACCCTCGCCACACGCGGCCGCGTCGAGGCCCGTGTCGAGGGTCGGGCCGAGGTCGGTGACCCCGCCGTCGTCTGGCCCGCCCACCACGGACGCGCCCGTACAGCCCGCCATCCACAGCGCGAAGAGCGCGGTGAACAGCCTCATCCCCAAGGGAGGTGTTCTCATGGGGCCGAGTGTCTTCGTTCGAGCCCGAATGTGCAACTGGACGATGGCAGCCCCGGGCGAGGACGCCCCGCGACTGCGCGCGCCTTGGAGCTCCATCAAGGTCGCGACCCCCACCGCGGGGGACGACAGGTCTTGGATCCGATGCCCGCTTGCCCCCTGCGCCCTTCGCCGTCGTGTGAGGCAATACGCTACACCTGTGCGGGCACTGTGGCGAGAACGGACATCAACAAGTTGCTGCACACCGATGCATCATCGTTGATCGCTGTGTTGTCGTAGGTAAGCTGGGTCGAAGCGCGTCAAAACATGAGTTTGTAGAGTTGGCGCAGATCTTGAGAGATACGAGTCGCATCGTCCCGATGCCCCTTAGGAGAAAAGTCCATGTTGCTTTCGCAATGGTTGCAGCGGTCTGTCGTGGTTGTGAGCCTGACGGCCTGCGCCGGCTCGGCGGCTCCTGCGTCGAGCACGGCGTCGGCTCAGGCCGCGATTCGTTCGGCGCGGGAGGTGGGTGCTGAGCGCGACCCGACGGCGGCTCTCCACCTCCAGTACGCCGCCGAGCAGTTTGATCGCGCCGAGCGGCTCTCCCGCAATGGCGACGGCGACGAGGCCGGGCGCATGCTGCTGCGGGCCCAGGCCGATGCCGAGCTCGCGATGGCCCTGACGCGCAGGTTGGCCTCGCGGGCATCGACCGCCGAGGTCACCGCCGAGACCCGCGCCATTCAGCAGTCCCCGACCCCTTGAATTCTTGGAGCCCCGCTCATGAAATGCAGCATCGTCCCCTTCGTTCTTGCCAGCCTGACCTTGTGCTCGTGCGCCACGACCCCGCCCCCTCCGCGGGAGCTCGTCGAGGCCCGGAGCAGCTATGCGCGCGCCGCGGCCGGCCCCGCCTCGCGGCACGCAATGGTCGACCTCCACGCGGCCCAACAGGACCTCGAGCGCGCGGAGGCCAGCTATCGTGAGTCTCCCCGGGCGGGAGCCACCGTCGATCTCGCGTACATCGCCGATCGCCACGCCCGCACCGCGGAGGTGCGGGGCGAGACCCTGCAGTCCGATCAAGACCGGGCCCGCTCCGACGCCACGGGGCGTCAGGCGACCACCGAGCGGCTGGCCCAGACCCAGGTGGCC
>CAYUSB010000016.1:103196-135065 GCA_964447205.1 uncultured Myxococcaceae bacterium
GCTTCTCGCTCCAGGGTTCCTACGTCTGGGGCAAGGCCCTGGAGGGCGCGCGGCAGAACCAGAACCAGACCGCCCAACAGCTCGACCATACCTCCCAGCAGCTCAACCAGACAGGCCAGCAGCTCGATGCCGAGCGGCAGGCGCGGGTCGCGGCCGAACAGCGGACCGCCGAAGCGTTGGGCAACCTGCGTCGCCTCGCGGCGGTGCGCGAGGAGCAGCGGGGCATGATCATCACCCTCTCGGGCGCGGTGATCTTCGTCAGCGGTGCCTCGACCCTCCTGCCCGCCGCGCAGCAGCGGCTCACCCAGGTGGCCCGGGCCCTGCGCGAACAGGGAGGCCGGAGGCTCATGGTCGAGGGTCACACCGACTCCCAGGGCTCGGCGGGCGCCAACCAGACCCTGTCGCAAGAGCGGGCCCTGGCCGTGCGCAACTTCCTGGTGAGCCAGGGGATCCCTGCGGCCCAGATCGAGTCGGTAGGGCTCGGGTCGAGCGCGCCCATCGCGACCAACGACACCGCCGAAGGACGCGCCAACAACCGCAGGGTGCAGATCATCGTCGCCCCGGCGGCTCCCGCGGCCCCTGCCGGTCGCGCTTCGTAGCGGGCCGACCGCGGGCCCTTGACCCGCACCGCGACATGGGCCTTCACATCGCCCATGCGCGTCGCCATCCACACCCTCGGCACCCGCGGGGACGTCCAGCCCTACATCGCCTTGAGCCTCGGGCTGATGGCCCGGGGGCACGCGGTGCAGCTCGCGGCCCCGGCTCAGTTTGAGTCGTTCGTGCGCGATCACGGTGTGCCGTGTGTGCCCCTTCCCGGGGAGTTTCTCGCCCTGATGGACACCCCCGAGGGCAAGGCCGCGATCGCGGGGGGCGAGGGGTTCTCGGCGGGGTTCAAGCTGCTCAAGCACTTCCGGCCCTTGATGGGGCGCCTGATGGACGCCGAGTGGGCCGCGGTCGAGGCCTTCGCCCCCGACATGGTGGTCCATCACCCCAAGTCCCTGGCCGCCCCCCCAATGGCCGAACGCCTCCGCTGCCCCGCCGTCCTGGCCTCGCCCCTGCCCGGGTTTACGCCCACCTCCGCGTTTCCCAGCCCGATGTTGCCCTTCGCGTCCCTGGGCCCGCTCAACCGGGCGAGCCACAGCCTGGCCATTCGGGGGGCCGAGATGTTGTTCGGCAAGGACATCCGGGCCTGGCGACGGGACCGCCTGGGTCTCCCCGAGCGCCGGGTTTCTGGCGGGGGATTGCCCCCGACCCTGTATGCGTACAGCTCGCACGTGGTGCCGGTTCCGCCCGACTGGGGCCCGGAGGTAGGGGTCACGGGGTACTGGTTTCTCGACGACTCCGCGTGGCAACCACCGCCCGACCTGGCGGCCTTCCTCGCGGCCGGAGAGCCGCCGGTCTATGTGGGATTTGGCAGCATGCCGGGCCTCGACCCGCAGGGGTTCGCCCGCATCGTGGTCGAGGCCCTGGCGATGACAGGCAAACGTGGTTTGCTCGCTACGGGCGGAGGCGTCCTCGGGACGGGCGTGGACGCACCCCATGTGCACTTCCTGGCCTCGGCCCCGCACGACAGGTTGCTCCCCCTGACCCGGGCCTCCGTCCACCACGGCGGGGCCGGAACCACCGGGGCCGCATTGCGGGCGGGCAAACCCACGGCCATCTGTCCGTTCTTCGGCGACCAGCCGTTCTGGGCCCGGCGGGTGGAGGCCCTGGGGGTGGGCCCGAGGGCTCTGGACCGCAAGACGCTGTCGGCCGCGAGCCTCGCGGAGGCGTTGGTGGCCATGGAC
Source organism: uncultured Myxococcaceae bacterium (assembly GCA_964447205.1). GTDB lineage: Bacteria > Myxococcota_A > Polyangia > Polyangiales > JAEUKH01. The sequence continues at coordinate 104,984 of CAYUSB010000016.1, forward strand.
GATCTGGCGATGCGCGACCGCGCGGCCCGGCTCGGGGCCCTGATCGGGCAAGAGGCGGGGGTCGCGGCCGCGGTGAGCTTCCTCGAAGCCCGGGACCCCCGGGCGGGGGCGTGAGGCGGGGGGATTGGGGAGGGGGCAGGGGGGTGTGTGGGCTGCGGCTCACTCGGGTTTTGTGAAGGGGCCCTTGTCGGCGCAGAGGAGCCACCCGAGGCGTTCGAGGCCGATCGTGCGCAGGGTGGGATAGGTGTCGGCCGAGGTGCACCGCGATGCGGTCGCCCGATGGGTCGGGCTGCACGTTGACACGGTGCCGAGTCTCCGGTGAAAGTCGCGCCATGCGGGCGGAGGCGAGGGCGGGAACGGGCGCCCGGCTGGGTCGGTGGACGCTGGAGGGAGTGCTCGGGGAGGGCGCGACCGCCCGTGTGTTCGCGGCCCGTCACGTCGACGTCGCGCGGCGTGCGGCGGTGAAGGTGCTCCACGCCGACCGGGCCCTCGACCCCGTGGCGCGCGAACGGTTCGCCCGGGAGGCCGACGCCGCGGCCAGGGTGCGACACCCCAACGTGGTGCCGGTCCTCGACGCGGGCATCGAGGACGGGGTCGCCTACGTGGTCATGGACCTCCTGGAGGGGGACTCCCTCGCTGCGATCCTCGGCCGCGAGGGTGCGCTCGCCCCGTCGCGTGCGGCGCGACTGGGCCGTGACCTCGCCGCAGGCCTCGCTGCGATACACGCCCGCGGGGTGATTCACCGCGACCTCAAGCCCGCCAACGTGGTGTTGGTCCCTGACGGGGAGGGGGATCACCCCGTGCTCGTCGACTTTGGTGCCGCGTGGCTCACAGACCCGGCTTCGGGCGAGGCCCTGACCCTCCGCGGCGAGCTCCTCGGGACACCCCGGTACATGTCCCCCGAGCAGGGAGCCGGGGTGGCCCTCGACCCGCGCTCCGACCTCTACGCGCTCGGCGTGGTGCTCTACGAGTGCCTCACCGGCCGTTGCCCCTACGAGGGACCCACCTGGCAGGCCACCCTCCTCGCCGCGGCCCGCGGACGTTGCCCGCCGATCCGAACGCTCCGCCCCGAGGTGCCCGCCGCTCTCGACCGCGTCGTGCGTCGTGCGATGGCCCCCGACCGGGACGCCCGGTATCCCAACGCCGCGGCGTTGCGTGAGGCCCTGGAGCACGCCTGGGTGTCCCCACGCCGTTCGCCCTGGGGTGCGCTCGCCGCTGCCCTCGCGTGCGGGGTCCTCGGCGTGGCCGCGATCCCGCAGCGTGTGAGGGTGGCCCCGTCCGTCGTCCCGGCGCGTCCGCACGAACCCCCGGCCGCGCCCGCGCCTGACCGCGTCGACGCGCCGACGGCCCAAGAGCCCGGTTCCCCCTCGCCGACCCCATCTCTCCCGACCGTCGAGGCGCCTCGTGTGCAGCCGCCTCCGCGACGCGTCGTTCGGGCTCTGCGGTCACCACGGCGCGAGGTGACGGTCGCCGTGGCGCCCGAGGCCGCGAGGGCCCAACCGGTCGACGCCCCCGCCGTCGAACCGACCCGGGTGCTGGGGCGGGGTGCACACGGGGCCTGGATCCTCGCCCCATCGAGTGACCCGGAGGAACGGCCGTGAGGAACTGCCACACGCTTCTCCTGGCCACGATGCTCGTAGGGCCCTCCGCGGCGCGTGCCCAGACCTCGGAGGTTGGAACGCTCCTCCGCGAGGGCGTGGCCCTGCGCCTCGCCGGTCACGACGACACGGCCCTCGTGCGCTTCGTCGAGGCCCATGCCCGTTGTCACTGCGCTGAGGCGAGGGCGCAGATGGGTCTCGCTGCCCAGGCTCTCGGGCGCTTCGCGTCGGCCGAGGCATGGCTCGCCGAGGCGATCGCGGCACGGGGCGATCGTTGGGTCGACGCCAACCGCACAGAGCTCGAGGCGGCCCTCGCTGCGGTCAGCGCCAGGGCCGCGACCCTCCTGGTGCACGCCGAGGTCGGAGCGTCCGTGCGCGTCGACGGCGAGGAACGTGGCGACGTCGATGCCTCGGGCGTGCTCCCCGTGCGGGTCGATGCTGGGCGCCACCGGGTGTCGCTGGCTGCGCGCGACGGGCGCGAGGCGGCAGACACGGTGGAGGTGATCGCGGGGGGCGAGAGCGCGCTGCGGGTTGTGCTCCCGCCGCCTGCGGTGCCGGCGGCTCCCGCGCTGGGGGGCATCAGGGGACCGACGGAGCGGCCCTCGATCTGGCGACGGGCGGCACCCTGGGTCGCCGTCGCGGGGGCGGCGAGCGTCGTGGGAGGCGGGGTGGCGTTTGTGTTCGAACGTCGGTACACGGCCGTCTGGCAGTCGCCCGATTGCCTCTCGGGCAACCGCACGCGGGAGGAAAACTGCGGCCCTTGGCGGGTCTCCGCCGAGCGCGCGGAGGAGGCGACCCTCACGTCGTGGGCCGTGGGGGGAGCCCTGCTCGCGGCGGCGGCGGGCTTGTGGTGGCTCGCCCCACGCACCACGCGCCACGTCGCCCTCGGGTGCGGTCCGACAGGGGGGCCGGGTGTGGTCTGCGGGGGGAGGTTCTGATGCGCGCGTTGCGGGTCTGGATCGTCTGCCTCGTGGCCTGTGCACCGCTCGATGGACCCGCCCGCGAGGCGCCTGTCGACGCGGCCTTTGTGCACGCGTGCGACGGCGGAGTGTGCGCGTGTGGGGGCGAGGCGATGGCCTGCTGCGAGGGGGTGCCGCGGTGCGAGGGCGCTCTGCGCTGCATCGGGGGGATGTGTCAGCGACCCGGGCCGCGGTGCGTCGTGCGGGGGATCTTCGAGCCCGGGTTTCTCACGGCCGAGTTTGTCGACTTCGCCGGACCGACCACCCCACCATGCTCGGAGATCCCGCGCGAGCTCTTCGACCCCACAACACCGGGCACCTTCCGCGCCCCGGCGCCCGAGGTCGGGGCCCTCGAGTGCGAGGGGCTCGCGCCGGGCGATCGTACGGTCCGGCTGCGGGCGAGGGTTCGTGCGTTGCATCAGCGCCACGTGCCGGACGCATGCTGGTGCGGCGGGCTCAGTGGCGCCACGCTGTCGGTGACGCAGGGCGGGGGCGCGACCTGGACGCTCACCGAGTACCTGAATTACCCCGAAGGGCAGGTCGACGAGCAGTGCAACCGCGGACCCAACTTCGACTGGAGTCAACGGGTGTCGGTCGCGGCCGATGGCCACCTCGTGGTGCTGGTCGACCTCACGGGATGCAACAACGACGGCGAGCCACGCTGTCTCTTCCTCCGTGGCGCCTCCCTGAGCATTGAGGAGGCCTCGCCGTGAGGCATTGGGCACACTGCATGGTGGCGTTCGTGCTCGTGTCGTGCGCCGATGCGCCCACCAGCGCCCCGGGAGAGCGGGTCGCCATCTGGGCCGACCACGTCGTCATGCGCGAGGAGTCGTTGGACCTCGACCGACTCGTACTGCGTGCCGGGGCGCGGATCGTCGTGCAGGGCGTCTACCTCCGCGTGCGGGTGACCGAGCTCGTGATCGAGGGGCCTGTCGAGATTGATGCCCGCGGCGTGGCGGGAACACCGCTCGACGAGCCGGTGTGGACCAGCGGCGGCGGGGCCCTCGACGATTGCGACATCGCGCATCGGGACTGGGGCCTGGCGGTCCGCGCAGCGATGGCTGTGCCGACCGACACGGCCCAGCGGGGACGGCGGGGTAGGGACGCAGGGAGCGTGACCCTCATCGCGCAACGTGTGGTGGGTCGGCCCGGCGACCTGCATGTCGACGTTCGCGGCGGCGAAGGGGGCCCTGGCCGTGTGCTGGCCTGCGGCTGTCGGGACCACACCCACGAACGCGGGCAGTACGCGGCGGGACGGCCAGGAGCGGACGGGCGATGGATCTTCGTGCAGGAGTGATCGCGTGCGCGTGCCTCGGTGCGTGTGGTGACCGCGCGCAGGGCAGCGACCGGGCCCCGGCCACCCGCGTGTCGATGCGGTGGCCGTCAAGCGGGGACGTGGTGGCCTCGCCCAGGCCACGCGTTCGGTGGAGGGGGCCGACGGACGCCGGGCGGGTGCGGGTGACCTTCTGCGCCGACCGCGGGTGCGACCGCCTGATCGAGGCGGTGGAGACAGACGGGAGGGACGTCCAGCCCACGCGTCCGCTGCCGACGGGGGTGGTGTTCTGGCGGGCGTTCGAGGCCGTGGGCCCTGGGGAGATTGAGGCCTCGGGGCCGACGTGGTGGTTCGTGGTTCCGCGTGTGGCGCGGGATACGCCCGAGCGCGCATCGCGCGACCTCGGGTGGGCGGTGCGCGATGTGGATGGAGACGGTCGTTGGGATCCGCTCGACCTCCACGGCGTCCTGGCCGAACGCGTCGGTGGGGCCCGCGTTGTACGAACGTGGCTCGCGGGGCAGGGTTCGGCGCCCGTGACGGTCGTCGGCGATCTCGACGGCGATGGGTACGTCGACTTCGCCGGGGCCGATCCGTTGCGGGACGGTCAGGTGGGTCGGGTCCTCCTGTGGCGGGGGCCGCTCCCCCGGGGAGGGATCGCTCCGTGGCGCGCGGGTGCCGTGGGGACCGAGGGGGGCGCCCGGTGCGGGGCCTCGGCCTCGTTGAGCGGAGACTTCGACGGGGACGGCCGTCGTGAGCTCGTAGTGAGCTGCCCGGGGGCCCTCGGGGGCCGCGGCGAGGTGCGGGTGGTGGCGCTCGAAGGCGAGGGTCTCGGTCGCACGCTGGCGACGCTGCGCGGGGGCGCGAACGGATACCGAGCGCTACCCAGGCTCGCCGACGCGGGCACGCACGCCCTCGTGGCGGAGGACCTCGACGACGACGGCTACGATGACCTGGTGGTGGGCACCTCCGACGCACGCTGCGCGTGGGAGCCGGTCACACGAGCCTGTGCGGTCTCGACATGGATCGGCGTCTACCTCGGGGGGCCCGCGGGCCTCGCCGCGCGTGTCCCGCTGGTGCTGCCTCTGACGCCTGAGCGTGTGCTCAACTGGATGGCGTCCGCCGCGGTCTTCGATGCCGCGGACGGCGCCCGGGGCCTGGCCCTCGGGGCGGCTCCCCTGATGTGGGTGCGCGTCACGCCCGAGCCTGCGCTGACCCTCGAGGCGCACGTTCGTCCCCTCGAGAACGCGCAGAACGCGGCCCTGCTGGTCGCGTTGCCACAGGCGGGGGGCGACGACCGGCTGATCACCAGCGACGGAGGCCCGTGGTTCGAGGTCACCCGAGGCGGGGAGGGAGGGGCGTCGTGGAGGCGGCTACAATCCCTGGGGGCCTCGTGGACGAGCACGCTCGCCGAGGTCGCCGACGTGCAGGGCGATGGGGTGCCTGACCTGGTGGTGCACGCCGTCACGGGGACACCAGAGCGCGCGGTGATCTTCGCCTGGATGGCAGATGCGAACGGGCGGGTCGAGGTGCCGACCCAGATTACGGAGTGAGGCCCGGTGCGCTGGTGGTCAGCCGCCGCGCGCCTTCAGCAAGGCCTCCAACTCCGCGATGCGGGCGAGCGCGACTTCCTTCGCGGCGCGTTCGGCCTCCTTCGCGGCGCGTTCCTGCTCCTTCGCGGCGAGCGCGTCCTCCTTGGCGGTACGCTCGGCCTCCATGTTTCGGCGGGCTTGCTCCCCGGTCTCTGCCTCGGTGGGCCACAGGCGCGTGCCCTCCTCGTCGTCCGCGATGCGGAGGTACATCCCGTCGTCGGAGACGATCAGCCACGCGGCCATCTCGTCGCTGTATGCGGGTCCGTCGCCCGCATACACCCTTCGAAACTGCCCGCTGCGTCCGCGGGCCCACACCTGGAGCCTCCACGGCCCTCCGTCGTCGTCGGGGCCCTGGAGCATGGGGTCGAACACCCACAGCTCGCGGGTGCCGCTCACGGCGTACTTGCGGGGGCCTTCGCGGTAGTCCTTCTGGGCGGTGGTGGCGCTCACCACCTCGAAGGCCACCCGGGGGGCGGTCGTGCCCGGCTTCCACAGGCACAGGCTCGTGAGCTCTGCGTCGGAGGCATCGGGCGCGGGATCGAGCAGGCACACGTCCGGGTCGACGCCGACCTTGGGGTGGGCCTCATCCCAACGCACCGCGAGGTTGCGACGGATCCGAACCACGCGCCGCGTCGACTGCCGCCACTGGCGCCAGACCGACACCATCGTCTGCGCCGCCTCGTCCTGGGCCGCGGGCTCGGGCATGACCTCGTCGTCCTCCAGCACCCACGCGGGATGCGTCCGGGGCACCTCGAACACCAGCTCCACACGCTGCGCCGCGTCGCTCATTCGTTGAAGCTCCTTCGCCACGGGCACCCTAGCACGCTCAAGGAGGCCACGGTCAGGCCGAGGTGACCGCGGCTCCGCGTGCCCGCGCCCGAGGTCACGGATCGTTCCAAGTGTGTTTGTGGAGTGATGTTGGTGTGTCTCTCAGCGTAATTCGATGAGTTGATGAGAGCGGGCGAGTTGGTCCCCCGGCATGTCGGGCACATATCCGCCGAGCAGCCACAGGTTGTTATCGATTACGATCGACGCGTGGAAGAAGATGCCGAGGGAGAGGGAGAAGCTCTCTACGAGGGCGCCACTCGCGAGGCCACCCGAGGGTGCGATGGGAAGGCGCTCAGCGCTGGTGAGGTGCCGACCCATGCGGTTGTTGCCTCCTCCTACCAGCGCGAGTGCATTGCCTACTACGACGCCGGAGGAGATGCTGCGAGGAACAGCGAGGCCGCTAGTCACTGTCGCGCACTCCTGCCGCACGCCCGTGATCACGCAGCGCACTACGCCCCTGATGTGCGTATCGTCCTGCGCAGAAGTCTCAGATCCGCCGACGAGATAGGCCCCATCGTCCAACAGGAGACCCGTGAAATGGTGGCGCTGCTCGGGAAGGATTGCGCTCTGTCGGCTGAACATCGAGAGTGTCCCACCTGATCCGATCGAGGCGCAGGTTGGATTGCGCGGATACTCTGTGGCGTTCGTACCACCAAAGACGCACACGCGATCGTCAAGCACCAGCGCACGGCCGTGCACGAGATCGGTGCCTGCGGGCATGGTCATCACAGGACCGAGCGACGCGTCATCGTTGATCTGAATGCGCAGCATGGTGCCAGAGTACGTCGATCCCCATACTCCACCGATCAAGTAGAGGAAGGAGCCGACGACAGCGACTTGCGTGCCAACCCTGTACTGCGTCGCCGCGCTGACCGGCGAATAGCCCTGGAAGGGTTCGAACGTGCCATCGTCGCGAACGCGCGCGCGTTCGGTGCCGCGTGTGTCAGACAGTCCCCCGTCGCCATGTCCCCCGAGCACGTAAACGTAGGGGCCAATCGCGACGGCCGAATGGGTGCCCCGGAGGCCGGCCAACCCTGGAGGAGGATTGTTCCGCGGCGCTCCGAACGCCCTACTGACATTCATTTCCGCGCGGTCGAGGCCGCGGAGCGGGTCAGTCGCGGCGCCGCCCACGGTGTACCAATAGTTGCCCACGAGCGCCGACGAGGCCCCATGACGCGCCGTCGAGAGGCGGCTATTGGGGGACGGCGCGAACGCGCGCAGGGTGCCGTCGGGGTTGATCTCCGCGAACTCCACCGTATTCCGAGCCGTGGTGCCGTCGGTGCCTCCTGCGACGAAGACGCGGTTGCCCAGGGCCACGCTGGAGGCCCCTTCTCGTGCGGACGAGAGCATGCCCACCATCGTGAACGGGCCGAGCAGCCCGCCGCCGCGGATCTCTGCGCGTTCGACCGTACGCGATGCCGTGCCGCCGTTGGCGCCACCCATGAGGTAGACGTAGCCGCCGATCACCTGGGCGGTGGGGTGACTGCGGCGCTCCAGGGTGCCGCTCTGGGTGGGCTCGAAGGCCCCGAGCGACCCGTCGGAGCCGATGGGGGCGCGCTCGACCACGTCGGTTCCACCGCCGAACACGTACACGTAGCTGCCGATGACCTCGACCACGTGGCCGCTCCGGGCCTGGACGAGCTGCTCCGTGAGGGGCGAGAACGGGCCCAGGGTCCCGTCGGGGTTGAGGGTCGCGCGCTCGATCGACCGCAGCGGGGAACGAGACGCGCCGCCCAGGAGGTACACCGCGTCGCCAACACGGACCGCCGCGGCCCCTTCGCGCAATGAGCCCAGGGTTATCGACGAGGTCTGGAAGGCCCCGAGGGTTCCGTCGGCGTTGATCATCGCGCGCTCGATGCTGTTGAGGGCAGCGCCTGAGGCGTCGGCTCCGCCCAGCAGGTAGAGCCAGGCGCCCGTGTTGAGCGTCGCCGCGTGCACCCGCGCCGTAGTGAGCGAGGGTGTCTGCCGCGCGTAGTCGGCCTGCTCGTAGCGTGCACGAAATGGCTGCAGCCCGAGGCCAAAGCTCGCACGACGGAACCGCAGCGGACTCGTCGTGGTCGCCCCCGCGGTACGCACCGTGAGCGCTCCTGCGGTGGCATCGGGAGGCACCGCGACCTCGATTCGGCCAGGGCCGAGCACGCGTGCTGTGACGGGCGTCGTGGTCCCGGGGAACGTCACGGTGGCGGTGGCTCCGAACGCGCCCTCGATGACGACCGTGCCCGAGGCCCCGTCGACGATGGGAGGGTGCAGGGCGTGGATGCGTGGGGGGCCGCAGATTCCGGCGGCGCAGACGGTTCCCGTGGAGCAGGCGTTGTCGCAGGCTCCGCAGTGCATCGGGTCGGTCACGGTGTCGACGCACACACTGCCGCACGACGACATCCGCGGCGGGCAGGGGGGAGGCACATCGGGGAGGGGAACATCCTCCGGCGGCGGGTGATCCACAGGCACGTCCACCATCACAGGGACATCAGGCGGCGGAGTGACCCCTGCGTCCATGGGGTCGGCGGGGTGTCGGTCGCCGCGTCCATCGGGGTCGGCGGGGTGTCGGTCGCCGTGTCCATCGGGGTCGGGGGCACGTCCATGGGGGTCGGGGGCACGTCCACAACGTCCCCCGCGGTCGGCACGTCGGCGGGCACGACGTCGGGCGTATTGTTCCCTGCGCAGCCGGTCATCGTCAGGAGCGCGACACATGCTCCCAGGCGCAATCGGGTCGAAAGACTCGTCATGGCCCTCGCCCACAGCAAACCCTACGCCGTGCGCCGATGACTCAAATTCTTGGCTTTCCACACGTCGCGGCGGACCCAACCTCTGTTGAACTTCACCAACCTGGCTTGCGGCTTCGCACCCACCGAGGTGATCTTTCCATGCGGCGTCGAGGATGTTGCGCCGAGGTGGTGGGGGCGGTAGTGGATGTGCCGCCCGATGGCCCGTCCCCGTTCGACTCGTCGCATCCCTCGGGCCCCGCGTACGGCGTGGCATCCGATGTTCGTGGTGCTGGTCGAGTCGTCGCTCGATCTGCGGGTGTGGGAGGTCCTGCCCGAGCTGCAACTGGGGCGCGAACCCCGTCGCATCGACGTGGTGGTGGTGCACCGCACCGAACCCGCGGCCGCGACGGTGGTGCCTCCCATGCGCCTTGCGTCGGTGCTGGACGAGATGCCGTTGCACACGGTGTTCAGCTTCAAGGGCGCGACCGATGCGCTGGAGGCCACCGACGTGCTGGAGGGCCTCGCGTACGTGCTGGAGTACATGGCCCTGCGGGCCTTGTCCGACCCGGCCGAGGTGGGGCTGCGCTTCGTCGCCCCCGCACGCACCGCACCCTTTGTCGCACAGCTCCGTGCGTTGGGCGGTGTGCTGGAGGCTACGGCACGTCCCGGCGTGTACGAGGGTCGGCTGAGCCGCTTCGCCCTGCGTGTGGTGGAGACCGGGGTGGCCTGCGATGCGCCGCAGGAAGAGGTGCTGCGCCTGATCTCCCCGCGTTTTCTGTCCGAGCAACTCACCCCTCGCCCGGTGGACGCACGCGAGCGGGACCTCTACACTCGTCTCTACCGTTGCATCGAGCAACTCTCCCGCAGCCCAGAGGGTGCCATGGCCAAGGACATCGACAAGATCAAGAAGCGCTGGGAGCGCGACGTCGCCAAGATGGTCGCCACCATGGACCCCACCGTCGTCCTCGCCGAACTCACCCCCGAGCAGCGCCTCGCGGGTCTCGCGCCCGAGCAGCGCCTCGCGGGTCTCGCGCCCGAGCAGCGCCTCGCGGGTCTCGCGCCCGAGCAGCGGCTCGCGGGTCTCGCGCCCGAAGATGCCTTGCGCGCGTTGCCCGTGGAGATCCTGCGCGGGCTGTCAGAAGACTACCTGCGCACGCTCTCGCCCGAGACCCAGCGCCTCATTCGGGCGCGCCTCGCTCCCAACGACGCCTGAAGCCCGCCGAGATCACCGCAGGCGCTACTCCGACACGAGCGGCCCGAGGTGCTACCTGTTCCCCAGCACGGCGCTCGATCCCCGCCCTTTACCCCCCGAGGGCCGGCTGGAAGAGCGCCGCGAGGCCAGGACTCTTGGCGACGAGCTCTCGCAGCGCGGCGGTGGCCTCGGCGAGGCGGCGGTCCACGGCGTCGCGGTCGTCGAGCGTAAGCCCCAAGGCATGGAGCCGCTGATGGACCCCCTGGTAGGTCATCCCGAGGCGTCGGGCGAGCTCGCTCCGGCGTGCGGTCTCCCGCGCGGCCGTGAGGAAGATCACGTCCGACAGGGCGCGTGACACCGTTGCGGGCTGCACGTCGAGGCCCCCGACGGGCGGCGGCGGGACGCGCGACGGGCGCTCCCCTTCGAGGGCGCTCCGCCAGTTGTCTGTCCACGAGCGGCTCGGGTCACGCATCTGGAGACAGCGGTCAATCGCTTGACGTAGTCCACGGACGCCGCCCGCCCAGTGGGTCCGCGCGGCCTCGGCGGCCAGGGCGTCGAGGTCGGCTCCGGCCGGCGCAGCGCGGGGACCGGCCCGCTGGAGGAAGAGTTCGCGGGCGATGGCCCGGAGGTCTTCGGGGGTCGGAGGCGGCACATCGACCACCACGCCGGCGAGACGGAAGAAGAGGTCGCGGCGGAAGGGAGAGCTCGGGTCGGCGAGGTCGCGGTGCGTCGCCGCCACGACACGGACGAGGGCGCGGCGGGGCCGTGGGTCGCCCATGCGTCTGTACTCACCGCGTTCGGACTCGAGGAAGCGGAGGAGCATGGCCTGCACCGTCTCGGGCATCTCGCCGACTTCGTCGAGGAAGAGGGTTCCCCCAGCGGCGGCCTCGACGAGGCCTACGCGGTCGGCGGTGGCTCCCGTGAAGGCCCCGCGGGTGTGGCCGAAGAGCTCGCTCCCGAGGCGCTCGGCGGAGAGCTCGGCGCAGTTGACCGCTACGAAGGGCCCGCGCGCCCGGGGGCTCTGTTCGTGCAGCCCCTGGGCGAGGACGTCCTTGCCGACCCCCGTGGGACCGAGGAGGAGCACAGGCAGACGCGTCGGGGCGGCCCGGCGGCACTGTTCGAGCGCCCGGGCACGCCCCGCGGAGAGGGCCGTAAATCCCCAGGGAACGGCGGCCCGCCGCGTGGCCACCGCGGTGTTGTAGGCGTTGACCACGAGGCGGACCCAGGTGAGGTCGTCGCCGCTCACCGTGCGGGACGGATCCGCCGGGCGCACCGTGAGGAGCCGGGCGTCGCCCTCCAGGTGCCACGCGTGCCCGACGTCGCCGCCGAGGGCCACCGTGAGCCCGCGGTCTTGAAGGCGTGCCCGCAGCAAGGCCGCGAGACCCTCTGCCGTGAGCGGGTCGAACTCCGTCGGGACGTCCCAACGTACGTCGTCGAGCTGGAGCGACAGCTCGGTGCCAAACCACAGCGGAGTGTCGAGAGGGCGGGGGCGGCCTGCGGGGATACGTTGGAAGGTCCCGTTGCGGCTCCCGGGGTCGACCACGGTGACCTGCCCGGCCCGTACGGTCAGCGTGGCGTGGTGCTCCGAGAGCGACACGGCAGGGGCGCGCACTTCGAAGCGCTGTCCGTCGCCCACGACGGTGACCTGATGGGCGTCGCCGCCGCGTCCCACCACGATGTCGCAGTCGTCGGGGAAGGCGTGGCGCAGCGGCCGAAACGCGTCCTTCAGCAGGAACACGAGGGTTACCATGCCTTGGGCCCTACCGCGTCCTGCATGGGCGGAGCAAGGGGCCGTGCGGCACCGACGTCGGCCCGTGACCCGCCCGAAGGTGCTAGGGTGCCCGTGACGAAGGAGCTTCCACGAATGAGCAACGCGGCGCAGCGGGTGGAGCTGGTGTTCGAGGTACCCTGGACGCACCCCGCGTGGGTGCTGGAGGACGACGAGGTCATGCCCGAGCCGGCAGCCCAGGACGAGGCGGCGCAGACGATGGTGTCGGTCTGGCGCCAGTGGCGGCAGGCCAGGGGGCATGTGGTTCGTGTCCGTCGCAACCTCGCGGTGCGTTGGGATGAGGCCCATCCCAAGGTGGGCGTCGACCCGGACGTGTGCCTGCTCGACCCCGCGCCCGATGCCTCCGACGCAGAACTCACGAGCCTGTGCCTGTGGAAGCCGGGCACGGCCGCACCCCGCGTGGCCTTCGAGGTGGTGAGCGCCACCACGGCCGCCAAGGACTATCGCGAAGGCCCTCGCAAGTACGCGGTGAGCGGGACCCGCGAGCTGTGGGTGTTCGACCCCATGCTCCAGGGCCCCGACGACGACGGGGGCCCGTGGAGGCTCCAGGTGTGGGCCCGCGGACGCAGCGGGCAGTTTCGAAGGGTGTATGCGGGCGACGGACCCGCATACAGCGACGAGATGGCAGCGTGGCTGATCGTCTCCGACGACGGCATGTACCTGCGCATCGCCGACGACGAGGAGGGCACGCACTTGTGGCCCACCGAGGCCGAGGCCGGGCACCGGGCCCGCCAGGACATGGAGGCCGAGCGCGCCGCCAAGGAGGCCGCGCTCGCTGCGAAGGAGGCCGCGCTCGCGGCGAAGGAGGCCGAGCGCGCCGCGAAGGAGGCCGAGCGCGCCGCGAAGGAAACCGCACTCGCCCGCATCGCGGAGCTCGAGGCATTGCTGAAGGCCCGCGGCGGCGGCTGAGCCCGCCCCGCTACTGCACCGTCAGCACGTAGCCGCCCGTACGGAGCCACGGCCCGTGGGTGGTCACCCGCAGCACGTAGGCCCCAGCCTCCGCCGGGACCAACACCAGCCCCGCACGCCCCCGACGGCCTTCGTCGTCGTTCTCCGCGATCACCTCCCCGCGGTGCAGCACGCGCAGGACCACGTCGAGCTCGGCCCATCCGGTCCGCAGCTCCCGATCGCCGCGAACCCGCACCGTCACCGCCCGCCCCGCAGGCAGGTCGATCGCCCAGTCGTCGGCCGCCGATCCGTCCTGCAACCGCGCATCGTCCGCCGTGAGGGCCTCGCGCACCCGCTGGCCCACCTCCACCGCCCGCGCCACCGCCCTCTGTCCCGGCCGCATCGCCTTCGGATCGCCCTCCTGCGCGCAGACCGTACGACGCGGCAGATCGAGGCCCTGCAACACCTTGGTGAGGTTGTGAATCCCCATGGCGATGTGCTCCTGGGCGGAGTGTACGAACACCACCCGGCGTGTTCGGATGGCTTCGGACAAGGGCATCTCGGGGTCGACCGCGACCTCGCGCTGGAACCTCGGCGGCAGGGCCGCCCGCAACGCCCGGCGCGCTCCGGTGATGGTGGCCCCGCCTCCGTCGATCGAGACCAGGCGACGGATGACCCCGTCGGGAGACCCCGTCAACCACGGCACCAGATGCGTGGGGCCCATGTAGAGGGCGTCGAAGAAGACCACGTTCTGCACCCGCGGGGCGAGGTCGGAGTGGGCGAGCACGGCGTCGATGAAGTATCCCCCGGCGCTCGATCCGACGAGGGTGATCGAGGCCACGTCCGCGCTGCTCCGCCGACTCCCGAGTCGGTCGACGAGGACATCGCCGAGGAGGGTGTCGAGAAACTCCCGCAGGGCCGCCGGGCGCGCAAACCACCGGCCCCAATGACGCGGACCCTGCGTGTAGAACTGCGGGGCGATCAGGAGGGTTCGGGTGTGGGCGAAGTCGTGCCGCATGCTCGATCCCCAGCCCGAGACGGGGGGCTGCCCGGGGGCCAACGTGGCCGGACTGCGGGCGAGCCACTGCAGCGCGTGATGCCCCATCCCGTGGGCGAGGATCACGAGGTGCAGCGGCTGGGTCGCGTCGAAGTCGGGCGGGGCCGTCACCGCCACGTCCCACCCCGGCCCCTCCGCCCTCGGAACCCCCGGCACCCGAAACCCCTGCACCCAGCCCGCCCGATGCACATGGACGGGCGGCGGGGTGGCCAGGGCGACGGTGGTGTTCTCCCGGGGGGGCGCCCGTCGGGGGACCGCCCCGGGCGATCGTCGACAGCCCAGGGCGAGGGCCAGGGCGAGCAGCCAGGGCGGGGAGACACGCATGGCCTCGGGGAGGCTACACCACCCCCCGTTGTGCGAGGCGCCCAGGGGCGGTACCGTCGAGGGCGCCATGTCACAATTCCAGATCGAAGACCTTCAGGTGGGCGACGGGGCCGAGGCCATCACGGGGCGGGTGGTGGAGGTTCACTACACGGGGACCCTGCTCGACGGGACCCGGTTTGACTCCAGCCTCGACCGCGGGTCCCCGTTCCGGTTTACCCTCGGGGCCGGGCGGGTCATCGTCGGCTGGGACCAGGGCGTGGCCGGGATGCGGGTGGGAGGCCGACGGGTGCTCACCATTCCCCCCGACCTGGCCTATGGGGCCGCGGGGGTTCCTGGAGTGATTCCGCAGTCGGCCACGTTGCGCTTCGAGGTCGAGCTCCTCGCCGTGCGGTGAGACCCGGGCGGGACCCACCGGTCCGGGTGGTGATCGACACCAACGTGGTGGTGTCGGCCCTGCTGCATCCGACGCGGGTTCCGGCGTTGTGTCTGGCCGCGCTCGGGGCCCGCGAGGCGGAGGTCTTATACGACGCCCGGGTCGAGGCAGAGTACCGCGAGGTCCTGGCGCGGCAGAAGTTTCGGGCCATCGACCCTGCCAGCCGGGAGGCCTTGTTGGCATCGCTCCTGGTAGGTCCTGCCCTCGGCCCCGTGGAGGCGTACCGGGGGGACCTGCCCGACGACGACGACCGGGTGTTCGTGGAGGTGGCCCTGCACGGCCAGGCCGACGCCCTCGTGACGGGCAATACGCGGCACTACCCCGCGGGCCTGGGCTTCGTGGTGCTCTCGCCCGCCGAGGCCCTCGTGTGGCTCGCGGAGCGGGCCGCCGCCCGCGTCCCTGTGGAGTGAGGCGCCGGCCTTCAGACCGGGGAAGAAGAGGCCCCCAGGACCGTGGCCAAGATGCCATTGAGGTCCGGGCTTCGTTCTGCCACAGTGCGCTGCATGCTGGGAGGCATCATGAACATCTCAACCCGGGCTCGCCTGTGGATGATGGCTGGGGTGCTGGGTGGTTGCCTACCAGAGATTCAGCTCGCCTCGCACGACGCCTCGACGACCGATCTGGGCGTCGACACGGATGTCCCAGCGAACGACATACTGGTGCCGAACGATCTGGATGCCCGGACTCCACCCGCAGACAGTCTCATCGTTGTGGACGATGGGACTGGACTCACGGACGCCCCCTCCGACCACAGCCCGTCCTCAGACCTTGCGCCAGACGCCTCCCTGAATGATCGACCGCCTTCGGACGCGGGCACGATGACTCCTTCAATTGGAGTGGATCTGTCTGCGGGTGATTCGCATACCTGTGCCCTTGCGGCTCAGGGACAGGTGTACTGTTGGGGTACAAACAGCTTCCTGAGACCAGAACCTGGGGCGATGGATCTGCGCCGCACGACGCCCACCGACACCGGGGTCGTGGTGATGTCTGGCGATATTCAAGGAGGGTCAAACTATAGTTGCATTGGCTCGATTGTCGCTGTCACATGCTGGGGTAATGCGCTCTTTGGCGAGATGGACCCTATGTCGTCACTCTGGTCGACCAGGACGCTCGAAGGGGTGAATATGACCACTTCGATCCGCGCTGGGGCTGGCCATTTGTGTATTCTTGAACGTTCCGGAGCAGTTTGGTGCGTGGGCCACAACGCTCGGGGCCAACTCGGTGACGGCAGTCTCACACGTCGCCCCCACCCTGTTCGTGTGGGGGAACTGACGGACGGGACCACCCTCGCTGCTGGGGGAGAGCACACCTGTGCGACGACACGTCCGGACGCCCTCTGGTGCTGGGGCCATAATGAGCATGGCCAACTTGGCCTGGGAGATACCAACGATCGTAGCCGTCCCGCCTTGGTGAATGGTGTGCACGATATCGCGGAACTTGCGGCCGGTACTCACCACACCTGCGCGCGTACGCGGATGGGGACAGTTTTTTGCTGGGGTTCCAACGAGCAGGGCCAACTCGGCGATGGGACCACCACTTCTCGTATGACCCCCCAGCGGGTCGTCGGCCTGGACGACGCCCTCCACATCGTCGCAGGAGGAGCCCACAGCTGCGCGATCCGCGGGCAGGGCAGTGTCGTCTGTTGGGGATCCAACGCTGATGGTCAGCTCGGCAGCAGCGCTCCCACATCACGACCCAGCCCCACCCCGGTGTCTGGCCTTGCCAACGTGCGTATCCTGGCTGCGGGCGGGCGACACACCTGCGCCCGCCGCGCCGATCGCACCCTGATGTGCTGGGGCTACAACGGCAACGGCCAGCTCGGCGACGGCACCACCAACAGCCGCAACGCCCCGGGCCTCGTCGTCGGCTTCCCCTGACCGCCCCCGCGGACGCGACCCGCGTCTGCCTCCCCCCCGCCTGACACGCCCCTTCCAAGCCGCCGGGTCGACCCGGATCGACCCGGACCGCGCTTCACGCGCGCAGGGCGTCCTGCACGAAGTCGAGCCGGTCGTTGCCCCAGAACATGGCGTCGCCGACCACCATCGTCGGGGCCCCGAACACCCCCCGGGCGATGGCCTCTTCGGTGTTGGCCCGGAGCTTGTCCTTCACGGCGGGGGTCTCGATGGCGGCCAGGAGGGCGTCGGCGTCGAAGCCCTCGGCCGCGGCGACAGCCCGCATGACGGTGGGGTCGGCGATGTCGCGGTCGTCGACCCACATCGCACGGAAGAGGGCCAGGGCGAGGTCGCCCGCGCGGCCCGTAGGTTCGGTCGCGAGGACGAGGCGCTCGGGTTTGATGGTGTTCATCGGGAAACGGGAGGCCATCGTAAAGGGGACCCCGTAGGCCTTGGCCCACCGGGCGAGGTCGTCGAACATGTACCGGGCCTTCGGCGGGCTCTGGGCGGGCATGTGGTTGTCCGCGGCCTTGAACACCGCCGCCAGGACCATGGGCTTCCACACGATCGTGGCCCCGTTGCGGGCCGCGAGGGGCCCGATCTGGGTAGCCGCGAGGTACGAGTACGGGGAGGAGAGGTCGAAGTAGAACTCCAGGGTCTTCATCGTGACCGGGGAGGCTAACGCCTCTTGGCTCCGGGTGCAGCAACTGCCGCCCTGCGGGTGACGGCCTCGTGCGGGTCAGCCCGCGTCGGTGGAGGGTTCGCCCTGCGAGGGAAGTCCCAGCCGCGGGGAGTGCTGGAGAAAACGGGCTCTGTGCTCGTCGGCGAGCAGGGCCGGGGCGGGCAGGCCGTGCACCGTGGTGGCCACGATCATGACCGAGCGCTCGACCTTCTCGATGGGGTTGACGTTGTCCTCGATCACGGTATTGACAAGGGTCTTGTCGAAGCAGTGGGTGGCCGCGATCACGACGTGCAGGCTCGCGTGTTCGATCGGCAGGGCCCCCGACTTGGACAGGGCGTCGAGGAGGTCGAAGGCCCGGCTCTTCTCGGCGTCCTGGTCCCGGGCGAAGAGCGAGGTGGTGGTGGCGTCGCCGAGCAGGCCCTTCTGGGAGCCCCGGGTCCAGACCTCTCCGGTGTGCAGGATGGTCGGACGCAGGGCGCTGTCCTCGTCGATCTCCTCCATCCGGCGATCGAGGTCGGCGGGGATCCGGGTGTAGTCCGTCGCGTCGTGCGGGGCGCGGGTGCCGGATGCGGGGGCCGAGGCGGTCGGTCGGGCGGGGGTCGCGGTCGCAGGGGCCACGGCGGCGGGCGCTGCCGCGGGGGCGGCGGCTACGGGGGCGGCTGCGACGGAGGCGGGCCTTGCGGGGGCCGGGGGCGCCATGGGCGCAGGAGAGGGTGCCGCTTGCGGGGACGGGGCCATCCGCGGGGGAGGCGGGCCCATCGAGGCACCGCCCATCGGCGGGGGCGGGGCGCCCATCCCCGGCGGGGCCGAGGGAACGCCGAAGCCAGGACCCCCAACCGACATCGGTGCCCCGGTCGGCATCGAGGCCCCGTACGGCGGCGGCTGGGGGGTGAGGTTGAGCTCGGCCAGGCGCAGGGCCTCGCGCTCTCGGGCCTCGTCGAGCTCGCGTTTCTTCGAGCGCTCGATCATCTCCTGCATCCGGGCGATGTGGCCCTTCACCTTGGCGAGCTTGTCGTCCTGGGAGGCCTCGGCGAGGCCGTCGTAGGAGATCAGGTCGCTCGGGATCTGGTACTCGATGAAGAGGCTCAGGAGGTCCTGGGTCATCAGGATCTCCTTGGTGAGGCTGTCGGGCGGGAGCTTGAGCAGGGCCTCGAGCTGGGGTTTGATCTGGATCACGCAGACCCCGAAGAGGGTGCTCTCCAGCTGCATCGCGCGGAAGGCCTTGGCGAAGCGCTGCTGCTCGGGCGACAGCGACTCGATGGCGTCGCGAAACTCCTTGGGGGTGGGGATGGGTTCGAGCAGGAGGGGGATCTTCAGGAGGTCCTTGTTCTGCAGGATGACCGCGGCCTTGGGCTCGAAGGTGTCGGCCGAGGCGATGCGCCCGACCAGGAGGATGAAGCTGCTAAACTGCCGGGCCCGGGCTACGAGATGGAGGGCGATGGGGCCCTGACCGCTAAACTGGTGCGACACCCACGCGTGGAGGTGCCGGTCGCCCAGAAACGACACCCGGGTGGCCGCGTCGAGGGCGAACCCCATGGGCTTCTGGGCCACGCTCCAGGCCACCACCGTGGAGATGGGCTCGGTGGTGGAGCCGCGCGTTCCGGCCTCGATGCTGACGACCCCTTCGGGGGCGTGTTCGGGTCGGCGTACGGCCTGGGAGAAGGGCTGCGGGCGGTACGCGGGCTTGAAGAGCTTGCGGCTGTGGAAGTCCATGTAGGCCGAGAAGTCCGCGGGGGTGACGGTCTTTCCGATGGCCGCCACGAGCTGGTCGCGGAGCATGCCCTCGACGTAGTCGACCCCGTCGGCGAAGCCCTGGCACACGTCGGCGGTGTGCAGGAGGGTCATCACGAGGTGGGCCTCGGCGGCGGAGGTGGGCGTGTCGTCGCGGGGAAACAGCTCCGCGAGTTGGGCCCGGCGTTCGGCGAGGGATCGGCGCTGCTCGCCCAGAAAAGCCCCCGCGTAGAGGGATGGGAGCACGGTCGCGTCGCCATTGGGGTCGGCCCCGCGCCCCGGCTCGAAGACCGGAACCACCGGGACAAACACCCCCGCCCGCTGGAGGGCCGAGAGGTCGCGGCCGTGGTCGGGGTGGGCGGCGAAGAGGGTCTGGGTGAGGTACGCGTGGACCCGTCCGCACCAGTGACCGATCTCGTGGAAGACCCACAGGAGGGAGGCCACCTCGGGGTTTCGCCGCGGGGTGTGGCAGGCGGGGGAGGCCCGATCGATGGAGAACGACGCGCGCTGATGGGCGTCGACCCGCGCGAGGAGCAGGGTGATGTTGGCGTCGAGGTGGGGGCGGATGACCTTGTCGGGCCGGGGAGAGGTCTTGGCGGCCGTCTTGATCTCGACGCTCCCGGCGTGAGCGGCGAGGGAGAGGCCCTGCTCGGCGTTGGTCCCTGGAAAGGCCACGATTTCCCAGGTGAAGGCGAAGCGCCAGAAGTACTCCCGGACCGTCGTGACGACCTTCTCGGTGGTCTCGGAGGTGCCCCACATGGAGCGTTTCTCGACGACCCGCTGCTCGGCCGACTCCACCTTGCGGGTCTCTTCGCGCAGGAAGGTGCAGGTCTCCTGGGCCCGAAACCGGAGGGTGACGCTCTGGTCGCGGCCCCACCCCAGGAGCTGGCCGAGGCCCTCGGGGGAGAGCCCGATTTCGCCGAGCCCCTGGAGGGTGGCGGCCGTGGCCGTACGCCCGAGAAACTCGACGAGCTCGTACTTGTCCTCGTACCGATGCGGGACATCGGCGGGGTACTGCGGGTTGCGGGTGTTGTCGAGGACTGCCCGGATGCTCCGCAGGGCGGCGTCGACGTTGTGGCGGAAGCGAGTCTCGTCGTAGGGGGTCATCGGGGGGCGACGGTACCATCCCCGGGGCTGCGTCTCACCCCGCGTCGGGGGTCGGCTTGGGGTGTTCGGGCAACGAGGCCACGAGCAGGGCCCGCACGAAGTGGTCGTAGTCGTCGCGCATGGGCAGGGCGTCGTCGACCTTCACCCGGCGCCGCACGCTCTCGACCGGGGCCCCTGTGCGCGGGTCGGTCCCTGTGTCTGTGTGGGACTCCCAGTAGGTCCCGATGCCCCGCCGCTGCCACAGGGGCAGGGCCCCAAACTGAACCCCGTGCTGATGCAGGAGCTCGTGCCGGTCGGCCAGGGACACCCCCCGGAGGCGTTGGGTGGCCGCGTGGTCGTCAAGCCCTTGACCACGCAGGAGCCAGTAGCAGTGGCCGTTGAGGGCGTTGCGGTGGGCGTCCTCCTGGCGCCAGCGGAAGTAGTCGACCACGTCGTCCTCGCGAGGGAGCTGCGAGATGCGGCAATCGAAGGCCACCGGAGCCCCGAGGGCGAGCGAGAACACCCCGCTGGCCTCCCCCGCCAGCACGGAGTTGAACTTGCGCAGCTTGCGACCGAAGGCCGACTCGTCGCGTCGGAAGAGCAAGGACAGCTCGTCGCTCTGGGTGTAGCCGTAGACCACCGAGAAGCCGCAGGCCATGAGGTGGACAAGGACCTTGACCATGGCGTCGCGGAAGCGCGGGTCGTAGGGGGCCTCGAAGGCATGGGTCACGCGGGTGAGGTGCGAGAAGGAGCGGCCGTCGATGCGGGCCACCATGTGCACCCCGGGCAGGACGCTGTGGTCGTGGGCCGTCTCGTAGATGCGCATCCGTCGGTCGAGCTGTTCGAACTTCATAGGCTGTCTTGGGGGAAGATAACCATTGGGCGGGTCGTCGCGGATACCCTGTCGGGGCCCGGTCTCCAGTGGTGTGGGGCCGGGCGAGGCGCCGGGGGCTGCGGGCGACGAGGGGCGGGCTGCGAAACCGCAAGGGCGCAAGGGGCGCAAGGGGCAACGAGGTTTGGTGTGCGGGAGCCTGCGGCAAACTCAGGGGGCGTAGACCCGCACTTCGCGGGTTCCGTCTGAGGGGACGCAGGCCAGCGCGGGTTCCTGGCCGCTCCGGGTGCGATTGCACTACAACCGACGCGTGGCCCCTCTGCGGAACGTCCTCCTCTGCGCGACCGCCCTCACGGCCTTCTCCGCCTGTGGCGCGCGCACGGCCCTTCACGTCGCCTCCGACGTCCCGCCCGTCGACGTCCCCATCGCTCCCGACGTTCCCACCGTCCCCGACGTCCCTGTTGTCCTCGACGTCCCCCCCGTCGACCTGCCTTCCCCTCTTGACGTCCCCGACGTGCCCGACCCCGGCTGCCGCGTCGACCCGGCGCGCTGCGACGACCACGACCTCTGCACCACCGACACCTGCCTGCCCGACGGGCGCTGCGCCCACGCGGCTGTCTCCTGCAACGACGGCGACGCCTGCACCGAAGACCGCTGCGCTCCCGACCGCGGCTGCTTCGTCGTCCCCACCGACTGCGACGACCGCAGCCTCTGCACCACCGACCGCTGCGACCGCGTCCGCGGCTGCCTCCACGACCCGATCGTCTGCGACGACCGCGACCCCTGCACCGCCAACCGCTGCGATCCGGCCGTGGGGTGCGTCTTCCCGGCGACCGACTGCGGCGGTTGCGCCGACGGGCAACGCGACGCCTTCCGTGACCGCACGACCCACCCGGTCATCGCGGGCTGCGCAGGCGGCTTCAGCAACCCCGGGCTCTCGCGCGAATCTTCCCCCACCTGCCAACGCGGCGCCGGCGACGACGGGCCCAACCCCACGGGCCTCGGATGCAGCGCCACCGACCTCTGCGCCCCGGGCTGGCACGTCTGCCGCTCGGCCCAGGACGTCGCCATGCACTCGCCCGACGGCTGCGCGGGGGCCCGCGACGCCGCCTCCAACACATTCTACGCGACCCGGCAGACGGGCCCCGGCTGCGGCCACTGCGCGACCGGGGCTGACCCGACCTGCGGTAGCAACGACTGCCGCGTCGGGTGCGCCCAGACCGAACGCACGAGCAACGACATCTTCGGCTGCGGGACGCTCGGGGACGTTCCGCAGGCCGCGTCGTGCGCCCCGCTCGACCGCTTCAGCCAGAACCTCTGCGCCGCCCTACGCCCCCCCTGGCGCTGCGACGGCGACCCTCAGGGGCTGCGCGAGAGCGACCTGGTGACGAAGCCCGGCCCGGACGCAGGCGGGGTCCTCTGCTGCCTGGATTGAGTCGGCTGCTGCGCGCAGGTCGCGGTTGCCGAGGCGGACGGGTTCTGCACCGAGGGATGGGGCCGCCGGGCTCTCGGAAGGCGTCGCAGAGACATCGGAGGCTGGCGGTTGCGGTCGGGGCGGAGGTATCGTCGCGTGGTGCGTGTCGTCTCGCTCAACCTCAAGGATTTTCGCGGTTTCTCCTCGATCGAGTTGGCGCTTGATCGCCCGCTCACGGTGATCGTCGGGGTCAACGGCGCGGGCAAGAGCTCGTTGCTCGATGCGCTGGCCATTGCCCTGGGGCGGGTGGTGGAGCAGGCGAAGGGGCGTCCGGTGAAGACCGATGCGATGCTCTCCGCTGCGATCCGTCGTGGGCGAGATGGTGTCGCTCTGCGCGTCGAGGTGCGGTACCAAGGCAAGCTGTGTGCGGTCGAGGCTACTGCGGCTGCCCAGGGGAACGGCCACGACGCGAGCGCGGGCAACTTTCTCAATTGGATGGGGCCACCGTCTGGTCTTCCCATCGCCGCCGAGTACCTTACGATGTACTTCCCCGCGAACCGTGCGGCTTCGCCCGACCTGCGCACGCGGTGGAAGGAGACGGGGCCGGCCGACCAGGGACTCGGGGCCATGCCCGAGAAGACGGTTCCGGCCGATGCGTTTGAGGGAGCACTGGGGGAGGGGGCCCTCGGGTTTCACGACCTCTTCCGATGGTTTCGCGAGCGCGAGGACTACGAGAACGCCGAGAAGGTCCAGCGTGCTTCGTTGGCGTGGTCCGATCCGCAGCTCGACGCCGTCCGGGCCGCGGTGACCTCATTGCTCCCCGGGTTTACGCGGCTCCGCGTCGATCGGACCGTGCTGCGGATGACGGTCGACAAGGCTGGGGAGCCCTTCGCCCTCGACCAGCTCTCTGACGGCGAACGCACCCTCCTGGCGATGGTCGCGGACATTGCGCGTCGCCTCGCCATCGCCAACCCGGGTGTCGACGACGTTCTCGGATGCGAGACGGTGGTGCTCATCGATGAGATCGAGCTGCACCTGCATCCCTCGTGGCAGCGTACGGTGCTCGCGGCCCTGCGCCGCACCTTTCCGCGCTGCCAGTTTGTGGTCACGACGCACTCGCCGCAGGTGCTGAGCGAGGTCGCCAACGACGCCGTGGTGCTGCTCAAGGACTTCGCGTGTTTTGACCCGCCCGCCCCGACCGAGGGCCGCGACAGCAACGCGATCCTCTGGGAGGTTCTTGGTGTTCCGGCGCGACCTGCGGCCGTGGTCGCCGAGCTGGATGCGGTGCGCGATCTGCTCGACGCCGATCGAGTCGAGGAAGCTCGCGTCCTGCTCGATCGGCTCGCGGAGAAGCTGACCGAACGTGACCCGGAGGTGCTCCGGCTCCGCACTGACCTCGACGTGATCACGGCGTTGGAGTCGTCGCCGCAGGAGTCCGACCCTTGAGGCTGCTGCGGAAGGGCCCCGAACCTGTCGCCCTGGCGGCGTACCGGGCAGTGCCGGGGGTTCGGTACGACGGCGGCGACTTCACGCCCGTGAAGGATGCCATCCGAACGGCCCTGCTCCGCGACCAGGAGCACCTCTGTTGTTACTGCATGCGCCGCATTTCTACGGAGCCAGCGCCTGGCCCGGGGGGGGCGAGCGGCCCGGCTCAGGCCCAGATGAAGGTCGAGCACTGGAGCCCGCAGTCCCTCGACCCGGCGTCGGCCCTCGTCTGGCGCAACCTCCTCGGGGCATGCCTGGGCGGGGTGGGCGTCGCGCCCTCGGACCAGACCTGTGACACCCGCAAAGGAGACGATCCCATCCGTCTCGATCCGCTGGTGTCGGGGCACGTGACGAGCCTGTGGTGCAACACCCGCGGGGAGCTCAAGTCGAGCGACGCGCAGTTTCAGGCCGATCTCGACAAACGCCTCAACCTCAACCACCGCGTGCTCGTGGACGCGCGCCGCGCAGTGCTCGACCGGGCCCTGGCGGGTCTCAGGGCGAAGTACCCGACGCGGAGCTTCCCGCCCCATGCCCTGCGAGACGCCGTGGCGGCCTGGGAGGGCACCACCGAGGGCAGGGCCCCGGCGTTCTGCGGCACCCTACGACTGTGGGCCCGCGGCCGATTCCGCGGCGCGGGCTGGTGACCGTCCCCCCGCCCCAGTCGCGCCGAGGGCCCGCCCTCACCACGCCAGGGATTGCGCGACGGGGGACGAGGTGGCAGAAGGCCCGCCGACCCCGATGATCACCCTCGACAACCTGACCAAGCGCTTCGGCCCCAAGATCCTCTTTGAGTCGGTCTCGATGACCTTCGACCCGGGCAAACGGTACGCCCTCGTCGGGGCCAACGGGGCCGGCAAGAGCACCCTGCTCAAGGTGATCGCGGGCGAAGAAGACTCCGACACCGGCAGCGTCATCATCCCCGCCCGCCTCAAGGTAGGCGTCCTCAAGCAGGACCACTTCCACTACGACGACTGCCGCATCCTCGACACCGTCCTCATGGGCAACAAGGTCCTGTGGGAGGCCATGCAGGAGAAGGAACGGCTCCTCGAGGGCGAGATGACCGACGAGGCCGGGATGGCCCTCGCCGAACACGAGTGCACCATCGCCGAGGAGGACGGGTACACCGCCGAGGCCCGGGCCGCCGAGCTCCTCGAAGGCCTCGGCATTCCCGCGGCCCAACACGCCCTGCCCATGCGCTCCCTCGCGGGCGGGTACAAGCTCCGGGTCCTCTTGGCCCAGACCCTCTTCGCCGGGGCCGACGTCCTGCTCCTCGACGAGCCCACCAACCACCTCGACCTCGACTCCATCCGCTGGTTGGAGTCGTACCTGACCAAGGACTTCCGCGGGACCCTCGTGGTCGTCTCCCACGACCGCCACTTCATGAACGCCATCGCCACCCACGTGGCCGACGTCGACTTCCAGACGGTGACGGTCTACACGGGCGACTACACCAGCTTCGTCGAGCAGAAGACCACGGGCAAACGCCAGGGCGAGGCCGACATCGCCCAGAAGAAGAAGCGCATCGCCGAGCTCAAGGAGTTCGTGGCCCGCTTCGGGGCGAGCGCCAACCGGTCGAGCCAGGCCCAGTCGCGCGTGAAGGAGATCGAGAAGCTCGAGGCCAGCATGGTCGTGCGCCGGTCGAGCGTGGTGCGGCCGTACGTGAAGTTTGAGCAGGCCCGGGCCTCGGGGCGCGACGTGGTGCGGGTCACGGGGCTCAGCAAACGTTTTGGGGACAAGCAGGTCTTCAACGACCTGCACTTCAACATGATGCGGGGCGAGAAGCTCGCCGTCATCGGCCCGAGCGGGATCGGCAAGTCGACCCTCCTCAAGATGCTGGTGGGGGAGTACACCCCCGACGCGGGCGAGGTGGCCTGGGGCCACGAGGTGTCGGTGGGCTACTTCGCCCAGGACCACCACGAGGCCCTGGAGCCGGGGTTTACGGCCTACGACTGGCTGCGGCGCTTCGACGAGCAGGCCACCATCGAGCAGGTTCGGTCGGTGTTGGGCAAGCTCCTCTTCAGCGGCGAAGCGGGCCTCAAGAAGACCGAGACCCTCTCCGGGGGCGAGGCCGCCCGCCTCGTGATCGCCCGCCTCATGCTCCAGAAGAACAACGTCATGCTCCTTGACGAACCCACCAACCACCTCGACGTGGAGAGCATCGACGCCCTGCTCGACGCCCTGGT
The DNA here is from genome assembly GCA_964447205.1 of uncultured Myxococcaceae bacterium. Taxonomy (GTDB): domain Bacteria; phylum Myxococcota_A; class Polyangia; order Polyangiales; genus JAEUKH01. The sequence goes on from CAYUSB010000016.1 coordinate 130,924, forward strand.
GGCCTATCCCGGCACGGTGATCTTCGCCAGCCACGACCGGCACTTCGTGTCGCGCCTGGGCACCCGCGTGCTGGAGCTGTCGGCCAAGGGCCCCAACCTCTTCGGCGGCAACTACGAGGAGTTTCTCGCGGCCTACGGGACCGAGTACCTCCGCACCTGACAGAGGATCACCCCCCCGCGGCGGCCCCGAGCCGGTCGAGGCCGAGCTTCTTCATCCGCGATTGCAGGGTGCTGGGCTTCATCCCGAGGATCTCTGCGGCCCCCCCCGCCCCGTACACCTTGCCGCGCGTGTGGGCCAGGACGGCCGTGATGTGGGCCCGCTCGGCGTCTTCGAGGGTCCCCAGGACCGGGGCCGGGCGGCTCGCCGACACCTCCACCACCACGGCCGGGAGGGCCGGGGGAGCACGATGCGGGGCGGGCAGGTCGATCAGGTCGGGGCTCACCGAACGGCCCGTCGACAGGATGCTCGCCCGCTCCAGGATGTTGGCCAGCTCGCGGATGTTGCCGGGCCAGGGGTAGCTGCGCAGGCGGGCCAGAGCCGCGGGGGTCACCACCACACCCCGGCGCCCCGTCCGGCGGGCCAGGTCGTCGAGCAGGACCGTACACAAAGTCTCGAGGTCTTCGAGGCGCTCGCGCAAGGCCGGCAGACGTAGGGGAAACACGTTGAGGCGGTAGTAGAGGTCGGCACGAAACCGCCCCTCGGCCACGGCCTTCTCCAGGTCGACGTGGGTGGCCGCGAGGATGCGGACGTCGACCTTCACGGTGCGGTCGCTGCCTACGGGTTCGAGGGTGCCCTCTTGCAGGACGCGCAGGAGCTTGGCCTGAAGCTCCATCGGGACCTCGCCGATCTCGTCGAGGAGCAGGGTGCCCCCGTTGGCCGTCTGGAACCGCCCCGCACGGTCGCGGGTGGCCCCCGTGAACCCGCCCCGGACGTGACCGAAGAGCTCGCTCTCCAGGAGGGCCGCGGGGATGGCCGCGCAGTTGAGCTTGACGAAGGGCTGCTCGCGGCGGTGAGACCACTCGTGCAGGCTGCGGGCGAGGCGTTCTTTGCCGGTTCCGGTTTCGCCGAGGATGAGGACGGGGGTGTCGGTGCCCGCGACCTGACGGGCCCGGCGGGCTACGTCGAGCATCAACGGGGAGCGCGAGGTCTCAAACACCCCGGGGCTGTCGCCCACCATGTCGTGCTCGATGATCCGCACCTGGTCTTGGACCTGGGTGCGCAACCGGGCGAGGGTGGCCCGCTGCTCGGCGTTGACCAGGGCCAGGGCCAACATCTGGGCGTACACCTCCACCAGGTCGACCACGGCGGGGGGGAAGACCTCGCAGCGGGTTCGGTCGAGGGTGAGGATGCCGAAGGTGCGCTCCCCGGCGCACAACGGAACCACCATACACGCATGCCCATCCGGCAGGTCGAGGACCCCGTCGAAGGGGTCGCCGTCCCCGTCGGCGTGGTCGTGTTCGGTGAAGGCCCGGGCCCTGCGCGACTGAAGCACCTCTCGTATCGAAGGGAACTTCCCGAGCTCCACCCGATGGTGCTTCACCCCCTCGTCGGCCAGACGCCCCCGGGCCGCACGGACCACCAGGGTGCTGCCCTCGAGCTCAAACACCGTAGCCAGGTCGTACGGGGCCAGACGCCCGAGCCAGTCGAGGCCCCGCCGTACGAGGTCCTCCAGGCCGTCGTCCTCGGCCGCAAGGCGAGCCAGGGCCCGCAGGTCGTGGGTGAGGTCTACCGTGAGGGCGCGGGGTCCATCCATGGGGTCGTACCCCGCAGGGTGCACATCGGGGCACCGAAATACCAGTGGCGATCACCGAGATTTCGGTGCCACCGAGATATCGGTGCCGGGTAGGTCCGTACGAGAGTGCCTACAATTCAAGGGAATTGAGGGATCTCCGGGGCTGGCACGGACGGTGCGAAGGGGTTGATCCGTCGCGGCCCGGAGGTCGGGTCGCTCGCAGACAGACTCACAGAGGAGATCGCACCATGTTGACCGTTGGCGACCAGCTTCCGCACTTTTCGCTCAATGCCGCTGTCTCGTTGGAGAAGGGCAAGGAGTTTCAGGTGGTGACCGACAAGAGCTACGAGGGCAAGTGGCTCGTGCTCTTCGCGTGGCCGATGGACTTCACCTTCATCTGCCCGACCGAGATCGCGGAGTTCGGCAGGAAGAACCGCGAGTTTGCCGACCGCGACGCCCAGGTCCTGGGGATGAGCACGGACTCCCACTTCGTGCACGCGGCCTGGCGCCGCGACCACGCCGACCTGCGCGACCTGCCCTTCCCCATGCTCGCCGACGCCAAGCAGGAGCTGTCGCGGGCCCTCGGGATCCTGCACAAGACCGACGGGGTCTGCCTGCGGGCGACCTTCATCGTCGACCCCGAGGGGGTGATCCGCTGGGCCAGCGTCAACGACCTCTCGGTGGGCCGCAACGTGGGGGAGGTTCTGCGCACCCTCGATGCGCTGCAGACCGACGAGCTGTGCCCCTGCAACTGGCAGAAGGGCCAGGACGTGCTGCACCCCTGATTGAGGGGGGCGGCGCAGGGTAGACAGACGGGGTTCGGGCAGTTGCGGGAGGCGCCCATACGGCGTCGGAAGGAGCGTGTGCGATGACGACCATGACCTTGGAAACTCTCGGAGAGCGGCTGCCCGAGGCGGCCCGCGATCTGAAGCTCAACCTCAGCGGCGTGCTGGGGGAAAACTCGCTCAGCCCGACGCAGCGGTGGGGCACGGCCCTGGCCTCGGCCTACGCGGCCCGCAACCCCGACCTGCGCGCGGCCATTCTCGGGGCAGCCCAGTCCGCGGGGGTGCCCGAGGCCACCCTCGAAGACGCCCGGGCCGCGGCCTCCCTCATGGGGATGAACAACGTCTACTACCGGTTTCGCCACATGATCGGCAAGGAGTCGTACGCCACCAAGCGGGCCGGCCTGCGGATGAACCGGATCGTCAAGCCCGCCGCTGACAAGGTGGAATTCGAGCTCTATTGTCTTGCGGTGAGCGCCATCAATGGGTGCGAGGCCTGCGTCCGGTCGCACGAGGAGGTCGTGATCAAGGGCGGCCTGTCGGAGGACCAGGTGCACGACGCCGTGCGGGTAGCCTCGGTGATCCACGGGGTGGCTGTCGCCCTGGAGACGGTTTGACAAGGAGATTGACCATGCACTCGACCAAGAACGACCTCAGCCTCGCGGCCCGCGGGGCGATGATCCCGCTCCTCAACGCGCGCCTCGCCGACGCCCTCGACCTGTACACCCACGCCAAACAGGCCCACTGGAACGTCAAGGGGCCCACCTTCATCGCCCTGCACGGCCTCTTCGACGACGTGGCCACCCACACCCACGAGTGGGCCGACACCCTGGCCGAGCGGGCCGTGATGCTCGGGGGGCACGCCATCGGGACCCTCACCGAGGTGGCCAAGATCACCTCCCTGCCGACCTACCCCGCCGGCACGAGCGCCGCGGCCACCCACGTCGAGGCCCTCGCTACCTCCCTCGCGGCCTTCGGGGCGTCCGTTCGGGCCGCCATCAACACCGCCGCTGAGGCCGGCGACCTGGGGACGAGCGATCTGTTTACTGCCATGTCCCGCGAGGTCGACAAGGACCTCTGGTTCGTCGAGGCCCACCGCGGCTGAGAGACCGCCCCCTGCGGACTCAACCCTGCGGTTTGCCGTGGACAATATTCCACGGTACACGACCGTACGCGGAATCTGCAAGTCGGTATACCCTCCTGATCTGGGGCGGCGCACGGCCATAGCCGTCCCAACTGGAGGGAATTCCTTTGAAATCACGTACGATCGCGACCTGCCTCGCCTTGGCAGGAGTCTTGGGCCTCACGGCCGGCTGCGGCTCCGATCCGCCGCCCGTTACGACCGACAGCGGGACCGATGTCCCCGTCACGCCCGACCTCGGCACGACCCCGGACGTTCCGATCGCGCCGGACGTCCCGGCTCCCGTCGACGCGGGGCCGATGTGCCTCACGGGCGAGCGGGTCTGCGACGGCCGCTGCGTCAACCCGCAGAACGACCGGACGCACTGCGGCGCCTGTGGGATGGCCTGCGCGATGGGCCAGGTGTGCTCCATGGGGGCCTGCGCCGTGGAGTGCGTGACGGGCCAGACCAACTGCGGCGGTTCGTGCCGCGACACCCAGACCGACC
>CAYUSB010000016.1:135165-166979 GCA_964447205.1 uncultured Myxococcaceae bacterium
TGCGTGACGGGCCAGACCAACTGCGGCGGTTCGTGCCGCGACACCCAGACCGACCGGGCCCACTGCGGGGCCTGCGACAGGCCCTGTCCCACCGGGCAGGTGTGCACCGCGGGGGCCTGCGCCGTGGAGTGCGTGACGGGCCAGACCAACTGCGGCGGTTCGTGCCGCGACACCCAGACCGACCCCGCCCACTGCGGGGCCTGCGGGATGGCCTGCCCCGCGGGGCAGAGCTGCGTCACCGGAGCCTGCGCCACCGTGTGCCCCATGGGGCAGACCTCGTGCGGGGGCGCGTGCCGCGACACCCAGAGCGACCGGGCCCACTGCGGGGCCTGCGACATGGCCTGCGCCGCAGGGCAGGTGTGTTCGGCGGGGATGTGCGCCGTCGAGTGTCCTGCAGGGCAGAACAACTGCGGCGGTTCGTGCCGCGACACCCAGACCGACCCCGCCCACTGCGGGGCCTGTGGGATGGCCTGTGCCGCGGGGCAGAGCTGCGTCGCCGGAGCCTGCACCACCGTGTGCCCCACCGGGCAAACCGTATGCGGGGGAAGCTGCCGTGACACCGCGAGCGACCGGACCCACTGCGGCGGCTGCGGGATGGCCTGCGCTACGGGGCAGGTGTGCTCCATGGGGGTGTGCGCCGTCGAGTGCGTCGCGGGCCAGACCAACTGCGGCGGTTCGTGCCGCGACACCCAGACCGACCGCGCCCACTGCGGGGCCTGCGGGATGGCCTGCGCCACGGGGCAGAGCTGCGTCGCCGGAGCCTGCACCACCGTGTGCCCCACCGGGCAGACCGTATGCGGGGGAAGCTGCCGTGACACCGCGAGCGACCGGGCCCACTGCGGAGGCTGCGGGATGGCCTGCGCTACGGGGCAGGTGTGCTCCATGGGGATGTGCACCGTCGAGTGCGTCGCGGGCCAGACCAACTGCGGCGGTTCGTGCCGCGACACCCAGACCGACCGCGCCCACTGCGGGGCCTGCGGGATGGCCTGCGCCACGGGGCAGAGCTGCGTGGCCGGGGCCTGCACCACCGTGTGCCCCACCGGGCAGATCAACTGCAGCGGGTCGTGCCGTGACCTCCGCACCGACGCCCTGCACTGCGGGGCCTGCGGGATGGCGTGCGGAGCCGGACGGGTGTGCGACGCCAGCACGTGCCGTACGCTCTACGGGTCGTGCCAGGAGATCCTGCTCGCCAACCCGTCGAGCCCCAGCGGGGCGTACTGGGTGGCCCCCGCGGGGCAGGGCAGCGCGGCCGAGGTGTACTGCGACATGACCACGGCGGGCGGAGGCTGGACCCTCGCCCTCAAGGCCAACGGGGCCAACCCCACCTTCGCCTACGACGCCCCGATCTGGACCAACACCACCCTGCTCAACCCCACCTCCGTCGACATGACGCCGACGGACGCGAAGTTCGCCAGCTTCCTCAACCAGCCGGTCAGCGAGGTGCTGGTGATGATGACCGCGGGGGGCATGACCCGCTCGGTGGTGATCGAGGGCACGGCGGCCAACCTCGCCGCCCTGGTGGGCGGCAGCTACCGGGCCACCACCCTGGGCCGTACGGCCTGGCTCGGGCTTCTGCCGGGCAATACCATTCAGCCCAACTGCAACCGCGAGGGCTTCGCCAACAGCTTCGGCGACCCCCACGCCCGGGTGCGCATCGGCATCCTCGGCAACCAGGAGGGCGACTGCGGCTCGACCGACTCATGGCTCGGGGTGGGCGGCAACGTGCTTGCGGGCAACGGCTGCTTCGGCTCCGAGGCCCGGCCCTCGGTAGGGCAGGTCGGCGGAGGCGCCTGCGCGCCCGCGGGGGCCATCGTGACGGCCGTCGGTCATGTGTTTGTCCGCGAACGGACCTTGGCGCGCAACTGCCGGGAGATCCTGCAGGCGGGCCTCGTCACCAACGGGGTGTACACCATCGACCCCGACGGCCTGGGCCCCGTGCCCTCGACCTCGGTGTACTGCGACCAGACCACCGACGGCGGCGGCTGGACCCTCGTCGGCCGCATGGGCGACCCGCGCTACCTGCCGCAGCTCACTCGCAACCTCGGGGCCATCACGGCCCCGGCGGGCACGGGCAACCTGCTGCACACCCAGTACGCCGCCATTCAGGGCAGCCACGTGCGGGTCGGGCGGCAGGTGGGCCAGGGAACCACCGTGGGCAACTTCTACCAGATCAACGACTGCTCCATGGGCGACGCCGCCTGCTGGTACGGCCGCTTTATCAACCAGAACGACGGCGACACCTTCGGGGCCTGGCTGGTGGCGGGCGGCAACTGGGGCTTCGTCCCGACGGGCTGCACCAATGACCAATGCCCGACCTCGGGCGGCGACCGCGACCACTCCCAGGCCCAACGCATCGCGATCTTCGGCGGCGACTGCCACAGCAGTTGCAACTCAGGCGGCGACCAGACCCGCAACGGCCTCGTCTACCGCGACTACGGCACCGCCGAGTCGCCGAGCCGCATCGGCAACCGGGCCTGGTGGGGCGCGGGCACCGTGACCTCCGGGGCCACGGGCCTCGGCAGCGAGATCCCCAACGTCGACTACGGACAGAACGGCACCGCATGGCGCGACCTCTGGATCCGCTGACCCCTCGCTGATCACTCCCGCCTGCAGAATTCTCTCCGCTCAGGGAGTCCATGCTGCGGCCGCGACCGCAGTATAGTCCGGGCCCTGCGATGCGACCCCGCATCCCCAGAGCCCGGAGGAATTCCCCTTGAGATCTCGATCCTTTTCGACCTGTCTGGCCGTGGCGGCCGTCCTGGGTCTCGCCGCGGGCTGCGGCTCCGATCCAGCCCCCGGCACGGACGACAGCGGCACCGACGTACCCGCGAGCACCGACGTGCCCACGACCCCGGACGTGCCCGCCGCGCCGGACGTGCCCACGACCCCGGACGTGCCCACGACCCCGGACGTGCCCACGACCCCGGACGTGCCCACAATCCCGGACGTGCCCGAGACCCCCGATGTCCCAACAACCCCGGACGTCCCCGAGACCCCCGACGTGCCCACGACCCCCGACGTGCCCGAGCCCGTCGACGGAGGCCCGATGTGCGCCCCGGGCGGGTCGCCCTGCGACGGCCGTTGCGTCAACTTCGCCAACGACCGGGCCCACTGCGGGGCCTGCGGGATGGCCTGCTCCATGGGCCAGGTGTGCGCGGCGGGGGTGTGCACCGTCGAGTGCGTGACGGGCCAGACCAACTGCGGCGGGTCGTGCCGCGACACCCAGACCGACCGGGCCCACTGCGGGGCCTGTGGGATGGCCTGCGCCACCGGCCAGGTGTGCACCGCAGGAGCCTGCGTGGTGGAGTGCCTCGCCGGGCAGACCTCGTGCGGGGGGCAGTGCTTCAACCTCCAGATCGAGGCCAACCACTGCGGGGCCTGCGGGATGGCCTGCGCCGCCGGCCAGGTGTGCCGGGCCGGGGCCTGCGTCGAGGGCTGCCTCGCCGGCCTGAGCGATTGTCAGGGCGCTTGTCTCAACGTCCAGACCAGCGCGAGCCACTGCGGCCGCTGCGGCAACGCCTGCGCCGCCGGGACCTACTGCGCCGCGGGGATGTGCGTGGCCGACCGCTGCGTGGGGGTCTCCTGCCCCGCGAGCGACCCCTGTCACACGGTCAATCCCTGCGACCGGGCCACGGGGATGTGCCGCCCGGCCCTCGACGTGACGGTGTCCGCGATGGGGGCCTCGGCCCTCGTCGGGGTCCGCGGATGCACCATGGGGTACACCGCCCCCCAGTGCAGCTTTCAGCCCTACGACACGGGCGGCAACTTCGCCGCCCAGGCCAACAACGGCGGGGTGGCCGCCGTGGCCAGCGGGGCCCTGCCCACCGACGCCCCCATCCACCGTCCCGCGTTTGCCAACGACGGACGGTACGGCAACGGGGCCTCGTGGATCCCCAATGCGGCCGGGAGCTGGCTCAAGCTCGACCTCGGGCGCTCGATCGCCATCGACACCATCGCCTTCGGGCGCGACCGGGTGGGCGGGGTGACCGATCGCCCGGCTGGTCGATACACCGTGTACGTGGCCGCCACCGAGGCGGCCTACGCCAACGGCAACGACGCCGACGACGCCACGGAGTACCGCAGGGTGTTCGACTCCTCGGCGGTGATGGGGCGCGGGGAGAGCATCCCCACGGGGCAGACGGTGACCGCGCGGTTTGCCCCCGTGCTCGGGCGCTTCGTGAAGATCGTGTTCACCACCGACGGGGTGGGCATCGACGAGGTCGAGGTGCGCGGCTGCGACCCGAGCACCACCACCTGCCCGGGTCTGCCCACGGGCAACGGGATGGCCTGCAACGACGGCCTGGTCTCCACCAGCACGGACGTCTGCGCCGACGGGGCCTGCGTCGGGACGGCCTGCGCCACGGGCCTCGCCGACTGCGACGGCAACCGCACCAACGCGTGCGAGGTCGACACCCGCACCAGCGGCCAGCACTGCGGGGCCTGCGGGAACGTCTGCGCCCAGGGCCTCTTCTGCGTGGCGGGCGCGTGCACCCCGCCCCGGAGCTGCGCCGACCTCCTGGCCCGCAACCCCGCTACCATGAGCGGGACCTACGCCATCGACCCCGACGGAGCCGGCGGGGTGGCCCCCTTCACCGCCGTCTGCGACATGACCACCGACGGCGGAGGCTGGACCCTCGGCCTCCTCAAGAACTCCGCCCACGCCGGCAACTACGGCGATTTCGGGGCGGTCAACACCGGCCTCACGGCCCTGGCCAACACGCCCGAGGCCGCCTCCGCCTCGTCGACGGGGATGGCCGGGTGGGTCAACCTCAACACCTTCCCGTACACCACCCTGCGCCTCGCGGCCTACCGCACCGGGGCCCGCACCTACCTGAGCAACGCGATCCGGCGCACCGACCTCCGGATCGCCTTCGGACAGCCCGGATACCTGCTCTACAACGACCCCAGCGGGTACTATTGGTGCGGGGGCCCGGCCTCGTACACCGACGAGGGGGTCGGGCAGGTCAATCGCCCCACCGGAGCCCCCGCCGACTGCAAAAACCACGGGAGCCTCGGCAGCGGCTGGGACTTCAGCCAGAGCGACGGGGCCAACGCGGGCCTGACCCTCTGCGGCGCCGATCGCTCCAACTGGATGTCCGGCACCTACGCCGGCGGAGCCCAGTACTCCTACCCCGCCCCCGGGGCCGCCTACGCCATCTGGGTGCGCTGAGCCTCTGCCCTCCCGCCTTCCCCCGCGCGCCGTGTGCCCGGCGGCGCGCACCCGCTAAAAATTTGTTCGGATCCCTTGACTGAGTGCGGTGCGCTCCTATCCGTGTGCGGGGGGAATCTGCCGTGACGAAGTGTCTCAGAGGATGGGTCGGGGCTTCCCCCACCCGACGCAGAAACTCCAAGACGTGCTCCCCACGTGGCCGCGACCCGTGTAACACTCCCGTGGCCATGACCTTGCGCGCCCTGTTTTGTGTGATTAGCGCCCTGCTGTACGCAGGCTGCCAGGCCACCAACACCGGGACCGACCTCTGGGAGGGAGACGCGGGCGACGAGTCCGTGCCGGAGGAAGACGCCGGCGACCCGCAGAAACCCGACGACGACGCCGGGTCGGCCCCGCCCCTTGACACCGGGACCCCGCCCCGAGACGCCGGGACCCCGCCCCGAGATACCGGGACTCCGCCCCGAGACACCGGGACTCCGCCTCGAGACACCGGGGTCGATGTGCCCGTCGATCGCGGCAATCCGGTGGGCAACTGCCCGACCACCCCGGCCCTCGGGTCGATGACGGCGCCCTCGTTCCCTGGGGCCGAAGGCTTCGGGGCGGTGGCCACGGGTGGCCGGGGAGGGCGGGTGTGCGTCGTGACCACCACCGCCACCAGCGGGGCGGGCAGCCTCCAGGCCTGCCTCGACCAGACAGGGCCCCGTACGGTGGTCTTCCGTACCTCGGGGGTGATCCGCGGGCCCCTCAACCTGCGCCGCGGAGACGTGACCATCGCCGGGCAGACCTCCCCGGGCGGCATCATCATCTCCGGGGGCTTCTACTGCGACAACATCTACGACCGCACGAGCGCCTGCCAGAATGTGGTGATGCGCCACCTGCGCCTGCGCCGCGGCGACGACGCCCTCCGCCTCGCAGGGACAAACCGCTTCATCATCGACCACTGCTCGTTTGAAAACGCCAGCGACGAGAGCATCGAGATCTCCCGCTCGCACGACGTCACCGTGCAGTACAGCGTCATCGCCGAGCCCATCGGCGACCACTTCCGCTACGCTGGGATCCTCATCAACTACAGCAAGTCCACCCACCCCCTCGACCGCCTGTCCATCCACCACAACGTGTGGAATGGCTGTTACGGGCGACTTCCGGAGATTTCCTGCGAAGAAAACGGTGATGGGCCGGGTACCACCAACTGTGCTGGGCGTCGGATCATGGTGGAGGTGTCCAACAACCTCTATTTCGATGTGAGCGACCCCATCTGGTACAACCGCTGCGTGGGGGCTGGCGGAGGCAACGACTGTTCGGCTTCGTCGCGTGACTTTCTGCTCGGGCTCAACCTCGTGGGCAACGTGATGCACCGACGTCGGTTGATTTCCGAGCAGCCCATGTTTGTCAACGACGTGTTTCGCAACCGCACCAACGAGATCTTCTGGACGGCCAACCTCATGACGCGCCCGACGGGCACGATGGGGACGGGCACGGTGGCCCTGCCCTCCCTGACCGAGCGCCTCGCGCATCCGCCCGTGACCATCATGCCCACGGCCACGCTGATGGAGCACCTTCAGGCCAACGCTGGGGCTTTTCCCCGCGACACCATGGACACCCGCCTCGCGGGTTACCTCAGCGCCCCGGTCGACAGCCGCCCCGCGGCCTGGTCGGGAGGCAACGGGATCGACCGTGGCGACGGCCTGCGTGTGACCCCCCCGACCACCTCGGCCCCGACCGACACGGACGGCGACGGGATGCCCGACGCCTGGGAGACCGCCCGCGGCCTCAACCCCGGGTGCGCAGGGGCAAGCCTCGTGACCCTTTCCGCGCGGAGCAACAACGGGGTCGCGGGATGCACCCCGGGCTACACCGACCTCGAGTGTTACCTCAACGAGCTCGCCGCCCAGCGGGTGCGCGACAACCGCTGAGGATGGCGCGCGAGGTCGTGGCAGCGTGTCACGCTGAGACGGGGTGACACGGGCAGGGACGGGGTCGGGACGGGACGGGGGGGCGCCCGCCGGGTCTCGACCGCGCATAGGGCGGTGGTTGTGGCCCTGGGGCAGGGGTTTGCCCCGGGTGGCACACGCGATGCTCCTGAGCAGGGAGCGCGCTCTCGTCGCGCTTCGGCCGGAAAACAGAGCGCGCGGAGCGGGCCTCGGCCCGGTCTCTGCCGCGACGCAAGCGCCCCTCGGGCCTCGCAGTTCACACGTTTCGTTCGGTCGATCGCAAACAGTTGTCGATCTATCTGGTCGATCAATACCAAGGAGAAGCGATCATGGAATTCATCTGGATGCTGATCATCGGTCTCGTAGCGGGTGCCCTCGCGAAGCTCCTCATGCCGGGCCGTCAGGGCGGCGGGATCCTCATCACGATGGCCCTCGGCGTGGTCGGGGCCTTCGTGGCAGGGTTTCTGGGTCGGGCCCTGGGCTTCTACTCGGCCGCCAACGACGGCCCGGGGCTCATCGGCGCGACGATCGGGGCCCTGGTGGTCCTGTTCATCTACGGCGCGGTCACGCGCAACCGGGCCTGACGCGGCCCTTCCCCTCCTTCCGCCTCGCCCGCATCCCTCCGCCTCACCGCCCTCTGCCTCCGCGCGACCCCTAAACCCCGCCGACCTGGCGGGGGTGGGGCCGTCGGGGTCGTCCGTATGGTGCCCTGCCTTGGGCGTCGTGCGCGCCCCCGCCCCACCCAAGCACCCGAAATCAGGCCGTGGCGTTCGCAATTGCGGGAGCCGGACTGCGTGAATCAGTTCGGTGATCGCGCAATTCCATCAAGCCGACGCCTGAATTTATCTGGAAATCTCTCTCCCTGATCGTCTCTGTCTGATCTCTCCCCCCTCCCACGCGCTGAGATCCCCTCCGACGGGCGTCTGGCCGCGGCGACCCTGCCTCAGGGTCCTCGACGCCCGCTCGGAGCACATCGAGGGGTCTCGGGACTGATTTTTTTCTCGCCCCCGCCCGGACCCGGGCATTCCTTTGCAAAAACCCGCCAAATTCAGTGGTTTCAGTGTGGATCTCTGTAGGCAGCCTGCCTACATTTCCCCGCTTTTTATCACCGGGCGTGCTGTCCCACTGCCGCGACAACTCTGAAATTTCCGCTGCGTGTCGAGGTCTCGGTCCTGGAATTCTGACTTCTCTCGCTTGCTCATCGGTCACTTGCGTGTGTAAGACTCGTGGCTATGAGGTTGCGCCATCTGGTTTGTGTGGTTAGTTCACTCGCTCTCGCCGGTTGTCAGGGCGTCAACACGGGTTCTGAGCCCGGCGATGAGTACACGCAGGCCCCCGAGGGCCTCGACAACGCAGGGAACCCGCTCCCGCCCCACGAGGACGCCGACTCCCCCGCTCTCCAGGATCCTGGAGACCCCACCGCCTCCGACGAGCCTCCTCTGGAGATCGAGCAGCCTGGGCCCAATGTGGGCACCACGGGTTACTCGCGGCGGTGGGTCTATTGGTACAATTACCTGCGTCGCGACGCCGGCGTTCAGGTCCGTGACTCGGGCACGGTCGTTCAGGACGCGGGCACCGTGATTCGTGATTCGGGCACGGTTGTTCAGGACGCGGGCACCGTGATTCGTGATTCGGGCACCACTGTTTCTGACTCCGGTACCGTGATTCGTGATTCGGGCACGGTCGTTCAGGACGCGGGCACCGTGATTCGTGATTCGGGCACGGTCGTTCAGGACGCGGGCACGGCCCTGCCTCCGCCTCCTCCGCCTTCTTCGGGTGGGAGCTGCCCGACGGCCCCGCTCCTCGGGTCGATGACAGCGCCCTCCTTCCCCGGGGCCGAGGGCTTCGGGGCGGTGGCCACGGGCGGCCGGGGAGGCAGCCTGTGTGTGGTGACCACCACGGCCACGAGCGGTCCGGGCAGCCTCCAGGCCTGCCTCGATCAAACGGGGCCCCGTACGGTGGTCTTCCGCACCTCGGGGGTGATCAACGGCCCCCTGCAGCTGCGCTCCGGGGACGTCACCATCGCGGGGCAGACCTCGCCCGGTGGGATCATCGTCAACGGCGGCATCGTCTGTGACAACACCTACTACTCCGACAGCAACTGTCAGAACGTCGTGATCCGCCACCTCCGCCTGCGCCGCGGCGTGGACACCCTCCGCATCGGCGGGGCCAACCGCGTCATCGTCGACCACTGCTCGTTCGAGAACGCCCAGGACGAGAGCATCGAGATCACCCGCTCTCGGGATGTGACCATCCAGTACAGCGTCATCGCCGAGCCTGTCGGCGGACACTACCGCTGGGCGGGGATCCTCATCAACTATAGCAAGTCGACCCACCCCCTCGATCGCCTGTCCATCCACCACAACGTCTGGAACGGCTGCTACGGCCGCCTCCCCGAGCTCTCCTGCGAGGAGAACCCCGACGGACCCGGGACCACCAACTGCGCCGGTCGTCGCCTCCTGGCCGAGGTCTCCAACAACGTCTACTTCGATGTCAGCGACCCGGTCTGGTACAGCCGCTGCGTGGGCAACGGCGGGGGCAACGACTGCACCCCCTCGGCCTCGCGGGACTTCAACCTCAACCTCAACTACGTCGGCAACGTGATGTACCGGCGCCAGTCCATCGCCGACCAGCCCCTCTTCAACAACGATCTGGCGATCGCCACGTCCAACGCCATCTTCTGGACGGGCAACCTCCAGTCGCAGCCCTCCGGGGCCCTGGGCACGGGCATCGTCAGCCTGCCCTCGCTCAATACCCGTCACGCCCATCCGGCGGTGACCATCCTGCCCACCAACGGGCTCACGGCCCACCTCCAGGCCACCACCGGGGCCTTCCCCCGCGACGCCATGGACACCCGCCTCGCGGGGTACCTCAGCGCCCCGGTCGAGAGCCGCCCCGTGGCCTGGGCGAACGACAACGGGATCGACCGCGGGGACGCCTTGCAGGTGACCCCCCCCACCACCTCGGCCCCGACCGACACGGACGGCGACGGGATGCCCGACGCCTGGGAGACCGCCCGCGGCCTCAACCCCGGGTGCGCAGGGGCAAGCCTCGTGACCCTTTCCGCGCGGAGCAACAACGGGGTCGCGGGATGCACCCCGGGCTACACCGACCTCGAGTGTTACCTCAACGAGCTCGCCGCCCAGCGGGTGCGCGACAACCGCTGACCCCCGCTCCAGGTCCTCCCCCCCTGACCTGACCCGACTCGACCCGACCTGGCATGAATTGAACTAAAATGAGATTGTGTGAGCCGAGGGCGCTGCGCCGGGTCATCCGGGCGGCGCCTTCGTCATTTGGGCACAGGCGGACGCCCTACATCACATCACGATCATCGTCATTTTGTGTTCATGCCATCGTTCTGGCTTGGGATCATGGCCCCTGTGTCGTACATCTATGTTGGAATTCTGTCGATCGATTGTAGGTCTTCCCTGATTTTCACGCGGCACGACAGGCTGCCCCATCGCTGTGGCATCTCTGATTTTCTCGTGCTCAATGAAGCCTCGGGGGCGGAATTATAATATTGTTGCTTGCCGTGGGGTGGCTTGATCGTGTAGCTATGGTGGCTATGACCTTGCGCCGCATTGTCTGCGTGATTAGTTGTCTCGCTCTCACGGGATGTCAGGCCAGCTACCCAGGTTCCGACCCGGGGGATCCTCAGGGTGAGTCCCCCGAGACCCAGGACGACACCGTCAACCTCCCGCTCCTCGGCGACGACCCGAGCGTTCGGGCGCTTTCGGCGACGGGCCTCACCGAGCCCGAAGCGGAACCCGCCCCGAGCCTCCCTGCCCAGGACGCAGGCGCCCCGACGCCCGATGCGGGCACCCCGCCTCCCGACGCAGGCACCCCGCCCCGCGACGCAGGCACCCCGCCTCCTCCTCCGCCTCCTCCGCCTCCTCCGCCCCCTCCGCCTCCTCCGCCCCCTCCGCCCCCCTCGGGTGGGAGCTGCCCGACGGCCCCGACCCTCGGGTCGATGGCGGCGCCCTCCTTCCCCGGGGCCGAGGGCTTCGGGGCGGTGGCCACGGGCGGCCGGGGAGGCAGCCTGTGTGTGGTGACCACCACGGCCACGAGCGGTCCGGGCAGCCTCCAGGCCTGCCTCGATCAAACGGGGCCCCGTACGGTGGTCTTCCGCACCTCGGGGGTGATCAACGGCCCCCTGCAGCTGCGCTCCGGGGACGTCACCATCGCGGGGCAGACCTCGCCCGGTGGGATCATCGTCAACGGCGGCATCGTCTGTGACAACACCTACTACTCCGACAGCAACTGTCAGAACGTCGTGATCCGCCACCTCCGCCTGCGCCGCGGCGTGGACACCCTCCGCATCGGCGGGGCCAACCGCGTCATCGTCGACCACTGCTCGTTCGAGAACGCCCAGGACGAGAGCATCGAGATCACCCGCTCTCGGGATGTGACCATCCAGTACAGCGTCATCGCCGAGCCTGTCGGCGGACACTACCGCTGGGCGGGGATCCTCATCAACTATAGCAAGTCGACCCACCCCCTCGATCGCCTGTCCATCCACCACAACGTCTGGAACGGCTGCTACGGCCGCCTCCCCGAGCTCTCCTGCGAGGAGAACCCCGACGGACCCGGGACCACCAACTGCGCCGGTCGTCGCCTCCTGGCCGAGGTCTCCAACAACGTCTACTTCGATGTCAGCGACCCGGTCTGGTACAGCCGCTGCGTGGGCGCGGGCGGGGGCAACGAGTGTGCCCCCTCGGCCTCGCGGGACTTCCTCCTCAACCTCAACTACGTCGGCAACGTGATGCACCGGCGCCAGGCCATCGCCGACCAGCCCCTCTTCAACCACGACCTGGCGATGGCCACGGCCAACACCATCTTCTGGGCGGGCAACCTCCAGTCGCAGCCCTCCGGGGCCCTGGGCGCGGGCATCGTCAGCCTGCCCTCGCAGCCTGCGCGCCTGCCGCATCCGGCGGTGACCATCCTGCCCACCAACGGGCTCACGGCTCACCTCCAGGCCACCACCGGGGCCTTCCCCCGCGACGCCATGGACACCCGCCTCGCGGGGTACCTCAGCGCCCCGGTCGAGAGCCGCCCCGTGGCCTGGGCGAACGACAACGGGATCGACCGCGGGGACGCCTTGCAGGTGACCCCCCCCACCACCTCGGCCCCGACCGACACGGACGGCGACGGGATGCCCGACGCCTGGGAGACCGCCCGCGGCCTCAACCCCGGGTGCGCAGGGGCAAGCCTCGTGACCCTTTCCGCGCGGAGCAACAACGGGGTCGCGGGATGCACCCCGGGCTACACCGACCTCGAGTGTTACCTCAACGAGCTCGCCGCCCAGCGGGTGCGCGACAACCGCTGAGGGCCTCCCCGGGTTTTCAGGCCGTCGGCAGGTGGGCCTCGAAGACCGTGCCCGTACGATCGCTCTGGATGCAGGTGAGACGACCGCCCTGGTTCTCGATGAGGACCCGGGCGGTCATCAATCCGAGACCCAGGGCCCCGGGGTTGGTGGTGATCAAGGGCTCGAAGAGCCGGTCGCGAACCTCGGCCGGGATGCCCGCCCCGGTGTCGGCCAGGGTGATGACCACGAAGTCCTTCTCGGTGCGGGCGCTGATGGTCAGGGTGCCCCCCGCGGTCATGGCATGGACGGCGTTGCGGATGAGGTGGAGGAGGGCCCGCTGCACCTGGGCGGCGTCGACGTTGACCGACCCGAGGCTCTCGGGGAAGGCCTTCACGAGGGTGATGGTGGACTCGAAGTCAAAGGCCCCAAGGGTCTGTTCGAGCAGGAAGAGGGTGGGCACGGGGCGGCGCCGCGGGGCGCTCACCTGGGCAAACTCCAGGAGGTCGGTGATGATCTGGTTGGCCCGCTGCACCTCCTCGTGGATGATGGCCAACGACCGGGCCACGTCCCCCTCCTGCGGGCGGTTGAGCGAGAGGTGGATGAGGTACGCGGCGTTTTTGATCGAGCCGAGGGGGTTGCGGATCTGGTGGGCGATCGAGCCCGCGAGGCGGCCGATGACGGCGAGGCGCTCGCGCTGCATGAGCTCGACCTGGGCGGCCTCCAGGGCCTCGGTGCGCTCCTTGACCCGGGCCTCGAGCTGCTCGTTGGCGTCGCGCAGGGCGGCGTCGGCGTGGCGCAGGGCCGTCACGTCGTGAATGACCCCGACCAGGTGGGTGATCTCCCCCTGGGCGTTGTAGAGGGGGACCTTGGTGGTGTGCAGCACATGGAGGGCGCCCTCGGCGTCGGTGATGGGCTCGTCGAGGATCTCGACGGTGCGCCCGGTGTTGAAGACCTCGGCGTCCTTGACGAGGAAGAAATCGGCCTGGTCCTTGGGGAAAAACTCGTGGTCGGTGTGGCCGAGCATCTGCTCGCGGGGAAACCCCGTCATGTCGCACATGGCCCGGTTGAGGACCACCCACCGATGGGCCCGGTCCTTGACGAACACCGGGTACGAGATGTGTTCGATCACGTCGGCGAGGAGCTGCACGGTGTCCTCGGGGTCAAGGAGGTTGTTGGGTAGGACGGGGGCGGAGATGGACGTCGGGGTGGTCATGGCCAGCGCGCTCCAAGCGGTTTGCCGCGGTGAGGACGGCGTCTGCGATGCGTCAGGGCCATCGCCAGGAGCAGCCCCGCGCAGAGGGTGGGGCTTCGTCCAGGCGTCGTGGGAGCGGAGTCGATGCCGCAGGTGCATCCCGCGGGCGGGGCCGTAGGGGGGCCGAGGTCGGCGGGGGTCGCGGCGTCGGGGGTCGGCGGGGCGCCCGCGTCGGCAGGGCCGGCCACGCACCGACCGTCGGTGCACGACGATCCGGCGGGGCAGTGGTTGGGGTTGAGGCAGGCCACGCAGCGGCCCGCGGGGCGATCGCAGCGGCTGAGGTGGCTCGGGCAGGGGTCGCAGTCGGCCCGGCAGGGCGAGGCCTCGTCGGGGTAGAGGTCGTCGCGGGGCACGAGGCGGAAGGTGCCGGCGGAGAAGGGGTCTTCGAGGTGCTCCCCCGGGGCGGAGTACCAGTCGAGGAGGGCCCCCCCTACCCCGTCGAACCAATCGAGCTGGAAGGGGTACAACCCCGGGGCGGAGAAGCGCACCACGGCCCGGTCGACCCGCGACCCCGTCGGGCCCGGAAACTCCGACACGGTGTGCCCCGCGAGCGCGAAGGAGAACCCGTCGTCGTGGCCCCAGGCGAGGGTCATCGTGCCGGCGAGGCGCACCGCCAGGAGACCCCGCACGCGCAGGACGGCCCCGCCGTTCATCCAGTAGGCGCCGTTGGGGACCCCGGGCAGGGGGCGGCAGTCGGCGGCGGCGTCGGGGCGATCGGCCTGGAGGAACGGCAGGCACAAGACCGGGTCGCCGCGATGGCCGAGGGAGTCGGGGACCGTGGCGTTGGTGAAGTTGACGTACGGAACCAGCCCACACCACACATCGAAGATGGGTACGATCGAGCGTCCTTCCATCATGTCCCGGGCGTCATCGAGCGAAAACGGGTGCCCCTGGAAGAACCCCCGTACAAACTGCGCCGAGGCCCCCGTCCCGGGCGTCTCGGGCACCGGGCCCACCCGGGCCGTCTCGGGCACCTCCCACACCTCCCAGGGCTGGGCCTCGACCCGGCGCCCGATCGACGCCAGGGACAGAGCGAAGCAGCACAGTGGCAGGGCGCGGTGCATCGTTGGGCGTGCCCCTACGGTAATACACCCGAGGGGTCTTGTGGCGAGGACATCGCCCCGCGGTGGGCCCCTCGATGTGCTAAGCCCCGCCCGTGGGTCTCGCGGTCTACGTTCATTTCCCGTGGTGTCTACAACGCTGCCCTTACTGCGATTTCGCGACCGAGGCCGAGCGCCCCGCCCGCATTCCGCACAGCCCCTACGCCGACGCCGTGGTGACCGAGTTGGCCCGGCGCCACGCGGCCCTCGAAGCCACCGGGGCTGACAGCCGCCCGACCACCCTCTTCTTCGGCGGAGGGACCCCCTCGCTCTGGGAGCCTGACGAGCTCGGTCGTGTGGTGGCCGCGGTGCGGTCCCGGGGGCCCGTGTCGGAGGTCACCGTGGAGTGCAACCCCACCTCCCTCGACCGCGACCGGGCGGCCCGTCTGCGCGACCTGGGGGTGACCCGTCTGTCGATCGGGGTTCAGTCGTTGCGCGACCGGCACCTGCGCTACCTCGGGCGCCTCCACGACGCCGCAGGGGCCTTGCGGGCCGTGCGCGAGGCCGTGGCCGCGGGCGGCCTGCGGGTGAGCGCCGATGTGATGTTCGGCCTCGACGACCAGCGCCCCGACGAGCTCTGCGACGACCTCGCGGCTCTCCTCGACGCCGGGGTCGAGCACCTGTCCTGTTACGCCCTCACCATCGAGCCGGCCACCCGCTTCGGCGAGCTCGCCCGCAAGGGCCGGCTGCCCCGCATGACCGACGACGCCGTGGCCGATCTGTACCTCACCCTGGAGTCGACCCTCGGGGCCCGGGGCTGGTCCCACTACGAGGTGAGCAACTACGGCGTCCCCGGGGCCGAGTCCGACCACAACCGTGCCTACTGGCGGGGCGATCCCTACCTGGGCCTTGGGGCGGGGGCCGTGGGCTGCGTTCCGGTGGCGGAGGGCTCGGGGAGCGCCCTGCGGTGGCGCAACGACGCCGACCCCGGGGCCTACATCCGGGCCGTGCACGACGGGGCCCTGCCCCCGGGCGAAGACGAGGCCCTCGACCCCGACACCCGCGTGCGGGAGGCCCTGTTGCTGGGCATGCGCACGCTGGAGGGGACCGACCTCGGGCGGGTGACGGCCGCCACCGGGGTCGACCCGCGCCAGGGCCGCGCCCAGGCCCTCGCCCGTCAGGTGGCCGCGGGCAACGTGCACGACGACGGGGCCGTGTGGCGCATCCCGCAGGGGCGGTGGCTCATGGCCGACGACATCACGGCCCGGATGTTCTGAGGGAGGCCTGGCGGGTTGTGGCGCTGTCGACCGCCCAGAGATCGCTGCGGGGTCAGCGCCCCAGGGCCTGGCGGTACACCGCGGCCATGGCGTCGACCAGGGCCTCGGGGCGGGGCATCACGGCGTACCGTCCCCGGCCAAACATCTCCCCGAGGTGCGACCGGGCCTGGGCCTCGACGGCGAGGGCGAACACCTTGACCCCCGCGCTGTCGGCCTCCCGCACGGCCATGGCCACGTCGGCCACCCCGTACCGGCCCTCGTATCGGTCGTAGTCCGTGGGCCGGCCGTCGGTGACCAGGAGGAGCATCCGGGTGCGGGCCCGCGTCCTGGCCAACAGGGCCGTGGCGTGGCGCAGGGCGGGGCCGATGCGGGTGTAGCCCCGGGGCTGAACCGAGGCGAGGCGGGGGAAGGCCCGGGGCCACGGCTCGGCGAAGCCCTTGAGCACCGTAAACCGGCAGTCGCGCCGCGTGTTGCTGTGAAAGGCCGCCACCCCGAGCTCGTCGTGTAGCCCCGCGAGGACCTCCCCGAGCACGATCACCGCGTCGCGGGCCACATCGAGGACCCTGCGCCCGCCCACCCAGGCGTCGGCCGACAGGCTCGCGTCGAGGAGCACGAGGGTGGCCACGTCGGGGCTGCGGCGACGGCGCGAGACGTAGAGCCGGTCGGGGGGGCTGTGCCCCGCCCGCAGGCACGCGTGGCGGTCAACCAGGGCGTCGGTGTCGACGTCGGGGCCGTCGAGCTGACGGTTGCGCCAGGCCCGGCCCTGGGCCATGCGCTCAAACTCCGCACGCAGGATGCGGACGGCGTCGCGGTGGCGATGCAAGACGGCCTGCACCCGGGCGTGGGCCCGGTCGGCAGGGACCGTGGCCGCCCCGACCTCGACCCGCACCGAACACCAGGCGGGGCGCCAGACGTGGGTCGAGGCGTTCCATTCGGGGTAGGGGAGGCCCTGGGGGTCGGGGTCGCCGTCGAGCTCGCCCGTCGACCCGTCGAGCATCACGTCGGCCCGGTAGAGCGAGCGGGTGGTCTCGTTCGAGCGGATCACCTCGCGCATCTCGAGTTCGTCGAGGGCTTCGCCGTGCGAGGCCATCTCATCGCTGCCGTCGACGGCCTTGCGCCCGCCCTTGTACTCCTCCGCCGTGTGAACCTTCTCAAAGCTGTGGGTGAGGGGGTTCTCGTCCACCCGGTCTTTGCCCATCTCCACGCGACGCACGCGGTCGCGGGGTTTGCCGGGTCGCTCGGTCCCCTGCGGCAGGGCCGAGTCCGCGGCCCGGGGCTGCTTCGTGCGCGAACCCCCCGACGCCTCGCCTCGCCCCATCAGAAGGCCCCACGAGACCACCGGGGGCACCACACTGCCACGCCGGGTCGCGAGGGCATGGAGGGTCTCGGTCCACCCGGTCACGGCCTGCGTGAGGGCCTCGGGGTCGTCGTAGGCTTCGCCACCAAAGTCGTCGGCGAGGCGGGCCCGCACGAGGGTCTCCAGGGCGGCCTCGCGGGGTGCGAGTCGATCGAGGTCGGGGCGCCGTGCCCGCTCCCAGGCGGCCACGTCCTGGCGCAGGGTCTCGAAGCCTGGAAGCATCGCCCGGGCCTCGCGGAAGAGGGCGGGTTGGGCGAGGGCGGTCCACACGAGGGCCGCGGAGGGAGAGGCCCCAGGCGGGAGGTAGAGGCCCCGGCGGATGGCCGCGACCCCGCATACCACCCGGTGCAGATAGACCTGGGTGTTGGCCGGGCGGTCGGGGCCGAGGTCGATGCGCGTGGGAAGGTGCAAGACCCCGTCGGTGGCCCCGCCCAGGGACTCCGCAGGACGCACCCGGAGGGTCTCGCCGGAGAGGGCCGAGGCCACGAGGGCAAGGCGCGGGGCGAGGTCGGCCAGGTGGGCCGAGCGGGCGAGGTCGTCGGGGCGGGGCCTCGGGTTGGCCAGGGCCCCCACCCGCCGATAGAACCACCCAAACAAGGCCTCGTCCCAGCTCATGGTCAGAACGTGAGGTCGGCGAGGTCTTGCAGGGCTCGCGCGGTGGTGGGGTCGTCGGTGAGGGGCTGGACCACCGCCGCGGCGCAGGCCACCCGGGGGGCGAGTCCCGCGCGGATCAGCCGGGCGGCGTTGACCAGGAGGCGGGTGGAGGCGGTCTCGGTGAGGCCGGGTTCGTCAAGGGACCTGACCTTTGTCCCGAGGGCCACGAGCTTGCGGGCGAGGGCGGCCTCGAGGCCGGTCTCGGCCCGCACGATCTCGGCCTCCACCTCCGGGGCGGGGTACCCGAACGACAGGGCCACGAAGCGCTGCCGGGTCGAGGGCTTGAGCTCCTTGAGGCCGCGGCGGTACCCGGGGTTGAAGCTCACCACGAGCATAAACTCCGCCGGGGCCTCGATCTGTTCGTCGCGTCGATCGAGGAAGAGCTGTCGGCGGTGGTCGCTCAAGGGGTGGACCACCACGATCACGTCCTCGCGGGCCTCGGCCACCTCGTCGAGGTAGAGCACGGCCCCTTCGCGGACAGCCCGGGTCACGGGGCCGTCTTGCCATACGGTCTCTCCGCCCCGCACGATCCACCGCCCGAGGAGGTCGGCCGAGGAGGTCTCGTCGTTGCACGCCACCGTCACGAGGGGGCGCCCGAGGGACTCGGCCATGGCCTCGACGAAGCGCGACTTGCCGCACCCCGTGGGGCCCTTGATGAGCACGGGCAGGCGGTTGTCCCAGGCGTGGCGGAAGACCTCGACCTCCTGATGGACGGGGCGGTAGTACGCCTTGGGGCGGGGAGGATTCACGCGGCCTCGCCCAGGGGAGGGTCGCCGGCGGCCTCGGCCTCTTCGGGCGTCCGGTCGCTCTCGTCGCGGGGCAGGAGGGCCCCGACGGGCCAGCCGCACCGGATGAAGTTGTAGACGAAGGCCACGATGCCGATGGTGAAGAGGGTGGCCGCGAGGATGAGCCCGAGGAAGTGCACCTCGATCTCCTTCTGCACGAGGGTGAAGTCCATCCCCATCCGGCGCTCGAGGTACACCTGGGTGATGCCCGCCACGGCGAAGGCGAGGGTCATGGCGATCATCCCGATGTTGGAGGTCCAGAAGGCCACCTGGGCCGAGGGGGCGTCGTAGAGCCTGCGGCCCGTGAGGTTGGGCAGGGCGTAGCTGACGATGGCCAGGACGATCATGGCGTAGGCCCCCCAGAAGGCCATGTGCCCGTGCATGGCCGTCACGAGGGTCCCGTGGGTGTAGAGGTTGACCTGCGGGATGGTGTGGGCAAACCCGAGAAACCCGGCTCCCACGAAGGACATCACCGCGCACCCCACGGTCCATTGCAGGGCCGTGCGGTTGGGGTGGTTGCGCCCCCCCTTGCGGGCCATGGCGATCCCATAGATGGCCATGCCCAGGAAGGCCAGGGGTTCGAGGGCGCTGAAGAGGCCACCGATCCAGAGCCAGTACCGGGGGGTTCCGATGAAGTAGTAGTGGTGCCCCGTCCCGAGGATGCCCGACAAGAAGGTGAACCCCACGATGACGTAGAGCCACTTCTCGATGATCTCCCGGTCGATCCCGGTGAGTTTGATGAGCAGGTACGACAGGATGGCCCCCATGATGAGCTCCCACACCCCCTCCACCCAGAGGTGGACCACCCACCAGCGCCAGTACGAGTCGTGGGTCTGGTTGATCGTGGGGATCATCCCGGGCAGATACAGCAGGGCCGAGGCCAGGAGGCCGAAGAAGAGGACGAGGCTCGTGGTCGTAAACCGTGCCCCCCTCTTGATGGTCATGCCAATGTTGAAGATGAATGCGAGGACGTCGACCACCACAAGGTAGTCGAGGGGGCGCGGGATCTCCAGAAACTTTCGTCCCTCCCACCAGTTGAAGTGGAAGCCGATGATGGCCGTAACGCCTGTGACGACCAGGGCGGCGAGTTGGACATAGGCGAGCTTGGAGGAGTAGAGCTCGATCCCCGATTCTTCGGGGATGATGTAGTAGGCCGCGCCCATAAATCCGCACAGGAGCCACATGACCAGGAGGTTGGTGTGGGTGGCCCGGGCGGCGTGGAAGGGGATGACGGCGTGCAGGTTGTCATAGCCCGCGTGGGCGAAGGCCATGATAAAGCCGTAGACGATCTGCAACGAGAACAGGAGCATGCAGGTGGCGAAGAACCACCAGGCCACGCGTTGGGATTCGTATTTCACGGGCGCACCTCCGCGTGGAGTTGGGAGAGGAAGGCGACGAGCTCGCGCACCTGGGGTTCGGTGAGGGGGAGGCGGGGCATGGCGGTTCCGGGTCGGACGCGTTGGGGGTCTTGGAGCCAGCGTTCGAGGTAGGCGGCGTCGAGGCGGTCGCCGACGTGGTCGAGGGCCGGTCCCACGGCTCCGCCCTGTCCCCCGAGGGCGTGGCAGGCCACGCAGAGCTGGTTGAACACCTGCGGCCGATCGCCCGAGGGCACGATCGCGCTCTGCCCCGGTCGGGCCCCCGGGGCGGCCACGGGGCCGAGGGTGGGGGCCGCGGGGAATCCGTTGAGGTCGACCTGATCGACCCACTCCAGGAAGGCCACGAGGTCTTCAATCTGGGCTTCGGTGAAGTGATAGTTTTGCATCCGCCGCTGGCCGGGATACATGGCCTCGGGGTCGCGCAGCATGGCCCGGATGAAGGTCGCTCCGCGGCGGCGGTGCACCCGGGTAAGCTCGGGGGCATAATAGGCCCCTTCGCCCATCAGGGTGTGACAGCCCATGCAGTTGCTGGAGTCCCAAAGGTGTTTCCCGCGGGCCACGGCGGGCGTAATCCGATGGGCGCGGGTCTGCGCGGGGATCCGCGTAAACGTGTCGATGGTCAGCCCCACAAAGGCCAACGTACACGTCGCGGTCCCCACCCAGAAGAACAGTCTTGCGGCTTTTTTTGACAGCATTGGGGGTTCGGCGGGCTCCTTCCCTTCTCGCCGTCATTCTTCGGGGCAGAGGCCCTGCGGCTGCATGACAAATCTCAAGAAGCCGATGGGGCCTTGAGAATTGTCATGGGGACTTGACCAAGCTCAAGGGCGAAAAGATAGAGGTTTTCTCGGCGGCCCGAAGGCCCTACGACCCTCGTCAGACTCCTCGAAAGGATGGCCGTCATGCGCCGATTCATCTTCCCCGCTTTGTTGGGTCTCGTGGTTGGTCTTGGGATCGGCTGCAAGCCCCCGACCCCGGCGAGCTCGACCGAAGAGCCCGCAGGGCCCGCGGCGGCCCCCACCGCGGAGGCGGAGGCCCGGCAGATCTTCTCGGGCCGGTGTTCGCCCTGCCACGGGGCTACGGGGGCGGGCGACGGAGCGGCTTCGGCGGCCCTCACTCCCCACCCGGCCAACTTCCGCGAGGCCACCTGGCAGGCGGGGATCACCGACGCCCAGATCGAGGCCGTGATTCTTCAGGGCGGGGCCGCCGTGGGCAAGAGCCCCGCGATGCCCCCCAACCCCGACCTCGCGGGCAAACCCGCCGTGTTGACCGCCCTGCGGGCCATGATCCGCGGGATGCGCTGAAGGAGGACCGAGGCCATGCACCCATCGTTACGCCTCGCCGCCCTCGGGGCCGCCGGAGTCCTCCTCGTGCGCTGCTCGCAGGGGCAGGTGGCGCCCCACACCCACGACGCGGGCCCCGCCCTCACGGCTCCTCGCCCCGAGGCCTTGGTGGCCCCCCTCGGGCCCGTCACGGCCGAGACCCTCCCGGTCGTGCAGCACCCCCTGGTGGCGCCCCCCGCGGTGCCTCCTCCCACCGGGCGCAGGAGCCCCGCGAAGGTAGTGGTCAACCTGGAGGTCCGCGAGATCACGGCCCCCATCGCCGAGGGGGCCACGTACACCTTCTGGACCTTCGGGGGCACCGTGCCCGGACCCATGATCCGCGTTCGCCGTGGCGACGTGGTGGAGATGCACCTGCAGAACCACCCGTCGAGCACGATGCCGCACAACATCGACCTGCACGCGGTGACGGGACCGGGTGGCGGGGCGACCAGCACGTTTACGGCCCCGGGGCATCAGACCCGCTTCACCTTCCAGGCCCTCAACGAGGGGGTCTACGTCTACCACTGCGCGACGGCCCCGGTGGGCATGCACGTGGCCAACGGGATGTACGGCCTCATCGCGGTCGAACCCGAAGAGGGGTGGCCCCGGGTCGACCGCGAGTACTACGTGATGCAGGGGGAGTTCTACACCACGGGCAACTACCGCGAGCCGGGTCTCCAGCCCTTTGACATGCGCCGGGCCATCAACGAAGACCCTGCGTACGTGGTGTTCAATGGACGCGACGGGGCCCTCACGGGGGCGGGCTCGCTCACCGCCGAGGTGGGCCAGAGCGTGCGGCTCTTCGTGGGGAATGGCGGGCCCAACCTGGTGAGCTCGTTCCATGTGATCGGGGAGATCTTCGACAGGGTCTATCCCGAGGGCGGGTCGCGGCCCAACACCAACGTCCAGACCACCCTGGTGCCCGCGGGGGGAGCGGCCATCGCCGACTTCGGGGTGGAGGTCCCGGGGACCTTCATCCTCGTCGACCACTCGCTGTTTCGTACCTTCCACAAGGGCACCCTCGGCATGCTCCGGGTGACCGGCCCCGAGAACCGCCTCCTCTACTCGGGCCGCGAGGTCGACGAGGTCTACCTCGGCGATCAGTCGCCGCGTGTGGCCGCCATGCAGAGCGCCGCTGCCGACGGCGGAACCCCCGCCCTCGCCGCGGGGGAGGCCACCTTCATCGGGACCTGCTCGGCCTGCCACCAGCGCACTGGGGCGGGCCTCCCCGGGGTCTTTCCGCCCCTCGCGGGCTCGGACTACCTGATGGCCGACAAGACCCGCGCGATTCGTACGGTGCTCGAAGGCCTGAGCGGGCCCATCACCGTCAACGGCCAGCCCTTCAACGGGGCCATGCCGCCCCTCGCCAACCTCACCGACCACGAGGTGGCCGACGTGCTCTCGTACGTCCGCAGCAACCTCGGCAACCGCGGAGACGCCGTCACCACGGCCGAGGTCGCTGCCGTACGGGCCCAGATCGTGCGCCCCACCGCCGCCGGGCACCCATGAGGCGCCCCAGGCCCTGCCCCGCGACCGTCGGCCTCGCCCTCGCGGCGATCCTGTGCGGTCGCGCGGCCGGGGCCTGGAACCCCCCTGGAGTCCCCATCCCCGCGGGCATGGTGGCCCTGCGGGGGGCCACGTACGTCCCGTTCTACCGGCTCGCGGCCAGTCCCACGGTGACCGTCCGGGCCTTCTTCCTCGACGCCCGCCCCGTCACCCACGGGCAGTTCCTGGCCTTCGTGCGGGCCCATCCCACGTGGCGCCGTGGGGCCGTCCGGGGCCTCTTCGCCGACCGGGAGTACCTCGCCGCCTGGGCCACCCCCGACTCCCTCGGGCCCGCCGTCTCGCCCGACCAGCCCGTCACCCGGGTCTCGTGGTTCGCCGCCCGGGCCTACTGCGCGAGCCTCGGGCGACGGCTCCCCACCGAGGCCGAGTGGGAGTACGCGGCCCGCGCCTCCGCCCGCCACCCCGACGCCCCCCGCGACCCCGCCACGGTGGCCATGATCCTCGCCTGGTACGGCCGCCCGGGCGGAGGCCCCGTCGCCCGGGTGGGACGGTCAACGCCCAACTACTGGGGCGTCCACGACCTGCATGGGCTCGTCTGGGAGTGGGTCGAGGATTTCAACTCCGCCCTCGTGGTGACCGACAGCCGCGACAACGCCGGACCCGGGGCCGCGCGCTTCTGCGGGGCCGCCAGCCTCGGGGCCCGCGACACCGGCGACTACGCCGCCTTCATGCGCTACGCGTTTCGGCAGAGCCTGGGCGGGGCCTACACCGTGCACAACCTCGGGTTTCGATGCGCGCAAGATCTCGCGCCAGGGAGGCCATGATGTCGCTCGTTTCACGTGGGTGGGTCGTGGGTCTGCTCCTCCTCGCCTGCCGCCAGGGCACCCCGTCGGGGCCCTCTTCCGCGGCAGTTGCGGACGCCCCCCGGCCCTGTCCCCACCACGCCGCCCACGCGGCGCCCCCGGCCGCTGCTGCCCCGCTGCCCGACACCTCCGTGTTTCACCTCGACAGCGACTGGACCACGCAGACCGGGGCCCCCTTCCGCTTCGCCTCGTTGCGGGGCAATCCCACGGTGATCCTGATGTTCTACGGGTCGTGCCAGGCCGTGTGCCCCATCCTGATCGGCGATGTTTTACGGGTCGAAGCGGCCCTGTCTCCCTCGGCCCGGGCCCGCACCCGCTTCGTGCTCATCACCCTCGACCCGGCCACCGACACTGCCCCCCGGCTCCGGGCCCTCGCGGCGGAGCGCGGGATGGACCCCGCCCGCTGGACCCTCCTGCGCGGCCAGGAGACCGACATTCGTACGGTGGCCACGGTTCTTGGGGTGCAGTACAGCCGCCTCGACGCGGGGGAGTTCACTCACTCCAACACGATCACCCTGCTCAGCCCCGAGGGCCTCGTGGTCGAGCGGCTCGAGGGCCTGCGACAGCCGGTCGAGCCCCTCGCGCGGACCGCGGAAGGGCTCTAAACCACGTCCAGCTCGGGATGCGTAGTTTTCTCTGCCGATCCGCGTCGCCATGCGGCGTCAGGTCTCCTCGCCGGGCATGGAGCCCGCCGTCGTCGCCCTTCCTTGCCTGGCTTGCGTCTCGTTGAGAAAACTACACATCCCGAACTGGCCGCGGTTTAACGCTGCGCGACGGTCTGCGGGGGGGCCTCGACGCGGCCGAGGGACGCTCGCACCCATGCGTCGAAGCGCACGGGGAGACCGCCGACCACCCGGCGGGCCCGGTCGTACTGGGCCTGTCCGTCGTAGTCGGCGAGGTCGGCGTTGCGGGGTCGCACGATCACGCCGTCGCGCAGGACCGGGGCCCGCCAGTTGACGAAGCCGCCGCCCAGCCGAAATGAGCCTGGGGTGAGGGTGGCGTCCATACGGCGGGCGGTGATGCTCCCGCCGGGGTGTCCGTCGAAGAGCAGGACGTCCCCCTCGGGGGTGATGTCGTAGACCACCAGGACGTGCCCGTCGGGGTCGTAGAAGGCCGTGCCGGGGTGGATGGCCCCGCGGGCGATGCGTACGGGGTACCAGTCCCCCTCCTCGACCTCGGGGCGCATCCGGAACCAGTTGGAATTGACCCGCCCCCCCAGGTCATGGAGGAGCCGCCACGGGGTGCGGAAGGCGCTCCATCGCGCCAAGCCCACGGGGCGGGTGTCGAGGGTGAGCCCGCGGTTGCCGGGTCGGCGCTGCCACCGGATGCCGTTGACGAACACGAAGGGCAGGGCCCGGCGCCAGGCGTAGTAGGCCCGCAGGAGGTACGGGACATCGGCGCAGTCGGCCGCGAAGCGCATCCGTCGGCCGGGCACGTGGAGGGGATTGACCTGGGGGTTGTCGAGGCACTGGGCGAGGCCGCGACAGCGGCGGGCTGCGACGCCTCGGCCGATGGCCGTCACGAAGGCCCCGAAGGCTCTCTCTTCGTGCGGGGTCCAGGCCCGGGCGACGGGCCAGGTCGTCTCGTGCGGCTGCTCGATGGGCGTGGGCGTTCGGCGTTGAGCCCTTGCGCTGCGCGCCGTTGCAGCCAGAACAAAGGCGGCCTGGAGGGTTCGTCGGAGGAACATCATCCCCCAGTAGTGGCACCCGGCCGTTGGGGTCAACCAGACCCCGGGGCCCTCCGGGCTCCATGGACCATCGAAGAAGGCAGGCCGAACCGTGTGCGCGGGTCGATGGCGGGGGCCTGGTCGGGGCCGTCGCGGGTGGGGGTGGGGACGCCGTAAACCCGCTCGATCCGGTTGCGGAGCCTGCGCTCGGCCCGGTACCACGAGAGCTTGGTGGCGTCGGGAGGGCAGGTGGCCCGCTCGGCCGAACCCTCCGGGGCACCCCATCGCAGCTCGGGGCAGTGGTACGGATCAAAAGAGAGATCAAAGAGACGATCGAGCACGTCGGAGAAGGAGAGATGCACCACAGACCCGGCGCTGTTGGTGTACTGGAAGGCGCAGGCGGGTCGGGCGGTCTCTTCGAGCCAGACGGCGCGCAGGGACGCGCGCAGGGGGGCGTCGGGGGGCAGGGCGTCGAGGCCCTGGGCGATCTCCTGGACGCTGGTCTTGAGGCGGGCGTCGCGGGAGGGGGTCGACCAGGTCTCCCAGGGGCCGGTGGTTCCGTAGATGTTCCAGGGCAGGACCCCGGGGTGATGCTGACGGTGGATGCCCGAGGCGAGGGCGAGGTCGACGGCCACCACCCGGTCGGCCACATCCCGGCACAGGGCCTGAACCTGCTCCCGGAAGTCCACCACCGGGTCGATGGTGGCCCCGTCCCGGGCGAGTCGGGACCGCACCCACTCGGGATAGGTCACCGCCCGGCCGTTCATCACCCACTGGTTGCGGTCCCACTGGACTCCGTCGTCGCGGTCGGTGAGCTCGGCATTGGGGACCCACTCCAGGGCCCCGGCGGCGTCGATGCGCAGGGGGCGGTGGTTCTTGAATCCGCCTCCCAGCCGGCGGGTCCCGAGGGCGAAGGCGGCCCCGAACCGCTTCCACGTGAGGCTCCCGTCGGGGTGTCCGTCAATGAGATAGACCTGTCCGTCGTCGCGCACCTCGGAGACCACCAGGACGTGCCCATTGGGGTCGTAGTAGATCGACCCCGGGCGCAGGGCCCCCCGGCGGATCTCGACCGGGTAGTAATCGCTGCGTTCGGTCTCCGGGGGGGTGCGGTACATGAGGGTCCAGACGGTGTCGACCGCGGCCCGAATGGCGGCCCGGGGGGTCTCGTACTGCCTCCAGGACCGCCACGCGATGGGCCGAACCCCGAGCACATACCGAGCGTTGGCGCTGTAGGTCCCGCGTACGAAGGACACGAACCCGAACGGGAGCCGACGTTTGAAGGCGAAGTACCCCCGGAGGACGTAGGGCAGGTCGGCGCAGTCGACGTTGAGCCGGAGGCGGGCGTCGGTCACGGGGTCGTACAGGAGGTTGACGGAGGGGTCGCGCAGGCAGCGGTCGACCCGGGTGCACCGTCGGTCTCGTACGGCCTGTCCGAAGTGGGCCACGAAGCGGGCGTAGTCTTCCTCCACGCGGGGCGACCAGCGCTCGGCCAGGGGCCATGCCTCGGCCATCGGGGCGTCGAAGGTGGAGCCCGTGGGACGGGCCGCGGCGGGTTCGTCCGGGGGGGGCTCAGGCGGGAGGACCTCGCTGGGGGCCACGGGCGCGGGGTGTGCAACGGCAGCGGCGTCGCCGACCGAGGCGTCGCGCGGTCGCGAGACCTCCACCGAGACCGAGGCGTCGATCGCCGGAACCCTGGGCGGATCGAGCAAGCGCGTGCATCCCAGGACCACGAGGGCGAGGAGGGGGAGCAGCGTCGTACGGCGGAGCATTCAGGGGTAAGCGTAGCAGGGCCTTTGGGGGACGCGACCGGCTCCTGGGGCGCTCCCTCACGAGGCAGGGCGCCACACACGTGGCGGCGGCGTACAGACCCGGGCGTCACGGACTCCCGCGCCCGCAGGCAGCCTGTCGGGCGAATCGCTCCGCGGCCCGTGTGGGTACACGCGTTGCTCTGCCACGGTGGCGTTCTACGCCCCCTTCGGGAGGGACCCGCCATGAAGCACCGTGACGCCTCTGGCTCAAACGAGCCCGCTCCCCCTCCAGGCTTCGTCCATCTCGACACCCAGGCCCGGCTGTTCTGGGACAGCCAGACCCCGGTCGAAAAGATTCACATCGCGCGCACGATCCGTGCGGTCTTGGGCACACTCGACGTCGGGGCCGGGTCGTGCCCGCCGGTCGCCTCCAGGCCCCTGACACCCTCCTCCCGAGGTCGGTCCCGATGCCGAAAGCAGCCCAGAACCCGCGAGGCCTCCGCGACCCTTTCGAGGCCTTCGACCCCGACCGCCTGGACGGGCGCGACCCCGAGGTCATCCGGGCCCTTCTGCCCGTCGCTCGGGCCCTGTGCGACCGCTACTTTCGTCTCCGCGTGGAGGGGACCGAGCACATCGCCGACGGCCCTGCGTTGTACGTCGGCAACCACAACAACGGCATCGCGGGCCCCGAGAGCCTGTGCACCCTCGTCACCCTCTGGGAAACCCGCGGACCTCAACGCCCCCTGTACGCCCTGGCCCACGACTTCGCCATGCGGCACCTGACCCCCTTCGGCCGGGCCCTTCAGCCCTTCGGGGCCCTGCGGGCGAGCCCCGACAACGGCCGTCGGGCCCTTGGGATGGGTGCCCCCGTGCTGGTGTATCCCGGCGGCGACCTGGAGGCCTACCGCCACTTCCGGCGCCGCGACGAGGTCGTGCTCGGCGACCGAGCGGGCTTCGTGCGGCTCGCGCAGGAGACAGGGACCTCGATCGTCCCCGTGGTAGCCGAGGGGGCCCACCGCAGCGCCCTGATCGTGTTGGAGGGGCGTGAGTTCGCGCGGCGGATCGGGCTCAAACGTTGGGCCCGTCTGGAGTGTTTCCCCGTGGCCCTCACCCTGCCCTGGGGGGTGGCCGTGGGGCCGTGGCTGCCGTATCTGCCGCTGCCGGGTTCGGTCCGGCTGCGGTTTCTGCCGCCGGTGCGGGTGGCGCTGGGGGACGACCCGGTCGCGGTGTGCCGGGGGGTTCAGTCGACGATGCAGAAGGCCCTGGGCGAGATGGCTGCGCAGCGCAGGAGGCCCTTCCCGTGAGCGATCCCTCCGACGGGTTTGTCGTGCTGCCGGACGGGGCCCGGATCGCCTACGAGGTCACGGGGCACGACCTCCCCGGGGAGCCCGTGTTGCTCGTTCGACCCCTGGCGGGTTCGCGGGCGATGTGGGGCGAGTTCGGGGAGGAGCTCGGGCGGGAGTTTCGGGTGATCGCGTACGACCTGCGTGGGGTGGGTGAGTCGGACGACGCACCGTTGGGTGTCGACACGCGGTCGATGGCTCGCGACGCCCTGGCGGTGCTCGACGCCCTGGAGGTCGACCGGGCCCGGGTGTTTGGCATCTCGCTTGGGGGCATGGTGGCCACCTGGCTCGCCGTCGATGCCCCGGGTCGGGTCAGTCGGCTCTGCCTCGCTTCGGCGGGGCCCGTGGGGCTCTCCCTGAGTCCCTCGGCCCTCAGGGTCGGGGTGGAGGTCGTGGCCTCGATGCTCGCCCCGAAGGAGGAGGTCCTGGGACGGCTCGCCGACGCCATGGTCTCGCCCGAGCTACGGGAGGAGGACCCTGCCCGGGCCGAGGCCATCGACGCCGCCGCGGCGGAGGAGTCGGTGCGTCGGGAGGGGCTGGTTCACCACGGGCTCGCGGCGGCACGGCACGATGCGCGGGACGTGCTCGGGCAGATTACGGCGCCCACCCTCGTGCTGGTCGGAGGGCGCGATCCCCTGGTGTCAGTCGAACAGGCCGGGGCCCTCGCGGAGGGCATCCCGGGGGGGCGCCTGGAGGTGATGGAGGACGCGGGGCATGACCTGAGCCTCGAACAACCCGGCGAGACCGCGCGGAGGGTGGCGCAGTTCTTTCGGGGGGGAGAGGGGTGAGGGGGCAGGGGAGGGGGGACGGTCCCTCTCCCCCTGTGGCGCACGGGTCACCAAACTCCCCTCTCCGGCGGAGAGGGGAATCGGGTGACGCGCGAATCGCGGAGGGAGAGGGGATCCGCGGCCCGCGCGACGGGGCGATGTCAACAGTCAGCACCGCCGGCTTCGCCTTGCGGCACGGACGGAAGGGGACCCGAGGGCGGAAGCGGCGAAGGCTCGGCGTCGAGATGGGGTGCGGTCTGCGCTGCTGGCTGGGGTGACGTGTACAGAGGCAGCGCCTCGGGAGGCGGCTCACCCCGCTGTCGGACGTACCGCCGGACCACAAGCGGACAGTCGCGGGCCATGAGCCACCAGGTGTAGGGGCTCGGTGCAGATTCGTAGAGGTTCCACGCGGCGAGGCGTCGGGCGCGCATGGGTTGTCGGTCGAGCTGCAGCACGTCCAGGGTGTATTGCACCCAGCGGCGCGTCGCCTCGTCCAGGCCCGGCGCAGGCGCGGGCGAGAGCGCGAAGGTCACGAGGTTGAGCACGACCCACTCGTGGCGCACCTCGAAGGGATCGCAGAGCCCTTCGTCGTCGCCCTTGCGGGTGTTCATCGTGCGACTCGCGTAGCGGAAGTTGTCCCAACGGTAGGCCAGATCGGGGCAGCGAGACTTGGGCTTCCAGTGGTCTACGGTGCCGCCATCCAGGAACGCATCGAGTCGCACGCAGGCGTAGGCGCAGGTGTGGTCGTAGGCCGCCGCCAGCGCGGGCAACGCCCGGGTCCAGTAGTCCATCCCCTTGGCAAACTCGATCTTCTCGGTCGGTTTGCGCTTGGGGCCACGCCGCCTGGGCGCGTCCGGATCGCCGCGCAGCTCCATCATCGCGCGTCGCCCTGGTTCGGCAACCAACTTGTCGAAGTCGAACACCGCCGCCTGCGGCTGCGGCCTCTGCGCCACGCGCATCACGGCGTCGCCCCTGCCCCTCCGGTGCGCAGGCGCTCCTTGAAGGCCATCCAGCGCGCGAAGACCGGGTCAAGCTCGGGCAGCACCGCGCGCAGGCGCGCATCCATCGCGTCGATCTCGGCCGGGGCGAGCGCCTCGCCTTGTGCGCGGAGGTAGAGCGCGTCCAGCGCACCCAACAGCGCCTCGCCCTCGGTCGAGCGTGTGCTCTCGAGGTCGAACACCTCCGAGGTCACCCATCCGGCTGCGTCGCCGCGGCGCTCCCAGGGGCGGCGCGTGAGGGTCACCGCATTGCCCACGAGGTCGAGGTCCCACAGGGCGTCGTGGGCCTCGTCGACACGCGTCTCCACCGACAGCGGAACAAAGGGCGAGTGGGTCGTCGCCACGATCTGCACCCCGGCCTTCGAGCTCAGGCGCTCGGTGACATCGAGGAGCGCGGGCAGGATCGTGCGCTGCCAGCGTGGGTGCAGGTGCGACTCCAGCTCGTCAACCAGGAAGACGATCTGCCCCACGGGCTGATTGCCGAGAAACTCCTGCGCCTTGCGGTGCTCACGCAGCGACCACACCAGGAGGTACGCGAGCGCCGTGACGCGCCGCATCGCCGCCGACGCGTGGAGGATCGGCACGTCGCCGTAGGGCATCGCGAGGGTGGGCATGTCGCGCACGTCGCGGAGCGACACCCGCGTCGGCTCTCCCGGGCGCAGCGGCGTAGTGGGGTCGGGGGAGAGCTGCCGCAGCACCGCGACGAGCTCCTCAAACGCGGGGTCGCGTGTGCTCTGCCACTCCACCCAGTCGACGAGGAGGCGCTTGCAGTGCACCTCGTCGCCGACCTTGAGGCCGTGCCAGATGTCGTGTGCGTCGAAGACGAAGGCCGCCGAGAGGCGCGCATCGGAGGACCCCCCGGCGAGGTCCGGGGCATGATTCCGCGCCGGGTCCCACACACAAAAGCCGCCGTCGACGCGGGCGTAGAGAACCAAACCCGGGTGCGGTCCGCGACCCGGCTTGCACTTCCATTGCTGCGACGCCCGATCGTAGCGGCAGCGATCGGTGTCGCGCGCACGAGCGGCGGTGTCCAGCTCGAAGTCCATCTCTGGCGCCGCGGGAGGGCCGCCTACGCTCGTGCCCGCCGTGCCCGCCCTCTCGACCGTGCGCAGCGGAGCGGGGCGTGGCGGACGAATCTCCTCGCCCGCCCAGGTGCGCGTGAGTCCCCACCAGGCCGCATCGAGCAGAAAGCTCTTGCCCAGGCCGTTGTCGCCCGTGATGAGGTTGAGTCGGGGGGCAAGGGCGAGCTGCATCAGGGCGCTCGGGCCAACGCCCCGCATCGTCATCGTATGAAGCACAGGGACGGCTCTCCTTGCGCCGAGAGTAGGGCCCGCAGGCGTCGCGCGTCGAGCGTGTTGCCGAAGGGGGGTGCTCCTGACGCGCGGGCCATGACCTCAGCCTCGCATTGTGCCGGACACATCTCGCGGAAGCCCCACGTCAAGGGCCTCCTTTCGGTT
>CAYUSB010000017.1:0-162643 GCA_964447205.1 uncultured Myxococcaceae bacterium
TCCACCCCGCCAAGGCGCAGGCCGTAGATGCATAGTTTATTTTGAGACAGACCCTAACCGTAGGGATAAATTCAAAACTCACCCCTTCCATGGACCGCGTCGGAGGGGCGGGATGAAAGGTGGAGGGTTCCCGGAAGGTACTGGGTGGCTGCCGGGGAAGGTCAGGGCTTCTCGGAGGGCGGGATCGGGGCAGTGGCCTTACGCCGAGCGTTGCCCGCGCCCAGGGCCGGAACCCTGGCGTCGATGCCCTCGGGATCATTCCAGAAGAGCCAGGTGCCTACCTTGCGGGCCTGGTCGTGGGTCTGGCGGAGGAGGGTGGCGACGCGGGCCCGCTGGTCGGCGATGGCGTCGGATTCGGGCGAAGCCACGGGGGCCCTACGATTGGCGAGGCGGGTGAGGATGGTGCGTGCGTGGAGGTCAGCCGTGTCGAGCTCGGCGGGTTGGACATCGACGCGACCCTGGAGCGCGCCCCAGCGGCTACGGAAGCGGTCGGCGAGTTTGCCGAGGTCTTCGGCGAGGTCTGTGTAGCCGGTTCCGGGGGTGATGTCGTCGAGCAGATTGGCCGGGACGCGTTCGCGCTCGATGAGGCCGGCCATCACGGCCACGAGGCCCTTGCGCAGCTTCGTCGCGGCAGGGGCGATGTCCGCGAGGAGGCTCTCCTCGGTGCCGTCCAGGAGCAGGTCGGCGTGGAAGGCGGCGAGGGCTACCGCCTCGAGCGCGTCTGCGAGGTCGGCGGGCACAGAAGGTAGCTCGGACGCGATGCGCGCACTGTTGGCCCGAAGATGCGGAACCGCCGCCAACGCCTGCATGGCGGCACGGGTGAGGTTCAGGGTGCCGCGGTAGACGCTGGCAGAGGGGAGGGTTTGCAGGGTGGACTGAAGGGCCGCGAAGGCTGCGGAGGCGCTGGTCGGGTCGATGGTGGGGGTGGGGGACTCGGAGGACTCGGGGGCCATTGGGGTCTCCTTCGGTCGGATGGAGGAACGTGGGGACGATATGTCCCCGACCGAAGGGTGGCATGGTGCGCCGACGCGCTACAAGGCCCATGCGGGGTTGGTCCGGTCGTTGGACGGCGTCGCCCCTACGGCCATCCGTAGAGCCCGACCCTCAGACACGCCACGAGCGGGGTGCACACGACCACGAGGTACCCCAGGGCCTCCACCTCCGCGAAGGCGCGGGCGTCGTCCATCGCGACCTGGAGTTGTGCCCGATCGCCTTCGACGTAGTCCTCGGGGGCGACGATGCCTGGGTCGCGGTACTGCGACGACGCGCGTGGGGCACCATGCAGGAGCACCACAGGACCCGCGTACCCGGGTGCAGGGGTGTCTACCCGCGGGCGGGCGTCGGTGCCTTCGATGCAGAGCGTTCCGTCTTCGAGAAGGGTCGCGTCGCGCCAGTGCGCGGGGTCGCCGAGGGTGCGGCGATAGATCCGAGCCCAGGCCAGCGTGATCCCGGCGGCGACGAGTCCAAACAGGGCGGCGAAGATCCAGCTCCGCGGGGGTGCGAGGTCGTCTGCCAGGCGTCGCACCGAAGGCGTAAACGACCGGCAGTCCGCGAGGTCGATCGCGATCGGCGCGTGGCGATCGGGGATGTACGCGTGACCGCGGGCGCGATCGAGCAGGATGGCACCGAGGTATCCCGGGTACTGCCACGCCCGCTCCCCGAGCGCGGCGCGGAGATGCGGGGGACCGAGGCTGACCCCGCTCCCCCGCGTCCACAGGGAGCATCGACCCAGTGGGAGAACCGACTCGGTCGAGGTCCTTACGGGGATCGCCTCGAGGCCGCGGAGGTAGCGCCCAGGGTCGGGGTGGTTCAGTTGCCGGGCCGTTCCGAACGCGAGGAGTGCGACACACAAGACCGTCGTGCCGATCAGGGCCGGACGGGCGGCCCACACCAGGCGCCGGAGCAGGACCGATGGAGCGATGTGTAGACCCACCGCAATGAGGAACACGAGCGGCAGCAACGCCATGCAGAGCCCGACCGACAGGGTGTGGGGTTCACCGTCGATGGATTCACCGTCGATGGATTCGAGGTGCCGGAACATCGCCCCGTCGAGGTCGCGGGTGACGGTGGCCGTCAGCACGATCACGGCCGCCATGACCGCGAAGGCCGCACGCAGTCGCGCTGCGGGTCTTGCGTAGGTACCGATCGGCCCGCGTCGCGGTGACATCCAGCGCACGGCAGCGAGCAACACCCAGGGCAGCGCGCCATCGATGCAGCCGACCGGGAAGGTCGTGGTCGAGACGCTGAGAAAGTACGCCAGGAGCATGATCACGAAGCTCATGCCGAACATCCGCCCGTAGCCCCCGTAGAAACCGGCGGGCGCGCAGCCCGCGGCGCGCAGCCACGTTCGTGGGGAGAGCGGCGAACCCTCGCAGGTGGCGTCCATCCGCAGACAGTATTCCTCCCCCCGTCTTTGTGCCACGGCCCTCCCTGGCCACTTGAGGCCGCAGAGCCGCGCAGCTTCAACCCGCGCAGAGCGCCCGCAGGGCCGCGTGCAGGGCCGGGCGTGCTGACGCGATCGGCCCGAGGACACGCTCGGTCTCCCCCGTGTCAAACACCGGGGACGCAGGGGCCTCGCCCTCCACCGTCTCTACCCGACCCGTGCCGACGTGGGCCACCACCGCCTCGGCCACTTCGGTCCAGGGGATGACCTCCGGAGCCACCGCCACGAAGCGCCCGTGGTTGCCCGTGTACTCAAGCAGGGCCACGTACAGCCCCGCGAGGGACTCGGCCCCGATCCACTGCCGCCCCGCTCCGCGCACCACCCGGAGGGTCTCGCCCCGCCGGGCCGCCGCGATCATCGCCCCAACCCTCCGGTCGATCCGAACCGGCGCCCCCACAACCCCCGGTCCCCCCACCACCGCCCCGGGGCGGATCACGTTGCCGCGCATCGACCCCTGATGACAGACCGCCGACAGGTATGCCTCGCCGCTCGCCTTGGTCGCCCCGTAGAAGTCGACGCCGCCCACCGGGGACCGCGCGTCCATCGCAGCCGACCACGGCCGATGAACCGCCGTCGACGAGGTGTAGACGAAGTGCTCCACCCCCGCGTCTGCGGCTCGTCCCAAGAGCTGCACGCTGGCCCGGAGATCGGCGAGCAAGAGGTCGTCGGCAGGGTCGTCGGACCACAGAAGCGCGAGGTGGATGCAGGCCGCGTGGTCGACCAGGGCCGTGTGCCAGGGCGCAGGGTCCTCG
Source organism: uncultured Myxococcaceae bacterium (assembly GCA_964447205.1). Lineage (GTDB taxonomy): Bacteria > Myxococcota_A > Polyangia > Polyangiales > JAEUKH01. The sequence goes on from CAYUSB010000017.1 coordinate 3,196, forward strand.
AGGCCTCCCTCGATCGCCACCACCCCGGGCAGGGCACACACTCCCGCCGCGCGGCGCAGGTCGCGGGCGAGCACCGTCACCCCGTACCCCGCGACGGACAGGGCCCGCACGACGTGGGCCCCGACGAACCCCGTTCCGCCGGTGACGAACACCCGTGACTTCTGTGCACCCTCCCGGGCGTCTCTTCGTTGCATCGCGCGGCGCAGGGTACGACCTTTTTGTGGGCTCTCTCCCTGCCCGAGGGTGACGCCGCGGGAGAAGGTACGGTAGACCCCCTCGGGCATGACCCCTCCGCAGGCTCCCGCCTCCGTTCGCCTCCGCAAAGACCTCGGCCGGTCGCTCCAAGAAGGTCACCCCTGGATCTACCGCGACGCCCTCGAACCCCACACCGCCGACCCGGGGGCCGTCCTGACCGTCGCCGACGCCCGCGGTCGGTTCGTCGCCCGAGGCCTCGCCGAGTCCGGGCCCCTGGCTGTTCGGGTCTTCACCACACGCGACGAGACCCTCGGGCCGGGCCTCTTCGCGGGGCGCTTCGCTCAGGCCCGGGCCCTGCGGGGGAGGGTGGTTCCGGCTGAGACGGACGCGTACAGGCTCGTGCATGGAGAGGGCGATCGGGTCCCCGGGTTTGTGTGCGACGTGTACGGAACCTCCGCCGTCCTCTCCCTCGACGGGGCCGCAGCCCAGGCCTGGCGGCACCCTGCCACCGAGGCCCTCGTTCCCGTGCTTCAGGCCCTCGGGGTGGGGGCCCTCCTCGCGCGGCACGGACGCGGAGAAACACGCCGGGTCGAGGCCGCGTGGGGCGACCCTGTCCCGGAGCGGGTGAGCGTTCGGGAACACGGGATGACCCTCCTGGCCGACCTGCACCACGGCCAGAAGACGGGTCTCTTCCTCGACCAGCGGGAGTCGCGGCGCAGGGTCCGGGCCCTGGCCCGCGGGATGCGGGTGCTCAATCTCTACGGCTACACGGGCGGGTTCTCGGTGGCCGCGGGACTCGGCGGGGCCGGTCGGGTCACCACCGTCGACGTGGCCCATCCTGCGATCAAACTCGCCGAAGAGACCTGGGCCGCCAACGGGCTCGATCCCGCCGGGCACGAGGCCGTGACCGAGGATGTCCCGACCTTCCTCGGGGCCCACCCCCAGGGGCGGTGGGACCTGGTCATCGCCGACCCGCCCAGCTTCGCCCCCAACGAGCTGTCCCTCCCCGCCGCCCTCAAGAGCTACCGAACCCTGCACACAGGCTGCCTCGGGCGCGTGGCCGTCGGGGGCTTCTACCTCGCAGGGAGCTGTTCGAGCCATGTGACCCGCGAGGCCTTCCTGGCCACCCTGGCCGAGGCCGCGGGCAAGATGCGCCGGGTGATCCAGGTTGTCGACGCCTGGGGAGCCCCGGGCGATCATCCCACCCTCGCCGCCTTCCCCGAGGGGGCCTACCTCAAGAACGTTCTCTGCAGGGTGCTCGAATGACCGACCACGCGGCTACCACGGCCTTTGAAGACTTCGCGGCGACCCTCGAAGGGCGCGACCGGGAGGTCTTCCTGGGGAGCGTCCCGTTCTTCCTGGCCCTGGTGGGCGGGGCCGACGGGTCGTACGACATGCAGGAGATGGACGCCTCGGCGGAGGTTCTGCTGCGTACGGTGTCGGTGCTTGGGGCTGACTTTCGACGTAGCCCCGAGGCCGAGACGGCCTTCGCCGCGATGCGTGAGTGGGTCAACGACCCCGACAAGCTGGAGTTTCACGGGCGCCTGATGACCCTCCGGGACATCCTCCGCGACATGCCCCCTGCTCTCGCCGACGACTATCGGGCCTTCGTACGCGACGCCTGCTTGCGGGTGGCCAACGCCTCGGGGGGATGGCTCCGTCGTATCAACGACGACGAGCGGGCCGTGCTCCATCGTGTGGCCGTGGCCCTGGAGTTTGCCGCCGACGACCCGCTCCTGCGGGCCCTGGGCGAAGGCCGAGACCGACCATGAAGCCCCTTGACGAATCCCGCGAGAGCCTCGGGCTGCGGTTTGGCCCGGGGCGCCTGGAGGTCCTCGACCAGCGGGCCCTGCCGGACTCCGAGCGGTGGTGGGATGTCCGTGCGGTGTCGGACATGGTCGAGACCATGCGCACCCTGGCCGTGCGTGGGGCCCCCCTCCTGGGCGTGGCGGCGGCCCTGAGCCTCGCCCATCGGGCCCTGTGCGGCGACGCGATCGACACCCTCCGCAGCGCGGCGAAGGCCCTGCGGGAGGCTCGGCCCACGGCCGTGAATCTCATGCACGCGGTCGATCGATGCGTCGAGGCCCTGGACCGCGACGGGCCTGCGGGGCTCGTGGCCGAGGCCCTGCGGCTGCACGACGAGGACGTGGCCCTGTGCGAGGCCCTGGCCGTGCAAGGGGCACCTCTTCTGGCGGCGGGGGGCGGGGTCATCACCCACTGCAACTCGGGGGGACTGGCCACGGCGGGAGTGGGAACGGCCCTCGGGGTGATCCGACGGGCCTGGGAGGCGGGAGTCCCGCTGCATGTGTTCGTCGACGAGACCCGGCCGCTCCTGCAAGGGGCGAGGCTCACGGCGTGGGAGTTGGGAAGGCTTGGGGTTCCGTACACGCTCATCACGGACAGCATGGCGGCCCTCGTGTTGCGCGACGGACGGGCCCGCACGGTGATGCTCGGGGCCGACCGGGTAGCCCGCAACGGCGACTTCGCCAACAAGGTGGGGACCTACGGCCTCGCCGTGCTCGCGCGGTTTCACGGGGCGGACTTCTACCCCGTGGCCCCGTGGACCACCGTCGACCTCGGGTGCCCCCACGGGGACGCCATCCCCATCGAGGGCCGCGACCCCGCCGAGGTGCGCGGGGTGGTCGCCGGGGGCCATCCCCTCCGCTGGGCCCCTGCTTCGGCCGCGGCGTTCAACCCGGCTTTCGATGTCACCCCCGCGGCTCTTGTGACGGGGCTCGTGACCGACCGCGGGGTCGTCTCGGCCGCCGACCTCGCCGCCGACCGGCTCGTTGGGCTTGGGGGGCGCTGACGGGAGGGGGCGGGGACGACCTACCGGTGCTCGGGCGCGGAGGCGGAAACCGCCAGGGTGCAAGGGTCGCAAGGGCCAGACGTTGTAGGGGCCTCGGGCAGGCGAAGGCCGACGCGGGAGAGAGGGCTCGCGGACGAAGGCGCGGTCGCCAACGATCCGTCGAGGTCGGGGCGACCCGCGCGTGGGGCCGCGCGAAACGAAGCGCGAGGCGAACCAGGGGCACGGCGAAGCCGCCTGACGGGCCCAACCCGTTGGAGGTCTATTCCTCCGTCGCGATAGCTGTCAGGCAAGGGAGGGCTGCTGCGTCTGGTGCGTGGGTGGCGAGACGATCGTGTCTCCTCGACCTACACCCTCAGGAGTCCCCATGCGAAGCGTCTGTCCTCGAGTCCTCTTGCATCTGATCACCAGCGTTGCGATCGTTTTGTCCCTCGGCGCCTGCGGCGGCGACCCCGACACCGGTGGCGGCGGCGGTGGTGGCGGCGGTGGTGGCGGCGGTGGTGGCGGTTGCACACCCTCGTGCTCGGGGCGCACCTGCGGCGACGATGGGTGCGGCGGATCGTGTGGATTCTGCAGCGCGGGCAGCGACTGCGAGGCCAACGCGTGCCGACTTCGGCTGTCGGGCGTGTGGCGCCTCACGTTTACCTCCGGCAGCATCAGCCAGCGGAACTCCCAGGGCGGCACCTGGGACAGCTTTGGCGGCGCCCCTGACCCCTTCGTGTGCATCACCCTGAGTGGCGATCGTCGCTGCACCCCAGCCCAAGCCGACACCTTTACGCCCTTCTTCAACGCCTTCGTCGACGCCTCGGCGGCGCAACTCTTGTCAGGCGTCACGGTGGAGATGCTCGACGAGGACGTCGCCAGCAACGATGTCATCTGCGCGGCAGGTCTCGTGCGCTTGAACGAGTCGAACTTCGCCGAACGCGGCGGCCTCCTCACCTGCGGCACGGTGGCCAGCCTGCGCTACACGCTCACGCCCTTGTGACCGTGTCCGTGGCCACGCGAGAGTGGCTCTTCCGTACTTTGTGTGGAGGTGGTTGCGCCCCGCCGCGCCACCGGGCGAGGTGGTCTCGTCGTTCGACCTGATGCCGTCGAGATCCTCGCCGCGCCGGAGTTGGCGGCTGACGGGCGCCGCGCGGTCGTCCGGCGGTCCGGGCACCGCGCCGCCTGCGACCCCCGCGGCGTAGGCCCGTCCCCGAGGAACCGTCAACGACGACGCTCCGGCGTGGACACGGTCCCCGAGAAACCGTCGACGGCGACGCTCCCGGGTGGACGCGGTCCCCGAAAATCCGCCGACGGCGACGCCCCTGCCGGGACAACGCCCTCCGCGCCGGGGCCCACAGTGGGCGTAGTCGCGTCGGGCATGGTCTCCGCAGCCGCGAGACCGGTCCAATCCGTCACGCACCCTTCACCGCGGTCACCGTGCTGCAAATCGGTACCATCCGAAGCGCACGCGTTCGAGGGTCCCGTCGGCGAGCATGGACCTGATCTTCGCGGGGCTGAGACCCTGCGCGCGGAGCTGCGCGGTGCTCACCTCGGCGCCCGGCTGCGTGCCCTCCGCGCCTTTCGTGGGGGTGTTCGGAGGGCGGTGGCCCTGGAGCAACTGCGCCCTGACGGTCGGGGTGGGGAGCTCGATGAGCAGGGCGGCGTCGAGGTAGAACGTGCCGTCGCAGCCCTCGTTGCCGAAGTAGTCCGTGCTGCTGAACTCGGGTGTGCCGAGAAGCTCCGGGTCGCGCGCCGCGCTCTGCTCCGGAGTGTCCGCGGGGTCGACCACCCACCACACGGCGTCGTCGTCGTCGTTGACGGTGACCGGAAGCTTCTGCTCCATGCGGGAGGTCGAGAGTCGGCCCTTTCGGAAGAGGGCGGTCTCCCCGGGGGTGAGGTAACGCGAGAGCTGCCAGCGCAGGGTGCACCCGGTCTCGACGACGTAGGGCGCGAGCCGCACGCGCAACCCCAACGCCAACGCCGCCGCCGCGAGGGTCTGATCGCGCCCCTGGAGGCGCAGCACGGTGCGGGCGTCGAGGTCGGGGATGTCGCGCATGAACGCGGGGGTGCCCGCGTAGGAGTGCTCGCACGCGAAGCCCAGCGTCGCGCCGGAGGGTGCAAAACGCGCCTCGGCCATGCTCGCCGCGAGCTGTCGGTGCATCGCCTCGGCCCCCTTCGCGGTCGATCCCATCGCGTGGGGCGCGCCCTCCCCGCGATGCAGGATCCACGTGAGGGTCACGCGGTCGCCGCGGGTGACCTTGCTGATCGCGTGGTCCACGTTGCCGAAGAACGCGGCCCAGGGGAGGGTTGTCCGGAAGCCGTGACGCGGGCCCCACACGATCCGGTGCGTCTGCTGCTGGTGGGTGAGCACGAGGTCTCCGCCCCAGAAGTGCGTCGAGAGGCAGACGACGAGCGTCCCCAGCATCGCATCGCCGCGCGGCGTGTCCTTGTGGGGGACGAAGAAGCCGCCCTCGCGGTAGACGTTCACCCCGTAGAGCTCGGCGCGGAGGGGGTTGGGGTCGTCGGGGGCGAGCGCGACCCGCACCGCGTCGAGCACGCCGTGGGTCGCGGGGTCGAAGCCCTCGACGACGAAGGGCGTCGTCGCCGCATTGCACTGCCACGCGTCGCGTACATGGGCGTCGATCCGTGTCTGGGTTCCGTCTCCGAAGGCGGCCGGTGAACAGCGCGCGAGCAAGGCCTCGGGCGTCGGTCCTCCCCACCCATCGAGACGGGCCGTGGAGCCGTCCTCGAAGCGCAGCGTGACACTCCCCTCCGCCTCTCCCTCACACACGAAGGGCGACGGGAGCGCGTCGGCGCAGCGCGCGAGCGCGTCGAGGTGGGCCTGGGTAAGGTCGTCACGGCCAATCGGGCGAAACATCTCGCAAGAGTACCAAAGGGTCCTCTCGACGCCCGAAGACGTTTGTACGGGCTACGCTTCGGGGAGGGCCTCGGGGCGCGCGGCCCATCGATGGGCCTCGATCGGCAGACGAGGGCACAATCGCGCGCGAGTGCGTCGAGGGTGTAATGCCCCTCCTCCGACCCCCAAAAACCCTCTGCCCCTTGCGGCCCTTGCGGCCTTGCGGTTTCGCAGCCCGCCCCTCGTAACCCGCAGCCCGTCCCCCGTCGCCCGTGCCGCCCGCGCGGCCGCATCCCCCTCGGTCCCTTGTGGAGCCTCGCCCCCAGGGCTATGACCCACCCCCATGCGCATCGACGCCATCGCCATCGGCAACGATCCACCTCGGGACATCAACGTCATCATCGAGGTCCCCATCGGCGGCGAGCCCATCAAGTACGAGCTCGACAAGGCCGCCGGGACCCTCGTGGTCGACCGCTTCCTCTACACATCCATGCGATACCCGGGCAACTACGGGTTCGTGCCCCACACCCTGTCCCTCGACGGCGACCCCATCGACGTCCTGGTGGCCAACACCCGGGGGGTCGTGCCCGGGGCGGTCCTCAACTGCCGCCCCATCGGGGTCCTCAAGATGGAGGACGAGGCCGGCCTCGACGAGAAGATCATCGCCGTGCCCTCCAGCAAGGTGTCCCTGCGCTACGAGCGGATCGTCTCCCTCCACGACCTGCCCGCCATCACCCTGCAGCAGATCGTGCACTTCTTTGAGCACTACAAAGACCTTGAGCCCGGCAAGTGGGTCAAGGTGGTGGGCCTCGAGGGCCCCGAGAGCGCCGCCCAGATGATCATCGAGGCCATCGCCCGGGCCGAGGCCAGGCCGTGATCGGGGGGAGGGCGATGCGGGATTGGGTGTTCCTCGGGGCCCTCGGCGTGTCTCTGCTGGGGACCGTCGAGGCCGGGGCGCAACCCCGGGGCCCGGGGGGCGAGACCCTGGGGCACGACCCCACCGCCGACGAGGGAGAGGGCGACGGGCCCGACGTGCGGGTGTGTGCCGCCCCGCCGGTGGTGGCGGTTCCGTTGATGGAGGGCACACGCCCGGTGGCCTCGGGGCGGGGGGTGACCCTGCGGGCCGAGGAGGTCTTGCGTCGGGTGCAGGAGGCTCCGCAGCCCCTCCTCCAGCGCTTCGCGGCCGACCCCGCCCTGCTCCAGCAGCTCGTCGATACCCTCGTGGCCGAGCGCCTCCTGGCGGCCGAGGCCCGGCGCCTGGGGCTGGAGTCCGACCCCATCGTACAGGCTGCTACCGACAGGGCCCTGGTCGCACGCTTGCGGGCCCTGCATCTCACGGCCCGGGGGGGGACCCCGGCGGAGGTTCCCGAGGTCGAGGTGAGGCAGTGGTACGACCAGCACCCCGACCGGTTTCATATCCCCGAGCGCCGTCGGGTCCGGGTGATCTTCTCCCCCGATCGGCGCGAGGCCAACGAGACCCTGCGCCTCGCCCTCCTCCAGCGGCGCAGGGCCCGGGCGGGGGGAGAGTTTCGTCGTATGGCCGGCGTGCGCAACGCCGACCCCGTGCTGCGCGCGCTCTTCGGCGAGATCCGCGCCGTGACCCGAGAGCCGGTCCCGGGCGCCCCGGTTGACCCGGAGATTCCGCCCCTCGATCCGGCCCTGCGCATCGCGGCCTTCGAGGTGGTCCGAGAGGGAGAGGTCCTCCCGCGGCTTGTGATGGGGCGATGGGGAAACCAGGAGGGGTATTTCGTGCTGCGCCTCGTCGACCGTCGCCCGGCCATCGAGCGCACCTACGCCGACAGCGCCGAGTGGATCCGCCACCGCATCGTGCTCGAGCGCCGGGTGGCCGCAGAGCAGACCGAGGTCGAGCGGCTGCGGCGGTCGCTGCGGGTGACAGGGGTCACGGCCCGGGAGATCGTGCGGATCGAGCCCGCAGGGCCGACCGTGGCTCAGTCGTCGCCGTCGTCGTCGATCTCGGCGCAGCAGGGCCTCGGCACGGGCCGACCCCGGTAGCGGGTGTAGAACATCTGCGGGCGCATCCGCACGATGGCCTCGACCTCGCTGCCGTCGATGCTCATCGAGGCGTGGTTGGACACCCCGAGGCTCAGCCTCTGGGCGATCTGCCGGTCGAGGGAGGCTCCGTGCCGCGAGAGGACCCGCACCCGGCCCACCTGACCGCTCGGCAGAAAGACCACCGCGATGCGCACATCGGGGGTGTGCAGGCTCCCGTCGCCGTCGACCAGGGAGGGGAGCTCGGAGGCGAGGATGCGCTCGAGGCCGTCGAAATGATCCTCAAGCTCCTGGCGATGGTGCTCGGAGAGAGAGCCCCCCGAGAGGTATCGGGCCGCTTCGACGTGGGTGCGGACCGTGGCCCGGGCCCGGGTCGGCCGCGGTCGCCCGGCGAAGCAGCGATAGTCTCCGCGGTCGTAGAGGGGATTGCCTGGGACGCAGACGGTCTCCTGGGCCGAAGCCGCGAGGGGGGCGAGGGAGAGGGCGAGGGCGGCGAGCAGGGAGGTGGGGCGCATGGCGGGTGCTCCGTGAGAGGGAGGGCGGCGGGCGAACCTTGGGACGCCCGAGACCAGGGATGGTTTCCCGGGAAGTACGTTCTGTAGAGATCAACCTTCCAGTCCGGGGAGGCGGAGCTGGATGCCGCGGCGGCAGCGGCGTTCGAGGCGTTGCAGGCGGCGGGCCCGGGCCTCGGGGGCCTCGGCGCCGAGGGCGGCCTGGGCGTGGTGCAGGGCCTGGAGGGGGTCGTCGAGGGTTCGCTCGAAGAGGGTGGCGAGCTGCAGGTGCACCGCGGGGTCGTCGGGGCAGTGGCGCAGGGCCGCCTGGAGGCGGGCGGCGGTGGCCTTGGGGTCGCGCCGTTGTCGTTGGGCCCGGGCCGCGACCACGTGGGCCGCGGCCCGCAGGGCGGGGGTGGCGTCGGGGCGGGCTTCGGCGTCGTCGGCCCGGTCGAGGGCGCGTTGGGTGTCGCCTCCGCGCAGGGCTGCGTGGGCCAGGGCCACGGCGTCTTCGGGGCCGTGCCGCCCCGTAGGAGAACGCCCCTCGAAGCGGGCGCAGAGCTCACCGAGGAGGGCCGCGAGGGCCACGAGGTCCCAGCGGTTGTGCTGCACCACGGGCAGGATGGCCCCCCGGTCGCCCTCCCGCACGAAGCGCACGTACCGCGCGGGGATGTCGGCCCCGGCGATGTCGTCGACCCGACAAAACCCCAGGACCGAACGCTCGACCTCGCCCAGGGTGCACCGATCGAGGCGGGCCCCGAAGATCCGCCGGGCTACGTGGAGGAGGTCGAGGTGGGGTCGGCGAGGCAACGGAGGGCGTCGGGCCAGGATCCCCCGGGTGTTGAGGAGGGGCAGGTCGAAGGACTTGCCGTTGAAGCTCACCACCGCGGAGCAGCCCGCCATCTGGGCCTCGAGCCAGCCGAGGGCCCCGGACTCCTCGCCCGGGGCGGGCACGAGGCACTGGGTCACCATGACGCCTTCGGGGGTCACCCGGGCGGTCCCGAGGAGGAAGGGCAGGGTCCCCGCCCCTCCCGCGAGCCCGGTGGTCTCGGTGTCGACAAACAGGAGCTCGCCCACCGAGACCCCTGCCAGGGCCAGGTCGAGGCCGACGAGCCCGAGGGTGTCGGAGGCCACCTCCAGGACCCGCCCGAGGGCCACGTCTCCGTGGGTATCCTCGAAGCCCAGGAGGGTGGTGGTCGACCAGCAGGGGCCGTCCTGCCCGGGGGTCTCGACGAAGGGCCAGGAGGCCCCGTCCGGGGAGGCGCTGGGAGGCGAGGGCAGTAACCCCGGGGAGGGAGTCGCGGGGCCGGGGAGGGGCCCTGGAGCCCCGCGGCGGGCGAGCTTGCGTCGGAGATCGAGGGCCACGGAGCGCCTAGTCTACGTCCTGGGCGGGGCGGTCGGGGCCGAGCATCCATCCGAGGATGCGAGAGGCCACGGGTTTGCGTCCCAGGGGGCCTCCGTCGAGGCCGAGGCCCACGCAGGCGGGGCAGCCGTCGGGGCAGGGGCAGTCCGCGAGGAGATCCCGGGTGAGGGAGAGGAGGGCGTGGTGGCGGGCGAAGATCCCTGCGCTCAGCCCGGCCCCTCCGGGGGCCGTGTCGTAGAGGAAGACCGAGGCCCCGGGGGTGGTCTCGGGGCCCGGGTCGGGGGCGTCGGGGGAGGGAGGGGTCTCGGGCGGTCCGCCGAGGCAGATCCCGAGGTCCTGGGGGGCGCACATGAGGCGGAGGCTGGCCACGGTGCGCAGGGCGTGACCGACCCCGCGGAGGCCCTCGTGGACGCGGCTTCGGGGGGCGGGGAGCCCGGCGGCGACGACCTCGGCCATGACCTCGGCCACGCGGGCGGAGGCCACGGAGAGCCAGACGGCCCGGGTGGAGGTCTCGATCTCGGGCAGGTCGAGGCGCTCGTGGCCGAGGGGCTCGTGGGTGCCGAAGCGGACGCGGCGAAAGCCCGTGACGGTGCTGCGGACGGAGACCTCGCCGAAGCCCACGGAGGCGTGGCCGTCGGGGCCGGGGATGGGGTCGGCCTCGGCCTCGACGATCTCGATTTCGGTGCGGGTCACGGGCTCGGTGAACCAGTCGTGGGCCGAGGGGATGACCTCGGCGATGCGGGCCTCGAGGTCGAGGGACTGGACCCACCAGGGACTCCCCTCGTGTTGGTAGACGGCCCGGGGGTGGACCATCCGCAGGGCGCTTGGGCGGTCGAGCTCGGCGAGGGTCTCGCCCGTGGCGGCCTCGCGTACGACGAACCGCTCCCACCCCGCGGTGCGCAGGGAGACCTCGGCGGCGGGGTAACCCTGGGCGATCCAGTGCCAGCGGTCGCGGTTGCGATGCACGACCCCGTGTTCGGCGAGGTAGGTGAGGGCGTCCTGGGTGGGCTCGACCCCGAGGTCGCCGAAGGAGTCGTGGGCGTCGAAGGGCAGCTCGAAGCTCGCGCACTGGAGGTGTTGCACGAGGACGTCGAGGTTGTTGGGGTCGACCCGGGCCTCTTCCATGGGGGTCCGCAGGATGTAGCCCGGGTCGCGGGCCACGAAGCGGTCGAGGGGGTCGTCGCCGAGGACGAGGGCGGCGAGGGCCTCGCCCTGACGGCGTCCGGCCCGGCCAAACCGCTGCCACAGGGCGGCGAAGGTTCCGGGCCAGCCGACGCAGAGGACGGCGTCGAGGGCCCCGACGTCGACCCCGAGCTCGAGGGCGTTGGTGGCCACCACACAGCGCACGGACCCGTCGCGCAGGCCCCCTTCGATGCGCCGCCGGGTGTCGGCGAGGTAGCCCCCGCGGTACGCCTGGATGGCCTCCTCGGGGACCCCTTCGGGTTCGAGTCGGGCCCGGAGGTAGCGGGTGAGGGTCTCGACCCCGCCCCGCGACCGCCCAAACACCAGGGTCGGAACCCTCGCCCCCACCAGGTCCGCGGCCATCCGTACGGCGAGGTGGGTCGCGCGGGCGCGGGCCGTGGTGGGACCTTGGGCGGTGCGGGCCGGATCGGCCACGAGGACGTGCCGGGTGGGCCCCGGGGCCCCGGAGGCGGTGAGGGCCGTGACGGGGGCTCCGACGATCCGTTGGGCGTGTTCGGCCGGGTTGGCGATGGTGGCCGAGGCGGTGAGAAACGTGGGCGCGCTCCCATGGAAGCGGGCGGCCCGCACGAGGCGCCGCAGGACGTTGCTCACGTGGGCCCCGAAGACCCCGGCGTAGGCGTGGAGCTCGTCGACCACGACGAAGCGCAGGGCCCCGAGAAACCCTGACCACGCGGCGTGATGGGGCAGAAGGCCCGTGTGGAGCATGTCGGGGTTGGTGAGGACCACGGCGGCCTCGTCGCGGGCGATGCGTCGGGCCTCGGGGGGGGTGTCGCTGTCGTACGTGAGCACCCGGGCGGGCAGACCCGCGGCCTGGAGGAGGACGGTGAGGGAGCGCTCCTGATCGCGGGCGAGGGCCCGGGTCGGAAGGAGGTAGAGGGCCCGGGCCCGGGGTTCGACGGCGAGGCGCTGGAGGACGGGGAGGTGGAAGCAGAGGGACTTGCCCGAGGCCGTAGGGGTGGCCACGACGAGGTGTCGGCCCGCGGCGGCGAGGTCGAGGGCCTCGGCCTGGTGGGTGTAGAGCCGCGCGATGCCCGCGGAGACGAGGCCCGCCCGAACGGCCGGGTCGAGGCTGTCGGGCAGCGGTCGGTCGTCCCCGGGTCGGGGGGGCATCGGGTCGTCGAGGCAGAGGCGGGACGCGAGGTCGGGGTCGGCCCGCCACCGGGCGAGGACATGGGCGAGGCCGCGGTCGCGGCGCCAGGGGGGACGGGGCATCGGCGGGGTGGAAGAGGGTGCGCGCCGGGGGCAGCGGGCGCAAGAGGGCGGGACGTGGGACGGGGGGCGATCAGAGGCAGGCGCAGACCGAGCCGCTCGACACCGTGATGGTGGTGGGGCTGCCGGTGGTGCACATGCCGTCGTACATACAGTTCATGCTCATGCCTGGCGACGTGCCGCAGCGCTGGCCCGTGGTGCCGCAGAGGGTGTTGTTGCAGCTCCCGCCGCTGCAGGTGACCCCCATGCAGTCGTTGTTGCAGGCCCCGCAGTGGGCGGGGTCAAAGCGCGTATCCCGGCAGGTGCCGCCGCACCCGACGAAGGGCGCGTCGCAAAGGTCACCCGTGGTGCAGACGGGTTGACCCTGGGCCGCCCCGCAGCTCTGGCAGGTGCCGCTGACGTTGACCGTACGCCCGTTGCAGACCCCGCCCGTGCAGGCAGGCTGGCCGAGGCCGCCGCAGGTGCGGCAGGTGCCTCCGTCGTTGACCGTCCCGGTGTTGCAGGGTGTGCCGGAGACGCACGTCGGCTGCCCGTTGGCCCCGCACGCGACGCACATGCTCCCAGCGGCGTTGAAGCCCGCGTTGCAGTTGATGCCGCAGGTGCTGCTGGAGCAGGTGGCCGACCCGTTGCTCGGCACCGGACACACCGTGCACATCGACCCACAGAAGGCCACGTTGGCGGTGGTGTTGCGGCAGGTCCCGCCGCAGTTGGTCAGGCCACTGTTGCAGACGCCCCCGGTGCAGACGGGCTGGGCCTCGCCACCGCAGGGCACGCACATGCCCCCCGAGGCGACGAAGCCCACGTTGCAGGTAAACCCGCAGTTGCTGCTGACGCAGGTGCGCACCCCGTTGCTGACCGTGGCGCACACATTGGTGCAGTTGCCGCAGCCGTCGACGTCCGTGGAGAGCACCCGGCAGGTGCCCGAGCAGTTGGTCTGGCCGGTGGGGCAGGTCGTCGTGCACATGCCCGCGGCGCACACCTGGTTCATCACGGTGCTGCAGACGGTGCCGCAGGTGCCGCAGTTGTTGTTGTCGTTGCTGGTGTTGACGCAGGACCCGCCGCAGAACATCTGGCCGCTCGGGCAGACGCAGTTCCCGGCCGTACAGGTACGGCCGCCCGAGCAGACGGTGCCGCAGGTGCCGCAGTTGCTGTTGTCGCTGGCGAGGGTGCGGCAGGTGCCCGAGCAGTTGGTCTGCCCGCTGGGACACGCGCAGGCCCCGTTCTGGCAGGTGCGCCCGCCCGTGCAGGCGGTGCCGCAGCCTGTGGTGCCGCAGAAGCTGGCGTCGGTGCGGGTGTCGCGGCACTGCCCGCTGCAGAAGGTCTGCCCGGACGGGCAGGTGTTCTCGCAGGTGCCCGAGACGCAGGCCTGACCCGTCGCGCAGACGGTGCCGCAGGCCCCGCAGTTGGCGTTGTCGCTCTGGAGGTTGCGGCAGGAGTTGGAGGCCGAGCAGAAGGTCTGCCCGCCCGGGCATACGCAGGCCCCCGCGGAACAGAACCGCCCGTTGGTGCAGGCGGTGGTGCAGTTGCCGCAGGAGCTGTTGTCGGTCTGCAGGCTCCGGCAGGCGCTCAGGTTGGTGCAGTACGTCTGTCCCGCGGGGCAGGCGCAGTTGCCGCCCACACACGACTGGCCCGGCTGACACTGCCTGCCGCACATGCCGCAGTGGCTGGAGTCGGTCGCCACGAAGACGCAGCTCCCGCTGCAGTTGGTCTGACCAGTGGGGCACTCGACGCGGCAGTCCGTCATGCCGCCCGTCGGGGTCGAGCACACCTGGCCCGCCGCGCAGACGCGGCCGCAGACGCCGCAGTTGGTGCGGTCGTTGCTGGTGTTGACGCACACCCCGCTGCACAGCTGCTGCCCCGTCGGACACCGGCACATGCCGAGTTGGCAGCTCGCCCCCCCGCTGCAGATGTTGCCGCAGGTGCCGCAGTTGTTGTTGTCGCTCTGCAGGTTGAGGCAGGCGTTGGCGGCCGAGCAGAAGTCCTGCCCGGTCGGGCAGCGGCACATCCCGGCGGTGCAGAAGCGCCCGCTGGTGCATTCATTGCGGCAGGCCCCGCAGTTGGCGTTGTCGGAGAGGACGGGCTGCTCGCAGCCATTGATGGGCATCCCGTCGCAGTCAGCGAAGCCCGTGCTGCAGGCCATCACCCTGCACCCGCCGTTGGTGCAAACCGGGGTGGCGTTGGGGAGGTTGCAACGGAGGCCGCAGCCGCCACAGTTATTGACCTCCGTGAGCGTGTTGACCTCGCAGCCGTTGGTCAGCATGCGATCGCAGTCCGCGCGGCCCATGTTGCAGCTCCCCACCGCGCAGCTCCCGCCGCTGCAGATGGCGGTGCCGTTGACCACGGTGCAGACGTTGCGGCACGAGCCGCAGTTGGCCACGTCGGTGTTGGTGTTGACCTCGCACCCGTTCATGCTGTTGCCGTCGCAGCTCGCGAGGGGCGCGGTGCACATCGTGATGTCGTTGCCGCAGACCCCGGCCATGCACGTGGCGGTCGCGCCAGGCATCGGTACGCAGCGCATGCCGCAGCGGGCGCAGTTCTGCGGGTCGTTGCCGACGTTGACCTCGCAGCCGTTGGCGGCGATCTGGTCACAGTCGGCGAAGCCCGCGTTGCAGGCCATGATGCGGCAGGCCCCGGCCGTGCAGGTCGCGGTGGCGTTGGGGAGGTTGCAGCGGTTGCCGCAGGCCCCGCAGTGGTTGGGGTTGGTCTGGGTGTTGACCTCGCAGCCATTGGGGCTGGCGTTGTCGCAGTTGGCGAAGCCCGCGAAGCACGACTGCACCGCACACATCCCATCGGTGCACACGTTGGCCGCGTTGGCGAGGGCGCAGCGGGCCCCGCAGGCCCCGCAGTTGGCCGGGTCGCTGCGGAGGGTGACGCAGGCCGCCCCGCAGCGGGTGGTGCCCATCATCGAGGCGCAGTCGACCGTGCACGCGAAGCTCGGACCGTTGGGCCCCGCGTCGCTGGCCCCGCCCCCGTCGACCCCAGCGTCCATGCCCCCGCCGCCGCCGCCGCTGACGGCGATGCAGGCCTGGCCCGGGCCGCAGACGTTGCCACAGGCACCGCAGTTGGCGGTCTGGGAGGGGTCGAAGCAGGCCCCGTTGCAGGCGATCCGGCCGGTGGGACAGGCCTGACAGACCCCCGTGGCCCCTGGGCCCGCGTCACGCCCGGCTGGGCCGGGAAGGCAGGCGAGGCCCGCCTGGCAGTTGGTCGGGCCGCCGCCGTCGGCGAGGCGGTCGCGGGGGTCGCAACAGCGTTGGCCCTCCCGCCCACACGGCCCGAAGCCCGCGTCCCTTGAGATTACGGCGGGATTCTCCAGGGAACACGCAGAGAGAACCGCGAAGGTAAGGGCAATCCAGCCCAGACGAAGGGTCGGCATCGGACCGAGCCTACCACGCATCTCCCCCCGGCCGCACCAACCCCATTCGTGTCACCGCGCGGAAACCCAAAGCGCCCTCAGCGGCAGACGCAGGCAGTGCGGCCGTCTCCCAGGTTTACGTCGGTGGGGCTGCCCGCGGTGCACCTCCGGCTTGCACAACAGGCGCTGTTGAGGACCCCGCAGTAGTCGTTGTTGCAACTCCCGGCGCTGCATCGGACCGAACCGGGACACGGGTTGTTGCACCTGCCGCAGTGGAGCGTGTCGAAGAAGTTGTTGCGGCACACCCCGCCGCACAGGATGTGCTCGGCCGGGCAGGAGGCGCCCGCGCAGGGCGGCAACCCGGCGGCCCCGCAGGCGATGCAGCGCCCCCCCGACACGACGAGCCCGGGGTTGCACATCCCGCCCGCGCAGGGGGGCTGGGTGGCGGCCCCGCAGGCCACGCAGGTCTGGGCCTGGAGGATCGTCCCGACGTTGCACATCCCGCCCGCGCAGGGGCGCTGCCCGGCGGCTCCGCAGGCCACGCAGGCGGCCCCGTCGAGCACGAAGCCCGCGTTGCACCGGGGGGCGCACTCGCCGGCGACGCAGGCCGTGGCCCCGTTGGCGGGGGCGGGGCATTGCCGTCCGCAGGCCCCGCAGTGGAGGAGGCTTGTGCGGGTGTCGACCTCGCAGCCGTTGGCCGGAGCTCCGTCGCAGTCGTCGAAGCCCGGGTCGCAGGTCCGGCCGCAGACCCCTGCGGCGCAGGCCGACTGACCGTTGGCCACGACGGGGCAGGCGTTGCCGCAGGTGCCGCAGTGCACGGCGGAGGTGCGGGTCTCGGTCTCGCAGCCGTTGGCGGGGTCGCCGTCGCAGTTGTTGAAGCCCGCCGCGCAGCCCGCGATCCCGCAGACCCCGGCGTTGCACGAGGGGGTCCCGTTGCTGACGGAGCACACCCGCCCGCAGGCCCCGCAGTGGCGCACGTCTTCGGCGAGCACGGTCTCGCAGCCGTTGGCCTCGACGCCGTCGCAGTCGCCGCGCCCGGCGGCGCACATGGACATCCCGCACACCCCGGCTCGGCACGTGGGGGTGGCCCCCGAGGCGGTGCAGGCCATCCCGCAGCGGCCGCAGTGGGCGGGGCTCACGCGGATGTCGGTCTCGCAGCCGTTGTCGGGGTTGTTGTCGCAGTCGCCAAACCCGTCGGCGCACTGCTGGACGCAGCGCCCGCGCTGGCACGAGGCCGCGGCGTTGGCCCCCGCGGCGCAGCGCACCCCGCAGGCCCCGCAGTGTTCGAGGGAGGCGAGGTCGGCCTCGCAGCCGTTGTCGGGGTTATTGTCGCAGTCGTCGCGGCCGGCGGGGCACGGGGTGCCCGCGTCGGGGACCACCACCACCCCCATGTCCGGCGGCGGAACGTCCGGGGTCGGGACGATCTGGGAGGGATTCTCCAACGCACAGGCGGAGGCTGCCACGGCAGCCCACACACCCAGCCAACTCGCGAGGCGACGCATTGTGCGAAGTCTATCAGAACGTCCCGCGCCGCGGCCAATCTTCGCGGTGGTGCTTCGTTACGGCTCGCGCTCGGCGAGGGCCCGGGCCGACAGGCCGAGGAGCACCAGGGGCTCGTCGGAGACCGAAAAGCGCACCCGCTGGCCCATCTCCACCGGGAACGCGATGCGCGGGCCGTCGAGGTACACCCGCCCCTCCCGGAGCTTGCTGAGCACCGTGAGGGCCTCGCCGGGCCGCACAAACCCGCGGGTGAGGGCGTAGGCCGTCCCGGGGCCCTCGTAGGGCTCCCGCACGACAAACTGAACCTGCCGCGAGCCCAGGGGCATCAGGCGCCCCCCCGCGCTGCGGATGGCCGCGGTCGACCCCGCCGCGGTCGACACCCAGATCCCCGAGGACTTCTGCTCCTCCAGGGCCTCTCCGAGGCGCGGGTGCCCGAGCAGGTACCGCGAGGTGTTGGCCGGGTGGGGGTGGGCGAAGAGGGCGTCGTTGAGGACCCTGCGGTGCACGACCTCGTCGTCGATGGCCACCTGCATCCGGGCGAGGCGGATCCGCGGGCACTGCCCCGCCACCACCCGCTCGAGGTGGGCCCGCACCTCGCCCATCCGGGCGCCGCAGAGGTAGCCCACGGAGTCTTCGGGGGCCGAGTTGATCCCGAGCATGGGGGTGTCTCGGACGTTGTGGCTCACGGCGAGGAGGGTCCCGTCGCCGCCGACCGCGATCACGAGGTCGACCTCGGGCGGGACCCCGAGGGTGTCCCGGGCCCGGTACGTGGCCCGCACCCCGAGGGCCTCCAGGGCATGACGGAGCTCTTCGACGGTGCGCTGGTGGTGGTCGTCCGAGCGCTGCATCCGCGACACGGACCGGTCGTTGCGGGCCAGGAGCTCGAGCACCCGGGGCATCCTCGACTGCCGGACGTAGCGGTCGTAGGCCGTACGCTTGAGCACTACCAGGGCCCGTCGGATGTCCCCCATCGCGCGTCGTCCTCGCCTGGGCTCAGCGACCCGCCGCCCGAGACGCGGCGAAGCGCAGGAGGCCCAGCTCGGTCTTGGCGTCCTCCACGACGCCCTCGGCGCAGCGCTGGAGGCAGGTCGACAGGGGCCACCACACGCACTCCGACCCGTGCTCCAGGACCTCGTGGGTGGTGGCGGCCCCCACCGCGGCCCGATCGGCGACCTCGGCCACCACCAGGTGGATCTTCTCGGCGCACAAGCCCGGCGAGAGGAACACCGGGGCCCCGAGGGCCTCGAAGGCCGCGGCGGGCAGGGCGAACCCCGTCTCCTCCTCGGTCTCACGGACGGCGCAGGCGATCACCCCGGCCATCCCGCGCTCGTCGGGCTCGATGAGGCCCGCGGGCAGCTCCCACAGCTCGAGCCCCGTGCGGGGGTCGGGGACCACCAGGGAGCGGGTCCGGCGCAGGAGCAGGGGCGGGCGCAGGGCCGTCCGCAGAAGTACGAGGGGGTCACCCGGGGAGGCAGGGTTGGCGGCCCACAGGAGCATGCAGACCGCGTCGAGGGAGGCCCGGTCGACGGCGTCGTAGGGGAACGGGTCGCTCGTGCGGCCGTCGCCGTAGCGGGCCCGCAGCCGGAGCCTCCGCACCTTGAGAAACCCGCGGTCGCTCGGGGTGGTGGCCCCAAGGTCGTCCATGACTTCCAGCTCGATCGCCATCGTGGGAGGGCACCATACTCCCACCCCGGGGCCTACGGAAACATCGCCGCGCCCCGAAGCCCTTCGCCCTCGTCGAATCCCGCGAGGAGGTTCATGCATTGGACGGCCTGTCCGGCGGCGCCCTTGACGAGGTTGTCGAGGGCCCCCATCGCGAGGACCTTGCGGGTCCTGGGGTCGTAGGCGTACCCGACGTGGGCCCGATTGGACCCGCGGACCCACAGGGTGTCAGGCAGGATCCCTGGGTCGAGCACGGCCACCGAGGGAGACGCCACGAAGTACGCCCGGGCCGCTTCGACCATGGCCTCGACGGTGACCCCGCCCGCGGGGGCATCGAGATAGGCCGTGGCCAGGATCCCGCGGCTCATGGGGGCCAGGGTGGGAGTGAAGGTCACGGGGAGGGGGCGTCCCGCCGCGTCGGCTAGAATCTGCTCGATCTCGGGGGTGTGCCGGTGGGTCCCGGCGACCTTGTAGCAGCGGGCCCCCTCGGCGCACTCGGGCAGGTGGGTGCTCGACGACGGGGTCCGTCCCGCCCCGGACACACCCGACAGGGCGTGTACGATCACCGTCCCGGGGTCGACCAGACCCGTCCTCAGGAGGGGAAGAAGGGGCAGGGTGCTGGCCGTCGGATAACACCCCGGGACAGCCACGAGGGTCGCTCCCCGGAGGGCTTCCCGGTGCAGCTCGGGCAGCCCGTACACGGCCTCCCGGAGGCCCTCTGGATCGCCGTGGGGAGCTCCGTACCAGGTCTCGTACGCGGCCGGGTCGCGCAGGCGGTAGTCGGCCGACAAGTCGAGGACCCGCATCCCGTGTCGCCGCAGGGCCCGGACGGCCGCGACCGAGGCCCCGTGGGGCAGGGCGCAGAAGGCCACCTCGGCCCGGGCGGCGGCCACCTCGGGGTCGAAGGCCTCGACGGGCAGGTCGCACAATCCCGTGAGCGACGGCAGGACGGCGCTCACCCGGGGGGCGAGCTTGTTCTGCGCGAACAGGGCGGTCACGGTGACCTGTGGGTGCCCGAGGAGGATACGCAGGAGCTCGGCGCCGGTGTAACCCGTGGCGCCCACCACCGCGACCCGAAGCCGATCGGTCTGGGACATGGAATGTGCCCTGAGCGTGTGTGGGAGAGGGGGAAGGAGAGAACGGAGCCGAAGGCCGGGGCCCTCGCCGTCGTGGCAGGGAGGGCCCCGCGGGGGAGGCGGCGCGGGGCAGGGAAGGGCCCCGCGCGCCGAGCGACTAGCGCTTGGAGTACTGGAAGCGCTTGCGGGCGCCGGGCTGGCCGTACTTCTTGCGCTCCTTCTTGCGGGCGTCGCGGGTGAGCAGGCCCGCCCGCTTGAGGGGCGTACGGCGCTCGAGGTCGGCCACCGTGAGGGCCCGGGCGATGCCGAACCGCACGGAGTCGGCCTGGGCCGCGAGGCCTCCGCCGGCCACGTTGGCCTCGACATCGTAGCGGCTCATGGCCTCGACGAGCTCGAAGGGCTGCAGGATGAGGAGCTGCGAAGCCTGACGGGGGAAGTACTGGTCGTACGGGCGGCCGTTGACCAGGATGTTGCCCGTGCCGGGACGGATGTACACGCGGGCCACAGCGGTCTTGCGCTTGCCCGTGGCATAGTGACGTTCGGTCTGAGCCATGGAAATCTCGCCTCGGGGGCTTTCAGAAGGTGGCCGGCAGCGCGGTCGGCTGCTGGGCAACGTGAGGGTGCTCGGCCCCGGCATAGACCTTCAGCTTCGAGAGCATCTGGCGGCCGAGGCTGTTTTTGGGGAGCATGCCCTTCACGGCGTGCTCGATGGGATAGGTGGGCTTGTGCTCGAGCATGCTGCCCAGCGTGCGGGACCGAATGCCGCCGGGATGCCCGGAGTGGCGGTAGTACGACTTCGAGGAGAGCTTGTTGCCCGTGAGGGCGACCTTCTCCGCGTTGACCACCACCACGAAATCACCCGTGTCAACGTGCGGCGTAAACGTGGGCTTGTGCTTGCCCCGCAGCACGCGGGCGATGTCGCTCGCAATTCGCCCCAGGGGCTTGTCCGCCGCGTCAACGACGTACCACGCCCGGGTCACTTCGGCCGGCTTGGCGCTGTAGGTGCCATTCATGGGATCGCTACCTTCCAAACGTACCCAGACTAATGCGGAACCCGATACCCGGGCCGCAGGGAGGGCGGGAGACTACTGATTTCGCGCGGGGTGTCAAGCCCTTCGCGCGGCGTGGGACTAGAAATGAATGGCGAGGTCGAGGCCCTGGCCGCGCATGCCCACGCGGACGGTCTCGGTGCGGGGGGCCCCGACGAAGAAGAGCACGGCCCCGGCCACGGCGAGGGCCCCGCCGCCGAGGAGGAGCACCGTCGAGGTGCTGGCCAGGCTGTCGACGTCGTCGCGGCGCGCGAGGTCGGCCGCGGTGGAGCATTGCCGGTTGGGACAGGCCTGCTCCAGGCTGTCAAACTCGCCCTGTGCCATGACCCCGGTGATGGCCCCGACGATGGCCACCGCGACCCCGGTCCCGGCGGTGAGGATGCCCACGGTGCGCAGGGGGCTCGACACGGTGCGGGTCGTAAACTGCGGCTCCTGCACGATGGGCGGGGGGGGGGTGGCGGGGCCCTCGGGCTCGAAGGTGAGGTTGACCCGCTCGGTGCTTCCCGCCGTCACGGTTACCTGACGGGCGATGTCGCGGTAGCCCGGGCGCCGGGCGGTCACCCGCTGGGGCCCCGGATCGACGAGGCGGGCGGCCGCGAGGTCGGGCAGGGCCACGGTCTCGCCGTTGACCTGCACGGTGGCGTCGGTGCCCGCGTTGGACAGCTCGATGGCCAGCCGGCCGAAGGTCGCCTCCAGCCGCGGAACGGCCCGTCGGGCCTCCTCGACCGCCTCACGAAACACCGGGGGGGCGTTGGCATCGAGGGTCTCCTGGGAGAGCCTGCGCCACACCTCCAGGGCCTCGCGGTTGCTGCCCTGACGCTCCAGCGACATCGCGATGTAGCGCAGGTGCACCGGGGCGTGGAAGAGCGCCTCGGCACGTTGCAGCCGCTCCAGCGCGGTGGCGTAGTCTTGTCGGTTGTAGGCGCTGATCCCGTCGAGGGCCGCCTGCCGGGCCGCGTCGCGGTCTGCCTGAGACACCGCGGGCTGCGCCCACGCCGCCGTCGACAGTGTCATCACCAGCGCCATGGCGGCGCATCCCATCACCCCTCGAAGCCTCACAGAACCTCCTCTTGCGCGCTCCCCAACGATCGCCGACCCTCCTTCAGGGCGCGAAGACCTCCGGAGAGCCCGCGATCAATATCCAAGCGGATTGGCGTTGCGCCGTCGCCGCGGGCGGGGGGTGGCCCCGTCCGCGTTGTTGCTGGCAGGGGTCGCCCGCCGTCGCTCGCGGGGCGTTCCCTGGGTGTCGACGTGCCGAGCGGGGGCCTCGGGCAGCGCGGGCGGAGCCTCGGGCTGCGCGGGCGGAGCCTCGGGCTGCGCGGGCGGAGCCTCGGGCTGCGCGGGCGTCTCAGGCTGCGCGGGCGTCTCAGGCTGCGCGGGCGTCTCAGGCTGCGCGGGCATCTCAGGCTGGGCGGCGACCTGGGCGTCGGCCGCCGCGGTGACGAGGGGTTGCACGACGGCTGGGGTGACGGGCGGGGTCACCGTCGGGGCGTCGTCGCCGAGGGCGCTCTTGAGCGCGAACCCGCCCCCGAGGAGCGCCACCAGACCCGCTGCGGCGAGGGCGAAGACCTTGGTGCGGGGCTTCTTCGCGGGAGCCTCGTCGGCGGTCTCGGTCCAGGCCATGCCCGTGGTGGCCCCGAGGCGTTGCCCCGAGGTCACCCCCACCTCGGGGGCCGGGGTCATGGGGCCCATCGGGCTGTGAAACGCGGAGGAGTCAAAGGCCTGCGTAGACATCGCCCCGTGCATCTCTCCGGGCGGCCCCGAGGGCCCCGACCCGGAGGCCTCGGACGGCAGGGGGAAGGCCTCCAGGGCCTGGGTGGGCGGCAGGTTGGCGGGGCGCCCCGGAGGAGGCGGGGGCACAGGGGCCATGCCCTGGGGCGAAAACCCTGGCGAGGGCGCGCCCGTGGGGGCCATGGTCGGGGGGCGCAGACGTGCGGCGGAGGAAGGCCCTTCGGGGCTCGGGCCCTGGGCCGCCCCGGGTTGGGATCCCGCTCCGGCGTCGGCGGGACGAATGGGAGGACCGAAGGGCGAGGGGGGCGGAGCCGGGCGGGCCCCGACCCGGCCTGATCCCGCGGCGGGGGTGGGCTTGACCTCGGGGGCGTCCTTTTTTATGGCGGGGGTGACCCGCGTCTCGCCCTCCTCCTCGTCGTCGGCGAAGGTCGGCAGGACCTTCGGCGGCGCCCCGGTCTCCATCTCGACCAGGGCGGCCCGCACGTCGTGGAGCATGGCCATGGCGTCGGGGTATCGCTGGTCGCGCTCGTAGGCGAGGGCCTTGTCGACCACGCGGCACACGGCGGGATGCACGTCAGGCAGCACGCTCGCCAGGGGTCGGGCCCCCTGGGTGGCTACCATGATGATCATCTCCTGGGTGCTCTCCCCCGCGTGAGGGGTGGTGCCCGTGATGAGGGCGAAGAGCGTGGCCCCGATGGCGTAGACGTCCGTGGGCGACCCGACGGCGTTCATCTTCCCGAGGGCCTGCTCGGGGGCCATGTACGCGGGCGATCCCACCACCATGCCTGTGCGGGTGGCGTTGATGTTGGAGCCGTCATTGATGCGGGCGATCCCGAAGTCGAGGACCCGCACCGACCCGTCGCGGGTGACGAAGAGGTTGTCGGGTTTGATGTCCCGATGCACGATCCCCTTCTGGTGGGCGAAGCCCAGGCACTCCATCACCGGGGCCATGAGCCGAAGGGCCTCCTCGGGCGGGAGCTTCTTGCGCTGCCGACGCACCGTGGACAGGGGCTGGCCCTCCAACAGCTCCATCACCAGGAAGACCGCCCCGTCGACCTCGTCGGCGTCGTCGTCGAAGACCTTCACCGCCGCGGGGTGGGCGATCTTGTTGGCGACGTAGCCCTCCTGCACGAGACGCTGGGCGAAGCCCGTGTCGAACATCAACGTCGGGTGCAGGAGCTTGATCGCGACCTTCGACCCGTTGCGGTGTGTGGCCTCGTACACGGCGGCCATGCCGCCCACCCCGATCAGGCGGTCGAGGGTCCACTTGCCGCGGAGGACGCGGCCTACGCGGGCCCGTGCGTGTGTCGTGAGAGGGTCTTCAGCCATGGTCGCGTGGTTCCCGGTGTCGGTGCGAGGGCCGACCCCAGCCGCACCTTAGCAGTCCGGAGCCTGATTCGCCAAGCGCCCCGCAGTCAGGTTCTTGCAGTCGACCCCGCGAGGTATTAGCCGTCGGCGGGCAGGAGGGTGAAGGGATAGGTCACCGTGATGGCGCCTGTATTGGCAGGGAGATCGAAGTTCCAGCGTTGAACGGCTGCGGCGATGCAGCGCCCGACGGCGGGGGCCCCGAGGTCGTCCTGGGCCACCTGGGCCCCGAGGACCGAACCCGCCGAGCTGATCACGAAGCGCACCGACACCCGCCCGGTCAGCCCGGGTTGGGCCGACAGCCCCTGCTCGTAGCAGTGGTTGACCTGCCCCAGGTTGCGCCGAACCACCCGACGAATGACCTCCGGCGAGATGCCCGTCACCACCGGGCTGCTGGGCTCGACCCGGGGGCCGCGCGGGGTCCGATCGCGGAAGCGGGTTCCTACGTTCGCCCCGTGGCGGCAGTGCTCGCCGACGCAGCCCGCGTGACCGACCGTGCCGAGGGGTCCCGTCCCGATGGCCCCCTCGGCGTCTCCGCCTCCGCCCCAGCCCGAGCTCATGGTGTCGAGGCCGCCGTACCCGCCGCTGTCTCCGACCTCGGCCCCGTCGAGGTTGCCCAGGGCCGTCCGGTCTCCTTCGCCCGAGGCCACCATCTGCCCGAACATCGACTGCACCCCTTCGCTGCTCTCCGCCCGGGCTCCGGGGGCCGCGAGGGCCGCGAAGACCCCTCGCTGGGCCACCTGCTCCCGGGCCGTCTGGGGCCGCACGAGGCTCGGGGTCGGGGCCCGGCGCGGCATCTCGTACCGTCGCCCGGTGTTGGGCAGGGTGCGGGGCCCCATGGCCCCGGCGGCCCCGGCGTGGGCGGCCCCCGCGGGCGCCTCGGCGGCCCCCTCCCGGGGCGCTTCGACCTCGGGATCGGGGCGGTTGGATTGGGCCAGCACGAAGCGCCGCAGGTCCTCCATCCGGGCGGCCTGGTCGTCGGCCGAGAGGAAGGCCTCGTCGCGGACCGCAAACTGCGTGACGGCCAGGAGGGCCGCGACGGCGAGGCCCACCCCGGCCCCCACCCGACCGAGGATGGGATCGCGGCGGCGGGCCCCGGCCGTCTTGCGCCCGGCGGCCACGAGGCGGGCGGACACCGTGAGCCCCGCCACGTCGACGCTGTACCGCCCCTCGGGGAGCAGGGTGACCTCCAGGCCTCCGACCTCGGCGGGGCGGGCGATGCCGACCCGGGCCAGGTCGTCGAGGCCCCGGCGCTCGCCGTCGAGCTCGACCGAGCCCTCGACCCCTGCGGGAAACACAAACCGGATGCCCTCCGCGTCGCGGCGTACGAGGGTGATCCGGGCGGCCCCGAGGCGCTCGGGGTCGACCACGAAGCGCCCTGGGACCCGCAGGTCGGCCGCGTCGCCGGACAGCACGAAGTCTTCGCCCTCTCCGAGGTGACTCACCTGGAGTACGGCCCCCTGCCAAAGCACGGTGACCTCCAGGGCCCGGACGGTCAGGTCTTCGACCTCGGCGGGGGAGAGGTCGGCCCGCTTGAGGAGTTGAAACATCGGCCCAGAACGGTCGTCGGCGAAGGCCTCGCGGGCAGAGACCACCGGGGCGGAAACAGCGGAGACAGGGCGGGGGTCGAACATGGGAGCACCTCGTGGCGGCGAAGAACGTCGGGGGACGCGCGCAACTGGAAGGCTCCGACAGCGGTCCTTGGGAGAGGTTCCGCGACTTGTGGAGGGCGGTGGAGAGGGGCTCAGTAGGCGACCCAACGCGGCTCGATGGCGGGCCCCTCGGGCGTCGGGGTGAGCAGGGCATAGTGGGCCACCCGCCCTTCGGGGGCGGCCCCGACGCTGCCGGGGCTCACCACCGTAGCGTCGGCGAGGCTCCGCACAAAGGGAACATGGCTCCCGCCGCACACCACCACGTCGGACAGATCGTCGGCGAGGGCGGCCTCGAGCTCGGCGTCGTCCATGTCGTGCGTGAGGACCTCGTCGGGGTCGCGCGGAGACCCGTGCACGACCAGCCACCGGTCGCCTCCGGGCACGGTGAGCTGGAGGGCCTCGGGGAGCTTCCGCAGCCGCGCCAGGATCAGCTCGCCCAGGGCCTCGCGGGTCTTGCGAAACCGCGCCACGGCCACGGCCTCGGCCTCGGTCTGGGGGCGCAACCGGGTCGGGTCGACGGTGGCCAGGGCCCGGTCGGTCGTGCCTCGGACGCACCGTGCCCCGATCTTCTGCAGGCGCATCCACACCCCGAGGGGGTCGTCGCCGTCGAGGAGGAGGTCGCCGCACACGAAGACCGCCCCCACCCCGGCCTCGTGCAAAGACGCCAGGACCGCGTCGAGGGCCGGGAGATTGCCGTGGATGTCTGCCAGGAAGGCGATGGGTCCACGCAGGGTGGCGCCCTGCACCGTCGGGTCGTCGGTCTCGTTCACGCCCAGGGACTACACCGCCGCCTGCCAGAAGTCACGACGACGGCGCCGAGGACGTGGTCTCCCTGCGCCCGTCGTCGCGCACGATCTCGACCTTGATGGCCCGGCGCTTGTCGCCCTCGCGCACGACAAACCGCAGCCCCGACCACAGGACCACCGTGCCCACCTCGGGGACCTTGCCCGCCCGCGAGGCCAGAAAGCCCCCGAGGGAGGCGTACTCGCCGTCGTCGGGGAAGTTGACCGCGAGGCGCTCGCCGAGGTCGTCGATGGCGATGGCCGCGCTCGCCAGCCAGCGGTTGTCGGCCAGGGGGACCAGGTCGTGGGCGGTGCTGTCGTCCTCGTGGTCGTGCTCGTCCTCGATGTCGCCCACCAGCTCCTCCAGGACGTCCTCGAGGGTCACCAGGCCCCGCACCGACCCGTGGTGGTCGACCACCACCGCGAGGTGCATCCGCCGCGACTGCATGTCGCGCAGCACGCTCAAGGCCGCCTGGTTTTCGCTCACGAAGAACACCGGCCGCCGCACGAGGTCTTCGAGGCGCCGGACCTCCTTGCCGTCGCGCTCGCGCCAGCCGTTGGTGGCCACCCGAAACAGGTCCTTCGCCACCAGGATGCCCACCACGTTGTCGCTCTGCTCCCGATACACCGGGACCCGCGAGTGCCCCTCCTCCCGCAGCACCTGGACGGCCTCGTCGAGGGGCGTGTCGGCGTCGAGGATCACCATCTTCATCCGCGGGACCATCAGCTCCCGGGCCGTCCGGCCCTTGAGCTCGAAGATGTTCTCCACCATCTCCCGGCTGTCCTCGTCGACGGCCCCGGCCCGCTGGGCGGCCTCGACCACGTACTCCACCTCCTTCTCGGTCACCGAGGCCCCCTCGTCGGTGCCGTGGGCGTCCATCCGACGGGCCGTCCAGCGCCCCGCCGCCGCGAGCAGGGCCGCGAAGGGAGACAGGGCCAGGGTGAGGGGACGGATCCACCGCAGGGCCCCCGGGGCGATGGCCCGGGCCCGCATGCGACACCCCGTGACCACCACCTCCGAGAGCAGCCCGTACACCCCCGCCACGGCCCCCACGGTGAGGACCGCGACCCAGGGAGGGCTCGAGGGCGTGTCGACCGCGTGAGTGACCAGGGCCGTCGCCAGGATGGGCCCGAGGACCCGCCCCGCCAGCAGCCGCGACAGGGTGCGGGAGGGGTCGTTGAGGTAGGTCTGGAGCAGCCCCCCGCGGTCGCCGAGCTCGTCGCGCATGGCCCGCAGACGGGCCTCGGGCAACGCGAGGAGGGCAGCCTCGATGCCCGCCATGGACGCGCCCAACACCAGAAGAACCGCGGCGATCACCCACGGGGTCGGGTCGTCACTCACGCGCGCGCCCTCCTGCCACCGCGGCGTATGGGGATCGGGACGAGGCGCCGACGGCGAGGCCTCGCAGCGCACACAAACAAGGCGGAGGGCATGGCAGTGTCTCAAGGGCGGAGCTGGTCCCGGGGTGTCGGGGCGACCTCGCCCCACGACCGCGGAGCCCCGACGGCCCCGCCCACGCCCCGATGCAGCAGCGCGGGGCCACGGTAACACTGGCCCCCCCGCGGTCAAGTCTCGCCGCGGACGCTGGAGTTCGGAGTACGGAGTACGTCCCCGTGGCGGGCGCAGGAGCTGTCGCTCCGGGGCATTGGCGGCCATCGACATGCTGGGGAAGCAACCGCGGGCGGTGACGGTCCGAAAAGGGCATCGTCGCGATGCCTCTCGCCCCCTGCCATGTCCCTGTGTATCGCCCTCGTGCGGCGACGGAGTCGGTGCTGTACGGCGTGGTTCAGGCCGAGCTGGAGCCCTTCCTCGCGGCGGCCCGCGCGGCGGAGGTGGCCCTGCCGCCGTATGTGGAGGCGGAGCTGCGGGCATTTCTGCGCTGCGGTGTGCTGGCCTGCGGCTTCGGGCGGGCATCGGTGCGTGGCCTGCGGCTTCGACCGGCTGGTTCCGTTCTCATGCAAGGGCCGGGGGGTGTGTTCGTCCTGCGGTGGGCGAAGGATGAACGAGACGGCCGCGGAGCAGGTGGCGCGGTTGTGGCCGGAGGTGCCCGTGCGGCAGTGGGTGCTGTCGCTGCCGTGGGCCCTGCGGCTGCCCGTGGCCCGCGACCCGGTGCTGCTCACGAAGGTGGCCCGCATCTTCTTCGAGGCCGTGCGCGCCCATCTCCGGGCGAAGGTGGCGGTGGGAGAGGGGACCGGGGACGAGGGCGCGCGGAGAGAGATCGGGGCCGTGACCTTCGTGCATAGATTAGGTAGTTCTCTCAATTTAAACCCACATATGCATGTTTTGGTTGCCGGCGGGGTGTTTCTGTGCCGCGAGGACGGCAGCACCCCGCGCTTCGTGCCGACGCCCGCACCGACCCGGAGCGAGCGTAGCCCCGGTGCTGCGGGAGGTGGCGGCGCGGGTCGCGCGGATACGCACCGCGCGCGAAGACGACGGGCTCGATGCCCTGCGAGACGCGGCGGCGGGCCGGGGGCGCTTTGCGCGGGTCGAAGAGGCGGGTGACGGGGACGTGGCCCCGGCGCGGGCGCGGGAAGAGGAGGGGTTTCGGCAGAGGGCGGGGGTGGAGTACGGGGGGGCGTCGCGCAAGACGGCGATGGGTCAGTTCGTTGGGGATTGTCGCGGTGCGGGAGAGGTGCTCGTGGGGCGCACGGCGTTGATCTGCCTCTGCGCTCGGATGTGCGCGCGGATGCCCTGAGGAGGGCGCTCGCGTCACGGCCGGGACGCAGACGCTGTCATCCCCGTGAGGGGACCAGGTTGCTACTGCGCGCTAACCAATGTTGCCACCGTCGGTGATGATGCACGCGCCGGCAATGTCGTTCCACACCGAGGAGTAGTCGCAGCAGTGTGAGAGGCCGTCGTCGTAGGTGCCGGACGGGCACACACACTCACCACTGCTATTTCTGATCATGGTGCCCGGGCAGGCGAGGCCGCCGCAGGTGCCCGAGGTGCAGGTCAAGCCGCTGCCGCAGGAGGTTCCATCCGCTGCGTTGGGACTCGAGCAGACGCCCGAGGTGGGGTTGCACGTACCCGCGACGTGACACGTGGCGGGCGCGGCGCACACGACGGGGTTGCTCCCGACGCAAGCGCCCGTGGTGTTGCACGCGTCGGTCTGCGTGCAGGCGTTGCCGTCGTTGCAGCTCGTGCCCGCGGCGGCGCTGGGGTTGGTGCATGCGCCGCTCAGGGGGTTGCAGGTACCCGCGGTGTGGCACTGGTCGAGCGCGGCGCACACGACGGGGTCGCCCCCGACGCACACGCCCGAGGTGCAGCGATCGGTCTGGGTGCAGGCGTTGCCGTCCGCGCAGGGCGTCCCGTCGGCGGCGAGCGGGTTGGTGCAGGCGCCGCTCGACGCGTCGCAGACCCCCGCGGCGTGGCACTGGTCGAGCGCCGCACACACGACCGGGTTGCCCCCGACGCACACGCCCGAGGCGCAGCGATCGGACTGCGTGCAGGCGTTGCCGTCCGTGCACGGCGTGGCGTCGGCGACGCTGGGGTGGCTGCACGCGCCGCTCAGGGGGTTGCAGACCCCGGCGGCGTGGCACTGGTCGAGCGCCGCGCACACGACCGGGTTGCTCCCGACGCAGGCGCCCGCGCCGTTGCACGCGTCGGTCTGCGTGCAGGCGTTGCCGTCGCTACAGCTCGTGCCCACCGCGACGGGGTCGTGGTGAACCACGCCCGCGACGCAGGAGTCCGCGGTGCACGGGTTGCCGTCGTCGGTCGCGAGGGGGGTGCCCATGAACTGGTTGCCGTGGCCGTCGCAGAGGAGCTGCCCGCCCGTGCAGAGGTCACCGCCGACCACCGTGCCCGCCGCGATGGGCGTGTGCGTGACGCCGCCGGAGGGCGTGCACGCATCCGCCGTGCAGGGGTTGTGGTCATCGGTCGCGACCCCAGCGCCGGCGCACGCACCCGCGGTGCACACGTCGCCGGAGGTGCACGCGCTGCCGTCGTCACACGCGGTGCCATCGGCGACGTCGAGGATGCCGCAGACGCCCGTCATGGCGTTGCATGCGCCCGCGGTGTGACATGGCACCGAGGTGGTGCACACGACGGCGTCGCTCCCGACGCACGCGCCCGCGGCGCAGCGATCGGTGCGCGTGCAGGCGTTGCCGTCGTCGCACGCGATGCCGTCTGCGGCCACGGGGTTGGTGCACGCGCCGGTCGTGGCGTCGCAGGTGCCCGGGAGGTGGCACGCGTCCGAGGCCGCGCACGCCACCGGGTCGGACCCGACGCAGACGCCCGCGCTGTTGCAGGTGTCGGTCTGGGTGCAGGCGTTGTGATCGTCGCACGACGTGCCCGGCGCCTGACGGGCATAGGCGCATGTGCCCGTGGAGGGCTCGCAGACGCCCGCTTGCTGACACGCGCCCGCCGCGGGGCACGTGACGCCCGCGCAGAGGTCTCGCTGCTGGCAGACGCCGTTGACCACCTCGAGCCCGTCGCAGCAGTGATCCGTGCTGCCCACGGGGGCGCCGACGGGGAAGCACGCGTCCGGGCCGCAGTTGCCGTCCACCGGGATGCGGTCGCCCGCGTGGCCCGCGTGGGCGTTGATGCACGCGGAGTCCGCCACGCGCATCACCACGTAGGGGTTTCGTGCCGAGCCGGTCGCGTGACAGATGGTGACCCGCCCGCCGACCTCGTAGAAGTTGCACTGCGTCGCCGTGAGCGGATTGGTCACCTGCTCCGTCGCTGCGCCGTCGCCCGTGCATCCGGCCGCGGCGGCCGCGGCGGAGACGAAGGCAACCAAGAGAATCTTGCCCATACCGAGCTCCATGTGACGACTCCTCCGTGGGCGGCCGTTGGCCCCCCCGGGCATCGCTGGTCCGAACCTGCAACCGGGGCCGGGCGCACCATGCGCGCGACACAGCTGCTCAGGTTTTCCCGCCGTGCTGGGAGATCAAGCCGTATCGGGAAAGAGACTGGATACCAACGGAAGAGTCGGCAAACACGGGGTAGAATTCTTTCGATATCTCCTCACGCCCTCGCCACCGATTCTCGCGATGGGCTCTCGGCGTGCGGTGCGCGCGCGCGGACGGTGCCTTCGCGTGGACGGACGAGCGGCGCGTTCGCGGGTGGTGGCTTGACCCCACGGCGATACAGTGCTGGCGCCGTCCCATCGACGACGGCGCGGTCTCTGCGACGCCGGAGGTCTGCCCCGCCGCCCGACCCGCCGGGCGGAGCGCAGCGTCAGCTCGCCCCTGCAGTGCCCTCGACGCGCGGCGGTGTGCCGAGCGGGATCGTCGCGCGCACCAGCGTCCCCCGTGTCGGGGCGGCGGTGACCGACAGCGCGCCCCCGAGGCTCGACAGGCGCTCGCGCATCCCCGCCACCCCTCGCCCCGGGCGGATGGGACCCAGGCCCTCCGTCGCCCCGTCGTCGGTGATCTCCAGGACGAGCTCGTCGCCCCGGCGCTTGAGCGACACCGACACGCGCGTGGCCTGGGCGTGTCGCGCCACGTTGTTGAGCGACTCCTGCGCGACCCGAAATGCCACCAGGCCCACCCGGGCTTCGGGCTCGTCGCCGAGGTCGACCTCCACCTCCACCGCGCACGCGGCGCGCTCGCGGAGGTGGCGGGCCAGCCAGTGGATCGCGCTCTGCAGGCCCTCCTCGTCGAGGATGCGGGGGCGCAGCGACTCCAGGATCGTCCGTACGCTCACGTGCGAGCGCTCGATGGCGCCGGCCATGCGAACGAGCCCCCCGAGGTGCCGCTCGTCGCGGGCGCTGGCGCGCATCGCCTCGACCTCCAGCCGCAGGGCCGTGATCTCCTGGCCGAGGTCGTCGTGGAGCTCGCGCGCGAGGCGCCGCCGCTCGACCTCGAGCACCTCGTCGAGGCGCAGCGCGAAGCCGCGGAGCTCGCGGGTCTGCGCCTCGACGCGCGACTCGAGCTCGGCGTTGAAGCGCTTGAGTCGGTTACGGAGCTCGAACTCGGTGACCAGGGCGTGGCGGTGCATGCGCGAGAACACGAGCACGAAGAGCGTGACGGCGAACACGGCCACGACGTTGGTGGAGCGAATCGCGGGGGAGCGCTGCACGATCAGGATCCCGCCCATGAGCAACGCGCTGTTGACTGTGGCCACGCCGTAGAACCACCACGTCGGCGCGCGGACGAAGTACGGCGTCGCCATGAGAATGCCCACGTACCAGCCCACGGTGCCCGTGAGCCGCTGGGCGTTGATTCCGATGAGCGCGTGAAAGAACAGAACGATGACGTTGATGAGCGGCCCGGCGCGGTCGGCGACAGCGCGCGCGGGGCCGCGGTTGATGGCGACGCACGCGAGCACGAGGAGGTACCCCACGCCGATGCCCTGTTCGCAGCGCACGAGGTCACGCTGCCAGAGGCGCTCGGCGTCCGTGACGACCCGCAGGTGCGTGAACACCGTGACGAGGAGGGCCTGCAGCGCGAGCAGCGGGATCCCCCAGCGGCGCGCGCGCCCGAAATTGATCGCGCGGTCTTCCCGCTCGAGCTCCGCGCGGTCGGCGGGGTCGAGGGTTCGCTCGGGGTTGAGAAGAAGGAGGAGGCCTTGGAGGCCCGCGTCGCTGCGTCCGGTCACGGCCGCGATGGTAGTGCGCTTCGCGGCGCGCGCGGCATCCAGGAACGGGTAGGGTCGTGAGTCCATCGGTCCCCTCCGGGGGGTCATTTCAGGGCGCCGGTGATACCGTGCCGCGCGGCGTACTGGGCCACGTCGAAGGTCGAGCGGACGCTGAGCTTCTCGCGCACGGACTTCAGGTGCGTGCTCACGGTGCTCGGGGCCATCTCGAGGTCCCAGGCGATCTCCGACGGCGTGAGGCCGCGCGCGAGGGCGAAGAACACCTCCCGCTCGCGCACCGAGAGGCGATCGTGCGGGAGCCTCACCTCCGGGCCGACGCGGGGCTCCGCCGGGCGCACGTCGAGCAGGGCGTCGCGCAGCGCCGCGAGCGGTTCGGACTTCGAGATGTACGCCGCCGCGCCAGCCCCGAGCGCCCACGCCGCGTACTCCTCCGCGGGGTACATCGAGTAGATCACCACGCGAAGCGCGGGCCGCAGCGCGAGCACCTCGCGCAGCAGGTCGGTGCCCGAGCGACCCGGGAGCGACAGGTCGAGCACCAGCACGTCCCACTCGCACCGCGAGGCGAGGTCGAGCACCGCGAGGCCGTCGCCGACGGAGCCCGCCCACGACAACTCGGGCAGCGTGTCGAACCACGCGTGCAGCCCCTCGCACACAATGGCGTGGTCGTCCGCGACGAACACCCGGATCATCGCGCGCTCCGCCTCGGGAGCGCCGCCGACCCGCGAGCGCCCACCCGCTCGACCGCGGCAACGTCCAGGGTGCCGCCGACGGCGACGGGGCGCACGCGCACGGCGAAGGAGGTCTGTGCCCGCGCGGCGCACGGTGCCGGAGGGCGTCCGGCTCGGTGCGTCGGCGGCGGCCTCGAGGCCCTCGGGGGTGGGTCGGTGGTGGTCATGGCCGGGTGGGACTGGACCGTTCGGAGGACGGAACTGTCAACCGATGACTGACCCCGACGACGCTAACCAGGGATGCGGGAAACCCTGATCTACCGTCAGAGCCATTGTTTCACAGTCTCTACGCGAGCCCCCACCCCCAGCCCCGCCCCCACGAGTGGGGGCAGGGAGGGCGGAACCCTCTGCCCACCCTCCCGGCGGGGCTGCTGTGTGTCGCGGGGGCGGACGAGTGGGGGCGGGGCTGGGGGTGGGGGCTCGACGTGACGGTAGATTCACCTGGAAACCATGTGTTTCCGATGCGAATTCCGCATCCCTGCTAAGTTGACAGCGGTAGCCGACACCTCGCCCCTCGGGCTCGACGCTACCATCGTGATGGAGGGGGTGTCCGGGCAGCGGGCGTCAGCTTCCTACGGCGACTTTGGGGCGGCTGCCCACAGACCGCACATCTGTCACGTCCACAGCGACTCCCGATCGTCGGGCTGATCCCACCGACTCTGGTCGCGGGGCGCCTACTCCGAATCCCAGGCGGACAGGGTATGGCACCCGACGCGCGCACGGGCATTGACCGCAGGGCCCGGCGGGCGTACCCGATGGGCACCTACGAATATGCTGCGCGCATTGCAGGTTCGAGATCTCGCCATCATCGACGAAGTCGAGGTGTCGTTCGGTTTGGGGCTCAACATCGTCACCGGCGAGACCGGGGCGGGCAAGAGCATCCTCATCGACGCCCTCGGCCTCGTGCTCGGAGCCCGCGCCTCCGCGAGCGAAATCGTACGCACGGGGGCCCCCCAGGCCGAGATCACCGCCCTCTTCACCCCCGGCGACGACCCCGCCCGTCGGGCCCGCTTCGAAGACGCCGGGGTCCCCTGGGAGGAGGAGCTCATCGTGCGCCGGGTGGTCGGCAACGAGCGCTCCGGGGGCCGCTCCCGGGCTTGGCTCAACGGCCGGCTCGTCTCCCTCGCCCAACTCACCGCCCTCACCGCGGGACTCGCCGACGTCACCTCCCAACACGACCAACAGACCCTCACCGACCCCGCCACCCACCTCGCCCTCCTCGACGCCTCGGCCTCCCTCGACGCCCCAAAGAGCGCCGTGGCCTCGGCCTACGCCGCCCTGCACGAGGCCACCGGGCACCTCGAAGGGGTCCTGCGCGACCTGCGGGGCCGGGCCGACCGCGAAGACCTCCTGCGGTATCAGGTCAAGGAGATTGACGACCTCCCGCTCCGCCCCGGCTGCGAGGAGGAGTGGGTCCGCGAGCGCGACCGGCTGCGCCACGCGGTCAAGCTCTCGGAGGGGGCGGGCCGGGCGGAGGAGGCCCTCTACAACCGCGACGGGGCCGTGCTCGACGAGCTGTCCGAGGTGGCCGACACCCTGCGCAAGCTCTCCGCGGTCGACCCGGCCCTCGACGGCCCCCGCGACCTGGTCGAGCAGGCCCTCACCCTCGTGCAGGAGGCCTCCCGGGAGCTCGGGCGGTACAGCCGCGGGGTCCAGGCCGACCCCGAGCGCCTGGGCGAGCTCGAAGACCAGATGCAGAAGCTGTCGCGGCTCAAGCGTAAGTATGGCAGCACCGTCGAGGAGATCGTGGCGTTTCGGGCCCGGGCCCAGTCCGAGCTCGACAACATCGTGCACGGAGAGGCCCGCATCGCGGCCCTCGAGGCGGCGGTGGAGTCGGCCCGGGTGGCGGCGGGCCAGGCCGCCCGTGACCTGTCGGCGCGACGCAGGGCCGGGGCGGGCAGGCTCGGGACGGCCATCTCGCTCGAGCTGGCCTCCCTGGGGATGGGAGGGGCCCGGGTGGTGGTCGACGTGGCCCATACGGTTCCGGGGTCGAGCGACCTGACGGTGGACGGGGCGAGGCTCTTGCCTTCGGGCATCGACCGGGTGGAGTTTCTCATCGCGGCCAACCGCGGAGAGGAGCCCCGGCCCCTGCGCAAGATCGCCTCGGGGGGCGAGCTCTCTCGGGCCCTCCTCGCGGTGAAGCGGGTCCTCACCGACGTGGGGCCCCAGACGTTCTATGTGTTCGACGAGGTCGACACGGGGGTCGGGGGGGCCATCGCCGAGGTGATCGGTCAGAAGATCAAGCAGGTGGCCGTGCGCAACCAGGTGTTGTGCATCACCCACCTCGCCCAGATCGCGGTGTACGCCGACAAACACTTTGTCGTGCGCAAGATGGAGGTCGGCGAGCGCACCACCAGCACCGTACGCGAGCTGTCCGAGGCCGAGCGCCTCGAAGAGGTGGCCCGGATGCTCGGGGGCATTCGGGTCACCGACCGCACCCGCGAGGCCGCCGCAGAGATGCTCCGGGCCGCCGTCAGCCCGTAGGGCGTAGCCAGGCCAGGGCGCACGCCCCGAGGGCCGCCCCGAGGGCCACCCCGCCGGTCACCCACGGCCCCGCCCCCGCCACGGCCAACAGCGGCACGGCCACCAGGGCCCCCACCCCCACGCTCCGTCCCGCCCGCGACCCGAGGGCTACCACCCCCACCGCGGCCCCCGCAGGGACGGCCGTTCCCAGGGCCAGGGCCCAGCCGACATAGCCCGCCCCGACCACCGCCAGGCTCGTGGCCGCTCCGACCGTGGCCCCTCCCGCCGCCGCCAGGGCCCGCTCGGGCCGGGCCCGCGAAGGGCGCAACACCCACAGGCCCACCAGGACGCCCAGGAGGGCCCCCAGGGCGGTCGATCCGGGCGGGGAGGGGACCGGGCCGATGCGGGTCAGGACGGGCCCCGGGGACCCCTCCCGGCTCACACACGGAACCTCCTCCGTAGGCTCTTCCGGGCAGGTCCAGCCTGGGGGGGTGCCCTCCAGCCACGACCGCTGCACCCAGACCACCCGTCGCGTGGGAGCCGCCTCGGGACGCACCCGCGGCCACCCCAGGGCGAAGGGTCTTCCGCGGGTGACCGAGGCCGGGCGCGTGACCGTCGCCTCGACCCGCACGGTCCCCTCCGTATCCGACGGGTTCCAGCGGGCCTGCCATCCCACGGGGCCGGCCTCGACGGGCAGAGCCGCCCCCGCCCGCAGGGCCACCGCCGTCGGCCGAGGGCCTCCCTGAACCGCCGCAGGCAACACGAGCCGAACCCCCTCCCGCCCCGCCCCGGGCCCGAGGGTGTACCGGCCCCGGGCGCTCACCTCTTCGCCGAGGGGGGCCTCGCGGCGGAGGGTCCAGTGTTCGAGGACCTCCGTGGGACGGAGCAGTTGGGCGACGAGGAGGAGGGCCAGCATCAGGGACTTCGCGCCGAGGGGTGTACCAGACTTCTCCGCCCGCCTCGCGGCCCGAGCGGCTTGCGTCCCGCGTCGCGGCGCTGCTACCCGTAGCCCCGCGTGCGATGACCCCCGACCCGAGCCCTGCGGGCTCCCGAGCTCCCGATCCCGATCCCGTGGTGCGTGCCCCGCGCCGCGGCGTGGTCGATCCGTCGGTGCAGCCCACCCTCACCCGGCAGGGCCTCGGCTGGGTGGCGGGGCTGTCCTTCGCCCTCGGGGCCGTGCTCGGGGGCGTCGGGCTCGGCATCGCGCTGGTCGCCCGCCCGACGGTCCCCGTGGTCACCGCGCCGCGTCGGGTCCGTTCGGTGCCCGCGCCCGCGGCGGGGTACGCCGACTTCTCCGACATCCCCGACGAGGTCCCTGATGGCGGCATCGGGGCCCTCGACCTCGGGGCCCTGACCGAACGTGAGGCCCGCCTCGGGCGCGGTCGCACCCTCCCGGTGGCCCTGCGGAGCCTCGGGGTCGACCCCGCGACCGTTCCCGCCGTGGTGGGGGCCCTGCGGCGCTACGTCGGGATGCGGTCCCTGCGTCCGAGCGACCGGGTGGCCGTCCTGCGCGACCCGTCGGGGGCGGTGGCCCGGGTCGAGCTTCGGCGCTCCCGGCAGGAGGTGTGGGCGGCCTCGCCCAACGGGGCCCGATGGCGGGGAGAGCGGGTCGTTCACGTCGAGCGGACCGTACGGCGGGCGTTGGGGTTTCGTGTGGCCGACACCCCCGAGGCGAGCGTGGCCCGGGCGGGGATCGCCCCGTCGCTCCTCGTGGCCCTCGGCGAGGCCCTTCCCGCCCTCGATCTGCCGCCCCGGCTCACCCGCGGGGACACCGTGCGGGTGGTGGCCGATGAGGTCCTGCGCAACGGGCGCCACGACCGGTTTGAGGCCCTCCACGCCCTCGACCACCGGGGCCACCACGGGCTGCGTCGGGCCTTCTGGCTCCCGATGGAGAGCGGAGGGGACTGGTTTGATCGCGAGGGATTGACCTGGGAGCGAGGCCCCCTGCGCAGCCCCGTGCCCCAGGGGAGGGTGGCGGCCCTCTTCAACCCGCATCGGATCCATCCCGTACGCGGGGTGGAGAGCCCCCATCACGGTCTCGACTACCTCGCCCCCGTGGGGACCCCCGTCCTGGCCGCGGCCGACGGGGTGGTGCTCTCCGTGGGCCCCGCCGGGCCCGCGGGAAACCAGGTGATCGTGCGGCACCCCGAGCTCGGGCTGGAGACCGGGTACGCCCACCTCCAGGGGTTCGCCCCGGGCCTGCGGGTGGGGCTCCGGGTGCGGGCGGGGCATCGCCTCGGGGGCCTCGGAAACACAGGGCGTAGCGCGGGGCCCCATCTGCATTTCTCGGTGCGGCGAGAGGGGCAGTACGTCGACCCGTTTCCGCTCTGCGCGGCCCGGAGGTCGGTGCCCCCCGCCCTGCGCAGCACCTTCGAGGCCTCGGCGGCCGAGTTGGGGGCGGCCCTCGACCAGGTCTCCGTGGAGGGACACACCCTGTCCCCGCCGCCCCGAACGGCGGTTCCCGGGGCCCAACGGCCTCCCGCCCACGAGGGCGAGGCCCCCGAACAAGACCTCGACACCGACGACGACCCGCCCGCCTCGTGACAGAAGGGACCGGGAGCGGTTGAGTTTCGCCGAGTCCCTGGTCTAGATTCCGCCGCCCGAGTCGACCCGAGGACCCATGAAGACTGCTTCCAACGACCGCTGGGTCGCCTACCTTGTGGCGATCACCGCCGCGGCCATCGTCCTGCTCTTTGGCCTGCAGCGCTTCGGCATCTGGCAGCCCTCCGAGATCCGCGTGGCCGACATGGCCCGCGAGGTCATGGCCGGCACCCCCGTGGTCCTCGACCGCCCGCCCGCTCCCCTCCGGGTGGTGGCCATCGGCTTCGGGATCGGGAGCCCCACCGAGCTGTGGGGGCGCCTGCCCGGGGCCGTCCTGGCCTTCTTCGCGGCCCTCGCCCTGATGGCCGCGGTCCGTTCGGCGGGCGATCGCCGCCTCGCGGTCTATACGGGCATCGCCTACGTCACCCTGCCCCTGGTGTTCTTCAACGCCCGCACGATGCACGGGGGCGGGGTCGCCCAGAGCGCGGCCACCTTCGCCCTCGCGGGGCTCGTGATGGCCCAGTGGGGGCGCGACCCGCGGGCTCGCCTCGGGGGGCTCGTCCTCGGGGGCGTCGGACTCGCGCTCTCCGTGCCCGCGGCGGGGGCCTTCGTGGGCGTGGTCCCGGTCCTCGGGGGGGTCGGGCTCGCGGCCATCCTCCGGGGCACCCGCGAGACCCTCCGGGCCCGGCTCGTCGGGGCCGCCGCCGCGGTGGCCGGAGCCATCGTGGCCGTGCTGGCCGTGCGGGCCTCGGGGTTTGAGCTGACGGGCTACTCCCACCTCCTCGGGGCCAGCAACCGCTCGCCCACCCCAGCCCAGTGGCAGACCTTCGAGGGGTACTTCGAGCACATCGCCCACGCGACCTTCCCGTGGACGGGCCTGATCCCCTTCGGCCTCGTGCGCCTCGCCTCGCCCCCCTCGCGCCTGCCCGACGCCACCCGCGACCCCGGTCTCGACCCCGAGGAGGTCGCCGAGATCGACCCCTGGCGCGAGTCGGGGATGCGCCTCGCGGCCTTCCTCACGGTGGGGGTGGCCTTCGCCGTCCAGACCTACCACATGCAGCTCTTTGGGATGACCCCGTTCATCGCGGCGGCCCCGCTGGCCCTGGGGATCGGGGTGCTCCTGCGCGACTTCGAGCGCGAGCAGGCCCCGTGGCGCACCGTAGCCTTGTCGTCTCTGCTCCTGACGGCCCTGATGGTCCGGGACTACCTGCAGTTTCCCAAGAGCGCCTACGCGGCCCTGGGGCTGCCCGACGGGGGCCCGGCCTTCCCCACGGGGTTTGCCACCAAGCTGAGCGAGTGGACCCAACTCGTGAAGGCCGCCCGGGCCGCCGGGGGTGACATGCCCCCGCTGCCCGCCGAGGGATACGTCCTGATCGGGGCGGGGCTCTTCGCCCTGTTCGGGGTCCTGGTGTTCTTCCAGGGGGCGGGGGAGGCGAAGCCCATCGCCTGGGGGGCTCCCCTCCAGTGGATTCGGGCCGTGGAGGCCGACGCCCGGGCCGACTGCGAGGCCGAGCGGGTCGAGCTCGGGCGCCCGTCGGGGGGGTCGTACCTTCTGTCTCACCTCGGGGCGGTCCTTGGGGCCCTCGCGGTGGTCTGCGTGGTCGTCGGGTTTACCGTTCCCGGAGCCCTGCGGACCCTCACCACCCCGGGCCGCAACGCCCTGCACGCCGTGGCCCTGGCCCCCTTCCTCGTGGTGGTCGGCCTCTACGTCCTCCTCGCCGTATGGAACGCCTACGCCTTCCTCGGTCACCCCCAGGGTCGTGTCCACGCGGTCCTGGGGTCGCGGGCGGCCTGGGTCCCCCTGGTGGCCACGGTCACGGCCCTTCTGGCCACCCAAGGATACATTCCGGCCCTGTCCGAGCACATGAGCCCGCGGGGGGTGTGGGCCGTGATTCGTAGCCTGCGCCACGGCAACGAGCCCGTGGCCCGCTTCGGGGGCCCCGGCGAAGACCCGGCCACCCGGTACTACACCCGGGCCTCGGTCGAGACCCTCACCTCCGAGCCCGCCGCGGTGGCCTGGCTCACCCGCCCCGACCGCAGCTTCCTCGTGGTGGGCAGCGATGTCTTCCCGAGCCTCAACAGCGCCTACCGGGCGGCCCGGCAGCGCAACATCCCCGTGGCCGACGCGAGCAACTCCAACCTCCTCGTGGCCGTGAGCGACCTCGAGGGACGGCCGAGCCGCAACCCCCTCGACCCGTATGTGCTCTCGACCCGCCCGAGGATGCGCCACCCGGCCCGCGAGCCCACCCGCTGGGAGAACACCTTCGAGTACATCGGGTACGACCTCGACTCCGGGGGCCGAGCCTACGTGGCCCTGGGGGGCTCGTTCAAGGTGACCTTCAACTTCCACGTTTTGCGCGAGCCGGGCCGGCACTGGCAGCTCTTCGTGCACACCGACGGGCCGGGGCCGCGCATCAACGGCGACCATGAGGCCGTCGGGGGGCGGTATCCCACCAACCTCTGGCGGGCGGGTGATTACATTCGCGACGAGCTCACCATCAACGTGCCGCTCACCTACCGGCCCGGTGTATACACGGTGTATATGGGGTTCTTCGAGGGCGGAGACCGCATGCGCCTCGAAGGCGGAGACCACGACCGGGACAACCGGGTCGTCGTGTGCCGCGTCAACGTCCGCTGAAGGGAAGACCGATGAGCAGCGCGGGAGAAAACAACAAGCCCTCCGATGCCGAAGGGCGCCCGTCGGTTCCGCCGGGGGGGCGGCGGTCGATGCCGCCGACAGAGCGGCCGAGCCTCAACCCCGAGGGCCCGGAGCGGCGGTCGTTTCCGCGCTTCGACGTCGAGTGGGCCGTGGACTACGCCTCGGGCGACACCTTCCTCTACTCGTACATCACCAACATCTCTGAGATGGGGATCTTCATCGCCTCCGAAGATCCCCCGAGCCTCGGGACCCCGTTGACCCTGAAGTTCACGCCGACGGGCGAGCCACCCTTCGCCCTCGTGGGCGAGGTCGCGTGGATCAACCCCATGCGGGCCGACGGGGAGAACCTCAACCCCGGCTTCGGGGTGCGCTTCATGGGCCTCGACACCGACGCCCGCGAGCGCCTCGTCGGGCTCGTGCACGCCATCGCGTACCTGCCCGAAGAAGACCTTCCTTGATTCTGGGAGGGCCCTGACCTCCCTCTCCGGGCGAGCTCTACGCGTTGGACCCGAAGTGCCAGGCCCCATGCTCCGGCGGAGACGGTCTCCAGCAGGGTCCGCACGAACAGCCGGTCGGCCTCGGGGGCGAAGGGCAGGTCGTCGGGCCGGGGGGCAGGCGCGCGTTCAGGCTGATGGAGGGGTACCTGGGGTGCCGCTCGAAGGCCGTGAGGGTGGCCTCGATGCCGAGGTCGCGCAGGGCGTGGTTGAGCTCCAGGAACCGTTCGAGCATCAGGCGGCGGAAGGGGGCTGCCCCGGCGTCGAGGCTCCGGGAGAAGGCTACGTGGCGGTCGAGGAGGACCACGGTCTCGCCGTGCCAGGGGACAAACACCCGGCGCGATCCCAGGACCGCGAGGGTGCCGGGCAGGCGGGTGGGGGCGGGGGGGCGTCCGCGGGGGAAGGCCGCGAGGTCGGGTTGGGGTGCGGGGTGGGGGTTGTAGGCGGCCACGGAGTACGTGTGGGCGCTTCCGTCGGCGAGAGAGCGGGCCACCACGGTGTCGCTGTCGGGTTGGGTGAGCACGGTGGCCCCGTCGACGGCGGGGGCCGTGAGGCTCGGCCAGCCGGAGGTGCCGTGGGCTCCTTCCAGGGGGAGGGGGGTTCCGTCGCGGGAGAGGGCGAGGGGGTGGACGTGGTCGGTCGAGGCGTCGCGTACGAAGACCCAGGTGGCGGTTGCGGTCTGGGCGAAGGTCACCTCGGCGGCGCTCTGGGTGATCAGGGGCAGGGCCCACCCGACGGCGTCGGCGCCGGGGTAGGCCCCGACGTGGCCGGCGGTGCTGCGTGTTGACATCGAGCGGGCAGAGCTTCAGGAGGGGTGTCGGCTCGCCTTTGAAGTGGATCATGTGCGAAGGGGCATCGGCCGATCACCCCGCGGCGGACGTTGTAGAGGATGCCCTGACCGACCACGGCACGGCCCGGCTCGTCGAGGGCCCAGCGTTCGAGCACGTAGAGCCGACCGTCGGGCATGTGCACCTTCAGAAAGGCGCGGTGGCGTCGAGGGTCTGGCGTTCGGCCATGCGGTGCAGTCGAGACTGCCAGACCGTGCGGTTGCAGCCTTCGGCCAGGAGCAAGAGGAGCAACCAGCCGATGCGCATGCCCCCGACGCTACCCCATTGGGGGTTTGGTCAGGGAGCGGCGGGGGCGATCCAGGCCTCGAGCTCGTCGCACACGGCCCGGCGCAGGCCCGTCCCGGCCCGGACGGTGTCGCCGATCTCCAGGTGGCTGTCGCCGTCGCGGGTAAAGCGCGGCCACACGACGGCCCCGGTGCCATTGGGGTCGCCCGTGGCGGCGAAGCGGGTCCAGTAGCCCTGCATGGCCTCCATCACGGGCACGTCCGCCGGGGTGCGCGAGAACAGGCCCACGAAGTTGTCGAACACGTACGGCAGCTCGGCCGAGTGAAAGACTCCGAGCCCGAGGGCCGTGCCCGCCCGATTGAGGCGGGTGAAGTGGTAGAGCCAGGCGGGGGTGTCGGTGGCCGCCACGAGGCGGGCCTGGGCCCGCACGGGGCAGACAAACACCGCGTCGCCGAGGAAGGCCGAGAAGGCGGCGTTGGCAGATCCCCCGTGGGCGCTCACGGGGTAGAGCCGGTCGACCACGTCGGCTCCGCGGCCGGGCACGAGGGCCTCGACGGCGGTGCGGTACGCGGCCTCGGTGGGGATGGGGGTGCCAAAGGTGAAGAAGGTTCCCTCGTCGCGGTTGGTGCCGGAGAGGAAGGGGACGCGGGCCACCCGGCCGGCCAGGAAGCTCACCCAGGGCATCTCGGGCAGGACGTGACCGTCGATGTTGGGCTGGTACCGGGCCCCGAAGCGGGTGAGCTCGACGGGGGTCGGGGCCGCGGCGATCACCCGGTCGAGGGGCAGGGCCCGCAGGCACGCGGCGGTGGGGGTGCTCTCGCAGCCCGCCTCGCGGGCGAACCGTCGTGCCAGGCCCTCGGCGCTCTCCAGGAGGGGGGCCGCGGGCAGGTCGCGTTGGGGGGTGACCAGGAAGCTGCACGGTCCGCTTTGGGAGATGGCCTTGTGGAAGAGACCGCGGGCGAGCGGGGAGACCATGTGGGCGCAGACCGAGATCGAGCCCGCGCTCTCGCCGAAGAGGGTGACGTTGTTGGGGTCTCCGCCGAAGGAGGCGATGTGGGACTGCACCCAACGCAGGGCGGCCTGCTGGTCGAGGAGGCCGTAGTTGCCCGCGGAGCGGCGTTCGGTGTCTTCGGCCGCGAGGGCCTCGTGGGCGAGAAACCCGAGCTGCCCGAGGCGGTAGTTGAAGTTGACCAGGACCACGCCGCGGCGGGCGAGGGCGCCGCCGTCGTAGTCGCGTCCGGCCACCGTCCCGGCGGTAAACCCGCCCCCGTGGATGAAGACCATCACCGGGAGGCGTTGGGAGGAGCCCGGGGCGGTGGCCGGGGTCCAGACGTTGAGGGTGAGGCAGTCTTCGGACATGGGGGCCGAGCCCACGAGGGTCCCGCGGGCCTGGGGGCAAGCGGGGCCCTTGGTGGTGGCGTCGCGGGGGGTGGTCCACGGGGTCACGGGGTTTGGCGGGCGCCAGCGCAAAGCCCCCACCGGCGGGGCCGCATACGGAACCCCCAGGAACGCCGAGACCCCCTCCTCGGAGGTTCCGACGAGGGTGCCCGAGGGGGTGACTACGGAGGGCCCTTGCGGGGCCGCGGGGGTGTCTCGCGGGGCATCCTGGGCGGCGCTGTCGGGGGTGCCCACGTCGGCGGTCCCGGCGTCGGTGGGAACCGGGCCGGGGTCGCTGCAGGCTCCGAGGGCGAGGGCAAGGAAGAGCGCGGTCGGCGCGGGTGGGACAGGGGGAGGAGAGCGCATCGGGATGCCCGGGGTTGTGCCACAGCCCGGGGCATCCGGGGGCGCCCGATCACATGACGGGCACGCCCCCGCGGAAGGTGTACCGCCACACCCCG
The DNA here is from genome assembly GCA_964447205.1 of uncultured Myxococcaceae bacterium. Lineage (GTDB taxonomy): Bacteria > Myxococcota_A > Polyangia > Polyangiales > JAEUKH01. Next base: position 47,818 of record CAYUSB010000017.1, read on the forward strand.
GGCTGTCCGACGTTGCTGGTCCCGCAGAGGTTGAGCACGGCGCTGGTGCGCGAGCCCGGGAGCACAAACCCGCGGCCCATTCCGCCCTCAAACCCGGCCTGGGCGGGGGTGCCTCCGAGGCCGTTCATGCCGCCCGAGGCGTCGCCGGTGGTCCACTGGCAACGGTTGTACCGGAACTCCACGGCGAAGTCGGTGCCCCCGAGGGGGGTGAGCAGCACCTGGAAGCTGTTGAGCAGGTTGTGGTGGGCGTTGTAGTATCCGACGAGGTGCCAGGTGACGGCCGTACGCTGGCTGTCCGTGTGGAAGCAGATGTTGTTGTTGGTGGGGGGATTGCCGCTGCGGGTGTCGACGTCGCCCCACCAGGGGGCGATCATCGGAGCCCCGTTGGTCTGCGGGAAGGCCGCCGGGGTGAAGGTGCCCAGCGGCCCGAGGAAGGAGATGTTGCCGTTGGTGTTGACGTAGAAGCTGGTGAAGATGCGGCCGTAGTAGTTGATCCCGCTGGGGAAGGTGGGCCCGAGGGGGATGGCCGTCGCCGTGCCGCCGTCCTGGCTGGGGCTGACCCAGGAGCTGTCGTCGCCGGGGGCGAGGCACGAGGTCCCGAAGCCCGCCCGGCCCCCGAGGCCCGAGAGCAGGGTGGCCCCGCCGGAGACGGGCCCGCAGACCCCGTTGGTGCAGCTCGCGCCGCCCGGGCATACGTTGCCGCAGCGGCCGCAGTGGCTGGCGGTGGTGAGAAGGTTGACCTCGCAGCCGTCGGCCCGGTTGTTGTTGCAGTCGCCGAAGCCCGTGGTGCAGGTGAGGGCCTGGCAGGTGCCGGAGATGCAGCCCGCGCGGCTGTTGGGGCCGAAGCAGGCGTTGCTGCAGCGGCCGCAGTGGTCGGTGTTGTCAAGCAGGTTGACGCAGACCCCGTTGCAGCGGGTCTGGCCGGTGGGGCAGTCCATGGAGGCGACGCAGGCCCCGTTGACGCACATCTGCCCGACGGAGCAGGCCCGCCCGCAGGCCCCGCAGCTCGTGGAGGCGTTGAGGCTGGCCTCGCAGCCGTTGGCCGTGTTGGCGTCGCAGTCGGCGAACCCCGTGGCGCAGCGCAGAGTGCACAGGCCCGCCCCCGAGCAGATCCCCGTGGCGTTGGCGCCGCCCGGGCAGGGGGTGTCGACGAATCCCGACCCGTCGTTGTTGCAGACCCGTCGGGTCGACCCGTCGCTGCACGACACGGCCCCGGGGGTGCACACGTTGGCGAGGCAGACGTTTTGTGGGGTGCAGCGCTGGCCGGGGGCGCAGTCGTTGTTGCCGACGCAGTCGACGCAGAGCCCGCGGGTGCGGTCGCACACCTGGCCGGGGCACATGACGGAGGAGGTGCAGGGCGGGACGCAGGCGTTGGCCACGCAGCGCAGGCCGCTCGGGCAGTCGGGGGTGGCGAGGCATGGGACGCAGCGGCCGGCCACGGTGTCGCAGACCATCCCCAGGGCGGAGCAGTCGCGGTCGCCGCGGCAGGTCACGGCGGCGTCGCCCGGCATCGGGACATCGACCGGGGGCGTCGGGACATCCTGGGCGGTGGGAACATCGACCGGAGGCGCGGGCACATCCTCGGGAGGCGCGGGCACATCCTCGGGAGGCGCGGGCACATCCTCGGGGGGCGTCTGAACGTCCTCGGGAGGCGTGGGGACGTCCTCGGGGGGCGTGGCGACGTCCTTCTCGACCAGGGGCTGGTCTTCGGGGGTGGGGACATCGACGAAGGGGGTCTGAACGTCCTGGGCCGGGGGCGTGTCGATGCCCGGCGCGTCGCTCGGGCCCACGTCCTGACTGCCCGCGTCGGTGCCGGTGTTGTTGTTGTTGACCCGGGCGGGCCCGCACGCGAGGGTCGCGAGGGGGACAAGCATGGTGAAAAATAGTGCGCGTCGCATGGGGGCGTAGAATCCCCGCGATTGGTCGCCGGAGCAAGTACGGGCCCGGGAGGGCGTTGACGGGGGTGACACGAAATGTCACGAGGCAGGCTGTGGCGAAGCCTGGACGGATGGAGCGTTCGCGGAGCGTTCGCCGGGAAATTACAGCGGGGGTGGTGCTCCTGGTGGTGAGCTTCGCGGGGGTGGGGAGCTGGTCCCTGGCCCAGCAGCAGCGGGCGGTGGAGGCCCTGCGTCTGGCCAACGAGGGGTACCTCCAGCTCCAGGCTTCGCTCGGGGAGGCCCGGGTCAATCAGGGCATGCTCAACACCCTGCTCGACCGGCTCCTCGACGACCGCGACCGGGTGAGCTCGCGCACCTGGATCGGGCTGGCCCGACGTTCGCGGCGCCCGCGTCTGGCGGCGGCGAGGGCGTTGGCGGAGAGCCGACGGGTGGAGGCCCGCGAGGCCGACGACCGGGCCATCCTGGGCATGGCTTCGAGCACCCTGGGGGCCATCGACCGGGCCTGGTCGGAGGACGAGCCGCGGTTTGACGCCCTCTTCGCGGCCCTGTCGGCGGGCGACACGGCCGAGGCCGGGCGGGTCCTGGAGCTTCTCCTGGCCCGCGAGGGCGACGTGGAGTACCGCCTGACGCGGCTGACCCGGGCCCTCCAGCGGCGTACGGCGGTGATCTCCGACCAGGCCGAGCGGCAGCAGGGACGGGCCCTGCGCCTGACCCTGGCGGCCACGGCCCTGGCGGTGTTTCTGGGCATCCTGACGTTGGTGACGGCCCGAAGGGCTCTGGCCCCGTTGACGGCGTTGCGCGACCGGGCGAGGGCGGTGGCCCGGGGTGATCTGGCGCCGGGGGCGGTGCGGGCCCGCGACGACGAGATCGGCGAGCTGGCGGGGGAGTTTGAGCGCATGGTGGGGGCCGTGGGAGCCCGGGACGCGGCCCTGCGCGAGGCCAACGCGGAGATGCGCAAGGCCGAGCGGCACCTGGAGATGGTCCTCGGGTCGCTGCGGTCGGGGGTGTTGGTGGTGCGGAGTACGGGGGCGGTGGAGGGAGCCAACGCGGCGGGGGTGGCCTTCCTGGGGGAGGGGACGGAGGGATTCTGGGAGTCGCGCCTGGGGCAGGAGCGGCGGGTGGCCGAGGCCGTGCGCGGGGTGTTGGGGGGAGGCGGGGCGAGCAGCCTGGAGGCGGTTCCGGTGGGGGAGGCGGTGTACGACGTGGGGGTGGTTCCGTTTGTGGAGCCGGGGGTGGAGGCCCCGTCGGCCCTGGTGGTGGCCGACGACGTGACCGAACGCGAGGTGGCCCGGGGCCGGGTGATGCAGGCCGAGCGCCTCGCCGCCATCGGGCGGATGGCCGCCCACGTCACCCACGAGGTGCGTAACCCCCTGTCGTCGATCGCCCTCAACGCGGAGATGCTCGCCGACGAGGTGGCCTTTCAGGGCGAAGAGGGCCGCGAGGGGCTGCGCCTCGTGCGGGCCATCCAACGCGAGATCGACCGGCTGACGGGCGTGACCGAAGAGTACCTGCGCATGGCTCGGCTCCCGCAGCCGAGGCTCGAGCGCGAAGACCCGGGCGACCTCGTGACCGAGGCCGTGACCTTTGTGGCCGAGGAGCTGCGGGCCGCGGGGGTCGAGCTGCGGGTGGATGTGCACCCGGGGCTGCCCGCGGTGATGGTCGACGAGTCGCAGCTCCGGCAGGCCCTGCTCAACCTGTTGCGCAATGCCCGGGAGGCGATGGAGGAGGCCCGGGTGGAGCGGCCCCGGTTGGTGGTTCGGGTGTCGCGGCGGGAGCGGCCGACGGAGCCCGGTCGGGAGGGGGTGGGGATCTCGGTATGCGACGCGGGGCCGGGGCTCGACCCTGCCACGGCGGGGCGGGTGTTCGAGGTGTTTTATACGACGAAGAGCCGGGGGACGGGGCTGGGGCTGGCCCTGACGCGGGAGCTGATCGCGGCCCACGGGGGCGAGGTGTGGGCGGGCAGAGCGGCGGAGGCGGACGGGGGCGGGGCGGAGTTTGTGCTGTGGTTGCCGGTGGCCGAGGGGGGGTGAGGTGGCTTTCCCTCTCCCCCATTGATTCTCTCGATACGCGGCTCCCCTCTCCGGCGGAGAGGGGAATCGGGCGACGCGCGAACCGCGGAGGGAGAGGGGTCCGCGGCCCACGCGACGGGGCGATCATCCCGGCACGGTGGGCACCATCTCAGGGCAGGCGGTACGGACGGAAGGGGAGGCGGATCGAGGGGCCCGGAGATAGGAGGCCCGGAGGGGCCTACAGCCGAAGCACGTCGATGGTGCGTCCGTCGGCGGTGTCGACCCGGGTGCGTTGTATCCGCGTCGGCAACGGGGGTGGGGCTGCACGCTGATCAAAGAGCACGAGCCACCCGTACGTTGTGCCGAGGCGGGCGAGGTAGCCTGCGAGCTGCGAGAGCCCCTCGTCGGCGGGGTCGCGCGTCTTGTCTGTGTCACGCCAGGTCTTGACCTCGACGCCGAGGCGCCGCCCGGCGTACTCCACGCACAGGTCGAGACGGCGCGTGCCAACGGCGTATTCCCGCTCGACGCGTCCGCCGCCGTTGACCACCCGTTGCAGGAAGGCCATCAGCACGAGGTGCGGGGCAGCCTCGGGGTAGGTCGCGCTCCCAAGCAGGGCCTCCCCGTGCTGCAACCAGAACACCACAAACGCATCGAGCAGCCGCGTCCAGTCGGGGGGCCCGGCTGCGCCGCGCCAGGTTATTTCGAGGGCGGGCCACGACGCCCGCACGGACACGGTGAGCTGGCGCGCGATGATCTCGCGGTAGATGGGGTTGGCGACCTCGACGGCGCCGTCCGTGGTCTCGCGCACGAGGCCGAGATCGAGCACGAAGCGCAGGTTGTCGGGCGGCATCGTCGGCAGCGGGTCCCCGACGATCATCGGGGCGATCACGGCCCGCACCGGCAGGTCGCGGAGGCGCTCGGCGAGGCTGTCGAGGTGGGTGTCCTGCCGCGCGATGGCAGTGGATGGTGGTACGGGTTCTGGGGCGAGCATGGGGCAGAGCAGGTCTTCTGTCGGACGGAGGCAGAGGCCCGTATCGGGCCATGCGCCTACCCTCGCCGTGTCGAGGGTAGGCGCATGGCGTGCGTCGGCGGTGGGCCCGGTTGACCACTCCCCTTCCTGCGAGCGCGCAGCGGGCAGCGGTCGTTGCCTGTCAGGTCGATGTCAACAGGCAGCACCGCCGGCTTCGCCTTGCGGTGCTGACGGAAGCGGACGGAGCCGGGCGCGGGCCCAGGTCGTGCTGCGGTCACCTGGGGATCGCCCGCACGGAACATGAGGTACGCTTGCCCGGCCCGGAGCTTCGAGCCTAGAATACCGAACGTTTTCACCGAGGTGCTCCATGACCGAGCTCAAGCTCACCCAGATCGGCGACGCGCTTGGGGTCATCCTGCCCGAGGACCTGTTGGCGCGGCTGAAGTTGGAGAAGGGCGACACGGTGTTTGTCACCGAGACGCCCGACGGGGTGAGGTTGACGGCCTACAACCCCGAGTTCGAGGCGCAGATGAACGCTGCGCGCCGCATCATGGAGAGACGCCGCGACGTGCTGCGTGAGCTGGCGAAGTAGCCGTGGCCGCGTGGGTGTGGCTCGACGCGGCGGTACTGCGCGCTGTACACGAGGCACAGTTGGCCGAACACGGCGGTGCGTCGGGAACACGCGACGACGGTCTGTTTGAGTCCGCGTTGGCGCGACCGCTCAACATGGCATCCTATGGCGAACCGGACGCGGCCGCGTTGGCCGCCGCGTACGGGTATGGCATCGCACGCAACCATCCCTTCGTCGACGGCAACAAGCGCACCGCCTTTGTCGCCGTGGAACTGTATCTGGTGCTCAACGGGCTGACCCTCGTGGCGAACGATGCCGCGTGCGTGCTGACGATGTTGCGGCTGGCCACCGGGGAGCTGGGCGAAGACGCGTTCGCCGCGTGGATCCGCGCCCACACTGCCTGAGCCTGCGCCGACCGGTCGGTGTCAGCTCTTGTACCAGTCGTCGACGGGGCCGAGGGACCACAGGACCGACTTCCAGGTGGTGTAGGTGTCGACCGCCTGGGGCCCGCAGTCGCGGCCAAACCCCGAGGACTTCACCCCGCCGAAGGGCGCCTCCACGGGGGTGGGGTTGTACTGGTTGATCCAGACGTAGCCCGACTGTAGCTCCTGGGCGCAGCGCAGGGCCCGGGCCACATCGCGGGTCCAGACCCCCGCGGCCAGGCCGTACTCGGTCGCGTTGGCCAGGGCGATGGCCTCGTCGTCGTCGTGGAATTTCGTCACCGTCACCACCGGCCCGAAGATCTCCTCGCGGAACACCCGGTCGGTCGGCCCCACCTCCGCGAGCACCGTCGGGAGGTACCAGTGCCCGCGCGAGAAATGGCCGTCGTCAGGGGCCGCTCCGCCACACAAGAGCTTCGCCCCCTCGGCCTCCCCCACCGCCACGTAGCCCGCCACCTTGTCGCGATGGGCCCGCGAGATGAGGGCCCCCATCTGGCTGCGCGCGTCGAGGGGAGGCAGGACCCGGATGCTCCGGGCCGCGGCCACGAGGCCCTCGACGTAGGCGTCGTAGACCCGGGCGTGCACGAGGAGCCTGCTGCCCGCGTTGCAGTTTTCGCCCTGGTTGTAGAAGATCCCGAAGGCCCCCCCGGCGATGGCCTGGGCGAGGTCGGCGTCGTCGAAGACGATGTTGGGAGACTTGCCCCCGAGCTCAAGCTGGGTCGGGCGGGCGAGGTCGGCGCGGGCGTGGAGGACCTTCTTGCCGGTGACCGTTCCGCCCGTGAAGGCCAGGACGTCGACGTCGGGGTGAGACGCGAGGGCCGCCCCGGCCGCCTCCCCCGTCCCACACACCACGTTGAACACCCCCGGCGGAACCCCCGCCTCCAGGGCGAGCTCGGCTGCCGCGAGCATCGTGAGGCTCGTGAGCTCGCTCGGCTTGAGGACCACGCTGCACCCCACACACAGGGCCGGGGCAAACTTCCAGGCCCCGACGTAGAGGGGGAAGTTCCACGGGGTGATCTGTCCGACCACGCCCGCGGGCTCACGCAGAACCATGCCCAGGGACTTGCCCGGGAGGGGCATCGACTGCCCGGCGATCTTGCTCGCGAGGCCCGCGTAATACTCGACGATGTCCGCGGTCCCGACGATGTCGGCCCGGGACTCCGCGATGGGCTTGCCGCTGTCGCGGGTCTCGATCCACGCGAGGGCCTCGGCGTGCTCGCGGATCTTGCGGGCGAGCTCCCACAACACCCTGCCCCGGTGGCTCGGCTCGGCCCGCGACCAGTCGCCGCGTACGAAGCTCGCCCGGGCCGCGTGGACAGCCCGGTCGATGTCCGCCCCCGTGCCCGCGGCGATGGCGCTGAAGACCTCTCCCGTCGAAGGGTCCTCCACGGGGAGGGTGCCCCCGTCCGAGGCCGGGACGGAGCGCCCGTCGATCACATGGCCGACGGGGTGAAGGAAACGATCGACTCCTGCGGGACGCTGCGACATCAACGGATCACCCTCCTCCCGCCGCGCGGGCTCTCGCACGGGCGTATGGCGGGGGAGACTATACCCATTGGGCGGGTGTGGTGCGCGGGCGGGGGTGACCGTTACGTCGGGCACGGACGACGCGGGGGGCGTCGTCCGTGCCCGACCTGCCGGCGGCCTACTTGCCCTTCTTCGCGGGAGGGGCCCCAGCCGCGGGGGTCTGCTTCGCCTTGGCGTCCGCCGCCTTCTGGCTCTTGCCCGCCTCGCCCTGCTTTTTGGCCTTGTCCTTGGACTTCGGAGACTTGTCGCCCATACATCACCCCACGGAAGCACCCGGCCGGGGATCGACCGGAGCCCGGATCGTATCACCTCCGCGGGGATGTCCATCCTTCGTGACGAGGGTCACCCCTCCGAGGAAAACAGGCGCTCGACGCTGGCATCGAGCCGGCTCTCCAGCAGGGCGATGATCCCGTCAACCTCGCGGAGATCGACGTTCATGCGGGCGGCGAGCTCGTGGCGGGTGCGGGTGAGGATCGAAGCGCGGGCCCCGGCCAGCCAACGCACCACGGTGCCCCGGTGGACCCCGTACATCTCCGCGAGTTTTTCGAGGGTGACCCCTTGACGGAGGTGCAGGGTCAGGACGTTGCGTTCGCGCGGGTCGAGGCCCTCCACGGCGCGGGCGAAGGCCTCGCGGAAGTGCTGGCTGGCAAGGCGTTTCATGGCCGCGAGGGCCGGGTCGGGGTCGTGGGCGCTCAGCCACCCGAGGGCGTTGTCGTCCCGGGTGTGGGCGTCGCGGGTCCGGGCCCGCACGAGGTCGAGGGCGATCCGCGAGGCCGTGACGTGCACGAGCCCTTCGAGCCGCCCCCGACCGGCGTACGTCACGAGGCGCACCGAGCCGTCCTCGGTCGGCACGAGGAGCCGCTCGCGCACCCCCTGCCGCACCTCGTCGAGGGTGACCGGGTCGAGCTTCATCGACGCCAGGACCCGCACGAGGGGGCCGAGAAACTCCCGCTCGAACCGGGCCACCGCGACCGGGTCTGCCCCCGCCACGGCCACGGCGAAGGCCCGCTCCTCGGGGTGGTCGATGGGTTCGCTCACGGGGCCCGAGGGTACCTTCGACCCCGAGCCCGGTGCTACCCTCCACGGGCCGTGAACGCATGTCCCGATGAGACCACCCTCGACGACTTCGTGGGCGGTCGCCTGTCGGGTCCGCGGCTCGTGGACTTCGACAAGCACCTTGACGGATGCCCGTCCTGCCGCGAGGTGGTGGGCCTCCTGGCGGGGGCCTCGGGTTCGTCGGGGGAGCGGGGGTTGGGGCCGGGCGGTCGGGTGGGCGGGTACACCCTGGGCGAGCTGCTCGGGGAGGGGGCCTCGGGGCGGGTGTTTCGGGCGTGGGACCCGCGGCTTGAGCGCGCGGTGGCCCTCAAGGTGTTGCATCCGGAGGTGGCGGCCGATCCGCGGGCGCGGGTCAGGTTTCTGCGGGAGGCCCGGGCCATGGCCCGGCTGGCCCATCCCCATGTGGTGTCGGTGTACGATGCGGGCGAGGACCCCGAAGGGGAGCTCTTTGTGGCGATGGAGCTCGTCCGGGGCCCCACCCTGCGGGCGTGGCTCGGGGGCGGGGAGCGGTCGGTCGAGGAGGTCGTGGCGGCCGTGCGGACCGTGGGGGAGGGGCTCGCGGCGGCCCACGCCGAGGGGGTCTTGCACCGCGATGTGAAGCCCGACAACGTGATCGTGGCCGACGGCAGGGCCCGGCTCACCGACTTCGGCCTCGCCCGGGTGGAGGCCGACCCATCCCCGAAGGCGTCGGCCGAGACCCGTCTCGACCCTGCCGCCCTCACCCGCACCGGGGCCCTCGTCGGAACCCCCCTCTACATGGCCCCCGAGCTCCTCGACGGGGCCCCGGCCACGGAGGGGAGCGACCTGTACGCCCTGGCCGTGACGGCGTACGAGGCCCTGGCGGGGGTTCGTCCCTTCGAGGCCGACGCCCTCGGGGCCCTGCGGGAGGCCCTCGCCCGCGGTCCGCGGCCCATCGCGCGGAGAGGGGTCTCGCGCAGGCTCGATGCGTGGGTTCGGGCGGGACTTGGGGCCCGTCCGTCCGAGCGTCCCGGGTCGGTGCGGGCCTGGCTCGACCAGTACTCCGCGTCCGAACGACAGCGGCTATGGCGCGTACGCGGCGCGGGGGCGGCCCTCGGGGTCTTGGGCCTGACTGCCTTGGGGATGATGGCGTCGGGAGCCCGCGGGGCCGGCCCGGGGCGGTGCGACGGGCGCGGCGAGATCACGGCCGAGCTCGGGCCCGGCACGCTCGGGGCGATCGAGGCGGGCTTCGTGCGCACGGGGGCCCCGCACGCGCGGGAGGGGGCCCGGTGGGCGGTGGCGGAGCTCGGGCGGTGGGGGAGCCGCTGGGCCGTGGGATACGCCCGGGCGTGTCGGGAGGGCGCCTCGGGGGGCGGCCTGTCGGCGGCCACGGCGGCGCGGGCCCAGTGTTACGCGCGGGCCCGAGCCCAGACGGGGGCATTGGCCCGGGCCCTGGCGGCTCCGACCCGGGAGGGGGTGGTGGGGGTGCGCCGGGCGGTGACCGAAGCCCTGCCCGCGGTGGAGGCCTGTGACGACGTCCGGGCTCTCGGGGACATGGACCCGCGGCCGGTGGATCCGGTGCGTTCGGCCCGGGCAGCCATGGCCGAGAGGGCCGTGGGGGAGGCCCGGGCTGCCCTCGGGGCGGGGGCGTTTGGGCGGGCCCTGGAGGCCGCCGACCGGGCCGTGGCGCACGGGGACGCGAGCGGTTGGGGGGTAATCACCGCGGAGGCCCGACGTCTGCGGGCCACGGCCCTGCGTCGCAGCGGTCGGGCCGCGGAGGCCGAGGGAGAGGCCCGGCGGGCTGCCCTGCGGGCGGAGGCGTCGCGCGACGATCGTGGGGCGGCCCTGGCCTGGCTCGAGCGCGTGGCAGCTCAGGGCGAACGGGGGCTGTGGGCCGAGGTGGCCCTCGCCATCGAGCAGGCCGAGGCCTCGGTGACCCGAGCCGGCGATCCGGCCATGCGGGCGTCGCTGGAGCTTCTCCGCGGGCTCGCGTCGAGCAACCTCGGCAGGCTCCCCGAGGCACGGGCCGCCTTGCAACGGGCCCTCGATCTGCGCACGGGCCTCGGGCTCGATCGATCGCCGGTTCTCACGGCCCTGGCCAACGTAGCCCGGGAGGCGGGCGACCTCGACCGGGCCCTGGCTCTACACACCGAGGCCATGGCCCTCGACGAGGCCCGGGACGGCCCTTCTCACCCCGACCGGGCCCGGCATCTGCACAACCTGGGCGGGGTCTTGCGGCGGCGCGGAGACGCGGCCGGGGCCCGGGGGCGGTACCTGGAGGCCTTGGCGATCGAAGACCGGGCCCTGCCCGCGGGGGCCGTCGAGCGGGGGCTGACCCGCAACAGCCTCGGGCTCCTGGCCCTGGAGTCGGGCGACCTGGACGAGGCCGACCGCTGGCTTCGGGCGGCCGAGGCGATGGTCGGGCAGGGCCCCGAGCGGTCCCTCGTGCTGCGCAACCGCGCGTCGTTGGCCCTGCGTCGCGGGGCCTTCGTCGAGGCCGCAGGGCTCGCCCGGGAGGCCCTTTCCCGAGACCGCGCGGGCTTCGGCGAGGGACACCCCCGGGTGGTCCAGGACCAGGGGGTGCTCGACAGGGCCCTGGAGGGGGTGCGGGCGACTCCGGAGGCCCCGCGACCGGCCGTGCGGGCGCCGTCGCGACGCAGGGTGGCGGCTCCCGCGGCAACGGCGGCTCCGGCGGTGGCGGCTCCCGTGGTGCCTGCGCCTGCGGTGGCGGTCGATGCGGGGGGAGTCCGACCTCGGGTCGTGGAGGGCGGCTACGGGCCCGCCCAACGATGGAGTCCGTAGTGTCGCGGAGGGAGCGTGACGATTTCGTGCGCCGGTCGTCCTGGGGCGGCGTTCTCGCGGTGAAAGGACCGACCATGCACCGACGAACCCTTCTCCGAAACGCCCTGGCCCTCGCTCCTGTCGGGGTGATGGCCCTCTCCCGCGACCTGTGGGCCTGCGACGACGCGCCCGTGTGCGCCCCGACCGGCGAGGACATCGAGGGGCCGTACTACCTCCCCGGGGCTCCCCAACGCTCGGTCCTCCTCGAACCGGGCATGGAGGGCACGGCCTTCGCGCTCTCGGGGGTCCTCCGCGACACCCGCTGCGGGCTCCTGCGCAACACCCGGATCGAGTTCTGGCAGTGCGACGCCCGGGGGCGGTACGACACGCGGGGGATGCGGCTGCGTGGGGCCCTGGAGACCGACAGCGGGGGGCGGTACGAGGTGCGTACGATCGTCCCGGGGCGGTACCTCAACGGCGACCGGTATCGGCCCGCCCACCTCCACGTGAAGGTGCACGGGGGGGCAGGGGTCTTCACCACCCAGCTCTATTTCGCGGGCGATCCGTACAACGCGGGCGACCCGTGGTTTCGCCCCGACCGGGCCCTGCGCCTCGCCCGGGCTACCGACGGCCTGGCGTCCCGCTTCGACCTCGTGGTCCGGGCAGCGCCCCGCCCCTGAGCCGCGCTACCCTCCGGGATGGTCCCGTCACGGGCGGCGGGAGGACGGAGCGGTCATCGTGCAGATGCGGAGTGTCGTCGTGGGCCTCGGGGTGATGATCGGGGCCCTCTTGGGAGCCCCACGGGTACATCGGGCCCTCGGGCAACCCCGCAGGCCGGCGGTCCTGCCGACGGGGTGCTCGTCGGGAGATCTGGTGGTGGCCGAGAGCGGGGGGCAGTTTGTGTGTCGCTCTCCGGGGCGGGCCTTGCAGCTCGCGGGCTGCGACGCGGGAGATTTTGTCGTGGCCTCGAGCAGCGGCGACCTGCGCTGCGAGCGGCCCTCGCGCACCTCCTGGGGGGCCCGGGCCCTGTTGCCCGAGTGCTCCTCGGGCGAGACCCTGGTGTCGGAGGGATTCGGGCGCTGGCGCTGCGTCGACAGCGCCCTGCCGCGGTGTTCGAGCGGGGAGATGCTGCTCTCGGAGGGAGGCGGCCGCTGGCGCTGCGCGTCCCTTCCGTCCCGATCGTGACGCCCTCGGTGGGGCTCCGGGTCAGATCCGGCGCAGGGCCACCTGCTCAATCTGATGGCTCGCCCCCTTGCGCAGGATGAGCTTGGCCCGCTGTCGGGTGGGCAGGATGTTCTCCCGGAGGTTGACGAGGTTGATCTCGTCCCAGAAGCGCCGGGCGGTCTCGGCGGCCTCGGCGGCGTCGAGGGCGGCGTACCGGGCGAAGTACGACCGGGGGTCGCGGAAGGCCGTCTCGCGCAGGCGCATGAAGCGCTCGATGTACCAGGTGCGGAGGAGGTCCTCGTCGGCGTCGAGGTAGACCGAGAAGTCGAAGAAGTCCGAGACAAACGGGACGTGCTCGCCGTGCTGGGGCAGACGGGCGGGCTGGAGCACGTTGAGCCCCTCGACGATCACGATGTCGGGCTGGTCGACCACGACGGTGGCCCCGGGCACCACGTCGTACACGAGGTGCGAGTACACGGGGGCCTCGACGCGCCGGCGGCCGGCCTTGATGTCGTTGAGGAAGCGCAGGAGCCCGCGGGTGTCGTAGCTCTCGGGGAACCCCTTGCGGGCGAGGAGTCCCCGCTCGGCGAGGCGGGCGTTGGGCAGGAGAAACCCGTCGGTGGTGACCAGGGACACCCGGGGCGATCCCGGCCAGCGGGCGAGGAGGGCCTGGAGGACCCGGGCCGTGGTCGACTTGCCGACGGCCACCGAGCCGGCCACCCCGAGGATGAAGGGCGTCCGGGCCACGTCGTCGGCCTGGGTAAACTGCTGGGTGGCGGAGAAGAGCTCCTGGGTGGCGGCCACGTGGAGCGACAGGAGCCGCGACAGGGGGAGGTAGATGGCCTCGACCTCGTCGAGGGAGATCGGGTCGTTGAGCGACTCGACCTGGGCGATCTCGTGGGCGGTCAGGGGCTGCGGGGTGTGGGCTCGCAGGGCCGCCCAGGCCTCCCGCGAGAACAGGCGGTACGGAGACCAGGGATCGTCGGCGCGCAGGGCGCCCGAGGGGGCGTGGGTCGTCATCGAGGGGGGTCCGCGGGCCTGTCGGCGGCGCCTCATACCATGAGTGTGATAGGACTGGGCCCGGCGTCGGGCCCTCGCAGGGCGTAGTCGGCGCCGAGGATGGAGGCGCGATGCGAGTCGATGGCAGGGCCCCGGATGCGCTCCGGCCCGTGGTGATGGATGCGGGGTGGAAGAAGCAGGCCGACGGGAGCGTGCTCTACCGGGCCGGGGGCACCCTCGTGCTCTGCGTGGCCAGCGTCGACGAGGGGGTCAAGGACTTCCTCCGGGGCCGGGGGCAGGGGTGGGTCACGGCGGAGTACCTGATGCACCCGCGGGCGGGGGGGCGGAGGCAGAGCCGCGACGGGTTCAACGGGCGGCCTGTGTCGGGTCGGGCCCAGGAGATCGCCCGGCTCGTGGGGCGGTCGCTGCGGGCGGCGGTCAACCTCAAGGCCCTCGGCGAGCGGACCATCACGGTCGACTGTGACGTGCTCGAGGCCGACGGGGGCACCCGCACCGCCAGCGTCACCGGGGCCATGGTGGCCCTGGCCTTGTGCCTCGACGGGCTGCGCCGCAAGGGCCTCGTGCACGGCCCCTGCCTGCACGCCCTGGTGGCCGCGGTGAGCGTGGGCATGGTGCACGGCGAGGCCCTCCTCGACCTCGACTACGTCGAGGACAGCGCGGCCTCGATGGACCTCAACCTCGTCGGGACCGCCTCGGGCGACGTGGTGGAGCTTCAGGCCACGTCCGAGGATGCCCCCGTCCCGCGCCCCGCGGTCGACCGGCTCGTGAGCCTCGGCCTGGAGGGGGTCGGGCTCCTGGTGCACCAGCAGCGTCAGACCCTCTACGAGGCGGGGGTCGACGTGGGCACCCTGCTCCCGTCGGAGATTTGACCCCGCGGCTGGTTCGGGTGCATCGCGGGGGTATGCGCGCAGCGATTGTCGGAGTGCTGGTGTGGTCCCTGGGCCTGGGGGTCGGGGCCCAGCCCCGTCCGGATGCGGGAGTCGCGCGGACCCCCGTGACCCCCGCGCGGGCCGCTGCGTCGACGGTCTCCCGGGCCGCTGCGACCACGTCCCCGCGGACGGCGACGAGCGCCCCACGGACGGCGACGAGCGCCCCGCGTACGGCGACGGTCTCTCGGTCCGCGAGCCCTGCTGCAGAAGCGGCCCCCGCCGAGGCGGCCCCCGAGCGCCCGCGCGAACCCTGCGCCGAGGTGCTCCACGCGGTTCGTTTCGAGGACATCCGCGGGGCCGAGCGGGCCTATCTCGCGTGTCGGGCCCGGGTGGCGGCCCCGGGGCGGGTTCCCGTGGCCGACGATCTGCGCTCGTTGGAGGATGTGACCGAGGCCCTCCACGGGCTACGCCGGGCCGACGGGGCCTTCTGTCTGGCCCCCGCGGCCCCCTTCGACCTGACGGGGGTGGTGGGCGGGGCCCGCGACACCCGCGGCTGCTTCGCGGCCCTGGAGCGGTTTCTCACCGACGAGGAGGCCGTCACGCGGTTTCTCCTCGACGACCCCTACGCCGCCGGGCGCCTGGCCACCCGGGCGGGCCTCGACATCGCCGCCGCCCGCCGAACCCGTCGACGGATGCTCCTGCGCCCCGAGGCCTCGCAGGAGTCCCTGGCCCTGGCCCGCCTCGTGGGGCGTCACTTCATGCGGGTCTGCCGCTGCCTCCCGGGCCCCCAGCCCGCCACGGCCGGGGCGGTGCGGGCCATGCGCCTCCCGCCCACCGTACAAACCGCCCTCCTGCGGGGCCTGACCGAACGCGGCGACGCCGTGGAGGCCCCGTGACCGACGGGCCGAGCCTCCTCCTGGCCACCCACAACCCGGGCAAGATGCGCGAGCTCGGGGCCCTGCTGACCGGGGTTCGGGTGCTCGGACTCCGCGACGTAGGGATCGACGACCTCGACGAGCCCTTCGACACCTTCGTCGACAACGCCGTAGCCAAGGCCGTGGCGGCCTCGACCCTGACCGGCCTGCCCGCCCTGGCCGACGACTCGGGTCTGTGCGTCGACGCCCTCGGCGGGGCTCCCGGGGTGTTCTCCGCGCGCTTCGCCGGGCCCCACGGGGACGACGCGGCCAACCGGGCCCTGCTCCTCGCGCGGCTAGGCGGGGTCGCCGGGCCCGATCGGGGAGCGGAGTTCCGTTGCGTCCTGGCCCTGGCCGACGTGGCGGGCCCCCTGGGACCCGCGGGCGTGGTCCTGGTCTCGGGGCGGTGCCGCGGGGCGATCGTCGAGGCTCCGCGCGGAGCCGGGGGGTTCGGGTACGACCCGCTCTTCGTACCCGAGGGGCAGGGGCTCACGATGGCGGAGCTCTCCGAGGCCGACAAACACGCCCGATCGCACCGCGGGCAGGCCGTGGGTCGGATGCTCCCGGTCGTCCGGGGGTACATGGCCTCGCGCGGGAATGCGTGGCATCCCGAGGCCGGGGCGGTGTACCGTGGCCGGTAGGATGGCACCTGCGGAGACCACGCTGCCGCCCGGGACAAGGGTCGGGGGGCGCTTTGTTCTAGAGCGGTTTGTGCGACGCGGGGGCCTCGCGGACGTCTACCGGGCCCGGGCCGAGGGCGGGGGGCTCAGCCGGTTCGAGGTCCGGGTCGTGCGGGGGGGCTCGTTGAGCGCCGAGGCCCCGGCCCAGGTGGCCCGCGACCTCAAGCGGGTCGAAGACCTCTGCATCGGCGCCGTCCCGCGGGTGGTGTCGGTGGAGGCCGACCCCGCCGGGCTCCTCGTGGTGACCGAGGGCCTCGACGCGGGGGCCTCGTGGGAGTCCCTGCGGGAGGTGCTCACCGCGGGCGATCGGCTCGGGGCCGCGCAGGTCGCAAAGCTCCTCGACGCCCTCGTGGCCGTGCTCGACGCCCTGCACGGCTCGGTCCCGCCCATCCTGCACCGGGCCCTCTGCCCGGAGAACATCTCCCTCGTCGAGCGCCGCACGTCCGTGCGGGTCGAGGAGTCGGGCCTCGCCCACGCCCTCACCGCGGCCGGGGTGGTGTCAGGGCGGGTGCTCGCGGCCCCCAAGGCCTACGTCTCGCCCGACGACCTGCTGCAACGCCCGGGGGTCCAGGCCGACCTCTTCGCCATGGCCTCGGTCGTGTACGAGACCCTCACGTTGCGCCCTGCGTTTCGTGCCGTCTCCGACGCGGCCACGGAGACCGCCATCCTGCGCGGTCCGCGCCCCTCGGTGCTCGTGGCCCGGGCCGACCTCTCCTACGCCGTCGACGAGGTGCTGCACCGGGCCTGGTCGACCGAGGTTCACGGCGGGTTCGGCTCGGCGACCGAGCTGGTCCGGGCCCTGCGCGAGGCCTTCGAGGCCCCCCCCGGGCCGCGCCGGAGCACGTCCCCGCCCCCGCGGATGTCCCAGCCTCCGCCGCCCGCCACCCGGAGCTCGTCCCCGCCGCCGCCTCCCGCCGCCGCCCTCCGGAGCCTCACCCAGACCCTCAAGGGCGGAGGGACGGGGGAGGGGGCCCCGCGCTCGACGGCGGTGCTGCGGGCGGGCCTGGGGGCTACCCAGCGGGTGTCGGTTCCGCGGATCAACGCCCCAGGCACCGAGCGCCTCGACCCCGCGTCGGCCGAGAGCACCCCCCTGCGGGCCTCGACGATGCTGGGGGTTCCTCCGCCGCGTCCGACCCAGCCGGTGGTGCCGCGGCAGGCGGGCGATCCGCCGCCCCCGGCAGGGCGGCCGGGTGGGCTGCGCCCGGGTCCTCCCGCGCCCCCGCCGCCCGCCGACGCGACCCTGACCGCGCCCGACTCCTGGGAGGACGTGTCCTCTCGGGTGACCGCTCCCGATGGGGCTCCGGGCCCGTTGCCTGACGTCCCGGCCGCCCCGAGCCAGGAAGTCCTGCCCGAGCCTGTCCCCGCGCCCGAGCCTGTCCCCGCGCCCGAGCCTGTCCCCGAACCCGAGCCTGTCCCCGAACCCGAGCCTGTCCCCGAACCCGAGCCTGTCCCCGCGCCCGAGCCTGTCCCCGCGCCCGTTGCCGAGCCTGAGCCCGCCTCCGGGTCGGCCTCTCCCGCGGAGCCCGACACGGACGACGCCGAGGCCGAGCCCGCATCGACCGAGCCGCCGACGATGGAGCTCGAAGACGCCGACGTGGTGTCTGAAGTGCTGGCTCAGGAGCCGATGGAGCTGCCGGTGATGGAGGTTCCGACGGCGGTGGCCCCTCTCCGGGTGTCGGCCCCCCCGCCGATGCCCACGCCGCCGCCGACGCCGCCGATGCCGCCGCCCACGCCGCCGCCGATGCCCACCCTCCCGGCCCCCGCGGAGCCTCCGCCCGTGGCCCTCCCGCGGGTCACCGGAGGGCTCCCCGAGGTCGAAGGGCCGCGCGCCCCGGCCCCCACCCCGCGGACGGCCCCGGAGCCTACGGTCGTGCGGGTGGCCAAGATCCTCGGGGTCTCTCTCGTGGCCGCCGCGGCCATCCTGACGGCCGGACAGATCTACCTCGCCCACCGACCGACCGAGCCGACCCCCGTCGCCCAGGGCCCGCGGGCCGCGATCCCGGCCGCCCCTGCCGAACCGCCGCCCGCCGCCCCGTCCCCAGGGGCCTCCGAGCCGGTTCAGGCCGCCGAACCCGGGGTCGTTCCGGGCGTCGCCGAGGCGGGAGCTCCGGGCGAGGCCCCGGATGCGACCGCGGCCGTGGAGACCCCAGAGCCGACCGACGCAGGAGCCCCCGCGGGCCCTGGCCCGGCGGCCGTCGATGCCGGGGCGGACGCGCCTGTTCTGCGTGGGTCCCCGCGGGTCCGCGATGAGATTCAGTACCAGGCTCGGGTCGAGCCGGCCGTGATGCGCTGCATCGCCCAGACCAGCCACCGTCGGCGCTGCCGGGTCACCGTGACCTTCGAGGGGGCCACCGGGGCCGTGCGCGAGGTGCGGGTGATGAGCGTGTATGCCGACCCTCCGACGGGCCCGTGCATCGAGCAGGCCCTGCGGAGCGCCGTCATGCCGCGCTTCAGCGACGAGACCTGGAGCACCTCCCTGATCTTCGATCGCTCCGAGCGGCGCTGAGGGTCAGGGCAGCTCGAGGTCGAACACCACGGTGGTGCCCCGGGAGGTGACCACGTAGAGGTAGTACACCCCCGGGTCGAGGACGAGGTCGAAGTCCTGGCTCGAGCGGGCCTGGGCGTCGTTGCACACCCGCTGGGTGCTGGTGTCACGGCAGGGCTCGTTGCGGTTTCCGTAGCCGAAATTGACGATGGTCCCGTCGGGCACGGTGAAGGTCCCCCGGGTGCGCCCTCGGGTCTGGACCCGGAAGCCCACCGCGATGTCGGGCCCCGCCCGGTTGCAGCCGATGGAGAGGTTGTCGGCGGCCCCGCAGGTGGTGAGGAGGGTGCGGACCGCCCCGCGTCCGTCGATGACCGGAGCCGTGGCGCAGGTGTTTCCGCGGAGCCCCGGGGCCTGGGTGCAGGTGGCGCAGCCGCTGGTGCAGCCGACGACCCCTGGGCCGGGGCAGGCCGACTCGCCGCAGAAACGAACGCCCGCCGGGCCTCCTCCGGGGCAGGGGGGGCACACGGGGCCCGTGTCGACGGGCGGGGGACCGGTGTCGGGCGGGGGCGGAGGGCCCGCGTCCAGGGGCGGCGGGGGGCCGCTGTCGACGGGAGGTGGCGGACCGGTGTCGAGGGGCGGGACGGGGGCGTCCAGGGGCGGGACGGGGGTGTCCAGGGCCGGTCCGGTGTCGAGGCCGGGGCCGGTGTCGACCCCAGGGAGGCCCGCGTCGGTGGCGGTGAGCGGACGGAAGATGGCCCCCTCGTCGAGCTCGGCGCATCCCAGGGAGAGGGTGGCCGTCGCGGAGAGCAAGCACAAGCCGAAGGATGCCAGGCGCATGGGACGGGACCGTACCGCAGGAGAGGGCGGTCTCGCAAAGGTTGACCCGCTGCGGAGGGCACTCCGCGCGGACGGATCAAGGGGTGGGAGGAGGCGGGACGAGGGCGGCTTAGAGCCGGGAGAGGTCGAGGCCGTGCTGGGCGGCGTAGGCCACGAGGCCGATCTTGTCGACGCTGCGGAGGTCGCGCATGGAGAGGGTCAGCCGCACGAAGCGGCCGAGCTCGGGCACGAACAGACGGCGCTCCTGCAGGTTGGGAAACTGCCAGCGCTTGGTCTTGATGTTGGAGTGGGAGACCTTGTTGGCGATCTTGCGCCGGGCCCCCGTGATGTCGCTCTTGGCCATGACGGTCAGTTCTTCTTGGGGTTGGGAAGCTTGCCTTCCTTGTGAACCTGGTGCGACCGACACCACTCGCAGTACTTCTTGAACTCGAGCTTCTCCGTCGTCGTACGCTTGTTCTTGTCCGTGTAGTAGTTGCGCCGCTGGCAAGTGGAGCAGAACAACAACACCATATCTCGCATGGTCCGCCTCGGTATCCTGGCGCCGCGCTGGGCGCGTCGGCGAAATGGGGGCGAAAACAGACCTCAGATCGCGCCCAGAGTCAAGTCCCTCCGCCCAGAAAAGAACCGCCGATGCCCCTGAGCCCCCTGGAACTGCACCAGCTCGCCCTGCCCAACGTCGACACCGACGCCGCCCCCGGCGCCGCCCTGCAGGTCACCACCCTCCCCCGCGCCCGCCGCGTCTACGTCAACCGCTCCCTCCGCATGGAGAACGTCGAGTGGGTCGGCTTCGACATGGACTACACCCTCGCCATCTACCGCCAGGAGGAGATGGACCGCCTCTCCATGGAGGCCACGGTCAAGAAGCTTGTCGATCGCGGCTACCCTCCCCTGCTCCTGGAGGCCCGCTTTGATCCGTCCTTTCCCATTCGCGGTCTGCTCATCGACAAGCGCCACGGCCACATCCTCAAGATGGACCGCTACAAGTACGTGGGTCGTGCGTGGCACGGGATGCGCGAGCTGACCCGGGAGGAGCGGCACGAGCTCTACCACGCTCGGAAGATTCGAGTGATCCCTCCGAGGTACCACTGGATCGACACCCTCTACGCCCTGCCCGAGGCGGCCCTGTACGCCGGGGCCGTCGACCTCCTCGACCGGTACGGGATCAACGTCGACTACGCCCAGCTCTTCGACGACATCCGGGAGTGCATCGACGAGGCCCACCGCGACGGCTCGATCAACGACACCATCGCCCTCGACCTGCCGCGCTACGTCGACCGCGACCCGGACCTCCCGCAGACCCTCCACAAGCTGCGGTCGGCGGGCAAGAAGCTCTTCGTGCTCACCAACTCCCGCTGGGGCTACACCGAGCGGATGATGACCTTCCTCCTCGGGGGGGCCATGCCCGAGTACCCCGCGTGGCGGCACTACTTCGACGTGGTGGTGGTGGCCTCGTCCAAGCCGGCCTTCTTCACCGAGCGGAGGCCCTTCTACGAGCGGGTCCTCGACGGCCCCACGGAGACCACCCGGGTGGCCTACACCCTGGAGCGCGGCAAGGTGTACGAGCAGGGCAACCTCCGCGACCTCGAGCGTATGCTCAACGCCTCGGGCGACCGGGTCTTGTACGTGGGCGACCACATCTACGGCGACATCGTGCGCTCGAAGAAGGACTCAGCCTGGCGCACGGCCATGATCGTGCAGGAGATGCAGGACGAGGTGGCGGCCCTGGAGCAGACCCTCGACGACGTGCGCTTCCTCGACACCCTGGCCCGGCAGCGCGAGCGCCTGGAGGACGAGCTGCGCTTCTATCAGGCCCGCTACCGGGGGGCGGCCCGGGCGGGGATGGAGGCCGAGGACCGCGAGGAGGCCCGGCGCACCCTCGAGCACCTCAAGGTCGCCCTGCGCGACATCGACGAGACCTCCAGGGCCCTGCAGAAGGCCACAGACGCCCGCTTCCACCCCTACTGGGGCTCGCTCTTCAAGCAGGGCCAGGAGCTCTCCTCCTTCGGCGATCAGATCGAGGAGTACGCCTGCCTCTACACCACCCGGGTGTCCAACCTCCTGCACTACTCGCCCCTGCATTTCTTCCGCTCCCCCCGCGACCTCATGCACCACGAGCTGCTCTGATCACCGACCCGCCGACCTCCCTGTGGGCCCCCCTCGGGCACCGCAATTTTCGGCTCCTGTGGGCGGGCTTCGTCGTGTCTCACGTGGGCGATTTCGTGCAGATCCTCGCCCAGTCGTGGCTGGTGGTGGGCCTCACCCAGAGCGCCGCCCGGGTGGCCGCTGTCTCCCTCGCCCAGGCCCTGCCCCGCCTCGCCATCGGCCTCTTCGCGGGGGTGGTGGTCGACCGGGTCGATCGCCGCAGGCTGCTCCTGGTCACCCAGTCGCTCGCCGCGGCCCAGAGCGCCCTCTTCCTCGGGCTCGTCCTGGCGGGGCGGATCACCTACGGGTGGGTCCTCGGGCTGGCCCTGGCCCTCGGGGTCTTCGACGCCCTCAACCTCACCGCCCGTCAGGCCATGCTGCCCGGGCTCGTGCCCCGCGAGATGATCCCGCGGGCCGTGGCCCTGCAAGCCCTGGGGGTGAATTTTACGCAGATCCTCGGGCCCTCCCTCGGGGGGATCCTCCTCGGGTCGGTGGGGGTTCCCGGGTGCCTCGTGCTGAATGTGGTGAGCTTCGGGGCCCTCCTCGCCGCCGTGGCGGCCATGCGCCTGCCCCCCGCCGCCCCCGCGGGCCCCGCCGGGAGCGTCGGGGAAAACCTCCGCGAGGGCTTCGGGTTCATCCGCGCTCGGCCTACCCTGTGGGTCCCCATGGCCATGCTCTATGCCCTCGGCGTGGTCGGGATGCCCGTCGTGCGCCTCCTGCCCCTCTGGGCCCGGGTGGTACTTGACACCACGGGCCGCGGGTACGGCCTCCTGGCCTGCGCCTCGGGCCTCGGGGCCCTGGCCGCCAGCGTGGCCGTGACCTCCCGGGCCCACCCGAGCTCCCTCCCGCGCAACGTCGTGCTCTCGGGGGCGGCCTTCGCCCTGGGGCTCGTGGTCTTCTCGCAGACCGCGCGCTTCGCCGCCTCGTTTGTGGCCCTCGGGCTCGTGGGGGGGGCCCAGATGGCCTTCCGCTCGGCAGCCGTGACCATCGTGCAGATGGAGGTCCCCGACCGCCTCCGGGGCAGGGTCTTGTCGGTGATGGCCATGGACTTCGCGATGTGGTCGGTGGGGGCCGTGGCCCTCGGTCTGGCCGTCGACGCCGTGGCCCGTCGCCACGCCGGCCTCGCCGCGGGGGTCGGGCGCGCGGCCCTCCCGCGGGCCTCGATCGAGGCCGGACTGCACGCGGTCTTCCTCGGGGCGGGGGCCCTCTGCGCCGTGGTGGTGGCCCTCTTCGCCCACCGCCTCCTGACCGCGTCTCGCAGCCCCCCCACCGAGGCCTGACCCGTGCACGAACCTCGCCTCGTCGGCCTCCGGGCCCAACTCGCCGTAGCCCTGGCCGCCGTCCTGGCCCTCACCGCCGCCGTGGCCCTGGCCGCGGTCGAGCCCCTGTCCCGGGCCTCGGCCCATCACGCCCGGATGCGCCACGGCCTCGTCCTGGCCCGGGCCGTAGCCGGTCAGGTGGCCAGCACCCCCGACCTCGAGGCCGCCCGTCGGGTCCTCGGCGGGAGCGTCGGCGACGGGGCCCTCAAGGCCGCCGCTCTCCTCGATCCCAACGGTCGACTGAGCGCTCGGGCCGGGCACTTCACCCTCCGCCAGCTCATCCTCGCCCCGCCCCGGGATGGCATCTGGACCGTCGGAGACCGCCTCGCCGTGGTGGTCTGGATCCCTCCCCGCGGGACCTTCGTGGCCGAGTGCAGCCTCGCCCCCTCGGCGGCCGAGCGGGCGGCCCCGCGCCTGCTGCTCCTGTACTCCTCCTCGGCAGGGCTCCTGGCCGTGGCCGTGGTGTACCTCCTCCTCACCCGCTGGATCGTGCGCCCCGTCGAGGGCCTCACCCGGGCCGCCGAGCGGGTGGCCGAGGGTCGGCGGGACGTCCGGGCCGAGGAGCGGGGGTCGGCGGAGGTGGTCCGGGCCGCGGCGGCCTTCAACCGGATGACCGACCAGCTCCGGTCGCGGGAGGCCGAGCTGTCCGACCGGGTGGCCGAGCTCGAGACCGCCACCCGCGAGCTCCGGGCGGCAGAGCACCAGGTCGTGCGCCACGAGCGCCTGGCCACCGTAGGCCGGCTCTCTGCGGGCATCGCCCACGAGGTGGGAAACCCCCTGGCGGCCATCGTGGGCCTCGCGGACGTCCTGCGCGAAGGGGGCCTCGAGGACGCGGAGGTGGTGGAGTTCGCGGGGCGCATCGGGCACGAGGCCCGGCGCATCCACCGTACGGTCCGCGAGCTCCTCGACTACGCCCGCACCTCGCCGAGCATACGGCCTCCCCCGCTGCCTCCGGGCGACGAGGCCGAGGCCCCCGAGGACGGATCCGACCTGCGCGAGGCCGTCGACCAGGTGTCCCGGCTCCTGTCGCCCCAGCGGGCCTATCGCGACCTCGTGGTGCGCAGCGAGATCGCCCCCGACCTGCCCCGTCTGGCCCTGTCCCCCGACCGGCTCGTGCAGGTCCTGCTCAACCTCTGCATCAACGCCGGCGACGCCCTGCGGAGTGTCGGGAGGCAGGCGGGGCAGGTCACGGTCCGGGCGCGGGTGGCGGCCGAGGGGGAGCTCCGGGTCGACGTGGAGGACGACGGACCGGGCATCCCCGAGGGGCTCCAGGGCAAGGTCTTCGAGCCCTTCTTCAGCACCAAGGCCGCGGGGGAGGGGACGGGCCTCGGCCTCGCCATCTGCGCCTCCCTCGCCGAGCAGGTCGGGGGGCGCATCGAGGTCGGGGGCCGGGTCGACGGAGCCCCGGGGGCGCGGTTTACCCTGTGGCTCCCGGCGGCGGGCGGGTGACCCCCTCGGGCGGGACGAACGCCTCGCCCAGTACGGCCGCGGACAGGGTCACGAGCGACGACCACGGGGCCCCGGGGGACAGGGCCGCGCGCAGGGCCGCGTAGGCCTCGGGGTCGCGGGCGGCCATCTCTCGGGCCCCCGCCTTGCTGCCGCCAAACCACAGCCCCCGAAGCCGGTGCCAGGTCTCCAAGGCGTCGCCGAGCAGGCTCAATCGACGCAGGCGGCCCTCGAGGTCGTCGCGGGCGATCCGCACGAGGGTCTTGCGGTACCAGATGGCCAGGGCCCGACGCTCGTCGTCGCTGACCCGAGGCGGCCCTGCCGCGTAGAAGGCCTCCAGGCGGCTCAGGAGGGCCGCGGCGGCCCCCTCCCGGTCCAGGATGACCCGGGCCCCGCGGAGGCGCAGGGCGGCCCCGTCCAGGGTCACGAAGGCGGTGGGTCCGTACACGAAGGCGTCGAGGGTGTGCCCATGCAGGAGCCGGGCGTCCCAGACCTCGGCGGGGTCGTGGCGCAGGCCCACGAGGTCCCAGTCGCTGTCGGGGGTGGCGTCTCCGCGGGCCCGGGAGCCGTAGAGGAGGACGGCGTGGCAGCCGTAGGCCTCGCACAGATGGGCCACCGCGGCGGCGGTGAAATCGTGGTCGTTCATGGCGGGGGGAGGGCGGCCTGGAGGGCGGCGGGGGAGGGGTCGAAGCCGTCGCGGGCGGCGGCCTCGCGCAGGCTCTGGGCCATCTCGGCGGCGGTGGCGAAGCGGCCCGCGGGGTCGCGGTGCAGGGCCCGGTCGATCACCCCGGCCAGGTGCGGAGGAAGGGGGGCCTCGGGGCGGGCTCCCTCGACGCAGGCCGTCATCGACGCGGCGGCGTTGCCCGGGAAACACCGCACGCCCGTGGCCGCCTCGAAGAGCAAGACCCCCACCACGAACAGGTCGCTCCGGGCCTCGGCCGGGTGCTCGCCCGTGATGACCTCGGGGGCCATGTACCCGCGGGTGCCCTTGAGGACCCCGCGGTCGGGGTCGGGCCGCCAGCGGCTCGTGGCGATCCCGAAATCGACGAGGGACACCCGGCCCGTCGGGGCCACGAGGACGTTGGGCGGGCCGAGGTCGCGGTGCACGACCTGCAACGCGACCCCGTCGACGTCGCAGGCCCCGTGGACATGCTCCAACACATCGAGGAGCCCCAACACGAGGGCCGCCGAGGCTGCGGGGCCGACCCCGCGGGACACCAGGGCGTCGAGGGGGGTCCCCGCGTGAAAACGCTGGACCTGGACGGGGCGCCCGAGGTCGCGGCCCTGCCACAAGAGCCCTGGAATTCCCGGGTGGGACAGGCACTCGAGGAGCCTCACCTCGTGGGCGAACATGGCCGTGGCCCCGGGGTCGTGCACGAGGTGTCGATGGAGGCGTTTGACCACCACCGGGGTCCGGGCCTCCTGGAGGGCGAAGAACACCTCGGTCAGGGCCCCCACCGCGAGGCTCCGCACGAGCTGGACGTGTTGGGATTCGAGGGTGGGCTCCATGGCGCGGTCTGACGCGAGAGTATAGGGTTGGGCCGACGGTCCTGCGAAGGCCGATGCTTGGCGTACAGAGCGCAGAGGAGTGCCGCGTGGTTGTGATGCGAGGTTGGATGGGTGTGGCGGCGGTGTGCCTGCTCGGATGCGGATCGACCGTAACCCCAGGGACCGGATCGAACGACGGCGGCGACGCGGGCGAGACCCGGGATGGAGAGACCCCGACCGACGCGGGCCCCGCCCCCGTGGATGTCCCGCCCCCGACCGACACGGGCCCTTCGGGCGATCTGCCTTTGCGCGCGCCCTGCACCGCCGACCGGCAGTGCGCCTCGGGGGTCTGCGTCCGGGGCCCGGGCCTGGAGGGCGGGTGCACCCTGGCCTGCGTCCGCGACGCCGACTGCGCCGCCGTGAGCGGCAACTACACCTGCGCCGTCGAACGCCTGCCCGAGGGGGGGAGGCTGTCGTGCGCGCGGGTGCCGACCGCGGAGGTCGAGGCCCCGTCGCCGTGTATGACCGACGGGCAGTGTGTCTCGGCCCTGTGCGTCGACAACCTCTGCCGCAACGCTTGCGGGGCCGACAGCGAGTGCCTCCCGGGCTGGCGCTGCGGCCCGTACCCCATCGGGGCCCGCACGGTGCAGGTGTGCCGGGCCAACCCCATCACGGCCGTCACGGTCGAGGACTACACCCTCTTTCAGGGCGAGGCCCGGGTCGACCAGGGCACCGTCCCGTTGCGTGTGGTGGTCCCTCCCGACGCCGTGTCCCTCACCTGGATCACCCAGGACCTGGTGGGTCGCGAGCTCTTCGCCGCCGTCTCCCGGGTGACCGACCCGGCCAACGAGGTCCTGGTCGATCTGCGGGGCTTCAGCTACCTCCGCGAGCAGGCCATTCGTACGGTCCCCGCACGGCTTCAGATCAACACGGCCCTGCTCCCGTCTGACAGCACCCTCGTGCCCCTCCCGGGCCTCTACACCTCCTCCCACGCCCTCCTCACCAACCGCGAGGCCCCCCCCGTGACCATGCGGGCCCTGCGGGCCTCGGTGCGCATCAAGCGGGCCCCGGGGGGAACGCCCGTCAACGGCTGGGCCCTGCGGCTCCGGGTGGTCTTCGTCGGGCTCTCCAACATCCGGGCGGCCACCGCGGCCACCAACCCCCGCCTCCAGGCGGCCCTCAACCAGATGCAAACCATCTACGCCCAGGTGGGGGTCGGGGTCACGGTGGTGGGCTACCACGACATCACCGGGGCCGACGCCCAGCGCTTCTCGGTGATCGACTCCCAGGCCGAGCTGCGCGACCTCCTCACCCGCTCGGCCCCGTACACGGGCGACGTGCTCACGGTCTTCCTCGTGCGCGGGATCGCTCCCTCCGCGGGCCTGGAGGGGGCCATCGGGGTGGCCGGGGCCATCGCGGGTCCCCCGTCGATCCCCGGGACCATCCAGTCGGGGGTGGTGGCCGGCTGGGAGAGCACCATTGGGGGTGGGCGCGACGTGTTGGCCGCGACCCTCTCCCACGAGTGCGGCCACTACCTCGGGCTGTGGCACACCCGCGAGCGCCTCCCCGCCTGCACCGTGCCCAACCAGAGCCCGTCGGAGTGCTCGGTCTTTGGCGGGGTCGACCCCATCAGCGACACGGGCACCACCGAGGCCCTGGCCTCCCGCAACCTCATGTACTGGAGCAGCAACACCGACACCACCCTCACGGCGGGCCAGGGCCACGTCTTGCGGCGCAACCCCCTCGTGCGCTAGAGGCCCATCGCCTATGACCCGTTGGCTCGAAGGCAAGGTAGCGATCATCACCGGGGCAGGGCGGGGCCTGGGGCGGGCCGAGGCCCTGCTCTTCGCCGCCCACGGGGCCCGGGTGGTGGTCAACGACCTCGGGTGCGCCCGAGACGGACGGGGGCACGACCCCTCCGTGGCCGCGGCCGTGGTCGACGAGATCGTGGCGTCCGGGGGAGAGGCCGTGGCCAGCGATCATGACGTGCGGAAGGCCGACGGGGTCGACGGGCTCGTGGCCCTGGCCGTGTCGCGGTACGGGGGGGTCGACGCGGTGGTCAACAGCGCGGGAATTCTGCGCGACGCGTCGGTGTTGCGCACCAGCGACGACGATTTTGCCGCCGTGATGGACGCGGTGGCCACCGCCACCTGGCGGGTGTGTCGCGCGGCGGCGGCCCGGATGGTGGCCCAGAAGCGGGGCGGGCGCATCGTCAACACCACCGCCGTGGTGGGGTTTACGGGCAATTTTCACCAGGCGGCCTACGCGGCGGCCAACGCGGCGGTCTTCGGGCTCACCCGGACCCTCGCCCTGGAGCTGAAGAAACACGACATCCGGGTCAACGCCCTCGGCCCCGTGGCTCGCACCCGGATGACCGACGACCTGCCGATGTTTGGCCCCGGGGGGCTCACCGACGCCACCTACGGGCCACAGTTTGTGGCCCCTGCGGCGTTGTTTCTGGCCTCGGAGGCCTGCGGCGAGCTGACGGGGGAGGCCCTGTCGGTGGCCGGGACCCGGCTGTCGACCTGGAGGATGCACGAGTCGGTCGGG
This sequence comes from uncultured Myxococcaceae bacterium, assembly GCA_964447205.1. GTDB lineage: Bacteria > Myxococcota_A > Polyangia > Polyangiales > JAEUKH01. The sequence goes on from CAYUSB010000017.1 coordinate 75,942, forward strand.
GCCGTCGGCGACGACCCCCGCCGCCCGTGGACGGTGGAGGACGTGCAGGCCCGATGGGACGAACTGAGCCGGGGAATGTACGGACGGGGTGGAGGGGTTGTTGGGGCCTAGAGGTCGATGATGACCACACCCCGGTCGGTGTCGTCGCGGGTGTTGTCTCGTACGGGACGATCGGGCACCAGCGTCGGTAGAGGGAGCTCGATGCGCGGCTGCTCGTAGTGGCGCCGCTGCTCGGACTCGCGTCGGCGAATCTCCTCGATGATGTAAGGAGGCAGCATCGGTAGCACCTCCAGGTGGCGGAGCACCCGTCGGGGGAATCAAGGCCGACCCGACGCGACAGCGCCGAGCTTGAAGAGGACTATAGCAACCGCGGTGCCATGATCAAGGGATCGTGATGATCCAATGCGCGGGACGCGACAGAGGCTGTCGGAGGTCAGGCGATGGGGTAAGTGTGCGAGGGTGATGCGGAGCGTGCGGAAGGCAGCGGTGGCGATGGGTCTGGGGCTCTGCCTCTGCCTCGGGCTCCTGGGCGCCACGGCCTGGGCCCAGACCGACTACGCCCCCGCCCACACCGGGTGGAACGGCACCGCGGAGCTCCTCCGGATCGCCACCGAGGCCGACGTCGAGCTCGTGCCCACGCGGGTGCTGGACTGGGACGAGATCCAGCGGGGGCAGAGCATTCTCGTGTTGTATCCCCGCGGCCGGGCCGACCTGGCCGACCTGTCGTCGTTTCTGGAGGAGGGGGGACGCCTGGCCTGGTTTGACGACTTCGGCCGGTCGGAGGAGGTGTGGCGGTGGTTCCAGTTTCGGCGTGATCCACGGGTGGATGCCCCGGCCCGGTCGCCCGAGCTGCCCGAGCTCCTCCTGGCCCGCCCGAGGCTCGTGCACCCCCTGACGGAGGGGGTGGACGTCCTGGTGACCAACATCCCCGTGGCCCTCGTGCACCCGCGGCTGTCGCCCTTGTTTGAGTTCGCGGGGCCCTCGGCCCAGGGGCTCCTCCTGGTGGGGCAGATCGGGGCGGGAAAACTCGTGGCCTGCGGCGACCCGAGCGTCCTGGTCAACACCATGATGCGCTTCCCGGGCAATCGCCGGTTTGCCCGCAATCTCCTGGAGTTTCTCGCCGACGCGCGCGGCGGCCGGGTGACCCTGGTGTACGGCGATTTTACCTCCCGGGGCAGCTACCGCGGGCGCGGTCGTCCCCGGACCCGGGCCCGCGAGGCCGTGGTCACCCTCAACGGGGCCCTGTCGGCGTTGTCGGGGGCCCTGAGCGCCCCGGGGCTGTTGCGTCCGTTCGGGCTCATCGTGGCCCTGGTCACCGCAGGGGTCCTCGCGGCGGCGGCCTGGGGGCGCCGGCCGAGCGAGCGGTACGGACCCCGGGGGCCCGTCGGGAGCCCGGCGGGGGCCACTGAGCGGGCGCGGCTCCTCGGGCGGGCGGGAGCCAACCTGGCCGTGCCCACCCTGCTCGCCCGGAGGCTCCTGGAGCAGAGGCTTCTGCGGGCCTCGGGGGTGCGACCCCCCATCGACCTGCGGGCCGTGCTCGAACGCCTGGGTCCGCGGCTCCGGGGACCTGCGCGCGAGGAGGTCCGTAGCCTCCTCGTCGAGCTCGAGGCCCTGGGCGAGGCCGCCGAACGAGAAGAACGGGTGCGGGTGAGTCCGCGGCGGTTCCTGTCGCTCTGGCGGAGAATCTCTGCAATCCTCCCCAGCCTCGAACGAGACGCGTAATGGTGTTGTCTGCCGCCCCCGTGCCCCCAGCCCTTGAAGTTCAGTCCGCGGCCCACGCTCCGACCGTCGAGGTCGTGGCCCGGGCCCAGACCATGCTCCGCACCATCCTCGACGAGGTGGGCAGGGCCTACCTCGGGCCCCGGGAGATCCCCGAGCTCATCCTGACGGCCCTCCTGGCCCGGGGGCACTGCCTCCTCGAGGGCGTGCCCGGGGTGGCCAAGACCACCCTCATCAAGACCGTGGCCACGGCCATCGCGGGCACCTTCAAGCGCATCCAGTTTACCCCCGACCTCCTGCCGAGCGACATCACCGGGACGTACGTCCTGTCCAACCGCGAGGGCGGGTTTACCCTGCGGCACGGGCCCATCTTCGCCCACGTCGTGCTCGGCGACGAGATCAACCGGGCCCCGGCCAAGACCCAGTCGGCTCTCCTCGAGGCCATGCAGGAGCGCCAGGTCACCATCGACGGGGAGACCCACCCCCTCGGGCAACCCTTCTTCGTCCTGGCCACCCAGAACCCCGTCGAGCAGGAGGGCACCTACCCCCTGCCCGAGGCCCAGGTCGACCGGTTTCTCCTGCGCATCATCGTGCCCTATCCCAACGTCGAGGAGGAGATCCGTATCCTCCGCACCTACGCCGCCGCCCCCCCCGTGGCCCGCCCCGTCCTCGCCCTGGAGAACGTCCTCTGGCTTCAGTCGGTGGCCGACGCCGTGCACGTCGACGACGAGGTGTACGCCTACGCCGTGGGCCTGGCCCAGTACACCCGCAACCACCCGCGGATCGCCCTCGGGGCCTCGCCCCGGGCCTCCCTGGGGATCGTCCTGGCCGCCCGGGCTCGGGCCCTCCTCCAGGGGCGGGGTTTTGTGATCCCCGACGACGTCAAGCGGGTGTGCCAGCCCGTGATGGCCCACCGGATCATCCCCAGCGCCGAGGCCGAGGCCGAGGGCATCACCCGCGAGGCCCTGGTCGAGGAGGCCATGGCCCGCGTGGCCTACCGCCGGGCCGACGCCCGACCCGAACCCGCCGCTCACGGGATCGCGGCCATGGTCAGCGACGGGGGGCGCTAGGGTCCCGATGCCCCAACTGGCCGCCTCGGGGCGCTGGATCCTTTCGGGGGCTGTCGGGCTCACGGCCTCGGGGCTCCTGTCGGGGGTGGCCCCGGTGGCCCTGGCGGGGTCGGCCCTGCTCACGGGCCTGGCCCTGGCGTACGTGTCGTCTCTGCCCCTGTCGCGTACGATGCGGCGGTCGCGGCTGGAGTTCTCGTGGTGGCTCGCCCCGCGGGTCGAAGGGGCGGCGGGGGCCGGACCCCGGAGGCCTGACGAGGCCGTGGGGGTGCGGGTCCTCTTGCGTAACCCCACCGACGAGACCCTGGTGTTCTCGACCCCGCGCCTGGCCCTGTCGCCGGGGGTTCGGTACACGCGGTGGCAGGGCCAGCGGATCGAGGTCCCGCCCCGCAGCGCCGTGACCTTCGACCTGGAGGTGCGGCCCGCCCACGTGGGGCGCCACGTGCTGCACGGGGCCTGGATGAGCATGGCCGGGCCCCTCGGGGTGGTGTGGATCCCCCTGTATTTCCCGAGCCCCCTGGTGATCGAGGTTCAGCCTCGGGGGGCGGGGGCCCTGGGGATGATGCGGTCGCGGGCGGGGCCGCAGCCTACGGCCGTTCGGGCGGGCAGGGCCACCCGCCGGGCGGGGGAGGGGCCCGAGCTTCGGGAGCTGCGCGACCACCAGCCGGGCGACCCCTACCGACGCATCGCCTGGGGGCCGAGCGCCCGCCGCGGCAAGCTCCTCGTGCGCGAGACCGAGGACGAGACCCAGACCTCGCGGGTGATGATCGTCGACGCCTCGGCCACCATGCGGGGCGACGACCGGGGCCGGGCCCGGCTCGACTACGCGATCGAGCTGTGCGCCCAGGCCGCGCGGTTTTCGCTCGGGACGGGCGACCGCCTGGGGCTGGTGGGCTTCGATGCCCGGGTGGTGTGCACGGTGCCTCCGGGCGACGGGGCGGCCCACCTGCGGTCGGTGAGCCAGGCCGCGGTCGAGCTGCGGAGCCTCGTGGACGACGACCTCACGGACGTCGACGACGAACAGCTCGTCGAGACCGTGGCCCGATACTTCCGCGAGCAGGAGGGGGTGGATGTGTTCCGGGGAGTGTTGGCCTACGAGGCCCGGTCGCGGATCGTTCGGCTCATCGAGCGGAGCGCGAGCAACGACCCGGCCATGCGCCTGCCGGTCCGGGCTTCGGAGCACACGGCCCGGGTGATGCGGTCGTTTTGTCGGGCCCGGGCGATTCCGTTGCCGCTCAAACACGACCCCCACGGGGCGGCCAAGACCGCGGGGCTGGCCGAGGCCCTGCGGGCTGCCGTCGACGGGGCCCGGGAGGCCCGGACCCTCCTGGTGGTGAGCGATCTCGACGCGATGGGGGGCGACTGGACCGCCCTGCGTCTGGCGGTGGGCTACGCCCGGCAGAAGCGGCACCGCCTGACCTTTGTGGCCCCCGCGGGGGAGGACTTCCTCGGGGCGATGCCGACAGACCTGACCGGGGAGGCTCGGGCCACGCACGAGGCCGTTGGGGCCCTGCTCCTGGCCGACGAGCAGACCCGGCTCGATGCGATGCGCAAGGTGCTGGGGGCCATGGGGGCCGTGTTGTACATGGCCCGGTCGCGCGACACCTTCACCCGCTGGCTGCAGCGGGCGGCGGCTCCGCGGCGCTGAGGGGGGATTGATGCCCTGCTGCCGGGGAGGACCCGTGCGACCGGCCCTGTGATCCCGTAGACTGCGCCCATGTCGTCGCAACGGCCCCCACCCATGATGCTCGCCCCGGGTGCCTCGTCGGGCGCAGCCTACGCTCCCGGCCGGGATGATCCGCCCCCGCCCGTGGATGCGCGGCTGGCGCGCCCCGAGGGGCACGAGGAGGTGGTCAATGGCGTTGCCTATCGTACGATGGGGGCCAACCCCCCGCATGCGACCCAGCACATCGAGGTGGCCCATGTGTTTCGAGGCTGCCTCGCCCCGGGCTACGCCGCCGCGGTCGACATGCTCACCCGCTCGAAGAAGAACACCGACGCGGCCCCCGACGTGTCCATCTTCCCCGAAGGGGTCGACCCGCAGACGGGAGGCCGCCGACTCGAAGAGATCGCTTTCGAGGTCTGCGACACCGAGCGGGTCGAACACCTCACCGACAAGGTGCGGGCCCTGGCCCTGCGCGGGGTGCGGCGGTTGTTCTACATCCGCGTGGCCGACCGGACGGTCTTTGAGTGGCAGCACCCGACCGCGAGCTGGTCTCGCCTCGATGACGACGCGGCGCTCGAAGACCCATGTTTCCTCGTGCCCATCCCCGTGCGGGCCCTCATTGATCGGGTCCTGGCCGACGACACCGTGGCGCGCGCCCTGCTGGCCTCGGGCAACCAAGTCCTGGGCGCCGCCCTCACGCAACAGCGCGACGCGGGGCGCGACGAAGGGCGCGACGAGGGGCGTAAGGAGGGGCGTAAGGAGGGACGTAAGGAGGGACGTAAGGAGGGCGCACGGCTCGCCCTGGCCGAGTCGGTCCTGACCGTGCTGGACGCCCGCGGGTTTGCGGTCGACGAGGCGACCCGCGCTCGGGTCCAGGGGTGCCGCGACCCTGGGATGCTCGTCGCCTGGCAACGCCGGGCTGTGACCGCCGCCACCGTCGCCGAGGTCTTCCGCGACCCGGAGGCGTGACCCCCCACTTCGATTCCACGAACCCTCTGGTGATTGAGGGACGACCAGGAGCAAGCCGGGCCTGGCTACGGCCGCCCGTCGGGCGGAAAGCGGGCGAGGCAACGCGCCCGCTGGGCGTCGTGAACCCGCGCGGCGTACACGTCGACGCGGTGGGCCACGGCCGGCAGGGCCTGGGTGTAGTGGCCGTCGCGGGCGCCGAAGAGGGGGCGCAGCGCGAACACCCGCGAGAGGGCCGACGCGAGCTCGGCGGGAACCACCAGCACGTCCGGGGCCCGCGCCGCCAGGGCGCAGGCGTAGGCGTAGCGCCTCCCGCGGGCGTGGACGACGTAGCGGTCGTTGAGCCCGAGCAGGTCGACCACGCGGCGCTCGGCGAAGTAGCGGGACGCCCCGGCCCCCTCGACGCCGATCACCGAGGCCCGCGGGAGCTCGTCGCGCACCCGCCGGGCGAGTCCCGTGTGAAAGATCGTGATGTCGCGGCTGTTGAAGGCGTGCTGCCGCCGCGCGAGGGCCACGCCCGGGGCCAGCCCGAGGCACGCCACGGCGACGAGCCCAGGCACGACCACGCGTCGTGGGACATGGCGTTCGAGCGCGGAGACGAGGGCGTCGAGGCCCGGCCCCGCAAAGGCGACCCCCAGCGGCAGGAAGGCGTGCAGGTATCGGCGCACGCAAAACCCCGCCCCCGACGCGAGGTGGCGCGAGAGCAGGACCCCGGCCACGGGCGCGAGCCAGGCCGCGAGGACCAGCGCGCGGTCGCGCGGAGAGCCCGTGCGGGCGACGCCGAGGGCGAGGAGCGCGGCCAGGAGCCCGGCCCGCAGGAGCCCGCCCTCGGTCCAGGTGCGCCCGAGGGTCAGGAGGTTGGTGCCGAGGGCGAGGTGGCCTGCCTTCGCGTAGAAGGTGTTCGGGAGGGGGTGGCCCGTGACGGCGAGGTTGTAGGTGCACCACAGCCCGCCCGCGAGGGCCGAGGGGAGCACGAGGCGGAGCCCCGCGGTCAGCCCCGCCCGGTCGCGTCGAGAGAGCAGGGTCACGGCCGCGAGGGCGATCGTCGCGAGGGCGCTCTCGGGGCGCGCGAGCAGGGCGAGGGCGGCGAGGGCCCCGGCCCGCCCCGGGCGATCGCACACCGCCGCGGCGCAGGCCGATGCGTTGAGCCCGAGGGCGAGGGCCACCTCCATCCCGCTCACCGACGACTCCGCGAGGCCGGTTCCGAGGAGCCCGAGGGTGAGGGCCCCGAACGATGCCCCGGGGGACCCCCCGAGGCGCCGAGCGAGGGCCCCGAGGGCGCTCGCCGCGAAGGCCGCGCACGCGAGCGAGGTGACCTTCACCCCGAGGACGGGCGACGCCCCGAGGGCCCGGGCGAGGGCCGTGGCAGGCCCCGCCGCGAGGAGCCACAGGGGCGAGGAGAAGCCCGCCTCGGCCTCGCCGGGGTTGTAGGCGGGGATCCCCTCGGTGAGCAGCGAGCGCACGTACACGAGGTGGATCCACGCGTCGTCGAGGGGGAAATCGCTGTGGGCCGCGGGGTGGGCCGGCCAGACGACGAAGGCCGCGCCGATCGCGGCGCAGAGCGCGGCTGCGAAGGCCCCGCGGGCGAGTCGCTCGCGCGGGAGCGGTGGGGCGGTGGGGGACACGGGGGCGTTGTACCGCATGCGGTGCCGGTTCCCCATGGGGTCGCGGGGTGGGGTCGAGGTCGCGAGGCCTGGCGCGTGCCCCGAACGCCTCCGCGTCCCCCGCGACGGATCAAAACGCGTCCGCGGGCCCCTGGTAGAGCGTCGGGCCGGCGAGGGCCGCGTCGAGCAGGGCGGCCGCCTCGGGGTCGCCCTCGGCGTGTCCGAGCTCGCACAGGGTCGCCGCGGTGGTGGTGCCGAGATACACCTGGGTCAGGGCCCCGACCGAGAGGGCCAGGTGGAGCCGACCGCGCAGGCCGTCCGTGACCACGGTGCCTGCGGTTCCCTGGAAGTGGAGGGTGTGCTCGGTGGGGGCGTCGCGGAGGGGGTCGGTGACGGTGAGGCCGAGGAGGCCCTGGATGTTGTTGCGGGCCGCGGTGGGGTGTTGGGCGAAGGCCGCGGGCAGGTCGATGAGGCGGGCCATGGGGCCCGACGACACAAACGCCACGGGGTCGCGGTAGAGCCAGTCGTCGGGGCTGTCGACGAGGCCGTGCTCGCGCAGGAGGAGGGTGGGGGTGCCCCGGGGCAGGTCGACGATGATCCGGGCGTACTGGTCGCCCAGGCTGTTCAGAAAGCCGTACAGGCCCGCCCAGGCCCGGGGGGTGTACGCGGCCATGTCCCACACCTCGCAGCTCTGGCGGGGATAGTCCGGGTCGCGCGGGATCTTGTAGACCACATACCCCTCGACCTGACCCGAACCCGGGTCGACGTAGGTGGCCACGTCCTGGCCGAAGCCGAGGATCCGGGTCTTCCACCACCAGTCGTCGCGCAGGAGGGGGCCCGTACGCCCCGCCCGCCAGCGCGTAAACACCTCCTGCAGGGCGGGCATCACCTCGGTCGGGTTGGCCGGCCGGACGTGGGCCCGCAGGGGCGACGCCGGGAGCTGCGACGGGGCCGCCCGGATCTGCTCGGAGCCCACCTGGGCGGCGTACCCGAACTTGCCGTAGTACCGCAGACGGAAGGCGTAGAGCATCGATAAGGGAACCTGGCGGGCCCGCATCCAGTCGAGGAGGGTGCGCATCATGGCGTCGGCCACCCCCGACTTGCGGGCCTCGGGGATCACGCTCACTCCGGCCACGCCCCCGACGGCGATCTCCGCCCCCGCGAGGCCCATGGTGAGCCCGAGGGTGGTGGCGTGGCCGACGGCGGTCCCGTCGCGCGAGGCGACGACCGTCTCGCCTCCGAGGACGGCGGTGTTCTCGCGGAAGTACAGCTCCCACCCGTCGGGGCTGCCGCTCTGGCGGAAGGCCCGGTGGCCGATCAGGGCGAGGGAGGATGCGTGGGTCTCCAGGACCGCGCGCTCGAGTGTGAGTTCGCCCATGGGTATTGCGGGGAGGGGTCGCACGGTCTGGCCTCGGGGCACAAGGACAACGTGGGCCCGCAGGGGCGACGCGGCGAGGTCGCAGGGGTTCAGGGACCGTCGCCGTCGAGCTTCACCTTGGCGACCTCGGCCCCGAGCTCGGCGCACACCATCTGCACGAGGGGGTGCTGGCGGGCGGACTGTTCGCGTTCGCGCCGGGCGATTTCGCGGGCCCGCTCGTCGGCCCGGAGGATGCTGAGGGCGTCGTCGCCGAGGGCCCCGGTGACGAGCTCGACCACGGGACGGGCCCCGAAGAGCCGCTCGGCGGCGTCTTGCACCACCCGGTAGGCTTCGGGGGTCTCGAGCTTGCGTCGGATGAAGCTCGACCCCACGTCCACCGCGAACCGCACCCGCTCGGCCCCCACCTCCAGCGGAACCGCGCTCTTGAGCACCGCCCCGAGGTTGCTCTGGGTGGCGTCGACGAGCTGCCGCCACACAGGCAGGATGGCCTCGGCCCCGCGGGTGTCGAGGAGCTCGACGGGGGCCCGCGCGCTCTCCGCGGGCGTCGGGGCAGGGGCGGGGGCGGGGGCGTTGGAGGCCCGTTCGGCGCGGCGCTCGGGGTTGGCGGCCCGGGCCTTGTCGAGCCAGCTCATGGCCGCGGGGGCTGCGGCCGTCCTGGGGGCCACGGCGGGCTGGACGGCCACCGCCTGAACGCTGGGAGCCTCCTGGGGCTGGGCGACCCGCAGGGTGGCTCCTTGAGCCGCGGAGGCCACGGCCCCGCCGCCTCCTCCGCCGGTCGTTCCCGAGGGGACGCTGAAGCGCTGCGAGGCGGGCAGGCCCGAGGTCACCGACGACCCCGCGGGGATGCCGGTCCCTGCGGGGCGGGCCGGAGCCGGAGGGGCGGGGGCTGCGGTCCCGGCGGCGGGGGGGCGTCCCGCGGGGGCGGGCCCGGGGGGGCTCCCGGGGGTCGGTCGGGGGCCGTTGCCTCCGCCTGCGGAGATCCTGCGCTCGAGGTCGTGCAGCCGGGTGAGGAGGTCTTCGACGGGAACGAGGGCCGGGCGGTGAGACAGCCGCACCACGGCCATCTCCAGCGACCACCGGGGCTCGCGGGCCCGGGCCACCTCCTCGGTGACGCGGGCCCAGGCGGCGAAGAGGCGCTCGAGGTCGATGGCGTCGTAGGTCCCGGCCATCTCCAGAACCTCCGCCCGCTCGTCGTCGGCGAGGTCGAGGAGGTCGCTCGAATCGTGGACCACCCGGGCCACCACCAGGTCGCGCAAGACCCCGAGGAGCCCCTTGGCCACGTTGGGCAGGTCGTAGCCCTCGCGGGCGATGGCGTCGATACAGCGCAGGGACGCGGCCCCGTCGCCCGAGAGCATGGCCCGCCCGAGGTCGTACAAGACCTTCCGATCGGCCACCCCGAGGAGCCGTGCGGCGGCGACCCCGGTGACCTCGGTGTCGACCCCGGCGATGACCTGGTCGAGCAGGGACAGGGCGTCGCGGACCGACCCCGCGGCCTCGCGGGCTACGAGGGAGACGGCGGCCTCGTCGAAGGCCATCCCCTCCGCCCGCAGGACGTGGGCCAGCCGGTCGCGGATGCCCTGGGTGGGCACGAGCCGGAAGTCGTAGCGTTGCACCCGCGACAGGATGGTCGGCAGGAGCTTGTGGGCCTCCGTCGTGGCGAACACGAACTTCACATGGGGGTGGGGCTCTTCGAGGGTCTTGAGGAGGGCGTTCCACCCCTCCTTGGTGACCATGTGGCACTCGTCGAGGATGACGACCTTGTACCGGTCGCGGACGGGCCGGTATGGCAGGCTCTCCATGAGCCGGCGGACGTCATCGACCCCGTTGTTGCTGGCCCCGTCGATCTCCAGGACGTCCGGGTCGCGGCCCTCGGCGATCTCGGTGCAGGCCGAGCACACGAGGCAGGGCTCGGGCGTGGCGGCCGTGGCCTTGAGGCAGTTGAGGGCCTTGGCCATGATCCGGGCGATGGTGGTCTTGCCCACGCCGCGGGCGCCGGTGAAGAGGAAGGCCTGGGCCACCCGATCTTGCACGATCGCGTTGCGCAGGGTCTGCACCACGTGCTCTTGCCCGACCAGGTCGGCAAAGGTCAGGGGCCGCCATTTCCTCGCGAGGACAAGATAACTCATCAGGGTGTGGGCTCGACTCGTGCCACGCACCCGCCCCTCCGTCCACCAATCGACACGCCTGGGCCCCGGCTAGCCCGCGCGGGGCGTCAGGGCCTACTCGGCGTCGGTGCGGGCGGAGGCGGGGGGCTCGGGCTCGGAGGGGCCCACGTCGTCGGTCTTGGCGAGGGCCTCGCCGAGGCCCGGGTCGCCGGGGTGGGTGTCGATCACCTCGGGGCCGTCGTCGTCGTCGCGTACGCTGCGGGGGGTCGCGAGGTCGGCCGGGGGGGGCTCCGACCGCGGAGGCTCGGGCAGCACGGACGGGCGCTCGGTGGCCCGGCCCGCGTCGAGGAGGGCGTCGCGGATGGGCAGGCGGTACTGCTCGGTGGTGTTGACCAGGAGGTGGACGGCCGTCTCGATCTCGCGGCGCTGGAGCGACTCGGTGGGCAGCTCGGCCCGCAGGCACAGGTCGCCGTCGTCGTCGACGGCAAACTTCACCAGCACCAGGTTGTGATTGACCGCCAGGATGCGCCCGAGAAACCGCGGAGGGTACTTGCCCGCCCCCCACGGGGCCGTGCTCCCGGCCTCGAGGAAGGGCAGGACCCCGAGGTACAGCCACGTCCCGGCGTGCCGCAGCACGAGGCGGACCTCGCCCGCCGCGGTCGGCACGGCGCAGCGCAGCGTCTTGGCGTCGATCGCCCGCGGCGCATAACCCATCTCCCGCAGGAGCTTCGCGATTTCGTCTACGCCCAACCCAGCCATCGCGGGAGAGTCCACCCCACCTTACGTCCCGCCGTCAAGTGCGGTCGGCGCCGGGCGACGCTTCTTCCGCCGGGTCGGGAAGATCGGCCGCCAGCCGGGCGCACTCCGCGCGCAGGCCCGGGTGGGCCAGGAGCTTGCGCAAGAGGGCATAAAACGCCGGGTCGGCGAGCACCTGGAGGGGCGGGGCCGCCCCCTTGGCCGGTCGGGGGGGGGGATTACGCCGCAGGGCCTCCATCGCGGTGCAGTGGGCCTTGGTGGGAAACTGCTCCTCGCGCTCCCAGGCCCGCACGATGCTTACGTCGAGGGTGAGGGCCTCGGCGAGCTGGCGTTGGGTGAAGCTGAGGGTCCGTCGCAGCGACTTGATCTCGTCAGGGGTCATCGCAGCGGGTACGATACACCCACGCAGGCGATGGATCTCCGGACGCAGCTCATTGTGATCGGGCTCGTGGGCACGGCCTGGGCCGGGGGTCGTCTCATGACCGTTCGCCCTGTGGTCGACCCCGACCGACAGGTCGAACGGATGAGCCTCGGGGCCCTGGAGTCGCGGGTGGCCCGTCACCCCGACGACATCGTGGCGACGCGGGTTCTGTTGCGGCGGTACCTCGACCACGGGATGACCCGCCTCGTGGTCGACACCGCCCACCGGGCCCCGGAGGGGGCCCGACGCGATGGGGCCGTGATCCTCGTGATGGCCCGGGCCCACGAGGCCCTCGGGCAGGTCGACGTGGCCTACGCCATCACCCAGGGGGCCCTGTCCCGCTGCGGGTCGGTTCCGCCTGGCCTCGCTGACGGGATCGGCTGCGACGTGCGGACCCAGACCGCCCTGGCCTTCGAGGCCGCGGCCCTGGAGCGGATGCGGAGCTGGGGGGTCACCCCGGTGAGCGACCCGGCCCGGGCCAGCCTGGCCCACGAGTTTGCGGCCCGTCCCGTGCGCATCACGGCCCGGGGGCCGTCGGGTCCGTAGAGTTTGGTGACCCGCAGGGGGCCCTCAGGTACCATCCTGGGGTCATGGGAACATCGAGATCTCGGGGTGCCGGTGTCGTCGCCGCGTGCGTGTTGGGTTGCGTGCTGGGCGGGAGCGGGGAGGCCCGGGCTCAAGAGGCCCTGCCCAACGGGGAGGGCTTCGACCTGCACATCTTTCGCCCGGCGGTCGACACCCGCGGGCAGTTTACCGTCAACGGTACGGAGATCCTCGGGGCGGGGAGCTTCAGCTTCGGGATGGTGGTCGACTGGGCCCGGGGCCTGGCCCGGCGGGGGACCCTGCTCGACGGCACCCAACGCACCCTCAACGCCCCGCTCGTGACGGACATGTTCTCGGGGCATTTCCAGGCCAACCTGGGGATCGCCAACCGGCTGGTGGTGGGGATCCAGCTCCCGGTTCATCTGGTGGACGGGCCGGGTACGATGAGCACGGGGGCCCGCATCGAGCCCCTCGCGGGCTACACCCCGGGGGCCGGGGGCATGACGTACCAGGGCTTCGGCTCGGCGGGGGTCCACCTCAAGTGGCGCATCCTGCGGAGCGAGCGCAGCCCCGTGGGTCTGGCCCTGATCGTCCAGGGGGCCTTCCCCCTGCAGTCGGGCCCGTCCAATTTCGCGGGCGATCCGGGCTTCATCCTGTGGCCCTCCCTCGCCGTCGAGTGGCACCCCACCCAGCGGTTTCGCCTCAACTTCAACGCCGGCTACCGCCACGCCTTCGGCCAGGGAGCCACCCTGGCGGGCCTCACCTGGGCCTCCCCCGTCACGGCCGGCCTCGGGGCCTCGATGCGGGTGGGCCGGGCCCTCGACCTCGTGGGCGAGGTGTACGCCAACTCGTACACCAACAACCTCTTCGCGCCCGACTCCACCCCCGTCGAGGCCGTGGCCGGGATCAAGGTGTTTCTCCTCAGCAACTCGTACCTGATGCTCGGGGCCGGGCGGCGCATCACGGGGGCCGACGCCGGGGCCAACCTCCGGGCCTTCCTCGGGATCATGCTCGAGCCCAGCATCGGCGACCGCGACGGCGACGGGTACCGCGACGACGTCGACCAGTGCCCCGACGAGCCCGAAGACTTCGACGGGTTCGAAGACCAGGACGGCTGCCCCGACCCCGACAACGACCAGGACGGGGTCCTCGACGTCAACGACCAGTGCCCCAACACCCCCGAAGACCGCGACGGGGTCGAGGACGAGGACGGCTGCCCCGACCGCGACAACAACGACCGCGACGGCGACGGGATCCCCGACAACGTCGACCGCTGCCCCGACACCCCCGAAGACCGCGACCAGTTTGAGGACGAGGACGGCTGCCCCGACCCCGACAACGACCGCGACGGGATCCCCGACGTGCGCGACCTGTGCCCCAACGACCCCGAAGACCGCGACCAGTTTGAGGACGAGGACGGCTGCCCCGACCCCGACAACGACCACGACCGCATCCCCGACGTGCGCGACCGGTGCCCCAACGAGCCCGAGACCTACAACGCCCACGAGGACGAGGACGGCTGCCCCGACCAGGGCCTCGCCGTCCTGGAGGAGAACAACATCCGCATCCTCCAGGCGATCAACTTCGAGACCAACAGCGCCCAGATCCTCCCGGAGAGCCTGCCCATCGTCGAGGCCGTGGCTGCCACCCTGCGGGCCAACACCCAGATCACCCGGGTGCAGGTGCAGGGCCACGCCGACGAGCGCGGCAACGACAACCACAACCTCCAGCTCACCCGCGACCGGTCGGCCAGCGTGATGCGGGCCCTGACCGAGCGCGGGATCGAGCCCGAACGGCTCTCCAGCGCGGGCTACGGCGAGCGCTGCCCCATCGACCCCGGACGCAACGCCGCGGCCTGGGCCCGCAACCGCCGGGTGGTGTTCCTCGTCGTGCGCACGAGCAACGGGCCCACCAACGTCGAGCTCGCCTGCCCGGCCGGGCAGGACCTCATCCCCGAAGAAGATCGCCCCCAGCCGTGACGCGGTGACGCGCGGGGCCCGGAGGTGTACAGTCCGCCCCCCTATGGACGCCTCCATCCCCGAACTCAAGAAGGTAGCCGCTCGGTGGCTGCCGACGTTCCAGCACGACCTCAAAGACTTCCTGCGGGTCGTCGCGGACGACCCCGAGCTCGACGACGAGCTCCGCCAGCTCGCCGTCGGGGTCGTGCTGTACACCCTGGCCCCGGGCGATGTGATCCCCGACTCCGCGGGGGTGGTGGGCTACCTCGACGACACCCTGGCCCTGCGGGTGGCCCTCGACGAGCTGCGGGTCCGGGCCCCCGAGCGCTTCGAGGCCTACGCCGACCGCCTCCCCGAGCTCACCGACACCACGGGCGACGACTTCGAGGTCTTCAAGGCCGTCCTCGGGGACGTGTACGAGCCCTTCCGGGCGAAGGTCCTGGCCTCCCCGGCCATTGAGTTCAAGGGCAAGAAGGCCCCCGAGCTCCTCACCAGCGACGACGGCCCGGCCTGGCTCGCCGACGAGGTCGCCGAGAAGGCCCTCAAGCTCGACTTCAAGCAGAGCGCCATCGACAGCGCCGTGCGCCAGGTCGACGGCATCCAGGCCCTGTTTCGCCAGCGCCTCGCGCCCCGCCGTTGAGCCCTCTGCCTTCCCCCTGATGCCTTCCCCGATCACTCCCCCCGATGGGTCCCCCGATGGTCAACAAGCCTGACGACCTCCCGCCCGGCGCGCCCGCGGCCTCTGACGACGAGTTCCCTGAGGCCTCCCTGGCCGCCGTGGTGGCCGAGCCCGTGGCTGTACGGCGCTCGATCGTGCAGACCCTCCTGCTCGTGGCCAGCGCCAACGGGGGGGTCTCCGCCGCCGAGGCTCAGGGGCTGTCGCTCCTGGCGGGGGCCTTCGGGTTCGGGCAGGATGACATCAACGCCCTCCTGCCGCGGGGGGAGGTGGTGTTGGAGGAGTTCCCGGTGGAGGTGCCTACGGAGGAGGGGGTGCGCCGGGCGTGGCTCACGATGCTCATCGAGATGGCCGGCCTCGACGGCGAGGTGGAGCCCATGGCCCTCCAGGTCATCGGTCATGTCGGAGACCGCCTGGGCTTCTCGGACGACCTCGTGGCCGACCGCATCGCCGCCATCCTCGGCATCGACCTCCGGGCCCTGCCCTCCGCGTCAACCGACGCCCCCTGATCCGACCGTCGCTTCAGCCCGCGGCGAGGAGCTGGCCCAGGTGCTGGCTCTGCGTCGCCTCGTACGGCTGCGTGGCCGGGGCGGGCCCTGGGGTCACCGCCGACCGCCCCCGCCGGGCCGCCCCCGCCAGGAGCGACCACACGGCCTCCAGGCAGGGGGCCACGTCGTCGCCCTCCATGGTCGCCACAAACACCACCGTGGTGTCGTCGGCGCCGGGGCGCAGGGCTCCCACCCGTTCGGCCAGGGCCCGCAGGCGCTGCTCGGCCTGGGCTCCGCGGCGGACGTACACGAGCATCGTGGGGCGGCATCGCCACCCGAGGAGGGCCGCCCGGGTCTCGACCTCCCAGGCCACCGAGACCACGTCGGCCGGGAGGGCCCATCCCTTGCGGGGCTGCAGAGAAAGACGGACGCTCCCGCGGGCCCGGGGGTCGGTCCCCCGGAGGGTCCAGGACAGGCACAAACCCTCCAGGCGGCGAACCCGGAGCCGGGCCGTGAGGCTCTGGGCCACCTGCCCGAGGGTCACGGTCTCCGGGGCGAGGCTACGCTGGGCCCGAACCCCGAGCACGAACAGGCTCAAGACCGCCGCGTCGACGGCCACCACGCCCAGGGCGGCCGATCCGTATCGGGCCGCCGCGTAGGCCAGGGCGAGCGGAACCCCCACCACCGCGACCCCAAAGGCCACGGTCCGCACGGCCGCCCGGAGGGATCGTGCCGGCAACCTGGAGGGACCGAGGGGCCCTGCGGGGGCGTTGGGGCGTGGGCGCAGGGCGATCCGGCGGGGCAGCCGGAGGATGGCCGCGGCGAGCACGAGCCCGGTCCCGAGGGTGAGGGCGTAGGGGACCTGGACGGTGGACAGGCCCTGGAGAGCAGTGCCCGTGACGGCGAGGACCAGGGGCAGGGCCGGGGACAGCCGCGGGGGGCACAGGGTGGCCCCGGGACGCCGGGGGGACAACGCCCGCCCGAGGACGAGGAGACCCGCCAGGAGGCCCAGGGACAGCAGGGCCGCGTGGCCCCACGGGCGCCGGGCCCGACGCAGAACCCGCGGACCATGCCCCCCCCCGCTCCCGAGCCAGGGGAAGAGGTTGGCATCGGCAGCCACCCGGACGGTCCACCGGGTCGCGGCCGGTACCCGATGCCGCAGGAGCCGCACGACATCGCGCGACCCTTCGGCGGTGGTGGTGGCCTCGACCCCCGCGGAGTCGTCGGGGACCCACTGGGCCCGTCGGGCCGAGGTGGGCAGGGCCACCCGCACCTCGGCGGCGGCCAGGCCGTGCTCCCACGGGGCCGTGCCGAGCTCGAGGACGGCGTCGGTCCCGGCCCGACGGATGAGCCCCTGGGCCCGCAGGGAGGTCGTAAACCGTACCACCACGTCGACCGAACCCCGACGCACGCCCCCCTGGGCATCGGCGAGGCTCACCTCGAGGCGCCCCGGCTCGGGGCTGCGGGCGCTCAGGGGCACCGGGTCGCCCACGGCGTTGGTGGCGCTGGCTTCGAGCAGGCTCAGGTCGTGGGGGAGCTCGGCCAGGTCAAACTGATGGAGCCTCCCGGCCAGGACTCGCCACTGGATCCGCACGGTCACCGTGGCCCCCCCGTCCCGGTCGACCTGGTACTCGGTCACCATCCCCGCGGGGCGGGCCTCGGTCCACGCGACCCCCGCAGAGGGCACGAGGAGGCCTGCGACGAGCACGAGGGCGGCGAGCAAGGCCGAGGGCATGCGCAACACCCCTGTGGGGCTAACACCCGGGGCCCGTCCTGCGCGAGTTTTCGGCGCGTCCTGGGGGTCGCGCCGCTGCCCCGTCGTTGCGGCGTCGCCCGGCGGAGTGCATGGTGGCCCCCGATGGCGATGGCGGCGGTCTGGGTGCGTGCGGCGGTGACCGCGGTAGAGCTCGTCGGCGACGACCCGGAGGCCCTCTACGCCGCCCTCCCGCTGCCCGAAGGGCCCCGCGCCCGGCTCCACCGGGAGCAGCTCCGGGCCGCGGGCGATCGGAGCGCAGTGGCCCTCGCGGTGGCCGTGGAGGGGGCCCGCCTGGCCCGTCTGCGCCCCGTGCCGAGAGACCCCACCCGCGGAGCCCGGCTCCTGGCCCGTTGGATGCGCGCCCTCGACCCTGACGCGCGGGCGAGGGCGGCCCGGGCCCTGTCTCCGGGTGACATCGAGGCCGTCCGGGGCGCGGCCGGGCAGTGCCTTCCGCTCGACCCGGTGCAGGTCGCCCGCCTGGGCTGGATCGTCGGCCGGGCCCACCGCCAGAGCGGGGTGTTTCTGTCTGCGTCGCAGTGGACCGAGCTCCTCGACGCCGCCGACGGCCGTGCGGCCCTGGTCGACCCTGCGGCCGTGCGGATCGAGCGCCTCCTGCGGCTCGTGGGGCGGGACCACGACCTCAGGCTCCTCGCGGCGGAGGTCGGGGCGTGAGCCCCCTGGTCGTGCGGCGGGGGCTGTCGGGGCTGCGGGTGATCCCTGCGGGGAGCCGCGAGGAGGTCGCCCGGGCCCGGAGCGAGGCCGCGGCCCTGCGGGCGGAGGCCGTGGAGGCGGGGCGGGCCGAGGGGCTCGCGTCGGTGGCGGCGCTGCGTGTGGAGGCGGCCGCGGCGGCGTCGCGGGCGGGGCGGGCCGAGGCCGACGCGGTGGCGGCCCTGGGGGTGGAGATCGCTCGGACGATCGTGGGCGAGGTGGCCCGGATCGATCGGTCGGTGGTGGAGCGGGCCCTCGCCGACGCCCTGGGGAGGTTTCGCAGGGCCCGGAGGGTCCTCGTGCGGGTGCATCCCGACGAGGCGGAGGCGGCCCGGGGGGTGCTGGCCCGATGGGCAGGCGAGGGGCAGGACGTGGCGGTCTACGGCGACCCGGAGGTAGGCCCGGGGGGCGTGATCGTCGAGACCGAACGCGGGCAGATCGACGCCCGGATCGAGACGCGCCTGGACGCCCTCCTGGCGGCCTTGCGGGGCGACGGAGAGACTGCGTGAGCGACGAGATGCGAGACACCCCCGTCCCGCCCGGGCGGCCGGGCCTGGGGCGGTGGCGGACGGCCCTGGGCCTCTTCGTGGCGACCCTGCTGAGCACCTTCTTTGTTGGGGCGGGGCAGGTGTTGGGGCGGTCGCCCTGGGAGGTGGCCGAGTCGGCGTCGGGCCACGGAACCTGGGCCATGGTGCGGGCGGGGTGTTGGGCCCTGGGCAAGGGGTGGGTGTTCGCGGTGCCCCTCCTGGCCATCCTGCTGGTGCACGAGTTTGGACACTACGTGATGGCCCGGTGGCACCGGGTCCCGGCGAGCCTGCCGATGTTCATCCCGTTCCCAAATTTGTTCGGGACGATGGGGGCGGTGATCGCGATGAAGGGGCGCATCCGCACCCGCGACGCCCTGGTCGACATCGGGGCCGCGGGCCCTCTCGCGGGCCTGGTGATGGCCATCCCGGTGACGGCCCTGGGTCTCGCCCTCTCGAAGGTCGAACCCGTGGCCGGCCGCACGGGCATCCTGGTCGAGGGCGACTCGCTCTTGTACCTCGGCCTCAAGCGCCTGGTGGTCGGCCCGATCCCCGCGGGCCACGACGTGTGGCTTCACCCCGTGGCCTTCGCCGGCTGGGCGGGTCTCTTCGTCACCATGATGAACCTCCTCCCCGTCGGTCAGCTCGACGGGGGCCACGTGGCCTACGCCCTCCTCGGCCGGCGTCACGACCGCCTGTCCAAATGGATCCTCGGAGCCCTCGGCCTGCACGCCCTCGGGGTGGCCCTGTGGTGCCTGTCCCAGGCCCGATGGAGCTACGCCGCGGCCAACCTCACCCCGGCCCTCATCTGGGGGATGTGGGCCCTCCTGGGGCGGGGCCTTTTGCGCCTGTCGGGCGACCGTCACCCGCCCACCAACGACCACGCGGCCACCCCGGGCCGTCGGGTGGTGGCCTGGGTGACCCTGGGGCTGTTCGTGCTGCTCTTTATGCCTCTGCCGATCCGGCTGGTGTGACCGGGGGGCGCGCTCAGACCTTGCGGGCCGCGGCCCGGCCCAGGCAGGCGGGGCACACGCCGTACAGCTCGTGGCGGTGGGAGCGCAGCTCGAAGCCGTGCTGGGCCGCGATGCGGTGCTGGCCCCGCTCGATCGAGTCGTCCTCAAACTCGACGATCGTGCTGCACTGGACGCAGATGAGATGGTCGTGGTGCTCGTCGCCGACGAGCTCGAAGCGGGTGGCCCCGCCCTCGAAGCGGCGCTCGGCCACGATCCCGCTCTCCTGAAACACCCGGAGGGTGCGGTACACGGTGGCAGCCCCGATGCGTGCGTCGCGGTCGCGTACGGCCCGCAGCAGCTCGTCGGCGGTGACGTGGCGACCCATGTCCGCGAAGGCGTCGAGGATCAGCTCGCGCCGCGAGGAGGTCTTGAGGTTGTGACGCACGACGTGCTCGCGGAGGCGCGTACGAAGCACCTCCACGTCGGGGGTATGGGAGTCCACGGTGTCTCCTCCTGTGTCAACCGGGGGGGGGAGGGCCTCGCCCCACGGCAATGGGCCCGACTCCCTTATGGCGCAGTCGGTGCCGAATCGCCATGGGCTGCGTCGGGGGAGGGTGCGAAAAACGCGCGGAGGCTACGCGTCGGGCAGGGTCGCGGGGCTACGCGTCGGGGGCCGCCCCGGAGGCGGCGTCGGAGGCGGCGTCGGAGGGCGGGGGGCCTGCGTCGGCCGGGGCCTCGGGGGGAGCGTGCATGAGGCCGAGGGGCTCGACCCCGAGGGCGGAGCGCACGGCGTTGGCGACGGAGCAGTCGTGTTGGGACAGGCCCATCCGGGGGAGCCCGCGGCCCGTCTGGGCAGTGGAGGGGATCCCGTGGATGCGGAAGGGCACGATGAGCACGTCGGCCCCGCTGCCCCGGGCCCGGAGCACGAGCCGGCGGCCGGGGATGTCGTGCACGAAGACCCGGGTGGGCCCGTCGACGGCGTTGCGGGCCTCGTCGACGGCGAGGACGAGGTATCGCCGGGCGAGTCCGTGGACGAGGAGGGCCGAGTCGCGGCGGAGGCGAAACAGGAGGTCGTCGCGCAGGGCGTGGAGGCGGTCGGTGTCGGAGGCTCCGCGGATGGCGTCGACGTAGCTGGGGTGCAGGAAGGCCCCCTTGTCCATCACCTCGCGGGCGAAGACGATCTCGAGGCCGAGGCAGCTCGGAAACTGGTCGGGGTAGCGGTGCCGCACGGAGGGCAGGACGGAGTCGCGGTCGTTGATCTCGTGGGCCCGGACCCTGGCGTAGAGGACGGGCTCGCGGGTGAGGGCTTCGAGGGAGAAGCCCTCGGCCCGGAGGTCGCCGGGGTAGGGGCCTGCGGCGGCGAGGACGAGGGCCTCGAGGGCCTCGCGGCGGCTCTGGTAGGCGTCGCGGAGGTCGACGGTGAGGGTGGCGTGCTCGCGCAGGAGGCGGGCCCGTCGGGCCTCGGCCTCGCGGGTGCGTTTGACCCACCACAGGGTGGGGAAGAGCACGAGGAGGAAGAGCATGGGGCCCCAGAAGCGCCAGCGGATGCGCGGGGCGAACGACCGCAGCTCGTCGGGGTCGACGGGCCCCCGGTGGGTGCCGCGCCGGGCGGCGGGGGGGGCTTCGTCGGGCGGTGGGTCGGAGGAGGCCACGGGGAGGATCTATGGGGCCACGGACGGCCGATGGGGAGAGGAGGGAATCGCCTGCCAGCGCCGACGCGGGGTCAGTCGGCGGTGGTGTTGGCGTTGCCCTTGGTGACCGCGAAGTTGAGCCGGGTGAAGCCGACCTGGGCGCAGGTGCGGGCCACGGTCTTGATGGTCTGCCAGGAGACCCGGCGGTCGACCTGGAAGAGGATGTCGCCCTCGAAGGGGCGGTCGGGGTGGAGCACGGGCCACTGCTGACGCACCTGCTCGAGGCGCTCGGCCAGGCGGTCGATGCGGTCGGTGTTGGGCGAGAGCTCCTGGGGGGAGGCGATGCGCTGGCCGTCGAGGAGGACGGCCCGGTCGGAGATCGACACGATGGGCGCGGAGATGACGTTGTCGGCGTGGGCGGCCTCGGGCACTTCGAGGCCCGCCGATGACTGCATCTGCTGCTGCGAGCCAAACTGCGCGAGGAGGAACACCACCGTGATGACGAGGTAGTCGATCATCGAGGTGAGGTTGAGGTCGGCGCTGACGGCCTTGTGCCCGCCGCCCAGCACCTTCTTCCGAACGTGCAGGAGGGGGATCTGGCTGAACAGGGCGTACTTCTCCACCGGGTCGCGGCGGAAGAGCCCGGGGCGAAACCGGCTCTTGCCGGGGGTCGTGACAGGCATTGGGTCCTCAGCTCGCTTACAGAAACCGGATGGTGACCTGGCTCGCCGCGTCGGGACGGTACACCTCGTACACGGTGTCCATGACGCGGATGATCTCGCCGTACTGCACGACCCCGTCAGGCTGCAGCCAGACCTCGCGGTTTTGCTGGTTGGCCTGGAGGCGCTGCCGGAGCACGTTGCCGAGCTCGGTGAAGCGCTGGTCGTTGTGCGGGATCTCCCGCATGTCGGCCGCGCTCACCCCCACCCGGATGCTGGTGGGCGAGATCTGAACCTTCAACTGCTCCTGGGGCGTGTTGTTCTCCGGAGGGGTGGCGGACGGGGCCGAGCGCGGCTGCTGCGCCTGGAGCTGCCCCGTCTGCACCCACACCGCCGTCATCAGGAGAAACGCGATGACCGAGATCAGGAGGTCGATCATCGGCACCATGTTGATGTTTGCGTCGACGGCCTTCTTGCCGCTGCCTCCGCCCGAGTCGACCGATACGCCGCCCATTGTGTAGCTCCTAAGGCCTGAAGGGGACTCTGCGCGATCACCGCGCCCACGGGGGCAGGCGCGGCGAGGGCTCAGGCCGCTTCCTTGGCGCCGCCGACGTTGATCTTCGAGCGGTTGTTGACGACGAGGTTGAGCACCTGGACGGTCGACTCGTTGATGTCGTCGACGAGGCCCTGGGTCTTGCCGTTGAGGAGGGCGAAGGCGATGAGGCCGAGGATGGCCACCATCAGCCCGTAGGCGGTGCAGTTCATCGCCTCGGAGATGCCGCCGGCGAGGAGCTCTGCCTTGCGGGCGGGGTCGATCGCCGGGCCACCGGCGCGGCCGCCGACGGCTCCGAAGGCGGCGATGAGGCCCGTGATCGTCCCCAGGAGGCCCGAGAGCATCGCGAGGTTGGACAGGAGGGCCAGGTACGACGTGCGGTGCTCGATCTTCGGCAGCTCGCGCAGGGCCGACTCGTCCATCGCGGCCTGCACCTCAGAGTCGGGGCGGTTGACCTTCATCAACCCGGCCTTGACGATGCGTGCCAGCGGGGCCTGCGCCGTGGAGCAGAGCTTGATGGCCCGCCCCACATCCCCTGCCAGGATGCACTTCTGGATGTTGGCCAGGAAGGCGTCCTTGTTGATGGACGACTTGAACAGATACATCGCCCGCTCGATCGAGATGGCGATCACGAACACACCCCAGAGGGTGATGGGCCACATGCCCCAACCACCCTCCTTGAAATGCTCACCCAGACTGTGCAACATCGCGGAATCCTCCTCCGATACCCTGACCTGTGGCCCGGCCGACTCATCCTGCCGGGTTCGCTGAAAATCCCCGAGGGGAGCTTTGAGAGTCACCCGAAGGAAGCGTCGGCAGGGTGCCGACACCCTGCGGCGGCGATGCAACCCTTACACGACCTGCGGGTCGGTGCGCCACAGGATAAATCCTTGTCGCTCCGCTCGACCGTCGCCTCGCCGCCTTGTGTGCAGCGGCCGCGCCGGGCCGAACTGCGGGAACTATACTGGGGCTTGCGGGCATGTCAACGGCCGCAGGGTCTGCTTCCGGGTCGGGGGGGGAGGGCCGATCCCTCGGCGAACCTATGGACCACCACGGCATGGGGCTTCGACACCACGGGGAGGGGGGAGGTTCCCGCCCGGAGGATTTGCTGGCGAGAAGAGGAGGGGACGCTGCGACGGCGTTGACAGGGCGCCGAGCGACGGGCTACGGTCCTGCCGCATCCTCGATGCAGCGGCGTGTCCGGAGGTGTCGGCGGCGTGACCCACGCGTAGAAATCCAGCGAGGCGACGGGCGGCGGCGGGGACACAGTTCGGACGGTGGGAGGGTTTGCGGCGATGCGGGAGTGCCCCGCAGACCCGATGGACCCCATAGAATCCCGCGCCACTGGGCGGCGGGGGTGGCAAGAGACTCGGCGGCGCGCGGCAAAGCCGCGACGTGGCGCAGAAGAAGGAGCAGAAGGACGATGCAGTCGGCTCTGGTGCAGTTGCTCTTGGTGGCCCAGCAGAATGCGGCGCACCAGCAGGAGGCGGTCGGGCTCGCGGGGCTCTATGAGAAGCTCGGTTGGCCCTTCTTCCTCAACATTTTCATCGGCATCGTGGTGCTCTCCACCATCGCCGAGCGATCGTACTACCTCCTGACGAAGTTCCGCGTCGACAGCAAGGAGCTCATCGTCCAGGTGGGCAAGCTCGTGCAGTCGGGCAACATCGATCGGGCCATCAAGCTGTGCGAGGCCGCCGACGCGCCCATCCTGGCCGTCTTCAAGGCCGGCCTCGTGCAGGTCAACCGCGGCGAGGACGCCGTGGCCGCGGCCATCGACGAGAAGGTCGAGGAGATCATGCCCCACGCCAAGAAGCGCGTGAGCGAGCTCTTCATCCTCGCCAACATCGCGACCCTGTTCGGCCTCCTCGGGACCATCCTCGGGCTCATCCACACCTTCGAGGCCCTCGACCGCGTGGCCGACCCGGGGCAGCGCCAGCAGGCCCTCGCCCGCGGCATCTCCGAGGCGATGAACAACACCGCCCTCGGCCTCGGCATCGCCGTGACCTGCTTCGTGGGCTACCTCCTCCTCAACATGCGCCTCAAGAGCATCGAGGAGGACGTCAACCTCAGCGCCATGAAGCTCACCAACATCCTGACGCTCGGTCGTCAACAGCAGTGACCGCCCGGGAAGGGTGACCCCAAGGCCATGAAGGTGTTCAGCGGCGCCCAACGAGCGCGCATCGTACGGAAGTCACGACCCAAGGAGCTCTCCCAGGCGGAGAAGAGCACCGAGCTCAACATCGTGCCGTTCCTCGACATCATCGTCAACGTGCTGATGTTTCTCCTGGCGACCATCGCGACGATCTTCACCGCGACCATCCCCGTGCCCGCCCCGACCTCCGGCCCCGGCCCGGGGCCCCGGCCCGACCGCGAGCGGCTCAACATCACCGTCAAGATCACCCCCACCGGCTACATCGTCGGGGCCGGGGGCGGCTTCCTCCTGCCCGGCTGCTCCACCGTCGGCCAGGCCTCCCTCACGGTCCCCAACCGGCCGAGCGCTGACGTCGACGGGTACACCCACAACTTCCAGGCCCTGACCCAGTGCATGCAGGCCCTGCGACGCCAGTTTTCCACGGAGATCGGTGACGACCACTCCATCAACATCTCGCCCAACACCGAGGTCCCCTACGGCGTCCTGGTCAACACCATCGACGCCGTGCGCGAGTCGCGGGTCGGGGCCTGTCGCCTGCCCGAAGAAAACGTCGCGGCCAACTACTCCAGCCCCGAGTGCATGTTCCCCGAGGTGACGCTCGGGATCCTGCGCAACTGAGCCCGCGCGGAGACCCACTACCCATGGCCAGCAACGACAAGCGCGACACGGGCCCCAAGCCCAGCATCATCGACGAGAAGCGCGAGATCCGCCGTCGCTACAAGCGCAGGCTCCACGAGCACGTTTCCGAAGACCTCAACGTCGTGCCGATGATGGACATGATGACCATCATCCTGGTCTTCCTCCTGAAGTCGGTGTCCGCGTCGTCGGCCTCCGTCCCGCAGAATGACGACCTCCGCCTGCCCCACTCCTCGGTCGACACCGCCCCCTCCAACGCCATGCAGGTGATGGTCTCCCGGGTGTCCATCTCGGTCAACGGGCGCTTCATCGCCTCCTTGCGCAACGGGTTCGTCGACCCCTCCCTCAAGCGCGGGGGAGGCACCGGCCTCGTCATCAACCCCCTGTCCTCCGAGATGCGCGACCGGGCCCAGGAGGCCCGCACCAGCGCCGAGCGCGTCGGACAGCGCTTCCGCGGCGACATCGCCATCATCGCCGACCACCGCACCCCCTCCCGCACCATCTTCGAGGTGCTCTACACCTGCGGCCAGAGCGGGTTCTCCAACTTTCAGCTCCTCGTGCTGAAGTCCCGCACCGGCTGATCGCCCTCACCTCCGCTCCCTCCCCGACGACCTGCGGGCGTCGTTCGCTTGCGCGGACCCCCAAGTCGTGACACAGCCTCGGCCCGATATGCTCTGGGCCAAACTCCTCGCTCTGTTCGCCGTCTTCTCCCTCATCGGTGGCCTCGGCTACCTCGGCAGCCGCATCGAGCCCAAGGACTCCGGCAACGACGGCTGATCCTCCTCCGGGTCGGGGCCACACGCCCCCGGCAGCCGTCAGCCCGCTAACACCCCGGGGCCCCATCGGCCGCACGCCCCCACCGCGGGGCCGCGTTCTTGCCGGGCTTCCTGGGCCCGCGGGCCGTGGCAGGGATCTTGCGCTAATCGCGCCCGAAGCCGCAGGGCGGCGTTGACAATCCGACGTCGGGTGTGTGACTCCATCACCGCCCGCAGAGGCGATGGCACCGGGCGCTGGGCGCACCGACCGTGCTGGGAGTTCACGAGGTCATGAAGAAGCTTGTCACCGCGGCGGTCCTCTCGGGTCTGCTGCTCCCCCTGGCTGCCTCGGCGCAGCAGCAACCCGCCGCAGGGACACCCGCCGCAGGGACACCCGCCGCAGGGACACCCGCCGCAGCGGCGCCCCGTCGCCCCGTCGCCTCGGCCCTGTCCCAAGGAGGCGGGGGCACCTCCCGCCGGGCCCCCTCGGCCTGGCGTGGGACCCTCCTCTTCGCCTCCCTGGGCTCGACCGTCAACACCTTCTTCCCCAGCCTCCGTAACTACCCCGAGGGCGCCTGCAACTCCCCCGGAGGCGGCGTCGGGACGGTCAACCCCAGCCTCGACCAGCTCACCCCCCTCGGCCGCTCGTCCGACGGCCAGGGCGGGGGCTGCAACGCCTACAACCCCACGGTCGACAGCTCGATCGCCCTGCGGCCCCGCTTCTTCATCAACCGCCAGTGGCAGCTCCGCGGTGGCATCAACTTCACCTACGAGTACACCAACAACGACTTCACCACGACGCGCAACGAGCCGCGCCTGACCGACCCGTTCATCCAGCTCTGGTACCACGGGATCCCCGCCTGGCACGGGCTCAAGGTGTGGTTCGCCCCCACCCTGGCCCTGCCCCTGTCGCCCGAGTCGCGGGCCCGCACGACCATCGCCACCCCCGGCATCCTGATGCAGGTGGCCCGGGGCTTCGAGCACGTCCTCGGGGGCAGCCTGGCCATCATCGCCAACGTCTCGTACTCGCACCCCCTGTACGAGTACACCACCCCGACCTTCCGCTCGCCCATCTCCGACCCCATCACGGGCCGCCCGACGCCCCCCCAGTGCTGGGGCGGGGGCAGCGGGTGCGCGGGCCAGGGGGCCGGCTTCTTCGCCCTCAGCAACGTGGCCAACTCCCTGTCGTGGAGCCTCATCGTGGTGCAAGAGTGGGGGCACTTCTCGCCCGGCCTCTTCTTCTCCATGAGCCACAACTGGTCGTACGCCCCGATGGAGCTCGAAGGCGTACCCCGCAGCCCCAACAACCAGAACATCCGCAACTCCTCGGCCTTCTTCGCCTGGGTCGACTACAACGTCACCCCCTGGCTCACCACCGAGATCGGCTACTCCGTCAGCCGCTTCAACAGCCTCGACTCCGACGGCACCCGGGGCAACCCCTTCTGGGCCCCGCGCTTCGAGACCCGCGGGTACCTCCAGGCCGTGTTCACCCTCGACAAGCTCTACGACGCGATCTTCCACGCGGGCGAAGGCGGCGGCGGCATCATCCGCGTGCGCAACTTCACCCGCCCGACGCCCTTCGCGCGCTTCTAGCCCCCCTCCGCCTCTCTCCCCTCCTCCACAGCCCGACGGCCCGCGCGTTTTCTACGCGCGCGGGTGCGCGGTGGGGCTTCCCATCGCGTGAGGGCGATCGTATGGTCTGCCCCGCGTTGGTGGCGGCGGGCGACGGGTCGCTCGCCAACCTCTCTGTGCCACCCCAACGCCAGGAGCAACGGTGTCCAACCCCTCGGACGTACTGCGCGCCCGCTACCGCCAGATGGTGCTCATCCGGCGGTTTGAGGAGGCCTCCGCGAAGGCCTATTCCCAGGGCAAAATCGGCGGCTTCCTGCATCTCTACATCGGGCAGGAGTCCATCGCCGTCGGGGCCCTCGGGGCCCTCCAGCCCCAGGACTACGTCGTCGGGACGTACCGCGACCACGGGATCGCCCTCGCCCGCGGGATGAGCGCCCGGGCCTGCATGGCCGAGATGTACGGCAAGGTCACGGGGTGCTCGAAGGGCCTCGGCGGGAGCATGCACTTCTTCGACGCCGAGCGCAGGATGATGGGCGGCTACGGGATCGTCGGGGGCCACGTCCCCCTCGCCGCAGGCATCGCCTTCAAGGCCAAATACCTCGGGCTCCCCGAGGTCACCCTGTGCTTCCTCGGGGAGGGGGCCGTGAGCATCGGAGACTTCCACGAGGCCCTGTCCCTCGCGGCCCTGTGGCGCCTGCCGCTGGTCACCATCGTGGAAAACAACGAGTACTCCATGGGGACCCCCCTGTCGCGCACCCTCGCCGTGGCCGACGTGAGCGCCAAGGCCGAGGGCTACGGGATGGCCCGCGACCGCTTCGCCTCCCACGACGTGCTCGAGGTCGAGGCCCGCATCGGGGCCGCCGTACGACGGGCCCGCGAGGAGTCGCTCCCGACCCTCATCGAGGTGCAGACGTACCGCTATCGGGGACACTCCATGAGCGACCCGGGGAAGTACCGCACCGCCGAGGAGATCGAGACCCGCAAGAAAGACGACTGCGTCGCCCGGGCCGCCGCAGCCCTCCAGGCCCAGGGGCTCACCGAGGCCGACCTCGAGGCCATCGAGGCCGAGGTCGAGGCCGAGGTCGAAGACGCCGTGCGGTTCGCAGAAGAGAGCCCCGAGCCCGGGGACGAGCTCATCGAGGCATACACCTATGCGTGAGGTACGATTCAGGGAGGCCCTGCGGGAGGCCATCGCCGAGGAGATGGAGCGCGACCCGGGGGTCTTCCTCATGGGCGAAGAGGTCGGGCACTATCAGGGGGCCTACAAGGTCTCCGAGGGGCTCCTCGAGCGCTTCGGGGCCCGGCGGGTCGTCGACGCCCCCATCGCCGAGGCCGGGTTCGCCGGGATCGGGATCGGGGCGGCCATGGTGGGCCTGCGCCCCATCATCGAGTTCATGACGTGGAACTTCTCCGCCGTGGCCTTCGACCAGATCCTCAACAACGCCGCCAAGATCCGGCAGATGTCGGGCGGGCAGTTTGTGTGCCCCGTGGTCTTCCGCGGCCCCAACGGCGCGGCCCGCCAGGTGGGGGCCCAACACTCCCAGAGCTTCGAGGGCTTCTACGCCCACATCCCCGGGCTCAAGGTCCTCTGCCCGTCGACCCCGGCCGACGCCAAGGGCCTGCTCAAGAGCGCCATCCGCGACGACAACCCCGTGGTCTTCCTCGAAGACGAGCGGCTCTACGGGATGAAGGGCCCCGTCCCCGACGGCGACCACCTCGTGCCCATCGGCGTGAGCGACCTCAAACGCGACGGGGGCGACCTCACCGTGGTGGCGTGGGGGAAGATGGTTCCGGTGGCCCTCGCGGCGGCCGAGGCCATGGCCGAGGAGGGCGTCGACTGCGCCGTGGTCGACCTGCGGAGCCTGCGCCCCCTCGACATGGGCCCCGTCCTCGGCAGCGTCACCCGTACGGGCCGGGCCCTCGTCGTGCACGAGGCCTGGCCCTACGGCGGGGTCGGGGCCGAGGTGGTCGACCGCATCCAACGCGACGCCTTCGGGGCCCTCAAGGCCCCCGTCCTGCGCGTGACCGGCCGCGACGCCAACATGCCCTACAACAAGCGCCTCGAAGACCTCTCCATCCCCACCCCAGAGACCGTCGCCCGCGGAGCCCGCGCCGTGATGGCCTACTGATCCTCAGGAGCGCGCGTACCGTGGCCAAGATCATCGAACTGCCCAAGCTCTCCCCCACCATGGAGGAGGGGACCCTCGTGCGCTGGTTCAAGGAGGAGGGCGACCCTGTCGCGGTCGACGACCTCCTCGCCGAGGTCGAGACCGACAAAGCCACCATGGAGTTTCGTAGCTTCGACAAGGGCACCCTGCTCAAGAAGCTCGTCTCCGAAGGCACCGTCACCCGCCTCGGCCAGCCCGTGGCCATCTTCGGAGCCCCCGACGAAGACATCGCCGAGGTCATGGCCTCCGTCGGCGGCGACAAAGCCCCCGCCAACACAGACGCCAAGACCAAGGCCCCCAAGAAGGGCGACGACGAGGCCCCCAAGGAGGGCGACGCCAAGGCTCCCAAGAAGGCCCCCAAGAAGGCCTCCCAGGGGGACGACGACCAGGCCCCCGAGGAGGGCCCTGAGGGCGCCGACGACAAGGACACCGTCCCACCCCCGGCCAGGTCCCCTGCGGGCACGCCTGCCCCCTCCGCGGTGGCGGGCGAGCACGGGGTGGCCGGGGTGATCCTCGCGCCGTCCTCGCCCCGGGTGCGTCGCCTCGCCCGCGAGCGCGACCTCGACCTCAGCGGCCTGCGCGGCTCCGGGGCCCGCGGCCGGGTCACCGAAGACGACCTCGACGCTCCAGAGGCCTCCCGCGCGTCCGAGGGCGACGACGATCGCGCGGCCGCCCGCGCGGCCGCCCTGGCCGTCGCCGTACGCCCCGGAGACAGCGTCTCCGACCCGTCCTCCATGCGCAAGGTCATCGCCCGCAGGCTGACCGAGGCCAAGCGCACGGTCCCGCATTTCTACCTCGAGGCAGACCTCGACGTGGCGGCCCTCGCGGCCCTGCGCACCTCCCTCAACGCCGTGGCCGACAGCCCCGAGGCGAAGGTGTCGTTCAACGACCTCCTCGTGCGGGCCTCGGCCCTGGCCCTGCGGGCCGTCCCCGAGTCCAACGCGAGCTGGATCGACGGCAAGCTCGTGCGCTACGGCCGGGTCGACATCTCGGTGGCCGTGGCCATCGACGACGGCCTGATGACCCCCGTCGTACGCGACGCCGACAAGCTGTCGGTGGGTCAGATCGCCCGGACCATCAAAGAGCTCGCGGGGCGGGCCAAGACCCGCAAGCTCAAGCCCGAGGAGATGCAGGGCGGGACCTTCTCCGTGTCCAACCTGGGCATGTTTGGGATCGACCGGTTCGCGGCCGTGATCAATCCCCCCGAGGGCATGATCCTGGCCGTCGGGTCGGTGCGCGATGTCCCCGTGGTGAAGGACGGGGCCGTGGTGGCGGGCAAACGCTGCGCGGTCACCTTGTCGTGCGACCACCGGGTGGTCGACGGGGCCCTCGGGGCCCGCTTCCTCCAGGCCCTGCGGGCCCTGGTCGAGGAGCCCCTGCGGATCCTCGCGTAGACCTCTCCGGGCCCCCTCCCAGGGGCTCACGGTCAGCCTCGGGGGGGCACCCGGTCGAGGCCAAACCGGCGGGTGGCCGTGGCGCTCGTGGTCGCCCGCAGGGTGTCGTCGTCGACGCCCAGAAGCCCCGCCAGAAAGCGGGCCGTGTGGGCCACGTTGGCCGGCTCGTTGCGCCTGCCCCGCAAGGGGACGGGGGCGAGGTACGGGGCATCCGTCTCGACCATCATCCGGTCGCGCGGAACCACCTTGGCCGCCTCCTGGATGGCCCGGGCCGTCTTGAAGGTGACGATCCCCGAGAAGGAGATGTCGAAATCGAGGTCGAGGGCCGACCGGGCGAAATCGGGGTCTTCCGAGAAGCAGTGGATCACGCCCCCCACGTCGCGGGCCCCCTCCTCGCGCAGGATGGCGAGGGTCTCGGCGGGGGCGCTCCGGGTGTGAATGACCAGGGGCTTCTTCGCCTGTTTGGCCACGTCGATGAAGGCCCGAAAGGCCCGGGCCTGGTCGTCGCGGGGGGAGTGGTCGTAGTGGAAGTCGAGGCCCACCTCGCCGACGGCCACCACCCGTGGGTCGCGGGCGAGGGCGGCCACCTCGGCGACGGCCTGGTCCGAGGCCTCGGCGGCGTCGTGGGGGTGGATCCCGACGGTGGCCACCACGTCGTCGTAGCGATGGGCGAGGGCCACGGCGGCGGGGGCCTCGCGGGCTCCGCGTCCCGCCCCGATGGTGACAAACCACACGATGCCCTGGGCCCGACCGCGGTCGAGGATGGCGTCGCGCTCGTCGCCGAAGTCGGCGAAATCGAGGTGGCAGTGGCTGTCGATGAGGGGGATCACGGGCGGCCTCCGAGGCGCTCGAGGGCGGCCCGGGCGCGCTCGCGGGCCTCGGTCTTGAGCCAGCGTCGGGCGATGGGGGCGAGGACGTCGCGGGCGGCGGGGTGGAAGGCCTCGGGCATCGTGCCGAGCAGGGTGAGGCACTCGTGGGTGAGGGCCGCGGGGTCGCCGTCGATGGCCTCCCGGGCCCGCAGGAAGGTCACGACCCGGGGCATGCCCCGCGGGTCGCCGAGGCGCAGGAGGCTCACGGCCGCCCGCAGGCTCACCCCGGGGCGGGGGTCGTCGAGGTGGCGGGCGAGGGCCTCGCGGGTGGAGGCCCGCACCGGGTCGGAGAAGGTCTCGGGGGCTACGGCCTCGGCGGTGAGGATCAACCCGAGCTGATCGGCGGCCTCGGCCGCGAGGAAGGGGTCGGGGTCGTCGAGGAGCTGGAGGCTCCGGGCGTGGCCCTCGGCGGGGTCGAGGTTGCACACCCCGACCAGGGCCTGAAACCGCACGTCGGGCTGCGGGTGGGTGAGGGCCTCGCGCACGAGCGACTCGGCCCGGGCTCCGCCCACGTCGGACAGGGCCATCACGGCCCGCTGGCGTACGGTGGGCTCCTGATCGTCAAGGCACCCGACGATGTCGTCGAGGAGGTGCCGGGCGTCGAGGGCCCCGAGGGCCGCGAGGGCGTTGCTCCGCACGTCGGGGTCGACGTCCCGCAGGCACGCGGCGAGGGCGTCGGCGGCCTCCCGGGGGCTCTCGTCGCCGACGGTGAGGAGGTCGTGGGCGGCGGAGGCCCGCACCGCGGCCTTGGCGCTCTTGAGGTCGCGCAGGGCGGCGGCGAGGGTGCGGCGCAGCGGGGTGGGGGCGAACATCACTTCACCCGCGTGCCCGGGGCCACGGGCTTGTCAAACCCGGCGAGGGTGAGGGAGTCCTTCGAGCCCGCGGCGAGGAGCATCCCGTGAGAGACCATTGCCTTGCCGAAATCGCGGGGGGCCAGGTTGGCGGCCACCACCACCTGCCGCCCGACGAGGTCTTCGGGGGCGAAGGACTTCGCGATGCCCGCGAGGATCGTGCGGGGGCCGGTGGGCTCGCCGAGGTCGACCGAGAGCTTGAGGAGCATGTCCTTGCGGGGGATGCGCTCGGCCGTGAGGACGGTGCCGACCCGCAGGTCGACCCGGGCGAAGTCGTCGAAGGCGATGGGGTCGGCGATGGGGTCGGGGGCCGGGGCCTCGACGGTGGCGGGGCCTTCGGGGGCGACGGCGGGGGCGGGGCTTTGGGGCTTCGCGGGGGCTTCGGGGGTGTCGTTCACGGCGGGGGTCTCGTCGAGGGGGCGCACGTCGAGGGAGGCCAGGAGGGCGGCCTCGGTGGCGGGGTCGTAGCGGGCGAAGACGGGGGCCCCGGGCCGGAGGAGGGTCCCGGCGGGGAGGTTGCCCCAGGCGGAGGGCCAGCGGTCGGCGTCGAGGGCCGTGGTGATGGGGCCGAGGCCCAGTTGGGTGCGCAGGGCGTCGGCTCCGTCGGGCAGGGCCGGAGACAGGAGGACGGCCACGGTGTGCAGGAGCTCCAGGACGTGGCCGATGACCACGGCGAGGCGTGGGCTTTGGGCGGGGTCGCGGGCGAGCTTCCACGGGGTCTGGGTGTCGAAGTACTGGTTGCCGGCTCGGGCGAGCTCTTGCGTGAGCTCGAGGCCCCGGTGCGGGGCGAACCCCTCCCAGGCCGCGGCCACGTCGCGGGCGATGTGCTCGGCCCGGGCTCGCAGGGCGGTCTCGGCCTCCGTGAGGGCGCCCTCCTCCACGGTCGGGACCCTCCCCGCGAAGTGTTTCGCCACGAAGGGCAGGGTGCGATGCAGGAGGTTTCCGACGGTCTCGGCGAGCTCGGAGCGGGCCCGTCCGATGAGCCCCTGCAGGGAGAACTCGCCGTCCTGCCCGAAGGCCACCTCGCGCAGGAGGTAGTACCGCAGGGCGTCGGGGCCCACGGCCGCGGCGATGCGGACGGGGTCGGTGGTGCCCGTGGAGAGGCGGGGCCCGGCCCCGGGGGTCTTGCTGGTCTTCTTGCCGCCTGACAGCACGTACCCGTGGGAGAACACGGTCTTGGGCAGGGGGAGCCCCGCGCTCATGAGGAAGGCGGGCCAATAGACGGTGTGAAACCGCAGGATGTCCTTGGCCACGAGTTGGGCGTCGGGGGGCCAGAAGCGCTCGGCCTCGGTGCCCTCCACCGCCGACCGGTAGTTGAACAGGGCGTCGAACCACACATACATCACGTGCCGGGGGTCGCCCGGGACGGGGATCCCCCAGTCGAAGGTGGTGCGCGACACGGACAGGTCGTCGAGCCCTTGGGACACGAACGAGATCATCTCGTTGCGGCGGGTCTCGGGCTGGAGAAACTCGGGCCGGTCGCGGTAGAGGGCGAGGAGCTTGTCGGCGTAGTGGGAGAGCCGGAAGAAGTAGGTCTCCTCCTCCAGGGTCTCGACGGGGCGCTCGTGGACGGGGCAGAGGCCGCCCGGGAGGAGCTCCTTCTCGGTCTTGTACCCTTCGCAGGGGACGCAGTAGAGGCCCTTGTAGCGCCCGAGGTAGATGTCCCCGCGGTCGGCGCAGACCTTCCACCACCGCTGGACGGCCTCGATGTGGCGGGGCTCCGTGGTGCGCAGGAAGTCGTCGGGGCGCACCCCCAGGGCGGGCCACAGGGCTCGGAATCGTTCGGCGTTTTCGGTGGCGAATTCGCGCGGGGACATCCCCCGCAGGGCGGCCTCGCGCTGGATCTTGAGCCCGTGCTCGTCGGTCCCGGTGAGGAAGTGGGTCTCGCGTCCGCGGAGCTTGTGATACCGGGCGAGGGCGTCGGCCACGAGGGTGGTGTACGCGTGCCCGATGTGGGGGGCTCCGTTGACGTAGTAGATGGGCGTGGTGACGTAGAAGCGCTGGCTCATGGCGGGATCGGCTTCGTATGGCGGGCGAGGGGGGTCGCGGTCAACCCGGAGCGTCGTCCGCAGCGCGATGGCCTCCTGGGGGGCCGTGCAGGGCCTGGACCTCCTCGACCGCGTAGGTCTCGCTCGACCCGTCGGGGAAGCTCACCCGGACGGTGCGGGCGAGCACATCGACGTCCCGCACCCGGCCTTCGCCCCGCGGGGTCTCGACGCGTTTGCCGGGTTTGGGGAAGAGGGCTCGCTGCTGGCGGTAGAAGGCGTCCTCGTACACGAGGCAGCACATGAGTCGGCCGCACACCCCGGAGACCCGCTGGGGGTTGAGGGCGAGGCCCTGGTCCTTGGCGTGGCGGATCGAGACCGGGGCGAAATCGGACAGGAAGGTGTTGCAGCACAGCTGGAGCCCGCAGGGCCCGACGCCCCCGAGGACCTTGGCCGCGTCGCGGACCCCGATGTGGCGCAGGTCGACCCGGCCCTGGAAGCTCTGGCTGAGGCTGCGGGCGAGGTCGCGGAGCTCGACCCGCTCCTCGCTGGCGAGGTAGACCACGGCCCGGCTGCCCGACTGGGGGATCTCCACCCGCACGACCTTGACGGCGAGCTGGAGGGTCTGGACGGCGGCCTTGGCCTTGCGGAGCCCTTCGGCCTCGCGCAGGCGCACCCGGGTCTCGGCCCGGAGGTCGGCCTCGGCGGCCACGCGCAAGACCCTCGGAGCCCCGCGGCCGGTGAGCATGGCCCGGCGGGGGGCGGAGGCCACCCGGGCGAACTCGGTCCCGCGTTCGGTCTCGACGACCACGGTGTCGCCGACCGACAGGGTCATGTTGCCCGCGTCGAGGGCCACGGGGCGTACGGCCTCGCCGATGCGGCCGGTGACCACGCTGGTCACGAGGGCGTCGTCGGGCCACGGGTACTCGGGAAAGTCCACCTCGCCGTCGGTCTCGGGGGCCGGGGGGTCGACGGCCACCACGGGGAGAAACACCCGGCGGGGCGTCGGGGCCTCGGGAGCGGCCTCGGGCAGGCGGGGAGACTGGGCGAGGGCCGCGAGGGCGTCGAGGCTCGGGCCCGGGCCCGACGCGGGGGCCTGGGAGGGTGGGATCAGGGTGGAGGTGCGGGGCGGGGGCGGCGCCCTGCGGCGGTCGGAGGGCGGCGGATCGGGGCGCCGGCCCGACGGGCGACCGGGGCGGGGGTCGTGGCGATCGGCGGGGGGCGCCTGGGGCCCGGCAGGGCCCGGCGGTGGGCGCGAGGGGCGCGGTCCGGCCGGGGCCTTGGAGGTGCGGGCCGTGGGGGGCGCCTTGGAGGGCCGTGGGGGGGCCTCGGGGGGCCGTCGGGAGGGCCGACCGTGCTCCGGGGAGCCCTCGGCCGCGCGGGGGCCTTGCGGGGCCCTGGAGGGCCGCGGAGGGGCCTTGGCGCTGCGGGCAGGGCTGGGGGCCTTGGCGGGGCGGGGCGGGGCCTCGGCCGTGGGGGGGGGGGGGGGGGGCGGGGGCGGGGGGGCGGGCGGGGGGGGGGCTGGGGGCCGTTCCCGGGGTGGCGGCGGAGGGGGCGGGGGCGACGGCGGGGGGGGCCGGGCGCCCTTTGGGCCGGTGGTGGCGTCGGTGGCGGGGGTTGTTCATGCGCGGGCCTCGCGGAGTCGGAGGAACATCGACTGGAGGCAGTGTCGAGGGCTGAGGTTTCCGCTGCCGTCGAGGGCTTCGAGGGTCTCGCGTACGACGTTGGCTCGGGCCGCCGAGGCGAGGGCCGCCTTGGGGTCGTGGGCGGCGGCGGCCACGGCTTCGTTGCGGTAGTGTCGATGCAGGAGGGTGAGGGCCGCGTCGAGGTCCCGGCGGTCGAACGGGTCGCGGCTGTCGGCCTTGAGGCGGGCCCCGACCTCTTCGGCGAGGTCGAGGAGTCCGGCGAGTTGGGTGTCGTCCTGGGCGTAGGCCTGGATGGCGGCCCGCATGGCGTCGCGGAGGTTAGTGCGGGCCTTGAGGGCCGTGGGGTCGATAAACTCCAGGGCCCGGCCCACGCTCCCGTCTCCGAGGGGGGCCACGGCCTCGACGAGGTCGGGGGGATGCCCGAGGTCGCCGAGGACGGCCCGCACGTCGGGCTCGTCGAGCAGGCCAAACCGCAGGGTCTGGCACCGCGACCGGATGGTGGACAGGAGCATCGAGGGCCGGTGGGTGATCAGCACGAAATGCGTGGCCGTGGGGGGCTCCTCGAGGGTCTTGAGGAAGGCGTTGGCGGCCTCCTGACGGAGCCTCTCGGCCTCGCGCACGATGACCCAGCGGGTGCCGCCCTCGTGGGGGCGGAAGGGCATCCGGGCGATGAGCTCGCGCACCTGCTGGACGCTGAGATTCTGGGCGAGGTCGCCCTCGGGGATGTCCTCGATGCGATCGTGCCGTCGCCCGGAGCCGTCCTTGGGGGCGTCCTTGAGGGCCCGCTGCATGACCAGGAGGTCGGGGTGGGTGAAGGTCGCGATGCGTCGGCACTGGACGCACTGCCCGCAGGCGTCCTGGTCGACGGGCTGGAGGCAGTTCATGCGTTGGGCGAGGGCGAGGGCTACGCGGTCTTTGCCGACCCCGGGCGGGCCGGTGAAGAGGTAGGCGCTGGCCACACGATTGAAGTCGATGGCCCTGCGGAGCAAGGCCAGGGCGTCGGCGTGGCCCCGGACGGAGGCGAAGCCCTGAAGGGTCGGCGATGCCATGGTGCGGGTCCCTCTTCCGAGCTCAGTCGGTCTCGTAGGGCACGACGAGGGTGCTCTCGAGGTGGGGGATGGCCCGCTCCAGGGAGGTCCGCAGCTCGCTGGCGGTGGCCACCACGCTGATGAGCAGGTCGTCGGGCGACAGGCGCCGCTGCAGGGCGGCGTTGACCTCGTCGCGGGTGACGGCCTGGAGCCGCTCGACGTAGCGGTCGTGGAAGTTGGCGGGGAGCCCGAGGAGCCGACGGTCGAGGCGCCGCCAGAGGCGTTTGGTGGGGGTGTCCACGTCAAACGCCTGGCTGCGCCCGAGGAACGACTTGGCGAAGCTCAGCTCGCGCTCGGTCACGCCCCCCTCGACGAGCTTGCGCACGAGGTCGAGCTGGAGCTTGACGCACCCCGGGGCGTCGGCCGCGGCGGGGAAGGTCCACATGGACCACGCCTCGCGGGTGCGGTCGCGCCCGAGCCGGCTGGAGGCCCCGTAGCTCCAGCCGCGTTTGGACCGGACCTCGCGCATGAGGCGGGCGGTGAAGGTCCCGCCGAAGATGGTGTTGCCGAGCACGAGGGCGAGGTGGTCGCGGTCGCGGGGGTGGCTCCCGAGGTTGCCGATGTAGATCTGGGTCTGGCTGCGGGCGGGCTTGTCGACGATCACGAGGCGCCGGCCGCGCAGGGGGCGGGGGGGGTCGAGGTCGCGGACGGGGGCCTCGCCCGAGGGCAGGCGCGGGAGGATCCGGGCCCGGAAGGCCTGGAGCTCGTCGTCGGTGATGTCGCCCGCGGCGGCCAGGAGGAGGTTGGTCCCGACGGCGGTGCGCTTCCACGCGCGCATGGAGTGCTCGCGGGTGAGGGCCGTCAGGGTCCGGGGGGTGCCCGAGGCGGGCCGACCGAAGGGGTGCCCGGCGAACAGGGTGCGGCGGAACCATCGCCCTGCCAGGGTCCGGTCGTCGTCGCGGCTGTCGATGAGGTCGGCCCGGACCTCTCGGGCCACCTGGGCGAACTCGGTGGCCGGGAAGCTCGGCTCGTTGAGGATGTCGCCGAAGAGGTCGAGGAGGGCCGGGAGGTTTCGTCGGATCACGGCGGCGTGCACGGTGGCCGCGGTGGCGTCGACGGAGGTGGACAGCTCGGCCCCGAGGCGGTCGAGGGCGGCGTCGATCTCGCGGGCGGAGCGCGCGCGGGTCCCGCGGCGCAGGGTGCGCAGGGCCAGGTGCAGGGCTCCTTCGCGGCCGACGGGGTCGTGCATGGCCCCGGTCTCGCAGACGACGTAGAGGTCGACGAGGGGCAGGGCGTCGGAGCGCTCGATGAAGGTGGGCAGGGCCGCGGCGTCGGCGGGTTTGGCCCCGGTGCGGCGGGAGGTCTCGGAGTTGGGGGGGGCGTCGCGGCGGTTCATGCGTCCTCGGCGGGGGCGGCGTCGGCGGGGGGGGCCTCGGCGTGCACGAGGACCACGGTGCGGTCGTGGCGCCGGAGCCAGGTGGAGGCGACCCGCTGCAGGTCGTCGACGGTCACCGCCCGCAGGGCCTCCAGGCGGGCGAAGGCCCCTGTGGGGTCGCCGAGCACGGTGTCATAGAACCCGACCTGCTCGGCCCGGCCCCCGACGGTCTCCAGGCCCCGCAGGAAGGCCAGCTCCATGCGGGACACCGACCGGTCGCGCTCGTCGGCCGTGATGGGGCGGGTGAGCAGGGCGTCGAGGCCGCGGTCGAGGGCCGCGAGGAGGCTCTCGGCCCCGACCCCGGAGCGGGCGGTGCAGGCCAGCTCCCACAGCCCCGGATCGCGGAAGGTGCTGGCCCAACCCGAGATGTCCGTGGCGATCTCCTGCTCGGTCACCAGGGCCCGGTAAAACCGCGCCGATCGACCGCCGATGAGTGACTCCGCGAGCACCGACAGGGCGGCGTGGTCGGGGTGTCCGAGGCCTGGGCACTTGTACCCGAGGGCCACCTTGTCGGTGGGGGTAGCCCGGGTGAGGGAGACCCGGCGCTCGCCGCCCTGGGTGGGCTCCTCGGGGGCGTCCTCGTCGGGCATCTGGGCGGGGGCGAGGTGGCCGTAGTACCGCTGGATGAGCCGCAGGGCCCGCGGCAGGACCACGTCCCCGACGAGCACGAGGGTGGCGTTGTTGGGGGCGTACCAGGTGCGGTAGAAGGCCCGGCAGTCTTCGGGGGTGAAGGCCAGGATGTCTTGCATCCAGCCGATGGTGGAGTGGTGGTAGGGGTGCACGGTGTACGCCGTGGCCCAGAGGGTCTCGGAGACGGTGCCCTCGACGTCGTCGTCGACGCGGTAGCGGCGCTCGTTGGCCACCACCTCCTTCTCGCTCGACACGGGGCCCTTGCGCAGCACGAGGTTGGCCATGCGCTCGGACTCCAGGCGGGCCACCAGGGGGAGCTGATCGGCCGGGACGTTCTCGTAGTAGTAGGTCCAGTCGTTCCACGTGGCGGCGTTGGTCTCGGCCCCGGCGCGCTCAAGGAGCTTGTCGAACCGCCCCGCGGGGAGGTTCTTCGTCTCGTTGAACATCAGGTGCTCGAAGAGATGGGCCAGGCCCGTCTTGCCCTCGCGCTCGTGCCGCGACCCCACCCGAAACCAGGTGTTGTACGACACCACCGGGGCCCGATGATCCTGGACGATCAGCACCCGGAGCCCGTTGCCGAGGGCGAACTCCAAGACCTCCTCGGCCCCAAAGGGGTGTCGCCCGACGAAGTGCAGCCGGGCCCGTCTGCGGTTGCCCACCGAGACGTTGAGCTTGGCCACCATCGCGGCGCAGGGATCGCGGGCCGGGTCGGCGTCGCGGACAGGGGTGGGGGTCGCGTCCATCATGGCAGAGGGGGCAGCATGGTCGCACACCGTGCCGTCGTCACGAAACCCCGACGTGCGACCGCCCCGGGCCGTGCGATTTGTCTCAGAACTGCCCGGACAGGCTCAGGCCGTGGAGGGTCGGCCCCACCCGCAGCGAGGCCAGGGTGGAGCTCGCCGGGGCGGGAGCCTCCCGCGGATGGGTGAAGAAATACACGGCCCCGGCCGCGGCCCCGACCCCGAGGGCGAGCCCCGCGATGCCGAGGATCCTGAAGGTCTCGCCCTGATCGCGGAGGTCTTCCCGTACGGCCATGCCCGCGGGCACGGTGTTGAGCCGGGCGTCGTTGTAGGTGGCGGAGTTGTCGACGGCCACGGCGAAGAAGGCCGCCCCGGCCCCGACGAGGGCCAGGGACACCCCGGCCAGGGCGTAGGCCCCGGGGGAGATGCGGGTCTGGACGCGGACCGGGGGCAGGGGCTCGGGGCACTCCTGCACCTGCGGGCAGCGCGGGCACTCGGGGCAGGTCGGCGACGACGCGGCCGCGGCGGGCTGCAGGTCGGGCTGACCCATCTGCCCGGCGAGGGTGCGGGCCCGGGTGGCGAGGGCCTCGTCGGGGGCGGGCTCGGTCATCGCGAGGAGCTCGCGGAGCTGTTGCAGGGCCCCGGCCTGGTCGCCCGCGCGCATGCGGGCCTCGGCGGCGTTGTAGAGGGTCGCCGGGTGGGGGCGAGCCCGGAACGACCGCTCGAAGGCGAGGGTGGCGTCGGGGAAGCGGTTGCGCTGAAACGCCTGGACGCCCGCGCGATACTGGTTGCGGGCCTCCTCGACGCGCGCAGGATCCTCTGCGGGCTGCGCTTGCTGCGCCCACCCCGAGGCGCTCGCGAGGGACATCGACACCGTCAACCAACCTGAGAGCACAAGGGAACGCACGGTTGGGATGTTCGGTCCGGGGCCGCGTGACCGTCAAGGATGGAATGCGCCCCGCGGGCCCATCGCACACGATTCCGTGTGGGATGAGCCGCGGGGCCACCGTGGATTTGTGCTCAGAACGGGACTTCGCCGATGATGGCCGCGCCGCGTCGTCCGCGGGGCCTGGAGCCCGCGGGGCGGCTCGGTCGGCTGGGGGGGGCGGCCGCCACGGAGCGCACCACGGGGGCCGCCGGGGCGGTCTCCCGCGGGGCCGGGGCGTGGGCGTGTCGCGACCCGCGCGCGGCCCGCGGAGCCGAGGCGGCAGCTGCGGGTGCGGGCGCCGAGGGCGGGGCCTCGGCCACCACGGGAGCCGCCGGAGCGGACGGCGCGGCGGCGGCGGCGGGGGGAGCCTCGGGGGGAGCCGCCTCGGGGGGCGGGGCCTCGGCAGGGGGCGTGGGGGCGAGGGCCTGGGCCACGGGGGCGGGGGCCGCCGGAGGGGGCTCGGGGGTCGGCGGCGCGGCCTCGGGCGTCGAACCCGCGGGCCCGGGGCTGACCGCGGCGGCCACGGGGGGCGAGGTGGTCACAGTGTGGGCGGGACCGCCGAAGGCCACGTATCCGGCGACGGCCACGAGGGCCAGGGCCACCACGCTGGCCCCGCCCAGGAGCAGGGCCATCGGGGAGCGCTTGGGGCGCGCAGCGGGGAGAGGGGCCGCGGTGACCGCGACCGGGGGAGCGAGGGGGTTGTCGGCCCCGGGGAAGGACATCGGAGCCCCCTGGGGACCCGCGAAGGCGGAGGCCCCCTGCGGTCCCTGGGCGTGTCCCTGGGCGTGTCCCTGGGCGTGTCCCTGGGCGTGTCCCTGGGTGTGTCCCTGGGGATGTCCCTGGGGCTGGCTGTGGGAGTGCCCCGTACCGTTGCCGGGCCCCCCCGGCGGAACAAACCCCTCGGGGAAGGCGCCCCCCGCCCGGGCTGCCTCGCCGAAGACGTCCATGGCCATCGTGCGGTTGACGCCCTCTTCGTCGTCACTCGCCCCGGCCGGAGGCACCGGGGCCATGCCCATCAGGGTGGCGGCCCGGGCGTGCCCTCCGGGGGTGGGCCCGGCGGGAGGCGGGCCTGCAGGACCGCGGGGGGCCATGGTGGCGGCCCGCATGGCCGACCCTTGGGGGGCCTGAGACCCCGCCCCGCTGGACGGGGACAGGGAGGCGTCGATGCGTCGGCCCGCGGCGGGGAGCACCGGGCCCGCCGCCGCCGAGGGGCCCGTCCCCTCGCCGGGCATCGATGCGGGGGCCCGCACGACGGTCTTGCCCTCCTCCTCGTCGTCGTCGAAGGAGGGCAGCATCACGGGGCCGGGGGGGACCGGGTGGGCGGCTCCGGCGGCCACCACCACCCCGGAAGGCGGGGTGGTGGTGTGGGGGGCGGAGGGGCGGGAGGGGTCGCCGTAGTGCCCCATTGAGGGCGGAGGGGCCATCATGGTGGCGGCCCCGACCTCCATGGGCTCGTCCTCTTCGAGCTCGAGGTCGTCGGCGGCCCCGCCGGCCCGGGCGAGGGCGTCGCGCATCTCCAGGGCTGTCTGGAAACGTTTGGTGGGGTCTTTGTGCAGGGCCTTCTCGACGAAGTCCTCGAGGGCCTGCGGGAAGTCGACCCCGCAGGCCTGCTGCAGCGTGAGGGGGGGCTTCTCCAGCACGGCCTGAAGGAGCTGGACGGTGTCTTCGGCGTCGATGGGGCGCTTCGCCGTGAGCATCAGGAAGATGCTGACCCCGGCGGAGTAGAGGTCGATGCGGGGGTCGTTGCCCTTGACGGTCCCGCGGATCTGCTCGGGGGCCATGTACGCGAGGGTCCCGAGGGTCTGCCCGGCCCGGGTGAGCTCCTGGGAGCTCGCGTCGGCGAGCTTGGAGATGCCAAAGTCAAGGACCTTGAGCTTCTCCCCCCCGCCGGTGGTGCGCTCGATGAAGAGGTTGGCGGGCTTGAGGTCGCGGTGCACGACGCCGTTCTCGTGGGCCGCGGCGAGGCCCTCGCAGAGCTGGCGGGCGAGGGTGAGGACCCGGGGGATGGGCATCCGGCCGTTGCGCAGGGCCTGCTGGATGGTCTGCCCCTCGAGGTACTCCATCACCAGCACGAGGGTGCCGGAGACGTCCGTGCCGAGGTCGTAGATGGCGACGACGTTGTCGCTCCGGATGCGGCCCGCGGCCCGGGCCTCGCGTCGAAACCGCTCGACGTAGCTCGGGTCGGCCGAGATCTCCGGGTCGAGGATCTTGAGGGCCACGAGGCGCTCGGTCTCCTGGTTGCGGGCCAGGTAGACCGCCGCCATGCCCCCCCGGCCGATCACCTTCTGGATGACGTACCGGTCGAGCACGACCGCCCCAGGAGTGAGCGAGCGTGGGTTGGAGGGGCCGAGGCCCCCGGGAACAGACCCGAGGCCCGCCGGGCCAAGGGGAGCCCGGGTGGGGGCCCGCAACATCGTCTGCCGAGGCTTGTAGGGATTCGCCGCCACGGCCCGACTGTACCATCATCCCCCCCCGTTCGCCCAATGCCTCTCGTGCCGAATTCTACGAACCTCAGGGCCCCAAAGATTGGCGTGGCCTTTGGTGTCTGTGGGCCCTCGATAGGGGGGAATGTAGGCGAGCGCGTAGGGCGGGGCCCTCGGTCAGGTGTCGTCGACCACGACGATGTCGCGGGTGACGCGGGCCGCCCGGGTCTCGTCGAGGGGGCGCACGAGGGCCTCGACCCGGAGGGTGCGACCGACCACGGCCGCCGGGTCACGCACGGACTCGAGCACGAGGAGGAGGGGGCCGCTGGTCTCCCAACCCTGGTCGGGGGCGGGGCGCAGGCCCCGGCCGAGGCGCAGGGTGATGCGCTCGTCGGGGTTGTTGAGGGCCTCGGGGCTCGTCAGGGTGGTGACCCGAAACCGAACCTCGACCGCCCCGGGGAGCCGGGCCGAGCGGAGGCGGCCGAAGAGGTGGTAGCCCCCCTGGGGGCCGTGGATGAGCTCGAGGGGGGTGCCCTGGGGGGCTACGGGTTCCCAGTCGAGCTGGCCGGTGCCAAACTCCAGGGTGGGGTCGTCGAGGGTGTCGGCCGCGTCGGGGGGGCCCGCGTCGGAGGCGGGAGGGCCCGACCCGCAGGCCATCAGGAGCGCCACGAGGGCGAGGGCCGAGGGCCGACGGGGAGGGCCCGGCAGACCGGGGGATACGCGGGGCAGAGGCATGGGGCCCGTACGGCGTAGCACGGCGGGGGAGGCGTCGGGGGACGGGGGTGCTGTTGACCGGGCGGCGCTGCGCGTGCTAGCAGCGCGCTCCGCGTTGGGGATCCAGACCTGAGGAGGTCAACGGCCCCAAACGGAGACGCCTGGTTGCGGCAGCGCAGTGCAACCAACGCGGTCAGTCCCACCCGGCGACCATCGTCGCCACGCAGAAGGGCTCCCGACACACCATGATGCCGACTCTCCTGACGCACCTAGACACGCTGATCGTCCGCGGCACGGCGATCGTCCTGGCGTTGCAGCCCGCGGCGGCCCCGACCGGCGGCGGCGGCGGCGCCTCGCCTGGCGCGTCCCCCGGTGGCGCCGGCCTGATGAACTTCCTCATGCTGCCGCTCCTGTTCGGCTTCGTGTACTTCTTCATGCTCCGGCCGATGAAGAAGCAGCAGCAGGAGCAGGAGAGCCTCCAGAAGTCGCTGCGGAAGGGCGACCTGGTGGTGACCAGCTCGGGCATCATCGGCACCATCGTGGGGGTCGAGGAGAAGGAGATCACCGTGGAGGTGGCCGAGCGCGTGCGCGTACGGTTCCTGCGCGACGCGGTGACCAAGCGGTACGACCCCAAGGCGAAGTCCGACACCGCCGACGCACGGAAGTCCTGAGGGAGATATGAACCGAGGTTGGTACTGGCGTCTGGGTACGGTGCTGGTCGTCATCGTGGCGGCCTTCATCGTCCTGTGGCCGAGCCTCCCGGGGCTCTCGACGCCCTGGGTGCGCGCAAACATCCCCTTCCGGCTCCACGAGGGCCTCGACATCCGCGGCGGGGCCCGGCTCTCGTACGAGGTCCAGATCGGGCAGGCCATCGCCGAGCGGC
The DNA here is from genome assembly GCA_964447205.1 of uncultured Myxococcaceae bacterium. Taxonomy (GTDB): domain Bacteria; phylum Myxococcota_A; class Polyangia; order Polyangiales; genus JAEUKH01. The sequence goes on from CAYUSB010000017.1 coordinate 120,882, forward strand.
GCAACCGCGCGATGGACAGCGTCCGCGAGCAGCTCGCCCGCGACTACCAGATCCACCACGGCGAGTCGCGCCTCACCCCCGACGAGATCACCCGCCTCGCCGAGCGGGTGACCCTCTCGGCCAGCGCGGCCCCGCGCGAGTTCTCCGTGCGCTTCCGCAACCAGGCCGACCGGTCGCGCGTCTCCGACGGCGTCCTGCGCCGGCTCAACCTCCGCAAGGTGAGCGAGTCGGGCGGCACGGTGGTGCTCTCCCTCCGCAACGAGGAGGTCCAGACCCTCGAAGACACCGCGGTGCGCCAGGCGATGGAGACCATCACCAACCGCATCGACGAGCTGGCCGTGCGCGAGACCGCCATCACGGCCCGCGGCGAGACCATCGTGGTCGAGGTCCCGGGCCAGGACGAGGCCTACTTCAACCAGATCCAGGAGATCATCCGGCGCACGGCCCGGCTGGAGTTCAAGATCCTCGACGACGAGAGCACGATGCTCGAGGAGATCATCGAGGGTCGGGCCCCCGCCGGAGCCCCGGCTCCCTCCACCGACACCCCCCCCCGCACGCCTCACCCCCTCCCCGCGGGGATCACCCTCGAGCGCGAGCAGGTGACCGTAGGCCCCGGGCGTCAGGCCCTGGCCCAGTACCTCCGCTCGACGGGCCCCCAGGCCCGGCAGGCCCTGACCACCTATCTGGAGTCCGTCCAGCCGGCCATCGCCGAGGGGCGTCAGCTCCTCATGGGCAAGGTCGACCGCACCGAGGGCGGGGCCGCCCCGGCGGGGCAGGAGGTCTGGCGCACCTACACCGTGTACGCCCTGGCCCAGGTCGACGGGTCGATGATCTCCGACGCCCAGGTCCAGATCGACCAGCAGGACAACCGCCCCAACGTCAGCATCACCTTCACCCGCCAGGGGGCCGAGGTCTTCGCCCGGGTCACGGAGGAGAACGTCAAGCGCCGCTTCGCCATCGTGCTCGACGAGCGGGTCAACAGCGCCCCCGTGATCCAGCAGCGCATCGCCGGGGGCCAGGCCCGGATCACCCTCGGGGGCGGTGAAGACTACCGGGCCGCCCTGCGCGAGGCCAACGACCTCATGGTGGTCCTGCGGGCCGGGGCCCTGCCGGCCCCCCTGTCCGAGGGCACCCGGAGCTACATCGGCCCCACCCTGGGCTCGGACACCATCAAGTCGGCCCGCAACGCCATGGTCGCGGGCATCGGCCTCGTGCTGCTGTTTATGACCGTGTACTACGGCTGGGCGGGGCTCATCGCCAACGGGGCCGTGCTGGTCAACCTCTTCCTCCAGCTCTCCATCCTCGCCCTCTTCGGGGCCACCATCACGCTGCCGGGCCTCGCGGGCCTCGCCCTGACGGTGGGCATGAGCGTCGACAACAACGTGCTCATCAACGAGCGCATCAAGGAAGAGCTCCGGGCGGGCAAGAAGCTCCGCCTCGCCGTCGAGGCTGGGTACAACCACGCCTTCTCGGCCATCTTCGACGGTCACATCACCACCCTCATCTCGGGCGTGGTGCTGCTGCAGTACGGCACCGGGCCCGTCAAGGGCTTCGCGGTGACCCTCCTCATCGGCGTGATCGCCAACCTCTTCACGGGGGTCTTCGCGACCCGCGTGGTGTTCGACTGGCTCGTGCGCGGACTCCGCGTCAAGAAGCTCTTGCAGTAGGACGGCGACGGCGATGAAGTTTCTCGAAGCAGGTCGTGTGTACGACTTCATGAGCATCCGGAAGTACTGGTTTGCTCTGTCGATCGCCCTCACCTTGATCTCCGCGGTGCTCCTGGTGAAGCCCGGGCCGCGGTACGGCATCGACTTTCTGGGCGGGACCGAGCTGACGGTGCAGTTCGACGGCCCCGTCTCCACCAGCGTTCTGCGTCAGTCCCTGGAGCGCATGGGGCACGAGCACCCCGAGGTGGTCCCCTCGACCTCCCGGGCCAACGAATATATCGTGCGGGTCGAGAAGACCTCGGCCCTGTCTGACCAGGCCCGCGATTCGATTCGCACCCGGCTCACGCAAAACCTCCAGGGCCACGCTGAGACCGACGGGACCCTCGGTGACTTCCGCCTGTCCCCGGGCGGCGATCACCTGGTGGTGCAGTTCAACGGGGGCACGGCTGACGCGCGCCGGGTGGCCACCCTCCTGCGCGAGGCCGGGGCCAACGTACGCGGCGACACCGCCCAACAGGCGGGCACCCGCGACGAGCGCCGCTGGCAGGTGCCCCTCGTCGGCATCGGCGACCAGATCTTCCGCCGCCTCGTCGGGCCCACTGCCGACGGCGGGGTCGGGGTCAGCGGGCGCCTCAACGCGAGCGTGTGGGTGTCGCCCAAGGCGGGCCGCGAGCTGCGGATGGCGGCCATCAAGGCCGTGGGCTACAGCCTCGTGTTCATCATGATCTACGTGGCGTTCCGCTTCGACCTGCGGTTTGCCCCGGGAGGCATCCTGGCCCTCCTCCACGACTGCTTCGTGGTGTTGGGCTTCTTCGTGATCACCCGCAAGGAGGTCACCATCTCCACCGTGGCGGCCCTCCTCACTGTGGTCGGCTACTCGATGAACGACACCGTCATCGTTTTCGACCGCATTCGCGAAAACCTCGCGAAACGCAAGTCAAAACGTATGTTGGAAGTGATCAACGTGAGCGTGAGCGAGATGCTCTCCCGCACCCTCCTCACGTCCCTCACGGTGGTCCTGTCGATCTCCACCTTCGTCATCTTCGGCGCCGGGGTCATCGCCGACTTCGCCTGGGCCATGATCATCGGGATCCTCGCCGGGACGTACTCGTCCATCTATGTCGCCGCCCCCTTCACCGAGTGGATCGACAGCCGATTCTTCCACACGGAACCGGCCATCACGGTCACTGCGACCGACGCCGGAAATGAGACGTCCGCGGGCGCTTGAAGTAAGTTTCTCCCGCGGAGCCCTGTCTCCGCCTCCATGACCCACCCCTCCGCCCTCCGACGCCCCCCAGCTCCCGAGGCCCTCGCCCAGCACCTCGTGCGGGCGGTGCCCGTCCACCCCCTCGTGGCCCAGGTCCTGGTGGGCCGGGGCCTCGCCGACCCCGCCTCCGCCCGGGCCTTCCTGCACCCCCGCCTCGCCGAGCTCACCCGGCCCGAGGCCATGGCCGACCGCGACCTCGCCGCCGACCGCCTCGCCCACGCCGTACGCCGCCGCCAGCGCATCGCCGTGTTCGGCGACTACGACGTCGACGGCCTCACCTCCGCGGCCCTCCTCACCCGCGTCCTGCGCGCCCTCGGGGCCGAGGTGGTGGCCTCCTCGGCCTCGCGCTTCGACGGGGGCTACGGCCTGTCCGACGCGGCCCTCGACCGGGTCCTGGCCTCGAGCCCGCAGCTCCTGGTCACCCTCGACTGCGGCACGAGCGATCACCCCCGGCTCGCCCGGGCCCAGGCCGCCGGGCTCGACGCCATCGTCATCGACCACCACAAGGTCCCCGAGGCCCCGCTGCCCGCCCTCGCCTTCCTCAATCCCCACCGGCCCGGGTGCGGGTTTGCCTTCAAACACCTGGCGAGCGTGGGCCTGGCCTTCTCCACCGCGGCGGCCCTGCGGGCCCGGCTCGGGGCGGCCCTCGACCTGCGCCCCTTCCTCGACCTCGTGGCCCTGGGCACCATCGCCGACGTGGCCCCCCTCGTCGGGGACAACCGCGTCCTCGTGCGGGCAGGCCTCGGGCGCATCGCCGACGGCCTCGCCAGCCCCGGGGTGAAGGCCCTCGTGCGCGAGGCCCGGCTCAAGCACCGCATCACGGCCCGCGACGTGGGATTCTCCCTCGCCCCGATGATCAACGCCCCGGGGCGCCTCGGGTCTCCGGCCCCCACCCTGCGCCTCCTCCTGGCCGACCGCGACGACGAGGCCGCCGAGGCCGCCGCCGAGCTCGCCGCGGCCAACACAAAACGCAAAGAGATCTCCGCGGCCCTGGTCACTGCCGCCCTGGCCCAGGTGAGGGCGGTGTACGGCGAGGCCCTCCCCGCGGGGATCGTGCTCGCGGGAGACGGCTGGCACGAGGGGATGGGCGGGATCGTCGCGGCCCGCCTCGTCGACCAGCTCGGGGTGGCCGTGGTCGTCATCGCCCTCGACGGCGACCACGGGGTGGGGTCGGTCCGGGCTCCGCGGGGGGTGCGTCTGTACGACGCGGTTCATGCCTGCCGCGACCTCCTGGTGAAGTACGGGGGACACGACGGGGCCGCGGGGTTGTCGGTGTCTCGTGGGCGGGTCGAGGCCTTGCGGGCCGCGTTCGCCGACGCCGTGGCGGGGGCCCCCCGCGCCGAGATGGCCGAAGCCGAGGCCGAGGCTGTGCTCTCCGAGGGCGACCTCGTGCCGGGGCTGGCCCACGACCTCGGGCTCCTCGACCCCATCGGGGAGGGCAACCCCGAGGTGCGGGTGTGGGTCCCCGAGGCGAAGCTCTGCGACGCCCGGCCGGTGGGCGAAGGGCATCTGCGGGTGTCGTTCGGGCTCGGGCGGCGCTTTGTGGGGGCCTTCGTACGCGACGGGCTTGGCCTCCAGGCCCGCGGGGCCCTTCCCCCCACTGGGGCCAGGGTAGACCTCCAGGCCACCCTGCGCCCCGATCCCTGGCAGGGCCCGGAGGCTGTTCAGCTCGACAACCTGCGCTTCAGGTGAGGGTCCGCGGGACCTTCCCGTGGGCGACGAGCTGGATGGCCTCGTGGGCGAGGCGGGTGGTCTGACGCTCGCGTAGGGAGCTCGCGAGGAGGCGCACCGCGGCGAGGAGGGGGAGCGTTCGGCGGGGTCCCTCGGGCAGGGCCTCGGTCTCGGCGAGGGCCGCGGCGACGGTCTTGAGGAGGTGGGCCGCGAAGATGGGGCGGGTGGCCGAGGTGTCGGCCGTGGCGTGGCCCAGGAGGAGGGCACGGAGGGGGTCCATGGGACCTCCCGCGGCGAGGTATCCCTGGGCCGCGGAGAGGGCCGCGGAGGGGTCGTGGCGCCTCAAGGCGGAGGCCAGGTCGTCGAGGGTGGCCGCGGGGTCGGGCGGGGGCAGGACGAGCCCTCCCGGGGCATCGAGGTTGCGGGCGTGGTGGGCGAAGCGGGCGGCCTGGAAGAGCAGGCGCAGGGCCCGGGGGTGGGGCCAGCGGCCGAGGGCGAGCCGGACCCCGCGGGCGAAGGTGAGGGTGTGGGTCACGTCGAGCCAGCCCTCCTGGACGTGGTCGTCGGGGTCGTGGGCGGGGTCGAAGCGGAGGATGCGCTCGGAGGCCACGTAGACGATGGCGTCCATCACGGCCTCGAGGGTGACCCCAGCCCGGAGGGCCTCCAGGGGGGCGGTGACGGCGGCCTCGCGGGGGCCGTCGAGGAGGGCGGTCACGAGGGCCTCGGGGGCGACGGGGACGGTGCCCGGGACGGCCCGCAGGGCGGCGAGCTCGGGCTCGAGAGCCCCGAGCCGCGTGGTGAACCATCGCCAGGTCGGGAGGGTGTCCTCGCGTGTCCCGTGGACGATGCGGAGCACGAGCCCCGGGAGGATGGCCGGGGCGTGGTGCCAGCCCACGCGGTCGAGGAGGTCTTCGACGTGCACGGCGTAAAGGAGGGCATGTCCGAAGTCGAGGAAGTGGTCGGCCACCAGGGGGAGAAACCACGACCCGGGAATCCGTCGCGACCACCCCCGGGCGCAGGCCCCTTGCACGAGCCCGAGGGCCTCGTCGACCCGTTCGGCCTCGACGGCGGCCCGAAGGCGCTCTCCCGCCGCGTCGAAGTCGTCGCCGGGGTCGATGGAGGGCCGCGGGGTGCGCGGGCTTCGTCCCGGGTGGGCTTCGGCGAGGAGCTCCACCGCGAGCCCGAGGGGGGCCACGGCGGCCAACGGGGGCTCCGCGGGCAGGGACTCCAGGAGCACGGCGAGCACGGCGAGGACGTGGGTCGTGCCGTACTCGGCCCGTTCGGCGTCGTCGGCGGCGAGGGCTGCGGCGAGGTCGGTCGCGGGGACCCCGAGGTGCAGGAGGCGGGCGACGTCGCGCAGGGCCTGTCCCACGCGGGGCGTGCGCAGGGCCTCGGCGAGGCTGCGTCGGGACCGGGCGATGGCGGCCTCGGGGGGCGGGGGCGTGAGGTCGACCTGGACGGCCCCGTCGACGACCCGGGTCGGGTACAAGCGCACGGCCTCGTCGCCCTTGAGGCAGTGCCCCGTGCGGACGTCGAACTTGAAGTTGTGCCAGAGGCAGGTGAGGACGCAGCCCTGGAGGGTTCCCTTGGACAGGGGGTATCCCTCGTGGGGGCATTGGTCGTCGACGGCGTGCACGGCGTCGTCGGGGAGGCGCACGAGGACCACGCGGTTCCCGTCGAGGACGCGCAAGGCAGGAGCTTCGAGGGGGAGGGCTTCGAGGGGGCCGACGTCGGTCCAGGGGGATTGCGGCATTGGGGTCATCCTGGGGGAAGGAGCTGCAGGTCGAGGCCGCCGGGGTACATGTACGACGTAAAACGGGCGGTCCCGTAGACCTTCACGCCGAGGGGGACCCCTTCGGCCGTGCGGAGCTGGTGGGCCCCGGCGGGGACGGGGGCGGAGAGGATATCCCACGGGCCCACGGTGGTGCGATCACCCGCCAGGGGGGTCCCGTCGAGCAGGGCCCTCGAACCACGCGGGACGACCACCCCGAGGAAACTGCGGGTGTAGGTGTCGGGCACGAAGAGGTCGTAGCGGTCGCGAAACTGCTGCGACGGGACCTCGTAGACCATGGCCGGATCGCCCGCCCCGCTGAGGGCGTCGGTCCCCTGGCCCGTCATAAACTGGGCCACGAGGACGGGCCGCGAGGAGGACATCCGAAACGCGCGGGTGGTCTCAAACTGCAGGACCTCCCGGGCCCCGAGCGCGACCGCGGGCCGGACCGAGGGCGGGTCGAAGCGCAGGGTAGCCCCCGCGAAGGGCGACACCACCCGCACGACCGTGGGGTTGTTGGGCCGGTCGACGAGGGGGGTCACCACGAAGTCGCGGCCGAGGGTCTCCATGGGGGGGACCTGCTCCTCCAGGTGGTCGCAGGCGGCCCGTCCCTGCGGGACGTTGGTGCAGTCGTGGCCGGCGAACACCGCCACCGGGGCGCTGGCCTCGACGAGGGCCCCGCTGAGGTCGCCGGCCGTTCCGCCCACGAGCACGAAGACGTCGCCGGGGGTGAGGTTGTCGCGCTGGACGGTCTCGGTCTCGCCGGGGACCCCGGCGTTGCGGGGGAGGGTCACCGTGACCGAGGTCGTCTCGCCCTGCACCGCGGTGACGGCGAGGAAGCCCCCGAGGGTGACGCCCGGGGCGGGGGTCCAGTTGGGGGCCGTGAGCACGAGGTACCGTTGCGTGAGGGCCCGGCGCGAGAGCAGGAGCGAGGCGTCGTTGGTGTACGAGTGGTAGGACCCGTCGCGCTCGAAGGTCAGGGGATTGAACTGGTACGCCCCGACCGGGGCCGTGGCCTCGATGTGGTAGGCCCCGCCGACGACCGTGGCCGAGCGGGCGGGGGGATACCCCGGGCAGCGGTTGCCCTCGAGGCAGCCCTGGTTCTGGGCCGAGGTCTGCACGAGGGCCCGCACCCAGGGAAGACGTACGGCCCGGACAGCCCCCGGCCCGAGGGTCTCGGTCAGGGGGGTGCTGAGGCCTCCGCCCGAGATCCGCACCGACACCTCGAACGACTGCGGGTTGGCCAGGGCCACCGCGAACGGGAACGACGCGTCGAGCTGGCTGTTGGGGGTCTGGGTCGCCCAGTACTCGCAGCCGAGGTAACCCCGGGCCCCGTCGGGCACGGCGCAGGGGTCGCCGCAGCGGCCGTCGGTGCAGCGCTCCCGGGCGGCGGCGTTGCAGGCCGGCAGGGACACCCACCCGCTTCCGTCGTCGCGGCATCGTTCGGGTTGGGCGGGGTCGAGGGGGCTGCACCGTACGGCCGCAGGCGGGCAGGCCACGCAGAGACCCGTCACACAAAACGGGCGGTCTCCCCCGCACGGGTCGAGGGGCTGACGGCTTCCCCCGACGCAGCGGTACGGGGTCTGCCCGTCGCACGACACCCCCGCGAGGGTGCAGACCTCGGCGGGGATGGGCGGTCCGCTGTCCCGGGCGAAGGGGTCGAAGGGGATCGGCCGATCGGACCCGCCGCACTGGGCCAGCAACCCCAAGCCCACCCACCCGATTGTGCGCCGCATGGGACCGGATCATATCCGCCCGGAACGCCCGAAGACAGCAACCTCGTGCGATTCAGCCGCCCTTGAGGGCTCTCTCGAGGGTGACCAGGAGCTGATGCTCGGGCACGGCCCGCAGGAAACGGACCCGACGGGTGGGGTCCCCGATGGCCTCGGCGTGGGCGTGGAGTCGGCTGCGCAGGGTCTGGGCCTCGGCCCGGGCGTGCTCGATGCGCCCCGCCCGGCGCAGGGCCTCGGCGAAGGTCCAGCGGGCCAGGGCCTCGCCCTCGCGCAGCCGCAGCCCTGTGCTGAGAGAGGTCACCGCCGACTCGGCCAGGCTCAGGGCCCCTTCGCCGTTGCGGGCCCGCAAGAGGAGGGCCGCGTGCACGGCCCGCCCCATCGCCGAGGCCGACGGATCGGCCCCCCGGGGGTCGGCCTCGGCCGAGCACCAGGCGAGGTGGGACTCGAGGTCCCCGGGGCGTTCGGTGGTGGCCGCCACCCAGCCCGCGAAGACCCGGGCCGAGAAGGCCGCTCCCAGGAGGCCCCGCCGCTCCGCGAGGCTCCGGGCGTGTTCGATCGCCCCGAGGCCCGCCTCGTCCGCCCCGGCCCGGCTCTGGGCGAGCCCGAGCCACTGGCAGGCCGCGATCTCTTCGCGCACGAGGCCCGCCCGCAGGGCCTCCTGCCGGGCCCCGTCGAGCCGGGAGACGGCCCCCTCGTGGTCGCCGAGCCGCACGAGGACCACCCCCTCGGCCACGGCGGCGTGGAGCGAGGCCGGGATGTCTCCGTCTCGCCGGGCCCGGTCGAGGGCCTCCCCTGCGGCTTCCAGGGCCGCGTCGAGGGCGTCGAGGGCGGTGAGGGCCTCGGCCCGGAGGGTGTCGGCCAGGGCCCGCACGGCGTCGCCCGCGGCGGAGCTCTGCAAGCCGTCGAGGGTCTCGCGGATGGCGTCGAGGCCCGCCTCGGGGTCGCCCCGGGCGATGCTCACCGCGGCCTGGCGGAGGGTGGCCAGGGCCCATAGACGCGGGGAGACCCCGCCGGGGGAGCGGGCGGGGTGGGCGCTGGCCCGGGCGCTGCGGAGGGTCCCGAGGGCCGCGTCGAGGCGCCCCTGGAGCGACTGGCCCTGGGCCACGCAGAGGGCCACCCGGAGCCGGGCGGCGGGGGGGGCGTTGGGGACCGACTCGGCGGCCCGGGCGTCGTCGAGGGCCGTGGAGGCGTCGGCCAGGGCGAACGAGGCGTCGGCCCGGATGCAGAGGATCTCGCGGCGGACGTCGGGGTCGGGGTCGCGGGCCAGGGCCCGGGTGGCGTAGGTGCGGGCGGCGTCGAAGGCCTGGTCGTGCAGGGCCTCGCGCCCGGCCCGGACCCAGTGCCCCAGGGCCTGGACCCTCTGCCCGGCGAGGTCGTGGTGTTGGGCCAGGGTGGCCGACGAGGCGGCCTGGGCTCCCTCCAGCCAGTCGGCGGCCCGGCTGTGCAGCTCGCGTCGGTCGGACTCCAGGAGGGTGGCATAGGCCGCGTCGCGGGCCAGGGTGTGTCGGAAGGCGTACTCGGCCGTGGCCACGATGCGCGAGGCCGGGCTCGGCGCGAGAAACCCCTGGGACTCCAGGTCGCGCAGGGCCCGGTCGACCCCCGAGGCGGGCGTGGCCCCGAGGAGGGCCTCGAGGCCCCGGCGCCAGAAGGTCACGCCGTAGACGCTCGCGGTCCGGGCCACCCGCCGGGCCTCGCTGTCGAGGGCGTCGAGGCGGAGCTGCACCGCGGCCTGGGCCGCCACCGGCAGGACCACCTCGGCGCTGGCCCGCACGGGCCCGAGGGAGCCGCTTTGGGCGGCCCGCAGGAGCTCGTCGAGGAAGAGGGGGTTGCCCTCGGCCCGAGCCACCAGGGAGGCCCGCAGGGCCCCGTCGCGGTCGCTGGGGAGGGCCTCGTGGGCGAGGGCCAGGGCGATGGCGTGGGGCAGGGGGCCGAGGCGCAGGTCGGTGCGGGGCAGGGTGCTCCAGAGGCGCTCGGCCCGCTGGAGGAGGCCGGGCTCGGGGCGGCCGAGGGCCAGGACCCCGAAGGGCAGGTCCCAGAGGGCGTCGACGAGGGTGGCGCAGAGCTCGCAAGTGGTCTCGTCGAGCCAGTGGAGGTCTTCGAGGACCATGAGCTGCGGGCCGCGGAGGCAGGCCGCCCGGAGGAGCTCGAGCACGGTGGCCCGGGTGCGGTCGCGGGGCCGTTCGGCCTCGGGCTCGGGGGGCGTCTGACGGGACCGGGCAGGGGCGGCCGCGGGGATGCGGGCGAGCTCCAGGATGTGCTCGATGGAGGGGGCCCCGGGGATGGCCTCCAGGGCGCGGGTGGCCCGGGCCCTCTGTCGGTCGGGGGGGTCGCCCTCGACGATCCCGCACTGCGCCCGGACAGCCCGGCGTACGGCCCCGTAGGGGGTGCTGGCCAGCAGGGGGTCGCCGCGGAGGGTGAGAAACCCCGGGGCGTGGCGCGGGTCTTCGGCGGCGGCGAGGCCCCCGAGTTGGGCGATGACGGCCTGGGCCACCCGGGTCTTTCCGATGCCCGCGTCGCCCCAGAGCACGACGAGGCGCGGGGCCCGCTGCTGCCAGGTGTCTTGCAGGAGGCCCGCGAGCATCTCGACCTCGCGCTCGCGCCCGGGCGGGTCGTGGGCCTGGGTGTCGTCGCGCCGGGCGGGCACCCACGGGGTCTCGGGGGACTCGCGGTAGAGGGTGGCCCCCCGGGCGTCGGCCGCGAGCTCGAAGCGTTGGGCCAGGAGCACGGCGGTGGGCTCGTCGATGCGGATCTGGCCCTCGTCGGTGGTCCCGAGGAGGGCGGCGGCCCGGCGTACGCACTCTCCGTCGAGCCCGTCGGCGGTGCGGGTGGTGGGGCCCGAGACCACCACGATGCGCAGGCCCTTTCCGCGCGCGGCGAGGGCGGCCCGCGCGGCCCGGGGGGCCTCGTCGCCGTGGAGGCGCTGGTCGCCGAAGACCCCCCGCAGTCCGCGCTCGCCCTCGCGCTCGACGCGGGCCCCGTGGGCCTCGAGGGCGGCCTCCAGGCGGGGCCCGGCGAGGGGCGAGGCGTTGGCCGCGGTGCGACCCACGACCAGGACCCGGACCCGCTGCTCGCCGCGGCCGAGGAGGGTGGCCGCGGGCACCCCGTCGGGGTGGGTGGTGACCCCCTGAAGGATGGTGGCGGCCTCGTCGGCGAAGTCGGTGACCCGGCGGGGACGTCGCCCGGGTTGTTTGTCCATGCTGCGCAGGAGCAGGTCTTCGAGGCTGAGGGGCAGGTCGGGGCGGGTGGCCCGCAGGGGGCGCGGGGCGTCCTGGAGGATGCCCCGGAGCAGGGTCATGGTGTCGCCCCCCGCGTAGGGTCGGTCGCCCGTGAGGAGCTCGTAGAACACGAGGGACAGGGCGTACACGTCCGTGGCGGGCGAGGGCTCCTCGCCCCGGAGCTGCTCGGGCGAGACGTACACGGGCGAGCCCACCACGGCGTCTTCGGCCGTGAGGGTGAGGTCGTCGCGCCCGACGGCGATGCCGAGGTCGATGACCTTCACGATCACCCCGTCGTCGCAGCCCGCGAGGAAGAGGTTGGCGGGCTTCACGTCGCGGTGCACGACCCCCGCGGTGTGCAGGGCCGCGAGGCCCGAGGCGGCCTCTTGTACGATGCGCAGGGCGGTCCAGTCGTTGAGCCGGCCGCGGGCCATGAGGTCCTCGACGGTCTCGCCCTCGAGCCACTCGGTGACGAGGCAGAGCCTGCCCTCGGGGTCGGTGTCGTGGGCGATGTACCGCACGACGTGGGGGTGATCGAGGTCGGCGAGGATGCGGGCCTCGCGCTCAAACCGGGCCCGGGCCACGGGGTCGTCGGACAGGGCCCTCCAGCGTTTGAGGGCCACGGTGCGGCCGGTCTGGGAGTCGGTGGCCCGGAAGACCTCGGCCGAGCCGCCGCTGCCGACCATCGGACCGAGGGTGAATCGTTGGAGGAGGGCGTGCACGGGGGGCATGGACGGCGGGTGAGCCCTGACTGCGACCGGGAGGACGTCGTAGAGGGTAACGCAGCCGGCGCGAATGCCCGAACGGGATCGGAGGAGGGAGGGCCGCGGGCGATCGGGGGAGGCGGTCGGGTGGCGGTGAAATGGACGCGGGCGGCGGCAATGGGATACCCGTCCCGGGGAGAGGGTTTGCCACCATGTCCACGCCCCGAGACTTTGTGCGATTGCTGTTGGTCCTGTCGCTCGGCGCCGCGGTGGGGTGCGCCCGACCGGTGCGGCCGAGTTACAGCTTTGACATGGGCCCCGGCGGCTGGGAGCTGGAGGGCCAGGAGCGCACCGCCACCCTGCGCCGCGAGGGCTACACCCACGCCGTGCACAGCGAGCGCCTGGAGGTCTTCGAGGTCCAGCGTCCGGCCCCGGCCGCGACCAGCGCGGAGTTTGCGGCCCTCGCCCCGGGGGCCCGGACCCTGCCAGCGTTGGGCACGGCCACCAATGCCCCGCGGGCCCTCGGCGACGACGAGATCAACGGCACGGCGGGCTACTGGGTCGACCAGCGCGGCCGCGACGCCGAGGGGATGAACACCGCCGCGGTCTTCGTCGTGCCGAGCGGCCGTCGGCACTTCGTGGCCCGGATGCGCTCGACCGAGGACGAGCTGTCGCAGCTCCAGGGCTGGCTCCGCGACATCCTCCTGCGCAACCTGCGGTTCCCGCCGCCGGTGCGCTGACTGACAGGGCCCCTCAGGACGCCCGCGGGGCCAGCGACCCGGGGCCCTCGGCCAGGCGGGCGGTCACCTCGGGCACCCGGCGCCGCAGCATCAGGGCCACCAACACCGCCACCTGCTCCCGCGGAACAAAGGCCCGATACGTGTCCTCCCCGGTCACGACGGCGAGGTAACCCGAGGTCTCGTCCACGTCGATGCGGTCGATGACCCCCGGGGCCGCGAGGCGCTCGACCGACGGGGCCTCCCGTTGGGTGGCCTCGCGCCAGCACCGATGGGCCTCGGCGACCCGCTCGACCGTGCCCTCGTCGGGGGCCTCGAACAGCCCCGCCACGGCCGGGTCGAGGACCCTGGGCTTACGAACCCGTGGGGACGCGGGCCCTTCGCCCCCCTCGACCTCTTCGGAGAGGGAGACGGCCTCGGGCTCGTCGGGGAGCTCGTCGAAGGGGGAGGGCTCGGCCAACATCTCGGCCAGGACGGCCTCGCGGAGGGCCTCGACGGAGGGGTTTGATTCGGGTCGACGGGTGGCCATGGTGGGAGAGGTTCCCTGGTATACCCGAAGGCCGTCCCGGGAGGGTGTTCCCCACCCCGGCGGCGGCCCCGACGGATCGTGAGCGACCCCTATGGCCCGACAGCCCATCTATTACAGCGACTACCTCCGCCTGCCCGAGCTCCTGAGCCTCCAGCAGCCGGAGAGCGGCAAGCAGGGCACCCCCCTGCGCGATGAGTACCTCTTCATCATCGTGCACCAGACGTACGAGCTGTGGTTCAAGCAGGTGCTCCTGGAGCTCGACGCGGTGCTGATGGGCCTCGGGGGCGAGGTCGTCCACGAGCGCGACCTCGGCCGCTTCGTGGCCCACCTCGAGCGGGTGGTGGCCATCACGAAGCTGATGGTTCACCAGGTTGACGTCCTGGAGACCATGACCCCCTTGGACTTCCTCGACTTCCGCGACCTCCTCGTGCCCGCCTCGGGCTTCCAGAGCGCCCAGTTTCGTCTGATTGAGAACCTCCTGGGTCTCGACGCCCGCACCCGCATGACCATCCACGGGGCGGCCTACACCTCGCGCCTCTCGGGCGACGACCGGGAGCGGGTCGAGGCCAGCACGGAGATCCCCTCCCTGCGCACCCGGGTCGACGCCTGGCTCGGGCGGACCCCCTTCCTGGAGCTCGAGGGCTGGGACTTCTGGGCCGCCTACCGCCTCGCCGTCGACCGGATGCTGGAGCGCGAGGCCGACATCATCGCCCACAACCCCATGCTCGACGCCGCCGGGCGCGCCGTCCAGGAAGCCCAACTCGTGCAGAACCGCGAGCACTTCGACACCCTCTTCGACCCGGCGAAGTACGAGACCCTGCGCGACGCGGGGCACCGGACCCTGTCTCATCGGGCATTCCTCGCGGCCCTCTTCGTCAACCTCTACCGCGACGAGCCCATCCTGCACCTGCCGTTTCGGTTCCTCACGAGCCTGATGGACATCGACGAGGGCCTCACCACCTGGCGGTACCGCCACGCCCTGATGGTGTCGCGGATGATCGGGTCGAAGGTGGGCACCGGGGGCACCTCGGGGCACGAGTACCTCAAGGCCACGGCCGACCGACACAAAGTCTTCGGCGACCTGTTCGCCCTGTCGACCTACCTCCTACCCCGCTCGGAGCTCCCCGTGCTGCCCCTGTCCGTGCGGGCGGCCCTGAGCTTCCGCCACGTCACGGAGTAGGGCGGCGCGTCGGCGTGTCGGGGGCGCCCAAAGCGCGGCTCCCCGGATCACACCCGTCGCGGCCTTTGGTCCCGGGCGGTGGGCAGCCCGGACGGGTCGGGACCTGCTGAGTGAGCGCATATTCTCCGCACTTTGCCTGGATTACGCAGGGCGTGCATGCCCCACAATCAGGCCGGTCGAAAGCAGACCCCCTCGGCCACGCCCGAGATAGAGCTTGACATCGCATGCCATCAGGGGTGTTGTGCCATGACGAGGTGAGGACGATCGAGCGCTCCAACACAGCCCTGGCGCTGGTGGTGACGGTGGGTGCACGGGTGTGCGCCATCCCGGTAGGCCACGTGGTAGAGACGATGCGCCCCCTCCCGATCGAGCACCTTGTGGGTACACCCGCTTTCATTCAAGGGATCTCGGTGATTCGTGGTATGCCGATTCCCGTGGTCGACCTCCACGCGCTCCTTGACGGCGGCGGGACCGGGGCTGTCTGCACAAGGTTTGTTACGGTCAAAGTCGACGACCGGCGATTCGCCCTCGCGGTCGACAGCGTGGTGGGCCTCCGCACACTCCGACGCGCACAGTTGCAAGACCTTCCGCCCCTTTTGCGAGACACCGGCCCGGATATTGTCGAGTCGATCGGCACGCTGGATGAAACCCTTCTGGTCGTGCTTCGTGCGACGCGCCTCGTTCCGGACGAGGTATGGGGAGCTCTCGCAACGTCGATGGAAGCGCAGTGATGCCCTTCAACCGTGCCGACGTCGAGCGGTTTCGCGCCGTAGTCACGCGTCGCTTCGGGCTCCAGTACGACGACAGTAAGCTCGACTACCTCGCCGATGTCTTGCGCCAACGGATGGAGGCCACCGGCGCCCCCCGAGCAGAGGTCTACGTCGAACGTATCACGACGTCGTCGAGCAACTCCGATGAAGTTCGAGCCCTGGCCGAACAGCTCACCGTCAATGAGACATACTTTTTTCGCAACGCGGACAATTTCCGGGCCCTGAAAGAGCACGTCCTTCCTGATCGTATTCGCAGCAGAGCACAAGAGAGGCGACTCCGTATCCTCTCGGCGGGATGCGCCTCGGGAGAAGAGCCGTACTCCCTGGCCATCCTCGTGCGCGAGGCCCTGCCCGATCTCGAACGTTGGGACGTAAAGATCGTCGGCGTCGACGTGAGCCCGTTGATGCTGGCCCGGGCCGCCCAGGCCCGATACTCGTCCTGGTCGTTGCGGGCGACGCCCGAAGACACGCGTCGGAGCTATTTTCGCGTAGAAGGCAGTGACTTCGTGCTCGACCCGGCGGTCAAGGGGATGGTGGCATTCGAGGAGAAAAACCTCGTCGAAGATGATCCCATTTTGTGGCAGCCCGGGATTTATGATTTTGTCTTGTGTCGTAATGTGATGATGTATTTTGGCGCGGAGGTCATGCGGGATATTGTGAACCGGGTCGGTCGTTCGTTGGCTCCGGGCGGATACTTTTTTCTCGGACATGCCGAGACACTTCGTGGAATGTCTCAGAATTTTCATCTGTGCCATACCCACGATACCTTCTACTATCAAAAACGTGAGGCCCCTGGGGCTCCGACCCGTCCGACCCCGGCTTCTGTCTGGCCGATTGACCCGATCGCCGACGCCCTCCCTGCGGTGGTCGAGGCGGCTACGTCCTGGGTGGGGGCGATCCAGCAGGCTTCTGAGCGCATCGCCGAGCTCGCCGGAAGGCCCACCCGGAGCCCGGCGGAGACCCCCCTGGTCTCCACGGCGGTCTCGCCCCCGGCGATCCGGTTGTGGGATCTGGGGCTCGTGCTCGAGGCTATGCGACAAGAGCGCTTCTCCGATGCCCTGGCCCTGCTCTCGGCGTTGCCGCCCGACTCTCGGGTGGAGCCTGACGCCCTCTTGTTGAGGGCCGTGCTGCTCACCAACAGCGGCGATCTCAAGGAGGCCGAGGCGGTCTGTGTACGGCTCCTCGCCCTCGACGAGCTCAACGCCGGGGCCCACTATGTGATGGCCCTCTGCCGCGAACACGCCGCAGACCCGACCGGAGCCATCGAACACGACCAGACGGCCGTCTACCTCGATGGGGGCTTCGCCATGCCTCACCTGCACCTGGGGCTGATGGCCCGACGCCTCGGCGACGAGGCCACCGCCCGACACGAGCTCTCTCAAGCCCTCGCGCTCCTCGCGCGCGAAGACGCCTCGCGTCTTCTCCTCTTTGGCGGGGGCTTCTCCCGAGACGCCCTCCTCGCCCTGTGCCGCACCGAGCTGCGTATGGTCGGAGGCGACCGATGACCGAAGAGGCGCCAAAAGAGAGCCGGGCGAACAAACTCCGTCGGGAGTTCGATCGTACGTTTGCCTCGCCTCCGGTGCCCACGTCCGAGGAGTGGGAAGACCTCCTCCTAGTTCGCATCGCGGGCGATCCCTATGCGATTCGTATGCGAGACATCATGGGGATTCTCGCCAAACGTACGATCATCCCTGTTCCCGCCGAGGCCCCGGGTCTTCTGGGGCTCGTTGGGATTCGGGGGGAGATCGTTCCCGTGTTTGGGCTGTCGTCCTGGCTCGGTTACGGCGTGGACGCCGACTCCGCCGTGTGGATGATCGTCTGCGGTACGGACGAACCCATCGGTTTCGGCTTCTCTGAGTTTGAAGGTCACAAGCGGCTGGAAAAATCCGCGATTCATCTGTATGACAAGAGCCAGAGCCCCCGGCAGTACATCCACGAAATGGCGGCGATCGAAGCGGGCGTTCGTCCTGTCATCGCGGTCTCTCTGGTCGTCGCATCCATCAGAAGTCGCCGCGCACCCCAGCGGCCAGAAAAGGAATAATAACCATGGCACGCTCTTGGACCTTCGGTCAGAAGATCGGCACAGGCTTCGCCCTGATGGTAGCCATCGTGTTGCTGACAACTGTCGGCGCCATCTATTCTCTCAGGAGCGTCTCGGAGATTAAAGACCGTATCCTGGCTGTCGATGCTCGGAATTTGACGCTCGCCGCCAATTTGAGAATGAGCGCAGAGTGGAAGGCCTCGACGCTTCGAGGTTATATGCTTCTGCGTGACCCGGAAATTCTCGCGAGGCACCGGACGGCACGAGAGCAGTTTCTGCAAACCCTGCGGAACGTCCGCACGCGGGCCGTGGATGCGGAGAGCACGCGGATCCTCAACGAGGTCGAGCGCATCGAGGCCGCCCATCAGACCGCGTGTGAGCAGCTCATCGTGATGAAGCAGGCCGACGCGACCGCGGAGACCCTGAGCCGAGCCTTCCAAGAGCGATCCCTGCCGAAGATGAACGAGCTTCGTCTGAGGATTCAGGAGTTCGTACAACACGAGGAGCGGCTCCTGGAGGGTGGGGCCCGCGACGCGGCGGCGCTCAGCAGCCGTGTGACGACGGGGCTCATTGGGGTGCTCCTGTTGGCGGTTTTTCTGGCCATCACGGTGGCCCTCATCCTGACCCAGACCCTCGGGCGTCAGATCGGGTCGGCGGTGCAGCATGTCCAGAGCTCGTCGACCGAGCTGCAGACGGCGGCCAACCAGCAGGCCTCCGGCGCCAAAGAGCAGTCCACGGCGATGAACGAGATCTCTACGACCATCAACGAGCTCCTGGCGACCTCAAAGCAGATCGCCGAGAGCGCCCAACGGGTGGCCCACATCGCCGAGGACACCGCCAAGACCGCCCGCTCCGGGGAGAACACCGTCGGCAGGACCGGCGACTCGATCGCGACCATCAAGAAGCAGGTCGATCTCATCGTGGCTCACATGCTCGACCTCGGGAAGAAGTCTCAACAGATCGGGGGCATCCTCGAGATCATCAACGAGCTCGCCGAGCAGACCAACATTCTCGCCATCAACGCCACGATCGAGGCCGCGGGGGCGGGCGACGCGGGCAAACGTTTCGCGGTCGTGGCCGACGAGATTCGGAAGCTGGCCGATCGCGTCGGAGGGTCGACCAAGGAGATTCGTGGGCTCATCGATGAGATCCGGAGCGCCGTCAACACCACGGTGATGACCACCGAGGGCGGGACCAAGGCCGTCGACGCCGGGACGCGGCAGTTTGCGGAGGTGGCTGTGGCCCTCAAGCAGATCGTGAGCTCGGTGAGCACGACCACCGAGGCCGCCCGCGAGATCGAGCTCAGCACCAAACAACAGGCCACCGCGGTCGAGCAGGTCAACATCGCCATCTCCAACGTCGCACAGGCGACCCGAGAGACCGAAGCCAGCGCCAGCCAGACCCTCCAGACCGCGTCGCAGCTCACCGACCTGTCCCGCGACCTGATCCGGCTGATCCAGCCGCAGGCGGGCGCCTAGTCGGATGGCGAAGGACCCCTACAAGTACTTCCGGATCGAGGCCCGCGAGCTGATCGAGGGGCTCACCCGGGGGGTCCTCGAGCTCGAACGGGGGGGCAGCGGGCCCGAGCACCTCGCCCGACTGTTGCGCCTGGCCCACACCCTCAAGGGGGCCGCCCGGGTGGTCAAGCAGGCCGCGATCGCCGAGCACGCTCACGCGGTCGAGGATGTCTTGACCAGCCACCGGACGACGGCGGGGCCGCTGCCCGGGGAGAGGGCCACCGAGCTGCTGCGGTTGTTTGATGAGATCTCGGCGCTCCTTCAGGCCATCGAGCCCGCCGATGCAGGGAGCGTCAAGAGTCCGGTCAGCGCGCCTTCCGAGGAGCAATACGAGAGGCTGAGGGTCGACCTGCGAGAGATGGACGCCCTGCTCCGCGCCGTCAGCGAGACCACGGTGCAGGTGGGGGCGGTGCGCCGCGACCTCGTGGCGATCGACCGTCTGCGGTCCCTGGCCCGGCTCTTGTCCGAACAGCTCGTGCCCCGTTCGGCGGACAACGGGGCCGCGGGGGCCAGCCCCCTCGTGCGGGCTCGGGCCTTGTCCGAAGAGCTGGGGTCGGAGCTGGAACGTTTCGCGCGCGGGATCGCCACCGATGTCGAACGCGTCGAAGGCGGCCTCGGCGAAGTGCAGGATCTCGCCCACCGGCTTCGATTGATCCCCGCGCATACCGTCTTCCCGCTGCTCGACCGGGCCGTGCGAGACGCCGCCGAGGCCATCGGCAAACACGTCGATTTTGAGGCCCTGGGCGGGGATGTTCATCTCGACGCCCACGTGCTCGCCTCGTTGCGCGACGCCCTGATGCACGTGGTTCGAAACGCCGTCGTACACGGGATCGAGACCGGGTCCGAGCGGGCCGCTGCGGGCAAACCCCCCGGAGGCCGGGTGCGACTCGCTGTCGAACGCCGCGGGGGCCGGGTCTACTTCGTCTGCCAGGATGACGGGCGGGGGGTGGATGTCGAGGCGGTTCGGGCGGCGGCGGTGACCCGGGGGCTCCTCACGCCGTCTGCGGCCCGGTCGCTCGGGGTGGACGAGGTCCTCGCCCTGCTTCGTGCGGGGGGCCTGACGACCTCGACCCGCTTGACCGAGCTCTCCGGCCGGGGGATCGGCCTGGACGTCGTGCGGGCCACCGCGCTGCGGTTGAAGGGCGAGTTTGTTCTACGGAGCGTCCCGGGCAGCGGGGCCACTGTCGAGATCCATGTCCCGGTCTCCATCGCCTCGTTGCAAGGACTCGTGCTCGAAGTGGCCGGAGGCTCGGCGGTGATCCCACTCGACGCCGTACGGCAGACCCTGCGGCTCAATGAGGCGGACATCGCGTGCTCTGCGGGCGGGCAATCGATCTTGCATCAGGGCCGGGTGATCCCCTTTCTGCCTCTCGACAAGGCCCTCCGGCGCACGGGCCCCACGAGCCGTCGTCGACGCGTCTGGTCGGCGGTGGTCGTCCATGGCGCGGGCCGCGAGGCCGCCGTAGGGGTCGACCGGCTCCTCGGGACCGCCACCGTCATCATGCGCGCGTTGCCCGGGCTCCTTGAGGCCGACCCGGTGATCGCAGGGGCCACCCTGGACGCCGAAGGCAATCCGCAGCTCGTGCTCGAGCCGGGGGGCCTCGTGGCCGCAGCCGAACGTGGGGTCGAGCTCGGGCGCGAAGCCCCCGCCGCCCCACGGGCTCCCGTCCTGGTGGTGGACGACTCCCTGACCACCCGAATGCTCGAACAGAGCATTCTGGAGTCGGCCGGGTACGCGGTCGAGCTCGCGGTCTCGGCGGAGGAGGGCCTTGCAAAGGCCCGCGGGCGCCGCTACAGCCTGTTCGTGGTGGATGTCGAGATGCCCGGCATGGACGGATTCGGATTCGTCACCGAGGTGCGCGCCGACCCGGTCCTGCGTGACATCCCCGCGATCCTGGTGACATCACGAAACGCCGTTGAAGATCGGCAGCGTGGAGAAAAAGTCGGGGCCCAGGCCTACATCGTCAAGGGTGAGTTTGATCAGGGGCATCTGTTGAAGATCATCCGACGGCTGGTGGGATGATCATGCCAAAGACGCGTGTCCTTGTCGTAGAAGATTCCCTGACGGTACGCAAACGCATTATCGAAGTGCTCTCCCTCGATCCAGGCATTGAGATTGTGGGCGAGGCGGACAACGGCAGGCTCGGGATCGAGCTCTGTCAGCAGCTTCGACCCGATGTGGTCACCCTGGACATGATGTTGCCCGTGATGAGCGGCCTGGCGGCCACGGAGTACATCATGGCCTACTGTCCGACGCCGATCCTGATCGTGTCGGCCTCGACCAACCGGGGCGAGCTCTTCAAGACCTACGAGGCCCTCGCGGCCGGGGCCCTCGACGTGCTCGACAAGCCGCGGGGCGACGAGCTCGACGACGCCTGGGAGCGGAAGCTCGTCTCGACCGTCAAGCTCATCGCCCGCATCAAGGTCATCACCCATCCCAGGGCCCGCCTCGGCTCGCTGGGACAGCTCGCACGCGGGGTGGGGTCATCCTCCCTCGTCGGGCCGACGCCTGCGCCCCGGTCGGGTCGGCTGCGGGCCATCGCCCTCGGGGTCTCGACGGGCGGACCCGCGGCCCTGATCGAGATCATGCGCGGGCTGCCGTCGGATTTCCCGCTCCCCATTCTCCTGGTCATTCACATCGGGAGGCTCTTCGCCCCGGCCTTCGCCGAGTGGCTCGACGGGCAGAGCCCCGTGCGTGTCACGTACGCGGCCGACGGGGACCCTCTCCCGGCCTTTGGGCACGGGGGCGTGTGGATGGCCTCGCCTGACAGCCACCTCGTGCTGCGTCAGGGCAGGTTTCGTCTCACCCACGACCCGGAGCGGCACTCGTGTCGCCCCTCGGTGGACGTGCTCTTTCTGTCGTTGGCCCAGGAGCTCGGGGCCGAGTGCGCAGCGTGTCTGTTGACGGGGATGGGCCGCGACGGGGCCGAGGGGCTCCTGGCGATCCGGCGGGCGGGCGGGACGACCCTCGCGCAAGACGAGGCGAGCTCGGTCGTCTTTGGGATGCCCCGCGAGGCCATCCTCCTCGGGGCCGCCGAGCAGGTCCTGCCCCTCGACAAGGTCGCGCCGGCCCTCGTGGCCCTCGCCCGCCGCGCAGAAGGGGTAAGGTAGGTCTCATGAAGCCGCGCGCCCTCGTGGTGGACGACAGCCTCACGGTCCGGATGGACATCGGCGAGGCCCTCGACGCGGTGGGCTTCGAGACCGTGCTCTGCGCCGACCTGCGCAGCGCCCGGGAGGCCCTGCGGGGCGATGCGTTCTTGCTGGTGGTGCTCGACATCCTCTTGCCCGACGGGGACGGCCTCGACTTCCTGGAGGAGCTCAGGAGCACCGAGGCGACCCGGGACCTCCCGGTGTTGCTCCTGTCCAGCGAGGCCGAGATCCGAGGGCGGGCCCGCGGGATCAAAGCCGGGGCCGACGAGTACGTCGGCAAGCCCTACGACCTGCGACAGGTCGTGGCCCGGGCCCAGACCCTCGTGCAGCCCAGGGTGCCCCGCGGGGCCGAGCCGGGGCGCCGGGTCCTGGTGATCGACGACAGCGTCACCTACCGAAACCAGATCAAGGACACCCTGGAGGCGGCCGGCTACGAGGTGCACGAGGCCGGAACGGGCGAGGAGGGGCTCATGCTCGTGGCCGCCGTGCGGCCCGACGCGATCATCGTGGACGGGGTCTTGCCCGGGATCGACGGGGCCACGGTGGTGCGCAGGCTCAAGTCTGACACGACCCTGCGCAGGACCCCGTGCCTGCTCCTGACGGCCGCCGAGGGGGCCGACGACGAGCTGCGGTCGCTCGAGGCCGGGGCGGACGCGTTCGTGCGCAAGAGCGAGGACCTCGGGGTCATCCTGGCCCGTCTGGCGGCCCTCTTGCGTCACAGCCCGGCGAGCGAGCCCGAGGCGGTCCCGAGCCTCCTGGGCCCCAAGCGCCTGCTGGCGGTGGACGACAGCCTCACCTACCTCGCCGAGTTGGGAGACCAGCTCCGCCAGGAGGGGCACGACGTGGTCCTGGCCCGGTCGGGCGAGGAGGCCCTCGAGCTGCTCGCCCTGCAGTCCGTGGACTGCATCCTCCTCGACCTGGTGATGCCGGGGCTGTCGGGGCACGAGACCTGCCGACGGATCAAGCAGACCCCTGCCTGGCGCGACATCCCCCTGGTGATGCTCACGGCCCACGACGACCGCGACGCCATGATCGAGGGCATCAACGCCGGGGCCGACGACTACATCGCCAAGTCGGCCGACTTCGACGTGCTCAAGGCCCGGCTCCGGGCGCAGCTCCGCCGCAAACACTTCGAGGACGAGAACCAGCGCATCCGAGACAAGCTCATCCGTCGCGAGGCCGAGCAGAGCTACACCCGGGCCCTCGAGCAGGCCAACCGCGAGCTCGCCCTCGCCAAGGAGCAGGCCGAGCAGAGCAATCGGTACAAGTCGAGCTTCCTGGCCAACATGTCTCATGAACTCCGCACCCCCCTCAACGCCATCATCGGCTTCGCCGAGCTCCTGTACGACGGCCATGTTTTGCCGGAGATGCCCGAGCACAAGGAGTTTCTCGGCGACATCCTGACCAGCGGGCGTCACCTCCTCCAACTCATCAACGATGTGCTCGACCTGTCCAAGGTGGAGGCGGGAAAGCTGGAGTTTTTCCCAGAGCCCATCCAGATCGGCAATCTCATCGCGGAGGTCCTGGCCGTGCTCCGGACCTCGGCCTCGGAGGGACGGATTCGTATCGCGACGGAGCTCGACCCCGGGCTCGCGCGCGTGGTCATTGACCCCGCACGGTTCAAGCAGGTATTGTACAACTACGTCTCCAACGCCCTCAAGTTTACCCCCGCGGGGGGGCGGGTCACGGTGCGGGTGCGCCCGGAGGGGACGGATGCGTTTCGTCTGGAGGTGGAAGACACCGGGGTGGGCATCTCGTCAGAAGACCTCGGGCGTCTGTTTGGTGAGTTTGAGCAGCTCGACGCCGGGGTGGCCAAGCGGCACGCGGGCACGGGCCTCGGGCTGGCCCTCACCCGGCGCCTCGTCGAGGCCCAGGGCGGGAGCGTGGGGGTGCGCAGCGCCCCCGGACTGGGCAGCACCTTCCACGCGGTGTTGCCACAGCGGGCCGCGAGGGCGTCGAAGAGGGGACGCGAAGCGGGCGCCGCCGCGGCCAACGAGGTCGCCTCCTCCCTGTCCTCCGCCTTGAGAAAGGGGAACTAGTATGGCGAATGAGAGCATCCTGGTCGTCGACGACAACGCCCAGAACACCCGGCTGGTGTCGTTTCTCCTGTCGAGCCGGGGATATGCCGTGAAGTCCGCGGGCTCGGCCGACGAGGCCCTGGCCGCCCTGGCCCTGGAGGTGCCCCGCCTGATCCTGATGGACCTCCAGCTCCCCGGCATGGACGGGCTCACCCTCACCCGTCAGCTCAAGGCCGACCCCAGGACTCGCGACACCTTCATCGTCGCGTTTACGGCCTACGCGATGAAGGGCGACGAGGCTCGGGCCTTCGAGGCCGGGTGCGACGCCTACATCACCAAGCCCATCGACACCCGCACCCTCCCTACGAAGATCGCTGAGTTTCTCGCGGGCCATAGCCCCCACCGAGAGGAGCCCTGATCATGCCCGCGACGATTCTTCTCGTGGAGGACAACCCGATCACCCGCAAGCTGGTCCGGTTTACTCTTGAAAATCAGGGCTTCGAGATCGTCGAAGCGCCCGATGGCAAGTCCGCCCTGAGCATCTTCCCGCAGCGCCCGATCGCGCTCGTGCTCCAGGACATCTGCCTTCCCGACATGGACGGCTTCGACCTCGTGGGCCTGCTCCGGGCCTTGCCGGGCGGGTCGGACATCCCGATCCTGGTCTTCTCGGGGATGTTGTCCGAGCATGATGAGTCGCGGGTCTCGTCGGCGGGGTTTAACGACCTGGTGAGCAAACCCGTCGAGCCTTCGCGGCTCGTACAGATCGTGCGGTCGTACCTGCCCGCCGTGCCGTCGGCGGACACGGAGTTGCTTGGAAAGGGGCGGCGGATTGTCGTCGCCGACGACGACCCTGTGCAGCGCAAGTTGGTCGGCTTTCGGATGCAGAAGGTCGGCTTTGAGGTCGTCTCGGCGGCCGACGGCCACGAGGCCCTGGAGCTCATCCGTCGGGTGCGTCCCGACGTGATCCTGTCCGATGTGCTCATGCCCGTCCTCGACGGATTCGGGCTGTGCATCGAGCTTCAGCGAGACCCGGACCTGGCCAGGATCCCTGTGGTCTTGACGACCAACAGCTACGTCGAGTCGGTCGACCGCGACCTCGCGCGCAGGGCCGGGGCCCACGATCTGGTCATCCGTACTCCTGAGCTGCGTCAGGTGCTCCAGGCCTTGCGGGCGAGCCTGCGCGAGGAGGCTCCGCCGGTGTTGCCGACGGTGTCCACGGTCTCCAACGTGGAGGTCGAGGAGGAGCACGTCCGCCGGATGATGCGGCAGCTCGAGCGGCAGGTGGCCCTGAGCGCCGGGGTCAGCCAGCGGTGCGCCCTCTTGGCGGCCGAAATGGCCGTGCTCAAGGGCATCTCCGAGGCCCTCGCCAATCACGAGGACATCGACGAGGCCCTGCGGCACACCCTGGCGGCCTGCTTTGACGCGGCGGGGATCTCGCTCGGGGCCCTGTACCTCAAGGACGGGGACGCCCTGCGGGTGCTGAGCTTCGGGTTCTCTCGAGACTGGAGCGAGGCCGAGCTCCTGGACTTCTTCGGGGAGCAGAGGCTCCTCGATGCGGCCATCAACGCGGTACGGTCGACCCTTCTCCTGGCCGAAGGGGGGTCGGGCGAGGTGCGAAGGATCTTGAGCCGGGCCAAGGCCGCCTCGGCCCTCATCCTGCCCGTCGGGCACAAGGATGTGGCCTACGGGGCCCTGGTCATGATGTCCAAGAACGGCGAGCTGCAGAACGACGACCGCATCAAGTTTGGCGAGGCCGTGGCGGGGCAGATCAGCCAGGCCCTGGCCGTCACCCACGCCTTTCGGGAGAAGGAGCGGTCCGAACGGGCGGCCGCAGAGCAGACGGCCATCCTGCGTTCGGTGCTCGAAAGCATTGGAGACGGTGTTGGCGTTGTCGATGGTGACGGGAAATTCATTCTCTGGAACTCGGCGGCCAGCGACCTGGTGAAGATGGGGTCGCGGGACAGGGTGCTGCGGTCGTCGGCGGGCGGGGAGGGGATTTTTGGTGCGGACTCGGTCAGCCCGATGCCCTTCGACCAGCTCCCCCTGGTGCGGGCGATGCACGGCGAGGCGATTGACGGGGTCGAGATGTTTGTACGCCATGAGCACGCCCCGGAGGGGGTGTGGCTCAGCGCGACGGGGCGCCCGTGGCGCGATGAGCGGGGCGTGGCCCGGGGCGGGGTGGCGGTGTTTCGGGACGTGACGCGCGAGAAGGCCACGCAGACTCAGCTCCTGGTGTCCGACCGGATGGCCTCGGTGGGGATGCTGGCGGCCGGGGTGGCCCATGAGATCAACAACCCCCTGGCGTGTGTCCTGGCCAATCTGGAGCTGTCGCAGCGCGAGGTCGCGGAGCGGGAGTCGGCCGGGGAGCTCGGGGACATCGGCGAGCTGCGGGAGATGCTCAAGGACGCCCGCGACGCGGCCGAGCGGGTGCGGCAGATCGTGCGAGACCTGAAGATCTTCTCTCGCCACGAGGACGCGGGCTCGGAGGCGATCGATGTCCAGAAGGTCCTCGAGTCCAGCGTCCGCATGGCGTGGAACGAGATCCGGCACCGCGCCCAGCTCATCAAGAACTACGAGAGCGTCCCGCGGGTCGAGGGCTCGGAGTCGCGCCTGGGCCAGGTGTTTCTCAACCTGATCGTCAACGCGGCCCAGGCCATCGCGGAGGGCAACGCCGAGGGCAACGCCCTGCGGATCTTCACCCAGGTCGACCCTGCCACCGGCCAGGTGGTGGTCGGGATCTCAGACACGGGCAGCGGGATCGCCCCCCAGGATCTGAAGAACCTCTTTCGGCCCTTCTACACCACCAAGGGGCCGGGTCTGGGCACGGGGTTGGGCCTGGCCATCTCCCACCGGATCATCACGGGCCTCGGGGGGCAGATCCAGGTCGAGAGTCAGGTGGGCAAGGGCACGACCTTCCGGGTGATCCTGCCGCCGGCCCGCTCGGACGTGGCCCCGGTGCCGGAGCCTGTGTCCCTCGCCCCCCGGATCGCCCGCAGGGCCCGGGTCCTGGTCATCGACGACGAGCCCATGATCGCCGAGGTCATCCGTCGGGTCCTGTCGAAGGACCACGACGTGATGGTCACCGTGGTCGCGACCGAGGCCCTGGCGCGCATCCGCGGGGGCGAGACCTTCGACGTGATCCTGTGCGACCTGATGATGCCCCAGATGACGGGGATGGAGCTGTACGCCGAGCTCCGCAAGCTCGACCCCGGCCTCGCCGACCGCATCATCTTCCTGACCGGCGGGGCCTTCTCCCCGGCGGCCCGGGCCTTCCTCGACGAGGTGGCCAACCAGCGGATGGAGAAGCCCTTCGACGCCCGACACCTCCGGGCCCTGGTCAACGACCGCGTCAAATAGGTCCCCCCGGTCCGAGGGCGGGCGACCAGGAGACCACCCGATCGCGCCCGGCGTGTTTGGCGGCGTAGAGGGCGAGGTCGGCCCGGTGCACGAGGGCCTCGGGAGCCAACGGGTCGGACGGGTCCCACCGGGCGGCCCCGACGCTCAGGGTCACCGACAGGGGCCGGTCGTCGTGGAGCACGGGCACCGAGCGGCCGGCCACCGCGGCCCGGATCCGCTCGGCTACGGAGCGCAGGGTCGCGTCGTCGGGGGATGGGTCGACCAGGGCCACGAGCTCCTCGCCGCCGTATCGAAACACCTCGCCCGCGTGGCCGATGGCCTCGCGCAGGGCCCCGGCCACCTGGATCAGGACCTGGTCGCCTACGAGGTGTCCGTGCTGGTCGTTGACGTCCTTGAAGCGGTCGATGTCGCCCATGAGGAGGCCGAAGGGGCGCCCGAGGCGGGCGGCGTCGTGGTGGGCCCGGGCGAGGGCCTCGTCGAAGGCCCGGCGGTTGCCGATCCCGAGGAGGGCGTCGGTGGCGGCGATGCGGGACAGGTCTTCGTTGGCCCGGCGCAGGGCCTCGGCCCGGGAGGCGAGGTCGTCTTGCAGGCGGAGGATCCGGCGGCCGACGTTGAGGCGGGCCCGCAGCTCGGCCGGGTCGAAGGGTTTGGCGATGAAGTCGTCGGCCCCGGCCTCGAGGCCCTGCACGAGGTGCTCGGGGTCACGAAACGACGTGAGGAGCACGATGTACACGTACGGGGTCCGCTGCTGGCGGATGCGGGCGCACAGGGCGGGACCGTCGAGGCCTGGCATCTGCCAGTCGGTGACGACCATCTGGAGGTCGCCCTGCCCGACCCGTGCGAGGGCGCTGTGGCCGTCGGCGACGGTGACCACCTCGTAGCCCCAACGCTCGAGGACCCGGGCCAGGATCATCCGGGTCGCCCGATCGTCTTCGGCCAGCAAGACCTTCACGGGGACACCTTCTGGGCGGCGCTGCCGCGGCCACGGGGGAGGGGGCTTTGGGGGGAGGGCTGCGGCAGGAGGGCCTGGACGAGGGCCTCGACGGCCCCGCGGAGGCCCAAGGCCGAGGTGTCGACGGCGAGGCGGGCCTGGGCGTAGAGGGGGGCCCGGGCGTCGAGGAGGCTCTGGAGCTCGCGGCGGGCGTCGGCCCGGTGGGCCATGGGGCGCACGTCCCCCTGGGCCACCACCCGGGTCCAGTGGTCGTCGGCGGTGGCCCGGAGCCAGACGGTGAAGGTCTGGGACTGGAGGAGGGCCCAGGTGGCGGGGTCGGTCACGATGCTCCCCCCGGTGGCCACCACGGCCCGGGGATGGGCGGCCAGGACGGCCTCGAGGGCCTCGCGCTCGACCCGGCGGTAATAGTCCGCTCCGTGGACCTCGAAGAGGGTCCCGAGCGACATGCCCGCCCGCGACTCCACCTCCGCATCGAGCTCCACAAAGGGAACCCCCAACCGCCGCGCGAGCCTTGACCCGACGGCGCTCTTGCCCGCCCCGCGCAGGCCCAGGAGGGCCACCACGCCCGGCTCCGAGGGCCATCCCGCGGGGTCGTACGGTGTCGCCTCGGCGGCGGCCAGGAGGGCCCCGGCGGTGGTCCCGAGGGCGGCGGCGAGGTCGGCGAGGCGCACGACGGAGATGTTGCCCGTCCCGGCCTCCAGTTGGGCGAGAAAGCGCGTGCTCACCCCCGCCCGGCTGGCCAGGGCCCGCAGGGTCAACGCCCCCGCCGCCCTCCGCGCCCGCACGGCCCGACCCAGGGCCCCCAACAGCGCCACACGCCCGCTCTCTGCCATGGGCGAACTATACTGCATCTCCCTCGCCAGGGTAGCGAAGTATAGTGCTTGCGAGCCGGGCTCTGGGGCTGCTAGTCTTCGGGGCCGATGGACGACGAAACGATCCGGTTTGAGCGCGCCCCTGCGCGGTATCGTCACTGGCGGCTCGATTTTCCTGCGGAGGGGGGCGGGGCCGTGGCCCGTCTCTCGATGGACGTCGACGAAGACGGCGGGATGCGCCCGGGGTACCCCTTGAAGCTCAACTCGTACGACCTCGGGGTCGACATCGAGCTGGCCGACGCCCTGCAGCGGCTGCGGTTCGAGCACCCTGCCGTGCGGGCCCTGGTGGTGACGAGCGCCAAAGACCGGATCTTCTCTGCGGGGGCCAACATCTACATGCTCGGGTCGTCGACCCACCCCTTCAAGGTCAACTTCTGCAAGTACACCAACGAGACCCGCCTCTACCTGGAGGAGCTGTCCGAGGCCTCGGGGATCGCCACCCTCTGCGCCCTCAACGGGACGGCCTCGGGGGGCGGGTACGAGCTGGCCGTGGCCTGCGACGAGATCGTCCTGCAAGACGACGGGTCGACGGCGGTGAGCCTGCCCGAGGCCCCCCTCCTGGCGGTGCTTCCGGGCACGGGGGGCCTCACCCGGGTGACCGACAAGCGCAAGGTGCGGCGCGACCTGGCCGACGTGTTCTCGACCCTGGCGGAGGGGGTCCGGGGCAAGCGGGCGGTGGAGTGGCGCCTCGTGGACGAGGCCGTGTCGCGCTCGCGTTTCGACGCCGCGGTCCAGGCCCGGGCCGCCAGGATGGTCGCCCGCACGACCCGTACGGCGGGCGGAGAGGGGATGGCCCTCGACCCCCTCCGGGTCACCCGCGACGGCTTCGACGCCGCGTACGACTTCGTCACCCTGAAGGTCGACCGGGCCCGGCACGTGGCCGAGATCACCGTGAAGGGCCCCACCGGCCCCGCCCCCACCACCTCCGAGGCCCTGCGCGCCGGGGGCTGCGGTCAGTGGGCCGTGGCGGCCTTCCGGGCCCTCGACGACGCCCTCCTCGACCTGCGCTTCAATCACCTCGAGGTGGGGCTCGTCCTCCTGCGCACCGCGGGCGACCTCGAGGCCGTCCTGGCCCACGACGCGGCCCTGCACGCCCTGGCCGAGACCGACTGGCTCGCCCGGGAGGTGGTCCTCTTGCAGAAGCGGGTCCTCAAGCGGCTTGACCTTACCGCCCGCAGCCTCTTCGCCCTCGTGGAGAAGGGATCGTGCTTCGGGGGCAGCCTCTTCGAGCTGAGCCTCGCCGCCGACCGCACGTACATGCTCGACGACGACGACGGGTCGGTGGCCGTGGCCCTCTCGGTGGCCAACTTCGGCCCCCTGCCCATGAGCAACGGCCTGACGCGCCTGGCCACGCGGTTTCTCTACGACCCTGAGGTTCCGGGGCGGCTCGCGGCCGAGACGGGGGGCTTCGACGCCCGGGCCGCGTCCAAGGCAGGGCTGGTCACGTTTACGCCCGACCCCATCGACTGGGACGACGAGCTGCGAGTGGCCATCGAGGAGCGCACGAGCCTGTCGCCCGACGCCATGACGGGCATGGAGGCCAACCTCAGGTTTGCGGGCCCCGAGACCATGGAGACCAAGATCTTCGGCCGCCTCACGGCGTGGCAAAACTGGATCTTTCAGCGCCCCAACGCGGTCGGCCCCCGCGGGGCCCTCACGATGTACGGCAAACCCGAGCGCCCCGTCTTCGACGCCCGCCGCACCTGAGCGGTCTGTTCGCCTTCGCCCGTTACCGTCCTGCCCCGAGGAGTGCCCGTCATGTCCAGCGTGATGACCGACGAGAAGATCCCCAACAATGTCAGCCTCACCTCCGACCGGCGCCTGCAGCGGGCCCTGGAGGACTGGCAGCCCAACTTCATCAAGTGGTGGGTGGAGATGGGCCCCGAGGGCTTCCAGCAGGACGACGTCTACCTCCGCACCGCCATCTCCGTCGACCACGAGGGGTGGGCCAATTTCGGGTACGTCAAGATGCCTGACTATCGTTGGGGCATCTTCCTGTCCGACCCGGTGGTCGACCGCACGATCGGGTTCGGCGACGAGATGGGCAAGCCCGTGTGGCAGCAGGTCCCGGGCGAGCACCGCAACGCCCTGCGGCGGCTGATCGTCACGCAGGGTGACACCGAGCCCGCGAGCGTCGAGCAGCAGCGGCTCCTCGGGCTCACGTGCCCTTCCCTCTACGACCTCCGCAACCTGTTTCAGGTCAACGTCGAGGAGGGCCGGCACCTGTGGGCCATGGTGTACCTCCTGCACTCGTACTTCGGGCGGGACGGTCGCGAAGAGGCCGACGCCATGCTGGAGCGTCGCTCGGGCGACCCCGACAAGCCCCGGATCCTCGGGACCTTCAACGAGCCCTGCGAAGACTGGCTGTCGTTCTTCATGTTTACGTACTTCACCGACCGCGACGGGAAGTACCAGCTCCTGGCCCTGACCCAGAGCGCGTTTGACCCGCTGTCGCGCACCACGCGGTTTATGCTCACCGAGGAGGCCCATCACATGTTTGTGGGCGAGACGGGGGTCCTCCGGGTGGTGCAGCGTACGGCCGAGCTGATGAAGCGCGACCCCAGCGGTGACGCCCGGGCCCAGGGGGGGATCGACCTCGGGACGGTGCAGCGGTACCTCAATTTCTGGTTCAGCTCGTCGCTGGATTTGTTCGGGGGCGAGGTGTCGTCCAACGCGGCCCAGTACTTTGCGACGGGGCTCAAGGGCCGGGCGAAGGAGGAGACCTACGACGACCACCTGGCCCTCGCGGGGACGTACACCGTGGCCACCCCGAAGGACGGCCGCCTCGTCGACGAGGACGTCCCCCTGCGGGCCGCGATGAACGAGGTTCTTCGTGACGAGTACGTCCAGGACTGCCAGCGCGGGGTCGACAAGTGGAACCGGGCCCTCAAGGAGGCCGGGGTCGACGTGGTCCTGACCCTGCCCTCGCGGCGTTTCAACCGGGCGGGGGGTCTCTACGCGGGGATGCGCTTCTCCCCGGCGGGCGATCCGATCACGGAGGAGCAGTGGGCCGCCGCCCGGGACGGGTGGCTCCCGACGGTGGCCGACCGGCAGTACGTGAAGTCGCTCATGACCCGGCCCGTGTACGAGCCGGGCAAGATGGCAAACTGGCTCGCCCCGCCGAAGCAGGGGATCAAGGGCACCCCGCTCGACTTCGAGTACGTCCGCCACACGGGCTAGACGCAGGGTCACACCAGGTTGGCCCCCTCCAGGGTCGCCCAGGCCCCGCGCTCGACGGCCCGCCGCGCGGCCTCGCCCTGGGCCTCGTAGGTGCGACGGAGGTCCATCGCGCCCGCGAGGTCCTGGGCCGCGATGACCAGGGGCGTTCCGCCGAAGTCCATCTCGACGTTGGTGCCGACGTACATCCCGTTGAGGCGCTTCTCGACCAGACGGACCCCCCGCAGCGAGGCCCAGGAGTACAGCTCCACGGTCCCGCCGTCTGCGCGGACGAAGTACGCCTCCGTGGGCTGGAGGTAGGTCCCGACGGTCTTCCGCTGACGACGGCGCACGAGCCAGACGCTCAGCAGTACGAGGCCCGCTACGACGACCCCTGCCCGGGCGATCAAGTCGTAGCGCCCCTGGGAGATGGCGATCCAGGTGATGACCAGGAGGTAGAACACCCCAAGGACCCCAGGGGCCAGGGCCCCGCCGAGGTTGTCGCCCGCGAAGAGCAGCCCCTCGCGCCGCGCCCGAACCGCGAGGGCCCGGAGCTTCGCCCGGGTGTCGTCGGTGACCTCCTCCAGGGTGAGATGCTGCACCGCGGGCGGCAGGCGTTGGCCGTGCTGCGGAGGGGACAGGAGCTCCGGGCCCGACAGGCCGTCGACAGCGCGCGTGAGGCCCGGCGCCGCGGGGGCCTCGGGCGCGGGGGCTGATAGCGGCTGGGTCGGGCTCATCGGCAACGTCGGCGAGGTCTCGGCGAGCGCCGCGAAGGCCGCCCCGGCCTCGGCGAAGCGCGCCCCCGGATCGCGGGCCACACAGCGCGCGAACCAGGCGTCGAAGGCAGGCGGCAGAGCCGGTCCGCCGAGGGACAACGAGCGCGCGGAGGCACCCTCCAGCGCCGAGGTCATCAGCTCAAGGAGTTGGGCCATCACGTTGAAGGCCTCGGGCTCGACGTTGGCCGCCCGCCAGTACGACCGCCCAGTGAGGAGCGAGAAGGCCACCAGCCCGAGGGCCCACACGTCGGTCGCGGGCGACACCTGGGCGCCGGCCGTCGTCTGCTCGGGGGCCATCCACAGGGGCGAACCGATGGCCGTGGTCATGGTCACCGCGGCCTTGCCCTCTTGCATCAACCGCGCGATGCCGAAGTCAAGCACCTTGACGACGAAGGGGACCCCGACCTGCTGCGACCGCGCGACGAAGAGGTTTTCGGGTTTGAGGTCGCAGTGCACGACGCCTACGGCGTGGGCCGCGGCGAGGGCGTGGCACGCCTGGCTGAGCAGGGCCCGCACCTCGTCGTAGGGCAGGGGGCCGCGGCGACGGGACAGGGCCGCGAGGTCTTCGCCGTCGAGCAGCTCCATGGCGAGCCAAGGAGCTCCCGTGGCGTCGTCGACGCCCGCCCCCATCACCTCGACGATGTGGGTGCTCGCGATCCGGGCTCCGACCCGGGCCTCGTGGGCGAATCGATCGCGGCTCCGGGCGTTGGCCACGAGGGAGGGCTGCATCACCTTGAGGGCCCGGCGTTTGCCCGTGCTCGCCTGCTCGACGAGGTACACCGCCCCCATGCCGCCCTCGGCCAGGGGCTCGATCACGCGGTAATCCCTGGCAAACATCTGACCCGGTTGAAGAACCGTCACCCGCGAAGGTGTAACACAGCCGCCCGGGGCCTCGCCGCGGGTCAGCGGAGCTTGCGGGCCAGGGTCACGAGGTTGTTCAAGAGTTCGCCCACAAATTTCTTGGTGGCCTCGTCGGTGAGGGTGCCGGCTTCGTCAAACTTCTTGTCGACCCCCCCGACGTACACCTCGGGCCGGGGCACCACCATCGCCCCGAGGCCGCGCAGGACCTCCTTGAGGTGGTTCTGTCCGCGGACGGTCCCGTGGGCCCCGGGGGAGGCCCCGAGGGTGGCCGCGACCTTGCCCGCGATGGGCGGAGTGGGCGGGCGCGAGGCCCAGTCGAGGGCGTTCTTGAGCACCCCAGAGATGGAGTAATTGTACTCGGGGGAGACGAAGAGCAGGGCGTCGGCCGAGGCGATGGCGGCCCGCAGGGCCTCGACGGGGGCGGGGTATCCGAGGGCCCGGACGTCCTCGTTGTAGAGGGGGATCTCGGCGAGGTCGAAGGTCGTGAGGGTCGCGCCTTCGGGCACGAGGTCGGTGCAGGCCGCGAGGAGCTTGCGGTTGTACGAGGCGGCCCGGAGGCTGCCCACGATGCCGAGGATGGTGATGGGGGTGTCTGCCATGGTAGGCGCGAGGGTAGTGCACGGCCGCGCCGGGCGCGACGGGGTTTGTCGGCAACGCCGCGTTGCCGCGACGGGTCGAAGGATGTCTGGGGCTGCTGCGGACCAGGCATGGGGCCGTTGCACCACAAAACGTCAAGTCGTGGCTTGACGTTTTGTGGTGCAATCCTAGAGTGGGCTCGTGAACCCCGACGAGCTCACAACCCTCGTCGAGGTTCGTGGTTATTCAGGGACAAACCGCGTCACGCTCAGTTTCCATGCCAACCGCAGGCTTCGCCAGCGAGGGGGAGGACCGGCCGACGCTGTGTATGCCCTGGCCCACGCCGTCTCCTGCACGGATCAACGCGCCGATCCCAGCCGGGCCGGCGACTGGCGCATCACGGGGCCTGACACGGAGGGTGACGACATCACCTGCGTCGTTGTCCTGGCAGACGGCGTCGTCGTGGTGACGGTGTTCTAGTCGCGACATGGAGAGAGTCATGAAGCAGTGCGTGAAGTGCAGCGGCGCGCTCAGCGCCGCGATGATGCGTGAGGAAGTGGTGGTCGCGGGCGCGACGTTCTCGGGGATGGTACCGACGCGTCGATGCGACGCCTGCGGAGAGGTCTACCTCGCCGCGGAGGACGGGATGCGTTTCGACCTGCGTGTCGCGCGGGAGCTCGGGAGCCGGGGCGCGGCGACGGGCGAGGCGTTCAGGTTTATGAGGAAGGCGCTCGGGATGCGCGCGACGGACCTCGCCGAGCTTCTGGGTGTCGCGGCAGAGACGATCTCTCGCTGGGAGCGCGGCGAGCGCCCGGTCGATCGAGCGGCCCTCACGGTCGTGGGGGCCCTCGTAGCAGACAAGCTCGATGGGCGTGCGACCACGATCAAGCTGCTCAAGGCTCAACAGGAGCCCCAGGCTTTCGAGGGGATGCAGCTCGCAGTCGGCCAGAGGTAGCAGCGGGTCGTACGCGCTCCAATCCCAACGGCCCTCCGTACGACGACACAATGGCTGCGGGGGTCGCGCCGACGCTTGGGGCCACCCCGCGGTTTCGGCTACGGTCCCGGGCCAACCCGATGCTCACCCCCCCGACCCTCCGCCCGATTCACGATGTAGCCCGCGACCTGGGCCTCGACGACGCCGATGTGATCCCCTGGGGACGCCACAAGGCCAAGGTCTCCCTCGACGCCTTCGCGCGCCGCCCGGGCCCCCCGCAGGGTCGCCTCGTGCTCGTGAGCGCCATCAACCCCACGCCCGCCGGGGAGGGCAAGACCACCACCTCCATCGCCCTCGCCATGGCCATGGCCCGCCGCGGCCGCCGTGTGGTGGCCGCCCTGCGCGAGCCCTCCCTCGGCCCCGTCTTCGGCATGAAGGGCGGGGGCACGGGGGGAGGGGCCGCGACCCTCGTCCCGAGCGCGGACATCAACCTGCATTTTACGGGCGACATCCACGCCATCACGGCCGCCCACAACCTGCTCGCGGCCCTCGTCGACAACGCCGTGCACCACCGCGACCCGCTCAACCTCGACCCCCGCTCCCTCCGATGGCGCCGGGCCCTCGACATGAACGACCGGGCCCTGCGCCAGGTCGTGGTGGGCCTCGGACGCGGCAACGGCCCCGTGCGCGAGTCGGCCTTCGACATCACCGCCGCGAGCGAGGTCATGGCCGTGCTCTGCCTCGCCCGCGACGCCGCCGACCTCCAGGTTCGGCTCGCCCGCATCGTGGTCGGGACGACCCCCGCGGGGGCACCCATCACGGCCGGCGACCTCGGGGCCGCCCCCGCCATGACGGCCCTGCTCCTCGACGCCCTGATGCCCAACCTCGTGCAGACCCGCGAGGGCACCCCCGCCCTCGTGCACGGAGGCCCCTTCGGCAACATCGCCCACGGATGCAACAGCATCCTCGCCACCCGCATGGCCCTCGCCTACGGCGAGGATGTCATCACCGAGGCGGGGTTCGGGTTTGACCTCGGGGCCGAGAAGTTTCTCGACATCAAGTGTCGGGTGGGCGAGATCTGGCCCCGGGGGGTGGTCCTGGTGGCCACACATCGGGCCCTGAAGATGCACGGGGGCGTCCCCGTGGCCCAGGCGGGCGAGTCCAACGTCGAGGCCCTCACGGCGGGACTGGCCCACCTCGACAAACACCTCGAGACCCTCGAGCTCTTCGGCCTCCCCGTGGTGGTGGCCATCAACGGCTTCCCCAATGACACCGTCGACGAGCGGGCCGCCCTCGCGGCCTACGCCCACAGCCGGGGGGTGGCCATCGCCCGGCACGAAGGCTTCGCCCACGGAGGCGAAGGGTCCCTCGCCCTGGCCGACGCCGTGCTCGAGATGCTCGCCGGGACCGATCGCCTGCCGTCTCCGCCGCGGTTTCTCTACCACCTCACGGACAGCCCCCTGGAGAAGGTGCGCAAGGTCGCCCGGGCCGTGTACGGGGCCGACGACGTGGTGTTTACCCCCGCGGCCCAACGCGACTGCGAGGCCGCGGCCCGCCTCGGGGGGGCCGAGCTCCCGGTGTGCGTGGCCAAGACCCACCTGTCGCTCACGGACGACCCCGCGCGGATCGGGCGCCCGCGGGGGTTTGTCATCACCGTGCGGGAGGTTCGGCTCGCGGCGGGGGCGGGGTACCTCGTGCCCCTGACGGGCGACATCATGACCATGCCGGGGCTGCCCAAGGAGCCTGCCGCGCGGCGGGTGGTCGTGCACCCCGACGGGACCGTCACGGGCCTCATGCAGGGCGAGTGACCGGGGCCCGGCGGCAGGGCTCATACCGATCCGCCCTGGGCCTGTTCGTGAATCATCCGTCGGCTTTCGTCCTCGCTCCCTCCCGCGACGTACCGGAGTACGTCTTGGTCGGTCGCTGCGGGCGCGCTCGACGGCTGAATCACGACCGGACCCAGGGCGAATCGGTATCAGAAGCCTGGCGGCAGGATCATCTCGTTGAGCGGCGACTGCTGGCTCGGGAACTCCGGCCGGGTCTCGTTGCTCCACGCGATGGGGCCGTGGAGGTAGTCGAGGTGCAGGTCGTAGTAGCCCTGCTGCGAGGCGCGGTCGGAGCGGCTGACGCCCCAGGAATTCTTCACCCGGAGAAACTCCACGGTGCCGGTGAGGGCCCGGGCCCGCTCGGCCTGCGACACGGGGGTGCCCGCGGCCAGGACCGACCCGTCGTCGAAGCGCACCTGGTAGTCGTGCAGGACGGTCATGTGCCCGCCCTGGCGGCCCGGCCGACCCGCCCGCTCGAGCTGCGACATGCGGAAGGCCCCCACGTCGTCGAGGGCGTTGAAGTCGACCAGCCAGGAGACAATGACCGGGGCGTCGGCGTTGAGGGCCGTGAGCATCCGGCGCATGGCCTCGGGGCGCCGCGAGGCGGCCCAGGAGCCGGGGTAGTCGGCCGCCCGCCACGCGTACTGGCCGCCGGTCAGCACGTCGGCGAGCGTGCCGTTGACGTTGGTGATGGTCGTGCCCACGCGCCGGGCCGTACGGATCGGGATCCGCGACGGGGGAATGGCCCGCGTCCGGACCGAGGTGGCCCGGTTGGAGAAGCCGTCGAAGCGCCGCTCGCCGTTGTTGCCGAAGACGCTGCGCATCGTGGTCATGATCGAGCTGCTCAGGCCCCAGGCCCGCCCGAGTACGGCCAGGACCCGGGCCCCGTCGCGCCGGGCCTCGGGGGTCGCGAGCTCGCCCCCGTCGGAGAGGGCCTCGTTGATGGCCCGCTCGGCCGCCGCCTGGCGGGCCGACATCTCGGCCGTGGCCTCGTCGGGGATGAAGTTGCCTTCGGTCATCAGGCCGCGCTGGCGGATGAGGGTCACCGACAGCTGCCACGAGCCGCCCGTCTCGATCTCGCGGCGGGTCGTCCCGTCGGTGGTGGTGCTCGACACCCCGCTGCCGGTGGTGATCTTCGTAAACCAGTCCCAGAAGGTGACGTACGACTCGGAGTAGTTGGCGTCGACGCCGGTGCGGGCCTTGTTCATCGACTCGATCCAGCCGAGGGTGGCGTAGATCCAGCAGTTGCCGATGCTCTGCCGACGCACCGCCGTCTGCAGGACATTGGTGATCTCGTCGGCGGCGTTGTCCGCGTGGGGACTGACCACCCCGTCGCCCTCTTCGCCCGCCTCCAGGTCGTCAGGGGCACAGCCCGTCAAGGAGACCGAGCCCATCGTCAGGGTGAGACCCAGGGCGATCCAACGAGAACGGCGAAGCAGATCGAGGGTGGACATGAGACGGTGCCTCCTGAAGTGGTGCGCCCCTCGTAACCCACCCTCGACCACGAATCAACACCCTTCACCACATGTAGGTGCAAAAATCTTGACCGGCTCACGAACGGGCTTGACCCCACCCCGGGTAGACCGGGCCCACCGTCCGGGTGCATGGTCGGGGCCTATGGCGCAGCGAGGCGGGGTGGTGTTGCTGGCGTGGGTCGGGGCGGGCTGCGCGGCCACCGAGCCGATGACCCTCGTCGACGCGGGCCAGGGCTTCGACCGCGTGGAGTCGGCGGTCGATGCGCGCGACGCGGGGCCCTTCGAGGCAGGGGGCCACGACCGGTGGGTGGATCGCGACCTCGGGACCGACCTCGGGACCGACCTCGGGACCGACCTCGGGGCAGACCTCGGCCTCGGTGTGGACGCGGGGCGGGACGCGGGGTCTGCGTGTCATCCGGGGTTTGCCTGGAGCCCGCGTTCGATCGGGGACGACGGGGCCTTCATGCTGCGCTTCACCGCGGGGCCCGGGTACACCCACATCGGCCTGTCTTTTACGGCCTCGGTGCTGCCCAGGTGGCGGCTGGAGGACATCTCCGCGGGTCCTCCCTTCACCTGGAGCTTTCGGGTGGAGGGGCAGCGGTCGGGGCCGTTGTTCGTACGCTTCGTGGCCGATCCCGACGCCACGGTGTACGGCACCTGTCTGCTCTCGGTGGCCGCCCGGGGCGGGGCGGCCGACGCGGGGAGCTCCGGGCCCCTCGACGCGGGCCCTTCGGGGGGGCCTCCGCCCGACAACCGCTTCGGGATCGGGCTGGTGGGGCCGGGCGACGGGCGACAGCTCGACCTCGCGGCCGACCTCGGCGGACCCGGGGCCCACGTGAAGCTCGTGTTTCCGGGGGTGGTCCCGGGCATGACGGCCGTCCCGGGGGAGTGGGTCGCGGCCGTGCGGGAGGCCTACGCCCGCGACCTCGTGCCGGTGATACGGTTTGCGCCCCCGTGGGGCGACCGCCGGATGCGCAACCAGGCGGACGATGGTCGCGGAGGGCGCTTCACCCGACTCGCGGCGGCCTACACCATGGTCCTGCGGGCCCTTCCGCGTCGGGCAGGATGGCCCCTGTACGTCGAGGTCCACAACGAGCCCAACCTCTGTTACGAGTGGGCCTGCGACCCGGGGAGCGTGGCCGGGGGGCGGATCACCCTCAACCAGATCGCCGCGGAGTACGGGGCCCTCCTGCGCGACGTGTCGGCGGCCGTGCGGGCCCTCAGCGACCCGGGGCTGCGGGTGGCCAACGGGGGCCTGGCCCCGGGCGGGGTTCGGTGGTGCCAGTGCACTGGCACCCGGGAGGCGGCGGCCGGCGAGTGGGAAGGCGGGACCACCTCCCTCGACTTCCTGCGGGCCATGCGGGCGGCGGTGCCCACGGTGTGGCAGTCCGTCGACGCCTTCGCGTCGCACAGCTATCCCGCGTCGGGGCGGGGTTTTGGGTTCTTTGTTCCCTTCGATCAGGCGGGGGTGGGGCTGCGGTACCACCGGGACGAGCTGGCCGAGGTGGGTCGAAGCCTGCCGGTCCTGGTCACCGAGACGGGCTGGAGCACCCGCCGCGACGGGGCCACCAACACCCGCGACGAGATCGGAGCCTGGACCCGCCGAGCCTGGCAGGAGGTGTGGCTCGCCGACCCCACGATCCGGGCCGTCATGCCCTTCCAGCTCAGCGACCCGGGTTGGGACCCCTTCAACTGGGTGCACCCCAACGGGACAACGTATCCCGCCTACACCGAGACCCGTCGCCTGCGCTGCGCGCGCATCGCGGGCCGTTGCCCGTGACCAGGGGTGGCTTTACACCGCACCCCGCCCGCCTTCACACTCGGCCTGTGGTGGCGTGGCAGCGGTGGCGAGGATGGTCGGTCGTCGCGGTCGTTGGGGCGATGTCCTTCGGCTGCGCCCAGGTGCGCGAGGAGCTCGACGACCCCTTCGCCAACCTGGGCGACGCCGCCCCGCGCCTCGACGCCCGCGTTCCGGGTCTTTCCGAGGACGCGGAGGCGGTCAAGGACATTGACGAGGTCGCGACGGGGCCCGACGTCCCGTCCTTCGACCAGGGGAGCGTCTCGGTCGAGGCGGGGCCCGCCGAGGATGTGGTCCCCGGGGGCATGGACGTCGGGGGGCCCGAGGACGTAGCCCTCCCCGAGGATGCCCCCCCGCCCGAGACCGACCGCGGGGTGACCCCGCCCGAAGACCACGGAGGTCCGCCGGTCGACACCGGGGGGAGCGGGGCCTGCGGGGCCCTCGCGGAGGCGTGCTGCGGGTCGGCCTGCAACGTCCCCCTGCGGTGCCGCGACGGGGTGTGTACGGAGCCGCCCTGCGGGGGCGACGGGGACCCGTGCTGCAACGGGACAGCGTGCAACTCCGGGCTCCGCTGCGAGTCGGGTGCGTGTCGTACCCCGCCTCCCGCCTGCGGGGCTGAGGGGCAGGGGTGCTGCGCGGGCGACGCCTGCAACGCGGGGCTCCTGTGCCGGTCGGCGACCTGCCAGGCGGTGATGTCGTCGTGCGGAGGGGCCAACGAGCCCTGCTGCGGCTCGGCCTGCAACAGCGGGCTCCAGTGCGTCGGAGGCCAATGTACGACCGTCGCGCCTGTGTGTGGGGCCCTCGGCCAGGCCTGCTGCGGCTCGGCCTGCAACAGCGGGCTCCAGTGCGTCGGGGGCCAATGCACCACCGTCGCGCCCGTATGCGGGGCCCTCGGCCAGGCCTGCTGCGGCACGAGCTGCAACAGTGGCTTGCAGTGCCAGAGCGGCACCTGCCGGACTCCAAGCACCACCTGCGGCAGCCCCAACCAGGTGTGCTGCTCGGGCCAGTGCCTCGCGGGGGCCTTCTGCTCGGGCGGGGTGTGCCGGGCCTGCGGCACGGCCAACACCACGTGTTGCCCCGGGAGCACCTGTCAGAGCGGCACCTTCTGCTCGGGGGGCATCTGCCGCGCGTGCGGCACGGCCAACACCACGTGTTGCCCTGGGAGCAGTTGTCAGACGGGCAATTTCTGCTCGGGGGGCATCTGCCGCG